>JAFDYU010000009.1 GCA_018267285.1 Bacteroidota bacterium | reverse complement strand
CTTCAAGTCGATAGTGGTTTAGTTCTTGAACCATATCCGTAAAATGGATCACCTACAAGCCCGGAGTGATAAAGACTTATACCCAAACCAACAAATGGCCGCAGATTTCTATTTGAAAAATAATACTGACTATTTACACCGTATGAACCGGTTTCGGTTGATGCAAAAAATGCTTTTCCTTCAAGTCGAATTCCAATTAAAATCTTATCCGCTACTCTGTACCCCAGTTCTTGAGATGCTACAATTCCGCTACCAGTGCCAAATGCAAAACCAACCCTCACCTTTTTAAATTCTTGTGCGGAACAGTTTAGGGCACCGGTAAACAGTATTACAAAGACGAGAGGCAATTTCATAAGCAAAACGATTTTCGTTTATTCTTTGAATCAATACGTTGCAAACTCAAGATGCAGATTTTTGGTAACTTTGCAATCCGGCACTATTTTTTTTGAAGCCGAATTTGGATTTGTAATTAAACTAACAACAAATATGTCAGGCGTAAACAAAGTGATTTTACTTGGAAGACTTGGAAAAGATCCCGAATCCCGAACGCTCGAAAGTGGCACTATGGTGGTAAATTTTACCATCGCTACTTCCGAGGTTTACAAAGACAGAAATACGGGCGAGCGTAAAGAAATAACCGACTGGCACAACATTGTGCTGTGGCGAGGCCTGGCCGAAACCGCTTCAAAATATCTGCACAAGGGCGATCAGGTTTACATCGAAGGAAAAATGCGAACCCGCAGTTGGGAAAAAGATGGCGTAACGCGCTATACCACTGAAGTGATTGGCGATAACATGACGCTGATCGGCTCTAAACCGGGAGGCGCAAACAATTCAGATAGGCCAAGCGCTTCGGCAACCCTGCCTGCCGATGACATGAAATCGCCTATGGATAACAGCACAGACGATTTACCCTTTTGATTTGTGTAACGAACGTGCAACTACTTGAAAACAATATTTCTAATAGAAAATCCTTCTAATCAATTTCTTTCCGACCTCATGGCCAGCGGGCCCAATTGGTTTTATGTGTTTGGGTTCACCGGCATCCTTATTCTGTTGATTGTTTCGGCATTTATCTCGGCTTCTGAAGTTGCTTTTTTTTCTTTGAAAGGAGACTACCTCGACCGGTGCCGTACTTCAGATGAAACCGCAGACCGAAACATTGTTGACTTGCTCAAGAAGCCGCGATTGCTTCTCGCCACAATTCTTATTTGTCATGATTTTGTAAACGTTGCCGTGGTTACCATTTCTACTTTTTTGATGTGGGAGATGACCGCCACCCGTAAACCTGCGGAAACTATTGTAGGTATTGTAACTTTTATCGTAACGTTTGCACTCACTTTTTTTAGCGAGATTATCCCGAAAGTATATGCCACACAACACAACCTAAGCTTTGCCAGAAAAGTAGGAGGTGTCTGGAAATTTTTACAGAGTGTGTGGAGGCCCATTTCCTGGCTGCTGCTCTCCATGAGCAACGTGGTAGAACGCAGGGTAAAGAAGAAAGGGTATAGCTCAACCGTGGAAGAACTGAATCAAGCACTGGAGCTCACCACCAAAAACAACGAAACCACCGAAGAGGAAAAAGATATTTTAAAGGGCATCGTAAACTTCGGCACACTCACGGTAAAGCAAGTGATGAAATCGCGCATAGATATTTCATCGGTCGATGTTCAGGTTAATTTTTCGGAATTGATGGAACAGGTAAATAAATCGGGGTTCTCGCGGATTCCGGTCTATCGCGAAACCATCGATTCCATTGAAGGCATTCTCTACACCAAAGATTTGCTCCCGCACCTGGAAGAAAGCGCAAACTTCAAATGGCAGAAATTATTACGACCGGGTTTTTTCGTGCCCGAAACAAAAAAATTGGATTCCCTGCTTAAAGATTTTCAAAGCAAGCACGTGCACATAGCCATTGTGGTGGATGAATACGGGGGTACATCGGGCGTAATTACACTCGAAGATTTGATTGAAGAAATTATTGGTGATATTAACGATGAGTTCGATGAAGTGAATCTCGGCTATCAGAAAATTGACGACCACAACTTTATTTTTGAAGGCAAAATTTCAATCCACGATTTGTGTAAAGCACTCGATGTAGATTCGTCTGTTTTTGACGAAGTGAAAGGCGAGAGCGAATCGCTGGGCGGATTGATACTCGAACTGCATAGCGCATTGCCCAAGAACGGAGATCGGGTGGTGTTCGATCGGTTTACCTTTACGGTTTTAAATGTGGACAAGAAACGCATCAGCCGTGTGCGGGTGGCGGTGCAAGAAGAAGCCGTGAAAGATGAAGACTAAATGGATTGTTGGTTATTTGATGATGGCGGCAGGCTGCCTTATATTCTCTTGTTCGCACGAGTACCAGCCCAAGCCCAAAGGCTACAACCGCCTGATACTTCCCAGGGAAGAATATCGGCCGCTGCCCGATTCGCTTCCGTATAGTTTTGAGTATTCCAAACACGCCAAACTGCTAAAAGACACTTCGTGGATAAGCGAGCGCCACTGGGTGGAAATTTATTACCCCACGCTAAAAGCCAATATCCATATCACCTACAAAAAAGTGATGGGGCGCGAAAATCTGCTAAAAGAATTATTAAACGATGCCTACAACCTTACTTCAAAGCAGCAAATAAAGGCCAACGCCATAGACGAACTGATTACCAAGACGCCCTCGGGCAAAACCGCTGTCATTGCAGAGATTGCCGGAGATGTGCCAAGCCAGTTTCAGTTTACCATGACCGATTCCACTCAAAATTTTCTTCGAGGTGCGCTGTATTTCAATACCCGTGTGCAAAACGATTCGCTCGCACCCGCCATCGACTTCATGAAAAAAGAAACGATGCATTTGATCAACACATTACAGTGGAAAAATAAATAAACCGATTTGTCAATGTGCCGATTGGCCAATTATATTTAATCCATTGGCAAATTGACGAATTGAACATTGTCTAATTTCTTCGAAACATCCATCGAATTTCTTAAAGGCGTAGGGCCGCAGCGGGCTGCATTGCTTCAAAAAGAATTGAAGATTTTTAACTACGGAGATTTGATTCAGCGCTATCCATTTCGATACGAAGACCGCACGAAGTTTTATTCGATCAGCGAAGTGAACGATGAAATGCCGTACGTGCAACTCAAAGGAAAATTTACCGATTTTGAAATCATTGGAACAAAGTATAAGAAACGGTTGGTGGGTTACTTCTCCGATGGCAAAGGCGAGATCGAAATGGTTTGGTTTCAGCGAGTGGACTGGGTGATCAAAAAAATAAAACCTAACATCGAGTACGTTGTTTTTGGCAAACCCACTCGCTTCGGAAATAAAATCAACATCGCACATCCCGAAGTTGAGCCGGCAACGGAAAACAATTTAAAGAGGAATTCTTTTCAACCCATATACCCGATCAGTGAAAAACTGCGCGCCCGTTACATCGACAGCAAACAGATTGCAAAATTTCAGTTTGAGCTTTTTAAAACAGCCGAACAACATATTCGCGAAACACTTCCTGAAAATTTACGGATACAACAAAAGCTGATTTCAAAAAGAGAAGCACTGAAAAACATCCACTTTGCCAAAACACAAGAACTTTTGATGGCGGCACAGCAGCGGCTAAAGTTTGAAGAATTGTTTTTTATACAACTGCGGCTCATCAAAATGAAATTGGTGAGGCAGGGAAAATTTAAGGGCGAAGTGTTTAACGACACAAACCTCTTGACGAAATTTTACAAAGAACAGTTGCCGTTTGAGCTGACGGAAGCCCAAAAAAAAGTAGTACGCGAAATTTATTCTGATTTAAAATCCGGGAAACAGATGAACCGCCTGCTACAGGGAGACGTGGGCAGTGGCAAAACGATTGTGGCATTTATCTGTATGCTGTTGGCTATTGGCGGAGAAGCTCAAGCCGCGTTGATGGCGCCCACCGAAATTTTGGCACAACAACATTTTTCAAACCTTAAAAAATATACCGATAAAATGGGGATCACCATTGCGTTGCTTACCGGCTCGGTAAAAAAATCGCAACGTAAACCCATTCATGAAAAATTAGAAAGCGGTGAGTTGAAAATACTGATTGGCACACACGCCCTGCTCGAAGAGGAGGTAAAGTTCAAAAAACTCGGCTTAGCCATTATTGATGAACAGCATCGGTTTGGGGTAGCTCAGCGCAGCAAACTTTGGCAAAAGAATGCCGATGTTTATCCGCACGTGTTGGTAATGACAGCCACACCCATACCACGCACACTGGCCATGACCTTGTATGGCGATCTCGAAATTTCAACGATCGATGAATTGCCCAAAGGAAGGAAACCCATAAAAACAAGACATCAATTCGACTCGCAACGACTGAAAGTCAATGGATTTATTCGTTCACAAGTCGATGCCGGAAGACAAGTTTATGTGGTTTATCCGCTGATCGAAGAATCTGAAAAACTCGACCTCAAACATTTGATGGACGGATACGAAAGCATGACGCGCGCTTTCCCCGATGTGCCCATCAGCATCGTTCATGGGCAGATGAAACCCGAAGCGAAAGATTTTGAAATGGCACGCTTTGTGAAGGGCGAAACAAAAATTATGGTGGCCACAACCGTGATAGAGGTAGGTGTGGACGTGCCCAATGCTTCGGTAATGATTATTGAAAGTGCCGAGCGCTTTGGCCTTTCGCAGTTGCACCAGTTGCGCGGGCGTGTAGGGCGGGGAGCGGAACAGTCGTTTTGTATATTGATAACAAGTTTTAAGCTTAGTGCAGATTCTAAGACCCGCATCGAAACCATGGTGCGTACCAACAACGGTTTTGAAATTGCTGAAACCGATTTAAAGCTGCGAGGCCCTGGCGACTTGATGGGCACGCAACAAAGCGGTTCTCTCGACCTGCTGATTGCCGATTTGGGCAAAGACGGGAAAATTTTGCAACAGGCACGCGATGCCGCCAACCAAATTTTAACCAATGACCCCGCGTTGGCGAAACCCGAAAATGTTTTAATTAAACATCAAATTGAATCCCTTCGCAAAACAGCCGTAAACTGGAGCCGGATTAGTTAAATTCATTTTCAAGATCATCATTAGTTGAGACTTACCTCACCTTGAAATATTGGATTAAATCTGTAATTTAGTTGTTTAAACCACACACCAACCTATGAAACGGCTGTTTCCCGCCTTGGCTGTCGCTTTTGCCTGTGTTATGCACACACAAGCGCAAAGCGTAACGGTAAAAAAAATCGAATTGAACGGAGAGAAAGTCATCATTTACTATGACCTGGACGACTCCAACGCCAGCCACGAATTTTTGCTCAACGTCTTTGCCTCGAAAGACAATTTCACCGCCCCCCTCACTAAAGTAAAAGGCGATGTAGGGCAGGAAGTGAAACCGGGGCTGAACAAAAAGATAGAGTGGAACATCATGCAGGAATACGGGGGCTACAAAGGCAAGCTGGCATTGGAGCTCAGGGGCAAAGTGTATGTGCCATTTGTGAAGCTCCAGGGTTTCGACACGGAGAAAAAATACAAGAGGGGCAAACTGTACAACATAGTATGGAAACCGGGCAGCACCGACCCCATCCACATCGAATTGTATAAAGGGAACGAGCGGGTTGCGGGCGATATGAACATACCAAACAACGGAACGTACACGTTGAACGTGCCGTCCAGTGCGAAGAAGGGCAGCGACTACCGGTTGAAGATATCGGACTCGAAGACAACGGAATACGTGCTGTACACCGATTATTTCAAGGTGGCACCCAAAGTCCCGTTGTTGTTGAAAGTGGTTCCGGTGGTGGCGGTAGCCGGGGCGCTGGCCACGGTGGCGAAAGGGGGAGGCGGAGAAAAGGGCAAGCCGGATATTACGTTGCCACCGTTTCCAAATAATTGATTAAACAATGAGCAGTGCAATGAAAAAATTTATAGTATGATAAGAAGATTTTATTTGCTGATCTGTGTGTTAATCATAGCCATTAGAGTTAATGGCCAATCTCAGTTCACGGCTTTAAACGGACCACCCGGGGCTAATATTAACGACTTGGAATTAGATGTGCCTAACAGCAAAGCCTATGCAGTAATTAACAGCGGTCTGTTTGTAACCTCGAACGATGGCACCAACTGGACAAAAATTGTGCCCACCACTCCATCAAATCTATATATCAGCGATCTAATGATTGATGGTGGCACCCTTTACGCGTTATACTATTACCAACTGTTTTCATCCACGGATGGAGGAGCAAATTGGGCACGTGTAGATAGTGCCGGCATGCTTAATAGCGCCTACAAAATGATTAAGGTGAACTCAGGAGTTTATGCTGCGTATGGATACGGGGGAGTATACGTAAGCACCGACTCCGGCCACACTTGGACGCAAATTAGCACGCAATATGTTGGTAATGCCGTGGCTACCGGAAACGGAGATCTTTATTTTTCAGATTCGCAAGGAGTTAAAAAACATTCCAACCCAGGCACTAATCCATGGACAAGTAGTAACGTAACTACAATTCTTGCCGATGCCTCAAGCGGTAGTTCGATGCAGTTGGCGGTACTCGGCACAACCATTTTTGCCACTGCATACTATACCAACCCAATTACCAGCACTAATGATATTCTTAAATATAATGGCACATCTTGGTCTTCGGCAAAGACGGGAATAGCAGAATCATCGTTTAATGGGTATTGGGCAAACTCTCCAACCGGGTTATATTTCGTCAACAATGGCTACAGTAAAATATATTTTACTACAACCGCCTCAAGCGGAGCATCTTGGACAACGCTTTCTACCTGGCCATCGGGTAATTACGGAGGGTCTAATGTAACAGCACTTCAATTTGTTAATGCTACTAAAGCATTTGCAGGGACCAACGGAGACGGTGTCTTTTTAACAACCAATACTTTGTCGAGTTGGTCATTTGCAACGGGTGGCATTAACCTCGCCACGGCTCAGGATTTGGTAGTTACAGGTGCTGTAGCCCCGGCTACAATAAACCGCATTTATGCACGTACAGGGTACTCTTCAAATGGGGCTTGGTATTCGGATGATAAAGGAGCTACCTGGAATTACCTGAATAATTATACCTCACAAGTTTATCGCCTGGTTGAGACCCCCTTTGGAAGCAATACAATTTTAGGAATTGGATATAACCCGCTTCAGTATTCAAGTAACAGCGGAGTGGGCTGGTCTGCCACTACGGAGTACTTTTACTATACTGCTTTCAACACCACTTTTAATACCGGGTATATGTATGGTATTGCAAATTCCTACAATGGCAAACAGCTCGCCTCATCAACAAACGGATCCGTATGGAATAATATTACCGTAACCGGCATGCCTTCAAACTATAGCTCACAAGGTTTGGCTCAAGACAACGCAGGCAATATCTACGCACTAGTTTATAATGGCACCAATGGTATATATGAAGTTTACAAGATTGTTTTGGCTTCCGGTGCTGCTAATGCATCTACGGCCTCAGCTACCTTGTTAACTTTCACACTCACACCCAATGATCAGAATTATTTTTACCCTAACAACTTTTTTGTAAACAACAACAAACTTTACCTTTCTTCTGGTTACGCTATCTATTATACCTCAGACCAAGGTACCACCTGGAACACGTCACTTTTTTCAAACAATAAATTATTGCCACTTCCTAATGGCAATGGAATTTGTGCTAGTACTTATGGTGCTCTATACGTTAGTGCTGACGATGGCCAAAGTTGGAGTAGCGTTGCACTACCGAGCACAGATGGATATATTAGTGCGCTCGACTATGATGCCAGCACAACTACTTATTATGGAGGTGGAGTGAATATACCTGCCGTGAAAGATGTTGTAACTTCACTTGTGCCGGCAGCCCCTCCCCCTTATATTAACTTTAATTGGATAGCACTCAATGGCCCATGGGGTCAATACATACAAAAAATCTTAACGGATAAAGCTAGCAATACATATACGCTAACCACTAACTCAATTTATAAGACAACAACTTTTTCAACCTGGACTGATTTTTCATACCAAGGCTCATATATTAACGATATGGCTATGGATACAGCGAATAACACGTTGTACGGTGCCACATACAACCAAATCATTTCTTCTGTTAATGGGGCAGGCTGGACATTAAAAAACGGGAGCGAAAATTTTGGATGGCCAGGTCAAATCAGACATTGTACAAATGGCGATCTGATTATGGCTACACAAGATAGCAAAATATATGTTTCGACTAACGGAGGCAGCTCATTTGGCACTGCGAAATATGTTTTGAATAACGCAAGTATTCAAGATCTTCAGGTGACGACTACAGCCACTCCCGGAATATTTGTAACTTATTATGACAACACATCTTCTACATATAAAGTGGTGAAAAGCACAGACCGCGGAGCGACATGGAGTACAGCAACCTTTCCTTCCCCTACCATTACTAATTATGCCATATCAGGAGGTACAAACAATCTGTATTTCAGCACATATGATAGCGTTTTTCGGTCATCAGATAATGGGGCCACCTGGGTATCTATAACCGGAGATTTCCCTGCCAATTATTATATAAATAATAAAGTGTTTGTATCACCATCGGGAGGGCTGTACGTACCTGCTCGGATCAACAGCCAATATGGTTTTTTAAAATCTACCAATGGTGGTATTAACTGGACGTGGCATCAAACAGCTAGCAGAATTACATATATAAGCTGGGTAGGCACTCGCTTGGTTGCCGGAACTAACCAAGGTATATCAACCTCTGATGATGATGGAGCTACGTTTACAGAACGCAATACAGGGATTCCCAAAGATAATCTTGGCGATCTCGAACTCTCTGCTCCATCAAAGTTGTACGCAACAGAAGGCAGCAATAATTATTATTCGACTGATTTTCAAAATTGGAATACATACACCTCTCATCATTTTATTGGGTTTACCCGTAAACCCGATGGTACGCTGCTTGCGTTCAGGCCAGACAGTTTGTTTCAGACTACAGACGGAGGAAACACATGGAGTCTTCTCATTTCGAATTTGCCCGGCTTACAACAAGTAGTTACTGCGGATGGAACCACGTATTATGGGTGTAGTAACAACAAAATTTATTATTCGAACAACCTCACCTCTTGGGTAGAACTGAACCCAACAGGTATGCCAAGTAATTTTTATATTAATGATATTGCGGTTGATCAAAATGGCATTAGCTATTTTACAGTGTACAATTATACAAGCAATTCTAATGAAGCCTATCAGTTATTGTTTGGTTCTGCCAATAAAATCAATTTGGTTAAGAACCCGGTCAACGTAGAATTTTTTCAAAATAAAATTTTTCTATACGATCAGACGGGTCTGATTTACAGTACCACAGATGGGTCAACATGGACTAAACAATCCACACCGGCAGGCAACAAACTGATTATAGCCAGCCTGAATTATTACTTTATCCCGGTTTCTGGCGGAAACCTTTGGCTTTCCAGAGATCAAGGCCAAAGCTGGCAAAATGTGGGGTTGGGTTCGGGGGGTAACAACTATTTTAATGATGTTGTTGTCAACGAATACAACGGGTATGCCTATGGTGCCATCATCAATTCACCGGTAAGAAAGAGCGCTAACATAGTAATCCCTTCTGATACAACCCCCCCGGCCGTTACAGCCTTGAGCCCAACTAACAATGCAACCGGAGCAAGTGTAAAACCCGCACTGAGTATCACCTTCGACCAGGCAGCTGTGCCAGTGGTAGGAAAATTTTTAAAAATATTTGATTTAGCAAATCCTATTTTGCCAATAGCGACAATTGATGTGAGTACTGGTATGCAAAATGATAAAACATTCACCTTTACATCTACTGGTTTACTCTCTTTCAATAAAACCTATTTTGTGATAGTTGACAATGGAGCGTTTACGGATATTTTTGGGAATGCATGGGCAGGTATTACCAATAATTCCACGTGGCGTTTCACCACGAAGCAGACCCCCACAGTTGCCGCAGAAGTTCCGGCCAAGGGCAGCACAGGCATAGCGGTGGACACCAAGCTGAAGGTGATTTTCAGCGAGCCGATGGTGGGCGTTGCGGGCAAGCAGTTGAAGCTGTACAACAGCGCGTCCCCCTCCGCGCCCACAGCGCAAGTGGACGCATCGGCAGGAGTCCAGTCGGGGGACACCCTGACCTACACACTGCCGTCCGCCCTCAAGCACAACATAAGCTATTATGTTCAGTATGACGCCAACGCGCTGATGACAGCTGACAGCGCAGTGGTATCCCTGGTTACGGGGACCACGGACTGGACGTTCCAGACGGTGAACTACCCGGACAAGAAAGCCCCGGTGTTCTCGTACACAGCCGACAACCTAGTGAAAGGGTCCGGGTCGAAAGTCGTTTCAGTTGGCATAACCGACAGCGTGGGCGTGGCACCCGCCAAGATGTACTACCGGAAGATCACGACAAAGAACGGGTATGATTCAGTGGCCCTTGTTCTAAATGCCTCAAATAGTAAATACGAAGCAACCATCCAGGAGTCGGCCTACGGGCCGATAGGCATAGAATTTTACTTTAAGGCCTCAGACCCCAGCAACAACAGAGGGCGGAGTCCATCGGACGCCTCCAACTACTACTATTCGTACATAAATTACGCAACATCTTCAACGGCCACCAACCCGGTGTTCCCAGCCCTGCCGGGCACGGGGCAGGTGGCGGACTGGCGGATCGGTGCCGTTCCGTACACACTGAGCGACAACAAAGTGTCCACGATCTTTGACGAGCTCGGGGCACCGGACAAGAGCAAGTGGAGGCTGCTCACCTACAAGGATCAGAGCAGTTGGGCGGAGTATCCGGCCGACTTCACGACCCTGTCCACGGGCGTAGGTTATTTCATCAATGCACTGAACCCCCCGACCATAGCGATAGAGGGGGCCACCTCGCCCAACTACAACAAACAGAACCAGTTCAGCAAAGACCTTCAGCCTGGCTGGAACCTGATCGGAAACCCATACCCCTTCACGGTGACGTGGGCGGAAGTGCTTGCCGCGAGCGGCAACCCAACGGGCGTGGCGAGCATAAAAAACTTCAACGGGACATACGCGGTGACGACACAATTGAAAGCCTATGAAGGCGGTTTTGTTTTTAACTCGGGGAGCAACAAAGTGACCGTCAAATTCCCGATTACGGCAGCGGGGGCAGGCGGCCGAATGGAGGGGGCACTCCCATCCGACATAGATGCCGATAACTGGGTTGCCCCAATCTCGCTTACCGTGGGCAACCTCACGTCCACCCTGGGAGGCGTGGGCATGAACCCACAGGCCTCGGAAAGCGTGGACGATTTTGACGATGTCACCGCCCCGCGGTTCATTGACTACGTGGAGATGAACTTTCCGCACCCCGAGCATTTTGCCAAAAACCTGGACCGCGACATCGTCCCGACCGCGGACGAACACACGTGGGAGTTTACCGTTGATTCGAACCTAGACGGGCAGGCCAGTTTGAGCTGGGACAACACCGCGTTTGGCGAGGGGGGCAAAGAGCTCTACCTGTTCGATGAGGCGCTGCAGGAGCTGGTGGACATGCGGGCCAGCGACCGGTACGCGTTCGACAAGGGAGTTTCGACCCGGTTTAAAGTTTATTACGGAACGGGGCTTGAGGCGAAGATCAAACCCAGCCGTGTCACCCTTGGGAAAGCGTACCCGAACCCCACATCGGGCAAGAGCGTGATCGGCTTTACACTGCCCGAAAACAGCGGGGGCTACCAAGTGACCGTGGACGTGTACGACATCCTGGGGAACAAGGCGGCCACACTGGTGAACGGCCGGTACACGGCTGGCTTTTACAGCACCGAGTGGGATGCCTCAGACCGTGCAGCCGATGGGGTGTACATCTACCGGCTGGTAGTGGGCGGCCAGAATGGGTCCGAGGCACATGCCGGGAAAATAATTTTGAAGAAATAAACCCAACCAATATGAAAACACGACTCAACTTAACGCTATGGGTGTTGGTGCTGTTAGTGATTTCGAGTGCGAAGTCGCAGAACGTGAGCACCCGCACGAACGAATTTGAAGTGGACTTCAGCGACCCCAAGAAGTTGGCCAACTCGGTGATCCCGGTGATCAACTGGATCACGCCAACGGCCGAGAGCAATTACGTGGGCGAGGCAAAGTACAAGATCAAGATCGAAGTGGAATCGGCCAAGCCGCTGAAGAACATCCAGATCATCATAAAAGAGACACCGGAGTCAGCCTCGCGGGGGATGCTGAACATCGAGCCGGCCACGGAATCGGAGAGGCACAAGGCGGTGATCGAGAAGAACCTGACCCTGATGGACGGGGAGAACGTGCTGGAGATCATAGCCGAGAACGAGGACGGGGTGAAGACAGTGAGCTACCGGTCGGTACGCGTGGGCACGACAGGGCTCACCGATGCGAGCAAGCTGGACCGGACAGACTATGCGGTACTGTTCACCACCAACGACTATGAGCACTGGCCGGACCTGGTGAACCCGGTCAATGACGGGCGGATGATAGCCGAAGAGCTGAAGAAGAACTACGGGTACAAAGTGGAGGTGCTGGAGGGCGGCACGCAGTCGGACATCCTGAAGAAACTGCGCGAGTATGCGGAGAAGAAATACAAACCGCTGGACCAGCTGTTCATATTCTTTGCGGGTCACGGGCAGTTCGACCAGACCTTCGGGGAGGGCTTCGTGGTGACCAAAGAGTCACAGGCGAACGATGTGGCAAAGACCACGTACCTGTCGCACAACCGTCTGCGCTCCATAGTTAACAACATACCGTGCGAGCATATCTTTTTGGCGATGGACGTGTGCTTCGGGGGCACGTTCGACCAGGCCATAGCCCACCGTGGATTGGATGACGAAGCGTACAAGGAAGCCTCACAGGCCGAGATGGTGACGCGCAAGCTTACGTACAAGACGAGGAGATACCTGACCTCCGGTGGCAAGGAGTATGTGCCCGATGGGCGGCCGGGGATGAACTCACCGTTTGCGCGGAAGTTCCTGGAGGCGCTGCGCAGCCGCGGGGGCAAGGACATGCTGCTGTCGCTGGGCGAGATCAACACCTATGTGGAGGCACTGAAGCCGCAGCCGCGTGCCGGGGAGTTTGGCGACAACGCACCGGGCAGCGACTTTGTCTTCGTGATCAAATAGCTTAAGCCGAAATCTAAAAAGGGCAAGCCTGATTTTTCAGGCTTGCCCTTTTTCATGCTCAAAGGCACAGGTAATACTTTTGAAATGAAACCGTAAATTTATCGGCTTAAAAACAAGTGTTTAATAAATGAAAGTAAAACTACTCTTTGTCTTTGTTTTGGTTGCGAACTTTTGCCAGGCTCAGTCGGGCAATTACTTTATTTCACACTACACCCCGCAAGATGAGCGCTTTGATTACCACACCTTTGCCATGGCACAGGGAGAGACAGGAGTTATCTATTTTGCAAACAAGCGTGGTGTACTTGAGTTTGACGGGCGCAATTGGGGGCTAATCACAACCCCGGGACCAACACTTACAATAGCTGCAGCCGGGCAAGATGTTTTTGTGGGAGGGTACGATGGCTTTGGCAAACTGGTCATTGGCAACGACAATGTGAAGGAGTATCATTCGTTATCTCAAAACCTACCGGACGCAACTCAAATTTTCGCGTGCCTCTCGCACAACAACAAGATTTATTTTGCTAACACTAAATCGGTTTTTATTCTTTCTCTTTCAGGGAATGTAGAGGCAACAATGAAAGCCAAACCCAACGAAGGGTTTGAGGGGTTGATGGAGATTGCGGGTAAGATTTTTGTTAAGACGGTAAATGGTTATTACAAAATTGAAGACAATAAATTAGTAGAGCCTAACTTTCCATGGACGGATAAACTGTCCATAGACTTTGCGTCATCCTCCGATTCTTCAACCCCCATCACTTTACTCTGTGTGGAGGGCACAAGATTTTTTTTAGCAAGTAGCTCAGGATTAAAAGAAATAAATGTTTCTGATAAAGATTTCCTGATAAGGAACATACCCGTAAACGCAGCCTGGCTAAATGATGCGCTTGTGGCAGTAGGTACCTTGCATGGTGGAGTAATTTTCATTAATCCACAAACAGGCGAAACAAAAGAGATTACCAATTACTATACCGGCCTACCCGATAACGAAGTGTACTCCATGTTTGCAGATCGTAACCAAGGCCTGTGGGTAGCGCATGACTATGGATTTTCCCGTGTAACCCCATTCATTCCGTTTAAATCGTACAGCCATTATTCTGGGTTAGAAGGAAATTTACTTTGCGCCAAAACATATCAAGGAAAAACATATGTAGGTACAACCCTCGGCTTATATTGTCTTGTGCAGCAAGAAATTGATCAGGAAGTAAAGACCGGAGAAAAAGAAACGAAGGAGTCAAGTACAAAAAAAGGATTGATTTCATCTTCAAGAAACCGAGTCAATTCGAAAAAACAAGATCAACCCGCAAAGCAAATTATTAAGTCTACCGTGTATGCCTACAAAAAAGTTGAGGGCATCTCCGGAAAGGTTTCTCAGTTGATTTTAGCAGACGATCAACTTTTGGCAGTTGGCGATTTTGGATTGGCTGCTGTAACAAACACAAAAACCGATGCTGTTACATTTTCTCCGGTACATGCGGCTTTTAAGTCGAAGTCGTTGGGTCAAATTCTGGTCAGCACATTTAAAGACGAGATAAAAACATATACATATACAGCGAACAGCTGGCAGGAAACGCATTTGTTGGATACCATTCGCGATTATGTGAGTTACATTTTTGAAGATAAGCTACAGAATATATGGCTATGCGGCAGAACCAACGCTACGAAAATTGAAACCGTGGATGGAGGGATCACCGCGGTCGAACGAATACCTTTTTCAAATCCATCCTTTGATGAAAGCGTAGGTTTGGCTTACGGTACTGAAGTTTACGTAGCTACAGCCGGAAGTTTTTTTAGATACGACATTAGTAAAAATCATTTTGAAAAATACGATTCGTTGCCAGGCCCTAAAAAATATTTTGCTTCGGCAGGGTATTTCTGGTTTCACGATGGCCACCGGTGGCGCACGGTTGATCCGCGTATGCAAGCTGCACTTAAGCTACAATGGCTTGGGCTCTTTTCGAACATACGGTTCATCTCTTTGGCTGAAGATGAAAGTCTGTGGGTGATTACCGCGAATAATGAGCTCTACAAATTTTCAGGGAAACAAGCAGATCAAAATCCAAACGGCTACCCGCTTTTCTTGCGCGAAGTACGCGGCCAGCAAAACAGACTAAAACCATCGCGCTCGATAATGGTGAGCCAACTGGAAAGCACGGTTTCGTTCGAGTTTGTACAGCCCGATTATCTGGGAATGAAAGCGGTAGAGTATCGGTATCAGGTTAAAGGCCAGAGCAGCGATTGGACACCGTGGTCAACCTCCAACAACATTGTCAATTTTTCTTATCTGCCGCCCGGGAAATACAGACTGGCCGTGCAGACGAGAGACCTTATGGGGAAAACTTCGGCTGTGGAAGAAGTTACCTTGGAGGTTGAGCCTCCCTACTGGAAACGATCATGGTTTTATCTCTTGGAGGTTGTCGTTTTAGGAATACTCGTGTTTTTATCTATTCGACTAAGCGCAGGCAATTCAAAATACAAGTTGTTGAGTCAGTTGCTCTCCATGCTTACCATCATTTTGATTATTCAATTCCTGTCGGTAACCGTTAATGCTTTTGTAACTTTAAAAACATCGCCAGTAATTGATTTTTTCGTTCAGGTTGGAATTGCGTTATTGGTTCTTCCTGTAGAGAACACATTGAGAAAGTTCATTGCCCGAGGAAGACTTAATTAACGTTTACGGGTCACACATCGCAAATGTTAATAGCTTGTTTTAACGAGGCGAGCTTATCGGTTCGGCTTGGAATAAATTCCTGTGCTACATAACCATGGAAACCGGTTTTCACAATGGCACGCATAACAGCCGGATAAAATAATTCCTGAGTTTCATCAATCTCGTTGCGGCCGGGTACTCCGCCCGTATGGAAATGAGAAATGTACTTTATGTTTTTTGTGATGGTGGAAATCACATCCCCTTCCATAATCTGCATGTGGTAGATGTCGTACAATAACTTGAAATTATCTACGCCCAATTTTTCGCAAAGGATCACACCCCAGGCGGTGTGATCGCATTGATAGTCGATATGATCGACTTTGCTGTTGAGCAATTCCATGCTCAGCGTGATTTGGTATTTAGCAGCAATTTTCAGAACCGGCTCTAAGCCTCGCGCACAATTTTCCAAACCTTGTTTTGAGGAAAGCCCATTGGAGTTCCCGCTGAAACAAATAACATTTTTCAATCCCGCATCGGCAGCTTTAGGCAAGCCCTCAGTATATTTTTTTAACAGTGTTTCGTGAAGAGACGCATCGTTGAAGCCCTTCCTTAATCCGAGGTCGCCCGCGTATGCCATGGCGCAGGTGAGCCCGTATTGGGCTGCCGTAGGCCATTGAGTTGAATTAAGCAGGTCGATGGATTTAATTCCAATTTCTTTTGCGGCCTCACAGAGTTTTTCCAAAGGAATATCATCGTAGCACCACTGGCAGGCACTGTGATTGATATTCCCTTTAAGTGTCGAGGGCATTGGCGTAGCACCAACCAGGCCGGGAAGCAGAGACGTACCGGCAGCCGTAATCGCAATTTTTTTTAAGGCTTCTTTTCGATTCATGCCTGAAAGTACAAATCACTTTTCATTTTTGTAAATGATACCGTCCTTCATTACTAATCTAATCTTTCGAAGATTAGAAATATCTTTTGAAGGGTCACCGGAAACAATGATAAGGTCGGCTTTCAAGCCTTCGCGGATTGAACCGATTTGGTTGTCGAGATGAAAAGCTTTGGCGTTTGTGCTCGTTGCCGATTGCAATACATCCATGGGTTGCATTCCATACTCGCTCATCATTTCAAGCTCGCGCACGTTTTCCCCATGGGCAAACACACCCACATCTCCACCGGCAAGAATGGTTACCCCCGCTTGCAAAGCCATTTTAAAACTTTCTTTTTTCTTTTTGATTTGCAAAGGTTCGGGGTCAATTCCCTTTTTCCACCCGCGGTATTGTGCCACAGCATCGTCCGCAGCAAGAGTAGGGCAAAGTGAAATGTTTTTTTCTTTCATCAACTGAAATATTTCCATGGTACCTTCATCTCCATGCTCAATGGTCTCGATGCCGGCAACAATTGCCCTGCGCATTCCTTCGGGAGTTGATGCGTGCGCTACTACAGGCCGCCCACTGCTGTTGGCCGTTTCAACAACCAGTTTTAATTCTTCAACGGTAAATGTCGGCTTCGACTCATTGCTTCTCCCCCATCGGTAGTCGGCATAAACTTTTACAATATCGGCTCCCTTGCCAATCTGGTCGCGCACCACACGGATCAAATTATCTCCGTCTGCTTCTTCCGCTCCTATCATGATGTTCATATCGGTGTCAAAACCTTTCGGACCGTACGAACCGGTGGCAACAATTGCCCGGCCGGAAACCAGCATCCGAGGGCCAACTATGATTCCATCTTCAATAGATTTTTTAAGACCCACATCGGCATAGCCCGCTCCTTCTGTGCCCAGATCGCGAACGGTGGTAAAACCGGCAGACAAGGTGTTTTTTGCATGAATGGTTGCACGTGCCACGCGGTAAGCATCGCTTTCTTTTAAAACCTGATCGTTCCACGATGTCTCGTTGTACGGGTGAAGAAGGAGATGGGAGTGCCCTTCAATAAGTCCGGGAAGGAGTGTTGAATTTGGAAATGAAATTTTCTGTGCATCTGTCGGGATAGGCATTTTTTCCAATGGCCCTGCTGAAGTAATTTTGTTTCCCTGAACCACCACGGCCCACCCCGTGTGCATGGATTCTCCATCGAAGACGCGATCTGCAGTGAGGAGGTAATCGGTTTGTGCATTTATCCAACCTGAAATCATCAGACAAACAGAAATGACAAAAATTTTCATGAGTAAAATATAACTCATTTTCTTTACCGTTGCAAAAAAAAACCCTCACCAGATGGATGAGGGCTTGAAAATATTTTTTTTAAAACTACAATGCATTCAAGGCAGCTTCGTAGTTGGGTTCTTCGCCAACCTGTGGAACGAGTTCTGTATATTTTACTTTACCGGAAGGGTCTATCACCACAATGGCGCGGGCAAATAATCCGGCAAAGCTGCTGCTCGTTAGCTCTACTCCATAATCTTTACCAAAGCCACGATTGCGAAAATCGGAAAGCGTAATGGCCTTGTCGATCCCTTCTGCCCCACAAAAACGCTTTTGGGCAAACGGCAAATCTTTTGAAATGCACAGCACAACCGTGTTTTCAAGAGAAGCAAGGTATTGATTGAACTTGCGGGTAGAAGTTGCGCACACACCCGTGTCTACGCTTGGGAAAATATTTAAGATCACTTTTTTCCCAGTGAAATTTTTCAGATGTACATCCGACATATCGTTGGCCGAAAGAACAAATGCAGGAGCTTGACTACCAACTGTGGGGAGATTACCGATAAGGTCTGCGGTATTGGGCCCGAGTAGGGTTTTTGAATGTTGCATGTAATTAAATTAAGGTAAACACTATTTTATTAACGACTAACGATAACTTCTTCCTCGGCCACAATCTCCAGGCCTGCATTTTGCATAGCACCGAAGCCACCATAAATATTAGTGAGGTTTGTAAAACCTTCTCTTTTCATTAAAGAAATGGCCGTCATAGAGCGATAACCGCCACCGCAGTGAACGATGTAAGGTTTATTTTTATCAAGATGTAAAACGTTTGAAGGCATTTGTGCCAACGGCAAAAACATTGCCCCTTTAACGTGGCTAACTGCCCACTCACTTGGCTTGCGCACATCAATAACCTCCGTTCCATGTGCTAATTCTTCTTTCATTTTTGCGGGCTGAATAGAATGAACGGAATCTATTTTATTTTGCCAGGACGAAATGCCTCCGCTCAAATGCCCAAGCACTTTTTCGTAACCAATTCTCGCCAACCGTAAAATCGATTCATGTTCTTTACCGGGTTCCGTCACTAAGAGAATCGGTTGGCTAATGTCGATGAGTGTGCCCACCCATACAGCATACTGCCCGTTGAGGCCAATATTAATGGAGGAGGGGATAAACCCTTTTTCAAAGTCGTCTGCGGTGCGGGTGTCTAAAACAACAGCCCCATCGTTCATTAGTTTTACAAACTCATCAACAGGTAGTGCACGGTTATTTTTTTTCACCACTTCATCAACCGATGAATAGCCGTCTTTATTGATGCGGGCATCTTCAAAGAAATAATGCGGTGGTGGCAAAATTCCTTCGGTTACTTCTTTCACAAAATGTTCGCGCGAAGGAGACTTCAGGGCATAGTTAAACTTCTTCTGTTCGCCAACGGTTGAAAAAGTTTCTTTGCCAATATTTTTTCCGCAAGCCGAGCCGGCTCCGTGTGCAGGATAGACGATCACATCATCGGCAAGAGGCTTTATTTTTTGGTTCAACGAATCGTAAAGCATACTGGCCAATTCTTCGGGTTTCATTTTTCCATCCAGCAAATCGGGGCGGCCCACGTCACCCACAAAGAGTGTGTCGCCCGTAAAGATGGAGTGTTCTTTACCGTGCTCATCGAAAAGCAAATAACAACTTGACTCCGGGGTGTGGCCCGGTGTGTGCAATACTTTGATCTGCAGCTTTCCAACAGAAAAAAATTCGCCATCTATTGCGTTATGTACTTTGTATTTTGTTTCAGCCATCGGCCCATAAATAATGGTGGCTCCTGTTTTTTTACTCAAATCAATATGGCCACTTACAAAGTCGGCATGAAAGTGCGTTTCAAAAATATATTTGATTTTTGCCCCACGCGTAGTTGCCAATTCAAGATAGGGCTCGGTTTCACGGATCGGGTCGATTACGGCAGCTTCGCCATCCGATTCAATGTAGTAGGCTGCTTCGGCCAGACAGTTGGTATAAAGTTGCTGAATGTACATAGTCCTCTGTTAACCCTGCAAAGGTTAGAAAAATTCCCTTCTCATCCATTCTCCATTACCTTTGTGCTATGAAATGTGTGCTGATTTTTATCATGGGGTGTTTGCTGTTTCATCCGCTGGTTGCCACGCAGTATAAAACGTTTGAAGAAAATGGCAAAGTGGGGCTTAAAGATGACAACAATCAAGTGGTGCTACCGGCTGCGTTTGAAGCACTCGGATGGTCGGACGGAAATTTTTCGGTGATCGGCAAAGTAACGGGCTATCGCCAACAAGGTTTGTGGGGACTCATAAATCTTGAAAAAAAATTCATCACACCGGCCGACTACGAAAAACTGGAGTACGCAGGAGGCGAATGGGTTATCGTCAGAAAAAAAATCAACTCAATCTCTTTCAAAACCGGATGCCTCAACTTAAAAGGCGAAATAAAAATTCCATTGATTTACGATGGTATAAAAGTGCAAGGCCTTCGGGCTATAGTTTTTAATTTAACCCGTGCCGGCTACCAATATGGACTTGTAGATTTTAACCAGAAAATTATTCTGCCCGCTGTTTACCAAAACATCAGCCCGCTGGGCACACTGCGCTATGCGGTTGAGAACAAAGTGGGTAAAGTAGCTTTGTTTTCGGAAGAAGGAAAGGCCGTAACTGGTTTTGTAATTGACAGCGTTTCTGCTTTCCGTAAAGGCTATGCAATAGTTTACCAAGACCATTTGCAGGGGCTGATCGGCCGCGATGGCCAAACAAAACTGGAAACAAAATATGCTTCAATAAAGATTGGGAAGGAAGGGAAAATAGCAACTCAACTTCCTACAGAATGGACTTTTGTTAACGACAAAAATGAAACAAAAAAGAAACTACTTGCCGATGAGCTGAAAATTACCTCTGGCAAAAATATTTTTATTAAAAGAGGGAACAGATGGGGGGTGGTAGACGAAAATTTTAAAGAGATAGTACCTCTTTGTTATGAACAGATCCGTGAAATTGAACCTCAACTTATTCTTGCACGATTTAACGCTAAATACGGAGTGATCAATCTTCAAAATACAATTCTGGTTCCTTTTTATTACGATTCGTTGTGGTATCAGGCTAATGTTTACAGCACTTTTCTAAAAGGCCGTGGCTGGGAATTGTTAAATGCGCAAGGAAAAATTATTACCGATCGGTTTTACGAACAGTTGCACCTGCTCAACAACAATTATTATTTAGCAAAGAACAAAGGATATTTTGGGTTTGTCGATTCGAAGGGCAATGAGTCTGTGCATTGTGTTTTTGATTCTCTTGCCGAACCAGTTGGTGATCTGATTGCAGTAAAATTCAAAGGGGGTTATGGTATCATCAATAAAAATGAAGACTGGATAGTGCCCCCGCAACAATTTCCGATAACGGTTATCAATGCAAATCTTTATTTACAGAAACAGCCCGGCAATCAATTTTTGAAATCCTTAAAAGGCGACATTATTTATTTTACTCCTTACCCGTTAAAATTTGGTAAAGAAAATTTTGTAGAGACACTCCCCAGCGGGATAGAAAAAACAATTACTTACGATGGGCTGATTAGTAAACGAACCAGTTTTCCCGAGAACACAGAAATAGTATTTCAAGAGAGCGAAGGTTATCGAGGGATAAAGAAAGATGGTCGGTTTGGGTTTATCGACACCGTGGGGCATTTACGAATTGCCAACCGATACGATAGTGTTGGCGAATTTCACGAAGGCCTTGCGGCCATCAAACTCATAAGCAAATGGGGTTTTGTAAACATCGAAGATCGCGTGGTTATCAACCCAAATTACGATAGTCCAGCAAATTTTACTTCAGGTGTTGCGGTGGTTTCAAGAAATAATCAAGTTGGCTTGATCGAAAAAAACGGCAAAGTGATCTTGGCCTTGCGTTATGATAAAATTATCAGACAAACCAATACTTTTAAACTCATTTCAAATAAACTTCAAGGATTGGCCGATGAAACGGGCAGGGTTCAAATCGAGCCGCGGTACGATTCGCTTACCGTTGGTGGAAACGAAAAACTCATCGCGTGCCGCGATGGAAAATGCGGAGTAATTTCCAGCCGGGGGATGAACATCATCCCCATTGATTTTGACCGGATTATTTTTGATGACCGGGAAAATATTTTTCTGCTCAAGAAAAAATCAGAATGGAAAGAAGAGGTACTGCACTGAAATTTAATGGAGCGCAAGTGAGATCAGCTCATTTTCCACACCCCAGTCTTTGGCAAGTTTTAGCATGGCAGTAGCTTCCATTTCTGTAATAAATCCCTTAAGATTGTTGGCTTCCCAAACCATGTTGATTAAATCCACACGCTTGGTTTTGGGGTAGTCGCCAATAATGTCGTTTAGGTATGCGCGGGCGCGGTCAAAGGCTGTGATGTAATCTTCGGCCACAAATTCAAGAGCCCACTCTAATTCTTTCTGGGCTTCAAGTTGTATGGAAGTGCTTTCCAAATCCTGCTTTTCAATTTCGTCCAGCCCGTGATAATGGAAAATCACCGATTTCAGCAGCATCCTTACTTTCTTTTCCTCATCGCTCATGGCAGAAAATTAGTAAATCATTTGCTATGTTGGGTCATCGGTAAAAAGATCGGCCGAAATTTTATCTGCGAACAGCTTGCCCTTTGGGGTTAAAACGATGTGGTTTTCCTTGTGCAAAAGCATCCCTTGATGGAGGTAATTTTCAATTTCAACTTTATGTTCAATCGTAAGATCGAATTGAAATTCAGACCGTAGGTAACTCAGATCACATCCGCTTGAGGTACGCAAGGTGGTGAGCAAATACTCATTAACTTTGTTTGCCCGGCTTAATAGTTCAAATTGAAAAGGTATCTGACCTTGTTGAATGGATTTGACGTACTGCGGGTTGTTGCTGATATTAGATTGACGCGAAATTCCATTATACGAGTGAGCACTGGGTCCAACACCCAAATATTTTTTCTGCTGCCAATAGCTGCTGTTGTGCCTGGAATGAAACCCCGGTTTGCAAAAGTTGGAGACCTCATAATGTTCATAACCTTCTTTGCACAGCGAATCCATAACCATTTCCATTTGCAGGGCAGCCGTTTCGTCAGTGTCAGCTTTTAAGGTTCCATTTTTCAACCATTTTCCGAAAACAGTTTTTTCTTCGATGGTAAGCGAATAGGCAGAAATATGTTCGGGGTTAAGCGCAACAGCTTTATCGATATTTGTTTTCAGCATTGGATTAGTTTGTCCGGGGATGGAGAAAATCAAATCCATACTGATGTTGTTAAAACCCAAATCACGTGCAGTCCAAATACACCGTTCGGCTTCGGCAGCAGAATGTGCCCGGTTAAGAAATTTTAATACGGTTTCATCGAACGATTGAATGCCGATGCTCAATCGGTTGATAGAAGCATTTTTGAACATCGATAAATTTTCCGGGGTGAGATCGTCCGGGTTGGCCTCCAGAGTTATTTCAGCATCTTGGTCAACCACAAAATTTTTATGGATTGAATTGAATAAATCTTCGATTTCTTTCTGCGATAGAAGAGAAGGTGTGCCTCCACCAAAATAAATAGTGTGGATAGGTTCACTCTCCAGATATTTTTTTTGGATCTCAATTTCAGTGCAGATAGTGGAAATCAGTTCACGTTTAGTATCGGCCCGGGTTGAAAAGTGGAAATCGCAATAATAACAGGCCTGTTTACAAAACGGGATATGCAGATAAAGTCCGGCCATAGCACAAAATAAAATATGATCGAAGTAGCAGACAAGCGATCTTTCAGTTTTAGTGATAATTTTGAGGCATAACCATGCGACTACTAATTTTTGCTTTCCTTTTTTCTTTTACTCAAGAAACTAAAGAGCTTGTGGTAACCGAAGACATCAGTCAGTCAATGATGGTTCTTCAAGGTGGGAGATTCGAAAAATTTGACGGGCAACCTGTAGAGACTATACACTTCGGTTTGAATCTTGAAAAAAGAAGTGGGTGGGTACAGATTCAGGGCAAAAATATTTTTTACGTATTTATTAATTCGGATCTGGTGGCTTTCGGCAAAGCGTTCACACTTAATATAGATAGTCTGTACAAGATTTTTCAGAAAAACATTTTGGTTAGTCTGTACCAGAAAAACAGAGTTAAAAATATTTCGGTTAAGTTGTTGGAATTAAAACCTAAGAACCCATTTGCAAACCCAATCCGTCAAAGTAATGCGTTCAACAATTTTATTTTACTGGCAACCCTGATTCTGATAGTTTTCTTTACAGCACTACTCCGCACCAACCCACAGCTGACATTGGATTACATGAATGTTGGAAAAATATTTTCTGTTCGCGATCACGATGAAAGCCAAATTACCCTCCGCATTGTATCGAGTGTTAATCTTTTGTTTTATTCATTCACCGGCTTGTTAACATCCCTCGCGTTGTTGATTGCAAAAAAATTTTCCGATCAGGGCCTGTCCGAATTTATTCTGCCCACAAGCGGATCGGTGGGCGGGTATGTTCTGCTGTGGATTTTATTGGCGTTGGCAATAGTTGCGCTACTCATGGCCAAATGGTTGATTGCAAGAGTGGTGGCCGTTTTGTTTGCCTGTAGAGATATTGCCGGATTCCAGTTTTTTCATTTTGTGCGAGTGCAACTGTTTATGCTTTTTTTGATCGGAGGCATAAGCATCGTTTGCTATTCGCTCAGTGTCAGTGTAAACTATTATTTTTTTTTAAAAATAAGCTGTGCAATTCTCGTTCTTGGCGCAGTATTGCTATATGCCAAAATAATGAACAAAGCACAGTTCAGTTCATTCCATTTATTTTCATACCTTTGCGCCACAGAATTTATCCCATTGATCGTGTTGATCAAGATATTTTTGAAATAAGCCTGAACCGCTACGTGTTGATATGATTGAAACAGCTACTGACAGGATGCGCAAAGTAAAAAGCATCTTAGTCACACAGGAAGCCCCTACCGATGTTAACTCTCCTTATCTGAAGCTTGCAGAGAAATTCAACATCAAAATTGATTTTAGGCCATTTATTCAAGTGGAGCCCGTTGGTGCAAAAGAATTTCGCAAGCAGAAAATTGAAATTCTACAGCATACCGCTATCATTTTTACAAGCCGAAATGCAGTAGATCACTTTTTCATTCTTTGCAGAGAGTTAAAATTAGAGATGCCGCCTGAGATGAAGTACTTCTGCATTTCCGATCAAACCTCGAACTACCTTCAGAAGTACATCGTCATTCGTAAACGCAAAATTTTTACCGGCTTAAAAGACACCAAAGATTTACTCGAGATTTTAAAGAAGTATAAAAATGAGAAATTTTTATACCCCTGCTCTGATATCCGCAAAAACGATATTCCCGATTTCTTAAAAGAAAACGGCTACACCTACAACGAAGCTATTATTAATCATACTGTTGCGGCAGACCTTTCCGATCTGAAAAATGTCTATTACGATATCCTCGCATTCTTCAGCCCTTCAGGCGTAAACTCACTCTTTGTAAACTTCCCGGAGTTTAAACAAAACAGCACAAGGCTTGCTGCGTTCGGCCCCACTACGGCAAAAGCTGTTAAAGAAAACGGGCTGATACTTGATATAGAAGCACCTCTCCCCAATGCGCCATCTATGGCCGGGGCACTCGAGCTTTATGTGAAAAAGGTTAATGGGAGCAAATAACTTATTCACTGCTAACTTTTTAGCCGAAAAACGAATAATTTTGCTTTAATTATAGTAGGTTTGGATTTGTTTGAAAGAATTCACCTATCTTTATTCCTCGTATTTTTTAAACTGATGGCAAAAAAGAATTTTTTAACGTGTTCACTGATAGTCAGTCTTGCATGGCATCTTTCTGCACAGCAAGATCCGCAATTCAGTCAGTACATGTTTAATACCATCTACTACAATCCGGGCTTCTCGGGCACAGAAGGTGTAACAAAGGTTACCGCCTTGCACCGCAGTCAGTGGCTTGGTTATACACCAACCTATGGCACAGGTGGTGCACCCACAACTCAGTTGATCACCTTCTCCACTCCAATCTTTAAATTGAATAGCGGCTTTGGCGGATTTATTTCTCACGATAATTTAGGCCCATACAATAACCTTGAAGTTCAAGCTTCGTATGCTTACCATCTCGGTATAAAAAACAGCAAGCTAAGTTTCGGATTGAGGGCTGGTGCCTACTCGCAAACCATTGATGCGAATTATTTTAAAGCAGTAGACTACGAATCTTTTTTAAACGGAGGTGCTCAGTCGCAAATACGACCCGACATGGCAGTTGGGGCATTTTGGCGAAAAGAAAAATTTTATGTGGGGGCTAGCGTAGATCACCTAACCCATGCCTCGTTTGATTTTGGAAAGAATATCAGAAACCCGCTTCAATCTCACTTGTACGTAACCGGAGGGTATTTTTATCAAGTTAATTTTGATCTAAAATTCCAATTTGCAGCATTGGTTCAATCCGATTTGGTAAAGACTTCCTTTAACTTAACTTCTATTGCCTACCTTAAAGATGTGATGTGGGGTGGGCTTTCATTCCGCCAGGGCGAATCGGCAAGTTTATTGTTGGGCTACACATTCCTAAAGGATAAATCGATGCGGTTAGGCTATTCGCTCGATTATGTAATCAAAGATCAGGCTGCCAAACAAGCTACGTCTCACGAGTTTATGCTGATTTATGAACTTCCGGCTATCTCTACCGGAGGCAAGAAAATAGTGAGGACACCCAGGTATAGAAAATGAGATAAATAGATAACGATTTGGTTTTTTTTAAGATTTTAAACAATTTGGTAACCTCTTATTTTAAAAAGACAGTAAAAAAAGAATAACTTTCGAGTCTGTTCGTTGGACTAAAATAACGAGTAGTATATTTACAAATGCTAATGGTATGAAGAAAATGATTTCTCACAAGTTTGTACAAGGCGTACTGTTACTTGCAGTTGGTGCAACAATGGGAGCTTGCAGCCTTTTGGGTATTGGCAATAACAAAGGTGGCGGTGATGGCCAGGGAGAATTAGTAGGCCAATCTACACTCGAAAGAAGAGAAGGTTGGGCAATGGTCATTCCCTACGGAATGGTTCCAATTCCAGCCGGCACTTTCCACATGGGGCAGGCCGATGAAGATCCGGCATCAACCCAGATCAATTTTAATAAGCAAATTACAATCGGCCCCATGTTTATGGATGAGACCGAAATAACAAACGATGAGTACCTGCAGTTCACCACTTTTTTTATGGGAGCTGAGGGTGGCACCCAACTCACCAAACTGCCACAGGTAAGCCAGCAAGAATTCATGGCAAGGTATTATCCGGACACCACCGTTTGGATGAGGGATTTCTCGCATCACATGGGAGACCCGCTGGTTGATTACTACTGGCAACACCCCGGCTACAAAGAATATCCTGTTGTTGGGGTAAGCTGGGAAGCTGCCAATTTTTTTGGCCGTTGGAGAACTGCATTTTTAAACGAATGGAGACAAGTTAATGGTGGCCAACCTCCAATGCCTGCCTTCCGTCTGCCTTCCGAAGCAGAGTGGGAGTACGCTGCACGTGGTGGCCGCGATATGGCTAAGTACCCTTGGGGTAATCCGTATATCCGTAATTCAAAGGGATGTATGCTCGCTAATTTTAAACCGGGTCGTGGTAATTATTTTGATGACGGCTATGCCTACACTTCTCCAGTTGCATCATTCTTCCCTAACGACTACGGGTTAGTAGATATGTCGGGAAATGTTTCGGAGTGGTGCCTCGATGATTTTAACCCTGCCTCTGTGCCTACTGTGTGGGATTTGAACCCCCAATTCATAGACGACAGAGCTTATGATAAGCAAGGCAACTCCAAAGAGAAATACAATGCAAGAAAAGTAATACGTGGAGGCTCATGGAAAGATATTTCTTATTACCTTGAAACAGGTACACGTACTTATGAATATAAAGATTCTACTCGTGCTTACATAGGTTTCCGTTGTGCAATGACTAACCTCGGTCGTTCGGCAGGAACCGAATTTCAATAATTAAAAACTTGAATTATATTTAGAAAAAAAACGGACTAAACTTAAATCCCTAAGAACCATGGCAAAGAAAAAAGGCGGTTTTGGAGCTCTTCTCTACGAAACAATAATGCCTAAGATTTACGGCATTGGTGCATCAGTTGTTATTGTTGGTGCGCTTTTCAAAATTCAACACTGGAATGGTGCAAATGAAATGTTGATTATCGGTCTCTCGGTAGAGGCGGGTATCTTCTTTCTTAGTGCATTCGAGCCCAAACACGCGGAAGTGGATTGGAGCAAAGTTTATCCGGAATTGGCAGAAGATTATGAAACCCCCACCACACATACGGCTACACGCATCAGCAATAGGCCGGGTGCAGGCGAATCTCCTTTGCTAAAAATTGATGAGATGCTCAAGACCGCTAAGGTGGATCAAAACCTCTTGGATAATTTGGGCAAAGGCTTGACCAATTTGGCAACCTCAGCCTCCCAAATGAATAGCCTGTCTAATGCTGCCGTTGCAACAAACGAATACGCAAAAAATGTACAGGCTGCTTCTACCTCGTTAACCGAAATGAATAAATCGTACGGTGTAGCCATGACAGCTGTTAAGGCGATGTCAGACGCTTCGAAAGACACCAGCGAATACCATAAGCAAGTTCAGGCAGTTACTAAGAACTTGGCTGCCCTCAATTCAGTTTACGAAATGGAATTGAAAGATGCAGATTCGCACGTGAAGAACATGAACAAGTTCTACGAGAGCTTGGGCGGTGCTATGCAAGGATTATCAAAAGTGGGTGACAACACAGCCAAATTTACTGCTGAATTAAACTCGCTTACCAATAATTTAACAGCTCTTAATAAAGTATACGGCAGCATGCTGACTGCCATGAAAGGATAATAAACAGATTTTTTAAAAAATATTTTAAACTTAAAACTAACAACACATGGCAGGTGGTAAGGAAACCCCGAGGCAAAAGATGATAGGCATGATGTACCTCGTGCTCACCGCGCTTTTGGCGTTGAACGTAAGTAGTGCCATCCTCGAAAAATTTGCAATTGTAAATACCACTTTGGTGGATTTGGTTGCAGAGGATATATCTAAAAACAACAGAAAACTTGACGGAATTAAGGGAGCTACGAGCAAGGAAGATAAGGTGACAGTAGCCAAAGAAAAGGCTCAAAAGGTTCGTGATCTTACTGCCGCAATGGTTAAATACCTAAATGAAGTAAAAAAGAAAATTGCAACCGATGCGAGTGGTAAGGCGATGGAAGGGGAAGAATTGGTATTAAATACAAATCGCCCTGAAGAAATAATGCTCGACAGTCGTAAGCCGGAAGTTGGCCAAGAGTATCAAAAAAAGCTTAAAGCCTATGTAAAAGACTTGAATCAGATTATGCAACTGAAAAAACCTTTCGCTAAGTTGGATAAGAAGGCTGAAGACTTTGAAGATTTTAAAAATGATGCACACCAAGCATCAAAGGACTTCCTTCAGTTTTCGTTCGAAGGAACCCCGGCAATGGCAGCAATTGCTATGATGAGCCAAATGCAGACCGAAGTACTCGAGTACGAATCGGCCGCACTGGACTCACTCAATGCTATAGCTGAAGGCGCGGTTATTAAATTTGACCAATTCGTGCCCATGGTTCAGGCTGAATCGAACACACTGGTAGCCGGCCAGATGTATGAAGGTAATTTGTTTTTAGCAGGTGCTTCATCCGGATTAACACCAGCTATGTTTAAGGATGGGAAGCCACTGCAGATTGAAGACGTAGATGTGGGCTTGGGCGCAGGAAGTAAAATCAAAATGGGAAAGGTAAAATTTCCAGCTGGCGCATCAAACTTTGATGCAGCAGGTATTGCGAAGATGTCTTTCAAAGTTAAGATCGATCTTAACCTCCCAGGCAAAACCCCTTTCGAGAAAACCATCGATTATAGAGTGTTAAGGCCGGTAGCTATATTCGGTTCGGCAGCGGCTGCAACTTTATATAAAGATTGCGGAACAGAAGTGAACGTTACTATTCCGGGTTTAACGGACTTATCGGGTCTTGATTTATCGGTACCCGCAGAGCAGGGAAAGACTTACAAATTAGCTCCTGGCAAATTTGCAATCCTCCCTACACGCGCTCAATGTAATGTTAACGTATTATTAAACGGCCAGGGGATTGGAATACAAAAATTTCAAACACAAGATGTGCCAATGCCTGTGGCAGAATTGAAAGCCGGACCAAACACGATAGACCTTTCAAAAGGTATACCTGCCGGTACCGCATCAGTTAGGGTTGAACCTGAAATCATCGATCCAATTTTTGCTAAAAACAACAATAAGGATAATAAATATTATGTTTCAGCTTTAACCCTGCAGATAAACGGAGGCTCTCCAATAACATTAAAATCCGGTACTATTCCATTGAGTCAGTACAGAGTTAAAAAAGGAGATAACATTACCATATCACAAGTGCAGGTGCAAAGAGGTACATACGATGGCTCGACCAAGCAAGTGAATGGATCGAAGATGACGGTGAATTGCAGGATTAACTAATTTAAAAAGAAATGAAACGCACCCTATTTTTTTGCGCATGGCTTGTTATGGGATTGGGGAGCTCCTGGGCTCAGTACGACACCATTTTCAACCCTAATTCAATAGAAAAAATACCCTATTACGAGCAATTATATCGCTTTAGGGTTTATAGGGTAATTGACTTGAACGAGAAACAGAACTCGGGTTTTAACTCTAGAAAATCATCAATATCAAGTTTGGTAATTGACTTGCTCAAAGAAGGCAAATTACACCCATACGGAAATATATTTGGCGACCCGGCCGATTTCCAAAAGGAAAATACAATGCCCGATACCACAGCATTAAACTTGGGTCAGAATTATGTGAAATCAGAGACTCAGGGAAATTGGGATGGAACAAGGTCTTATTTAGCGGGTGATAAAGTTATGTATCCTGATGATAAAGGTGAAATACATGTTTTTAGGTTAAGAAATGATATACAGGCCCCCAATCCTGGAGATCCCGCCAACCCAAATCCTGTAACTAGTGCTACATCTTGGGAAGACTTAGGTCCAATGAACGTTACCCTCGATGCTGCAAAAATTGTAGGCCTTGATTTGATTGAAGACGTAATTTTTGACAAAAGAAGATCAACGTTGTATTATGATATTTTAGCGTTCGGAGTTGTTCTGGAAGACCCCAATAACGCATCTGATAAACTGAGTTATCGGTTTTGGTTTTCGTATAAAGAACTTTCAAAAGAAATAGATCGGTTAGCCCACAGCAAGGATATGAACGAGCGTAGAAGGGTGATGTGGCAAAATATGTATAACCCATCCGAAGGGAAAACATTTTTGGATGCCTTCAAATTGCGCTTGTTCCATGGTGTGATTAGAAAGGTTGAGAACCCTAATGACGAAACCATTCAACAAGTATTTGAAGCAAATGGTCGCTCCTATTCAGAATCCGTATTCGCACGTTGGGAGAAGGAAATGGTTCTTATGGAAAAAGAACACAACCTCTGGGAATATTGATAGCAAAACATAACAATGAAGGGCTCCTTTTTAGGAGCCTTTTTTATTTCACAAAACTATGACAACCGTAACCGTCAGAAAAGGGACTAAAGAAGATTTACCCCACGTACTTGAATTGATAAAAGAGCTTGCCCTTTATGAAAAAGCATTGAATCAAGTTTCCAATTCTGTATCTCAAATGGAAATAGATGGCTTTGGCTCAAATCCAGTTTTTAGTTTTTTCGTTGCTGAAAAGAACAATCGCATTGTCGGATTGTCTTTATACTATTTCAGGTATTCAACATGGAAAGGGAAACGCCTTTACCTCGAGGATATTATCGTTACAGAATCAGAACGGGGATTTGGATTAGGAAAATTGCTATTCGAAAAAACAATGGAGGCATCGGTTCTGGAGAATTGTACCGGTATGAAATGGCAGGTATTGAATTGGAATAAGCCAGCTATTAATTTTTACAAAAAATACAAGGCAAAACTTGATGAAGAGTGGGTTAATTGCAGTTTAGAGCGAGAGGAAATAGAGACTTTACTCACAACAAATCATTAACTCAAGTATGAAATGCGTCAAAAAAAGCTAATAAATTATGATTCTTGGAGGAGCGTGTTGAAGACTACGTGTTTCTCTTTGTATCGGTCGCGCTGTTCCTCCACCAATACTTTCCCGTCATTATTCAGAAAGTGAACGATTTTTTCAATGGCGTTTGAAAAACATTGAACGCTATAGGAAACAGAGCCCTCGTCTTCGTGTGTAATTACTTTGTAAATCTTGTACTCCAGAAATGCTCCCGACTGCATTACTTTGGGTAAATAATAATTCTTCATCCACGAAAGCCACTCGTGCTCAATTTCTTTATCAATCCCAATTGTTACGTTGTATAAAAACATCATGGTTATAGATTTACATAGTCTTCGAGGTATGAAAAATGCTGAGTCAACTTTCCCTTCTCAACAATCGTGGCTCTATCAATAATTCCTTCCGGATCTTTTCCTAGCAAGGGCTTTAAGATTCGGTCAATCAAGTCACGGCCAAATTCTTCCGAAGCACTTCGCGGGAGCTCGCAGGGCAGGTTATCAACCGCCATAACAGTTATGAAATTTTCCCCGCTTAGCGGATTTAGTGTTCGGTCTGTCACAGGATCATAATCATAAAGTGGATCGGTAATAGAACTTGGCTTTTTTGTAGTGGGAACCGATCCATCAATGTCGCAGGTAATGTCGGCAATGATTTTAATTTTAAATTCAGGGTTTTTAGTGGTTTCTATTTGAAAAAGCCGTGGAGCTTTCGGATTCCAAAATGCTCCGGCCATAAGTATGTCGGCAGATTTAGTGAATTTCACAAAATCAGAATCGTATAATTCTGGGTGCTGATGAAATTCTTCACGATTGAAATGGCCACCACCTTTACGAACGTGGTAGTCGGCACTGCTAAGCTGCACATACACCGGCTCGTTATATTGATTTGCAAGAAACTCCTGCGCATTAACCTTTCTAATTCCAACTGTATCGAGGGTTTCCATCGCGCCTTTCGCAACACGGCCTGCACCCGTTAAAACTATTTTAATAGGCGGGAGAATTACCTTACGGAGTTCAATTTTTAAATCATTAATATCGAAACACTCGAAAGCCCTACGTAAAAAATATTTTTTGTAACGATTGCCATAAACCCAAAGGCCGTTGTAAGCCCCTACAATTCCGGCAAAACGGCCAAATGCCACCAGCCGATTTCCTTGCGAATCTTTTAAGGCTTCGTAATCGATCAATCTGATATTCTTTTTCATCACTTCCCGGAGTAGGCCCTGGTTGTGGGGTTGTTTCTTCATTGTGTGCGAGAAGAAGAGATACGTTTTGTTGGCAATCAGATTTTTGATGGGCACTTCTTTAATTCCCATGAGGATATCGCTGTTCGCTACATCGCCTACCGTAACACCCAATTCCTTGTATTCATTTTCTCTAAAGGCCCTCACTTCACTTGGCTCGCAAACGATTTTTACGTTAGGATATCGCTGCTCAATTTCTTGCGCCTGATGTGGGGTAAACGGCACGCGCTTATCGGGTGGCACTTTCCCTTCACGAATTAAACCTATTTTGATGGTCTGCATATCCAACGTTAGCCTTCAAATAAACCGCCCAACAGCGAGCTTGCTTCTTTTCGGCTGTTGCTTCCGTAAGGAGATAAAGCCTGCACCAGTTTTCTGATGGGCATGGATTGCAACCAAACTTTGCCGCTGCCGCGAAGGGTGGCCAGGAAAATTCCCTCGCCACCAAATACCATTGACTTCAAACTCCCTGAAGTTTCGACATCAAAATCAATTTGCGATTCGAAGGCAACCACACAGCCCGTGTCAACACGAAGAGTTTCATTGTTGAGGGTACGCTCGATTACTGTGCCGCCCGCGTGAACAAAGGCTTTACCATCGCCTTGGAGTTTTTCCAAAATAAATCCTTCGCCACCCACTAAACCGGCACCTATTTTTCGGTTAAAGAAGATGGAAAGTTTTGTTCCAAAAGCCGCACACAAAAATCCGTCTTTTTGAACAATAAGTTCTTGACCCGGGCATCGGCTCAGCTCAACCGGAATAACTGTGCCCGGATACGGAGCAGAGAATCCTACTTTAGCTTTTTTATTGCCTCGATTGGTGAAGTGGGTCATAAACAACGATTCGCCTGTTAACAAGCGACTACCGGCCGAAAATAATTTGTCGAGCAGTCCTTGGTTGGGGTTGGAACCATCGCCCATTTTAGTTTCGAATAAAATGCCATCTTCCATAAAAAGCATGGCTCCGGCTTCGGCAATTACGGTTTCCATCGGGTCGAGTTCAACTTCAACAATCTGGATACTTTCCCCTTTGATTTGGTAGTCGATGATGTGTGATGTGGGCATAGTTTATTTTTTCTTTTTAGTCTTTTTAATTTCTTCGTAATCTTCCCGCTCGGCCAACTTTTTGTCGTCCACATTTTCGTCTAAGAATTTATTGAGTTTTTCGATGGCCAAATTTGATTTCAATTCACCAAAAGAATCAATAGATACCTCGAACCCTTTCAGCTCTTGATGAACTCTGGGCTTACCTTGTTTCTTAGATTTACTTTCTTTGTTCTTTGCCATATTTTCTTTTTACGGAATTTTTACGTTGAAGTTTTCCAGCGCAAATGAGATTCTATTAATCGCTTCATCTTTCCCAATAATGTCCATCGTCTGCATCAAATCGGGGCCAGCTGCTCCACCGGTCAACACCACCCGCAGCATTTGCATTATTTTACCCGAAGCAATGCCGGTTGCCTGAGCGGTATGATCTAACAACATTTTAGCAGATTCGACATTTAAGGTTGGTTGTGCTTTCAACTCTTCTTGATACGCGGAAAGAAATTTTACGACATCGTTATTCCATTTTTTAGCGATAAGAGGATGATCGAATTGTGTTGGTGCATTAAAGAAAAACTTTCCGTGCTCCCAAAAGTCTTGGGGAAACGTTACTCGCTCTTTCAGGGCTGCACAAACTTTGATTGCCTTTTCTTCCGGGCAATTGATATTCTCCTTTTTCAAGGATTCGAACAAAAAGGCTGAAAGCTGTTGATCTGTTTTTGCACGAAGATACTGTTGATTGAACCACTGCGCTTTGTGTATGTCGAACTTAGCTCCTGCCTTCCCAATCCGTTCGATGGAAAAAGTATCTACCAACTCTTGCATCGAAAATATCTCTTGTTCTGTGCCCGGATTCCATCCAAGGAAAGCAAGGAAATTCAACAAGGCTTCCGGGAGATAACCGTTTTCGCGAAAGCCTGTTGAAAACTCATTGGTCTTGGGATCAGTCCAATTCAGTGGAAAAATAGGGAAACCTGCTTTGTCGGCATCGCGCTTACTCAGCTTACCGTTTCCATCGGCTTTTAAAAGCAACGGAAGGTGCGCGAACTGTGGCATCTCTTTTTCCCACCTCAAAAATTTGTAGAGTAACACGTGCAACGGTGCGCTGGGCAACCACTCTTCCCCACGGATAACGTGCGAAATTTTCATGAGGTAATCATCAACCACGTTTGCCAGATGATACGTAGGCATGCCATCCGATTTCATCAGTACTTTGTCATCGATTTGAGAAGAGTTAACCCGAACTTCCCCGCGTATCAAATCCGTTAATTGTATTTCTTCATTTGTCGGAACTTTCAAACGGATAACGTAGTGAACTCCGGAATTAATTTTTTCTGCCACCTCAACCTCGGAGAGCGTGAGGGAGTTTTTCATTTGCATTCGCGTGCCACTGCTGTACTGCTGATCGGACGACCCCTGAGCTTTCAGTCTCTCGCGCATAGCTTCCAATTCTGCTTCTGTATCGAAGGCATAATACGCTTTTCCCTCGCTTACTAACTGCTGGGCGTATTTTTGATAAATGGCTTTGCGCTCGCTTTGGCGATATGGGGCATGAGGGCCGCCCTTGCCAACGCCTTCGTCAATTTCGATACCGGCCCATTTTAATGAATCGATGATGTACTCTTCTGCACCGGGTACAAAGCGGGTTTGATCGGTATCTTCAATGCGAAGAATCATCGTGCCCTTGTGTTTTCGGGCAAGTAAAAAATTGTAAAGTGCTGTGCGCACTCCGCCAATGTGCAAGGCACCAGTGGGGCTTGGGGCAAATCGAACTCTAACCTCTTTCATTCAAAATCGAAATGAGGTCAAAGTTAAAAAATAAGTGGGTAACGGCTTGCGGATTACTTAACGGCAATACACGAAATCTCAACGTTTACATCTTTGGGCAGCCGGCTTACTTCCACGGTTTCGCGTGCGGGAGGCATTTCTTTAAAATAAGAACCATACACTTCGTTTACTTTTGGAAAGTTGTTCATGTCTTTAAGGAAGATGGTGGTTTTGGCTATGTGAGAAAAATCCATTTCGGAAGCTTTTAAAATTTCTGAAAGATTTTTCATCACCTGATGCGCTTCCTCGGTGATATTGCCCGTTACCAGATTTCCGGATGGTTTTTGGATGGCAATCTGCCCGGAGACAAAAAGCATGTTGCCGGCTTTAATGGCCTGGCTGTAGGGCCCGATGGGCTCGGGTGCATTTGGGGAATAAACAACTTCTTTTGCCATAATCTTTTTTACTTTTGATCAAATATCTGAAAACTTTTTTAGCCCACCTATGGAAATAGTAGTAGTCGGTAGCGAATCGAATTTAAAGGAATGCCAACTTAAATTTGGCCCAACGCATGGCTACCATCATTACGAAGAGCATGTACAAGCACAGGAGAGGATGAAGACGGGTGGAATTGTCTTTGATTTTAAACCAGGTGCTATTTCGGGGTACGACCGGGAAGATCAGGTTATATTTCTGAATTCTACTAACGCCACCCTCGCACAAATTTTGTCGGGTAAAAGTTGCAAGGCTGCCGTATTTGGCTTTTGCGGTTTGCCTTCTTTTTTGAATCGAGAGATTCTGGAAATAACCCTATTAAAAAAAGAAGACCAGCCTCAACTGGAGAAAATTTGTACGCAACTCAACACCCATTTCAAAATTGCAGAAGACCGTGTGGGCATGATAACCCCGCGCATTGTCTGTATGATTATTAACGAAGCGTACTTTGCAATAGAAGAAGGGGTAGCCTCCAGAGCAGATATTGATCTGGCAATGAAACTGGGCACTAATTATCCGTTTGGGCCTTTTGAGTGGTGCAAAAAAATTGGGATCAAAAATGTGTACAAACTGCTAACTGCAGTTTACAACGATACAAAGGACGAACGATATAAAATCTGTGAGTTGTTAAAAAAAGAAGCGACTTCGACAAACTCAGTTTGACATCAAGCCATTTTCATTTCTACAAGGCCTTTTGTTTTGTGCATCTTGACTTCAAACTGCCGAAGCATAAAATTGTTCATTCGGTTTTCTGCTAAATCGGCATGACGATTTTCAGGAAGAAAAACGGTTAAGTCCAGCACGGCTTGAATAAAAAGTTCTTGCTTGCAGAAGTCAGTTACCCAGTTTGTAAAAACCCGCGACCACTCTTCCTTGTACTTTTCCAGATGCTCGCGGCCATCCCATACAAACTCAAGCTGGTTGTCGCTGTTTTTAAAGCGATAAACCCCGCAGATGTTTTGATAAAAATTATTGAGTGGCTTAAGATTTTGAGCTTGATGGTTTTTGATCTTCAGACTGAAATCGTCCAACAAACCCAATGGATTGCTTTTTTGCGCAAATGAGTCTTTAACAATTTCGACTAATTGAGTGAGTAATTTTTCCTGAAGAGCGAGCTGGGCTGCTTCAAGCAGGTAGTTTTTGTCCAACGGAAAAAACTTGCGAACCAAAGTGAAAAGGGTTTGACAAAGGTAAAGAATTTACGGAGTGCAATGCACCTCAGGTTATCAAAAATTATTTTCTCAACTGGACTGGGTCAAACTCCCGTTGCTTAGAAAAATAGTACCAAATTTTAAGCAGCACACCAACATCCGAACGACCATTAATGTCCATTTGCATGAAAAAAAAGACCCTGTCATTTGGAGCAAAATTTCGCAAGTTTTTTAAGACGGAAGATACGGGTCCAAAATATTGACGACCCCAGTCGGTTATAAGTGTAAAATTCTTGGGCTCACTTTTTTCATTGGTTTCAAACTTAATAACCATAACCATAAGGTTGTCACCGCTGAGATCAACATGATGGACAAAAAGATTTTCTACAATTGGTTTAATGCTATCGAACAAGTCTTTGTGGAGTTGTAGATGATCAATCGGTTCCCTTTCTATCACATTATTGCGGGTATAGTCTTCACATTTTTCTACCTGATATTTCTCCAGGTCGGTCAGGTAGTTGGCATATAAAAATATGGCCAGCCGCGAATAGTTGTGATAATATTCCCCCGGTTTTGCCATGGGGAATATCCCTTTAACGAACTTGCCTTTTTTAAATTTTTCTTCGCAATAGATCATTGAGCGATAAGGTGTAGACCATTTTCTATCCGGTTTTCCATCCACAATTTTTCCTTTTGCAATGATCGATCCGGAGGCTTCCACCGGCCCTTTGAATTTGCCTTGGCCATCCTGCACCAGCAAATTGCCTTTCTTATCTATATACCTGATCAACAACGTGTCAGTGTCGGTTATTTTCAAGGTTCGCTCGGGCAGGCCGCTGTCGTAGTAGAACTCCCAATCGCCCACCGGTAAATTGTTTCGATATTCTCCTTTGCGTTTTGTTTTACCATTTGGGTAGTACGTTTCAAAATGGCCGTGGCGCTTTCCGTTAATGTATCGGCCGGTTCCGATTACAGCTCCGTCAATCGTTGCATCTGCAAAATAGCCATTGAAGTCTCCCTGGTCATTAACCCGGATGTAGCGAATAAATTGAGCACACGGTTTTTCGGTAAAATGATATTCTGGATCAAAATACATCTGGATGCTGTCGTTGGCGATGATGTCGTAAAACGCAAGAGGTTTGTCTTGGCAGGGTAGTGAGAATGAGGCAATGGCAAGAAGCAGGCTAAGAATAGTTACCTTATTCATAGAGCACGTTTCTGTTCTTTAAAAAAGAAGTAAAAAAAATGAAAGTGATTCTTTGGAGCAAAAGAAAGAAACTTGCGAATAACGTGAATAAAAGTTTTGCTAAGGTAAAGAATTTGTATTTAAAACTAGCCACAATATCGCATAGGTTATTTTCTAAGCTTACTCGCATCAAATGCACGCTCTTTTGAAAAGTAATACAATATAAGAAGGTTATTACCTAGGGTTGAAGACATCCCGCTGCGATCTATTTGAAAGAAAAAAAATATTCTTTCTTTCGGAGGGAAATTTCTCAACTTCATTAGTAGAGATGATACCACTCCGAGATACTCATGCCCCCCATCGGTTATTACTTGAAAATTTATGGGCTCTCTTTTTTCATTTGTTTCAAACCGAATACAAATAACAGGTGCGTTTAAGACCGTTGTATAGCCAACATTGCTCATCACTCTTTTGAACCCATTATTGTTATCAGAAATGATTTTGACTGAGTTGTACAAGTCTCTACGGAACTGTACATGGTCAATAGGTCTATTCCCTATCTCATTATTGTTAAGAATCGAATCTGTACATTTCTTAACTTGATACTTCTCAAGATCAGTTACGTAATCCGCAAATAAAAATGCACTCAATAGTGATTGGCTATAATAATATCTGTTGGCCCCTGGTATGGCAGTTGGGAATATTCCTTTTATAAGTTTTCCATTCTTAAATTTTTCTTCGCAAAATATTGCGTTGTTAGAGTAGGTGGATTTCCATTTTCGATCAGGTTTCCCGTTCACAATTTTTCCTTTTGCAATGACCGATCCGGAGGCTTCCACCGTCCCTTTGAATTTCCCTTTACCATTCTGCACAAGTAAATTACCTTTCTTATCTATATACCTGATCAACAACGTGTCGGAGTCGGTTATTTTCAAGGTTCGCTCGGGCAGGCCGCTGTCGTAGTAGAACTCCCAATCGCCCACCGGTAAATTGTTTCGGTATTCTCCTTTGCGTTTTATTTTACCATTTGGGTAGTATGTTTCAAAATGGCCATGGCGTTTTCCGTTAATGTATCGGCCGGTTCCGATTACAGATCCGTCAGTGGTTGCATCTGCAAAATAGCCATTGAAGTCTCCCTGGTCATTAACCCGGATGTAGCGAATAAATTGAGCACAGGGTTTTTCGGTAAAATGGTATTCTGGATCAAAATACATCCGGATGCTGTCGTTGGCGATGATGTCGTAAAACGCAAGAGGCTTGTCTTGGCAGGGTAGTGAGAACGAGGCAACGGTAAGAACCATGCTAAGAATAGTTACCTTTTTCATTGAGCACGTTTGTGTTCAATAAAAATAAGATAAAAAAATAAATAGAGCAGCAGCAAATTTACTTCAACAGCTCTCTCGAGATCACCATCTTTTGGATCTCCGTAGTGCCTTCGTAAATCTGGGTGATTTTGGCATCGCGCATGAGGCGTTCCACATGAAATTCTTTTACGTAGCCGTAGCCTCCATGAATCTGCACAGCCTCGGTAGTTACTTCTTGTGCAATTTGTGAAGCGAAGAGTTTGGCCATGGCTGCGGCTTTTACAAAATCTTTCTTTTGATCTTTGAGGTGGGCGGCTTGCCAAACTAAAAGCCGGGCTGCATTTATTTTTGTGGCCATATCGGCCAGCTTGAATTGAATGGCCTGGTGCTCGCTCAGGTGTTTGCCAAAGGCTTTTCGTTCTTTGGCGTATTTCACGGCAAGCTCATAAGCACCGGAAGCTATTCCCAATGCTTGTGAGGCAATCCCAATTCTTCCGCCATTAAGCGTTGTCATGGCGAAGGTAAAGCCGAAACCATCTTCGCCAATGCGGTTGGCTTTAGGTACTTTTACATCGGTAAACATTAACGAATGGGTGTCGCTGCCGCGAATGCCCATCTTGTCTTCTTTCTTTCCAACCACAAAACCCGGCATCCCTCTTTCAACAATTAACGCATTGATTCCTTTGTGTCTTTTTTCGGGATGGGTTTGTGCAATTACCAAATAGACGCTTGCACTCTTTCCGTTGGTGATCCAGTTCTTTGTTCCGTTCAGCAAATAATAATCGCCTTTGTCTTCGGCTGTTGTTCGCTGCGAAGTGGCATCGCTTCCGGCTTCCGGTTCCGACAAGCAGAAAGCCCCGATCGACTCTCCGGTTGCAAGTTTTTTTAAATACTTCTCTTTTTGTTCTTCGGTTCCAAACCGTTCGAGCCCCCAGCACACCAACGAATTATTTACCGACATACACACCGAAGCAGACGCATCTATTTTGGAAATCTCTTCCATGGCAAGCACATACGAAATAGTGTCCATGCCACCGCCATTGTATTTGGGGTCGGTCATCATGCCGAGGAAACCCAGTTCGCCCATTTTTTTTATTTGTTCGGCCGGAAATTTCTGTTCGGTATCGCGTTCAATTACTCCGGGCAACAATTCGGTTTGGGCAAAATCGCGTGCGGCTTTCTGTACGGTTAATTGTTCTTCGGTCAGCTCAAAATTCATACTGTTCTGGTTCTATTCTTGCCGCAATAATACGGATAAAATTTGTATGCGTACAGAGCATTTATTAGGTAAACAAAAAAGCCACCCCGATAAAATTGGAGTGGCTTTTGAATTTGTAAATGAGATAAATTAATCGCGGCTGCCCATGTATCGCATAATGTAATACGCCAGCATAGTGATGGCGCCAATGGCAGCAACAACATAAGTCATGGCGGCCCATTTCAGCGCATCTTTGGCCATATCATATTCACCCGGGGTTACCATGTTTCGGGTGCGAACCCATGCCAAGGCGCGGTTGCTCGCATCAAATTCTACCGGCAAGGTTACTAACGCAAAGAGTGCAAACACGCCATAACAGGCAATCATAATCAGGATAACGGTATTCCACGGCAAGAAGCTATGGAACATAAACCCGCCAAATAGCGAGGCCATAAAAATGAAATTCATCACCTGCGAAGTAATGTTTTGCACGGGCACCATGGCCGAGCGGAACTGCAGCATACTGTACGCCTGAGCGTGTTGCACTGCGTGGCCGCACTCGTGGGATGCCACTGCCGCAGCGGCAGCATTGCGTCCATAAAAAACCCCTTGACTTAGGTTTACGGTTTTGCTTGACGGATCGTAATGATCGGTGAGTTGGCCTTCTACACACGTCACTTGCACATCGCGAATGTTGTTGTCGGCAAGCATCAGGCGTGCAACCTCAGCGCCCGTCAGGTCTTTGGTTAAATGAATTTCTGAATATTGTTTGAATTTGCTTTTTAGCTTTGAGCTCACCATCCAGCCGATGAGCATGAAAAATAAACCGATTACGATAGCCCCCATAGTTTGTTAGTTTATGTTCGTTTAATTTTTTCCACAATTCGGGTGGTGGAGTAGCCCGGCACAAAATCGATGGTTTTTACTTCACCTCCGTTCTTGATAACAACATCTGCGCCAACGATGTTTTCTGCCAAATAGTCACTGCCTTTTACGAGAATATCCGGAACTAGTTCAGCGATGAGATTCAGGGGGGTGTCTTCATCAAAAAAAACCACCATATCCACAAACTCAAAAGAGGCCATCACCCTCGCCCGCGAGTTCTGATCTTGCAAAGGCCGCTCAGGGCCTTTAAATCGGCTTACGGAGCTGTCGGTATTCAGCCCCACCACAAGTCGGTTGCCCAGGTTTCGGGCCTTTTCAAGGTAATCTACGTGGCCCAAATGAACCAAATCAAAGCAGCCGTTGGTAAACACCACTTTTTGACCCGAATTTTTCCAGGATTTCACTTGTAGAGACGCATCGCTGAGGGATTTTATTTTATCGGATGTCATTGAGGTGTGAAGTTAAAAGTTAATCATGATAAGTTAATCATTGTGTAATTTGTATTTGAATAACGAATAACGAATAACGAATAACGAATAACGAATTGAATAAATCAGATATCACGAGACAGATCAAATCAATTGCTGCCGAACTCGGTTTCAGTTTTTGCGGAATTTCTAAGGCCGGGTTTTTAGAAGAAGAGTCGCCCCGATTGGAAGAATGGCTGAAGCATGGTTATGCCGGCACAATGAATTACCTCAACGAGAATTTCGATAAACGCCTCGACCCGAGGCTGCTGGTTGAAGGCGCGAAATCGGTGGTGAGTTTGATGTATAATTATTTTCCGGAAAACGATTTAGCCGAACGTGCCGATTTAAAAATTGCCAAGTACGCGTATGGCGAAGACTATCATGTTGTGGTAAAAGACAAACTGAAAATTTTCTTGGAGCGCATTCGCGAAAAAGTGGGTGACGTAAGCGGGAGAGCTTTTGTGGACTCCGCCCCGGTGCACGAACACGCGTGGGCCGCAAAGTCGGGGTTGGGTTGGGTAGGGAAAAATTCATTGCTCCTCAATCGAAGCGCGGGAAGTTTTTTCTTTCTCGCAGAATTGATCATCGATTTGGAATTGGAGTATGACGGGCCGATTAAAGATTATTGCGGCACGTGCACGGCTTGTATGGATGCCTGCCCCACCGATGCTATTGTTGAGCCGTATGTGGTAGATGGCAGCAAATGCATTTCGTATTTTACTATTGAATTAAAAGATGAAATCCCCGTTGAGCAAAAAGGGAAATTTGAAAATTGGATTTTTGGCTGCGATATCTGCCAGGACGTGTGCCCGTGGAATCGTTTTTCAAAATCGCACAACGAGCAGAGATTTAATCCGCACCCTGATTTAGAGAAAATGAAAATAAACAATTGGAAAGAAATTACAGACGAAGTTTTTCAAAAGCTTTTTAAAAAATCGGCAGTAAAACGTACAAAATTTTTAGGGTTGAAACGGAACATTGAGTTTGTTACAAAATAAAACCCGCACAAGGCGGGCTTTCTAATGGTTTAACGAATTGGTTTCTTACGCAAGCACGAAGCATCGGTTTAAAATGGCCTCGTATTGATTCCCATAATTGATGTAGCACCAATTTCTGAGTTCTTGTACTTCCTCGGCAATTAAAACTTTAATTGCCTTTCGCAACTCTTTCTCAAAGAGCCGCGCGTCAAAACTCACCCGTGTGAGAATTTTTTTGACATAACTAAGCATTCTCATGATAAAAAATTTGTGTAGGCATGCAACCGCCTGTCGCAATTCAACGATGAAGGTAACAAAACAGTTGTAGAACCAAAAAGAAAGAATTTTATTTTTGTGGCTGCAATTTTGTTATGCAACGAGTTGCGTTGGAAATTATGATGAAAAAGATATTTTTTTTATTGACGGGCATCCTTGCCGGATTTTTTGCCAAAGCGCAAAATGTGCAGATTGCATTAGGCCCCGATGAGATCGGCCAAAATCAGGCCTGGACGATCACGGTTACGGTGAACAACGACCGATTAAAATCGTATGAAAATTTTCCGGAAATAGTAGGTTTTCAAAAGCGGGGAACTTCGTCTTCTTCGCAAACGAACATCACCAACGGCCAAATCAGTTCTTCGCAAAGCATTATCATGACCTACGTGCCCACCAAACAGGGGATCATCACCGTGCCTTCGTTTAAACTAAAAGTGAACGATCAGTACTACACCGTGCCCGGAAAAAAAGTGAAAGTTGGGCCGCCTGTACAGATGCAACAGAGCGATCCGTTCCGCAGTTTTTTTGACCGCGACCCGATGACCGATTTTTTTGGCCGCAACCAGCCTACCGAATTTGTTGATGTAAAGGAAGACGCTTTGTTGATGCTCACCACCAACAAAGAAGAGGTGTACGTGGGCGAAGGGTTTACTACAACGCTGTCTTTTCTGGTGGCCGAAAACAACAGAGCACTATTGCAGTTTCATGATATCGGTAGGCAGCTCTCAGACATTTTGAAAAAAATGAAACCCGGAAACTGCTGGGAAGAAAATTTCAACATAGAAAACATTGAAGGCGAGCCCATCAAAATAGGCAACAAGAATTACATGCAGTACAAAATTTACCAGGCTACTTTTTTTCCACTCAACAGCCAACCGGTTACATTCCCCAGCGTTGGGCTGGAAATGATCAAATTTAAAGTGGCTCGAAACCCATCGTTCTTCGGGCAAAACCGCAAGGAAGATTTCAAAACATTTTACTCGAAGCCCAAAACCGTTCGGGTGAAAGAACTGCCGCCACACCCGCTGCGCGATGCGGTGGCCGTAGGCAACTATAAACTGGACGAACGCCTTAACCAAACGGACCTGAAAACGGGACAAAGCATATCGTACGAATTTAATGTGTATGGTGAAGGCAACATCTCGGCCATTGCCAAACCCACCCTGGGCAATACACCCGCGTTTGATTTTTACGAACCGAACGTTAGGCAAAACATCAACCGCGAAGGCGGGCGGGTTACCGGCACAAAAAATTTCAGTTACTTTATGATACCCAAAGAGCCGGGCAGCTACAACCTCGGCAATTATTTTCAGTGGGTATTTTTCAATCCGAAAACCAAAAAATACGATACCCTAAAATCGCAGCAAACCGTACGGGTAATGGGCGAGAGTTTTAAAAATCAGTCGATTGGCAGCAACGACTCAGGCTCATTTTACGACCGCATTAATTCAGCCGATAACACACTAAAATCTTTTCCCGACTCACGGTGGATAAAATGGGCAATCCATATTTTTTCAGGTCTAATTGTCTCGGCCACGCTCTTTTTCCTGCTAAAAAAGAGATGAAGTTTGGGCGTGATTGATTCTGCCGTTATCTTCATGCCCCGATGAGTAATACGTTTGGCAAAATCTTTTCAATCACAACCTTTGGCGAGTCGCACGGTGCGGCCATTGGCGTTATCGTTGACGGATGCCCGGCCGGGTTAGAAATCGATGAGGCATTTATTCAACAAGAACTTGACCGGAGAAAACCGGGCCAATCGAAAATTACTACGCAGCGAAAAGAAGACGACACATTTAAAATATTGTCGGGCGTTTTCGAGGGCAAGTCAACGGGCACCCCGATTGCCTTGGTCATTGAAAACAACGATCAGCGAAGTAAAGATTACAGCCATGTGGCAGAAAGTTTCCGCCCTTCGCACGCAGATTTTACGTACGAAAAAAAATATGGTATCCGCGATTACCGGGGTGGTGGCAGAAGTTCGGCCCGCGAAACAGCAGCCCGTGTAGCCGCAGGTGCAATAGCAAAATTGTTTCTGAGGAAATCCGAAATAGAAATCTACGCCTACGTTTCGCAGGTGGGAGAGATCAAAACACCGCATTATACCGAACTGGATTTATCCAAAACAGAAACGAACATCGTGCGCTGCCCCGAGGCAGCCATCGCTGAAAAGATGATTGCCCTGATTGACGAAGTGCGCTTACAGCGCGACACCATTGGCGGGCTTGTTACGTGTGTGATAAAAAAAGTACCGGTAGGGCTGGGCGAACCCGTGTTCGGCAAACTGCACGCAGCCCTCGGCCATGCCATGCTGGGTATCAATGCTGTGAAAGGATTTGAATACGGGAGCGGATTTGAAGGAACAAAACTTCGAGGCTCACAACACAACGATGAATTCTATAACGATGGCGAACGAATCCGTACAAAAACAAATCACTCCGGTGGAATTCAGGGTGGTATCAGCAACGGAGAAGATATTTATTTTAATGTAGCTTTTAAGCCCGTGGCTACCATCATGCAAGATCAGCAAAGCGTAAATAAAGAAGGAAACGAGGTAACCGTTTCAGGCAAAGGCCGGCACGATCCGTGCGTAGTGCCGCGGGCAGTTCCGATAGTGGAAGCGATGGCCGCGTTGGTGATGGCTGATTTTTTATTGCTTGCCAGAAGTTCAAAGGTCTAAATATGATAAACCCAATCTTTGTATTGCACATCGGCAGGGTTGAAGTCATCGCGCTTTTGGAAATGAGCGGAAAGAATTTCTATTTCAGAAATCTTATCCAGTTGCAAATTGCGATAGCCTTCTTTTGCTCCTGCCTTTGTAAAACCCATCGCTTGCCAGCAAACCAATACAATTTGATTTTTTGAAGTAGTACAAACTCCATACGGATAAATTGTGCGCGGAAGGAATTCTCCCTCCAATTGAATGCGACAAGCCTTTTTGTTTTCTGATGCTTGCCAAAGCGTTTGTGTGATTTCTTCGAGTGTCAAAGTTAATTGGCAACAATAAACCGATATGTTTTTTTTGTGGAATTTCCCGAAAATTGAATCAGGTACAATCCATCAGAAAAATCAGAGGTATTGATTTTCATTTGCGTGAGCCCGCTCGGTACGGAATCCAAATATTGATGGAAAGCCGTTTCCCCATTCGATTTAAAAATTGTTATCTGAATATTTTCTTGCGAGGCACTGATCCAATCAAAACTGATAGACCCGGTATGGGTGGGATTGGGGTAAGGCTCACTCACCACATCTTCGTTGGCAAGTGCTACACACTGTTTATTGTTGGCTAGGTCGGCATCGTTGGTTGCCGCAACAATGGCGCAGATGTACGGCAACGTTTGAGGAACAATTTGCAACGATAACATTTGCGTAAGCGATTTCCCGGGGCGGATCATACCGGTTATGTTTTCTTTAATAAACGCACCACCTCCCAAGTCAATTTCAACCGTTGGGTTGATGAGCGGAATATTTCCCGCATTAAAAACGGTTACCGTGGCCTTAGATGAATTCGTACTTGGGTCGTTGGATAACGAAAAGTTGTTCATCGTTAAATCGATGTGTGGCACAACCACATCAATTTCTGTGCTCAGTGTATCGCTGCATCCCAACACATTGCTTACGGTGAGAAGCGCCTTGTAAGCTCCCAGGTTAGCGTAAACAAATGTGGGAGATAAATCGGTACTTGTGGAGTTATTCGAGTCGCCAAATTGCCAAAAGGAACTATCGCCCGTTGAATTATTTTGAAAGGTAACCGACAATGGCGCAGCACCTGCAAATTGAGAAGGTGTGAAATCAGCCATAGGACCCGTGCTTATGGAAATATTTTTTGAAATGGAATAGACACAACCCGATTGCCGGGTGGTGTTCATCGTTACGGAATACACGTTAACGTCTGGGAATTGGTAACTCGCCATTTGCCCGGTAGCACTCCTCGATCCGAAATTCCAATTCCAGGAGACAGCCGGGTCACTTCCTCCCGGGTTGAGTTCTTGAAAAGTGGTAGGATGCCCGGTGCAGGGAGCTTGCGTAGAGAAATCTACTACGGGCAAAACGGGTACAGTAATGTTTTTGGAAACCTGATTCAAACAACCATTAGCACCGGTCACAGTTAATGTAACAGGGAAACTTCCCGATGAATTAAAACTATACGTAGGTGTTGTGCCTTGTAAAATTTTGTTCGGTAGCGTCCATTGATAAGCAGTTATGTTGCCCGATGAGGCATTGGTGAACTGTGTGCTTTGATTGACGCAAGCGGGTGAGTAGGTGAACCCCGCCTGTGGCGAAGGCGAAATTGTTACGGTTTTTTGTAGGGACTTGGTGCACCCAAAATTGGTTGTTGCCTGAAGGGTAACTGTATAATCTTTAGCAGAGGAATACGTGTAGGCCGGATTTTTAGCAGAAGAAGAACCGCTCAGCGAATCGCCAAAACTCCACGCCCAGGTACTGATGTTACTGTCGGGTAGTGACGAAGTCAGGTTATCAAATTGTGCCGGAGACTTAGCACAAGAAAACGGAGGCAACTCGATTTTAAAATCAGGTTGTGGGTTGGTGTAAATAGAAATATTTTTTGAAAGAGAATTGACGCACCCGGCTGCGTTGGTGGCGGTTAAGCTTACCGCATAGGAACCCGATTGTGCAAAAGAATTTGCTCCATCAGTTTGCGCAGTAGTATTACCATCTCCATAATTCCATTGATAGCCGCTCACAGAACCGGTAGAAGTGTTGGTGAACGTGACGCTCGTGGAATCGCACCCATAGGTGGGTGAGGTGAAATCGACCAAAGGGCCATCCACCAAAGAATTGATCGTTTGAACCGACTGCGAAGAACAACCCGGTATAGAAGCGGTGAGTGAAATTTTTTGGGTTGAGGACGAGGAAAAAGTATGAGCCAGTTCCTTTGCTGAAGTAATGATGGTATCGTTTACGCTCCATTGCCAGGTGGGGTTGGAGCCGATGTCGTAAGTAGAAGTGTTGGTGAACGTATAATTTTGATTGGTACAGATGGGTGACACGGATGGAATAGTGAATGTGGCCTGAGGGGCATTAAATACCTGCAACGTATCCTGCAACGAATTCTGGCAGCCGTTGGTGGCCGTGACGGTTAGGGAGGGGTAGTAGGTAGAGGCTGCGGAGTAAATGTGACTAGGATTAGCACTTGTAGAGTTTGTGGCATCGCCAAAATCCCATTGATAGGTTGATATATCTCCCGATTGATTGGAGGAAGTGAAGTTAATGTTGTTGTTGGCACAACTGTTTTGAGAGGTAAAGGTGATGTCGGGAGCAGTAAGAGGATTAATCGTGATAGAATTTGTTTTTACAACTGTACCAGAAGAGTTCGAATTCATCAAAGAAACATTATAATTCCCTTGTGATGAATAACTGAAAGTAGGCGTAGTTGAATTCGATGTTTTAGGTGTTGCTGTGCAATTATCTGGATATGTTGTAGAGAAGACTTGCCCGTTAGCCTGACTTACCGATAGTATTGTCCAATTTGAATTATTGCCATTTGCAACAGCTAAGCCATAGCAATTCGAAAGAACACCCATGTTTCCTTCGTTGGTAATTGATGGTGATGAAGTCAGGTCATTCCCGAAACTCAATTTCGTGAAGAGGCCATCAAGTGAAGAAACGAAAATGAAATAGTTTTCTCCGTCCTGTGCAATTCTCAATCTTCCAGGATTATTTACTGGAATAGTCGCAATTTGAGTTATTGATGGCGAAGAGAAAAGATTAGTTCCAAAATCAAATCGATAAACATTTGCGTTTCCCAGATTTGTGCCCAGGGCCGTCCATTGCCCGCAAACATTAATCAAGTCTATGTCAGCGAAACTGTTTGCGTTAGGTATTGATAAAGATGTAATGACATCGCTATTCGATGGCGATGTCAAAGAATTTCCGAGTCGAATTATGCTTAACGTACTCGCATTTGACAACAAACATGTCCATCCATTTGTGGCATCACGTCCGAATGCCAAGCCGGAATTTAGGTAAGACAGATTTGTGTATAAAACCGTTACGGAAATCAAATTTGTGAGTCTGCTGCCAAAACTCAATTTCAAAAGCTCGCCTGTAGCCGTACAGTAGATGAAGCCATACCATAGATTATTCTCAGAGATAATTCTAACAGGACCTGGGTTATTTAATTTGCCAGATAAATCGCCAAGATTATCGATAAATGTAGGGCCAGCCTCAGGGCCATTTCCATAAGTAAGTCGGTACAATGTATTTGTCCAGGTGCCCGTTACGAAGCCATACCAAGTTGAGCCATCGTAAGTCAATTCAATGGCTGGCCTGCCAACGGCAGAAGAAAGAGAATACAGTGCCTGAGAGGTCGGTGTGTTTAAAAAATCGCCAGTGCAGAAATCCCAAAAATAATTACCAGCCGATGAATTATTTGTAACTGGTATTCTTTGATTGATGCAGCCGGTAGAAGCAGAAGTAAAAACGGCTGTTCCACATTGAGAAAATGCTTCGCTCATGCAAAAGAGACAACTTAAAAAAAACACAAAACGCGCCATGAGGTGTATATCGTACTTAATACAAGAAAGCCATTTCTGTTTGCAGAATTTTCTTCAGTCCATCTTCTAATGAAATGAAATTGTTGCCAATTATTTTTTTCATTTTCTTTGAGTCGGGCTGTCTTCGCGTCATGTCTCCTTCTTTAAGAGGGGGCAAAAACTCAATTCTGGAGCTCGATTTAGTTAAGGCAATGATTAATTCAGCCAACTCCAAAATGGTAATATCTATTTCACTCCCAATATTGATTACGTCATTGATAGCGTGACCTTCTTCAAGTATTTTAAGCGTGCAAGTTGTGTTATCGTCAATAAAGCAAAATGTTCTTGTTTGATTTCCATTTCCGTAAACAGTTATCGGTTGATTTTTTAATGCAGCTTTTATAAATTTAGAAATTACAAAATCGGTGCTTTGCTTGGGGCCGTACGTATTGAAGAATCTGAAGATGGTATAATCAAGTCCGAATTCTTTCTGGTAGGATTTACAAAATGATTCTCCAGCGTTTTTCACAACGGCATAAGGCAATCTTGAATTCAGCGGTGTTGTCTCCTCATGCTGTGGCAGTTCCACTGGTTCGCCATAAACTTCTGATGAGCTAGAAAAGAATATGCGCTTCACACCTGTATTTTTACACAAATCGAGAACGTTTTTTATTCCCTGTAAATCGTTGAGCACCATGATCGGATTTTCGATGGTGCGATTAACACCAACCACTGCAGCATAGTGAAAAACATAATCAAACTGATAACTCGTCATGATGGATGAGATGTCATTATAGTTGTTCACATCACATTTGATAAACCGGCAATTCTCATGGTTTGGAATTTTTTTTAAGCTCCCGGTTAGTAGGTTGTCAACTACAACGACAAAATATTGGCCAGTGGCAAGAAGGCGTTCAGCAAGAGAACTACCAATGAAACCAGCGCCACCGGTGATAAGAATTTTGGTCATACTTTACAGTATAAGGTAATTAAAAATCAATGCAAAAAAACGAAATTGTGTTTATTAAGCATATACGGAAGCATATACTTTCTCGGCAATATCGAAACTTCTATACTGTTCGGCAACAGATCTGATCTTACTATATAGGTTATCAGATTCCTGATGAAGAAGTTTATCCATTTTTTCTATGGCTTCTCGGTAAGCGGAGTATTCTAGCCGGGTTAATACAACTCCGATTTTTGTTTTTTCAATTATAGCAGAATCATCCGAAATATTAGCTGGAATTACCACGGGCAAACCTAAAGCCCAATACTCGCCATCCTTTATTGGTGTACAGAATCTTTTTGTGTTTACGGGTTTAACCGGGGTCATCGCAAAATCCCCGAGACCGAGATATGTTGGCACTTGCTTGTGGTCTACAAAAAGTGAGATGACAATTTCTGGCGACAAGCCGACAGAATTGCAGAAACTAACAATTTCATTTCGTTTGTGACTAGTTAAGATCAAAACCCGAAAAGATTCGCCCCAGTATTCTGATGCGACTTTTAAGAAGTCAAATACTTCTTTGTCCAGATAGATGCCGCCAAACTTACCAGCATAGACGCAAACTATTTTCCCAGACAGATTGAGCTCCTCCAATAGCTTCTCATTTTTAATGTCTTTTATAGAAAACAAATTCAAATCAACACACGCTGGCTTTACAAAATATTGATGGATTGATACTTCATATTTTTCCTGAGCATATTCACGCATTCCCTTTGTGGCAGCAATGATGAACTCCGCTTTTTGAGTCTGTTTTTTTTCCAACCAAAATAACAATCGAAAAGCCAGACTTTTTCTCGTCCAGGTTCCGTTTTCAACCATTGCTTCGGCATGCGGTTCGTAACTATCAATAACGAGTTTACGATTTAGCAGAGTTGCTAAAAGGTAGCCAATGGCTCCGGCCGGTGTACACCAGCAATGGATTACAGATATTTTTTTTTGGAGAATAAGCAGGCTTAATTTTAAAGAAGCCGAGGTCCACATGAAGAAAGCAAAAAAACCAAAGGGTTGATATTGAATCGGCAGCCACTCGATTTCATCACTCTTAAAAGCCGTTTCGATTTCAGAACGTTTGGGAGATTTAAGCGCTTGGCCATCTTTTTCCAACGTGAGCAAATAGATTTTGCTGCCCTTGGGTAAGTTTTTAAGAATGATTTTTACATAAGGTAGCGTGTACGTTTGGATAAGCGCATCATGGTAACTCCAATATGTCAAAATCAATATGTTTTTCATATTGATTTAATGGCTAATTAGTTTTTTCATAATAACCAAAAAACGTTTTTTCAATATTTCACCCGGGTAAGTTTTCACTCCTTTCCATAAATAATGGAAAACCTCTCTTTTGCTTTCATTAGCCATAGCAAGATGAAGCGAGGCGTAAGTGAAAGCACTCGCCACTGCCTTGTTTAACCTTTGGCCGTAATATCTTCTATTCTGCTCATCATTGGTGACGTAATGAACAAATCGATCAACTTTGGTCTTTATTTTAGAAATATCGACAGTCATTACACTTCTGCTATTATGCTGGACAATTGTTGATGTTATCGAATTGTCATTTAAAAAAAGGTATCGAGCACTTAATCTTATCCAGAGCTCCCAATCTTCAAGTGAAGACAATGACCGATCTTCATTGAATGGATTTTTTAAAAGAACATTGCGTCTGATAAAAACACCGTTACAACTTAGCATATTCCCATTTACAATTCGATTATTAACCGATCGGATGTTATTTATCGATCGAATATCACCAATATTATTTTTGATTTCATAACCAAGATGAAAGGCATCTACGGTTTTATTTTTTTCGATGAATTTTGTTGCCACATCTAAGTGATTAGGGTACAGTAAATCATCCGAATCTAAAAAATTAATGAAATGACCCTTCGAAAAAGCAGCACCAAAGTTTCTAGCAGCAGCTCGTTCGCCATTTTGTTTTTTGTAATAACAAATTTTCTGATCATTTATCGATCTCACAACTTCTTCAGTATTGTCAGAGCTCCCATCATCAACTACAATGACTTCAAAATTTTGAAAAGATTGATTCAAAACGGAATCAATCGTTTTACGGATAAAACCCGATCGGTTGTAAGTGGGGATAACTATGCTAAAGAGAAGCTCACTCATAAAGTTTATTCAGAGCCGCCAACATAGAGGATAATTCAAACTTCGAAATTACATCATGTCTGCCATTGCTAATAAGTTTTTCTCGTAATGATATATCTGTCCAAAGCCTCAAAAGAGCTTGGTAGATTTCATCACTATTCTTAAATGGAACTATTAAGGCATTTTTTTCGTGCTCAATAAATTCGTTAGCGATTCCAGACAGCGTAAATATTGAGGGGACGCCAGCAGCAAGAGCTTCAATATAGGTTTGCCCAAAAGCTTCACACACTGTATCTATTGGCGTGTGCACATATAAGTCGAAAACTGAATATAAGGCTGCGATGTCCACTTCAAATGGGATAAGAATGAATCTATCACGAGGTATAGAGTTCAACAGCTCTAAAATTATTTTATGATAAGGACCAGTTGCATTGACAAGAATTAAAGTAGCCGAAGGATATTCGTTTAAGAATTTTTTAAAAGCGGGAATAATGTATTGAATTCCCTTCCACTCAATATGCCGAGCGATGACCCCAACAATTGGTTTATTGTCAGTAATGCTCCACTTTTTTATAATTGCCACCCTTCTTTCTGAAGGGACCTGTTCAAAAATTTTCATGTCAAACCCATGGGGTATTTTGACAATTTTTGAAGTATTGACTTTCTCCAGTTGAGTTAATGTAATATCGGTAGCGTAGCTAACGGAGACAATTTTGGTAGCTAATCCGTTGCTAATCTTGTCAAAGAGGATTCCCTTTTGGTGATAGACATGATGAAAGTTGCTATTGTGTCTTGTGTAAATACGATTTTTTATACCAACTAATTTTGCGGCAACCAAACCAATGAGTTGAGCATCGAGAAGGTGTGCATGCACAACTTCAGGTTTAGATTTAATAAAAAAAAGAAGAATTTTAATAAAGGCTGTTAGAAAATCTATTTTACCTCGATAGTTTATCCTTCGAACTTCAACTCCTTTTGCTAACAGAAAATCTTCCAGAGGCGAACCTTGCGCGTTGAGCAAAATAAAAGTGAGATCGTATTTTTTTTTCAGGCCTTCAGCAATCCACTCAAAGGCCAAAGATTTATGAACTTGGGAAACAATATAAACGACTTTTTTCGTAGATAGCTCATTCATTAGCATCACCAATCGTTATTCGATTCATAGTTCAGTTTTACTAAAAGATCACCAAATAAGCCTTTGAATTTCTTTTTGTGCTGTTCATTAAAATGATATTTCCAGTTGCCAGCCAACCCGCTACGATAATGTGATTTTGGATTTTCTTCACCATAACTTCTTCCATTGGAGAGTTTTTGGAAATGATTTTTGGCGATTAAATGATCGAGAAAAGGTTCATTCATTTTATCTTGCCTCCATCGATAATCTAATGACAAACGATTAAAAACCCGGTTAGCATATGAGTTAATCCAAAGCTGTTTACCCTCAATTACTTGACCATAAATTCCAAGGAATTCAAAAATTAGTGTGAAATATTTTTTTGGATTGTGAGAGATATCTTCGTATCTTAACTCGAGAATATTAGGATCATTGTAGTTCCAGGTAGCGATGTGGTCGATAAAGTATTTATCAAATTCCATCTCTAAGAATAGACCATCATCCTTATTTACCTTCATAAGGTTATTCCGGTGATACCTTAATTCAGTCCATTTTCCGATTGCATGGCTATGTAAGTGAGAGAAATAACCAGAAATAATTAAATCCCTCGGATCTCTAATGATATGAAAGCCACGAAGATTGTTTAGGGGCTTTACTTTTTCATAGTCGCTACTTTGACAAATATAAAAATCGACATTCATATTGTTGATGATCGAAGAGGGTTCTTCCATCAGAATGATTTGCCTCTCAAAGATGTTCAGCCCCAATGCATGACAAACATCATAGAGTATACCTATAACCCATGTAGAGGCGCATTTGTGATGACCAAAATAGCAAAGTAAAGGTCTACTCATGAGTTGCTATAATATCAAAATGATGTTTTCGAAAATCGGTTGCCTCTGTGACGGCTTCATTCGTAGCGGCATTTTGAATTTTGTAACCATTGTTCAACAATTTTTCTATAAGTGTTTTTGCCGAATCGCCTTGCTCGTGCAAATTGTCATCATTAATTTCTATAAATAATTTTGGTTTGAATTTATTCAGCGTAGCTTCTGCACCCAGCAGCACCCGATGTTCAAAACCCTCAACATCTATTTTTATTAAATCAATTTTTTTTATTTGTTTTTCAGAAACGTAAATATCAACCGTAGATACCGGCACCTTGTTTCCAGATTTATCGGTCGGGCGTATTCGAGTTCCTCCACGATTATCTTCAACGGGCGTGCTTAAACACAATTCACTCGGATCGCTGCCCAAGGCAAAGTTGTTGAGTGAAATATTTACAAATGTATTCAATTTGTAATTTTTCAATATTTTTGAGAAAATATACGGATCTGGTTCAAATGAATGAACAGCTCCGAAAGTGCCCACTGTTCGAGCCAAATTAAAAGTAGTTTCTCCAATGTTTGCCCCCACATCAAATACAATATCTCCGCTTTTAGCCAAGCCGTAAAGAGATTTATGGGGCTCCATCAAGATGCCGAAGTACACCAACCATTCAATATAGTCACTAATGTCCAGTTCGTAGCTTATTTCGTTGCGTTTTGAGTAACGAATCGAATTTTTGGGGTACGACTTGTTAAGTGGAGGGAGCCTAGCAAAAAAATTTTTATGATTTTTATTGTTGGTTAAATGTGTCAATATTTTTTCTAAAAAAGGGACTTTGAAAATTTCTTTGGGTAAGTCAATTAATCTCCTGTTTTTCATACAGCAAGTTTTAAAAAATCAGCACCTGTTTTTTTACAGGCTAAGTAATTCCCAAATCCCATTTCACCGAGTTTTTTGCAGTGGATTGCCCCTTTAGTTTCATCAAGAGAGAAAAATAGATAATTAAAACCCTCTAAAATTTTATGGACCCGTTGAGCGACAGTTTCATTAAGAATTTCTATAATCATGGGGGGGCAATTTTTTTTTAGGGTTTTTAAAGCTCCCAGTAGCACTTCAGGCTCGTGAGTTTCAACATCAATTTTTAATAAATCGATCTGATTCAAATTATTTTTTTCGCAAAATGAATCTACTGTTATGACGGCAACTTGAGTTGGAATAGCATTTCTTTCAGGAGGATTGGTATTCTCATTGATGGTAACACTATAGATGTGTTCTGTAGGTAAATCGTAAATAGTGGCAACTCCATCAAAGTCAGATAACCCTTTACACACGGGCGTTATGTGATGTTTATTCATTTCAATATTCTTTTCGAGCTTTTCGTATACTCTTTGAACCGGCTCAAATGCAAAGATTTTAGAATTTGGATTGATAGTTTCCGACACTAGAGAGAAGACCCCTGTGTTAGCCCCAATATCAAAAATTACCGCAGAATGTTTTGATAAAGAAGTCCAAATTTGCATTGATGTTTTTTCCCAGCCGCCTTTGAGGCCTCTCCAAAATAATTCATTCTCGAGCTGATAGCCATAGTGAAACATTTTGAAAGACTTGTTTCCGACTTCAACTGAAATAAGCCCATTAAAATAAAGATGCTTGAAAATTGATTCGGGTATAGGCAATAATCGAAGCACAAGAAAAATCTGCTTTTTCAATGGCAATAATTCATAGATTTTTTTCAAGATTTTCCTCATCCTAGATCTTTTTTGTATAGCCATCAAAGAGATATACAGATAAAAGTAAATTGGTTATTTTAAAATATACTCTGTCAAATTGGGGCACATTAGGTATCAGTTTTAAAATTCCAAATAATATGAACTTAGAATTAGAGATCCTTTTAAAAAGGAATTTTCGGTATAATGAATATTTTATTTTCAGTCGTTCGTGACCCAGGCCCACAGCCATTTGTAATGTCTCTCCGGTTCTTAGCTTTCGGTTTAGCCAATTTGTAAGACTGATCCTATCCGATTCATTGTGATACAAGAGGCAACGTTTGTCTAAATAATATTTTATTCCCTTTTCTTTAGCCCGCTGAACAAAATCAAAATCTTCGGCTCCTGCGTGAAGAAAATTTTCATTGTAACCTCCAATTTCTTTGAAGATGGATCTTTTAATAGGTAAAAAGTAACTAGCGCCATCATTTAGTTCAAATACCTCTTCAGTACGCCATTCATCACCAAGCCAACCTTGAACACTAGTGAACCCGAAGGCTACTAAATATCTTCCGAATTGAAATTCGGAAAGTTTAAGCTCAATCTCAGGAGGATAGACCCAATTGAAAAGGTGGATTTTTTTGGAATCCAGTTTTGCAATTTCTAGTGCGAGTGAAATAGTTTGAGGGGGAATCAGGAAATCATCGTCCATAAATAAAAGATACTCGGCTTGAGATACAGATGCCCCAAAGTTTCTCGCGGAAGCAACTCCACTTTTAGGATTCTGGATTAATCGGACATTTGTAAATTCAGTTGGAATTGTTGGTGTAGATAGTCTGCTGTCATTAATTACGATTACCTCCGCATCAAGCCCTTTAATTGCTTTAACTACGCTTTGCAGACCATCATCAAAGATTTTTCCGCGATCTTTTGTGGGGATGACAATACTTACCTGCATTTTATTCTTTTACCAGTGCCAACGCAAATCTACCAAAACTATCCTCTGTTATTGTTTTGATATCAAAGAGCTTCACATTCTCTTTCCTCAACTTAGAAAGTAACGCAAAAAGGTAATCCGGTTTATGCACATCATCCATAATCAACACACCGCCTTGTTTTGTTTTTTGAATTAATTGTTCAACATAGTTGATCCTAACTTCCACAAAGTTGAGATCGTGCAGAACAAGGTCAAAATCTTTTTCTTCAGAATTAAGAAAATCATCTAAGTGATAAATATTTTTTGTATCCAATTGGTGTTGTTCCAAAAATGTCTTGGTTTTATCAAGCCAAGCAACATTGTCATCAACGGAAACCACTTTTACGTGTGGGTTTTCTTTGGCATAATATCTTAGAATGAAGGAGCTGAAACCCGAACCCATGTCGAGCATGTGTGAGTATTGATTGGTTTGACAAATACTCAATAGATACCCCGAAAGTTCAAGCGATGCGGCCATATTGCTACTTGAAACTTCGTTAATGTATTGCGAATGATAAGAACGAAGGAATTCAATATTTATCTTCACCTTCTCTGGTGTAACCAAATCAAATGGTTGGGTTATGGAAAATTCTTTGTACGTTCTTACTCTCTGCTTAAGGAAAGTAAATTTGATTTTTCTGATTACTCTTTTAAGCATAAGCTTTATTTGGAATCAAGTGTCCATTCAATTTCTTTAATAAATAGTCTGTTAAATCTTTTATCTGGAATTTCGCCCGATGCAAATTTCAAGGGCTCTACTGTGAACTCAAAGCAGTCTTGCAAGATTTCATAGTCGCTATAACCATTTCCAAAGTGGATATCCGTATGATACACGCCTTCAAAGAGTGTAAGGTAGGGTATGCTCATTGAAATGCACCCTTCGCTAATTGGGTGCTCGGCTATATTTCCAGCATAATGTTTGTTGTTCACCCCAATCATAGGAATCCCTTGGCCATCTTTAAAAATAACCCCCAGCACAGGAGCATCGAGATAAGTTGTGGTTTTAAAATGCACTCGGATTTCCAATTGGCAACCCATGTGGGCTGTATTGGAGTTTTTTCCATCGCACAGGATTTCAATTTTTTTTATTGGCTTTGTACTATTGTTTTGGTTAAACTCTAAGATACCACTATGATTTTTTAAATTCCCTTCAATCTGATTGAAGTACTCTTGAATAACTTCGGTTGAAAAATTGATAAATTGAAGTTTCCCGTTTTTTAACAAAATGGACTTAGTGCAAAGGCTTTGTACGGCAGCCATATTGTGACTTACAAACAAAATAGTTCTTCCGCTTTTGCTCACATCTTCCATTTTGCCGAGACACTTCTTCTGGAATTCCGCATCACCTACGGCAAGTACTTCGTCTATGATTAAAATTTCAGGCTCTAGAAACGCAGCTACGGCAAAAGCCAAGCGCAGTTGCATGCCGCTGCTATAATGTTTTAGCGGTGTGTCCAAAAATTTTTCTACTCCACTAAAATCTACGATTTCATCAAATTTATTTTTGATCTCTTTGCGTTTCATTCCCAACAGAGAACCGTTAAAGAAAATATTTTCACGGCCTGTTAATTCCGGGTGAAAGCCCGTACCCACTTCGAGCAAACTTGCAGTCCTGCCACGAGAAATAATTTTTCCTGTAGTAGGGGGTGTAATTTTCGAAAGGATTTTCAACAATGTTGATTTGCCCGCTCCATTACGTCCGATGATTCCGATCGATTCTCCTTGCTGTACATCAAACGAAACATCAGTAAGTGCCCAAAAGTCTTCGGTTTCGTTCCGCTCAAACCTAATTGCCGAAACAAGACGCTCACGCAAACTCAAGTACCCGCGAGATTGATGCTGCAGACGGAATTTTTTACCGATGTTTCTTACTTCTAAAATTGGCTTCATCTCTTAAGCGTAATCAGCGAAGAAATTTTCGGTTTGTTTAAAATAAAAAATTCCTATAAAAAGGAACACCACCCCCGAAGTCAAGCTAGCCGTCATAAAATAAATATCGGGCATCGCATCAGTGAGTGGATAGCGGAAAAGCTCGATGGCCGCATACATGGGTGAGCAAACTAAAATGTATTGCAGAAACGGGTACTTCAGCATCGAAACAGGATAGATTACAGGCGTTAAAAAGAACAGCACCTGTACCAGAAACGGGATCACATATCTAAAGTCACGGTATTTAATATTCAATGCAGATAGCCAAGACCCAAGGCCCATCGTGGCAACTACCGTAAGAATCAAGGCAAGGGGCCATATAAAAGCAGCGCTCCATGCAACAGGTTGTGCATAATAAACCAACAAACCTGTGTAGATACCGAAGCCCATAAGAAAATCAAAAAGAGCTACTAAAATTGATGACACAGGGATGATCAGACGAGGAAAATAAATCTTTTTAATAATAGCTGCATTATTTACCATGCTATTGGAAGCATTGGTAAGACCTGCTGAAAACATGTTCCAAAGCAAAAGCCCTGAAAAAACATACAAAGGGTATGGCAAATTTTGAGATGGAATATTGAGTGCTCTTCCAAAGAAGAATGTAAATATAATCATCATAAAAAGGGGCTGAAGTATGGCCCATAAAAAGCCAAGAAGAGTTTGTTTATATTTTACTTTTATATCGCGCCAGGTAAAAAAATAAAAAAGCTCTCGATAGAGCCAGAGTTCTTTCCAGTGAAGAATTTTAGCAGTACTGGGAGGCTCAATTTTGTACTCTATATACTCGGGCATAGTAATTTATATTCAGCAACTTGCGAAGAAAAAATATTTTTTGGTTCTTTAATTTTGCGGCAAGTTAGCATGAAAATTCTTTTCTTTGTTCCCTATCCGTTAGGTGAATCACCCTCACAACGATTCCGCTTCGAGCAATACTTCTTTTTGCTTTCCAATGAGCACTCAAAATTTGAGGTGCAATCGTTTTTAAGCTCTCAAAACTGGAAGATTTTTTTCAAAAAAGGGAATTCCTTTCTCAAATTGATACTACTCTCATCAGGATTTCTTAGACGTTTTGTAGCCATATTTAAAGCTATTCCAGTTGATTTTATATTTATCCATCGTGAATGTGCACCGATTGGCCCGCCTATTTTTGAATGGATTATTGCAAAAGTTTTCCAGAAAAAAATCATTTATGATTTTGATGATGCCATTTGGCTCACAGATAAAACCAATGAACACTGGTTGGAGCGTACGATTCGGTGGAGAAAAAAAGTGTCTAGTATTTGTAAATGGAGTTATAAGGTTAGCACAGGAAACCCCTACCTGGCAGCTTATGCTAAACGCTTTAATGAAAATGTAGTGGTTAACCCAACCACAATAGATACAGAAAATACTCATCAATTTCACGGAGCTGATAGGCAATCAATTTCAAGTCAAAGAGTCGTGATTGGCTGGACAGGCTCGCATTCAACCCTCAAATATTTGAATGAAATTGAGCAAGTGTTGATCTCAATTGAAAAAAAATTTCCGTTTGTTGAATTTTGGTTTATTGCTGATCAGCCACCGAAATTCAATTTAGAGCGCATGCATTTTAAACTGTGGAGTTTGCAAACTGAAATTATAGATCTATCACAATTTGATATAGGGATTATGCCTTTACCTGATGACGAATGGACCCGAGGCAAGTGCGGGTTTAAAATACTGCAGTACATGGCTCTTCAAATTCCAACAGTAGCTTCACCTGTTGGTGCAAACCCATCCATAATCGATCAGGGCGTAAACGGCTATATAGCAAACAATGATTATGAATGGAAGAAGATGCTGTCTGCACTAATTGAAAGCAAAGAATTGCGACAACAATTAGGAGTGGCTGGAAAAAAGACTGTCGAGCAGAAGTACTCGGTAAATTCAAACAAAAAATTATTTCTTGGCTTGTTTACGAAGTTCTAAGTTCAACTAATAAGTTCAACAACTTCAAAGATTTTCAGAATAGGTGATTTTCCTCTCAAATGCTGGTTTTAAAGCCATATAAAAGAAGTCAAGGGTTTCGATTTCCTTTAAAAGACAAAGGAAAAATCGAAATTCACCTTGCCCTTTACTTCTTTTATATGGCTTACATCTTTGTATTTGAAAGAAAATCACCTGTTGCACTTATTACTTGAACACAGCAGTAGGTTTAGCTCGAGAATTTCCTAATTCGTTCTTTACGCGACAAATCATCAATTAATATCAAAGCAATCATAAAAAAAGGCAGGAGTGGAATTTTATATCGAACCAACGACCCAAAATTATATGTAGAAACGCCCACAGCAAAAGCAAAAATTAATGAAAAACCAAGACAAAAAATGACAGTTGGGTGAGTTAGTGACTTTAACAGAAAAAAATTGCTTCGAATTAAAACAAACACAAGTAACAGTAGAAGCAGTGTGGCCTCTATTGAAGAAATTAGCATCAAAGGATTATTGACTTCCCAGATAAATGGCCTAAAGAGCGAAACTACAACAGCACTAGGTGCTAATGCAATCATTGAGCCAAAAGTACCATCAAGCTCGCCCAAAGTGTATCCTGAACCAGCTCCTTTACCTGACCAATACCTAATATCATATGCAGTAACCTGAGCAGTTTTGGCAAGTTTAGAGTATGAATATTTGGGGTTGTCCTCACCTGCCTTCAATATAGCGAACATTGAAAGCGCAAAGGCAATTACTGTTACTGCTGGAGCAGCAAAGACTCGCGTAATTTTGTTCCGAATGTGTGCCAGATTTTCAAAGAAAACCCACAGAATCAGAGAAGGAACAAAAGTCAGCAAAATATAAATTTTGATTTTGTACAGGAGGAAGAATGAAACTATTAAGAGAACTACTTTCCCGTAGCTATATTTTTTTTTAATGAAGAGATGATGACAGGAATAGAGTGCAGCACCGACCGATGCGTACGTTAGTGTATCCTTCAAAAGTCCAGAGCCCCAAAATATTACCGAAGGAATAAATAAAGTAGAAAGAGCAATGGAATTGCGAAGAGAAGGGTACATTTCAAAGAATGCAAGGAACATTAGCCAAGAGCCAAGAAAACCTATCACAGAAAACAAGACCGCTGTTGCAGAGTAACTTGAAAAAGTGAACAAATCGAATACGAACGCAATTTGTGTTACAGTATAGGAAGCAGGATCATTGAAAAGTTCAAGCTTTGAATAGTAAACATACGATCCAAGTACACCTTTTTCTCGAAAGAAAAGGTCGATACCGATTGACGGAGATTTCATGAATGCTTCCCAAAGCACACGGCTGCCCAATTTGTGATAAGTAAAAGTGTCTCCTCCCGGGTAATAAAACTGGTAGATGAAGCCCACCGACAAAGCTCCAATTATTCTAACTGTCAATGCTGGGAAGAAATACCTTCTGGTAAATTCATTAGTGATCCTTGGCCGAAGGATATATGCGGCCAGATAAACCAGCACAATAACCAAAGGCGTGAAAATAAGATCACGTAATTCCATGCTACTAATTCTTTTTAAATAAAGCTTTTAGAGAATCACCCTTTGAGGTGAGGTTAAGAGCATGATTAATGACACTCTTCAGCATCTTAAATACAATCTTGTTCTCTGCCTTTTGCCTTAGTTGTTCGTCAGCGCCAAGGGAGGCATTCCCTTGATTCGATCCGCTGTTGTGAAATCGATCAAACGATATTCCTGTCGTACTTATTTCAACCATTTTAAAATTGTTTTGCTCAAATAGCCGAGTCAAAGTTTTGGGAGTATAATAGCTCAAATGCTCTGGATATTCAATAATGTTCCATTTTGGACCTAAGATGTTTCTAGAAATTGAATTGAAATTTGGAGTTGTTACGTATGCAACGCCACCTTGCCTTAAAATAAAATTGAAAATTTTGGCTTCACTCTGAGGTGTATTGATATGCTCAATCACCTCAAATGAAGTAACGATATCAAAAGTGCCAGGTGAATATAGTTGTTCCGACATTGACCCCTTTGTCATTCGTATTCCCTTCCCTTCGCATACTTCTATCGCTTCCTGTGTGAACTCAGTTCCAAAAACATTCCAGCCTCTCTTTTTTGCAGCTGCCAGGAAATGTCCATCTCCACAGCCAACATCAATCATGTTATTGTTTTTTCTATAGAGCTCGAATGAATCCAGAAGGGAATCGTATCTTTTTAGAGTAATCTCTCCAATAGAGCGGGCTCGTGGGTATTGACTGTAATGTTTATTCAATACTTCTTCGCTGGGCTTTACTTGACAGAAAACAAATCCACAGGACAAACACAGAAATATATGATCCTTTTCATAACCTCGCATAAAGCGTAATCTTCTACCACCGCACAGCAAACAGCTATCAAATCGCTCTGTCCCAGTCATTTTGTAAAGTTATAAGAAGTCCTTAATCCTTACTCGCCTTTTCCAATTTCTTCAACCTCCGCTTGGCATCCTGGTAGGCTTCGTCTTTGCGGCCGGAGTGTTTCTGCACTTCTTTAAAATATTTTTTTGCCAGAACCTTGTCTTTTTGTTTGGTGGCGATTTCGCCCAGCGAAATCAAAGAATAGAGATAATAGCCGGATTCGGTAGCCTTGGCTTCTTCCGAAAATTTTACGCTCATCAAATAATATTTTTTGGCATCGTCAAGCTTGCGCCTGAATTCGTTCATCTGGCCCAGAAAGAAAGCCGCATATCGGCCACTCACCGCTTCGTAGCCCACCTTGCCGCTATCAATGCGCTCCAGTATCTTTTTGCATTCTATCTCCATCTGCGGCTGCATGCCCTGCGAGTAAAGCATCCGCGCATAATAACGGTGAAAGTAGGCGTTGTCCGGATAGGTTTGATACAGGTAGGTTGCAATTTGCAGGGCTCGTTGCGGGTCGTTTTCATAGCCCGCCAAAATGCGCATGAGCCACACCATGGCTTCGGTGCGCGTATAAAAGGCGTTGTACGAAACTTCTTTAAGTTGCTCCAGCCCAAGTTTTTTATCGCCATGCCTGAAAAACCAAAAAACGGGCTTCAACGATTTGTAATTTTCTGGCACCCACTCGCGGAAATAATTAAATAGTGCATCGCCAAACAAAAGCTCGGGACTGAGATATTTTTTTTCGTGGCATTCTTCCAAATACTTCAGGGCGGCTTTGCCTTCGCTGGCAGCCTTCATCCAGTTTTTTCGGCTTTCGTCTGCATACAGTTCGCCCTTAAAGCCGTGCGCAGCGGCCAGAAAAAAAGCGGCCTCAATCCGGTATTCGGGATAATGTTTGTGTAAGTTTTCGGCAATGAGTATGGCGCTATCCATGTACGTAAGAAATTTCTCGTCATACTTGGTTACTTTCAGGTTGGGCATAATTTTCCACCACTCGGCCAGCCCCGCCAGAAAATAGGGCAGCGGATGCCATTTGTATTTTTCTTTAACATCTCTTAACTGTTCTTCGGCCTTATCGAATTTAAAATTGTAGAGGTAGTTCATGGCCGCGGTGGTTTCAAGCTGCACCGATAGATCGGAAATCAATATTACGGTCGTGTCTTTTTTTAGCTGCGCGGTAATCAAAAAATTGAAACCCAAAAAAAATAAAAGCGTTAGCAACAAGAAATTCCGGATTTTGGTTTTAGGATACAAAGCTCTCGATGCTGTGGTATGCATCTGCTCCCCGAAACCAATCGTTAAAGACCGTGGGTTCTTAAAAAAACATGTTTTTGCCACTCCTTCCATTCAATACTAAAAAATAATTCATCTTTGAGTCATGCAAGACCAGCCACAAACTTCATTATTTTCTGCCGATAAAAGACTAACCTTTGTAACTCTTTGTTTAATCTCGGTTTTGTTGCTCTACATCAAAAAATTTTTTATTGAATACGAAACCGCAGCCTTTGAGTTTCTTCAAGACCGGCCGGAAGGAATGATTCTTCAACTAATCGGCACACTTCAGTTTTTCTCAATCCCTTTTATTTATTTATGGAAATTTACCATCATCGGGTTTGTGCTGTGGGTGGGCTGTTTTTTATTTGGCTACCGCATCTCGTTTGGTCAATGTTGGGGCGTGGTTATGGTGGCCGAGTTTACTTTCATCCTACCCGAGCTGATTAAAATAATCTGGTTTCTAACGATACAAACAGACCCCGGCTTGCGGGAAGTTCAATCTTTTTACCCGTTTTCGCTGATGAATTTTTTTGATCCGTATACTATTGATAAACGTTTTGGGTATCCGTTGCGGGCATTAAGTGTGTTTGAAGTAATTTATGTTTTTATGCTGGTGAAAGGCGTCAATCATTATGCGTTTCAGGCGCACAAGCAACAGCGCGCCACGTGGTGGATTGTTTCGACTTCTTATATTTTGATTTTTGTTCTTTGGCTTTTGTTTTACATCGCGGTTTACAAATAAAACGTTCGAATGGTTTTTGCCACGAACTCAATTTCTCCTGGTTTTAATCCCGGCCAGATGGGCAAACTCAATATTTGTTTTGATATTTTTTCGGCTGCGGGCAGGCTCCCCTTTTTTAGACGTAGATGGGCAAAAGCGGGTTGAAGGTGGATAGGCATTGGATAATGAATGACCGTTTCTATTCCTTTCTTTTCTAAGAAATTCCTCAGCTTGTCGCGATAAGCAGTCTGAATGACAAACTGATGATAGACCGGTTGAGCAAACTTATTTTCCGAAGGAGGCAAAACCACATCTCCAACATCCTTTAGCAGTTCAAAATAAATTCGGGCGTTCTTTTTTCTGGCTTCATTGGTTTTATCAAGATGTTTCAGCTTTACGCGAAGGATGGCCGCCTGCAGTTCATCGAGTCTTGAATTGATACCTTCAGAGGCATATACATTTTTTGTTAAAGTCCCGTAATTTCGAAAGGTTTTGGCAAAATCAAACTGCGTTTTATGGTGGGTGAGAATGGCACCGCCATCGCCAAGTGCGCCCAGGTTTTTTGTGGGGTAAAAACTGGTGGCATTGCAATCGCCCCAACTTCCGGTCCTTTTGTTTTTGAAAACCGCTCCGTGCGCCTGCGCATTGTCTTCCACCACAAACAAATTATTTTTCTTTGCGATCGAGTTTATGGTATCCATTTCACACGGATGCCCATACAAGTGAACTGACAAAATGGCCTTCACCTTTCGGGAAAGATGATGACGGATTAAGTCGGGGTTAAGGGTGTAGGTAATCGGATCGACCTCAACCGGAACGGGAACTGCCCCGGCATTAACCACGGCCAGCCAGGTGGCCATAAACGTGTGCGAGGGCACAATAACTTCATCGCCCTTTCCAATACCCAGTGCTTTCAATGAAATCAGAAGCGCATCGTGGCCATTGCCAACAGTAACGCAGTATTTTGTGCGGTGGTAGCCGGCAAATTCTTTTTCGAACAACTCAACCTCCCGATCCAAAATAAAACGCCCTTGCTTAATTACGTTCGAGAATGCGTGCGATAATTCGCGTTGAATGGATCGGTGCAGATGCTGCAACGAGAAAAAAGGGATGGTTGACATAACCCGAAAATACGGCAACACGTAAACAACCACACGGTTTAAAGCACATTTAATTTGTCATCCGAAGGCTTGCAACGGATGATTTTCTTTATTTTCGCCACTCAATTTGACACCATGAATTTTCAGAAAGCGAATAACATCTTTGGTTGGGCGGTTTTTGCCGTTGCGCTGATCACGTATTTTTTAACGATGGAAGAAACCGCGAGCTATTGGGATTGCGGTGAGTTTATTGCGGTATCGTACAAACTGCAGGTGCCGCATCCGCCCGGTGCACCGCTCTTTTTGTTGATGGGGCGGGCGTTTTCATTTCTGGCCTTGGGCGATGTTACCAAAGTAGCGTACTGGATAAACTTTATGAGTGTGCTGGCCAGCGCTTTCACCATCCTGTTTTTGTTTTGGTCCATCACTCTTTTTGGCCGCAAAGTGATGGGCATAAAAAACGACAACGATATTAAAGAAAATCAGCTTTGGCTACTGATGGGAGCAGGGCTGGTAGGCTCGTTGGCCTATACCTTTTCCGATTCGTTTTGGTTTTCGGCCGTAGAAGCCGAAGTGTACGGCATGTCTTCCTTCTTCACCGCCTTTGTAGTGTGGGGCGTTTTAAAGTGGGATGTAATTGAAGACGAAAGCAAAGCCAACCGATGGCTTTTGCTGGTGGCGTATATGATTGGCCTCTCCATAGGTGTGCACATGCTCAACCTCGTTACGCTGCCCGCACTCGGCTTAATTTATTATTTCAAAAAATTCAAGACCACTCGGTGGGGCGTAATTGCAACGTTGGCGCTCAGTGCAGGCATTGTATTATTTATTAATGATTTTATTGTGCCCGGTTTGCCCACGTTGGCCGGCTACTTCGAGTTGTTTTTTGTCAACTCGCTGGGGCTCTTCTTTGGCTCGGGCGCGTTGTTCTTTTCGCTGTTGGTAATCGGGGCGCTCGTCTACGGCATTTATTTCACACACACAAAAAACAAACCCGTGTGGAATACATTCCTGTTGGCAACAGCCTTTATTTTAATCGGGTATGGCTCGTATGCCACGGTGGTAATCCGCTCGAACTACAACACGTTAATTGACGAAAACTCACCCAAAGACGCGATGAGCTTTGTTCGGTATTTGAAACGCGAGCAATACGGAAGCCGCCCTTTGTTAACAGGCCCTTATTTTACCGCTAAACCCATCGGTGTAAAATACGGAGAAGCAACCTACATCAAAGGCAAAGACAAATACGAAGTAGGCGAACGCAAATTTGAATACGAATACCAACCGGGCGAATCCACCTTATTGCCGCGCGCCTGGAACCCCGACCACGCAGCAACCTACCGCAGCATTATGGGGCTTGCCCCCGACCAAAAACCCACGTTTGCACAAGACAAATTTGTGTTCATGTTCCGCCACCAGATCGGCAAAATGTACATGCGCTATTTCATGTGGAATTTTGTAGGCCGCGAAAGCGATGAACAAGGTGCTGATTGGCTTGGCTTGCGCGATTGGTTCAAGAAAGTACCTTCGGCTATTGCCGAGAACCGAGGCCGAAACAATTTTTTTGCAATCCCATTTATTCTGGGGCTTATCGGTATGTTTTACCAATTCACCAAAGACACTAAAAATTTTGCGGTAGTGGCCTTGCTTTTTGTAATGACCGGTGTTGCTATTGTAGTGTACTTGAATTCTCCTCCGGTCGAACCCCGTGAGCGCGATTACATTTATGCCGGCTCTTACTATGCCTTTGCGTTTTGGATCGGACTTGCGGTAATCGGCATTGCCGAATTCCTCGAAAAATTTCTAAAAGGGAAAGCGGCCATCGTCACGGCAACGATTTTAGGATTGACAGCTCCTGCTTTGATGGCCAAAGACGGATGGGACGACCACAACCGCAGCGATCGTTTCTTCTCTGTCGATTCTGCATCGAATTACCTGGAATCGTGCGACCCACAGGGCGTGCTCTATACCGGAGGCGATAACGACACGTTCCCACTTTGGTATGCACAGGAAACCGAGGGCATCCGCACCGACACCCGCGTGTTGGTGTTGAGCTATTACAACACCGACTGGTACATCGCACAAAGCATGCGTAAAGCGTACGAGTCGGAGCCGTTGAAATACACACTGCCCTTGAAAGAATATCAGCAAGGCGGGCTTAACGACTACCTGCCGTATGCCGATCTTAAAATAAAAAGCATCGATGCCAAAGAATACCTCGGCTTACTGGCCAAAAGATATTCGCAACTCAACGATGGCGAGCGAAGCATTGTGCCGAGCCGGGTCATTACAATCCCCATCGACAAGAGCGCTGTGCTTGCCAAAGGAATTATTCCCAAAGGCATGGACAGCCTAGTAGTTGATGAAATGAAATTGCGAGTACTGCGTGGAGGCTTGGAGAAAAAAGACTTGGCATTGCTCGATGTATTGGTAAACAGTAACTGGGACAGACCCATTTATCTTAACCCCACGTCCATTGCTCAAACCAATATTGATTTAAGCCCGTATGCGGTGCAGGTAGGAAATGTCTATCGCATTTTGCCTGTGCGTAACCCACGCAAAGACCGCGAGTATCTGGTGGACACCGAAAAGAGTATGGAAGTGATGACGAAAAAATTCCGGTACCGAGGGCTCGACAACCCCAAGGTTTATTACAATGACGACTACAAAGGATTTGTACTGAACCACCGCAGCTCGTTCAATTCGGTTGTGCAAGCTCTCATCGACAAAGGCGAGATGGAAAAGGCCAAACAGATGCTTGTGTTCTCGCTCGAAAAAATGCCCGATGCAGGTGTTCCGTACGATGTAACGGCTGCCGAAACCGTGAACCTGCTTTTCAAAGTAGGCGAAAAAACAAAGGCGGTTGATATGGCCAAAACCGTAGGCGACAGGGCCATTGAAATGCTTACGTACGTTACCCGCGAGGGCGATGCCTACGGCACGGATGTACGGAACAATTTGGCCATGCTCAATATTTTACAACGGGCTCTTTACGAATACAACGAAAAAGACCTGGCTAAAAAATACGAAGATGCCCTGCAAAAGATGATGACCGATTTGCAGATCAACGAAGGGGGCAGAAGTAATTTCTGAAACTTATTTTTTGCAGATTAAAAATAAATCGAGGGCAGTAGATGCCTCGTCTGTGAATAAATAATCTTCGTGTTTGATGCTTGCCACCAGATCGTCTGCAGCAGCTTGTAGTTTATTTCGATTGAGGCGGTTCATCAGTTCGTAAGGAATCCGAAGTATAGAAGCCGGAAGGCGGTGTTGCAGGTCGAAAATATCCCAGCGCATCAGGCGGTCTACCGATTTTTTATTGCGTTCGTAATACTGCATTACCTTTTCGTTTCCGGCAATTCCCTTCATCTCCACGTGATTAAAATATTCTTTAACAAGAGCGGTAAGCTCATCGGCTGTGTATTCGCGCTCGTGCCAGGGGTTGCGCGAGAGCGACATGGGTCTGTTGGGCGTGGTGATAAGCGCGAGCCCATTCGGTTTTAATACCCGGTTAATCTCTTTCAAATAAGCACGATCGTCTGCGATGTGTTCAATAACCTGAAAACTCACCACACAATCAAAGGTGTTATCGGCATAAGGAAGCGGTGGGATATTTCCGCTGATAAAATCCCCTTGAGGAAATTTTTTCTTCAGTTGCTCAACTACCGATGCAATTTTGTCGATGGCGCAGTAGGTATTTACGTTGGGCGCCAGCCACTGCACCCCGCGGCCTTCGCCACAGCCCACTTCCAATAAATTACCGCCCACTTTATCGGCAGCAAGCACATACGCTTTCAACAAACGTTGATGGATGGGGTTATCGGAGGTTATCGTTTCAGAAGCAATTTCAGTTGCGTAAACAGCCATAGTAAAATTTTGTGGGGCAAAAATAAGTCAATTCGTTAGATTTAACGTTTGAAAAGAAGAGAACCGATTATGAAACAAGCCCTGGTCTTTTTTGCGCTTTTAGCCGCCTACGGATTTTCCCATGGACAATCGGTGGCGGCCAGTAATTTCAGTTATTGGTACGATCCCTCCAACGAGGTGGAATTGCAAATCCGCCCGGTGCGTGCTGCCAACAAAATCATGGTACGTTATTCACTGATTGCCCGGCATGGCAACCCGGCAAAATATACCATTGCCTGGGAAGCGAGAAACTCATATGTGGAACAAGAAGCCATTCCCATTCGCGAAAAAGATTCGGTTTTGTATGTTGACGAAAAAGCCAAACGAGGCGTGCTCGTTCTGGATGTGCCCGACAAACCCTGGCTGTTGCTGGGCCGGGTTTCCAACGGGAGTAAAGTTTGGACCTACTTCAAGCAAATAGAGTCAATCTATCCGGTTGATGGGTGGATAGAAACCAAAGATGGGGTAATCACCGAAAATCATTTGAGTAAAAACCAAGAGTACACCGCCCGCAGTGCCGACAGCGTTAAGCCACTCATCGTGTCGTACTACAACACCACTTTTCCTCCGGCTCTCCCACCTTTTGCCGAAAAAGAAGGCCGCAACGAGCGCTTCTTTTTTCACGATTCCATTTTTGTAGTAAACAACGGAGAAAAATTTTTACCGAGGAAAGAAGGCCTTTACCTTTTTCAGGAAGACACTTCTACCGCACGCGGGTTTTCGTATCGGGTAGTGAAAGAAAATTTTCCCAAGTTTACCAAAATCAGTGAGCTGGTAGAGCCGCTGCGGTTTGTAACCGATGATAATGAATACAATGAGCTTGTCAACGCCAATGGGGAGAAAGCAAAATTCGACAAGGTGATTTTGAACGTTACGGGCGACAAAGAACGGGCTAAAGTATTTATGCGCAATTATTTCAGGCGGATTGAACTGGCCAACATTTACTTTTCATCTTACAAAGAAGGCTGGAAGACCGACCGGGGTATGATCTATGTAATTTTTGGCTCACCGGGAGACGTAAGCAAAAACAGCGGCAACGAAATCTGGAACTATAAAAACTACAATATCAAATTTACATTTGTGCGGAGCGGCAGCGTGTACGATCCCGAAAATTACGTGCTGCTGAGGGATGAAAATTTCAGCGACCCTTGGTTAAATATGGTTGACCTATGGCGCAAAGGCAGACTGTAAACGAATGAAAAACACCGACACTATTTTTGGCACGCGTGCCGTGATGGAGGCCATCAAAGCCGGACGGGAGATTGAAAAAATATTTATTCAGTCGGGGGTCAACAACGATTTGATCCGCGAACTCATCAGCGTGGCCAACAACCGCAAAGTACCCTACACCTTTGTGCCCGAGCAAAAACTCAACACGTTTTCAAATAAAAATCATCAAGGCGTAGTTTGTCAGTTGTCTATCGTACAGTATGCCTCGCTCGAAAGTATTATTGACAAAAGCTACAGTGAAGGGCGAGAACCCTTTTTCCTGATCCTCGACCGCATTACCGATGTTCGCAATTTTGGAGCCATAGCCCGCACGGTAGAATGTGCCGGGTTGGATGCGATTATCATTGGCGACAAGGGCAATGCACCTATTTCTGCCGATGCCATGAAAACAAGTGCGGGTGCGCTGAATCACTTGCCTGTATGCCGCGTTAAAGACATGTGCGAAACATTCCGGTTTTTAAAAGATAACGGAATCCAGATAGTGGCCTGCACCGAAAAAGCTGAAAAGACGTTGTATGAAATGGAACTGAACGCTCCGTTGGCCATCATCGTGGGCTCTGAGGAAGACGGCATTTCTCCGCAAATGCTGAAAGATGCCGACCACCTTGCCCAGATACCCATGAGGGGAGAAATTGCTTCACTCAATGTTTCGGTGGCTGCCGGTATTGCCATTTATGAAGCAGTGAGGCAGAAGCTTTCGAAATAAAGACAACGATTTTATTTTTGAATTTTGATTTGTGATTTCCCTTCCCGATTTTTTTGAATTAAGAAAAAGCCTTCCGGTGGTGGATGTGCGCTCGCCACATGAATTTGAGCAGGGCCACATCCGCAACGCCATCAACATTCCGTTGCTCAACAACGAAGACCGCGTTGCTGTGGGCACCGATTACAAAAAGAAAGGACAGGCCGAAGCCATCAAAACCGGGTTTCGTTTAGTAGGCCCACGATTGGAAGAAATTATTTCCGAAACCGAAAAAATTTCTACGGGCAACGAATTGCTGGTGCATTGCTGGCGCGGTGGCATGCGCTCAGATAATTTTTGCAAGTTTATCGGCATGGCAAGAATTAAATCGCAAGCACTCAGCGGTGGCTATAAAGCCTACCGTCAATTTGCCTACGAGAATTTTAAAAAGCCGCTACCACTGATTCTGCTCGGAGGCTGCACGGGCAGCGGCAAAAGCGAGGTAATCCGTGCATTGCAAAATCAAGGCGAACAAATTTTGGATTTAGAAAAATTAGCAAACCACAAAGGCTCGGCTTTCGGTGGCATGATGATGCCGCCACAGCCCACCACCGAACAATTTCAAAACGAACTCTTCGAAGAACTATTTAAACTCGATTTCTCTAAAAGAATTTGGGTGGAAGACGAGTCGATCGCCATAGGTAAACTTTTTTTACCGCCCGATTTTTGGAACACCATGTGCGCAAGCAAAATAGTTAAACTGGAGGTAGCCAAAGAAATTCGCATTGCACGACTGGTGGAGGAATACGGCAAAGCCGATAAAGAAGAATTTCTGGAAAAGATGAGCAAAATTGTGAAACGGCTGGGCGGCCAACATTTTAAAGAAGCCAAAGAAAAATTGCTACAAGACGACATGGCCTCAACCATCGAGATTTTACTGACCTACTACGACAAAACCTATTCCGCCAGTTTGGAAAGAAGAAAGGCAAGGATTATGTATTCGGCAGCTTGGGATGGAAAAGATCAAAATATTGCACAACAACTCATTAATGAATTAACAAATCATCGAATCACCGAATTACATGGACATTAAACTCACTCAATATTCGCACGGAGCAGGCTGTGGTTGCAAGATTTCCCCCGCGGTGTTGGATACGATTTTACATTCTGAATTGCCCCAACAAAAATTTCCTTCGCTGTTGGTGGGCAACGAATCGAAAGACGATGCTGCTGTTTACGATCTGGGCGATGGCACGTGCATTATCAGCACCACCGATTTTTTCATGCCGATTGTGGACGATCCGTTTACGTTTGGAGCGATTGCTTCTGTAAATGCGATCAGCGATGTGTACGCCATGGGCGGTGAGCCTTTTATGGCCATCGCTATTCTCGGTTGGCCCATCAACAAAATTCCTCCCGAGGTGGCCAAAGAAGTGTTGGAGGGAAGCCGAAAAATTTGTGCCGAGGCTGGCATTCCGTTGGCCGGTGGCCACAGCATCGATTGCCCCGAACCCGTGTTTGGCTTAGCCGTTTCGGGCAAAGTGAAAAAAGAAAATTTAAAAAGAAACGATACGGCCAAAATAGGCTCGTTGCTGTACCTGACAAAACCACTTGGAATAGGAATAGTGACAACAGCCCAGAAAAAAGGAATTGTAAAACAAGAACACCTTAATGCTGCCGTAAGCGCCATGCTCACGCTCAATAAATCGGGTGCTCAATTTGGAAAATTATCGTATGTAAACGCACTCACCGATGTAACCGGTTTTGGGTTACTCGGCCACTTGTGCGAACTATGCGAAGGCAGCAACCTTTCGGCTGAAATAAATTTTAAAGATGTTCCCCGCTTCGATTTTCTCGAAGAATACATCCAGCAAAAATCCATACCGGGCGGCACACAACGCAATTGGGAGAGTTACGGACATAAAATAACTGCCGTTACCGATGAACAAAAATTTGTTTTGGCCGACCCACAGACCAGCGGTGGCCTTTTGGTTTCTGTCGATTCGAGTGCTGCAAATGAATTTGAGAAAACAACCGGGTTGAAACCTTTCGGAAAATTAGTGGAACAGGGAAACAACGTTGTAAAAGTAGTGTAGCACAACGCTATAATCGTTCGTAATTTCAAAAATTCGTATTTCGTAATTAAATCCCTACCTTCGTAAAACCATTTTTTAATCGTATGCCTAAAAAGCTCCCCTCATTGTTTCGCAATTTTTATTTTGTTGCCACCGCATGTTTTTTGGTTTGGATGTTGTTTCTTGATTCCAACGATTTGATTTCAAGATTTAAGATGTCGTCCAAGCTTCGTTCGCTCGAAAATGAAAAAGAATATTATCAAGAAAAAATAACCGAAGCCGAAAAAGACAGACGGGAGCTGACCACCAACAAAGAATTGCTTGAGAAATTCGCTCGCGAAAAATACCTGATGAAAAAACCGGGCGAAGACATTTTTATCATCGAAGAAAAATAATTCTTTTGCCATGGTAAAGAGAATAGTAATACTATTCGTTGTTTGGGTTGCTGCAAGTCGGGCAGAAGCACAGTTTAATCAAAACACACGTGGCAATAGTCAATCCCAATCATCATCGAGATTTTATTTTGGTGGGGGCGGAAATTTAGGCGGTGGCACCGACACCTACGGCAACCGGTATTTTTATTTTTCGCTGCTCCCCGTAATCATGTATCAGGTTGACAACCGGGTTTCGGTGGGAGCAACAATTACCTATTCGCAATACAGTTACCCTAATCTCAACACTTCCTTTAAGCAGTATGGACTCGGCCCGTTTGTACGATACACCATCAACCCGCTTTTTCTTCAGGCTGAGTACGATGTGATCAATGCCCCTACGTACGGTGGGATTAATAACAATGAGATTGTCCGGTCAAATTATTCACGCTTTCTGTTGGGCGTAGGCTATCTTATGCCGATGGGCAATCGGAGTATGGTTAATGCGATGTTGATGTACGATGTGTTGTACAAGGCTCCCAGCGTATTTAACACACCGATTGTATATCGGGTTATTTTTCTTTTTTAGAAATCGATTTTAAATTCCTGAGCAAGTTCCTTTAAATCGGCCACCACTTTTTTATTTAGTGGAATTCCTTTTTTCTTCCGCTCGCTTTCAAATTCCCGTTCCGGATCACCGGGTATAATTAATTTTTCTTCTCCTGCTACAGTCTGGGCCGAACGGAAACGTTCAATCCATTGGTCCATGTGTTTTTTAAATTCATCGGCAGGCCGAAAGGCATCGATGCGCATCGCCCCAAAAAAATGACCGATACCTTGGCCAACGGGATCAGTAGGTGGATTTAAAAATGCTACGAACGGAGGGACCCAAGGCCCATAGTTTGCCCCGCTGAGCACGGCCGAAAATATATCTACCCACGCCCCCAAACAAAAACCCTTGTGGCTGCCGTGTTCCCGATCGCTACCCAAAGGAATCAATGCCCCACCGTCCTTCAATTCGTTAGGGTTTGACGAGGGTGTGCCATCTTTTTTCTGTATCCAACCGAGGGGGGCTTCTTTTTCTTTGCGCTGCAAAATTTCAAGTTTGCCGTTGGCGGCCGTAGTTGTGGCAAAGTCGGCAACAAAAGGAGGTTGCTTGCCCGCAGGAATTGCAACGGCAATTGGGTTTGTGCCCAACAGCCGTTCAACCGAAAAAGTAGGAGCAACGAGCGGGCTCGCGTTGGTCATGGCCATACCAATCATGTCGTGCGGCAAGGCCATCATAGCATGATGCCCTGCAATACCAAAGTGATTAGAATTTTTTACGGCCACCCAACCGGTGCCGGCCAGCTTTGCTTTTGCAATGGCAATTTCCATTGCTTGGGGAGCAACCACGAGTCCAAGCCCTGCATCGCCATCTACCACGGCAGTGCTCGGGCTCTCGTGTACAATGCGAATTGTAGGTTTGCTGTTGATGCGCTGTGCCTTCCACAAGCGAACGTACCCGCTCAGCCGTGCTACTCCGTGCGAATCGACTCCACGCAAATCTGCCCGCAGCAGCGATTCTGCCGCCAGGTTGGTGTGCTCAACCGGGCAACCCATTTTTTGAAAAATGTTTTTTGAAAAACGATCCAGATGATCGAAAGAAAAAACCGCTTCACTCATAATTGGCAAAAGTAAAGATTCTATCTTTATTGAGATTTTACCGGAAAAATAATTTGCAGTTTATTATGGAATTTCCGGTTAGCATGAATCTAAAAAATAAAATCTCAGTCTTATGAAACCCATTTCATTATTTGTTCTTTGCCTGTTTGCCATCCCAACGTTGGCGCAGACCACTCAAGCAGTTAATTCTAAAATCAAGAACGTAACCGTTTTCCTTAACCGGGCACAGGTTACCCGTCATGCCAAAGCTCAATTACCAGCCGGAAAAATAGATTTAATTGTGGGCGGGCTCACTTCCCTGCTCGATCCGCAAAGTATTCAGGTGGCGGGCAAAGGTAATTTCATCATATTAGGCACGAGCCATCAACAAAATTATTTGTCGGAATTCAATATGCCCAAATCGTTAAAGAGTTTACGCGATTCACTGGAAGATTTACAACAACAAGTTCAGTTGGAGCAAAGCAAAAAAGAAATCCTGAACAAAGAAGAACAAATGCTGGCCAGCAACCAGAAGATCGGAGGCACAAACCAAAATGTAACGGTGGCCGAACTTAAAGCCATGACCGATTTTTACAGGTCGCGTTTGAGTGATCTGGTGTCATCGCGCATGAAGCAGGATGAGAAGATCAAAAAGTTGAATACGCGTATTTCTAAAATTCAGCAGCAGATCAACACACAAAATGAATTGTATCAGCGCAATACCAGCGAGATTGTTATTAGCGTTTCTGCCGAGTCGGCCACAAGCGCAGATCTTGAAATTAATTATGTGGTAAACAACGCAGGCTGGACGCCACAGTACGACATCCGCGCCATCAATACCAAAAGCCCGATTCAATTAAGCTACAAGGCCAATGTGTTTCAAAGCACGGGCGAAGAATGGAAAAATGTAAAACTGAAATTGTCTACCGCCAACCCAAACCAAAGCGGTTTGAAGCCGGAACTTGCGGCTTGGTATTTAGATTTTTATCAGCCGGTGTACAAGGCATTGCAAGGACGTGTTGCAGGTGTTCAAATTCAAAATGCACCTGCAGCTATGGAACTGCGAAAATCAGATATGGTTTTTAAAGAGAATGCAAGAGAAATATCAGAATATGTAACTACAGTTCAAACTTCGGTGAATACGGAGTTCGACATTGCGTTGCCGTACACGGTTTCATCGGCCAACAAACCAACGGTTGTAGACATCCGAAATTACGAACTGAAAGCCGAGTACAATTATTCTTCGGCTCCCAAACTCGATAACGATGCGTTTTTATTGGCAAAAGCAACCGGATGGGAAGAACTGAATTTATTGCCGGGCGAGGCGAACATTTTCTTTGAGGGAACATTTACAGGGAAATCATTCATCGATCCGAATACTGTTAAAGACACGCTTTCGCTTTCGCTGGGGTGCGACAAACGGATTGTGGTGAAACGCGAAAAACTAAAAGAACTCACTTCGCGAAAGTTCATCGGCACAAATCAAAAAGAAAATTATGCCTGGGAAATTTCCGTGCGAAACACAAAAAATGAGGCGGTGAAGATTACAATCGAAGACCAGATTCCGGTTTCGCAAAACACCCAGATTGAAGTTTCAGTAGTAGATGTGGCTGGCGCGAACTACAATAAAGATACGGGCAAGCTGATTTGGGATTTGAACGTGCAACCCAACGAAACCAAAAAGGTTGTTTTCAAATACGAAGTGAAATATCCGAAGGATAAACAGGTGAATGGCCTCTGAGGTTGTTATTAGTTAATCGTTAATAGTTGTTCATGAAGTTGACACTATTGATAAACGGCTAACTGATTTCCAGGATTTCGAAATCTTTCCCTTTGCCAAATTTGAAAAGATCTTTGATTTTGTACCGCTCCATAGTAAACAGATCTTTTGCTTCAAAATCGTAATTGAAAAGAGCGCGCTCGATTACAAATTCGTAGGTTTCATCAAAATTGACAAGCCGGTATTTCTTGCCAACGCGGAGCGAACTTAAGGCCAGGCCTTTCATTTTTTGAATGTAAACTTAAAAAGTACCAGCAGGGAAGATAAAATGAAAACGATAACGTTTGCGGCAATTATGGGGCCGCTGCTAATGCCTATGCCATACCAAAGCCAGGCTACGGTGCTGGAAAAAAGAATGCCGATGGTCCACACGCTCAAGTCGCCTACACTTTTGGTTCTCCATGATTTGTACACTTGCGGGGCAAAGGAAACGGACGTGAGCAACGTAGCAAAATACCCGATGTACTCTAAAAGATTTTTCATGGCACAAAACTAAGTTTTTCTGTAATGGTGTTTTGTGTTGTGATACAGAATTTTTGATAACTTCAAAACCATGACGGAAGCGGAGATTAAATTGGAGTATGCAATCGTTGACGGAGCCAAAAAAGATCCCGCCAAGTTTGGCGCACTGTACGAAAAATATTTCGGACGTATTTTCAAGTTCATCTATGCACAAACCGATGACGAAGCCTTGACGGCCGATTTATGTTCTCAAACATTTTTAATCGCTTTGAATCAGCTCCATAAATTTGAATTTCGCGGAGTGCCCGTGTCGGCTTGGTTTTACAAGATCGCAAGCAACGAGGTAAACAAACACTTTAGAAAATCGAAATCTTCGAAAGTGTACAGCCTGGATGAAATGCACGCCCGGATGTTGGTCGAGCAGACCGAGGCCGAGTTTTCCGATGACACCATAACACAGTTGGTTAACTTTATGAAAGGTCTGCCGGCCGAAATGCTCGAAGCTTTGCAGTTGCGTTTTTTTGAAGATAAGGATTTTAAAGAGATGGCATTTATACTCGACCTCAGCGAAAGCAGCGTAAAGATGCGCACGTACCGCGCGCTGGATCAACTTCGTAAAAAATTTAACGTTAGTGTAAAGTACGATGGAAAGAAATGAGATAAAACTGCGTAGGAAATTACTTGACGAGGCCACGTTGCAGCGGCACCGCAACTACTCACTTTTGCTCAAGCAACACCAGATCGGCAGAAGAAAAAAACGGGTGCGAAGATTTTTTATTTTCACCCTGCTCGTAGCCGTTATTACCGTGCTGATACTGATTTGGTTTTCGTACTTCGCAGTGAAATTAGAACGGGAAAGAAAGCCGAGTAAGAAAGAAGGCACATCTCTGAATTCAAAAAAAAATAATATTCAAACCTGTTACTTTTCACCTTTGATGGCATTATAATAACGAATTGCAATTCATTTGAAATTAAGTGGATTAAACAAAAAACACATTTCTTATGAATACCAAAAATTTTTCCATTTCCTGGAACGATGTAGTGTTTGAAAACCGAAACAAAGAATACGGAGCTTACTTTATCCGCAGCGCTTACGGCAACAATGTTTCAAAGGCATCTACCATCTGTGTGCTTTTTTTTGGCCTTTTATTAATTGTGGTTCAATGGCCGTTAACATCGATACCCGAAACCCATAAACGAATTGTAGATCCTCCGCTTCCGTTTTTATTCAAGAAGATAAAAATTAGTACAGACCACGTTCGCCCTCAAGAGGCCGTAAAACATAAATTAAACACAAAAGTTATTCCGACCAAAGTTGTAACTCACGAAGTAGCCGAACCCAAACCAATAACAACCGAAGAACCCGGGCCGATTGAATCCGGTAAAAGTAACGAGCTAGAAATTCTTTCGGATGGATCAACCATTAATTTGCCTGCAACACCCACCATTGAACTCCAAAAAACTTTTGATCATGCTGAAGTAATGCCTGAGTTTGAAGGAGGACTAAAGGCGCTGTATAAATTTCTAAATAGACATCTTCGCTATCCGGCTGTTGCCAGGCATCAAGGTCAGGAGGGAACAGTATTGGTAAGGTTTGTAGTTGATGCTACCGGTACCGTGACTAATATTGAGATCATTAGAGGTGTTAGTGGAGCTATCGATCATGAGGCAACACGTGTGGTTGCACTTTTGCCTAAGTGGAAACCGGGAAGGCAGCACGATAGCCCTGTAAACGTGAGAATGGTTATACCCATCAAATTTAAATTGGGAGATTGAACGAAGTATTTTGTTCAATTTTTTCGTAATAACTTTTTCATCAGCGGGCCGCTGCTCATGCTGGTAACCAGAGCCATAACCACCAGCGAAACAAAAACCTGTTCGTTGATGAGCCCGTTGTCGAGCGCCACAATTCCGAGGATGATGCCCATCGCACCCCGTGCGTTCATGCCACAGGCTGCCGCAAAAGATTCGCGCCAGCCAAAACCACCAAGACGTGTGCCTATTCCACTGCCGAGTATTTTCCCCACAAAAGCAATGAAGATGATGGCCAAGGTGAGCAGCCAGTCGAAGTTGGCAATGAAGTTCACGTGTAACCCGATGGACACAAAAAACAGCGGAGCAAAAATGTTATTGATAAACTGATGAACGATTTCTTTGGCGCGTTCGCTGAAGTGCTCGGAATCTCCGAGGGCAACCCCCACTATAAAAGCACCAAACACTGCGTGAATGCCGATGTGCTCGGTAAAGGCGGCTCCCAAAAAGCAAAGTGCCAACGAAAGCGAAAGAACTCCACCCGGCCAGGCAAACTTCTTATTGATCCACGGCAACACCCGGTTGAGCACACCGCGGCCAACGGTTAACATAAACAATACGAATGTAATGGTGAGCGTAATGGTGTAGGCCAGCGAGGGTGCATTTGTGTTTTTGTCGATCATGCCGAGCAGAACGGAAAAGATAATCCAGCCGATCAGGTCATCAACCATGGCGGAAGTAACAACCAGCAACCCCATGCGGGATTTGAATAAATTCAGATCCAAAAGTATCCGCACAATTACGGGCAGTGCGGAAATAGACATGGCCGTGCCCATGAACAACGCGAACACCATTCGCTTGTCGCCATCGGCAATGCCAAAAAACTCGGGATAGAAATAAGGAAAAACAAAACCAATGAAGAAGGGAATAACTAAACCAAACAAACTGGTAGTAAGTGCCTGTCTGCCTTGTTGCCACACCACGTGCAGGTCTACCTCAAGCCCCGCAATGAAAAGCAGCATAACAACTGCAACTTGCACAAAACCCGATAATACAATGGATGAATTTGTTCCGGCAGGAAATAATAAGTTAAACCAATCGGGATGAACCATACCAAGCACTGTTGGACCCAGCAAAATGCCTGCAACGATTTCGCCCACAACAGCAGGTTGATTCAGTTTTCGCGCAGCTTCGGCCAACAGCCGTGCCGCAAAGAGCATGATGCTGAGTTGCATCAGCAACAACACAATATCGCTTTGAGCCAATTTAGCCATGACGTTCCCCCTTTCGGTTTACAACCAGCAGATGACAAGGAAGGTCTGCAAAAATATATTCTAGATCGTGCCTGAAAACCCGGTCGAAAAAAGAGAATTTCCGATCGGGAGCGCCTACGATCAGTAAGTCGGCATTTTTGCGCTCTACAAACTTGCGTAATTCATATCCTGATTTTCCGGAAAGTACTTTGATGTTGATTTTTATATTGGCATGTGGAATGTTCTCCAATATATTTTCAACTGCGTGAATTTCTTCACGAACCAAGCTTTGTTTTTTGTCGCTGTATTCATCGGCCGTCAGTTGTTCGTTTGCCGCCAATGTCAGCCCCATTAATTTTACCTCACGCACAATATGCACCCACGAAGATTTATTGTGCTCGGCAATAGAGCAGGCTGAGGCAATGGCTTCTTGTATGTGTGCGCTGTCTTCGGCATTCACCACGATTTGTTGAATCGGCTTAGGTTGAGCCGATGGATTATCAACCAGGTATACCGAGCAGTTGGCCTTGCGCATAATGGCCCGCGCCACAGACCCGATGTATCGTTGCAGCATGTTCTCTTTTTTAAGAGCCCCGGCCACCAGCAAGTCGATTTGTTCTTCGGTGCAGGCGCGCAGTATTTCTTTTTCGGGTTTGCCATTGCGCCATATTATTTTGTAGTTGTCGAGTTGAACATTTTTCGCCATCGCATCAATCTGCCGTTCGCTTGAAGGTTCCTTTTCACCAACATGAATCAAAACAAGTTCGGACGAAAATAAAGAAGCCAGGCGTGCGGCTTCTGCAAGCAACGCCTCTGCCGTAGGTGAAAAGGCTATGGCAAGCCCGATTTTCCGGAAAGAACCATTCATCGCCTGAAAATAACAAGGCTGTTGTTGTGGTGCATCATTTTTTCAGGAATATCTTTGTATAATTCTCATGACTTCAAAAAGAAAATTCATCGATCTGTTTTTGAAGAAAGACTCATTTTCTTCGCGACACACGTACAAACGAGCAGTGCTGCTAAGTCAGCTTAGCATCACGGGCATCATTGTCGGTGCTGTGTATACAATAATCGACATTGCTAACAATTTATACGTTAACATCCCTTTTTATATTTTACTGATTGTGCTCTGTGTGGTGGTAATATGGATCAATAAAAAAGGAAGACATCTGCTGGCGAATATCATTTTTTTGTTGATGCTGGTTTTTCTGATTTATGTTTTTGCAGATAATGATACCAACCACACCGGTGTAGGCACTTATTTTTTGATTTACGCATTGATCGCTTTAACACTTTGTGGTTACGAACAAATTATTCTGGGTCTTTTTTTTGCAAGCCTCGGGTTACTCTGTTTTTTTCTGGCCTACTATGTTGATCTTCCACCGATTATCCCGCCAACACAGTACTCTCAGGAGTATATTAATATTTCATACATGACCAATTTTCTGGTGACTTTGGTTGTTGGAATTGCCTTGATGTTTTTTTCTCTGAACATCAATTATAAGACAGAAAAAGAACTCTCGCAAAATAATCAGCTGCTGACCAAAGCCAATCAGGAACTCGATCGGTTTGTGTACAGTGCCTCGCACGATTTGCGTGCTCCTCTAAGCTCGGTACTCGGGCTCATCGAATTATGCCAGCGAACTACCGACACCGAAGAAATAAAACACTGCCTTGGCTTGATGAAAGTAAGAGTGGCCGATTTGGATTTATTCATTAAAGAAATTATCGACTATTCGCGAAACGCACGACAGGAGATACGCCCGGAAAAATTTAATCTCTACGCGATGGTGGAAGAAGTGGCCGAAGGATTGAAGTTTGGAAACGGGATGGAAAAAATTCTCATTCAATATGCTATATCGCAAGATTTGATGGTAACCACAGACCGAGCCAGATTAAAAGTTGTATTGAGTAACCTGATTGGAAATGCCCTGAAGTACAGTAACCCGAGGCAGGAAGAACCAACCGTGTTGGTTAAAGCGAGCATGAATGAAAAATACTTAAAGATTCAGGTTGAAGACAACGGCATAGGTATAAGCGAAGAACACCTGCCAAAAATTTTTGAGATGTTTTATCGGGCTTCAGAAAAATCGCAAGGTTCCGGGCTTGGCCTATACATCGTGAAGGAAACGCTCGGTAAACTCAATGGAAAGATTCGAGTTGCCTCCACCCTAGGCCAAGGCTCGACCTTCAGCATCGAAGTTCCCTTTTAAATCAATACCCGGTAGCAGAATGGTTGTGGGAATTGAGGACATCGAGCGAAAGCGAGAGGCTCAGCTCGTGGGTGTTGAAATTGAGCGCAGAGCTTTTGCCGGGGACCTCGAAGATATACCCGAAACGGTAGTTGCCCATGACGGCCTGGACCAAAGCGCCATACGTGCTAAAGTTGCGTGCAAAGACCCCGGCCGTGTATAGGCGGTTGAAGGTAAAGTTGCAGTTGAGGTCCACGGAGGCGGCAGCGCCCTTGGTCATGCGCAGCAACGTGGAGGGCTTGAACTGCACCTCTTGGGCAATGAGGAAGTTGTAGGAGGCAAAGAGGTAATAATTCCTGCCGTACACCTGGATGTCCTGTCCGCCCTGGCTCACGGAGCTAGCGAGCATCCGTGGCACCGAAAGGCTGAGCGTGTACCTTTCGCTCTGGAGCAGGAGGCCTGCACCGGTGTTGAACTTGGTTTCGGTGAACTGGTAGAAGGCAGGGTCCGGGTTGTTCTGCACCTTCACGGCATTGGGGTCCGAGGCATAGCGCGTCACGCCCATCTGCATGCCGAAGGAGAGCGTGGAGTTTTGCAGTTTAATACGGTAGGCGCCCGTGGCCCCGAGCTGCGTGTTCTTGATGTCGCCAATCTGGTCCTGCACGGCCAGCACCCCCAAGCCCACACGGTTGCCCACAAAAGACATGTGGCCGTTGAAGCTAAACGTAGTGGGGCCGCCCTGCACCCCCGCCCACTGGCTCCGGTAGGCCGCCCCGGCATAGAGGCGTTCGTTGCTGCCCGCAAAGGCAGGGTTGATGAGCATGGGGTTGTTGAAGTATTGCGAATAGAGCGGGTCCTGCTGGGCGAGCGCAGCAAGCGATGAGGCGAGCGAAAAGAGGAGCAGCAATTTTTTTCTCATCGTCATTGTCTTCTAAGTGAAAGGAAGCCGGTCTGCGTTTTGCGGCCGCTGGCAAAGTCGATCTTATAGAAATAGACACCCGAAGGCAGGGCGTTGCCGCTATCGCCCGATCCGGAGAAAACCACCGACTGGTTGTCGTAGTTGGTGCCGTGCCAGACCAGGTTTTCCCATCGGTCGAAGATGTACACCGAGTTTGTTTTAGTGTCGGGCAGCACATCGATGTATTGGATAATGAACTTGGGGTTTGCGCCACCCGGTGAGATACCGTTGAACACCACAATGTTTCCGACTACTTCGATATTAAAATCCTGAAGTGCACAAGAGCCGGAAGTGTGACATGCAGAAATCGTTAATACGTCTGTGCCAGAAAAAGAAGTCCCCTTGTAATCTACGGTAAGTAATTTGTCTGTTATGAAGGCGGTAGCTCCACTTTGTGGTGGGGTTGCGATAGTTAAAGAAACCTGATCCAGGCTTCCATTAGTAACAGAAATAATAGGCTCAAGATCCAATAATAGTTTCCCTTCGATTACTGCAGTCAAAGCCTGGGGTACAATTTCAATTGTCGTTTTAATAATGACAGTAAAATCACTTGTACTTGTGGCCGTGTTGCCCCCGACTGTCACTGCAATTTTTCCGGTGGTTGCCCCTGAGGGAACGGAGGTGGTAATAGACGTAGTTGTACTTGCAGTAACAACAGCAGCCGTGCCATTAAAAGTAACTGCATTGTTCGCAGCTACAGCACTGAAGTTTGTTCCTGTAATGGTAACTGTTGTACCTTCCGGGCCAGTGCTTGGGTTAAAAGATGAGATTGTGGGCAGTGAGGTTGTCACCGTAAAATCGGTTGTACTTGTAGCCGTGTTGCCCCCGACTGTCACGGCAATTTTTCCGGTGGTTGCCCCTGAAGGCACGGACGTGGTGATAGATGTAGTCGTGCTCGAAGTAACGACAGCAGCCATGCCATTAAAAGTAACTGCATTGTTCGCAGCCACAGCACTGAAGTTTGTTCCTGTAATGGTAACTGTTGTACCTTCCGGGCCTGCGCTTGGGTTAAAAGATGAGATTGTGGGCAGTGAGGTTGTCACTGTAAAATCACTTGTACTTGTGGCCGTGTTGCCCCCGACTGTCAC
>JAFDYU010000008.1 GCA_018267285.1 Bacteroidota bacterium | reverse complement strand
TTCAAAAAAAGCAGCCTAGTACCAAATGAAGACAACTTCAATGTGACGATGCTCACTTTGAATAACATCCGTTGTGATTTATGAAAAATCCAATATCTGTTTCAAGCTATCCATATCATTTTCAATAATTTTTCTTTCAAAGGGCCTAGCCTGTATATGCTGTTGAGGGTTAAAATCCACAAGCGCTTGTTGAATACTCTCCTGAAACTTCACGGGGTGCGCGGTCTCTAAAAAAAGACCTTGTTGTTTTGATATGTTTCGTTTCAGGCCGTGTAGTGCAACCGCACCGTGTGGGTCGAGGATATAGTTATCTTCCTGATAGGTTGTTGCAATTGTTTCCAATGTTTCAGTATCGGATATGGAGCAGGCAGTGATTGTTTGTGTCATGGTGGTGATGTTGTTTTCAAAAAAATGTTGCAAGCGCTCAATGTTGCTGGGCGAGCCTACATCCATGGCGTTGGATAAAGTCTTTAGCGAAGGCTTGGGTTGATAGATTCCGGTTTTCAAAAATTTAAAAAACGTATCGTTTGCATTGCAGGCCACCACAAAATAATCGATCTGCAATCCCATTTGTTTTGCCATAACGCCTGCTGTTATATTTCCTAAGTTCCCACTGGGCACAGAAACAACAGGATTGATAACATTCATGTTAAGCAGTTGTTGAACTCCTAAAAAATAATAAAGCATTTGCGGCAACAGACGCGCAAGATTAATGGAGTTGGCACTGCACAATCCAAATTCGTTTTTTAGTTGGATATCTGTAAAAGCCTGTTTTACTAAGGCTTGACAGTCGTCAAAGGTTCCATTCACGGCAAGGGCTGTGATGTTTTTTCCCAACCCTGCCATTTGTTGTTCTTGATATGGGCTTACGCCACCATTAGGGTAAAGGATTACGACATCAATATTTTCCACACCATAAAAGCCGTGTGCCACTGCACCACCGGTATCGCCACTGGTGGCCACTAAGACTGTTATTTTTTTATGTGGTTCTACAAATCTTCGCAGGCAACGCGACATAAACCGTGCACCAACATCTTTAAAGGCTTGGGTAGGGCCATGAAAAAGTTCAAGCACATAGCAATTGTGGTTTACTCGTTTCACTGGAATGATAAACGTAAATGTTTCGGCAACCATTTTTCGGAGTTCCTCCTCGGATAAGTCACTCTCTACAAACGGCCATAATACCTCAACGCCAATCTCTTCAATACTCAGTTGAGGAAGCCGTTGCATAAAATCCGATGCGAGCGTGGGCAAATGTTCCGGAACAAAAAGCCCGCCATCGGATGCCAATCCTTGTAACACCGCTTCTCTAAATGAAACGGTAGTTGATTTATTTCGTGTGCTGTGGTATCGCATGTTGTTTATTCATTAAAGGATTTTATCAATCGGGCTCCGCCCTGTTCTTCAATTTTTTCTACGTTGCCCAACGTGGCTACGGAAGTGCCTTGAAAGACAGCTTGCAAATTAGACAACACTTCATTTGCCGTCTTCCTATCGTGGGTGAAGGCAAATACAGCGGGCCCTGAACCAGAAATACCAAACGACAAAGCCCCACACGCCATTGCTACTTCTCGCATTCGATCGAAGTAAGGAATGAGTCTCTTGCGCATAGGCTCTGCTACGTAATCGTTCATGGCCCGCTTCATCAATTTAAAATCATTTTGGTAAAGCGATGCCACAAACGCACCGAGATTAGCCCACTGACGAGTAGCGTTCTGCAGGGGCAACTGGCCTGGCAAAATGATGCGCGAATCGGATGTGTTTAATTCAATTTGAGGAAACAAAATTGCCGCATGCAAATTGTTAGGCACCGGCAATTTAATCACATCGAGTGGAGTGTGTTCGCGCACCAACACCAACCCACCTAAAATTGCGGCCGCCACATTGTCGGCATGGGCGCTACCGCAAGCGGCTTCTTCTCCTTTCATGGCAAAGGGAATCAGTTCCAGAGAGTTGAATGGGCAGCCCATCAACGTGTTGTAAGCAAATGCTGCTGCTGCACTGCTGGCACTGCTTGAGCCCAGTCCGCTTCCGCTTTGAAATCCTTTTTCAATCCGCACCGACAAGGCAGCCTTGTGGTTTAAGGCTTGTTGCATCGCTGCGATCACTACTCCAACACTGTTCCTATGCCAGTCTGTTGAGATGTTTCCACCATTTCGTTGTTCTATAATTTCCGATTGGGATTTATCGGAAATTGTAATTTCTACTTTGTCGCCCATACTACTCAGTGCCATTCCGAGTGAATCAAACCCACAAGAAAGATTGGCTATAGATGCCGGGGCAAAAGCGCAACTGTTTTTCGCTGTCATATTTTTTGAGAATTAAATTTTAATGATTTACCGCCCGCAGAATATCATGAAAGACACCACCGGCCGTAACAGCGGCACCGGCACCAGCACCTTTTATTACCAAAGGCTCAACGGTGTAATGCCTACTGTAGAGTGCAATGCTGTTGTCTTTTCCGTTGAGATGGTAAAAGGGATGATCCGGAGTGACCGATTGTAACGATACCGTGGCTTTTTGTTCTGCAAATGATGCCACCACCCTCAGTCGTTCTCCCCTTTTCAAGGCATGATCGTACAAAGCTCTAAAGTGAAGCTCGTGATTTTGCAGCCAATCAAACAATTTCTCCGGTGACAATTTTTCTGATAAGCAGTCGGGTAAAAAATTTCTTACTTCAACATCGGCCGGCTCTCTTTCATAACCCGCCTCTCGAATTAAAATAAGCAATTTGCGTTTCACATCTTCTCCACTTAGATCGAGCAATGGGTTGGGCTCCGTATATCCCAACTCAAGTGCCTGCCGCACTACCTGTGCAAACGAAATTTTTGTGTTGTACGAATTAAAAATATAATTGAGACTACCCGACACCACGGCTTCTATACGATGAATGACATCTCCACCCAAACGCATATCGCGGATGGTAGAAAGAACCGGCAAGGCTGCACCTACACAGGTTTCAAAATTAAATTTTACATTTCCAACCTTGGCAGACGCTTTTATTTCATTAGCATGTTTCAAACTTCCGGCAGGTGCAATTTTATTACACGTAACAACGGCCACCGAGTTTCCGAGCAACTTGGCATAACACGCGCTCACCTCAGCCGATGCACTGGCATCAACAAACACGCTGTTCCTAAAATTGTTTTTTAGAATTTCGTTAGAGAAATTTTCAATGCCGCTTCGACTTGATTCGCTCAATAACGTTTTGTAATTACCGACATCAATTCCACCTGTACCGATTGCATAACTTTTTGAGTTGGCCACACCTACCAGGCGGAGATTAAGTTTGTGATGCTTACGCAACTCGGTGTGCTGTTCTTGAATGAGATGAGCCAACTCACGACCTACATTACCCACGCCTGCGAGGTAAATGTTTACTTCTTTTTCGGCATCACCAAAAAAGACTTCGTGCAATACATTGATGGCTTTGTGTTCATCGGCTTGACGAACCACGAGTGAAAGATTGCGCTCGGAAGATCCTTGGGCAATGGCAACCACATTTATTCCGTTTTCACCCAAAGTAGAAAAAGCTTTGCCCGAAAGCCCGATGGCATGGCGCATGCCATCGCCCACCAGTGCCACAATGCTGTAGTGGACCGATGGCTCAGGTCGCTCCACCAGGGCGTGTTTCAGCTCGGCCTCAAACTCTACTTCAATGGAAGCGATGGCTTTTTCTTGATCGGCATAAGCCATACCTACACATATGCTGTGCTCCGAACAGCACTGCGAAACAAGCACTACGTTTACGCCTGCCTGCTCAAGTGCGGCAAAAAATCTTCGAGCCATACCCTTCACCCCAACAAGCCCCACACCCGCGAGAGATAACAACGCAATGTTATCAATTGCTGAAATGCCTTTTATTAAATCTGTAGAAGCAGCATTTTCAGTTACACACACCACAGAGCCCTGATGTTTGGCATTGAATGTGTTGAGCAACTTGAGTGGAATCCCTTTTGCAGCCAATGGTTTTACACTTGGCGGGTAAAGAACCTTGGCTCCGAAATGAGATAACTCGTACGCTTCTTTGTACGACAGAGTTGCAATAGATTTAGCCGTATTCACTACTCTGGGATTGGCGTTTAAAATACCATCCACATCACTCCATAACTCAACACCTTCGGCATGAAGCACTGAGCCCAGAATGGATGCCGTGTAATCCGAACCTCCCCTGCCGAGAAGCACCAGTTCACCTTTTGGATTTTGTGCAATAAAGCCCGGAGCCACACAACTGAATTTTCCATCGATTGCATTGTTCACTTTTTTGGCAGTAGCTTCAAAATCTACCACTGCTTGCAAATAATTACGATCGGCTACAATTAAGTCGGTATAAGGAACGTAATGTGTTGCCATTCCCTCGGTTTGCAAATAAACATTTAGCAGAAAGGAAGAAAGCTGCTCGCCAACACCCATGATGGCCGCCATGCTTTTGTTGCTGAGTTCGCACAGAACAGTGATACTTTGAGTTAGCTCATTAAGGAATTTAAACTTTTTTTCGAGTTCGAGGATTACCTTGCCTTGCTGATGCAACGGAAATAACTCACGAATCAGCTCCAGATGTCGTTGATACAGCGGATCTAAAAATTTATTTTGTTGCCCGGTTAGTGAGGCCTGGGCGGCTTGTTGCAAAGCGTCTGTGCAACCTTTTACAGCCGATACCACCACAACATAGGGCTTTTCTTTTTTACGGATTACATCTACGGTTTGTTTTATGGCTGCAGCCGAGCCCATGCTGGAGCCGCCAAATTTTAGGATTACCATGAAAAATAATTTTTGAAAATTCTGACTACTTGATTTTTTTATTTGAAGCCGGCAGCGTACGCCAGCACGAACCATTTATACCCCGTACGGGGTTGTGGTTGTTGTGGTGGTAGTAGTCAGAGAAGAAATAGCTTTATCAAGCCTTGCTGATTTTAGCAGAGCATTCGAACTGATATTTGAGTAGCTATTCCGCATTTGATTGAGCAATTCTAATCTCTTTATACGTAAAAAAGAAATAACTCCTGATTTTTTTTCTGAAATTGGCGTTAAAACCAGTATTCAAACCTAGGAACACTATAATAATATAAAGGAAAAATAGAATGAAACCATTTTTTAGACGACTACTAATCACCAACGCACTGAAACAGAATCAATCAAAACTCCACCGGATTACAAAACAAGAAATTGAAAGGGTTGAACGAAATTTTAAAATTACTTCAAAGCGCTACATCAAAGATTTCGTCCTAATTACAGCCGGAATTTTTTCTGCATCTTTTGGGTTTAAAGGATTTTTATTAACCAATCACTTTATAGACGGTGGCGCAACCGGAATCTCGCTGCTGATTTCTGCGTTAACCAATGTATCTTTATCTACATTAATAATATGCATCAATGTGCCGTTTGTATTGCTGGCTTACCATGTTATTGGGAGATCATTTGCAATAAAAACAACCCTGGCTATCGCAGGTTTGGCATCTTGTCTGGCGTTTGTAGAGTTTCCTAATATCACCAATGACAATTTATTAGTAGCTGTTTTTGGCGGGTTCTTTCTGGGTGCCGGCATTGGTCTTGCAGTAAGAGGAGGAGCAGTAATTGATGGAACCGAAGTGCTTGCCATTTTTTTAAGTCGCAAATTAGGAACATCCATTGGCGATATTATTATTGTAATCAACGTAATAATCTTCTCAGCAGCGGCTTATTTACTTGGCGTTGAAATCTCTATGTACTCTATGATTACGTATCTGGCCGCATCTAAAACTTTAGATTTTATTGTTGAAGGTATTGAAGAATATACGGGCGTAACTATTATTTCAGAGCGGGCAGAAGAAATCAGGCAAATGATCATCAACGAAATGGAAAGAGGAGTAACTGTTTACACCGGAAAAAAGGGTTATGGCAAACGGGGTGAGACCAACGAAATTGAAATAATTTATACGGTTGTTACGAGGCTTGAATTAAATAAACTCAACATGGAAATCGAAAAAATTGATAACCGTGCGTTCGTGGTGATGAACAGCGTTAAAGACACCATAGGCGGAATGATAAAAAAACGCCCACTGAACCATTAAACTAAAAAGCATAAACTGTTGTGCCTCTAGCAATCTGTTGGGAATAATGCATTACCCTGTTTCTTTTGGTTTATGCATAATGACAAAGGTTGGTAGCCAGATTTTCTGACTCCCAACCTTGTCATAAAATTTATATCAAGTAAAACTAAATTTTAATCCAGTCCGCCTTTGCGGGTAGGTTTTCTTTGTTCAGGCCATTTGCCGGGCTCGCCTGTCCAAGGGCTAATAGACAATACGCTTTTTTCACGCGATACCTTTTTCGTGTCTTCGCAGGCCTGATATACTAATATGGCGGTCATGATAACGTTGGTACGAATATCATCAAACACAATTTTATCGTACGTATCGAGGTTGGTGTGCCAGGTGAAAGTTCCATAGTCCCAACTGAGCGACCCTAACGAAAATCCCGGGGCGCCCGCAGCAACAAACGATGCAAAGTCGGAGCCTCCGCCACCGGGCCATCCGGGAAAAGTTGTTTCGAGTTTGTCTTTGTATTCGGCTGGTACTTTCGACAGCCAACGTTGAAGATATTCGTACGCATGTAAAAATCCTTGACCCGAAATATTTCTTATTCTTCCGGTTCCGTTATCCTGATTAAATAAAGCCTGGAGATTAGAAACAATTTCCGGATGATCTTCTACAAATGCGCGCGAGCCGTTCAACCCTTCTTCTTCGCTGCCCCAATGCCCAACTAATATGGTGCGCTTGGGGTTTGGATAAACTTTTTTCAAAACGCGCATGGCTTCCATCATCACCAATGTGCCGGTTCCGTTGTCGGTTGCACCGGTTCCTCCGTCCCACGAATCGAAGTGGGCAGAAAGCATAACGTATTCATTTGGGTTAGTGGTACTTTTAATTTCGCCAATGGAATTGTACGTAGGTGCAACACCTGTTTCTTTAGAATCTGCCCGCACACTTATTTTTGTGGCGCTGCCCGATTCGGTTAAGCGGTACAACAACCCATAGTCTTCGAGCATTAAATCAATAGTGGGTATCTTTTTTGTTCGTGCTCCGAATATTTTGTTAGCCCCGGACCACTTCGACCAGTAGCACATAACAATGCCGGCTGCGCCCGCATTTTCTAATGCCACCGGAAGCGTTGCATTTGTCTTTCCGGTTTTCTTAATGCGGTCTCTCCAGGCATCGGTTTGTGTCGTGCGGTCTTTTTTCATTTTCTCGAAGGATTCTTTCGTAGCAAACTCTTCCCAGTTGTCGTCTGTACGGCCGGTGGGCTGGTTCATTGAAATCATCACAAATTTTCCTTTCACCGTAGGTAGCCATTTCTGGAAAGCGAGCGAATCGGCCACATCGGGAACAATTACTACATCTCCGGTTATCGTCTTCCCCTTGGTGCTGGGGCTCCAGGCAAGTTGTGTTCCGGCAAGTGATTTTATCCAAGGAGAAACCATATCAATGTGTGTTACGCCACGCTCCCATCCACGCCATTCGCCCCACTTCTCGTTTCGTGCGCTAATGCCCCAACCTGTATATTTATTTACAGCCCAATCGTGTGCTTGCTGCATTTTTGGCGTACCCACCAGGCGCGGGCCAATGCCATCCAACAATTCGTGTGCTAATTTTTCGAGTTGAGAATTTTCCGTGACTTCTTTAACGATTGCTTCAGACATGGGGTCTTTAGGAATATTCCTTGGACCTCCCATTCCGGGTTGAGCTTCAGCCACGCCCCAAAACAAGAGGGCAGCAAAAAGAAAAGTTATTGATTGTTTCATGATTGGTTAATATTCAAACCCCGAAAGTAGTCTCAGCACAAACAATCACAGTATATTTTCCAAATGAGGTAATATTTCTTTTCGGGCGGCAAGAAAATGGAATTTGAACGATCTCACTTTTGCACGGATTCTTCCAACAGGCTCAACAGTAAGTCAACCTGCTTTAAATGAGTTCTGAACGACAGCGCTGCAAACCGCATTAAAAATTTTTCTTTAATTAATGTTGATGATATAAAAACACGACCATCGTGTTGAATTTTGGTGATGATGTTTTTATTATATTCATTGGCATTGCCCTCTGTGAGTTCATACCAAAAGATAACAATGGAAAGATCAGGTTCTGGCCCTGTTTGAAACCCTATCTTTTTTACTTTTTCATAAAAGTAGCGAGCCAGCAAAATTTTTTCATCGAGACAAGCGGCAAAAGGTTTCGGGCCATGCAATTTCAGTGGCAACCACATGCGCAAGCCTCTGAAATGCCGGCTTAGTTCGGGCGACAGTTGGGCGGGGGAATATTCGAAATTTTCGCCAACCGAATCTTGCATGTAGTTGGCATCAAAATTATTGGCCTCAAAAAGATGTTGCACATTTTTTACCATCACCATGCCCGAGCCGTACGGAAGAAACAATCCCTTATGCGGATCAAGGATAACCGAATCGGCCTGGTTGATGCCTTTCATCTTTTTTCTTCCTTCTTCGGTCATCAGAAAAAAACCACCGTAGGCTGCATCTACGTGAAACCAAAGCTGATATTCTTTCGCTATTGTTCCCATTTCTTCAAGCGGATCAACAGCACCTACATCGGTTGACCCCGCATTGGCAAAAAGAATAAAGGGGCGAAGGCCTTCGGCTCGATCGCGTTCAATCTGTTTGCGAAGGATTTGCAAATCCATCCGGTAAAAAGGATCGAGGTCAATAACCCGAATTATGCATTCGTCTAAGCCGGTTAACTTTAGTGCTTTCAAAATGCTGTGGTGTGCCTGCTGGCAGATATAAATCACAGAAGATTTAATATCCACGCCTTTCAGTTTAAATGCTGTACGCGCAGCGGCAATGGAAATAAGATTGGCCAGACTGCCGCCAGAAGTAATGTTGCCACCAAAATTTTCGGAGTAGCCAATCAGTTTTCCAATCCAACGAATCAGCACATTCTCAATTCGCACGGCTCCGGGTGAGGCATAAAAAACTCCCGAATAACGATTGGTTACAGCAGCAATGTAATCGGCAAGTGCAGAGGTGTAGATACCTCCTGCCGGAATATAACCCAAGTGTCCGCCCGATGCCGGATTTAGTCCGGTGTTGTCAACACGCTCCTGAAGTAATTGAATCAAATCATCGAGTTGGATTTGATCTCCGTTTATTTCAAATGCATCGTCTGCTTCTGTACGTTCATAACCCTCTTTGTTGTAGGCTTTTTGCTGTGGAAGTGTATTTAGGAAAGTATCGGTATAACGATCTACTTCTTTTAACAGAGTAGCCCTCTGTTGAGCCGGCACTTCAAGCGGCAGGCTTTCGGTCTCCAATTTTTTGATAGTTGAGATTAAAGCGGATGAGTTGGTCATTTTTTTGTACAGTTTTATGGCTCTAAATAAAATTTGTTGTAAAGTTGGGCTTAGTGTTTTAAAATTAGTTGTGCGAATATAGTGTAGTATTAAAAAGTAAATCTCCTGATAAAAATCATTTTATGAACAACAAAAGAAAATCAATTACGGAAACTGATCCCGCAGCCTATCAGGCAATGATGGCATTAGAAAATTACGGAAAGACTTGCCCGCTAAACCAAAAACTTAAAGAGCTCATAAAAATGCGGGCATCTCAAATAAACGGATGTGCCTATTGCCTCGACATGCACACCGAAGATGCGCTTAAATTGGGAGAAAGCCCAAGAAGGATTTTTGCTTTGTCTGTTTGGCATGAATCGCATTTGTTTACGGAAGAAGAACGGGCATTGCTACAGCTTACCGAAGAGGTAACAAAAATTTCTGAAAAAGGTGTTGCCGATGATACGTACAACAAAGTGTTGAGTTTGTTTGGAGAAAAATTAACCGCTCAAATAATTATGCTGATTGTAACCATCAACGCCTGGAACAGGATTGCAGTTTCCACAAGGCAAATCTTTAAACCGTAAATTGTCTGATCTGAACTTACCGTAAAACAAGTACTTCGTTTATTTTTACTTTTCAATATATTGCATAGTATCAATTAAAATCACAACCATGTTTGCACGTTTAACAACACTCTTCCTCATTGCCTTCGGCATATCTGTTTTTGCGCAACAGTCGCCCACACCACTGCGCAAAACTATTGAAACGGAGCAGCGCTCCATCCGCAAAGATGTGCCGCTCACCAACTCCATCCGAAAAGCAATGAAAGACGGAACTCGTGATTTTTCCGGAAAACCCGGCCCACATTATTGGCAGCTGCAAACCGATTACACCATTCAAGCAAGTCTGGATCCGCATACACAAACTATTTCCGGCACCGAAAAGATCGATGTCTATAATAATAGTCCGGAAGACATGACTCGAATTGTGTTGCGTTTGGATCATAATATTTTTCGGGCTGATGTTCCGCGTGGTTTTTCTACACCTGCCGAAACAACCAACGGCATGATCATCTCCAGTTTAATAGTTGGAGGAAAAAATGTTGATTTAAAAGCCGCTCCCGCAAAAAGAGGCGAGCCGGCCAAGCTAGCAGTCTTTGGCCTCACACAAACGGTAGCCACAATCACTTTGGATGAGCCGATAAAGGCCGGTAAAAAAACAACACTTGAAATTGCCTGGAACACAAAACTGCCGGGAGGAACCAACGGCCGCGGCCATCGTATGACGCAGCGGTGGGACAGCACCCTGTTTCAGCCCACACAATGGTATCCGCGATTGGCAAATTACGATGACCTGCGCGGCTGGGAAACGAGCACCTACCTCGGCCCTGCGGAGTTCTACAATAATTTTGGGCGCTTCGATGTAAGCCTTACCGTGCCTGCCGGGTGGATTGTAAGCGGCACCGGTGTGTTGCAAAACCCAAAAGAAGTGTTGACGGAAACCGCACAACAACGCCTCACCAAAGTGTTGGATTCTAACGATGAGATAACAATTGTAGGCGAAGAAGAACGAGGCCCCGGCAAGGCAACTGCACCGGGCAAAACACTCACATGGCATTTAGTGGCCGATCAGGTCAATGATTTTGCGTGGGCTACGTCTCCCAACTTTATCTGGAAAACAACACGTGCTACCATTCCGGGCAAAGGCGCAGTTCCTGTACACATGGTGTATCTTCCCACTCGAGCTAAGTATTTTGAAAAAGCAGGGCAAGCGGCACGGCACGCTTTAGAATTTTATTCTTCGTTGTGGATACCCTACCCTTTTCCACAACTTACCTTGCAAGATGGCCCGAGCGCGGGCATGGAATATCCCATGGTAATCAATTCCAACCAGGGAGCAGCAGACCATGAAACCGGGCATCAGTGGTGGCCGATGACCGTGAGCAACAACGAAACACGCTACGGATGGATGGACGAAGGCTTCAACCAATACATGAATATCCTTTCGGATGCCGATTCGGAAGGTAAGCCCTACGATTTAGATGGAATCGGCCAACGATACGGCAACATGAGCGGAAGTGAAAACGAAGCAACGATGATGTGGAGCGCCAATGATGCGGGAACCGGATATGGATTTCAAACCTACGGCAAAACACCTCTTATGCTTTCTATGTTGGGCGGCATTGTTGGCGATAAAGCTGTGATTAGCGCCATGAAAAAATACGCAGCTACCTGGGCATTTAAACATCCGTCTCCGTGGGATTACATATTCTTTATGAATAACGAACTCGGGCAAAACCTCGAGTGGTTTTGGTATTATTGGTTGTGGACCACCGAGTCGGTAAATGGTTCGATACAAGATGTAAAACCTTCCGGCAAAAAAACTCATGTTACAATTTATCAGGCTGGCCAGATGCCTTCGCCTGTTGTACTGAAAGTGGAGTTTGAAGAAGAAGGCCCGGCATTGGGCACCATGCCGAATGCCAAAATAATTGATAAAAACACGGCCATCGTAGCCTGGCCTGTTGATGTCTGGTTTTCGGGCAACAAAACGTTTGAGGCCGACCTTACTTTTGGTGCGCGTAAAATAAAGAAAATTACCTACGACCCCTTCGGCCGGTTTCCGGATGACGACACCAAAGACAATGTGTGGCCCAGATAGAAAAATTATTTTTAATCCATCTTCTTTTTAATAGACTGACTTAAATCCGAAACTGTATTATGATAGCCGGCTACACGGATGTGAACGGAATAAAAATGTATTATGAAATTTATGGAGATGGAAAGCCTCTCGTTCTGATTCACGGAGGCGGCTCAACCATTCAAACTTCATTTGGCCGCATCATCCCGTTGCTTTCCAAAAACCGACAACTGATATGCGTTGAGTTACAGGCACACGGCAGAACCGGAGACCGGCCCGATGGAATTTCTTTTGAACAAGATGCCGATGATGTCGCTCTGCTTTTGAAAAACCTAAAAATTGCTAAGGCTGATATTTTTGGTTTCAGCAATGGAGGCAACACCGCCTTGCAAATTGCCATCCGGCATCCCCAGCTTTGCCGCAAGATTGTTGCCGGCTCGGTCTTGCTAAAAAGAGATGGTACGTTCCCCCAATTTTGGGAGTTCATGAAAAACGGTACGTTCGATCAGATGCCGCAACAATACAAAGATGCGTTTATCGAAGTGAACCCCGATAACACCAAACTGTTGACCATGCATCGAAAGTGTGCCGACCGCATGATCCATTTCAAAGATTTTTCCGATGCAGATTTGCAATCTATAAAATCGCCTGTTTTATTTATCAATGGCGATAAAGATGTAGCCACCTCAGAGCACATCGTTGCCATGTCGAAATTAGTTACGAACGGTTCGCTTGCCATCATCCCGGGTGGCCACGGTGCGTACATGGGCGAGATCACTACATTAAATCCTGATTTTAAAAAAAATGAATTCATTGTTTCTATCCTGGAAAAATTCCTCGATGAAGAATAATCTAAGTGTTGACTTTTGGAAATGAAAATTGCAATTATTGGAGGTGGGATAACCGGGCTAACAACTGCATTGGCGTTAAACAAATTAGGGATTTCGTGCAATGTTTACGAAAGAGCTTCGGCACTTAATGAAGTTGGAGCTGGAATCTGGATGGCGCCCAATGCCATGAAAGTATTTAGCTGGCTTGGCATCGACCGTGAAATCAGGAGCAACGGTGTAGAACTGCAACGGGTAGAAATTACCGATGATAAGCTCAAGCCCATTCGAAAATCCAGAAAAGATTTTATTTCTGACGATGACGGCAACCGTATTGTTTCAATTCACAGAGCAAAATTGCAGACTGTACTTTTTCAGAATCTGCCCGCGCAAACTGTGCATCTTAATCACGAATTTATTTCTCTTTCAGAAAAGGAAAAATCGGTAGCCGTTGCGTTTAAACATGCGAAAATAAATTCTTCAATACTTTTAGGTGCAGACGGATTGCGGTCGAAGGTAAGAGACTGCATTATGCCCCATGCACACATTCGCTACTCGGGACAAACCTGCTGGCGCGGAGTGGCAGACATCGAGTTGACGGGTGAGCTTGCCGCCTCGTGCACCGAGGCCTGGGGTAAAAATATTCGGTTTGGGTTTTCGGTAATAGAAAAAAGTAAAGTCTATTGGTTTGCCGTAGTCAACGCAGCAGAGGGTGGAACTGATGATAAGCCCAATTTAAAATCCAAGCTACTTCAACTGTACAACGGGTTTTCGCCTTTGGTAAATCAAATAATTGAGAGCACACCGGATGAACGAATCATCCGAAACGACATTTGCGATTTGAAACGCCTACCGAGTTGGCACCATGGAAGAATTTGTCTGATTGGAGACGCTGGTCATGCCACCACACCCAACATGGGGCAAGGTGGCGCACAAGGTGTAGAAGACGCCTACTACATCAGCCATATTCTTTCGCGGGTTAATGATCACCACAAATCTTTTGAATTTTTTGAAAATGAACGAAGGAAGAAAGTGGACGGCATCGTAAACATGTCGTGGATGTTTGGCAAACTGGTACACCATAGTTTAGGGCAAAAGCTGTTAAAGTTATCGAATGCGTTAACGCCCGATCGCATTGTTAAAAACCAAATGAAGCAGCTTTACGCCATCAAAACTTTCGAGAACTAAAGAAGCATAATTCATTTCAGTAATGCATTGAGTTTCATTCTAATTTATTATTTTTCCTGAATGAATGAGTCGGTTGCGCTTTGGGTTGGTTTCAACCTGTTTGTTGTGTTAATGCTCGCCCTGGATCTGGGTGTCTTTCACAGAAAATTACATGTTGTTTCTATAAAAGAGGCGTTGGTGTGGACCGGTGTTTGGATAACGGCCGCCATGATCTTCAACGTGTTTATCTATTCCCATTTCGGTGAAGAAAAAGGGGTTGAATTTTTTACGGGTTACCTCATCGAGAAAACTCTAAGCATTGATAATATTTTCGTTATCATTTTAATCTTTTCATATTTTAATGTGCCTCAGGAATATCAGCACAAGGTTTTATTCTGGGGCATTTTAGGTGCGTTGGTCATGCGGGTGATCTTTATTTTTTCCGGTATCGAGCTTATCCATCGCTTCCACTGGCTTATTTATATTTTTGGAAGCTTCCTGATTTATACCGGCATAAAAATCCTGTTATCGGACGACACGAAAATTGAGCCCGAGAAAAACCCGGTGGTGAAACTGGCACGAAGAATGTTTTCGGTAACTCAAGATTTTGAAGGCAGTAATTTTTTTGTAAAGCGCGAAAACAAAACCTGGGCTACTCCTCTTTTTCTGGTGGTTGTATTAATTGAAGCCACCGATTTGATTTTTGCCGTTGATTCTATCCCGGCTATCCTCGCTGTGTCGGACGACCCGTTTATTGTTTACACCTCAAATGTGTTTGCCATTCTGGGGTTGCGTTCTTTGTACTTTGCGTTATCGGGCATTGAAAAGTATTTTCATTACCTCAAATTTGGCTTGTCGGTAATTTTGGTTTTTGTGGGAGTAAAGATGTGTATCGTAGATTTTTACAAAATACCGATTGAGCTATCGCTTATTGTAATTTTATTTGTGCTCGTCATTGCCATGTTGTCTTCGGTAATGTTTCCCAAAAAACAAGCCGAATAATTTATCCAAATCCGTTTCGATAAACTCTACCTGACAGCCAAACAATAGTGCGCAACACGTAAATAAATTACTTCACCAGTTTCTTGTACTTGATGCGGTGTGGCTGGTCATCGCCCAGTCGTTTTTTCTTGTTCTCTTCGTATTCGCTGAAAGTACCTTCAAACCAAAAAGCTTGCGAGTCGCCTTCGAAAGCGAGAATGTGGGTGCACACGCGATCGAGAAACCAGCGGTCGTGCGAGATAATCACGGCACATCCTCCAAAATTTTCCAGTGCCTCTTCCAGCGCACGCAGTGTGTTTACATCAAGATCGTTGGTGGGCTCATCGAGCAGCAATAAATTTCCACCTTGTTTCAAGGCAATGGCCAAATGTGCGCGGTTGCGCATACCGCCCGAAAGTTCTTTTACTTTTTTCTGTTGGTCAGTGCCACTGAAATTGAACTTGCTCACATACGCACGCGAGTTAATTTCTTTTCCGCCAATCAACATCAGATCGTTACCTCCGGTGATGGCCTGATAAACCGAGTCTTCGGGGTTAAGGTCATCGTGCGATTGGTCCACGTACGCGATTTTCACCGTATCGCCTACAGAAAATGTTCCGGCATCGGGCTTTTCTTTTCCGGTAATCATTTTAAAGAGTGTGGTTTTACCGGCACCGTTAGGCCCGATGATGCCAACAATTCCGGCAGGCGGCAAAATGAACGACAGATTTTCGTAAAGCAGTTTATCGCCATAACCTTTTGCTACACCCGTTGCTTCAATTACTTTGTTGCCAAGGCGCGGGCCGGGCGGAATATACAATTCCAACTTTTCTTCTTTCTCCCGTCCTTCTTGCCCAATCAATTTTTCGTATGCACTCAAGCGGGCTTTGCCTTTGGCATGGCGACCTTTCGGGCTCATGCGCACCCATTCCAATTCGCGCTCCAGGGCTTTCTGGCGTTTGGTCTCAGTTTTCTCTTCTTGTGCTAATCGTTTTTGTTTTTGATCGAGCCAGCTCGAATAATTTCCTTTCCACGGAATCCCTTCCCCCCGATCCAATTCCAAAATCCAACCGGCAACATTGTCGAGAAAATAACGATCGTGTGTCACGGCAATGATGGTACCTTTGTATTGGCGCAAATGTTCTTCCAACCACAACACCGATTCGGCATCGAGGTGGTTGGTTGGTTCGTCCAGCAAAAGCACATCGGGTTCTTGCAGCAGCAGCCTGCAAAGTGCTACGCGTCTTTTCTCGCCACCCGAAAGATGTTCTACTTTAGAATCGGAGGGCGGGCATCGGAGCGCATCCATGGCGCGTTCCAGTTTGTGATCTAACTCCCACGCACCGATGGCATCGAGCTTTTCTTGCACTTCTCCCTGGCGTGCAATGAGCTTCTCCATTTTATCCGGATTTTCCAGCACATCGGCATCGCCAAATTTTTCATTGATCGCCTCAAATTCTTTAAGTAAGGCCACCGTTTCTTTCACGCCCTCCTCCACAATTTCTTTTACCGTCTTTGATTTGTCTAACTGTGGTTCTTGCTCCAGCAGCCCTACCGAATAGCCCAAATCAGAAACTACTTCGCCCTGATATTCTTTGTCAATACCCGCTATAATTCGCAACAACGATGATTTTCCGGAGCCATTTAAACCGAGTACTCCAATTTTTGCTCCGTAAAAAAAGGAGAGGTAGATATTTTTTAAAACCTGTTTCTGTGGGGGGTAAATCTTGTTTACACCCGACATCGAGAAAATTATTTTTTCGTCTGCCATGTTAATAATTCTATTGAGGCGGCAAAGATGGCCTTTTTAAGTTAAATGTGCACAATTTGGCTTTTATCTCTGGCTGTCAATCGGTTACTTTTTTTTAATTGGCGTATCGACTCGCAACTCTTGTTTATAGTGTAATTAATTCTATTTTTGCGGAAAATTTAAAGGGTAATATGTACTGGACACTTGAATTAGCATCGTATTTGGAAGATGCGCCTTGGCCGGCCACCAAAGATGAATTGATCGATTTTTCGATCCGTTCGGGGGCACCTCTTGAAGTAGTTGAAAACCTGCAAGAACTGGAAGACGATGGCCAACCCTACGAAAACATTGAGGAGATCTGGCCCGACTATCCCACCAAGGAAGATTTCTTCTTTAACGAAGACGAGTATTAAAGAAAGATTAAAAATAACGTATCAAACTAAAGGGCATCCGTGCCCTTTTTTAATATTCTAAAAATCTTACTTATTGATCTTTCTAAAAAAATCAGACGCAATTAATACCAATAATTTTGGCCCAGCCTCAAACTGAATACTGGCCAGTTTATCTTTCCCTGCATTTTTAATAAAATTTACTTTGCCCTTTCCGTAATGCAAATGAAAAAGCGAATCGCCAGTTTTTATTTTCTCCATCTGTTCGGCTGTAAACGCCTCGCCTACATAATCGGGCAATGGTGATATGATGGGCAAACTTGGTTCTTTTGGTCTTTCTTCTACAACAGGTTCCGGAGGGGTTGAATCGGAAGTTTCTTCAACGGGAACATATTGTGGTAGCCCTATGCTGAGCCGATCCAACAACGGATACCTTGGCTTTTTATTTTCAATCGCTCCTTTCAACGCCTGGCTTAAAACTTCCATTGCTTTTTGCACATTATCTATCCGCAACGATTCATCGTATTCCACTACACCAAATTCATTGGCGTCAAAAGCAATGAACGATTTCATGTCTTTCATTAAAGTGATCGGGAGGTCGAGCGATTGCCGAATGGCCAAACCGTAGAGCGCGTTGGAGTTGTTGGCGCTCAGATCGCAGAGCACCACCTCGCTGTCGATCATATTTTTTACAACTTCCAACGGGTTATTGTAGGTAGTGGTATCGGCACGATGTGGCCAAAAGCCTGCGGCACGGCAAGCCGGCACGATAACATAATCGTAAACCCGGTTAAAGTGCCCTTGCGAATATCCGGTGGGCTCTTCGATGGGCAGCAGAATGAAACACTTATCCATGTTGTTGATCTATTTAATGGATGAATTTAAGAAAGTTATTGATGTAGATGCAACCAAATTATTCACCGAGCAGTGCGGCTGCCACCGTCAAATCTTCGGGCGTAGTGATCTTGATGTTTTTATAGCTTCCTTCGAACAAAGAAATTTTATGCCCGGCTCGTTCGGCTACGCTGGCGTCATCGGTAAGGCTCGGGTCTTCTTTAATTTGATAGGCTTTTTTGATGAGCTGAAGATCGAAAGTCTGTGGGGTTTGAATCAACCTGAACCGCGACCGATCTACGGAACGGGTAGTGTCTTGATCTGTTTCGCGAATGGATTCTTTCAGCCGCACCGAGGCTACGGCTGTGCCGTGCACCGCAGCCAGCCTGAACGAGGCACCGATCAAATCGGCACTGACCAAGGGCCTTACCCCATCGTGAATGGCAACCAGCCCATCTCCATCGATGTTGTCCAAACCGTTTTTTACCGACTGAAATCGGGTGTCGCCACCTTTTTGCAAAACTATTTCTTTATCAAAATTGAACTCTGCGCAAATAGAATTCCAAATACCAAATTCGGTTTCGGGCAAAACGAGCACCATAGAAATTTTATCGGAATAATTAAAAAACGCCTCCACGGTGTGCAGTAAAATCGGTTTTCCGTTCAACCCGATAAATTGTTTGGGCAACTTGCTGTTGATGCGCGTGCCCCGGCCACCAGCTACAATGAGAGCGTATTCTTTCAATGGTTAATACGTGATGTTTACAAAAATAATAAAGCCCCGACAAAATGCCGAGGCTATGTTATGGTGGCAAATACTATTTACACAATCAATAGCGCATCACCGTAAGTAAGAAACTTATATTTCTCTTTCTTCGCCACTTCATACGCTTTCATCACCTGATCGTATCCTCCAAAGGCAGCTGCCATCATCAGCAAGGTAGACTCAGGCTGCTGAAAGTTGGTGACCATGGCATTGCAAATTTTAAAATCGTAGGGAGGGAAAATGAAGCGGTCGGTCCATCCTTCGCGTTCTTTCAGGCGGTTGTTTGCCGATACGGCCGATTCCAACGACCGCATGGCCGTGGTACCTACGGCACAAACTTTATTCTTATTATCGAGAGCTGTATTTACTTTATTAACAACGTCTGTATTCACTATAAAATTTTCCGAGTCGGTCTTATGTTTGGTGAGGTCTTCCACATCTACCGCACGAAAAGTGCCGAGCCCGATATGCAACGTGATAAAGGCCATATCCACACCTTTAAGTTGCAAGCGCTTTACTAACTGCTTGGTGAAATGCATTCCAGCCGTGGGCGCAGAAACCGCTCCTTTGTTTTTGGCAAAGATGGTCTGGAAGCGTTCTTTATCGGTTGGCTCTACTTTTCTCTTAATGTATTTGGGCAGGGGTGTTTCGCCCAGCGACTCGACTACTTTATCGAACGCTGCAGAGTCACCATCAAAAAGGAAACGGATGGTTCTGCCACGCGAGGTGGTGTTATCAATAACTTCGGCTACAAGGGTACCATCTCCGAAATAGAGCTTATTGCCTACACGGATTTTGCGGGCCGGGTCTACGAGTACATCCCACAAATGCATTTCGGCATTGAGCTCGCGCAACAAAAAAACCTCAATTTTGGCTCCCGTCTTTTCCTTGCGTCCATATAAACGGGCGGGAAAAACCATGGTGTCGTTCGCCACCATCACATCGCCCTCTCCAAAATAGCCTACAATATCTTTGAATATCTTGTGCTCAATTTTTCCGGAACTTCGGTGTAACACCATCATTCGGGCTTCGTCTCTGTTTTCGGCTGGATGGGCGGCAATAAGGCTGTTCGGAAGGTCGAACTTAAATTCTGATAACTTCATAAGCTTACGGGCTTTGTCCTTAAATTATGCGGACGGTTTAAAATTTTGAGGTCGCAAAAATAATTAATAGGCAGTGAACACCAAAAATAAAGCGTGTTTTTTAGTTTTGATTCTCTGTCCACAGAAAATAGTTTGATTTCGTAACCTAAATGATCGCTATTCGCGTTAAAACGCCATGCTTGTACTTCGATTAATTGGCGAAAGCCTTGGTTTCGCCTGGAGGGCGCTTAAATCTAACCTGCTCCGTACGGTACTTTCCCTATTGGGTGTAACGATCGGCATTTTCTCTATCATAGCTGTACTTACCCTGGTCGATTCCCTTGAAAAAAATGTACGCGATAGTTTCAATTTTCTGGGTTCAGACATTATATATGTTGAAAAGTGGCCTTTTACCGGTGGCAACACGCGCGACTGGTGGAAAGATTACATCCGCAGACCTAATGTTTCGTTCAACGAATACAAGTTTCTAAAAGCAAACCTCAAAACTGCACAGCATGTATCGATCTACGCAAACACCGGAAACATTACAGTTAAAGCCGGCAGCAATGGAATCAATAAAATTACGTTGCGTGGTGTAGCCTCGGAATATGAGTTTTTGCGCGAGGTGAATGTGGACCGTGGCCGTTATCTTACCCTCGATGAAATTGAAGGAGGAAGAAATGTGGTCATCATAGGCTATGAAGTAGCAAAAGCACTCTTTCCAAAAATAGATGACCCCGTGGGGCAGTTTGTGAAAATAAAAAATCTGCGGTTCAAAGTAGTAGGCGTAAACAAAAAACAAGGCGAAAGTTTTATCGGGTTTTCGAGCGCAGACTACGAGTGCATTATTCCGTACGACTCATTTAGAAAACTGATAAGCACAGGCAATGGTCGTTCAAATGAACTCGGTTCGCACATTGGATTGAAAGGATCGCCCGAAGATGTTGGGCTCGTAGAATTAGAAAATGAAACGCGCGGGTACATGCGTGTGAAACGCGGCCTTAAACCTTCGAAGAAAGATAATTTTACCATGAACAGACCCGAAGCCATTGTAAATGCAATAGGTCAGGTTTTTGATGTGCTCGGTGTGGCCGGTTGGGTCATCGGTGGATTTTCTATGCTGGTTGGAGGCTTTGGTATTGCCAACATCATGTTTGTTTCGGTAAAAGAAAGAACAAGTATTATTGGTTTGCAAAAATCGTTGGGTGCAAAAAATTATTTTATCCTTTTTCAGTTCTTATTCGAGTCGGTGCTGCTTAGTTTAATTGGTGGCTTATCCGGACTTTTTTTAGTTTGGCTTTTAACGCTCGCGCCTTTCGGAAGCCTACAGGTGATTTTGTCTCCGGCTAACATTATTTTAGGGCTTGGTGTTTCCTCTACCATCGGCCTTGTTGCAGGTATCGTACCGGCCGCAATGGCTGCCAGGTTAGATCCGGTGATTGCCATTCGGGCAGCTTAACATAAAGAATAAGTTGCTGTACTTGTGCTCATCAAGAGTTTACACCCTTCAGCTCTATTCGAAAGGTAGTGCCTAAATTTTCTTCGGAGGACTTTACAAAAATTTTCCCTTCGTGATACAGCTCGATAATGCGTTTGGCCAATGTCAACCCCAAGCCCCAGCCACGTTTTTTTGTGGTGAACCCGGGTTTGAAAACATTAGCAAGTTGCTGCTTCGATATACCCTTTCCACTGTCGGATATATCGATAAACACTTTGTTCTCATTGCCCCGTAAAATTTTTATGGCAATGATGCCGGAGCTGCCCATGGCATCAACCGCATTCTTGCATAAATTTTCCAACACCCACTCAAACAAAGGGGGGTGAACCATAGCGTGAATGGTTTCGGAAAGTGCATACACCTCCATATTTATTTTGGGTGAGATACGGGGCTGCAAATACCCCACTACCCTATTTACCAGCTGATAAATATTTTCACTCTTCAGCGTGGGTGTAGACCCGATACTCGAAAAACGTTCTGTTACTACTTGCAACTTACGGATGTCCTTGTCTAATTCATCTACAATTCCTTTGCGTTGCAAGTCGGGATCATCGCGCAACACTTCAACCCAAGCCATTAATGACGACAGCGGAGTGCCCAGTTGATGTGCCGTTTCTTTTGCCAGCCCCACCCATATCCGATTTTGTTCTGCCGTACGAGAATAATTAAATGCGAGGTAAGATATGAACCCAAAAATTGCCAACACAAAAAGCTGAGCGTATGGATAAATCGTTAGCTGCGTGAGTAAAAATGAATTTTTATAGTACACATATTGCTTATCGTACACATTGCCGCTTTCATCCTTTAAATTGATTTCGATGGGTGGATAGGTTTTTTTCATATCCTCCACTTCATCGCGTAAGAATTTCGCCTTTCTTTTTTCAGACCACGATAACACTACATCTACATTATTGTAATAAAGTATCGAATCTCTGCTGTCGGTATTAATGGTTGGGATGGAATTGTTTTTGGTGATAATTTCTTCGCTTACAAAAAGTATGTCGTTATTGCTTTCGTTGATGGTGTACTCCAGCGCACGCGCAAAAAGTTTGACTTGATCTTTCTCTCGATCTTTCAGCTGATTGACTAAAATGTTGGTATAATAGATCGAGCCTATGCTGATCACGATCGACACCGCAAGAATAATCCATTTCAGATTGGTGTTGTCCTGATAAAATTCCATAGAAGAGGGCAGGGAATATCTCTTGTCCATCTTCTAAAGATAGAAATTCAAACTTCAAGAATAAAAACAATAGAAAGGGTTTCTGCCGGGTTTATTCTCTAAGCATAAACCACTTGGCTAGCACTCTCCAGTTAACTTTAGTGCCTGTCATCAAAATACCAACGCGGTATATTCTCCCGGCAATCCAAGTGGTTAAAAGGAACCCCCCAATAAGTAGTGTCATGGAAAGTGCCAGTTGCCAAAGCGGCACATCGAAGGCAATACGCCCCACCATGGCTACTGGTGCGGTAAATGGAATAATCGATAGCCAGAAACTCACCGGGCCGTGCGGGTCGCGCAAGATGAACATGAACAATCCAAGGTAGCCTACCAGCAAGGGCATGGTGATAGGAAACTGAAACTGCTGAGACTCCTGCATCGATTCCACCGCAGAGCCAACGGCTGCAAATAAAGCACCGTACAACAAGTACCCTCCCAGAAAATAGAATATAAAAACAAAAGCAATTTTGGTAAAAGGGATTTCGTTTATGCTCTTCATGATCTCATTGATCTGCGGGCTTGCCTGGCTCATTGCTTTTTTCACGTCTTCGTCTTTCACCTTTTTCTCTACTTGTTCCATAGCTTGTTTTTGAGGAGTCTTAAGTCCGAAATATCCCAACACACCGGATGATAGAAAAGTGGTAAGCACAATCCAAATCAAAAACTGAAGAACGCCAACCCCGGCAATGCCTATTATTTTTCCAAGCATCAGCTGAAAAGGTTTAACCGAAGAAACAATAACTTCCACAACTTTTGAAGTCTTCTCGTCAATCACACCTTGCATAATCTGTATACCATAGACTAGTACAAAAATGTAAATCAAAATACCGAGAACAAACCCAATTCCGTTTAAGATGAGTGCATTACTCGTCTTCTCTTCCCCCGTTTCGGTCAGGTTGATTTGCTTAAGGTTGATATTTGTTTTTAAGTTTTGCAAAACTTCCTTGTCTATCTTAAACTCCTGAAGTTTTAAATCGCGCACCCGATCTGCTAAAATGGATTCGAGGTCACCAATTTTTTCTATGCTCGGGTTTTCTTGAGTATATATTGTTAGCCCTTCCGGCTTGTTGATGTCAAACTCAGGTACATACAACAAAGCAAAGTCTTTCGTTTCATTGTACGCCTTCTTGGCTTGTTCCAATGGAACTTGGAGTGGAATAAAATGAAACCGTTTTGTGTTTTTAGTACTATCGAGGTCGAATTTCCCGCTCTCATCAACAACCATCACAGTATCGGGCTTAGCCGATTCGGCTTCTTTAAGCATGATAAAAACCAGTCCACCAATAATTACCGGTATAATCAACGGAACAATAATCGTGGTGATCAGAAAAGATTTCTTGCGCACTCGTGTCAGGAATTCGCGTTGAATAATTAACCAAACTTTATTCATAGTCTGTGTGATTCAGGGTTTGTTGTTTGTTGTTAAGTTTCTTGTAAGTGTTTTTTCAGAGCCGAGTCGTCTTCGCCTTTTACCAGGCTAATAAAAATATCGGCAATAGTCGGTAACTTTTCCTGAAAGCTGAACACCTCCGTAACATCAACTAAATCTTTGATTAATTGATTTCCTTTTATACTCCCTTTCGCTTTAATGTGCGATGAATACAACCCGTCTTCAATGGCGGTTTGTTTTACGAGCTGATAATTCTCTGAAGGGAGTGTAAAGTGATTACCTCTGTGTTCTACAATAAAGGTATTGGATCGGTATTGTTCTTTCACTTGCTTTTTTGGTCCTTCCAATATCTTTTGCGATTTGTTTATCAGTGCAATGTGATCGCAAAGCGATTCAACGGTTTCCATTCGGTGAGTTGAAAAAATAATTGTGCTTCCGTTTTCTTTGAGCTCAACTATTTTTTCGGTGATCAGTTGTGCATTGACGGGGTCGAATCCTGAAAAGGGTTCGTCTAAAATGATCAGCTTGGGTTCGTGCAACACCGTGCTAATGAACTGCACCTTTTGTGCCATGCCTTTACTGAGATCTTCTACTTTTTTGTGCCACCAATCTTTGATCTCGAATTTTTCGAGCCAAATCTTAATCTTGGCCAAGGCATCGTTGCGGCTGAGCCCCTTGAGTTGAGCCAGATACAGAAGCTGATCTCCCACCTTCATTTTCTTGTACAGCCCCCGTTCTTCGGGCAAATATCCGATGGTTTCAATATGACCCGGTTTTAGTTTTTCTCCAAAGACGATGATCTCACCACCATCGCAGTTGATGATCTGGTTGATAATACGTATCAAGGTTGTTTTGCCCGCTCCGTTAGGCCCCAATAAACCAAAAATGGTTTTCTCAGGTATTGAAATACTTACGTTGTCCAGAGCGGTGTGATCGGCATATCGCTTTGATACGCCCTTTGCAATTAAAGCTTCCACGGGTTAGGGTTTGTGTGAACGGCAAAAATAGAGATTCAGTAGATTTCTACAACTAAAAATTAGTGCTCTTTAAAAATGATCTTGCCCATGGATACATCTAAATCAAACGTAAGGGCATCTTTAGAGTCTTTAGTATAAGCCGCGTTGGCGAACGTATTGCTGTTGATTTTTTTCAAGCTTCGGGAAAGGCTCAGGCTGCACAACCACGAATCTGTAACATGTACAATCACAGGTACTTCTTTAGCCGGCAAATAAACAATTAAGGTTCCTGCGCCAACACTCCCTTTAATTCTATGGCTTACGCTTGGCTTGTCGCTGAAGTCAAGCAGCATATTTCCGAACCCAACATCGGCTAAAACTAATTTAGAGCGGGTAAGATTTAACTGGCGTGCCGTGAGCGAACCCATGTCTACTTTAATAAAGAAAGTATCCATGTCCACTTTGTTCATTTCTCCGGTGCTGTACGACACTTTCACATCGGCACTTCCGGTATTGATTTTCAATTTGCTAACCGATAGGCCCGCCAGGTCAAGGTTTGCGTTCCCTAACCCGTAGTCAAGATCAAGAGAGTACGGCATGTTTTCGGCTAAATAGACTTTCCAAAATTTATCGTTGGGTCGTTCATTGCCTCCGAACACCCGATAAGAAATGTTTCGGCCAATCCCCCGCTGGCTTTCGCAGTCCAGTTCCAACTTCACCATACAGGTTTTGTCTTTAACTTCGTTGCTGAAGGTGTGCGAATATTCTTCTATACTTTGGTTACTATAGATGTTGAGCACCTCACTGGTTTGGCTGGGGCGAATGAAACAATTGCCTGTTTTGGCTTTCAATGACAGCTCTACTTTATTGCAGGCTTCATTCCGGTCTACCGTAAACTGTTTCCTCACCTGGCCGATGGAATCCACAACACACAGCTTACCCACAAAAATCAATACTACAGTTCTCCACATAATAAGTCAATCTTACGCTTGGTACAGGTTAAAGTTGCTTCGATGTAAGAAAGGTTAAGTTTTTGTTAAAAAAATAGCCCGTAATAGAAGTTATACGGGCTATTTTAAAAAAGGTTCAGGGTATCTTTATCCAAAGTATTCTTTCATCCGCTCGAAAAAGCCTTTTTCGTTGGCATCGGGATGGGGCTGAAAATTGGAAGATGTTCGAAGTGACTCAAGTTTTGCCTTTTCTTCGGTGTTCAGTTTTTTGGGGGTCCAAACACTGACATAGATTAGTTGGTCGCCATGGCCGTAGCCGTTGATATCCTTAATTCCTTTGCCTCTCAGGCGTAAAATTTTTCCGCTTTGTGTGCCCGGCTCAATTTTCAATCGCACTTTACCACCGATGGAGGGCACTTCAACCGAAGTGCCGAGAGCTGCATCTATAAAGCTGATGTGCAAATCGAAAATAATATTGTTGCCATCGCGTTTCAGTTCGTTGTTTTCGATTTCTTCGATCAAAATCAGCAGGTCACCTGCAACCCCTCCACCCGGTGCTTCATTCCCCTTGCCCGACATGGAGAGCTGCATGCCATCGGCAACTCCTGCCGGTATCTTTACAGAGATTGTGTCTTCCTTCGGAACAAGGCCCGAGCTATCAACGCCCGGAGGTCGTTTGTCAATCACCTGTCCCGAACCATTGCACGTAGGGCAAGCAGTGGTTGAAACCATCTGGCCGAGCATGGTATTAACAACCTTACGCATTTGCCCCTGGCCGTTGCACGTGCCACAGGTTTTAAAAGTTACCCCATCGGCATGAACCAACCGGTTAACCTTAATTTTTTTCTCTACGCCATTCGAAATCTCTTCGAGTGTAAGTTTTAGTTTAATGCGAAGATTTGATCCTTTGCGTTGGCGCGAACGGCTGCCTCCGCCAAAGAAGCTGTCGAAACCACCGCCACCAAAAATATCTCCAAACTGGCTGAAGATATCGTCCATGTTCATTTCATGACCTTGGAAACCACCACCACCGGACCTCGAATGGCCAAACCGATCGTACTGCGCGCGTTTGTTTTCATCGCTTAGCACTTCGTAAGCTTCGGCCGCTTCTTTAAATTTTTCTTCGGCTTCTTTGTTTCCCTGATTTTTGTCAGGGTGATATTGAATAGCTGTTTTGCGATATGCTTTTTTAATTTCTTCAGGTGAAGCAGTTTTGCTCACGCCCAGTATTTCGTAATAATCTCGTTTTGTTGACATGATGTTTAGAGGTTGGAAACTGGAGGATGGGCATTGGATGTTTTTTGAGTTGAATTCCATTTTTGATGGAGCTTCGTGAGCATCTTTCCAATACTTTCCAGCTTTTCGTTTAATGAATAAAACTCTTCTTGAGTTATATAACTACAATCTCGAGCAAATAAAATCCAGTTGGAGGTTTCTGCAGTGGATCCTAAAGAATCAATGAGATGTACTTTAAATTTATTTTCATAAAACCGCTTCGCCCAACCCTCAACAATATTACTACTAATCGAACGTGACGAACGAATAACTTGTGAAGTCAAAGAATATATTTCTTCTTTTGGAAATTTTCTTGTAAGTCTAAAAATTTCCATAGCAACCGCGTAGGATAAATTGTAAACTTCTAAATCCTTGTACGATTTTATCACGGTATTTCTATATTCTAAATTTCCAACTTCCAATCTCTAACGTCTAGCTTCCCACAACCACTTTGGCAAAACGAATTACTTTTTCGCCCAGCAAATAACCTTTCTCAACGACATCAACCACTTTGCCTTTCAGTTTTTCTTCGGGCGCGGGAATCTGTGTGATGGCTTCGTGAAGATCGGTGTTAAAATCAAAGCCTTTCTCTACTTCCATGGCCTTCACATTAAACTGGTCGAGTACTTTTTTAAATTTGTTGTGAATCAGCAAAAGTCCTTCCGATTCTTTGTCGTTCTTTTCTTTAAAGGCTTTTTCGGCACGTTCAAAATCATCCATCACGTGCAATAAAGATTTTATAAGTTGTTCATTGGCCGATAAAATCATTTCTAATTTCTCTTTGGCACTGCGCCTCCGGAAATTATCGAACTCAGCATAGAGGCGCACATATTTATCCTTGGCTTCTGCCAATTCGTCTTGCAGCTTCTTGAGCGGGTCTATTGCTGTTTCTTTCTTCTCTTCGGCTTCAGGCACAGTATTTTGATTTTCCGCGCCTTCGGCTGTGTTTTCATCGTGTTTTTCAAGCTCGGGCTCCTGATGAACAGTATTTTCCATTGGATGTATTAATTAAAACCGCAAAAATGACAATTATTTTGCCAATCTAAGGTTTTGTGACAGGTTGGCTTAATGCAATTCCTTCCAGATCAGGTCTTTCAGCTCGATTAATCCTTGGTTTGTAATTGATGAAATAAAAGCCGTAGGAATATTTTCGGGCAATTCTTTTGTTAGCTCTAATTTCAGTTCTTCATCGAGCATATCCGATTTGGAGATGGCGAGCAATCTTTTTTTATCGAGCAGTTCGGGGTTGTATTTTTTGAGTTCGTTCAACAAGATTTCAAATTCCGTTTTGATGTCTTTCGAGTCGGCCGGAATGAGAAACAACAGCAACGAATTGCGTTCAATGTGTTTTAGAAACCGGATACCAAGCCCTTTCCCTTCGGCAGCGCCTTCAATAATGCCGGGGATGTCGGCCATCACAAAACTTTTATCGTCTCGATATTTTACCACACCAAGATTGGGTGTAAGTGTGGTGAACGCATAATCGGCTATTTTTGGTTTCGCAGCAGAAACTACCGAAAGCAAAGTAGATTTGCCCGCATTGGGGAAACCCACCAGGCCCACATCGGCCAACAATTTTAATTCGAGTACAATCCACTCTTCGGTTCCGGGCTCACCGGGCTGTGCGTGTTGCGGGGCTTGATTGGTGGGTGTGGCAAAAAACGCATTTCCTTTTCCGCCACGGCCCCCCGGTGTGAGAATTACTTCCTGGCCATCGGTATTGATTTCGCAAACAATTTCGTTGGTTTCAAACCTGCGCGCAACCGTGCCGAGCGGTACTTCCAGAATTTCGTCTTTACCGAAAGCCCCGGTGCGATTCTGGCCTTCGCCACTTTGGCCGGGATCGGCAATCACATGCTTTCTGTATTTTAAATGAAGCAGTGTCCACATTTGGGCGTTGCCCCTTAAAATAATATGGCCACCGCGCCCACCATCGCCACCATCGGGCCCTCCTTTGTCGATAAATTTTTCTCTGTGAAAATGCAAACAACCAGCCCCTCCTTTGCCCGAACGGGAAAAAAACTTTACGTAATCGATGAAGTTGGGGGAAGACATTTTCGTTATCGGTTTAATCGTTAAAGGTTATTCGTCACGATTAACGGATAACGATTTAACAATTTATTTTGTATCAATCACCTTACAAATGTTGCCGAAGATCGTTTCAATTTCGCCAATACCGTTCACCGTATTCAATCGATTTTGTTTTTCGTAGTACGGAAGCACATGAACCGTTTTCGTAAAATATTCTGTTATACGCTTATTCAATTTTTCTTCTTCGTCATCGGCTCGATTGCTTTCTAATTTTCGTTTAGCGATTCGTGAGCGAAGTTCGGTTTCATTCACATCGAGCGCAATTACAAAATGAATTGCTGTTCCATTGTCTTTCATAAATTTATCAAGCACTTCGGCTTGCGGCACCGTGCGGGGAAACCCATCGAATAAAAATCCTTTGGCGTGTGGGTTTTTGTCCAGTTCTTCTTTAAGCATGGCAATGGTAATCTCATCGGGCACAAGCGCACCGCTGTTCATAATTTCTTTTACACGTTTGCCGAGAGGTGTATCGTTTTTGGTATGCCACCGAAATAAATCGCCCGTGGAGATATGAACAAAACCATATTTTTTAATGAGCTTTTCGCTCTGTGTTCCTTTGCCTGCGCCCGGAGGGCCGAAGAGTACAAGATTGATCATTTTACCTGATTTATATTTGAAAAGAGCGGGCAAGATAAATGTAATTGGCCAATTAGCCAATGATCATCACGTCATCCCGGTGATAAAAACTATTTTTCAATCCATTCAATATCGACCTCATTTTTAAGTTTCTTAAATTCTGAATCCCCCGTAATCAATTTGGCTTTAAACTCATAGGCAAGGGCGGCCGCAAAACAATCGACATACGAAATGCCGCCCCTTGCTTTGAATGTTGCAGCCAACAGAGTTTGCGGTCGATCCGGTTGAGAAATTTTAAGAGGAAGTTGATCAACCAAAGCAATTATTTTTTCTGCTTCACGGGTACCTTCTTTTTGAGCTGTTACATAAAATAGCTCCCCATAATTGATCAGGCTCATCATTAATTCGATTCTCCCTTCGCTGGCTTGCACTAAGAATCGTTCGATCTTTTCCCAATCTTTTTGTTGTTCGAAAAACACAAAAAGTGCGAAACTATCCAAAACATATTTCTTCATCGATTCGCAGCTTTTTCTTTTTTGCGTGATTCAAGCAGCGCCTTACTCAGGTTTTTTCCTTTCAAGATTCCCGCCATACTGCGGATACTAACCGATGTAATCGGTATTACTTTAATATTTTGACCATCATCGGAAACGATCACTTTAGAGCCCGTTGTTAATCCGTATTTTTTTCTAATACTTATCGGAATTAAAACTTGTCCCTTTTGAGTAATTTGTGATGTTTTCATAAAAGTAATACTTTATACAAAAGTACGAATTATTTAAAGAGTTAGTACGTGTCGTCCAACGCAAAGGTATTCTTTCTCACTTTCCATGCCCCGTTGGTAAAGTCGGGGAAATCGATACTTGCGCCATTTTGCTGGATCGATTTTCCAGACAGCGGTGTTATCGCACTCCAGGTAACGGCATCGTACACATCTTGAGGTGGAGCCACTTTTCGTTTCACCGATTCGATAAATGCATTTAACACAAACCAATCCATGCCGCCATGTCCTGCGCCTGCCGCATCGCTTCCGTATTTTTTCCACAGCGGGTGATCGTATTTCTCCAGCCACGTTTTGGCTTCTTCCCATTGATGAGCTCTGGGGCTTTGGCCTTCAATATAAATCGATCGGTTTACATCCATCCAGATTCCGTTAGTACCCTGCACACGGAACCCGAGCGAATACGGTCGGGGCAAATTGGTATCGAGTTGAAGTAAAATCGTTTCGCCATTTGCTGTGTTAAGCATAGTTGTGATTACATCTCCCAACTTAAAGTTGATTTTTGCATTGGGGTGGCTCTCTCCTCCTCCTTTTACAATATGATTGTGCAGCCCGCGTGATTTAGATGCGTACGAAACCAATTGGGTAAATCGATTGCCCCGATTGATGTTGGTCATCATGGCGATGGGGCCGATGCCGTGCGTGGGGTACAAGTCGCCATTGCGGGTGATGGAATGCTGCGTGCGCCACTGGGCTTCCGAAAATCCTTTTTCGCCAAACTCAACCCCATGGCCGTACGGATTTACTCCATCGTTAAATTTTACTTCGCGCAAATCATGTTGGTATCCTCCTTGCAAATGGATGAGTTCGCCAAAGATATTCTGACGCACCATGTTCAACACGGCCATTACATCGCGTCTGTAGCATACGTTTTCGAGCATCATCAGGGGCATTCCTGTTTTTTCTGAAGTGCGCACAATATCCCAGCATTCGTCAACGGTCATGCCCACGATCACCTCACAGCCTACGTATTTTTTTGCGTTCATCGAATCGATGCACATGCGCGTGTGCCACTCCCACGGAGTTGATATAATGACGGCATCAATATCTTTGTTCTCCAACATTTTCTTATAGCCGAGAGGGCCATCTAAAATTACCTGCGGCTTGCGCTTACCTTCTTGAGCCACCAGGCCCAGGCTCATATCAATCATACGTTGTTGAATATCGCAAATGGCAATTACCTCAACATCGTTGCGCCTGAGGGCTTGCTCTAAATGATTCTGCCCACGCAGGCCTACACCTATAAAACCAAGCCGAACTTTGTTTTCGGCCGGGCTGGCAAATACTCCTGACGGTAAAATTGAAAAAGCAGCACCCGCCAACGCTGTGGTTTTAATAAAGTCTCGTCTGGTTTTCATTTTGTTTTTTTTTGAAAGGCTAAATTAACAGCCTGAAAGTCATTTCAAAAGCAAAAGGCCCTCCAAACGGAAGGCCTTTACATTTTTGGCGATTATCGTTTATTGATTTGCCCCTTTTTTGATTTCGATTTTTGACAGAGCAGCGTCCTTGCCAAGTTTGCCCGAAGCATAATCTTTAAGCACTGAATTTTTTACTGATAATTCGAGGGTGGAAGGAATAGAACAGCCCTTGCATTTGGTTAGCACAACTTCCAGCGATAGTGTCTCGTCATTTTTCAAGCTCTTCAGTGTACGCCCAAATTCCAGGAGATCGTCTTTAACGGTTTGTTCAAATTTTGGATATAGCTCTTTCACTTTTTGGTCGCGTGTAGCCTGATCGACATCATTTAAGCCGATAGTTGGCATATCATAGAGGTCATCGTGATTCCTCCCCCGGCTGGCATAAACCTGCATGTGGTAGATAACTCCGTAATCTTTTAGCCGATCGTAGTAAACATTTTCATCGCAGAAGAAGGTTTTAGAAAGATCGCGGCTGTAGCTTCGGTTCAATATGCTGGAGAGCAATTCCAAATCAGGTTGGAGTTCATCGCTGATCTCATTGTTCATGATCGTGAATTTGCTGAGCAGTTGCTCGCGGGTAATTTTCCCTTGGCGAAACTGGTTCACATCCGATCTTAGTCCTTCTACGCTAAGGATGTTTTGTTTTTGTTGGCCAATGCTACCCGATCGAACGATCCAAAAACGATTGCGGCCGCCTTCGCCTTTGTTGGTAACAATGATTTTTTCGTTAGGTTGTAGTTGCGAAAGCAGATCGCCATAATCGGCTATAAAATTTTTTGCTGCTTCTAAAATTTTTAAATCGTACTTATCCCGAACGCTGTCTGTTACAACTCTCGCTTTAGATAAATTTTTAGAGCGTGTATTCGATGACCTCCTGGATTCATTCCAGGCACGATCTTCTTCATCACGACCGCGGTCGGAGCTGCTGTAGGAATACGTGTAGTGCATGGGTTCTCCGGGTGTTGACGGAGCTATTGGCACTTCTAACTCCATGTTGTCTCCCAACATTAAAAAATTTCCAAACTCAGAAGAGGGTAAACGAAACGTAACTCCGTAGCCGGGCAAGTAGCTTCCTTGTATTTCCAAAGGGAAGAAATTGTGTCGGTTGAGTTGTTGCTTAATCATGGTACTCAAAATATTTTCCGTAATTTCGATGTCGCGCTGCATGCGCTCTTCATCCACTTTGTTTTGTGCGAATACGAATGTTCCTCCAATCATCATCCACACCATCAACATTTTTTTCATAATCGTTCGGTTTTAAATAATCTTTAATAATTGTTTTTAACAGGTTTTGAAATCAAGCCGGTGAGCAATTGCTCAGTCTCTTGCTTAAATTGATTATTGTCTTTTTCCAGGTAATTCATTTTTGCCTGTACAAACTGTAAATCTTGTTTGCGTTGCTCTTGCAGGTAGCCTGAAAAATCCGCTAACAAATTTTCCATATAGTTTTTCTGGTCGGCCGATGAAAGCTGCAGATAATCTTTTATCAATTTCAGATTTTCTTGCTGTAAACCCGATACAAAAGCCTGTACTTGATCTTTGCTTGCCTGCGATGCCGTTATTGCTAATGCATTGATTTTTTTAGAATTGAAATCAGTAACACTTTGCATCCATTTTTTTTGCTCTTCAGTGCGCACCGTAGCTTGCTGCTCATTGTTTTTTGCCAGCGATGCTTCAATCAGCTCGTTTACCTTTTGCTCAGTAAGTTTATTGGGTTGCACCGTTTCAGGTTTCTTACCAAAACTGATCCGCAGTTCGCCTTGCGAGTAATTGATTTCAGGCCCAAGCAATTTACCGGCTACAAGAACGAACAGAATTGAGGCGGCCATGCCAACAGCAAATCTAACGTAAGAAGACCGCCACAGGGGCACCGTACCGGGCTCATCCACAAAAACAGGTGGGGCAATCACTTCTTTGTCGCGTACGTGCAACAATACCCTGCGCGTATCGCTCAACGATTTTAATTTCGCGAGTTCCTCCGGGTGCAGCTCAAAATAATTTTCGAGCTTTTGTTTTTCGGTTTCGTTGAGCTCACCATAGAGGTAAGCCATCAACATACTTTCATCAGGTTTATATTCCATAACCAATGCTTTCTTGAGTGATGTTCTTTTGTTCAAAAATTTTCTTCAACGCATCAAGTCCATAATACATTCGCGACTTCACGGTGTTTTCTGAGATGTTCAATGCCTCGGCTATCTCTCTAAATTTTAGTCCTTCGTATTCTTTCATAATCACCACCTCGCGTTGTTCCTGCCCCAGTTGCATCAGGCATTGCTGCAATAAATCAGAAAGTTCGGTATGCCTGAGCTGCCGTTCGGGGTTTTCATTTCGGTGTAGGCTTTCTTCCCAACGATAACTTTCCTCTGCTTCCCCGGGGTTTAATTCACTGAGCGAATAAGACCGGTTACTTTTCTTTTTTCTCGTTTCCTCGCGGCAGTAGTTTACAGCTATGGTATAGAGCCATGACTTGAACCGAGATATTTCTTGTAAGGCAGCAATATTTTTATGCATACTGATAAACGTTTTCTGCGAAACTTCCATGGCCAGATCGTGGTCGAAAAAAAACTTAAAACTGAAATTGTAAATGCGCTTGTACCAGAGCTGCACCAACCTGCCTTGGGCATTCTTGTCGCCTTCGCGTGCACGTGCGATGAGGTTGTCCGAATGCATCATGGCAATGTCAAGTAGTGTTTCGGCCACAAAATCAGGTTTTTTAGGTTGTTTCTGGTATAAAGATGGGGGATGGAAGGAAATAGTTTTATCCGAATCAATAATTCTTCAGATGAAATAAAAGTGTAAAAAGCATGAATCCGGAATCCAGTTTATCTTTGCAGCCAATGAAAAATCTGATTTCAATTTTAATACGCTTTGTGCCCCGCAAATACCTTCAGCTTTTTAGTGGTTTCGGACTCAAACTGATGGGTTTTTTTTATGTTGGGAATAAGGTTGAGTGCCTTGTGTGCAACCATCGCTATAAAAAATTTCTTCCCTACGGCAGGATCAATTCGCGCGAAAATGCCTTGTGCCCAAATTGCTTGAGTTTAGAAAGACATCGATTGATTTGGCTGTACTTAAAAGAGAAAACAAATTTCTTTAATGAGAAGTTGAAAATTCTTCACATAGCACCCGAGCATTGTTTTATGAAGAGGTTTGAAAAACAGCATGGAGATAATTACATCACGGCCGATATCGAATCGCCTCTGGCAAAAGTAAAAATGGATGTTCACCATATTCCTTTTGAACCGAATCATTTTGATGTGATTCTTTGCAACCACGTGCTCGAACACGTTCGAGACGACATACAGGTGATGAAGGAGTTTAACCGAGTGCTAAAACCGGGCGGCTGGGCTATTTTGCAGATTCCTTTTTTCAGCCCTGTTCCCGAGAAAACGTTTGAGGATAATTCCATCACCAATAAGCGCGAACGCGAGAAGATTTTCGGGCAAGACGATCACGTACGTAAGTATGGAAAGGATTACGCGCAACGGATAGCGCAAAGCGGTTTGAACCCTATTGAAGAAAAGTTTGCTTTTGATTTTCCTAACGACAAAGCCTTTCACTATGGCATAAGCAAAGGCGAGGTAATCTATAAAGGTGTGAAGGCTTAGAGCAGGTGTTTTTCCAGAAATTGTCGCGCTGTTAGTACAGGTATTTTGGAAAAATGAAAATCATCGGTGTCTTCGGTAATAATGTGCTTGCATCCTGCTTTTAGGGCCGCGTAATATTCAAGGCCATCTTCAAAATCATCGATCGATTTATCTTCGGATGCTTTTAAAACCGAAACCCGATCCGACTCCGCGATTTTTATTTTTGAAACGAGTGATTGAATTTTTTCTTTCGCCCTCACTCTTCCACTTTTCTTTTCGGCAAAATAAAAAGCAATGGCCAAGCAGATGGGCGAAGTATAAACTTCAAATCGGTTGTTATCCGTAAGACTTAAAACCCTGGCCGAATACGTGAATTGTGGATATTCTTTGTTCAATACCGAAACAAGAATATTCGCATCGAGAAAAATTTTCATTTTCGCGATTTGTAAAACCCTTGCTTAAGCGCGTTGCGATTGCGCGGCTTCGTTTTATACTCCGCTTCGCCTTCGGCCACTATGGTTACCCAATCTGCCACGGGTAAATCCTCCAGACTTTTGTAATGACCACTCACAATGCGGCCGTACAAAAACTCAGTAAGCCTCGATAAGCTTATGTTTTGGCTATCGGCAAATGCTTTTGCTTTGTTGATGATGTTCTCGTCAAAGCTGAGTGTGATCTTTGCGTCCATAATTTTTAATTTGTACGACAAAAATAAATATTTTATACGTATAAGTCAAAAATAAAAATAGGCTTCAGAAATCGGAAGCCTATCTAAAATTACAGAAGTATAGTTTTATTTTGGAAGTTTATCCAAAACGTCCATCACTTCTTTTACGTGTTTACGGCTTGTTTCGAGAAGTACTTTTTCTTCGCTATTGAGTTTCAGTTCAATCACTTGCTCAACACCATTTTTACCCAGAATAGCCGGCACACCTAAATAGCAATCGTTGATTCCGTATTCGCCTTCAAGTTTCATACAAACCGGCAGAACCCTGCGTTGGTTTTTCACAATACTTTCTACCATTTGTGCTGCTGCGGAACCTGGGGCATACCATGCCGAAGTGCCCATGAGCTTTACCAGTTCGCCACCGCCCACTTTAGTGCGCTCAATGATGGCGTTTAATTTATCATTAGCAATTAATTCCGTAACCGGTATGCCGCCAACGGTGGTGTATCGGGGAAGCGGAACCATGGTATCACCGTGCCCACCCAACAGCATTGCCTGGATATCTTTGGGCGATACATTCAATGCCTCGGCCAAAAATGCGCGATACCTCGCTGTATCTAAAATCCCGGCCATGCCCATCACGCGGGTTCTCGGCAGCTTTGAAATCAGATGTGCTTGGTAAGTCATTACATCTAGCGGGTTGCTCACCACTATAATAATGGCGTTGGGCGAGTGTTTCACCACGTTTTCTGTAACCGTTTTTACAATTCCGGCATTGGTGCTGATGAGGTCATCGCGGGTCATGCCGGGTTTGCGGGGAAGCCCGGAGGTAATCACCACCACATCGGAGTTTGCGCTCTTGGAATAATCGTTGGTTGAACCGACCGTACGTGAATCGTACAGATTAATCGGGGCTTTCTGCCAAATATCAAGGGCTTTACCCTCGGCCAAGCCCTCTTTAATATCTACGAGCACAATTTCATTGGCCACTTCACGATATGCAAGCACATCGGCACAGGTGGCGCCCACATTGCCAGCGCCTACAACGGTTATCTTCATAATCTCTGTCTTTTAGTTTCTGTTAAAGAAGCCGCGAAGTTATCATTCGACAGTTCAAAATGAAAAGTAAAATTGGATAAAAAATAATTAGCGACATTTTTACGGAATTTAATGGTGACCAATAACTTTGCGGGCTTAATCTTTTAAACGAAAATGCAAGTTGTAAAATTTGGCGGCACTTCGGTGGGCAAGCCTGAACGGATGAAGAAAATTGCAACCCTAGTTACGGGTATGCCCGGAAAAAAGGTAGTGGTACTTTCCGCCCTCAGTGGCACCACCAACAGCCTTGTGCGCATAGGAGATTTTCTTTTGGCCAACCGACCGGCCCAGGCTACGGCAGAAATTGCTTCGCTCGAAAAGCATTATGCAGGGTTTATCGATGAGCTCTACGAATCTGAAGCATACAAAGCCATTGGGCAGGAAATCGTAAGCCGGTATTTCAGCTTATTCAAGCTGATGGCGGCCGGGAAATTTGATGATCGGGGTTACCGCGAGTTATTGGCTCAGGGCGAGTTGATTTCTACTGAACTTTTCTTTCATCACTGCCAGGAGCGAAAAATAAATGCCCGCTTGTTGCCGGCCCTGCATTTTATGTCGATTGATGAAAATCATGAACCCGAGCTAGAAAAAATTAGCGAGCGTTTGCAACCTATCCTTGAAACGATGGCCTCGGCCGATCTGTTGATAACCCAAGGCTATATCTGTCGCAACCATAAAAACGAAATCGACAATTTGAAGCGTGGAGGAAGCGACTACACGGCTTCACTAATTGGCGCAGCCATTCGTGCGAAAGAAATTCAAATCTGGACCGACATCGATGGCATGCACAACAACGACCCTCGTATAGTGAAAAAAACGGTTCCCATTGCCGAGCTGACTTTTGAGGAAGCCTCGGAGCTGGCCTATTTTGGAGCTAAAATTCTACATCCTTCAACGATTGTACCGGCTCAGAAATACGGTGTGCCCGTTCTGTTGAAAAACACAATGGACGAAAAAGCACAAGGCACATTGATTAGTGAGCGCGGAAGCCGTGGGCAATTCAAGGCTGTGGCTGCTAAAGATGGAATCACGGCCATCAAAATTAAATCATCGCGAATGCTGTTGGCCTACGGCTTTCTAAGGCAGGTGTTCGATGTGTTTGAAAAATACAAAACACCCATCGACATGATTTCTACTTCTGAGGTTGCCGTTTCGGTAACCATTGATGAAAATAAATTCCTCAACGAAATTATTTTGGAATTGAAAAACTATGGTTCGATTGACGTTGATCAAAATCAAACCATCATCTGTATTGTGGGCAATATGCTTGCCGAGAAAGAAGGGGTGCTTCGCGATGTGTTTCAAGCTCTGGCAAGCGTTCCGATCCGCATGGTGAGCTATGGCGGCAGTAATAATAACATTTCCTTGTTGGTAGAGACTTCGCACAAGGAAAAAGCACTCAATCTACTTAATGAAGGATTGTTTGGACTTTGAGGCTTTTGAATTTGTCCTTTATCAATATCTTTGTTATCTGATACAGATCAAACCGTGGGTCGATACACCAATAAGGCTTTCAGTATTGCAGCCATCTTGCTGATTGCTGCAAATATCGGCTATTCCATTCCCGATTATAGCTATTCACAAGAAAAGACGTTTATCAAATCGCCTGTACCGCAGTCTGAGGGTTTTTCATTTCTGGCGAATGACTCCGAAGACCGGGCAGACTTAACTTCATCTCTTTTCCTTTACCCTACTAACATTTTTCGTTTTCTGTTCTCCAATTTTCAAGATCAACCTGACAATACGGAATCTTACATAACCGAAAGGCTATTTTCTCTACCTCCTTATTTACTCTTGAGGCGGTTGTTGCTTTGAGTGTAACCTTGCCTTATCGCTTTTTTTCTAATTAACTTACTATTGATTTTTTTATGAACAGGTCATTTTTTGGCTTCCTTATTTTTGTCTTTACCATACCCGCAGCCGTGGGACAAGACTCTCTGCTCACTTTTTTGCAGGCCAAAGAGCGACTGATTAAGAAAAATTTTTATTTACTGGCTGCCTACTACGAAGTGAGCCAGGCGGAAGCGCAGGTTACGCAAGCACGTCTTTGGTACAACCCCACTGTAATGTGGAACCAAGAAGCCTACAACGTAGAACAAAAAAAATACTTTCAGGCACGCAATCAGTATGAAGTGCTAATCAATCAAACAATTTCCATTGCCGGCAAACATACCAACACCGTTCGGCTGTCTCGTATCAATTTAGAATTGAACAAAATTCAGTTTACCGATGTAATGCGAAGCCTCATTTACGATCTGGGGAATAACTACAACAACCTGGCAGCCGTAGAGGCCAAAGAAAACCTGTATAACGAAGTACTCAACAGTTATCTCAGGTTGATTGCTGCCAGCAAAAAAGAACTTGAAGTAGGTGCCATTTCAGTGAGTGAAGATTTGCGTATTAAATCGGAATACATTGCCGTTAAGTCGCAAGCTATTGATAACGCAAACCTCAAAGAGCAATACCTATCACAACTCCGCACGTTGCTGCAATACCCGAAGGATACGCTGATACAAACCTCGCAAAAAACACCAATCTATAACGACACGTATGTGCTTGACAGCCTGATAGGCCGCGCACTTATTATACGGCCCGATCTTAAGGTTTCGAGGCTTTCGCAAGAATATCAACAACAGAATTTAAAATTACAACGGTCGCTTGCAGTTCCCGATTTAACCATCGGCTACGATTACGACAAAGGAGGCAATTACATTTCTAATTATTCAGGGTTGGTTTTGCAAATGCCGTTGCCGTTGTTCAATCGAAACCAAGGAAGTATTAAAGAAGCAAAGTTCAATATTTTACAATCACAATTACAGGGTGATTATTTGAAAATCAACATTACCAATCAAGTCATCGCAGCCTTTAATCAATATAAAAAAAGTTATGAGGGTTTAACCAACTACACGGATGAATATTTGAATAACCTCACACAGCTGAACCACAACACGAACACCTACTTTCAAAAAAGAGACATCAGTTTACTTGAATTTATCGACTATCAGCGTATTTATATCACTACCAACTTACAATTAATTGAATTGCGTCAGCAGTTTTTAAATAGCGTTAACAATTTGAATTTCAGTGTTGGCGAAACCGTTATTGACTATTAGTTTGAATCGAATACTTATGAAAAACAGTACACTTTACCTAGCTCTACTCATGTTGTTTGCCTGCAGTGGGGGTAAGAAAAAAGAAACACCAAAGGTTTTACAACCAAATAAACTGGTGTTGTCTGAGAGCCAGATGACGCATGTTAAAATCGACACGGTGCGTCAACAACTTTTTGCAGATCAATTAACTGCGGTGGGTGAAGTAAGTTTTTCGGAAGACCATGTTGTACGCATTTACCCTATTGTTAGCGGTATTGTTGAAAAAATTTATGTATCACTGGGCGATTATGTGGAGAAGGGGCAAACCCTTGCTACGCTGCTGAGTATGGACATGAGCCAGATTCAACGAGACTACAACATTGCAAAATCTAATTTTTCGGTAGAAGAGAAAAGTTTGGCTCGGGCACAAGAACTTTTTTCGTCTGGCATGATGAGCGAAAAAGAATTTGCCAACGCAAAGAAAGATTACAACAATGCGCTTTCGGAACTAAATGAACGCACTCAGGTTTTGAAATTATACGGAGGCTCGCTGAATGATTTAGATGCCATCTACAATGTGATTGCGCCTCGCTCGGGTTATATTGTTGAAAGAAGTATTACCGAAGGAACTCAAATCCGTAACGACAACAATACCAACATCCTTACTATTTCCGATTTAAAAACTGTTTGGGTTTGGGCCAGTATCCACGAAAGCGACCTGGCCAAAGTTTCGGAAGGCGATGAAGTGCAAGTAAAAACAATCGCTTTTCCTAATAAAATATTTACCGGGCGTGTGAAAAAGATAGGCATTACACTTGATCCGGATGCCCGTGTTATTAAAATCAGAACCGTGCTGAACAACAACGAAGGTCTTCTTAAACCTGAAATGTTTGCCAATGTAATTATCACACCCCAAGCGAGTGAAAAAATTACAATGGTAGCAAATAACTCGGTTATACTCGAAGACAATCAAAACTTTGTAATGCTTGCAACCGCCAAAAACGAATTTAAAAAAGTGCCGATCAAAACTGGTAGAGTGTTTCAGCATTTCACAGAAGTGCTGGGAGGAATTGAGGCAGGCCAAGTGGTGGTTACCGATGGCTCTCTTTTTGTACTGACCGCATTCAACCAACTCTAGCAATTAGGCTATGAATAAATTCATCCGCGGGATTATTTCATTCTCTCTCAAAAACCGGTTGATGGTCTTTTTGGCCACATTGCTTGTTGTTTCGTGGGGTATTCAAAGTTTTTTAAATACACCCATCGAAGCATTTCCCGATGTAATTAACACCCGTGTTGTAGTGATCACGCAGTGGCCCGGACGCAGTGCCGAAGAACTTGAAAAATTTGTTACTATCCCCATCGAAACTGAAATCAATGTAATTCCTCGAAAAACAAGTTTACGCTCTATCTCTCTTTTTGGTTTGTCGGTAGTGACTTTGTTTTTCGAAGACGAAGTAGATGATTTCCGTGCGCGCCAAATGGTTTCCAATCAGCTTGCCAACGTAAATCTTCCGGAAGGTGCCGACCCCGAAATACAGCCGCCATCGGGTCCAACGGGTGAGATCTATCGCTACACGCTGGAGGGTAAGAACAAAACCTTGCGCGAGCTGAAAGAAGTTCAAGATTGGATCATCGACAAACGTGTGAAAGCCGTGCAAGGAATAGCCGATGTGGTGAGTTTTGGAGGAGAAGTAAAGACCTATGAAGTTACACTTGACCCCAATCGGCTGGTTGCCTATAACTTTAGCGCCAACGATGTGTTCAATGCCGTTCATGAAAACAACAGCAACGTGGGCGGAGATGTAGTAGAGCGTGGCACTCAAACCTTCCTCGTTCGTGGGCTTGGCCTGATTAACAGCATCGATGATATTGAAAATATTATTGTTAAAAATATCAAGGGTGCCCCCATACGGGTGAAAGATGTGGCCGTTGTGAAAGAATCGTACAAACCACGTTTGGGAAAAGTAGGCCGAGGAAACGAACCCGATGTTGTAGAAGGCATTGTGTTGCTGCGAAAAGGAGAAAACCCGAGCAAGGTGTTGGAAGACTTGAACACAACCATTGCCGATTTAAACGATCGCATTTTACCGGAAGGTGTAAAGATTAAAGTTTTTTACGATCGCACAACGCTGGTCAACCTCACCACTCACACCGTGATGGAAAACCTGGTGGTAGGTATGCTTTTGGTCACCTTCATACTCTCTATATTTTTACTCGACTGGCGCGCTACGCTGATGGTGTCAATCATTATTCCGTTGGCCCTCCTCTTTGCCTTTATCTGTATGCGCATGAAGGGGATGTCGGCCAACCTGCTTTCGATTGGTGCCATCGACTTCGGCATCATCATCGATGGGGCCGTAGTGATGGTGGAGGGCGTATTTGTTTTCCTCGCAACCAAACAGCATGAACTGGGTCAACACAAATTCAATCTCATGACCAAGATGGGGTTTGTAAAAAAAATATCGGTAGAAATGGGGAAGCCTATCTTCTTTTCCAAACTGATTATTATTACAGCCCTCATACCCATTTTTGCTTTTCAAAAAATTGAAGGGAAAATGTTTTCACCGTTGGCCTACACTATGGGTTTCGCCCTCGGTGGCGCTTTGCTCTTTACGCTCACGCTAGTACCCTTACTCTGCAAACTGCTGCTCGATAAGAATGTGAAGGAAAAAGATAATCCGTTGGTTAAGGGCATCGAAAAAATATATGCCCCCTCCTTGCACTGGTCGATGGATCACCCGGCACGAAGCGTTATGTACTCCATCGCCATTCTGTTGATTGCTTTACTAGTTGGCGGCCAACTGGGCTCCGAATTTTTGCCCAAGTTAAATGAAGGCTCGATCTATGTGCGGGCCAGCATGCCTCAAAGCGTTTCTTTCTCCAAAGCAAATGTGCTCTCCGAAGCAATGCGTCTTACGTTTACAAAATACCCTGAGGTAAGAGGGGTGATTTCGCAAAACGGAAGACCTAATGACGGAACAGACCCTACCGGTTTTTTTAATGTTGAGTTTTTCGTGGATTTGTTTCCAAAAGACGATTGGACACGAGGTGTCTCTAAAGACGAACTCGTTCAGGATATGCAACACCAACTCGAGAGTTATTTTCCGGGAGTTGTATTTGGGTTCTCTCAACCGATCTCGGATAATGTTGAAGAGGCCGTGTCGGGTGTTAAGGGTGAAATGGCCATTAAAATTTTTGGTGAAAACCTTCCTAAGCTTGAGCGCCTTGCCGATTCGGTAAAAACAATTATGGAATCGGTAAAAGGAGTTCAGGATCTCGGCATTTTCAAAAGCCTGGGCCAACCTGAGTTACGTATTGAATTAGATCGCTACAAGTTGGCACGCTACGGAGCCAATATTTCTGAAGCCAACGATATCATAGAGATGGCCATTGGCGGAAAGCAGGCCAGCATTATGTACGAAGGCGAACGGAGATTTGACATCCGTGTTCGATACCAGGCTAAGTTTCGCCAGAGTGAAAAAGAAATCGGGGATCTTCTGGTGCCTTGCATCAATGGAACAAAGATTCCGCTTCGCGAAATTGCCGACATCAAACTACAGACCGGCCCCGCATTTGTGTACCGTGAAGCAAACCTTAGATTCATCCCTATTAAATTTTCCGTGCGGGGTCGTGATTTGGGAAGCACCATTGCCGAAGCCCAGGATAAAGTGAAGAAGTACGTGCACCTTTCTAAAGGGTATTCGATGCAGTGGAACGGTGAATTTGAAAACCAAGTACGTGCTACCAACCGGCTCCAGCTTGTGGTCCCCATTTGCATTGGGCTTATTTATATGTGGCTGTTCTTCATGTTCAATTCACCCAAAGATGCGGGTATGGTATTGATGAACGTACCCTTTGCGTTGATCGGTGGGATTCTCGGTTTGTATTTTACGGGTATCAATTTTAGTATTTCTGCCGGGGTTGGGTTTATCGCGTTGTTTGGTGTATGCGTTCAAAACGGTGTAATACTTGTTTCCGTATTCAACAAAAACCGCGATTTGGGTATGCCCCTCGACAAAGCCATTTTCGATGGCGCCATGAGCCGCGTGCGCCCCGTGGTGATGACTGCCCTGATGGCCGGTCTTGGCCTTATGCCGGCTGCGCTTTCTAATGGCATCGGTTCAGAAACACAAAAGCCACTCGCTGTGGTTGTGATATGCGGATTGATCTCGGCCACGGTGCTCACCTTATTGGTGCTGCCTGCCATTTACAAGTTGTTCAATCAATATCGCTTCAGGCATTTGCATAAGCCGCGCTAAATATCAGAAATAATTTTAGTTTGCTTGTTTATTTTCAGTTGTTGAAAACAAGGGTTATTACTTATCTTCGTTTTGTTTCAATCCTGATTTTTTTCTTAGCAAATGAATTTTTTCTGTACTATTTTTTTCTCTATCCTATCTGTCTCGTGCTGTGCTCAAATTTATCTTTTTGCCGGGGGTCAAGAAAGTATTGTGCGAAATAAAGTACTGCAGGGTTCGTCTCCTATTTTCAGTAGTCATCTCGGGCTTGGAATCACAATGCCGCTCAACCATTTAAAAAAAATCTCGATCTCGGAAGAAATCGGATTTATCAAGAAAGGATACCACCAGAATATCGGTGGCGATAAATTTGAAATGCGGTTTACCTACTTCAACGGTCAAACGATTTTAAATTACAAATTAAAACCATGGGTTTCGGCAAAAGTAGGTGTGAACTATGCTGTGCTCATTAACGCCAACATCAAGAAAAGTACGGAAACATACAGACCGTTGGATATTGGCCTTGTAGGAGGTTTTAATTTTTTAGAAACCAAAGACATCAGTTTTTATGCTCATGTGGTTTATGGATTGGTGCCCATGTTAAAATATTATAACATTGATGCGACTGGTAACTTTAATGGAACAATCAATGATTTAAAGAATACATGTATCATGGTAGGGTTCAAAATCAAATTGTATGATCAGAATAAGCCTTAGAGTTATTTTTTGCCTGAGCTTGTTGTTGATCAATTCATGTAGTTATGTTTGGGTGCCCGACCCTATTGACCCTCGCTTGCCTAAGTACACCGAGAAGGGTTACAATACGGCTGGGGCATTAATTAACGGAAAACTTTGGAAATCAACAGTGGAGTACTTCCTTATTGGTGGTGCGATTGATGTGCCTCAGGTGCTGTTTTTCCCCAATCAAGACAGCTTGGTTGTTAATTTTTATGGTAAAATGGATTCATTAAGTAACAGCACTGTGACGGTTTCCTTTCTTTTGAAAAATACACAAGTGAATGGATGGGAAGATATGATACAACTGAAAGGTGAAAAATTTACTATTGATGGCACAGCAAATAAAGCTTGGGTAATTCCGGGTTATTCATTCTATACTGTGCCTTGCCCTTCGTCAGCAACTGGCCAGCTTTACATTAAGTATTTTAAGGTTGATTCTACCGCGGGCAATCACGGCATAATCATGTCGGGAACATTTAGCCTCACCCAAAATGATGCAACTTGCGGATCGTATCAGGTAACTTATGGAAGATTCGATTACGTTTTCTAATTACTCTTCCATTTTAGCTTTCCCGTTGTTGAACACGGCCACGACTTTTCCTTTTAGTTTTTTACCGAGCCACGGAGAATTTCTTGATTTAGACAAATTATTTTCAGAGTTAAATTCCCATTCGGCATTGGGATCGAAGAGTGTGAGGTTGGCTTTTTGATCAACCTCTATTTTTGGAACTTCAATTTTTAAAAGTTGCCTGGGCCTTTCGGCAATCTTAACGATTAGGGAATCTAGTTTTATGGTTTCGCTAATCGAGGCAATGTGTGCTCCGAATGTTTGTAGGTTGATCATCCCAAAATCGGCTTGATCAAATTCCAGAAATTTACTTTCGTCATCTACCGGCACGTGGCCGCTGCAAATCACATCAATCGTTTCGTCCTGCAATCCTTTGAGCAACGCATCGGCATCTGGCTTTTCCCGCAGTGGCGGATTAGTTTTAAAATTGGTATCGAAATCGTTTAACGCTTCATCCAGAATCAGCGGTTGGTAAGAGGTTACATCGCAGGTCACCTGCAAGCCTTTCTTTTTGGCTGCACGTATTAAATTCACACTTTTGGCGGACGAGATTTTTGAAAAATGCAATCGGCCTCCTGCGTATTCAAGTAGCTTCAGGTTTCTGCTCACGGCAATTTCTTCGGCAATCTTAGGCATGCCTTTCAACCCAAGTTGTGCGCTTTGAGGGCCTTCGTGCATTTGCCCGAACAGGTCGAGCCAAACATCTTCCGGATGATCGATAAGCACACCGTTAAACTTTTGTAAGTACTGAAGCGACTTTAAAAAAATATCGGTATGCCAAAGTGGCTTTAGTCCATCGGTAAAAGCAACGGCCCCTGCCCTGTGCAGGTCGATCATGTCCGTCAGTTCCTCTCCTTTGCAATTTTTTGTTACCGCGGCAAGCGCGTGAATTTGAACCAGTCTGTTGTCGTTGCCTTGTGTTACGTAGGCAACTTCGTTTTTTGTTTGTAGGCACGGGTGTGTGTTGGGCAGCACGGCTACTTCGGTAAAACCGCCCGCTGCGGCCGCCCGGGCGAGTGACGAAATATCTTCGCGTTGCTCTAAGCCCGGATCGCCAACAAAAGTACCGAGGTCAAACCAACCCGCGCTCAGCGTCATGCCATCGGCATCAATCGTTTTATCAGCGTGATAATTTTTATCACCGATTTCGGCAATCCTTCCGTTTACGATTAATACATTTTTTTTCTTTAAGTGAAAAGGAGACCCCGAGTTGACGATGCGTGGGGATTGGAGGAGTATCTTCATTTAAAGGCGAAATTTCTCACTTATTTTCCATCATTTCAAAAATCTTATCAAAAGAACTTCGGCCAACAGAAATAAAAGTGAGGCCATGAGGGCAAACTTCCACAAGGGCGTGCCAAAATAACGCTCTTTTGCTTCGGTATTGAAGCCTTGGGCATCGGATGGTTTAAAAATTGATATGGACGTTTTGCCGCCCAAAAGGTTCTTTGCTTCCTCGGGCTTGAGCTGCTCTAAAACAGATTCATTCTTATTCAGGTTAAAAGCCAGTGTGGCCAGGGTGTCGCGCGAATTGATTACATCGTAGAAGCCGGGTGTGAGCGAATAGTTGGGCAATTCCAGTTGAAGCTGGCCGTTAAAATTTCGTTGCGAAGGAATCACTTCTTGCCGGCCTATCATTTTTACAGGGGTTTCACTCGTCAGGCTATCCGAAGGCACGCTAACCGAGGAAGCCGACAACGGGTAGTACAAGGGTTGTGCATTTTTTTTGCTCGAAGTAGCAACGCGGTACATCACCGGCACAAACAATGCGTGTGTCTGAAAATCGGTGAATTTTTTATCGAGTGGGCAGGCCAGGATAAATGTGTTATTGAATTGCGAAAGAAAGGGCTCTCCGTTTTTAAATTGCAACACGGCCGAGCGGTCGCTCCACAACAGTGAGGCACGTGCCGATGGCATTGTAATGGCCACATTCGTTTCTTCAAAGACATTGGCAAAAATTGGGTTTTGAAAATCGGGCTTGCTCAATTCGTTGGCTTCTTTTGCAGCGCTTTTGGTCATCGGTGTGTTTGTGAGTTGCGCATACGTGCCGAGGTCGGGGTTTTCGCCCGGTATCAGCAGCAGGGTGCCGTTCTTTTCCTGATACGATTGGATGGCGGCAACAAGTGCTTCATCCGGTTGATTAAAATTATGGACAACAACCATATCGGCATTGGCGAGCATTCCGTAATCAAGGTTTGACGGGGTGAAGCTTTTAAATGAAAAAATTTCTTTGTTGCCGAATACTTTTTCGATGTAGGTTGGGTTTCCTTCCGATTTTATTTCAACGATTTTAAGCCGAACAGAAAAATCCAGAACACAATAAAAATCATTATCGAAACTGATGGGGTAATCGTTGAAACTAAATACTGCTTTTTTGCGACCGGAAAGTTTTGAGGTGATGTCGAAAGAAATGAGTGAAGTGCCCTTTGCCGGAATGGAAACAGAAGTTGCACCGGACTGAATTCCGTTTAGCACCAGTTTGGTTACCAGTTCTTGCGCATCTTTTTTACCGTTATTTCGCAATACCAGTTTTAATGTATTTCTTTCTCCACTAACCACGAATGGGTTTTCCAGATAGGCTGTATCTACAAAAATGTTTGGGTAGTCTTCCAGCGTAAGCGGAACGAGCCGGATTTGCCAGGTGGAGTCAGTCGCTACCGCATTTCCAAAAGTTGATTTTTGAAAATCGGAAAACCAAAACAACGTAACCTTCTCTTCTCCATTTAAACGATGGATGATTTCGGAGGCCGAGCGGCTTATGCCCGTCAAGCGAACGCGCGCCAGCAAATCGGTTACTTCGGCTTTTGTTTTAAAGAGGTTTGAGTATGGCTCGAAATCGTTGGTGATCAGTTTGAAGCGCGTTGCTGCCGGAAATAAATCAACCAGATTTTGTGCCATTACAATAGCTTCATCGAGTGCGCGTTTTTTTTCGCCAACCGGTGCAGACATACTCAGGGAATTGTCGAGATAAATTACAATACCCTGTTGTGTGGGCATTTGCTCACGTGCCGGTAAAAAAGGCTGTGCAAATGCAAGCACAAGAAAAAAAAGAAAGAGCAGCCGCGAAGCAAGCACCAGATATTTTTTAAGTTTTCGCTTTTGTGTGGTTTCTTCTTTTACCTGTTTTAAAAATTGGGTATTGGAAAAATAAATTCGAATTGTTTTTCTGAAATTAAACAGGTGGATAATTATGGGTATGGCCAACGAAAGCAGTGCCCACAAAAAAGAAGGATAGCCAAAACTCATCGCGGTAAGTTACAACAGGTGCGCGGATTAACGAATGCGAACTTTATCATCGGTTGGAGATTTTTTTAGCTACCGAACCTTGCGGCAGGGTTTGGCTTAAAAACTTTCGGCAAAGCCGAAATAAAAATAACCCGGATAACTGAGGTCGCCCAAGGCATAGTCGAGGCGGAGGTTCAGGTTCTCTCGTTTGTTTATTTTCAAACGGATACCGGTGCCGTAAGAATAATGGATGCCCTTCAGATTTACCTCCTGTGGGTTGTAAACTTTGCCCAAGCCCATGAACCCCACAATGCCTATACGTTGGGTTAACGGCATCCTGTATTCTGCCTGAAAAGCCGTGAGGTAATTATCGCGGTAGCGGCCTCGGTAATAACCGCGCATAATGCGCATGCCGCCCAGTTCGGAAAGTTCTTTGAAGGGCGCATCTCCTTTTACAAAATTTCCGAAAAGCTCAAGAGCCAAAATATGACGCTTCGATGGTTTCACATTAAAATATTTTCGCAAGTCAACATAAAGCCGATGGTAGTTAACGCTGCCGCCAAAAGAACGGGAGTAGGCGGAGAAACGTGTATCCCACAAAAAACCTTTGCTGGGGTTCACTATGTTGTCGCGACTGTCGTAAGTTATGGCTGGTCCAAGCCCCATGGTAGTGGCACCTTTATAGCCTTGTATTTTGCTGCTATCCAGTTCACCACCCACTGCACTATGTACATTAAAGAATTTGAGTGCCCGTATTTCTACACCAACAAAAATTTTGTGTTTTTTAAAAATCCTGCGGCCAATCCGGTTTTCAAGGCCAATTACATCATATCTCACCCGTTCCTTATTACTTACCGGAGTATTGTCGCCACGACCAAAATAAAAATCGCGAAAGCCAAGCAACTCTTCACCAAATCCATCTATCCGATATTTTTCATCTCTCGTAAAAATGGTATAGCTGGGGATGATGATAACCTGATTGCGGCTGGTATAAAGTGCAACTACCTCGGCATTCGAAGTACGTGTGGGTATTTTACTTTGTGTGCTTTTCCATAGTTTGATACCCAATGCGCCCGCGCCAACATGAGTTTCGGGCGTATAAATTAATATGGGCACCAAAATGTTTCTGATGTTTTTGGAAGTGTCCGACCAAAAATGAAATTTTTGAGCGTGAACCCATGGCGACAAGGCTGTCAGAATAAAAAGGGCAGGTAATTTTCTCAACGTAGTGACAGCTTCAATCCGCCAAATTATCTAAAAGAATTGAATTATTTATCACCTGCACCCCAACTTAAAAAGTTAGAGTTCAGCCTCAACGGTAAATTTTTTAATCGAATGATCGCGCAATTTCGAAAAGCATATTTTCAACCAGGCCGAATATTTTTCGGGTGAAGTAGTAAGTTCATTTTCGAGCTCACTCAACCGGATGTACTTCCAATTTTTCACTTCGGTTAAATTGGGTGCAGGCCGGTTGTTGCTTTGGCCCATGTAAACGTGATCAAACTCATGTTCGATCAATCCGTTTTCAAACTCTGCTTTGTAAACAAAACTAAACGCAAATTCAGTTTCGCACACCAAACCCATTTCTTCCCTCAATCGCCTGTCGATGGCTTCCTTCAGCTCTTCGCCAAAACGCGGGTGGCTGCAACATGTGTTTGTCCACAAGCCGGGCGAATGATACTTGTTATCGGCACGTTGCTGCAAAAGCAACTCGCCTTTCGAATTGAAAATAAATACGGAAAACGCACGGTGCAACAGGCCCAGTTGATGAACCTGATTTTTTTCAAGTTTGCCCCAGGGTTTGTCTTTATCATCAACCAGTATAAGTAGTTCATCCATGTGCGCGTCAAGTTAAGCAGATTCTCCTTATTATTATTTTTAGGCCATAACCGATACCATCGTTAATGCCACTTCTCCCAGTTCTTTGTTTCCAATAATTTTTACTTTCTCTCGTACATCAATCGGTCGCCAGCTTTTAGAAAACAATTTCCAGGCTGTGTCGGGATCTAAAATAATTTCTGCTTCAAACTTCTCACCGGGTGAATCGGCAAACTGCCATCGGTTGTTTTGGCAACGTAAAATCCACGACCCGCCTATGCTACCATCGATCGTCACGTTCACAGAAGTTCCGTCAGATGCGTTAACGTTGCGATAGGTATGTGGCAAGGCCAACATAAAAATATTGATAAACGGACGGAAAAAATCTTTCGTCATCAGGCCGGTTTTTTTCACGGCATCTCTGATTTGTTGTTGGTGCAACCATTTCTCGGTGTACTCGCGCGCAATATGCATCCAGTTTTTGCTTTCGGCCTCTCCGGCCCAATCTACGGCAAAACCTGCTTTGCCAGAGGGGTCGAGTGACTGATAGTAATTACAGTACATCGGCCCGGTGAACTCGAGCAAAGCAATCAGCATGTCGGGGCTCACGCGCTTCATCGCACAAACCCAATCTGCATTGAGTCGATTTAAAAAATCAACTAACTCTCCGTATGTTTTTGCTTCTGTTTTTTCACCAAAATAATTATCGCGAAGCGTGGATAGAATCCTGATGTTGCCATCCAACAAATGAGCGGCCACATCTTTAACTTTCCATTTCTTGGCGATGGTCTGCATAGCCCACTCTTCCGGGGTGAGTGATTTCAGTAGCTCAATTAATTTTTTATCGAGTGCGGGAAGCAGGTGTGCTACGTCAATAGGAATTTGGTTTTGGCTCATCACGAAAAATTCTACCGAACTATTTCTTAGACAAAGCAACGATATCGGATACTTCCAGAATTTGTTTGTCGTACCCCAATATCACCGCGTTGACCATTGCTTTGCCAAGATCTTCGAGCTTGCAGATGGAATTGGGTGCAATGAGTTTAATGAGGGGCGCAAGCCAACCAAAATAGGTGTAAATGCGCAGCGTGTTTTTCATGCCCGCCATGGGCGTCATCACACTGGGTCTGAAATTATACACGTGCTTGAAATTCATTTTCATCAGGTCGTTTTCGGTTTTTCCTTTTACGCGTGCCCACATTATACGGCCTTGTTCGGTGCTGTCGGTGCTCGCGCCCGAGATGTAGCAAAAAATAAAATTTGGATTTTGCCTGCACACGGTTTGTGCAAACGTGGTGGTCAGTGTGTGTGTCATGTTGGTGTAGGCTTCCTCATTCATGCCTACCGATGAAACCCCGAGGCAAAACAAACACGCATCATAACCCGAGAGTTGGTTTTCGATAGCGGTTAGATTAAAAAAATCGGAGTGAATTATCTCTTTCAGTTTGGGATGTGCTATGCCCGAAGGCCTTCGGTTAACAATCAATACCTGATCTACCTCCGGATGGTTAAGGCAAACGTGCAGCACCCCTTCGCCCACCATGCCCGTGGCACCCGTAACTATAATTTTGACTTTCTTTTGTGAGGCCATTCTTTGCAACTTAAATCGCTTGCAAATAATTGATGATGGCTTCCGCAACCTCTGCTCCACCGAAAAAAACTCCCGAGCCCAATGTAACCGACCGGGCAGAAAGGTGGTTGAGCGCAAACGGAAATGCTGCCACGGAAGCAAAGCTAAAGCTCAAGCCCGCCACAATGCCAAGTGCAACCGTTATCGTACCATTCGGCACAACATAAATCAAAGCCAGTGCTACAAAGGTTGCAATCAGACCGTACGTTAAACTGGTGGCAACTCCAAATTTATTGATGTAGCGCACCAACGGCACGGCTGCAACGGCAGAGATAATCAACACACCGGCAACCAACACCGATGCATCGAACGTTAGGGGGAAATTTGATTTGGCCAACATCCAATCGGCCATGTAGTTTTTTATCAGCGCTGTGGCCAAGCCGAGGAACAAACCCGCCAACACTACTTTTTCATATTTATTCACTTTCGAGGTGGCTTCCTCAGAATCGCGTTCGAACTTCACCTGGCGTGTGGTCTTCCGAAAAAAATATCCCGTAACAATAATCAGTACACCGCCAAGGGCAAACGTATAGACCGGACCAATGTAGTTTACAAAATCAATAATCAAGGGCTCGAATGCCGTAAGCAATTCGGTGGTGAGCACAATTAAAGCCATGGCTGCGGGCAAATCTTTGGCGGGCGCAAACATTTCAAGCATAGAGTTGGCCGGACTGTGAAACACGTTCATCGAAATCAGCCATACTATTATCATAAACGGAAGTGCAGCCGTTAAATCAATGGTGGAGGACGAGCCCACTGTAAATGCTACGAGCATAAATACCATGGCCGTTACACTCACACCCACGGTAAAAACTACGAGGCTGTTTCCATTTTTTTTGATCATAAAATCGCCCACCACTCCGGCCACCGGAGGGATGAGCACCAGGATCAGGCCCTGTGCAATGATGAGAAACAACTTGAGTTCGGTAAAATGAAACAACTCCAAAATTTGAGGTTGAAAATTATGGTAGGCAATCCAACTTATTACAATGGCTGCATTGAGCGCCAATAAACTGTAAACCTGGCTCCAGTTGGTTTTGCCTGCATTAACGGTGGTTGAATTCATGGGTTTGGGTTGAAAGGTTCTTTAAACTTAATCATCCTTTTCGGGATTTTGCAATTTTTTGATCTTGTAATAATTTACGCAACTCGTGCCCTTTCTGGATTCGTTGGGAAAAGACATTCGGCCCACGCCATACCGAACTTGCTGGCCGGCAGGGAGATGTAGAGCCAAATCCACACCGCACCACAGCATAAATCAAAAACATTACAACAAAGCAGATTTTGCGTATTTTAAGCGACTAATTAAGTACCAAGTCTGTAATGGCCAATCAAAATCCAGAGCAAATAGCGCGAGACAATATCGACAAGCAGTTGACGGCTTGCGGCTGGATTATTCAGGGTATTAAACAAGTGAACCTGAATGCCGGACTTGGAATTGCTGTCAAAGAATATATCACAGATGTTGGCCCTGTAGACTACCTGCTGTTTGTTGAAGGAAAACCGTGTGGTGTAATTGAAGCCAAACGTGAAGAGGAAGGGCATCGGATTAATGTACATGAAAATCAGGGAGAAGAATATGCTCATGCAAAACTGAAGCATCTCAAAAACGACCCGCTCCCATTTGTTTACATCAGCACAGGTGAAGTAACTCGTTTTACAGATTTCACCGACCCGAAACCAAGAGCAAGAGAGTTATTCTGCTTTCATAAACCTGAAACCTTAAGAGATTGGCTAAAGACTAACAAATCATTACGGACAAGGCTACACTATTTACCCAAACTACAAATTGACGGATTGCGCGAATGTCAGGTGAATGCCATTACTAAACTTGATAACTCATTCAAAGAAAACCGACCAAGAGCGCTCATTCAAATGGCAACGGGTTCAGGCAAAACCTTTACTGCTATTACATTCATTTATCGGTTGTTGAAATTCGCTAAAGCAAAACGAGTTTTATTTTTAGTGGACACAAAAAACTTGGGCGAACAGGCTGAACAAGAATTTATGTCGTTCGTGCCGAATGATGACAACCGAAAGTTTACCGAACTGTACAATGTACAGCGCTTAAAATCGAGTTACATCGCGTCTGACAGTCAGGTTTGCATCAGCACTATTCAACGACTCTACTCTATATTAAAGGGAACGGAACTGGACGAGAAAGCGGAAGAAGAAAATCCGAACGAAAAGAAATACCAACCCAAAGAAATTCCTCCGGTTGAGTATGACCCAAAAATGCCGATTGAGTTTTTTGATTTCATTGTCATTGATGAATGCCACCGAAGCATTTACAATTTATGGAAACAAGTGTTGGAATATTACGATGCTTTTGAAATCGGATTGACTGCAACACCAGACAAAAGAACGGTCGGCTACTTCGATCAAAACTTAGTGAGCGAGTATTCGCACGAAATGGCTGTTGCAGATGGTGTGAATGTAGGCTTTGAAGTTTTTATTATTGATACCAAAATAACGCAACAAGGCGGAACGCTTTGGCAAGGTGAATACATTGAACATCGAGAGAAATTAAGCAGACGGAAAAGACTGGAACTTCAAGACGAAGATGAAGCTTACTCCAAACAACAGTTGGACAAAGATGTGGTGAACCCTAATCAAATCCGAACCATCATTAAAACCTTCAAAGACCATCTGCCTGAAATATTTCCAGACCGTTACGACAAGAACGGAGTCTTTGAAGTTCCTAAAACATTAATCTTTGCCAAGACCGACAGTCATGCCAACGACATCATTGACATTGTGAGACAAGAATTTGCAGAAGAAAACAAGTTCTGCAAAAAGATTACCTACAACAGCGATGACCCTAAAAGCACATTGGCGCAATTTCGAAACGACTACCATCCGCGCATTGCCGTAACCGTTGACATGATTGCAACCGGAACGGATGTGAAGCCGTTGGAGTGTTTGCTTTTTATGCGTGATGTCAAAAGTAGAAACTACTTTGAGCAGATGAAAGGCCGGGGAACACGCACCATTGGCCTCGATGATTTGAGAAAGGTTACTCCTACTGCCAAGTTAACAAAAGACCATTTCGTAATTGTAGATGCCATTGGCGTTACCAAGAGTTTAAAAACCGACAGCCGACCTTTGGAGAAGAAGCCGGGTGTTCCCTTAAAGGATTTGTTGCAAGCCGTAGCCGTTGGCGCAAGGGAAGAAGAATTGTTTACCACACTGGCCGGTCGTTTGACAAGATTGGATAAACAACTTACCGATAAAGAGCGAAAGCAATTTTCAGAAAAGGCAAATGGTAAAACCGTTGCACAGGTAGCGAAAGAATTATTGAACGCTTTCAATCCTGATGTGCTGGAAGAAATAGAAACAAAAGTAAAAGCAGAAAATACGGGTGCATCTCCCGCAGCCATTGAAACGATTGTAAAAGCACAGACCGAGAAACTGCAAAACGAAGCAGCGAAGGTATTTACAGGCGACCTAAACGAATACATTGAAAATGTACGCAAGGCACATGAGCAACGCATTGACCTTGCCAATCCTGATGAAGTAATCCGCGCGGGTTGGGATAAGGATCACGCTTCGGCTAATCTTGCTTTGGTGCAAGACTTTATGTTGTGGATGGAGCAACACAAAGACGAATTGCTTGCGCTGCAAATCTTTTACAACCTGCCTTACCGCAAGCGCGAACTCTCCTTCCCGGTAATAAAAGAATTGTACGAAAGATTGCTGACCGATAATCCGCGCCTTCATCCCTTTAAATTGTGGGATGCCTTTGCCGGACTGGAGGACAAAGAAGATGAAGGAAAACTTGTACACCGGTTGCCACGCTCGGCCAGCCCAAAAAAGGAATTGATGGCCTTAGTGGCCGTGGTGCGCAAGGCTTTGAAGATTGATGAATATCTGGTTGCGTTTGAGACAGTAGTTGACAGGAATTTTCAAGAGTGGGTGTTTAAAAAACAAGCCGGAGCTACCAAGTTTACAGAAGAACAAATGCAATGGCTTCGCCTGATAAAAGAATACATGACCAACAGCTTTCATATTGAGCGCGAAGACTTTGACTACAACCCCTTTAACGCCATGGGCGGGTTAGGTAAAATGTGGCAATTGTTTTGCGAACAGACGGATGAAATTATTAATGAGTTAAATGACGCATTGGCGGCATAGATTATATCCCATCAAAAGAAACATTGACAACATAATGAAAGGCCAGGACCTTATATCCTTATTAAAAGATTTACAAGCATCTCCCAGAGAGTGCGAATGGATTGAGTTTAAAGTAAACAATAATAATCCACAAGAAATTGGAGAACAGTTATCGGCATTGAGCAATAGTGCCTGCTACCACAATCAAAAATTCGGCTATCTGGTTTATGGCATTGAGGATGGAACACAGGGGTTAGTCGGCTCAGATTTTCATCCGCTTACCGAAAAAAAAGGAAATCAAGAATTAGAAAACTGGATTGCCACACAACTTAACCCCCGTATTGACTTCAATATTTTTGAATTTGATTACAATGGAAATCACTTTGCCATTTTTCGTATAGAACCCACACGAAATACACCGGTTAGTTTTCGTGGCGAAACATATATACGCATTGGTTCATATAAAAAACTGCTGGACGAACATCCTGAAAGAGAACGTAAGATATGGAACAAAGAGAGTGTTCGGGTTTTTGAAAGGGAAACTTCTGTTGAGAGTGTCGATGAAGACCAGACCCTGGGATTAATTGATTATCCATCCTATTTTGACCTGATAAAATTTCCGTTACCAGATAACAGAAAGGGAATTTTAGAGCGACTTATACATGACAAAATAATTGTCCCGCAGTCAAATGGAAAATTCAACATTACCAATCTTGGAGCCATTCTTCTTGCTAAAGATATCGAGCAGTTTGATTATATTTCAAGAAAAGCCGTTCGTGTAATCATTTACAACGGCAAGAACAGGGTGCGTGCAATCAAAGAACAGACAGGCAAGAAGGGATATGCTGTTGGGTTTGACGGATTGATAAAGTTCATTAACGACCAAACACCAACCAAAGAAATCATTGAAGGCGCTTTCCGGAAAGAAATCCCCCTATACCCTTCACTTGCCATTCGAGAATTGGTTGCCAATGCCATCATTCACCAGGATTTTTCAGTAAGCGGCACTTCGCCTCTGGTTGAACTTTTTACAGACAGGATTGAAATTACTAACCCCGGAAAGCCGTTGATTGATCCATTGCGCTTTGTTGACCACAGCCCGGAAAGCCGAAACGAAATTCTAGCCCGATTCATGAGGCGATTGAACATTTGCGAAGAACGGGGTAGTGGAATGGACAAAGTGGTATTGGAATGTGAAATTCATAAGCTGCCTTCGCCCGAAATAATTATTGGTGACAACTATACCCGGATCATTCTTTATGGGCCCAAAACGCTTCGTGAAATGGATAAGGCCGAACGGACACGCACCTGCTATCATCATGCTTGTTTGAAATATGTTTCAGGTGAATTTATGACCAACCAAACCGTGAGAGAACGTTTTGAAATTGATGAACATAATGCGGCCAATGCCTCCAGAATAATAAGCGATACTATTGAAAAGAGGTTAGTTAAAGATTCTGACCCCGAGAATAAATCAAGAAAACATGTTAAATACATTCCTTACTGGGCATAAAATCTTATTTGATGGTTATTTGATGATTGAAGAGGGTTTTATGGTCAAATCGTTGATAATCAATCATTTACTATTTGATGGTTATTTGACGGAACGGGCAAGTTATCCACAATGGCAGGCATGGCTTTATTTGACTGATAGCACGGCCAACGCCCAAGCCAAAGCGCTAAAACCATGTGTTTCAGCGCGCTCTTTATTTGATGGTTATTTGACTATGGGCTAATGAGCGAGAATAATACTATACCCAATCATTGGCAAGTAAAAAAACTAGGTGAAGTATGTCATACCACAAGCGGTGGCACTCCTAACCGAAGCAATCCCAAATACTATCAGGGTAATATTCCGTGGGTAAAGTCAGGTGAATTAGATAAAGGACTAATCCTTGATACTGAAGAAAAGATTTCAGAGGAAGCAATTAAAAATTCAAGTGCTAAGATTTTTCCCAAAGGCACTTTATTGATTGCATTGTACGGAGCAACAATTGGTAAGCTGGCATTTCTTGGTATTGATGCAGCTACAAACCAGGCGGTTTGCGGGATATTCAAAAACGAAAATATTGACTCAAACTATCTCTTCAACTTTTTATCCTACAAAAGACCAAGCCTTGTAAAACAAGGAATTGGTGGAGCACAACCCAATATTAGTCAGGGGATTTTAAAAAACTTAGATGTTCCGCTTCCCCCACTCCCCGAACAACACGCCATAGTTTCCAAAATAGAAGAACTGTTTAGTGAACTCGACAACGGCAAACAGCAACTGCAAACCGCCTTGCAGCAACTAAAAGTCTATCGCCAAAGTTTGTTGAAAGCTGCGTTTGAGGGAAAGTTGAAAGGGACAGAAAAATGGTTTAGTTCAACGCTTGGAGAAATATGTGATATGAAAGCAGGTTTTTTTGTAAAAGCCTCTGAGATACAAAATGAATATAAAGATGGCCTGTTTCCTTGTTATGGTGGAAATGGTTTAAGAGGTTACACCAAATCACATACACATGAGGGTAAATTTTCTTTAGTCGGAAGACAAGGTGCATTGTGCGGTAATGTCCACTTGGTTAGCGGAAAATTTCATGCAACTGAACACGCTGTTGTAACAACTGCAAAATCAAACATTGATATAGTTTGGCTATTTCACAAGTTGACGTCAATGAGATTAAACCAGTATTCACAAGGTGCTGCTCAACCTGGTCTTTCTGTAAATAAACTATTACCGATTAAAGTTGAAGTTCCGCCAATCAAAGACCAACTAAAAATTGTCCTTGAGCTTGAAAGCAAACTCACCGTTTGCGATAAAATAGAAGAAACCATCACGCAAAGTTTGCAGCAAGCAGAAACCCTTAGGCAAAGCATTTTAAAGCAAGCGTTTGAGGGAAAGTTAGTAGAGATAGCTCCGAAGGGGCGCGATACCAAAACGATGGGTGCAGCCCATCGTGAAGAAGATACGAAGACAGCGAAAGCCCCGAAGGGGCGATATAACCCAGAAATTAAAAAATAACATGGGTCAATCACTTGTCAAAAACTATCTCCACATCGTGTTTAGCACAAAACACAGGAAGGAAATTATCCATCCACCAGTAGAAGAAGAATTACATGCCTACCTGGGTGGCATCTGTAAAGACTTAGAATGCACGCCTGTCATCGTGGGCGGCTATACCGACCATATTCACATCCTTTGCATGTTATCAAAAAAAATAGCGTTGATGAAGTTGATGGAAGAATTAAAATCACATTCCTCTAAATGGATAAAGACCAAGGCAGAAAGCCTGCGCAACTTCTATTGGCAAGATGGGTATGGGGCTTTTTCTGTTAATCCATCCGAAGTTGATACCGTAGTTCAATACATCGCCAATCAGAAAGAGCATCACGCAAAGAAAACTTTTCAGGATGAGTACAGGGCATTTTTGAAGAAGTATAACGTAACTTATGACGAGCGTTATGTTTGGGATTAGTATTACGCCCCTTCAGGGCTTGAGTTATACTTGCTGCATTACCATCCCGCGGGATGTTAGTATATCCAGCCCTGTCAGGGCTGTTCAATTATAAACCTTAAAAAAATGGAACCCGTACCTGTTTATTTTCAAAATGTAAAACGGTCGGCTATGGTAGTGAAAGCCAAAAAGCCTTTTCATGATTGGCTGTTAAGCTTTGACCCAACCAATAAGCCGGAAGAAATGTTGAAAGAGGGTGATGTGTACTTGTTGCCCGATTACGATGAACTGAAAAAAATGGGAAACTGGCTGAAGAAAAACTTCAACGATATTTTTGAAGACCAACTCAACAACTGGTATATCGATGAGGAAATGTGGCCTCAGAACAGAACATTTAAAATGTTTAACGAGTGGTTTGATTATTCGCTACACACCATGGTTTGGGATACGCAAGAAAAATTTATCGAGAAAGTATAAATATGACTACAGCATCTATTGTATCAAAAGTCTGGAGTTTCTGCAATCCCTTGCGCGATGTAGGCGTAGGCTATGGCGATTACTTAGAGCAACTCACGTATTTGCTATTCTTAAAAATGGCTGATGAATACAGCAGGCCGCCACATAATCGTAAACTGCCAATCCCCAAACAATATAACTGGGAAAGCTTAACCAATAAGAAAGGTGCAGAACTGGAATTGCATTACGCTACCTTGCTTCGCGAGTTAAGCACCTCCAAAGGAATTTTAGGTCAAATCTTTACCAAGAGTCAGAATAAAATTCAAGACCCGGCCATGCTCGCCAAAGTCATTGACATGATTAACAGCGAAAACTGGTTGGTGATGGGCGCTGATGTGAAGGGCGATATTTATGAAGGTCTGTTAGAGAAAAATGCAGAAGACGTAAAAAGCGGAGCCGGTCAGTACTTTACTCCACGCCCTTTAATTCGCGCCATGGTAGAATGTGTGCAGCCACAATCCATGAAAACCATTGCCGACCCCAGTTGCGGTACGGGTGGTTTCTTTTTGGCTGCGTATGATTACCTGGTAGAGAACAACAAACTCGATAAAGCACAAAACAAGTTTTTAAAGCACGCCACTTTTTTCGGAAATGAAATTGTTGCCGGAACAAGGCGTTTGGCGTTAATGAATTTATTCCTGCACAACATTGGTGATATTGATAGCGAGAATTTTATTTCCCCTGCCGATGCACTTATTGCAGCCTCTCCCCAAACGTATGATTACGTATTGGCAAATCCGCCCTTTGGTAAAAAGAGCTCGCAGACTTTTACCAACGAAGAAGGCGAACTGGAAAAAGATGACCTCACCTATAACCGTCAGGATTTTTGGGCAACCACCAGTAACAAACAATTAAACTTTGTTCAGCATATCAGAACAATGCTGAAAACAACAGGCCAAGCTGCAGTAGTTGTGCCTGATAACGTGTTGTTTGAAGGCGGAGCCGGAGAAACCGTGCGCAAGAAATTATTGGAGACAACCGACTTGCACACGATTTTACGTTTACCCACCGGAATCTTTTATGCGCACGGTGTTAAAGCCAATGTAATTTTCTTTGATAACAAACCCGCCAGCAAAAACCCGTGGACAAAAGAAGTTTGGGTGTATGATTACCGAACCAACATTCACCACACATTAAAGAAGAATCCACTTAACATTGATGTACTAAAAGATTTCATCAAATGTTACAAACCCGAAAACAGGCACAAGCGGAAAGAGATTTATAATGCAGACACAAACCCGGAAGGACGTTGGAGAAAGTTTAGCTATGAAGAAATTATAGCGCGTGATAAAACTTCGTTGGACATAACATGGCTAAAAGATAAATCCCTTGCCGACCTTGATAATCTACCTGACCCAGACGAGATAGCAGAAGATATCATTGAAAATCTGGAAGCTGGCTTAGAAAGTTTCAGGGAAATTATGACTGCCTTGAATACCAAGCCATGATCTATGAGGCTGTATCAAAAGTACCTCCGAATGTCAGTCTGAGCCAACCCGGATGTATTGAAAACTAAACGTGGTTTATGAACCGTACTGCGCTGTCAGCCATACAGAAGGCACGTTGTACAGCAAACCAAGTTTCACTAAATCCGGCATCAATAACGATATTTTTTTCGAATAATAATGTATATTTATTGTTTATCAATAAATATTTATTATGTTTGCAGCATCATTAACCATCTAAAATTTATGTCTGCAAAAAACAATATCGTATTTAAAGGCTTGCACATTGTGGCTTGGGTAATCTTTGTGGGCTTGTGCATAGAGGCCGGTGGCCTGCTCGTAAACGCTGTGGTGAGCATCTACAAACCGGAGTGGGTGCAAAACCTGTATCAAAAATTAGATTTAAGCGAGATGTACAACCGCAGCAAATGGACCTTCTTCTTAATGTACACCATGATCTTGGCCGTTTCATTTATGAAGGCGGAATTATTTTATAGGGTGGCAATGCTGATGCACAAAATCGATTTATCAAAACCGTTCAACGTGTGGGTATCGGAGCAGATACTAAAAATATCGTACAGCACACTTTTCATCGGCCTGTTTAGTTACAGCGCCAAACAAACTGCAAAAAACTTACAACACCGGGGTTACACCATCGCTCAGCTACACCAGTTTTGGGAAGCCAGCCAGGCATTTATTTTAATGGCGGCTGTTATCTATATAATCGCCCTTATTTTTAAGAAGGGGGTTGAACTCCAAAACGAAAACGATTTAACCGTATAACTATGCCCATCGTTGTAAACTTAGATGTGATGATGGCCAAGCGAAAAATTTCGCTCAACGAGTTGTCGGAAAAAGTTGATTTAACCTTGTCCAACCTTTCCATCCTTAAAACGGGGAAGGCAAAAGCCATACGCTTCGGCACCTTAGATGCAATTTGTAAAGCTTTAGACTGCCAGCCGGGTGACCTGCTGGAATACACCAGCGACAAGAAAAGAACGCCACACTAAACCGATGTTACGTAAACTATAGTTTGGTAGATTTTGCACACACTGCGGTTTCAGACCCCTTGCATAATTTTGCTTCTCCATCTGCAAAACTTTTGCTTTCTTCCAAAAAAATAGTTTACACCATGAAATACCTTAGCCTCGTTTTCGGGTTTGTTAGTGTGGCCTGCGTTGCCCAAACGCTCACCGGTTTTTCGGCCGGCTCTACTTCAAAAGAACAACAAGCCGAATCGTTCTTCCTCAACCAGCAGGAAAGCGAACGGTATAAAAATCATTTAAAAACACTCACCCGGGAGCCGCACATTGCCACCTCGAAAGCCAACGAGCGTGCCCGCGATTACATTGCCGAAGTTATGCGCAAGGCCGGGTTTCAGGTGGAGATTTTTCCATACGATATTTATTTGCCCGTTATGCCCGGCACGGCTTCGGCCGAAGTGGTGGAGCCCATTCGCATACCGCTCAACAACAAAGAATACATTCATGCCGAAGACCCATTCTCCTCAAACCCCAATTTGTATGTTGGCTACAACGCTTACTCGGGCTCGGGCGATGTAACGGCAGAAGTGGTGTACGCCAACTTCGGCCGCAAAGAAGATTTTGAAAAACTCAACGCACTTGGAATTTCGGTTAAAGGTAAAATAGTTATTGCCCGCTACGGGGGAAACTTCCGTGGGTACAAAGCCAAGTATGCCGAAGAAAACGGAGCCGCAGGCCTCATCATTTTTACCGACCCTGGCGACAGCGGTTATGCCCGCGGCCTCGTGTACCCCGAAGGGCCTTTCTACAACGAAAGCGATATTCAGCGCGGCTCGCTCCTCACCCTGGATTGGACCGGAGACCCGCTAACTCCTTTTGAGCCCGCCCTGCCCGTAGATGGAAAGAAAAAAGTTGTGCGGAAAAAACCCGAAGAATTAAAAGGCATGCACCACATACCCGTGCTGCCGTTGCCCTATGGCTCGGCCAAAGAAATTATGGCACGTATGAAAGGCAAACCCGTGCCGGCCGGATGGCAGGGTGGCTTGCCCTGCACCTACCGACTGGAGGGCGGCCCCGAATTAAAAGTGCGCGTAAACGTAAACCAGCGGATGGAAATTCAGCGTGTGTACGATGTGGTGGGCACGTTGAAGGGCACCGAGTTTCCGGACGAGTGGGTGATTGCCGGCTCGCACTACGATGCCTGGGGCTTTGGTGCCACCGACCCCAACAGCGGCACGGCCATGCTACTCGCGCTGAGCGAATCGCTTGGCAAAACGGCACAGGCCGGATTCAAACCCAAACGCACCATAAAAATTGCACACTGGGATGCCGAAGAGCAGGGCATCCTCGGGTCCACCGAATGGGTGGAACAATTTCGCGATGAACTCAACGCCAAAGGTGTTGCCTACTTCAATGCCGATGGAGCCGTGTCGGGGAAACGATTTGGCGCCTCTTCAAGCCCTTCGTTAAAAAACCTCGTTATAGAATCTTCTAAAACCGTGCCCTACCCCGACTCCTCAAAATCTGTTCATGAGGTATGGCTTGGAAAAAGCGAAGCCAAAGAACCCCCAATCGGGAATTTAGGTGGCGGCTCCGATCACGTGGCCTTCTATGCTCACGTGGGTATTCCTTCGTGGGGCGGTGGCACAGGTGGGCCAACCATCTATCACTCCAACCACGACAGCTTCTCTTTTTACGAGCGCTTTGCCGATCCCAGTTTTAAAATGGGCAACCTCGTAGAAAGAGTATTTGGTGTGGTTGCTTTGCGCTTGGCCAACGCAGATATTATCCCCTACAGTTTAAGTCGCTACGGAACCGATTTAAGAACGCATTTTGATCGGCTGCAAAAGCGTATGCCTTCGCTGGATAAATCAGCAAATGCTTTTTCATTCGATGCCCTCCTCAAAGCTGCCGATGCGTTGAAAAAAACGGGCGAAGATGCCGAAGCCGCGTTGAAGACCGTGAACGAAGCCAATACAAAAGCCATCAATGCCGAACTCCTCACACTCGAACGCCAGTGGATCGATACGCAAGGCATGCCCTACGGCAATTGGTACCGCTCGTTGTATGCTTCGCCCGATCCGTACAGCGGTTATGCTTCGTGGATGATGCCCGCCTTTCAATACGAACTCTCCGTTAAGTCAACGGCCAATTTGAAAATGTGGGAACAAAAATATGTAGATGCCATGAACCGGATCAAATCTAAACTGGAGACCATTACCAAACTGGCAAAATAACGAGAGAGCAAAGAAACGGTTAACGAATTTCGTCACCGGGTTGGGTCTTCCAGCGTTCGTGCATCCACACCCATTGCTCGGGGTGCTGGCGAATAATGTCTTCGGTGAAGCGGGTGAAGTTTTGTGTGTTCACAATCAAATCCTGTTCGTCATCACCGGTGTAAACCAGTGGTATCTCCGGAAGGATGTGCATCTGCTGTTGCAGGTCTTTGTCGAGGTAAACATACGTGGGCACTACCGCACAGCCCGACTTGAGTGCCAGCACCGTTGCCCCGATTGGCGTTGCGGCCGGTTTGCCGAAAAAATTTACAAACCTGCTTTTTACTTTGGTGTCTTGATCGATTAAGATGGCAATCGAACCTCCCGATTTCAACGCTTTAAATAAGCGCACACTTTCTTTGCCGCGCTCAATAGCAATGGCTCCGTGCGCGTTGCGGTATTTCAACAGCATTTCATTTAATCGTTCATCGTGCAAGGCCGTGCCGATGATGTTGGGTTTGAGCCCCCGCAAGGCCATGTTTGTAATTTGCAAATCAAATGCCCCGAGGTGGCTTGTTAGAAACATCACTCCCTTGCCTTTGGCGTAAGCTTTTTCAAAATTTTCAAGTCCGTGGGTAGTCAAAAATTTTTCTAGGTCGTTCAAATTTTTTACGCTAAGCGAGCGCAGAATATCCCCCGCATTTTTGCCGAGCATTTCAAATGTTTTCTTGCTTAAGTTCATGATGTCTTCCGGGGATCTCTCGTTTCCGAATGCGATGGTGAGGTGAGTTTTCATTCGCTCGGCAGGCTTAGGTGAAAAACGATACGCAACGCGACCCAGCCTACCGCAGAACCGCAGCCACATTTTGCGCGGAAGTACGTTTGCCGATAATATCAGGAAACGTACAAAATAGTAGAGCAAAGTATATTTAATCGCTTTGCGCAGCGGACGTTTTTCCATACCTTAAAAAACGCAAAGATACATTTCGAAAATGTAATTTAGGGCATGAAAAAACTTTACCTCATCCGCCATGCAAAGTCAAGTTGGGATAATAACGTAGAAGATTTTTACCGTCCGCTTAACGAACGCGGAATGCGCGATGCACCAAAAATGGCGGAGTTATTAAAACAACGGGCCGTTTCTCCGAACCGGATACTCACCAGCCCGGCAGTGCGAGCACTGACAACAGCCAACATTTTTGCAACGGTTCTTGGTTTTGCCCCGCACCAGATAGAAACAGTAGCCGAACTATATCACGCCAGTAAGGCGACCTGGCTGCAGGTGTTGCGTTCTTTAAAAGATAGTTCTGCCAACGACACGATATTTATTTTTGGGCACAACCCGGGTATAACCGATTTAACAAACGTGTTGCTCAGAACAGACATCGACTTTCCAACCTGTGGAGTGGTGAGTGCTACGTTAAAAATAAAATCGTGGAGTGAAACTACCTCGAACTGCGGTGAACTCAATTTTTTTGATTATCCGAAACAGGGCTTTTAAACAGTGATGCCATCCTACGGAAGAATTTTTTTTCAAAATCGAGGAAGAACCGGAATTGACCGAAGATAAACCCGTAGCACAACAGCACCAGATTGTAAATCGGTAAAATCAGGATATAGTAAATTACCTTGGCCCAAACCGGGATTTCACCGCCAAAGAAAATCTTGAGCAGTGGTTTCATCAGCCAGACTATGGTAAGCCCCGTGCAGGCAAACGACAATAAAATCGCCAACACTTGCCAGGTGTTTTTGGCATTCCATCGCTGTTGCAGTTTTTGAATCCAATTCATTACAGCCAATTAACTAAAAAGATTCCATAATTCGGTGCTGGGCGCGGGCGCTTCGATAGAAATATTTTCCTTTTTTACCGGATGTACAAATTGTAACCCCCGGGCGTGGAGGCAAATGCTTTTATCGGAGTTGGGTGTTTCGTAGCCGTACTTCAAATCGCCCACTATCGGGCAGTTGATAGAGGCAAGCTGCACACGTATCTGGTGCGAACGACCCGTAACCGGATTGACTTCAAGCAAACAATATCCCAACTCATTTTTTAAAGTTTGATAATTCAATTCGGATCTCAACCCTTGCGGGTTCTCCCGGGCAAAGGCAGTGACTTTATTCGTCTTTTCATTTTTCACCAGCCAGTGAACCAGATTGCCGGATGGTTTTGGTGGATTATTTTTTACAACAGCCCAATATATTTTTTTTGTTTCGCGCTCACGAAACAACGCGTTCATACGCTCTAACGCTTTGGAGGTTCGTGCAAAGATAACCACACCGCTCACGGGCCTATCGAGCCGATGGACCACACCTAAAAACACCTCGCCCGGTTTCTTGTATTTTTCTTTGATGTACCTTTTGCAAATATCCACCAGCGGTTCGTCTCCGGTTTCATCGCCTTGCACCAACAAGCCGGTCGGTTTATTTACCGCGAGCAAATGGTTGTCTTCATACAAAACAGGAAGCATGTTCAAACTTCTGAATTTATTCCCGGCTGCACAACACCTTCTCGGTTACGCAAAGCCCAAATAAAGCTAATCTTTAAACTCTGAGGTGAAGTGAAAATTGATCTCCGGAAAATTATCCTGCACCATCTGCAACCAAGCTTTTGATTCGGCCATGAACACCAACTTGCCATCTTTGTCTTGAGCAATGTGTCGTTGTTTGCTCGCGATAAACTCGGCCAGTTTTTTTTCGTCTGTGCTGCTGATCCAACAGGCCTTGTAAATATTTTGAGGTGCAAAGTCGCACGAAGCACCGTATTCGTTCTTTAATCGGAATTGAATCACCTCAAATTGCAACGCCCCAACCGTGCCCACCACTTTTTTCTTTCCGAGTTCGTACGTAAACAACTGAGCAACGCCTTCCTCCATTAACTGAAGCAGTCCCTTCTCCAATTGCTTGGTTTTTAAGGCATCCTTATTAATTACTTCTTTGAAAATCTCAGGCGAAAAACTTGGTATTCCGGTATAAAATAATTTTTCGCCTTCTGTCAGTGTGTCTCCAATCTTCAAATTTCCGGTGTCGAACAAGCCAACGATATCGCCCGGCCAGGCTTCGTCTACGGTTTCCCGATCTTGTGCCATGAAAGCCGTGGCGTTTGAAAAACGGATTGACTTCTCTTGCCGCACGTGCAAATAATTGTTTCCTCGTTCAAATCGGCCCGAGCATACGCGCAAAAACGCTATTCGGTTTCGGTGTTTCGGATCCATGTTGGCGTGGATTTTAAAAATGAACCCGGTAAATTTCTGCTCGTCCGGTTTAATTACGCGCAATGTGGTCTCTCTGTTAAGCGGTGGCGGTGCCAGACGGATGAACGTGTCGAGCAATTCTTTTACTCCAAAATTATTTACTGCACTGCCAAAAAATACGGGAGCCACTTTTCCTTCGAGGTAATCTTGCACATTGAGTTCCGGGTAAACACCGTTAAGCAGTTCAACATCTGCCCGCAGTTGTGCTGCATAGCTCTCACCCACATACCGATCGAGTGACGGGTCGTTAATGTTCGAAATTTCAATTCCTTCTTCAACCGTGGTTTTGCTTGGTGTAAAAAGTTTCAGGCTCTTCTCGTACAAGCTGTAGACCCCTTTAAATGTTTTGCCCATGCTGATGGGCCAGCTCAGTGGGTGTACTTTAATTTTCAGTTTCGCTTCAATTTCGTCCAGCAAATCAAATGGGTCGCGTCCCTCGCGATCGAGTTTGTTGATGAAACAAAGCACGGGTGTATTGCGCATCCGGCATACTTCCATCAGTTTTTCCGTTTGCATCTCCACACCCTTCACACAATCCACCACCATAATTACGCTGTCTACCGCGGTGAGTGTGCGGTAGGTATCTTCGGCAAAATCCTGGTGGCCGGGGGTATCAAGTAAATTAATTTTGATGTCGTTATAGTTAAAGCCCATTACCGAAGTGGCAACGGAAATGCCCCGTTGTTTTTCAATTTCCATCCAGTCGCTGCGGGCGTGGTCTTTAATTTTAGAACTTTTCACAGCTCCGGCCTTTTGTATGGCTCCGCCAAAGAGCAACAGCTTTTCAGTTAAGGTGGTTTTGCCGGCATCGGGGTGGCTGATGATGCCAAACGTTCTGCGCTTCGCGATTTCCTGTTCGAGTGTCATTTAAAAAAATTGGAGCGCAAAAATAAGTAAAAGTTGAACAGGAACAGTTTTGTTACTCGGCTGCGCGTTGCACTTCGGTCACCAGATTTTTATAGTGTGCGTACATGGCCTTGTCGATGGATTCGTAAAAGGGCTCCAGTTCCATTTCGTCTAAATCAATGGTTACCTCGCTGGTATCCTCCATCAAGAGCATAAATTTGTGAAGCACCTTGTTTTCGTCTTTGATTAAGGTGATTCGCTGAATGTCTTTCAACAGAAAAACACCCTCTGCATCGTTGTTCTTGTAGGAGATTGAATGGTACGTCAATTTCAAAAAATCATTATAGTTTTTTATGCCCGAATGGAGTTTCCCGGCTATCGGGGCGCCCAGGCAAACGAGGGCCCAAATGAAAAAACGTACGTGGTTCACTTCGTACGAAAAATAAATAAATCCGAAAATGAGAGGTATCGCCAGATAAATGATCAGCTGTGTTTTTAATTTTGTTTGGTGGTTTCTGAACGTAACCTGATCGCGTGTTGGCACTATTTTAATCGGGAATAAAATCTCTTCCCAAAGAATCACTGCCATAATAACTACGGCAGTCGACACAAGCGACATAGCAAAAAAATGCCTTGCATCTAAAAGTTCGCGCCACGGAACATCGAAGAGTTGCGAAGACAAAAAAAGTGATAACACGAAAATCAAAAGCAGAACACCAACGCTTAGCTCAAGAGGATAGGTAGGTCGAACAATTTTTGCCATTCTATAATTTTTAGCTTTTTTATATTTTTTGCGAGTATACAGAAAAAATACCTTTTAATTCAGAATTAATTCTGTGTGTTGCTTTATTAACACCTCAAACACACCGTTTGATGGATTAGATTGTTCGGGTGTTAAATAGATTTCTAATCTATCTCTCCCAGATTTTGTTGTATTATTTTCAGGTGTTGTTTTACCAGTCTGTCGTACAGGCCTTCTTCCCGCGTATAGCCTGTTAATTTAATATGATCTTTGCTAGCGTTTTTATTTGAAACGGGCATCAACAGGCTCGTTACCAACATGCCTTCGCGCTGCATGGCAATCACTTTGTTACTGAAAGCATTTTCGCTGATACCACTAATTACCACTTCAAAAGTGCGTTTGCCATCGTCACGAATGATAAGCCAATTTGTGGTGTACATAGGGCTTGGGGTTAACCGGTGACACCGGGAAAAAGATTTCTAACTGACGGTGCGACCAGCGCACTACGGGCAAGAATTAAAAAGTGGAGAATATCGGATTCGAACCGATGACCTCTTCCATGCCATGGAAGCNNNCTAGCCAGCTGAGCTAATCCCCCAAAGAGGTTGCAAATATATTTCAATTTTTCTTGTCGGCAACTTTCTCGGCCAAATCGCGCATGAGTTTTATCCGTGCCGGGTCCACCGACCGTAGTTTAAACTCAGCCCCTTCGTCATCGCCCATGCCGGCAATCTTCAGGTTTCGATACTTCATTTCGCTTTCGCGGAAGGTTGTTGCCGAAAAATGAATTTCTCGAACACCCGTTTTTTTAACGATTTCTTCTACGGTGTTTTCATTTACTCCCGACCCGGGCATAATGTTAACCCGATTGCCCGCCTTTGTTTTCAATTCAGCTATCAGTTCTACTCCTTCAATGGCTTTTAGTCGTTGGCCTGATGTAAGTATCCGGTCGAACCCCGATTGAATGCAAGCTTCAAGGGCTTCAAACGGCTCGCACGTCATATCGAAAGCCCGATGGCAAGTTACCTTCATGGGCCGGGCACGGTCGATCAATTCTTTGCACCTTTCTTTGTCTATCGTTCCATCCGGTTTCAAAATACCAAAGACCACCCCATCAACACTTAATTTCTTACACTGATCGATATCTTGCTTCATAGCATGAAACTCATCGTTGGAGTAACAAAAATCACCACCGCGTGGGCGTATCATTACAAACACATCGATGGTGAGATTTTTGCGTACGGTCTCGATTGTTCCATGCGAGGGAGTGGTGCCACCTTCGGCCGGATTATCGCACAACTCGATCCGGTCTGCACCACCTTGCTGGGCTTTGAGCGCAGAGTCAATAGTATAAACAACAATTTCTATCGTCATATTTTCAATAAAAGCTTTTTGCTTCAAAAATTTTATTGGGCACATCGTTAGAGCAAACGGCATAAGTAAATCCTTTTTGCAAGGCATACGCCCCAATCTCTCCATTTTTATTGACGGCCAGAAACCCTACCTGAATTTCTTTCGATTTTCCCGGCTGATTTTTTACAATGCGTTTCACGGCAAGCTCGCAAGCCTGCTGGGGCAAGTTGCCCTGGCGCATCAGCTCAACTACCAAATGCGACCCGCAGATGCGGATTACCTCTTCGCCCAACCCGGTTGAAGTGGCTGCTCCAATTTCGTTGTCGACAAACAGACCGGCACCGATAATGGGCGAATCGCCTACACGGCCACGCATTTTGTAGGCCATGCCGCTGGTGGTGCACGCCCCGGCTAAGTTCTGATCTGTGCCGAGGGCAATCATGCCGATGGTATCGTGGTTTTCAATGTTAACGATCGGTTTGTACTCCGATTTCCGAAGCCATTCTTTCCATTTTTTTTCCGATTCTGCCGTCAGCAAGTTTTCTTTTTTGAAACCATTTGCCAATGCAAACTGCAAGGCACCATCGCCCACCAACAATACGTGGGGAGTTTTTTCCATTACTTTACGAGCAACCGAAATTGGGTGAACAATATGCTCCAAACAGGCTACGGCACCGCAGTTGGAAAACTCGTCCATGATGCAGGCATCCAGCGTTACACGGCCATCGCGATCGGGCAAACCACCCAACCCAACCGAGGTTTCTTTAGGGTCGCCTTCCGGCACTTGCACACCGGCCTCTACGGCATCAAGGGCACGGCCACCTTTCGACAAAATTTTCCAGGCCTCGGCATTGGCGCCCACACCAAAATTCCAGGTTGAAATAACTATGGGTTTGTTCACGGGCTTCGTGTTATTAGCAAATAATCGTTGCACCGATGCCAGCGAAGCGAGAATGGTTGAGGACTGAAGAAATTTTCTTCTCGATGTTTTCATAGTGTGTTGTCGTTGGGTCTTACTTGTTGGGCCAATTTCGGAGGAGCTACTGTGCAGTAGGCGGTTGTCAATGCATCGCGGAATAAGTCTGTGCGAACTTTTTTCATTTCAATGATTGTCCAGCCCTGCTTGCCCCATTTAGTTTCAGTTGGGTAAATGACGGCCTTTATCCGTTGAAGAAAAAACATGTTGATCAATTTCTGATAATTTTACACAAGCCTTTTTTTTATGATCGTCATACGTAGCAAAAATTTTTTTCTTAACCCGAAAAGATAGTTTTTCAAAATGGGGGGCTTCGGTCGTTTCCGGAAACGACAGTGCTAATTTTCTGAATGTGCGTATTGAAACCATTTAATCATTTTACAAACCCTAACTATTTAGCTCCGGGAGGGCAGTGTTTTCGTAAAAACTCAGAGTACAGCGTAGACAAATGCTTCGTAGTACCTTCGCCTTCATAAATGCCGTGGGTACGATTAGGGTATGCCATGAACTGAAATTGTTTGTTGTATTTGATCAATTCATTCAGCAACATTTCGGCATTGTTGTAGTGCACGTTGTCATCGCCCGTGCCATGAATATAAAGCAAATTTCCTTTCAGGTTTTTGGCGTACGTTACGGGCGAGCCTTTCACAATGTCTTCCAAATTTTCTTGCGGCAAGCCCATGTATCGTTCCTGGTAAATATTGTCGTAGGTAAGTTGGTTGGCCACCGCAGCTACGGCAATTCCGGTTTTGTAAATTTCAGGAAATTGAAATAGCAGGTTAAGGGTGGTAGATCCTCCCCCGCTCCATCCCCAAACGGCAATGCGGTCTGCGTCAACAAACGGCCACTTTAATATTTCTTTAGCAGCAAGCGCCTGGTCTTTAATATTTAGCTGACCGATTTTTCTATAAATCGACTTGCGCCACTCACGGCCTTTAGGTGCGGGGGTTCCTCTCCCGTCAACCGACATGTAAATATATCCTTCGGCACTCATGTCGCCATTAAACAGCCGGTTCATGCCCATGCCGTAGGCATCGCGCACGGTTTGCGAGGCCGGCTCGGTGTACACGTGAAATACTACGGGGTATTTTTTATTGGCATCGAAATTATCAGGCTTCACCATCCAGCCGTCCATTTCAATTCCTTCTTCAATCTTCACCTTGAAAAACTCTACTTTCTTAGACGGCCTTAAGCTTGCCATTTTTGCGGCAATACTTTCTTTTTCATTCAAAGCCTTGTTCGTTTTTAAATCGATGAGCTCGTTCAACGGCCATACGTACGTGTTGGAAAAACTGTGCTGAGCGTATTTGTGGTTGGGGGAGATGGTGTAATCGTGAGACCCCTGCTGATTCGCATCGGAAACCAATTCAAGCTTTCCTTTCCCATCTAATTTTGTTTTGTAGAGATAGCGTTGTGTGGCATTGGTTGGCGAGGCCATAAAATAGATAGTATTATTTTTTTCATCTACCGAAACAAATTCGATAACATCGTAATCGCCTTTGGTTATTAGTGTTTCTTTGCCTTCGGCAGAGATTCGGTAAAGGTGAGCCCATCCGTCTTTTTCGCTCATCCACAAAAATTCTTTTTTATTGTTGAGCCAAACAAAAGAATGACGGAAATCAAGCGCGTACGAATTGCCCGAAAAGGCAAAAACATCGAGCCATGCTTTATCGGTTTCGCCAAAAACTTGTTTGACATCGCCCGTAGTGCTCTGGCAAGAAAAGATTTTGCTCTCTTGTTGCTTGCGGTTAAGTTGCTGCACAAACAACTGGTTAGGCGAATTCCATTCTAAGCGTGGCAGATAATGTTGCTGCGGGTCGCCCGGAATATTCATCCAGGTAATTTTATTCGTGCTTACATTCACTACTCCTATTTTTGCTGGCGAGGGGCTCTGCCCGATGGTAGGATATTCTACCGGAATCACTTTGGAGTAAGCCGAGTCGGTAGTGTTCACCATATAATAATCTCTGATTTTGTTGGCATCAATTTGCCAAAAAGCAATTTGTTGGCCGTCCGGGCTCCATTGAAAGCCATCGCGGCAAGAAAACTCTTCTTCGTACACCCAATCGAAAGTTCCGCTGATCAGTTTACGGGAATGATTGGAAGTAACCGCTTGAACTTTTCCATCGGCCAGATCTTCTACGTATAAATCAAACTCGCTTACGTAGGCAACCTGGGTTCCATCGGGCGATAGTTTCGCAAAACGCAAAGACGATACAGGCTTGCTTTTACCAACTTGTTGCAATTTTTTAGTAGACAAATTCAAAACCCAGTAATCGCCTTCCGTGTCGAGTCTCCATACTTTTTTGGTATTGGTGTAAATAAGCACAAGCTTCCCGTCATTCGACACTGTGAAATTTCTTACCCGCAGGCCTTCCGTTTTGCCATCGGGGGTCAGGTCGGCTTTAGATAAAAAAACTGTCTTTTTATGGGCCGGCAATTCATAAAGGTTTACTTCGCCCGCTTCATTTTTGTAATAGCCGTTGCCGTCTTTCGACCAACGGATGCCTTGGGCTTGTGCCACACCGCAGAAAACAAGAAGAATGAAAATAATGCGTTTCATAAAAACTCGGTTTTGATTTGAACCTCAAAAATAGAAACGATGGGCATATCACCTACTGTTTTTTATTCTAAAGGTTATGCAATTTGCGATTGCGTGCATATTTAATTTTTGTAACTTTAAAACAATAAGTATTCCTGCATGGCAAAACTGAAGAATATCATCAAGCAGCTCTCCGAAAAAGACTACAAGGAAATCCACACTTCGTTGATGCAAAGCAATGCCGAAAAATCGGCTTATGTGTTGCAGGCTTTACGCGAGCGCCAACTCTCCGACAGCAAGATTATGGTAGAGCTCGATGTGAACGCCAATGCTTACTATACGCTGCGCTCGCGCCTCAACCAAAAAATTGAAGAGCACTTGTTGCAGCAAATGGAAAGCCCGCGCACCGATATTTTGCGTAAAGTGGCTAACCTCAACGAAGTTTTGTTTACCAAAAAAAGAACCATCTCCATCACTACGTTAAAGAAATTAGAAAAAGAGCTTCAGGATTATGATTTGGCCAGTGAATTGACCGTGGTGTACAAATCATTGAAAAAACTCCACATTCACACGCCCGAATATTTTAACTACTCGCAATTATACAATCGGCATGTGGCCTACATGCTTGCCGTTGACAAGGCCGAGGGTTTGCTGGCCGATTATTTTAAAAAATATGGAAACTATTATTTCACGGGCGATCAAGTAGAAAAACTGGGACTCGATCTGTTGCTGAAAGAAATGCAAAATGTTTCCAAGCTCTACGAATCGCACAGATTGTACGTCTACCAAAGCTGCATGTTGATTTTTCACCGGCTTTTTGTCGATACCGATGAAACGGTTATACAGGAGGGCGAGGCTACGGAAGATATTTTTGCCCGCGTTCAGAAAATATTCGAAACCTATAACCTCGACCCGCTATACTACCATCTGAATCTTGTCTTCGAATTTTTACACCTTGAGTATTACAATCATTACAAGGTGTACCGGCAAGCTGAAAAGCATTACGAAGAAATTAACGATGCCGTCTCAACCCTGCTCGTCAATTATCCAAACTACACCTTTTCTGCCCGCTTCTTAATTTCAAAAATTGAACGAGCCTTGCGCAACAATGCCGAAAAGACTTTGCATGCCGAAAACGAGAGCCTTCTCATGGACGTGGAAGCCGAACCCCAAGATGTGCCCAAGCACACCATCTACGTTTGTTACCAGGCAATCAGTTGTTATTATGTGGGCAAGTACGACCAAGCCGCTAAAATTCTCAATAACCTGTTGAACGAAGTAAGCCTAAAAAAATACCCGTTTGTTCAAATGGAAGTAAAGGCTTTGTTGGCTTTACAATATTGTGTGCTCAAGGATTTTGAACTCTTTACCCAACTAACCAACAGCGTGCAGCGGCAAATCCGCTTGTTTGGCAAAGATGAATGTGAGAATGTATTGCTCTTTTTAAAAATCTTACGCACGGCCACCAGCGAAGCAAAAAAGGAAAAAGCAAAAAAGATTTCAGCTATAATTCCAAAATTTAAAGAGGTAACCGTAAACTACTTTGCTCCAACTTCTTTGATAAAAATGGACGAAGAGTTTGTAGAGATGCTTGCAGCTATTGAAGGAGCTGTGGATGCGTAATTCTAAACATCAATTTTCATGATGTTTTCGTGCGATAAGGGCTTGTTGAGATAAAGCTTCACGTTATCGTATTTTTTTGCCCGGTTAAAGTCTTGTGGGTTAATGGAAGAAGTGAGCATGATAATCCGGCTTTTTTTGCGCGTAACTTCAGAAAGTGTTCCAAACTCATCTAAAAACTGAAAGCCGTCCATTAAAGGCATATCAATGTCGAGGAAAATCACATCGGGCAATACTTTGTCGGCCACGTCCATTTTCTCCATGTTCTTTAAAAACTCAATAGCGCTTTTTGCTCCCGTATGGGTGTAAATATTTTCCGTAATGGCAGAGGCCTCAATCATTTTTTGGTTAATGAGGTTATCGATTTCATTGTCGTCAATGAGCATTACAGCACGGTATTTTTTAGAAGCCATAGGCGAAAGAGTTGATACCATTAAAAGTAGACTGAATTAGTTGGTTTTCCAAACGAAGAATTTCGAATAAACTTACATCAAAAGTTAAAGATCGAATTTGATACCTTGCGCCAACGGCAAGGATTCGCCAAAGTTGATGGTGTTGGTTTGCCTGCGCATGTACACCTTCCAAGAATCGGAGCCGGATTCGCGGCCACCCCCGGTTTCTTTTTCGCCTCCAAAAGCACCACCAATTTCTGCCCCCGAAGTACCGATGTTTACGTTGGCAATACCGCAATCTGAGCCCGCGTGCGAAAGAAATTTTTCCATGTCTTGCAGGCGGGTTGTCATAATTGCAGACGAAAGCCCCTGCTTCACCCCGTTCTGCAAATCAATTGCTTCCTCAATAGTTCTATATTTTATTAAGTACAAAATGGGCGCAAACGTTTCTGCCTGCACAATTTCAAAATGATTCTTTACCTCAGCAATAGCTGGTTTTACATAACAGCCCGACTCGTATCCTTTTCCGGAGAGTGCTCCTCCGTTTACCAAGAAATTACCTCCCTCTTTTTTTATTTTCGTCAGAGCCTCTTTGTAATTTTTTACAGCCTGCTTATCAATAAGAGGCCCCACATGATTTTGCTGGTCTAACGGGTTGCCGATGCGCAACTGGCCGTAAGCTTTCTTCAATCTGTTTTTTACTTCTTCGTAAACGCGTTCGTGGATGATCAACCTACGCGTGGAAGTACAACGCTGGCCGGCAGTACCCACAGCACCAAAGGCCGCACCAATGATGGCCATATCCATATTTGCATTTTCTGTGATGATGATCGCGTTGTTGCCGCCCAGTTCGAGCAATGCTTTCCCAAGCCTTGCGCTCACGGCCTGGCCCACGGCCTTACCCATTCTTACGGAACCGGTAGCCGATACCAGAGGAATATTTTCGTTATCGCACATCATTTTTCCGATGTCGGCCCCTCCGCTCACAATGCACGAAACGCCTTCGGGTACGTTATTTTTTTTGAAGACCTTGCTAACAATATTTTGGCAGGCAATGCTACACAAGGGTGTTTTTTCTGAGGGCTTCCAGATACACACATCACCGCATACCCAAGCCAGCATCGAGTTCCAACTCCACACCGCTACCGGAAAATTGAAAGCTGAAATAATCCCTACTATGCCAAGCGGATGGTATTGCTCGTACATTCGGTGCAGGGGTCTTTCCGAGTGCATGGTTAGGCCATTGAGTTGACGGGAAAGGCCAACAGCAAAATCGCAGATGTCAATCATTTCTTGCACTTCGCCCAAACCTTCCTGATACGATTTTCCCATTTCATACGAAACGAGTTTGCCCAGGTTTTCTTTTTGTTTGCGCAACTCAACTCCGATTTGCCGTACCATATCTCCTCGTTTAGGGGCTGGCACTTTGCGCCACTCTACAAATGCTTTCTGCGCCTGAGCAACTGCTTTAGTAAACGATTTTTCATCGCTGGCCTGCACACGACCAATGAGTTTACCATCAGCCGGAGAAACCGACTCCAGATAAGAGCCTGATGATTTAATCCATTTGCTTCCGGTAGAAGTTCCCGGGTTTGATTTTTTTACGCCAAGTGCTTGCAAAGCTTCTGCGATACCAAAATTTTTCATGACTACTTTATATTGGACTGCAAACTTAGATTAAATCTTTATTCTTTTGAAATTCAAGTTCGTAAGAATAAAAAAGCCGGGACATAGCTCCCGGCTTTTCAGCTTAAAAAACTTACGGTCAGCGCAGCAAAAAATTCAAGTCACTGCTTTCTTTAATATCTGACCGAGTAAGAAGGCACACCGGCACCGGCAAAAAATTATTACTTCCAACAACCACTACGAATGGAGTAAAACCAGACGTACCGGATATGCCATATCTTTATTTCGTTATTCGTTTTCCGTTAAACGTCTTTCGGAAATTCCGAAAAACCAATAACGAATAACTAACAACGACTTTAGTCCACATTGTCGTGTAGAAACTTATTATTGCCAAGCAGATTGTTATCGTCATTCAAATTATACCGGGAGATAAAAGGTTCTGAAGAATGAGGTGTTTCGTTGTCCACCTTAACGCCTCTGCGCAGATAAGCTGGCAGCTGCCATTTTTCATTAAACTCTTCTTTGGTCATCTCTTGTTTCTTGTTCACTTTAAGGCGTTCTCTCCGATCCTTTGCTTGTTGTTCCAGGCGTTCTTTGGTTTTACGCACCTCCATCATTCCTTCTTCGTTGATCACCTGATCGGCCGATAACTCATTTCCAATTTTAAATTCGTCATCTTCGATAAACAGGCTTTCTTCGCCTTCATCATCTTTAAACGAATTTGGCTTATCAAAAATGTAGGTGCGCTCTTCGGTCGGTTCGTCTTCGGGTTTATTCAGAATCGGTTTATCCGAGGGCTTTGGCGTAGTGGGTCTGTCCACGGGTTTTTCTGTGGGCTTCTTAGTATTTTCTAAAACCGGCCGGTCGCCACCGTCTTTTACTTTCAGCTCGACTTCAATACTACTTTGATTTACGGAATCGTCATTTGCTTCAAACAACGGCATTTGAGATTTATCGAGTTCAAGCACTTTCTTGTCGGCATTTTTTCTGGCAATCTTACCTTCGCTCACAAACCCGGTTGCAATCACCGTTACCCGAATACGATCGCCCAACGCAGCATCTACACCATGGCCAAAAATTACCTCGGCTTCATCGCCTGCTTGTTGCTGAATGTATTCCGTAATTGTGGTAAGCTCATCCATCTGCAACTCAGCTTCTTCGCCCGAGATAATGGAAAGCAAAATTTTCTGTGCGCCCATAATGTCGCGGTTATCCAATAATGGCGATGCCAACGCTTGCTGGGCCGCCTTCACGGCACGGTTGTCGCCTCGGGTTTCTGCCGAACCCATCACGGCTGCTCCGGCATTCAACATCACCGTGCGCACATCTTGAAAATCAACGTTTACATATCCCGCAAGGGTAATGATCTCGGCAATTCCTTTGGCCGCAGTAGTTAGTACATTGTCTGCTTCGCCAAATGCCTGGCCAATCGCAAGGTTACCGTATATCTCTCTCAGTTTATCGTTGAGAATTACCAGCACAGTATCGCAACTTGCGCGCAACGCTTCTACACCAAGTTCGGCCTGCGCCAATTTTTTCTTGCCTTCAAATCCAAAAGGCACCGTTACAATACCCACCGTGAGGATGTCCATGTCGCGGGCAATCTTTGCAATGACCGGTGCAGCACCCGTGCCGGTTCCACCACCCATACCCGCGGTAACAAAAATCATTTTTGTACCTGTAAGCATTTCGCGAATCTGGTCTTTGCTTTCTTGTGCAGCCGCACGCCCCACTTCGGGGTTAGCTCCGCAGCCCAAGCCTTCGGTAAGGGTAACACCGAGTTGTAATTTATTTGGCACCGGACTGCTGTTCAGCGCCTGCAGGTCGGTGTTGGCCACCACAAATTCAACATCTTTGATGCCGAGCTTGTACATGTGGTTCACCGCGTTGCTTCCGCCACCGCCCACACCAATCACTTTGATGATCGACTTGTGGTGCTTGGGCAGATCAAATTTGTATGATCCTGTTTCAAACATGACTGTAGTATTTAGTGGTTTGTCTTTTCATTTAAAAAAAATCTTAGTACTCATTTTTGCCATCGAGATCGTCAATCAACAATCCCTTTGTTTTATTTAATATGCTGGTAAAAAAATCGGAAGTGGGGTTCGCTTTTTTCACTTTCATCGGTTTCGTTTCGTTCATTTTCTCTTTATAGTTTTCTTCGCGTTCATCCAGCGAGCGAAACCCTGAAAGCACCAGACCCACAGCCGTGGCATACATCGGGCTCTTCACCGCATCCACTTTACTTTTGCCCAAGTGTTCGTTGGGGTAACCGATGCGTGTGTCCATGCCGGTCATGTACTCTACTAATTGTTTGAGGTTGGCCAGTTGTGCACCACCACCGGTAATCACAATTCCGCCCGCCAATCGGTTTTCATAACCCGAATTAATGATCTCGGTATGCGCCATCTCAATGATCTCTTCCATGCGCGCCTGAATGATGCTCGCCAACGTTTTTACCGAGACTTCTTTAGCCGTTCTGTTTCTGATGCCGGGGATGGAAACGATTTCATTGGGGTTTGCTTCTTCGGCAATGGCCTTGCCAAAGCGGGTTTTCAGTTGTTCGGCTTGCTTGTGCATCACTTGCAACCCTTGCTGAATGTCGGTTGTTAAAATATTTCCGCCAAACGGAATCACGGCCGTGTGACGAATGATGCCATCGTGAAACACGGCTATGTCAGTTGTTCCTCCTCCAATGTCAATCAAGCAAACGCCTGCTTCTTTTTCTTCTTCGCTCAGCACCGCAAGGCTTGAGCTCAATGGCTCCAAAATCAAATCTTGAATTTCAAGACCGGTGCGTCTCACACATTTATTGATATTGTTGATGGCACTGGTTTGTGCGGTGATGATGTGGAAGTCGGCTTCCAGTTTTACGCCACTCATCCCCACGGGGTCTTTTATTCCTTCTTCGTAGTCTACCGTATAATCTTGAGGCATTACGTGAATGATCTCGCTGCCCGGAGGTGTAACGATGCGGTGCATGTCATCGCGCAAGCGGCTAATGTCTTCAATGCTGATTTCGTCTTCGTTGCTCAGGCGTGTGATGCTACCGTGGTGGATGCTGCTGCGAATGTGTTGCCCGGCAATCCCCACGTTCACCACGCCTATATCTATGCCGCTCATGTCGCTCGCTTCTTTGATGGCTTTCTCGATGGCAAAAATTGTTTTCTCGATGTTGGTGACAATGCCTTTGATCACGCCTTCGCTTTCAGCCTTGCCCATGCCGAGCACTTCGAGTTTGCCGAATTCATTTTTCCGGCCTACGATGGCGCATATCTTTGTTGTTCCGATATCGAGGCCTACTACTATTTTTTCGTTTTCCATTTTATTAGCGATTAGTGGTTTCTGTATAATGTTTGTCTATTGGTTATTTGTTTTATGTTCGTTTTTCATTCGGCTATTATTTGCCCTTCGTATTCTAAGTTCACCCGTTCGTATTTTGTCCAGCCGCGCTGCGGTAAAATTTTTTTATAAAAAACCATCAGCTTGTTAAACTTTGCTTCAATGTTTTCTGCTTTTCCAAACTCCACGCGCTGACCTGTTACTTGGGGATAAATTGCAATCCGTCCGTCAGCGGCCACATCCAGTTGAGCTACTTGTGCTTTCCAAAACCGATCTTCACCTATAAATCGGATCATCTCCAAAATATTTACTCCCTCTTGCGTTTTTTTTAAGTCTTCGGTTTCCAGCAGGGTCTTCATAAACGGGCCACTCAACAACATCACTCGCGAAGTATATTTTTCCGATACGGGCATAATCACCCCATCTTCTGCGATGTACGCATCGGGAGCATCTTGTTGCACAATTCGTGCAATGGGTCTGCGCATCTCGACATTTACAATCAAGTTGCCTTTGAGGTCGCCAAAAAGCTGGGCATCGCGTATGTGCTTATCTTGTTTTAGGCGAGCTTCGATCTCCTTCAAGTTGATCCGTTCAATGTTCGTGCCTTTTATTGCTTGTCCCGACCTTTCCACTAAACTCATTACATCGGCTTCATCGAGGAAATGATTTTCATTCCGGTTATCCAGTTCAATAACCATGTTGTTGCAAACGCTTCCACCCTGTTTGCGTTCGGTAAAGGCTATCAAAAACGAAACACCCACCAAGGCTACGGCAACTTTTATTTCGTTTCGTATGTGAAATTTGATTTTCATTTTTTAGAAAGCATTTCTTTAATAGGCCTTACAAATGTGTCGATGTCGCCTGCTCCTACGGTTGCGAGCACTTCCAGGTTCATGTCTTCAAGTTTGTGCATCAGGTCTTTTTTATTGCACCTTATTTTTACCGAACTGTTAATATCTTTAAACAGCATATCGGAGGTTACTCCATCAATCGGCAGTTCGCGTGCCGGATAAATATCCATAAGCAACACTTCATCGGCCAGGCTCAAGCTTTTAGAAAATCCTTCGGCAAAATCGCGCGTACGTGTAAACAGGTGCGGTTGAAAAACAACCGTTAATTTTTTTCCGGCATACATTGCTTTGAGCGATTTTAGGAATGCTTCAATTTCGGCTGGGTGGTGTGCGTAGTCGTCCACATAAATTAAGTTTGGTTTCCGCACAATGAATTCAAACCTGCGTCTCACTCCATGGAAAGAGGCTACTGCTTCTTTTATTATTTTATCTTCGATTCCCAACTTCGCAGCAACGAGAATAGCCGCGATTGCATTTTCCATGTTATGAAAACCGGGGACGCCAAGCTGGATCTTTTCAATCTTCAGGCTTGGGCCTTGCAGATCGAATTCAAAAAACCCGTGATCTACCCTTATGTTGCTGGCAAAAAATTGTCCCCGGTTGGTGCCATAAGTTTCTTTCGTAGTTTGTTTTTGTTCGTTGGCAAGTGTGGCGATTGATTCGTGGATTACCAAATGACCACCTTTGTTTACCTGATGAATAAATTCTTTGTAGGCCGAAAGCATCTGCAAGTGATCTCCGTAAATATCGAGGTGATCGGCATCGGCAGACGTAACCACAGCAATTTCTGGAAAGAGTTTGAGGAACGAACGGTCGAACTCATCGGCCTCGGCAACCATAATTGTTTGCGGGCCGATTTTTCCGTGCATCACCAAATTCGAATCGTAGTTAGCGGTGATACCTCCCAAAAAAGCGACCATATCTTTTACGGCACTCTTTAATATATGTGCAATAAGCGAAGAGGTCGTTGTTTTGCCGTGTGTTCCGGCTACGGCAATGGTTTTGTAATTCTTAGTTAGTAACCCTAGTACCTCCGACCGCTTAAGAATTGTAAATCCATTTTCTTTGAGATAATGGTGTTGCTTATGATCTTTAGGTATGGCGGGTGTAAAAACAATCAGTGTTTTTTCTTTGCTCGCGTAGCCCGGAATAGACTCGATCCTATCTTCAAAATGGATTTCCATTCCTTCTTCCAGCAGTTCGTGTGTAAGGGGAGTTGCCGTGCGATCGTAGCCCGAAACTTTCAGGCCCGAAAGTTTGAACCACCGTGCCAGCGCACTCATGCCGATGCCCCCGATACCGAGAAAATGAATACTATCGTAGTTTTTAAGATTCATTCAGTAATCAGTTTTTCTATTTCGTTTACTATATCTTCCGTGGCATTCGGTTTAGCGAGCCTTGAAATATTTTTACTCAGGTTTTCGCAGCGATGCAAATCATAAATCAGCTTCTGCGACTCGTTAACTAAATTTTCTCTGGCCTCGGAGTCGCGCACCAAAAGAGCTGCGTCTTCTTTTACCAAAGCCAAGGCATTTTTGGTTTGGTGATCTTCTGCTACGTTGGGAGACGGCACCAGTATAACCGGTTTTTTTACAATGCATAACTCTGAAACTGCCAATGCACCCGATCGAGATACCACAACATCTGCGGCCGCGTAAGCCAAATCCATGTCTTGCACAAAACTGAAGATTGCGATGTGCTTGACATCTTTCTCCCTCACGCGCTCGCGCATCTCATCGAAGTAAATTTTTCCCGTCTGCCAGATCACTTGCATTTTCGATTCAATAATTTTGTCGATGCCGGCAAGAATGCTTTCGTTGATTGTGCGCGAGCCCAAACTCCCCCCAATCACCAAGAGTGTTCGCTGGTTGTGGTTCAACCCAAAGTGCAGCAATGCTTTTTCGCGTTTGCCTTCTGTACTTAAAATAGTTTGCCGGATGGGGTTTCCGGTAAATACAAGTTTATCCTTCGGAAAATATTTTTCCATTCCCGGATAGGCCACACAAATTCGCTGCGCTTTGTTAGCCAGTTGTTTGTTTGTTAAACCTGCATACGAATTCTGTTCCTGTATAAGAGCCGGAATCTTATTTTTCGTTGCCGCCAACATTATCGGGCCACTGGCGTATCCACCTGTTCCAATCACGGCATGCGGTCTAAATTTTTTTACGATGCCTCCCGCTTTGATATAGCTGCTCAATAACTTGAAGGGGAAGAGCAAATTTGATAAGGTGAGTTTCCGTTGAAGGCCGCTGATCCAAAGTCCAATTATTTTATATCCGGCCTCGGGCACGCGCGTCATCTCCATTCGCCCCGTAGCACCAACAAAAAGAATCTCCGCATCTGAGTGGCGCTCTTTGAATTTATTGGCAATGGAAATAGCCGGAAAAATATGCCCCCCGGTTCCGCCTCCGCTAATTATCAGTCGATATGGTTCTTGCGCTTTCAAAAGTTATGCGGCTTTTGCTTCAATGTTTTTTTCGTTTGCAACTGTAGATCCGGTTTGCCCCCAGTTCTCTTCTTGCTCTCCCCGGCTTACACTCAGTATAATGCCAATGGAAATTCCGGTAAACACCATTGCCGTTCCGCCCATACTGATGAGCGGAAGAGGCTGACCTGTTATAGGCCCGAGGCCCACCACCACGCCCATGTTTACCATGGCCTGGCACACCAGATCAAACGCAAGCCCGGCCGAGAGCAACCCGCCAAAGGCGCGCTCGCTGTTGTAGGCTGCTTTCATTCCGCGATGAAGGAGAATTAAATAAAGTATCAGCACCACTACACCGCCAATCATGCCGTATTCTTCAATCACAATAGCATAAATAAAATCGGAGTACGGATGTGGCAGAATATTTCGTTGGTCGCTATTGCCGGGGCCTTTGCCGAAAATCCCACCCGTGGCAACAGCTATCCTTCCGTGTTTTGCTTGAAAAGGAAGTTCTTTTTTCTCTACAAAATTTTTAACCCGGCTTATGGTGGTTTCCCAGCGTGTACCAAGTTTTAGGCCTATCCCACCCGCAAGCAAACCCACCAACACCAACATGGCGAGGTGTTTTACCGAAACCCGACCGATAAACATGATTAGCATGCACGTAGCGAACAACAACACAGCCGATGAAAAATTCGACAGTGCAATGAGGCCGCAGATAGTACCGCACCAAAATAAAATCGGTATCAACGATTCTTTTATGTCGTCAATATTTTGCTGGCGTTTGGAAAGCATACTAGCCAGGTTGATGATAAGAGCAAGGCTTGCAAAATCAGAAGGCTGAAAAGATCCGAAAATCGGTATGCTGATCCAGCGCGCAGCATCGTTTAGAGTAGTTCCAAACTTAAATGTGTACAACAGCAGCGGAACACTGATCCACAAAGCGAGGCGCGAGAGTTTTGAATAGTATCGGTAATCAATCTTGTGCGCAAACCACATGGAAGCCAGGCCAAGCACCACCATGCCGGTATGTTTAAACAATAACCATTCTGTGCTCGCTGTTCTTTTATACGCCAAGGTTCCTATCGAACTGTACACTACAAGAATGCTAATGAGCGACAACAAGAACACTACGGCCCAGATCACTCGGTCTCCTTGTAAGTTTTGGTCGGCCCATTCTTTAATTTTGCTCAATTTCATATTCTTTTATTTAAAGAATTTAGAATATAGAATTTGGTATTTAGAATATTCATTTTCTTATTGCCTGCATATATGCCTCTAAAAGTCTACTGACTTGTGTAGCGTTTTCTTGAATATGATCCACAGTTGCATAATTCAAATCACCCGCCAACAAAATGTGATACTCGGTTTCTGACAACGAGCCTTGAGCTATATTTAAAATTCGAAGTTTATCGAGTTGGCTCTTTTTCTTGAATGCTTCGGCAATGTTAGCAGCTACTGACGAAGAAGATCTCCTAACTTGAGAAGTCAGCCCGTATGTTTCTTCTTTCGGGAAATTCATAGTCAACTTGTAAATGGAAAGTACCAGCTCATGTGCCTTTTGCCACACCAGTAAATCTTTAAACGATCTTGCAGGTTTCCTTTCCATTATTCTATGATTCTATATTCTGTATTCTGTATTCCTTCAACTTCTTTCTTCAACTCCAGTACCGCCTCTCTAAACTGATCCCCTCGGTCTTCGTAATTCTTGAACGAATCAAAACTTGCACAGGCGGGCGATAACAGCACCACATCTCCGGGTCTTGCAACCTTTAGCGACAGACTCACCGCTTCTTGCATGCTTTGCGTTTCGCAGATAACACGAACCACTCCTTCAAAAGCTTGAAACAATTTTGAGTTATCTTTTCCGAGGCAAACAAGCACTTTTACTTTTTTTCGCACCTGATCTTCAATCAGTTTATAGTCGTTGCCTTTGTCAATTCCTCCGGCAATCCAAACCAACGAACCATTGTAGCTACCCAACGCATAGATAACCGAGTCAACATTTGTAGCTTTCGAATCGTTGACAAACTCAACTCCGTTTATAGTAGCCACCGACTCAAGCCTATGCGGTGCGTTCTTAAATGTTTTTAATCCGGCCTTGATGGAATCCATTGAAATGCCTGCTGAATAAACAGCGGCAACCGATGCCATGGTGTTTATTAAATTATGTGGGCCTTTCAGTGTAGTGTCTTGTTGAGCGATGCTGAAAAGGTTGTGCCCCAAATCGAAGAACATCACTCGGCCATCAAAGTGAGCTTGAGCATCGCTGTTGGTAAGCGATACCTTCAAACTATCGGGAACAATTTTCCTGCGTTCAACTTCAGCCTTGATAATAGGGTCATCAAAATAATAAATGAACTGATCGTGATTTTGCATGGATTGTATCAACCGGAATTTTGAGTTGATATAATTCTGCATCTGATATTCGTAGCGATCGAGGTGATCGGGTGTAATGTTGAGTAAGATGCCAATGTGCGGGCGGAATGTTTTTATTCCATCCAATTGAAAACTGCTCACCTCCACCACATACCAATCGTGGTTTTCGAATGCTACTTTACGTGCAAGGCTTTCGCCAACATTGCCGGCCAGTGCCACATTCAATCCGGCCGACTTCAACAGATGAAAAGTTAAGAGCGTGGTTGTTGTTTTTCCGTTAGTGCCGGTGATGGCAATAATTTTTCCGGAGAGATAACGAAAAGCAAATTCGAGTTCGTCAATGATTTCAATATTCTTTGATTTTGCTTTTTTGATAATATCCGCCTTATCGGGAATGCCCGGGCTCTTAATTATAGTAGTAGCGTTTAAAATTTTTTCTTCCGTGTGTTGTCCTTCTTCAAAGGCAATCGAATGCGCCTGTAATTCGTTTTTGTATTTTTCTTTGATCGTTCCCTGATCCGACACAAACACCTCAAGGCCTTTGGTCTTCGCCAAAAGCGCTGCACCGGTTCCGCTTTCTCCTGCTCCTACTATGGCTATTCGTTCGATCATCTTACTTTTAATAACGCCAGCGTGAGTATTGCCAACAGAATTCCTGCAATCCAAAAACGTGTTACTATTTTCGCTTCCGGAATATTTTTCTTTTGATAGTGATGGTGCAATGGCGACATTAGCAATATTCTGCGGCCTTCGCCATATTTTCTTTTGGTATATTTGAAATACGAAACCTGCACGATCACCGAAGCATTTTCAATCAGAAAAATTCCACAGAGCAACGGTATCATTAATTCCTTTCGCACAGCTAAAGCGAGCACCGCAATAATTCCGCCCATGGATAAGCTTCCGGTGTCGCCCATGAACACTTGTGCGGGGTACGCGTTGTACCACAAAAAGCCCAGGCAAGCACCTACAAATGCAGTACAGAAAATCACAAGCTCGCTTAGGTTTGGAATGTACATGATGTGCAGGTACGAACTAAAGTCAACACGACCCGACAAGTACGCAAAAATGGCGAGCGTTAGACCAATGATGGCCGATGTGCCGGCCGCCAAGCCGTCCAGGCCATCGGTAATATTGGCACCGTTGGATACTGCCGTAATGATCAAGATCACAATTAGGGTGTAAACTACCCAAGTGTAATTTTTGTCGAACCACGAAATAAGACTACTGTAATCAAATTCATTATTCTTAAAAAAAGGAACGGTGGTTTTCGTAGACTTGATCTCCGTGTACATAGGCTTTTGATCAACGTCTGCGTTCATTGCCAACACACTTGCTGCAGAAGTTGTTGCACCCTCGCGCACAACTACATTTTCATTGAAGTAAAGCGTAAGCCCAACGATTAACCCAATAGTAACCTGACCCACTATTTTAAACCGACCGGCAAGCCCTTCTTTATTTTTTCTAAACACTTTAATATAGTCGTCTAAAAAACCAATGAAGCCAAGCCACACGGTAGTTGCCACGAGTAGGATTACATAGACATTGTCGAGTTTTGCTACCAGCAGAGTTGGTATTAAAATCGCGGCAATGATGATGAGCCCGCCCATGGTTGGTGTTCCTTTCTTCTGCAGTTGGCCCTCAAGCCCCAGATCGCGAATGTCTTCTCCAACTTGTTTTTTTCTTAAAAAAGAAATCAACTTGTTTCCGAATGTGATGGTGATCAGAAGCGAAAGCACCGCTGCCACACCCGCACGAAAGGAGATGTATTGAAATAATCCCGCTCCAGGAATGTGAAAATGTTTTTCGATATAGTTAAATAGATAATAAAGCATTCTCGATTATCAATTCATCAATTTTCAATTGGGTTAATTTTCCTTTGTTTCGAAGTGGATACGATTTTAGCCAGCACTTTCAAAATACTTTCAATATCAGATAACAATTTTCCCGGCTTAGGATAATTTTCATCAAACTCACACAACTCAAGCCAGTACTCAACCTCCTCCGCTTCTTAGACGCAATCTTTAATTTGTGGATAAAGTCAGCCTTGCTTTCTGCACTTTGAGCTTCCTTTACATTTGCACCAACCGAACAGCCTGATCTTAAAAGTTGATCAGCAAATGCAAATCTTTTTTGATTTCTGAGTTTTTCAGAAAAATTCATCACATCCAATGCAAATTGGAATGTCATCTTTACAATAATATTGTCTTTATAATTCCTCATTCATCAGCACATTTGCACATTGGTCATTGACTAATCAGTTAGCAAACATTTTCAGCATACGTTCCAATACTTCTTTATCATCAAACGGGTGTTTCACTCCTTTAATCTCCTGGTAGGTTTCGTGGCCTTTGCCGGCAACCAGAATGATGTCTTTCTCTTTGGCCAGCATACACGCAGTCTTGATGGCTTCTTCGCGATCGGGCATTACCAAAGTTTTCTTCGTTTCACTTGGCCCAACTCCTTTTTGCATTTCTTTGATAATCTCCAGGGGGTCCTCACTGCGCGGGTTATCGGAAGTAAAAATTACTTTGTTGGAATATTTGCAAGCAATGGCTGCCATCAAGGGTCGTTTGGTTCTGTCGCGGTCGCCTCCGCACCCTACTACAGAAATTACTTGTTCGGCACCCGTGCGAAAATGTTCGATGGTCTCCAACACATTTTTCAACGCATCGGGCGTGTGGGCATAATCAACAATCGCGGTGAACTTAGACCCGGGCCTTACCAACTCGAATCTTCCGGCTGCGCCTGTGAGCGAAGACAACTTCATCAGTATCATTTCAGTGTCTTCATTTAACAAACACGCGGCACCGTACACGGCCAGCAAGTTATACGCATTGAAATCGCCAATAAGTTTAAACCAAACGTTTTTATCACCAATCTCCAGCTCCAACCCAATGATCGAGTTGGTAATGATCTTCGCTTTAAAGTCGGCCATTTTTTTGAGGCCGTAGGTTTTCTTTTGTGCTTTGCAATTTTGCAGCATCACCATGCCGCGCTTGTCGTCAATATTTACGAGAGCAAAAGCATCGGACGATAGTCCATCAAAAAAACCTTTCTTCGCCCGGATGTAGCTTTCAAACGTGTGATGATAATCGAGGTGATCGTGTGTGATGTTGGTAAACAACGCACCCGAAAAATGCAACCCTTCGATGCGGCCCTGGTCAACAGCGTGCGAGCTTACTTCCATAAAGCAATGTGTGCATCCGGCCTCCAGCATTTTCACCAACAGCTCGTTAATGGTGATCGGGTCGGGTGTGGTATAGGTTGCAACAATTTCTTTGTCCACAATCTTATTCACAACTGTGGATAACAAACCGATTTTGTAATTGAGCGATGTAAAAAGTTTGAACAAGAGTGTAACCACGGTGGTTTTTCCGTTGGTTCCGGTTACACCAACGAGTTTTAATTTTTGCGATGGGTTTTCGTAAAAGTTCGAAGCAATAATTCCTAATGCTTTCGAACTGCTCTTTACCGTGATGAAGGTTACTTTATCCGAAACTTCATCAGGTAGTTTTTCGCAGACAATTACGGTTGCTCCGCTCGCAATTACTTTTGGAATGAACGCGTGGCCATCGGCATGCTGGCCGCGGATGGCTACAAATAAAAAACCCGACTTTACTTTTCGCGAATCGAATGCAATGCCGTTTACTGCCACACTCATATCGCCCGAGGTAGAGGTAATGTTTACTTTATATAATATGTCGCGCAGCGCCTTCAATTCTCAATAAGTTTTCTTTTGCTCATCAGCTTAATTTCAAAATAATCCTCGCTCCTTTTTTTATTTTAGTTCCGGCACGCATCGATTGTGTTGCCACTCTCCCCTTGCCGTTGAAATACACACGCAGTCCGGCTTTCTCAAGCAAAAAAATCGCATCTCGAAAAGTCATGCCGGTTACATCGGGCACCAGCCCTTTGGTCATCACATTCTTTTTCCAAAAAACAGCATTGGCATCTTTGGTAGCCTTTACCCACTCTTCTTCGGTTGTGGTATGGTTTGAAACACCCAACTCGTTGCTGAGCATGGTAATTTCTTCCTGATTGCCTGCACGAATGGTTGGGAATACTCCCACTTGTGTCACGGTTTTCTGCTCCATGGGTGCGTGCAGGTTGGTGTCGCGCGAATAAATATTGTCGGCTATATCTTTAAACACCGGGCCGGCCACACTGTTGCCGTACTGATAAATTCCTTTCGGGTTTTTGATCAGTACAATCGCTGAGTACTTGGGTGCGTGTGCCGGAAAATATCCAACAAAGGAGGTGATGTATTTTTTTTCGTAGCGACCGTCTTTTAAAATTTGGGCGGTGCCTGTCTTCCCCGCAATCCGATAATAAGAATTTTTAAGATTCTTTGCTGTTCCGTGATCTACTACTCCTTCGAGCAACAATTTGAGTTTTCTCAGTGTTTGATCAGAGCATATTTTCGACACGATGGTTTCCGTTTCAAATTTTTGTTCAACCGTTTCGGCACGGCTGATGGAAGTAACAAAAATGGGTTTGATCATTTTTCCATCGTTGGCAACTGCATTGTACAAGGCCAGTGTATGCAGTGGGGATATTTCAAAGCCGTAACCATACGCCATCCAAGGCAAGGTTATACCGCTCCAGCTTCGGTCTTTAGGTCTTGTTATTTTGGGAAACGACTCTCCGGTAATTTGCAAGCCCAAAGGTGTGGAGAGTTTCAGTCGGTCGATGTGCGCAATAAATTTCTCGGGCTTTGTGCCAAAATGTTTGTCGAGAAGTTTTGCCATGGCGATGTTAGACGATTTCTCGAATGCTTGCTGAATCGAAATTTTTCCGTACCCACCTTCTTCGTGATCGCGTACTTTTTTATTGTAGAAATTATATTCTCCGTTGCCGGTATTGATGCTGTCGGTAAGCTCGATGTTTGTATCTTCCAACAACGTCATCAGCGTAACCAGCTTGAACGTGGAGCCCGGCTCGAACGAACCACCCACGGCATGATTGAATTTTTCGAAATAACCTCCTTCGCCATCTTTGCTCAAATTCGAAATCGCTTTGATGTGCCCCGTCTTCACCTCCATCACCACCACCGTTCCTTCATCGGCATCGTGCGCGCGCATGGCTTTATGCAATGAGGTTTCGGCTACATCTTGCAAGTTGATGTCGATGGTTGTTTGAATATCCAACCCATCTTCAGCTTTGGTGTTGTTACCTGCAAAGACGGGCTTCCAAGTGCCTCCGGCAATTTTTTGAAAGAGTGCTTCGCCATCTTGTCCTCCCAAAACTTCGTTGTAACTGTATTCAAGACCCGCACCTTTTTCATTTTCGTTTACAAAACCAATCGTTCTTCTGCTGAGATTTGAAAACGGGCGATAGCGCACATCCATCTTCTCGAAGATCACCCCACCACGGTAGCGGCCTTTGCGAAAAATAGGCCAGGTGGTCATCTCTTTTTTCGACTGATAATTGATTTGTTTTCGGTTGATGGTAATGTATTGCTTGCCCGATTCTCTAGCATCAATGATCAGTTGTTTGTATTCTTCCTTCGAGCGATCGTTGTAAAACATTGCGAGGTGGTATGCCAACGAGTCCACTCCTTTTTTAAATACCTCGGATTTTGCAAGAGTTGGGTCCATGGCCACTTTGTAAAACGGCAACGAAGTGGCGAGCAGGCTTCCGTTGTCGGAATAAATATTGCCGCGTGTGGCCGGCACTTTTTTGTAGTCGAACATAATCTCTTCGGCCATCTTAGCCCACTTCGATCCTTCCGCAAACTGAATGTGGCCCACCTTAGCCGCCACGCAGACCGCAAAAATTAATATGCCCAAAAAGGCAAGACGTACTCTTATTAATATAGACTTCTTTATATTCACTTCTCAACTACAATTTTAAACGGGGGTGTTAAACTTTCTTCCAAACCCAAAGACTTCACTCTTCTCGCCACTTCGCTTTGTTTACTGGCAAACATTACATCGGCTTTCAGCGTGGTGAAATCGGCACGCAAATCTTCTACTTCGTTTTCGGCTCTTTCAATAGCGCGCGTTGTCTTGTCAGCATAATGCGTGTTGCTGATGTAGATAAGGCTTAGAAAAACAACGAACAAAATCTTAGGCAAGTACTGAACCGGAAAACCCTCCTCAAAGTAGCTTTCAAGTTTCAGCTTACGTTCAAAACCGGAGAACATGCTTGTGCCTCCTTGCGAAGTTTTAACCTTCGTTTCGTTTCCTCGTTCGGGTTCTATTCTAAATTTGTTTTCCATTTCTTTTTTGTGTTGGTTTTCGTAGAAAGTTGTTAGAACCATTTTTGCTAACCACTAAAAACGATCAACTATATTTTTTCTGCTACTCTCAATTTTGCACTTCGTGCTCTGTTGTTTTCGTTCACTTCTTCTTCCGAGGCTTCAATCGGTTTTCGATTTACCGCTTCAAAAGGCTTGATCTTATTTCCAAAAAAATCTTTCTCTACCTCGCCAAACATTTTGCCGGTGTTGATGTAGTTTTTCGCCAGTCTATCTTCGAGCGAGTGATAGCTCATCACCACCAACCGACCTTCTTTTTCCATCACTTCGCCACATTGGTGCAAAAAATCTTCAAGCGCCTGCATCTCCTGATTTACTTCGATGCGCAACGCCTGAAACACCTGGGCGAAATATTTATTCTCCTTGCCGCGCGGTGCAACGGATTGCAATGCATTCTTCAAATCCAATGTGGTTTCAAAATTTTTTGCCTTCCGGCTTGAAACCACCGCCTTCGCGGCTGTCTTGGCATTCTTCAATTCACCGTACATTCCAAAAATTTTGTGCAACTGCTCTTCACTGTAGCCGTTCAAAATTTTTGCAGCCGTAACCTTAGACTTGCGGTCCATGCGCATATCGAGCGGGCCATCGAAGCGGGTGGAAAAACCACGCGATGCTTCATCAATCTGATGCGATGAAACTCCCAAATCCGCAAGAATGCCATTGACTTTGCTTACACCATGCAACTTCAAATACTGTTTTAGGTATCGGAAGTTGGCCTGACAAAATGTAAAAGAACGATGTTGTATTTTCTCGGCTTCGCTTTTTGCATCTTCATCCTGATCGAATGCAATCAGCCTGCCTCCTTTCAATTTCTCCAGTATCGCCAAACTATGGCCACCTCCGCCAAACGTCACATCTACATATATACCTTCCGGGTCGATGTTTAACCCCTCAAGGCATTCGCGAAGCATTACCGGCTTATGGTAGCCACGAGCTTCGGGTTTTGAGCTATAAGTCATGAGACTTCTCCTCTTGAGGAAGCTGCTCTGTCATTTCGTAAATGCGATTCACTAATTCCATTCCCATTTGCCAATTTTTTAGCTTCTTAAAATTCCTCATATACTTAAATTCAAAGAACAATCAAGCTCATAGCTCGAAACTGAAAGCTGGAAGCTGGTAAGCCGAAGTATGGTAGAAGATCGAATCTCATGGTATGAAACTCGAGTCTTCATTCACTACTCATTCAAATGCTTGGCCGCCAACTTGGACAACTCACTGGGGTCTTGAATGATGTGCTTCTCATAAATGCTCGGATTCCAGGCTTCAACTTTTGCCCCCGTACCCACCAGCATCATCTCTTTGTCTATGTTGGCGTAGGTCAACATGTTTTTGGGTATGAGAAAACGGCCGTTGCCGTCAAGCTCTACCGTAACCACGCCCGACAAAAAATTGCGCTGGAGTTTGCGGTTCTCTTCGTTGAACTCATTCAACCCCGAAATTTTTGAGAAAACTTTTTTGAACTCCACCAACGGATAAATGATGAGGCACTGCTCGAAGCCCTTGCGAATAACCAGCTCGCGGCTGTCTTCAGGCAACTGCGATTTGATCCGCGCAGGCAGCACCAATCTGCCTTTGGCATCAAGCTTACACTCATATTCACTGGTGAAGAAAGTCATAGACTATAGTGGTTGTCTTTTTCTCCTAAGCAAACATAGGTAATTTTCAACCACTTTCAACCACTTTCAACCACTTTTTTACATTTTTTATTAAAAATGAGCAAATTGGCAATGCTTTTGATTAGCAGCAGCAGCGGCTACGCCACAGTACCATATTATTAATAAGTAAGCTTTCGAAAGCCCGTCAACCTGCCCAAGCCCCCTTTGAAACATCCAAAAAAATGAGTTCAAGCCAAAAATTTCTATTCAATAAATTTATTGAATAGTTTTTATACCTTTGATTTTTTGAAAAAAGCATGAACAAGAGAGAATTCAAGGACAGCGTATATTCAGAATTAGCGAAGATCACCAAGTCGCTCGCCAATCCGCACCGGTTAGAGATCATTGAGTTGTTGGCACAGGGCGAATATTCAGTTGAACAGATTGCAGAACAAACGCACCTTCCCGTTGCCAATGCTTCACAGCACCTGCAAGTATTAAAAGTAGCCCAGATCGTTGATGTCAATCGTCAGGGAAATTTTATTTACTACCGGTTGGCAAACGCAAATGTGTTCAAGACATGGAGAGCGTTGAGAGAGTTGGGAATCGAGCGCATTGCAACCATAGAAAAACTCGTCAAAAATTTCAGAAAATCAAAATTCGATTTTGAGTCCGTTACAATTGATCAGTTGATCAAAAAAATTGAATTAGGAAAAGTAACGATCTTGGATGTTCGTCCTGAAACTGAATATAACAAAGGCCACATTGCAAATGCGATCTCTATGCCACTTGATCAATTATCGAAGCGATTAAAAGAACTTCCGAAGTGCACGGAGATTGTCGCATACTGCCGGGGGCCATTTTGTGTTTTCGCAGACGAAGCCGTTGCAATTCTTGTAAAGGCAGGGTACAAAGCCACCCGCCTTGAAGAAGGTTTTCCAGACTGGAAAATTCAAGAATTACCGGTTGAAATTTCAATGAATTAAGTTTTATTACTATGACGACAACAGAAGATTTGATTATTGAAGTTGGTGCACTCACCAACTGGTTGGCAAAAAAGAAACCCGTTACCATTCTTGATGTGAGACCAAAATCAGAACGGGATCAGGAATCGGTTGGACCACGGATGCTCCGTATAGAAACACCCCCATCAATTGAACAGGCGAAAAAGAAAGGTGCTGATTGTGTAGAGATGGAGGCATCGGCATTATACACTTTTTGGCAAAACTAAAAAGAAACAGGTTGTATGTTTTGCACCCCTACAAATTCAATGGCACAGCAAAACGGTGATTTTGAAAAAGGTGCCGAGAATGGAAGCCTGTCATCACTTGAGTTGATTTATCAGACCACCAAACTGCTAAGGGAAAATGGAAATTGAAACGATAAAACTTGGTTTGAAAAAAAACCGGAAACAATTCACTTTACTGGTAATTGTCAATGCTTTTGTTGGAGGAATGATCGGCCTTGAGCGCACCATCATTCCACAAATGGCAGAAGAAGATTTTGATCTTGCTGCGCGGTCGGCAATATTTTCATTTATTGTGGTGTTTGGTATTACTAAAGCCGTCACCAATTACTACACCGGCACACTATCCAATCGTTTCGGGAGAAAAAATCTTTTGCTTACAGGCTGGATCATCGCCCTTCCTGTTCCACTTCTTTTAATTTATGCTCCCGATTGGAATTGGATTATTGCAGCAAACGTATTACTTGGCTTACACCAGGGTCTTGCCTGGTCCAGCACGGTTGTAATGAAAATTGATTTAGTGGGGGAAAAACAACGCGGCTTTGCGATGGGCTTGAATGAATTTGCAGGATACATCGCCCTTGCTGCTGTAGCTTTCTTCACCGGATGGATCGCAAACAATTATGGTCTGCGGCCTTATCCTTTTTACATAGGGGTAGTACTGACCTTGGCCGGGTTGATCATGAGCTGGCTTTTCGTGAAAGATACACGCCAACATGTGCGCCTGGAGTCAACTTCAAGCAGTATTCTTAAATTGAGAAAAATATTTTGGGAGACCACCTGGCTTCACAAGAATCTTGGCTCAATAACGCAAGCTGGTTTTGTCAATAACTTAAACGATGGAATGGTGTGGGGGTTATTCCCACTTCTTCTGGCATCGAAGGGTTTCAATCTCCACGAGATCGGAATCATCGTTGCCACCTACCCTGCCGTATGGGGTTTGGGGCAACTCATCACAGGCAAACTGGCGGATAAGTACTGCAAGAAGACACTGATGTTTTTAGGCATGTTCGTGCAAGGAGTTGCTTTGCTTGCCATGATAAAGGTGAACTCATTATTTTCTTTTGTCGCATTGTCATCGTTGCTGGGAGCTGGAACAGCCATTGTCTACCCCACTTTCCTTGCCGCGATTTCGGATCACACACATCCCGATCAACGTGCTAAAAGTCTGGGTATTTTCCGTTTGTGGAGAGACTCGGGTTATGCGGTCGGGGCAATTCTCACCGGGTTGATCGCAGACAAATTTGGAATGGTGGCTCCAATTCTATCGATCGGGCTACTTACAATTCTTTCTTCATTGATTGTGCGATACCGGATGAGTTGCCCCGGTGAAGTAACGTATGCGGCAAATCCATTCAAAAACTCCGATTTACAACTGGGCTCTTCTGAATTTTTGTTTACCCATTCAATAAAAGCTGTTTAGCGATAACTAACCCTGTAGATTATGAAAACATTTTTAACACTCGCTTTTGTACTCGGTGCAAAAGCGGTTTTCTCCCAGGAGAAAGCCAAGCCGTATGGCAAAGTCATCATTGATAACGATCAGGTTAAGGTAACAGAGTTGGTGAGCCTGCCGGGCAAGGATTTGTGCGGCTTGGGCAAACATACGCACCCTGCTCACCTCACAGTAATGTTGACCGATGCAACAGTAACCGTTACCACGCCTACCGGAAAAGCGATAACCCAAAAAGTGCCGGCAGGTACAACGATGTGGAGCGAAGCAGAAACACACACCGTAATTAATAGCGGAAGCAAAACTTCGAAAGTTCAGATCATCGAATACAAAAAGAAATAAAGTGTCTATCGCTGGTTTTCTGCGCAAGATATTTCAGAACAAATCCCTGGGAAACATCTTGTTGCAGGTGATTTTGATTTTTATTGGTGTGCTGGCAGCACTGGCAGTCGAGAACTTTAAAGACTCTGTAGCTGATCGGCAACACGAGAAAGAATATCTTTTCGCGTTTCGTGACGCGCTGTCATCCGATACGGCCATGATCAACCTTGAGTTAATTAGATGTCACGAAAAATTGATGGCCAGCAAGCAGTTGCTTGCGTTAGTATCAACAGACAAAGCTGTTTCACCAGAAGATTTTGATGCGATGTCTGCCTCCCTCATTATGCTTATCCATCCTGTTTACAATCTCGCTATCTATGAAGACCTGAAATCATCAAGCAATCTTCGCTTGATCACCAATTCTGCTCTCCGAACCGCCATCATTTTGCATTACACACAATTGAATGACCTCATGCAAATCCAGTTGCCGTTTGAAATGAACATCTCATACAATCATGCTTACACCGATCAACTCACATACGAGGAATTTACTTTTGAGAAGGAATCAAATCCTAAAGCCATCATAGAACGAATAAGAAAAAAACCCAATGTGCTACTTTATTTGCAGCAACTACAGAAGGATGTAACTACGCTCCGAAACACGTTATTGCATTCAATTTTTCCCAGAAGCCTTGACTTGCTCGACAAGATTAACGAAGAGATAAATTACCGCAAATGGAACGAAAAGAAACAATAACAGAATCGACAATCACTTGCTCCATTGTGGGTATCAAAAAAAGGAAACGATACCGTTAGATGCTTGCGTGTACTTCTACGAATGCACGTGACACAAACAATTTTAAACTACACCAAGTGTTGGTTTAAACGACTCAATCTTTGCGTTCATATTTTTAAAAAACCTATTTCTCGCACGCTCACCTGTTACACTGATTTGAGTGGATTTCTTTATGAGGTTCTGAAGGTATAGCTCGGTCTGTTCGCAAAACGGTTCTTGAAAGGTAAGCAACAGGTTGAGTGCATTTTGATTTACATAGACACTTCGCTTTGATCCCATTCTAGCAAATACAGTGTTATCGGCAATCAATATTTCATTATTGTACATTCCCAATCTACCGCCTTCTGATTTTTTTCCGATAGTAGCTTCCTCTTGTATTAGTAATAGAAGTTTAGCAAGCTGATCGTACAGTTTTTCAGCTTCTGCCTTGTTTTCAAAAAGACCGCACGCTTGATAAAAATCAATTTGTTTAATGTGCCTGTCAGGTCTTCCGACCTGACACAACCAGCACTCACATGAAATCTTTATCTTTGCCTCATGGTGCTTCGCTGATGTACTGACCGCGGGTTGCAACTACAGATTACAGAGATTTGTTTTAGATTCAGATTTTCGTCAGGTCGTAAGACCTGACGGGCAAAAAAAATATTATCCATCATGTACGTTTCATTTTTACCCCCATATTTGCATAAAAAAATATGACAATGAATTTTAAAATCAAAGCATTAGATAGTAGAGAATTTTCAGAGCTTTTTAATTTGGACAATTTAGAATTAAAAAAGATTGGAGCAATAAGAATGACTGTTGACAAATTCCCGGGTTTCCCTTGTAGAGTAAGCTTGGAAGACGCAGAAATTGGCGAAGAAGTTATTTTATTACCATACCAACATCACAAGACAAATTCGCCTTATCAAGCAAGTGGCCCAATCTTCGTTAGAAAAACTGCAAAGACACCAACTTTGGAAACAAACGAAATTCCAAAAATGTTTAGTCATAGACTTCTCTCTTTGCGTGGCTATGACAAAGATGGTATTATGAAAGGAGCATCTGTAACTGAAGGACACTTACTAAAAGAACAAATCATTAAGACTTTTGAGAATGAAGAAATTGCCTATATACACATACACAATGCAAGCCCCGGTTGTTACAATTGCGTAATTGAAAGAGCATAAAAGAATAAATCAAAAAAGTTGGAGACAAAAAGCCCAGACACGTTGGCGGTTCACGTTAACGCGCGTTAGTAACGCGTACTTATCCAAGCTTTAAAGATTGTGAATCTAATTTTGGAACATGTCAGAACACCAACGATGGCAGACATTGGTCGCCTGACCAACTACGTTTCTATTTTATAGCAGAGTTCAGTTCAGTATTTTTGAAAATGGTGTTGACGAGTTTGGTTTTCTTACTCATCATACTGAGATTAGGATTGTTGGTCAGACGACTAACGCACACCAACAAGGTGCTGAATTTTAGCTCATAAAATAGGTTGATCACAAAACAACTAATGAACATGAACTTACTCCACAACAAAAAAGTAGCCGTTGTCGGTGCCGGCCCCGTTGGGCTTACTATGGCCACACTATTACAACAAAACGGAGTAGATGTAACCGTTTACGAAAGAGACACAGACCCGCTCGCAAGAATTTGGGGAGGCACGCTCGACCTTCATAAAAGTTCGGGGCAAGAAGCCATGAAAAAAGCCGGGTTGCTGCAAACTTATTACGACTTGGCACTGCCTATGGGAATAAATTTCGCTGACGAGAAAGCCACTATTTTATCAACAAGAAAGCCAACACCAGAAAATCAGTTCGACAACCCCGAAATAAATAGAAATGCATTACGAAAAATGTTGCTTAACCGTTTAAAACAAGACACGGTTATTTGGGATAGAAAACTGATAGGCCTTGAAGCACAAAACGGTAAATGGATTTTGGATTTTGAAAACAAACCGAGTTCAACTTCTGATTTTGTTATCGTGGCAAATGGCGGGATGTCAGCAGCAAGGAAACACGTTACGGACATTTCTGTAGAGGAAACAGGCACGTTTATTATTCAAGGAGACATTCATCAGCCGGAAAAAAATTGCCCCAGTTTTTTTGAATTGTGCGGTGGTAACCGACTGATGACTGCTCATCAGGGAAATTTGCTCGTTGCAAATCCATTTAACAATGGTGCACTTTCTTACGGCATCATTTTTAAAAAACCGGAAGAATGGAACGGTGGAACAGGATTGGACTTTCAGAATAACCACAGCGTAATCGAATTCCTGATAAACAGGCTTTCGAAGTGGGATGAACGGTATAAACAATTAATCCGGGCAACATCTTTCTTTGTTGGGTTGCCAACAAGAAAATTGCCGTTAGGCAAGCCGTGGAAAATAAACCGCCCTTTGCCCATAACGTTAATTGGCGATGCCGCTCATTTAATGCCTCCCTTTGCCGGGCAAGGCGTAAACATCGGATTGTTGGATACCTTGATTTTGTCCGACAATCTTACAAACGGAAAATTTGAAACCGTACAAAACGCAATTGATGATTACGAGCAAAGAATGTTTGTTTATGCAATTGAAGCTCAAACCGATTCAAGCAAGAACGAAATAGAAATGCGTAATCCCGACTTCACGTTTCAACAACTCATTAATGCTTAAATTGTGTGAATAACCTTGAAAAAATATTCTACCTCTATGGCGCTTCGTGCATGTACAGGTTTATATTTTATTTGCCTTTTGGCTACTCACATTGCTGTTGCTCAAACGGATACCTTAACCCGAATTGAACATGCGCCCATAGTTGATGCACGTGCCAACGAGCCCGTGCGTACGTTTGCCATGCGCTTGCCATTTAGAATTTCCCCCATTGCCGGCAATCAAGAAATCTCTTTCTACTACCATGCCGGTAACACGTGGAATCCATCCGGTGTTCTGGAGTATCCCAATGCAAGCGAACCGTATTTCTCCAATCCGTGGAATGCTCCCTACCACCCCACCTACACGAAGGACCCACACCGCTACCAGCTCTATTCGGCCGATGGCGTTATCCGCAGTGCAACCATCGCCTATACCAAAAAAACTTCGGCTTGTGGCGAATGGTATGGCATGCTCAATGCAAATATGTTGGTGGGGGGCGGCAGTTTTATTGATGCTGCCGTAAGCGACCGGGCCATTGTTGGCTTTGATAAAATGATTCGCAACGAAAACCCGTTTCGCACTTTAGACGGGTTCAATTTAGCCGAAATGAAATTTACCGATCGCGATGGCCATTCACTTGAAATAAAACCACGACAGACTTACCTCGGCACTTTGAATGTGGGCTACCGGCATTTCTTTGACATTGTACGCAGCACAAAAAATAAAATATTGTGGACCCTGAGCACAGAAGCTCAGGTGGGTGTTCCGCTAAACCGTGCCCGTAATTATTTATCTGCGGGCATCGTCATTGGGTCTGCGCTCACCAAACAGTTTACCAAAAAATATGGCGTAACACTTGCTGTTGGCTATGCAACTCAACATAACAAAATATGGCGAACCCGGCAGAACGATTTTAATTTCAATTATGTCGATGTAGTGTCCGGCTACCGTTTTTTATTGACTAATAATTTCGATTTTAAAAACAATCAGCGCTTTACAGTTGGAATTGAACTGCAGGGGATGACCGCCCCCCTAAGTACAAAAGAAAGAGTGCAAGCCTACCTCAATCCCGAAGACATCGGCATTCAAACAAATTACGTTACCGAGTGGACTCCCCAAAACCCTGTTGCTCTGACCGACCAACGAAGGGCTTCGCGCGGGCTCATCAGCGGCAGCGAATACCTGTCGTTAAATTTTTCATACCGCTTTGGCAAACCCGGCCGATCCTCAACAATTATGTTTTGCGCACAGGATGATTGGTCGTTGAATGATTTCTTGCCCCTGGTGTCTTCCGAACTCAATAACTCGCAGGATTTTGGAGTAGGCATTAAGTGGATTCAGGTCTTGCCGTGATTGAAAATGTATTCGTTGAAACAGGAACACACAACGCTTGTTTTGCATTACTTTTACAGAATGAATTCAGGCTTATGATACCTTTATTAAAAGGCAAGAGTTTCGCAATTGATTTGGGCAACAACAACACCCTGCTCTCCGATGAGAACCGCATACTCTTGTCGCAACCTTCTTTCATTTCATTCGATGAAGAGCGGCACTCGGTAAAAGCCGTTGGTGAGGAAGCATTTAATATTTTTGAGAAAAGCCACGGTTTGCTAAAAACCATTAAGCCGCTGCAGCGTGGTGTTATTGCCGATTATGATTCTGCATTAATGATGATCAGCAAAATGGTGGATCGAGTGCATAAAAGAAATTTGTTCAGTGGATTCAACCACATCATTTCCGGTGTTCCCTTTTATGCCACCGAAGTGGAGAGGCGTGCCCTTCGGGATGTATTGGATCAATTCAATTCGAAAAAAAGACAACTGATTGTGGAACCCTTGGCTGCGGCTGTGGGTATGGGTTTAAATATTCGTGAGCCCAACGGGAAGATGGTGATTGATATTGGCGGTGGGGTTACGGAGATCGTGATTATTTCCCTTTCGGGTGTGGCCGTTTTTCAATCTATAAAAATTGCGGGCGATTCGTTTACCACAACCATTCAAGACTATTTCAGGAGAAACTATAATTTAATAATAGGTTGGAAAACTGCAGAACAAATTAAAATTCAGGTGGGGGCAGCCGAGCCACACATCAATAACTCTGCATCTATGATTGTAAAGGGAAAAGACATTTTGGAAGGAATACCCACTACACATGAAGTGAGCAGTTCCGAGGTTGCCTTCATACTGGACAAATCCATTAAATCTATTGAGGAAAGCATCGTTCATACACTTGAAGTTTGCCCGCCCGAACTGGCCGCTGATATTTATGTAAATGGTATTCACCTCACAGGCGGTAGTGCGTTGCTACGCGGGCTCAAAGAACGTTTTCAAAAAAATTTAGAATTGACAGTACATCTTGATGCAGAACCTTTACTTTCGGTAAGCAAGGGCATTGCTCAGGTATTGCGTGAGTCGAAAAAATATCAAGCTGTATTGATTGATTGAATACAGCTTATACATTTTTTTGTAACTAAAATTGAACCCATGATAAAGTCCGTACAATCATTAATAGCACTATTCTTTTTGTCAACCGCTATCGTTTTGGCGGATACCTACCCCAAAAACTACAACATCGACATTCTACACTATCAATTTAAGCTATGGCTTTCAGACGAAAACGACACCCTAACGGCCGAAGCATCTATTTTGTTTAAACTGAAAAAAAAGGATGTTCAACAACTTAGTCTGGACTTAACAAGTGTAGCGGAGAAACTGAATGGAAAAGGCATGCTGGTAGCCGGTGTAACGTGCAATGGAAAGGCGCTTGAATTTTCTCACCGGGCTGAAGAACTCCTCATCACGTTGCCCCCCTCAACTGCCAACTCACAGTTGTTGGTTACCATAAAGTACAGCGGTGTTCCCGATGCGGGATTGGCTATCAAATTCAACCGATATCACGACCGAACTTTTTTCAGCGACAACTGGCCGAACCTTGGCCATCACTGGCTGCCGTTAGTCGATCACCCGTACGACAAAGCAACCTGCGAGTTTATGGTTATTGCACCTTCGCACTTTCAAGTTGTTTCCAACGGTCTTTTACTTGAAGAGTCGTTGTTAAACGAGGAAAATAAATTAACACATTGGAAACAGTCGGTGCCCATTGCCCCGTGGTTGTTTGTTTTGGGTGTTGCCGATTTTGCCGTTCAATACGTTGATTCTTTTGAAGGGAAATCCATTCAAACCTGGGTTTATAGGCAAGATCGTGATGCCGGATTTTATGATTTCCAGACTCCATCTAAAAAAGCCTTATCATTTTTTTCTGATTATGCCGGACCTTTTGCTTATGAAAAACTGGCCAATATTCAGTCGAACAATTCAACCGGAGGAATGGAGGCAGCATCGGCTATTATGTACAGCGAAAGATCTGTTTCGGGTAAGCGGGATCCACGCTGGCAAAATGTTATCGTTCATGAAATAGCACATCAGTGGTTTGGCGATGCCGTAACCGAAAGCGATTGGGACGATGTTTGGTTGAGCGAAGGATTTGCCACCTATTTTACCTTGCTGTTTGTAGAACACGATGAAGGGCGCGATGCGTTTGTTGCCGGCCTGAAATCATCGCGCGAGCAAATCAAAAAGTATTTAGAAAAAGAACCGAACGATCCGGTGGTGCACAATCAGCTAAACGATATGTCTAAAGTAACTAACACGCTCACGTATCAGAAAGGCGCATGGACACTCCACATGTTGCGCAATCAACTGGGAGATGAAAATTTTAAAAAAGGGATTCAGTCGTACTATAGAAAGTATTTCAACAGCAATGCCACTACCTCCTATTTCAGGCAGGAAATGGAAAATGCATCCGGCCTTGAGTTAAAAGATTTTTTCAATCAATGGCTCTATCGGGGTGGAATCCCAAAAATAAAAGGAGAGTGGACTTGGCAAAAAAATAAAAAAGAACTTGTTATTAATCTCGAACAAAAACAAACCGAGTTATTCAACCTGCCACTTGAAATCGGAATACTGAGTAAGGGTAAGCAAGTACCTGAAATAAAAAAGGTGACAATCACTGAAAGAACAACTGTATTTTCTCTGCCTTTAGATGACGAACCTGTATCAATAATTCCGGATCCGCGAACCGTGCTTCTGGCAGAATTTGATATTCAAAAAAAATGAGGCTATTCAATAACCACCCGTTTAAAGTATCGATTGGCCGGGTCAACAACGGGAATCCCGGTGCTTTCAATCTTAACAGATTGGCTGGTTAAATCCAATTTTAATATGCCGTGGCTCGTTGTAATTTCAATTGGCAGTGTCATCGGTAAATTTTTGACTTGCAACTTCCAGGTATTTTCTCCAGTCTGCTTCACCATAAATTCCAGACGTTCGGTTGTTCGTAAGTAGAAATCGAAAAGAGGCTTTAGATTTTTATTCGATTCCATACTAAATAATTTTTCAACGTCATCGGTAGTTACAAAATTATCGTAGGTGTATTTCGGGTCGGTGGCTAATTTTTTCAGGATCGGAAAAAAGACTTCATCTCCCAGCACATAGCGAAGCGTTCCCATAAAAACGGCACCCTTAAAGTAGATGTCGCCCGAATACACGCTGGCCTCGTCTAATTCTTCTGCTTGCACAATAGGCTTTTGATTGCTGACTCGTGTTCTGAAAAAAGTCATCATCGAATCGTAACCTCGTTCGCCTGCAAGCTCCCGGAAACAAAGTGTTTCGGCAAACGTATCAATGCCTTCCTGTATCCACATGTGTGCCCAGTCTTTATTGGTAACTTTATTAGCCCACCACTCATGGCCGAATTCATGAAAAAGATTGGCCGAATAATTTTGCCCGACAACACGTTGATAGTTGAACGGGTCGCCATAGGTTATCATGGTCTGGTGTTCCATGCCCGGGTTAGACACTTGTGCTATGCCAATTTTTTCTTTTACCCAGGGATATTCCCCAAAATATTTTTCCAAAATCCGGGTATCGCGTTTTCGTATATCTAACACTTGATTGGCTTTGTCAGCATCTTGCCGAAGTACATAGAATTCCATAGGTACAACACGGCCAGAAATTGTAGTGTACGTTTGCTTCACAACTTCATAATCGCCAATGTTAAACACCACACAATAATTGCTGATGGTATAATTTGTTTTCCAATGGAATGTTGTGTTGGATCCCTTTGCAGTTACTTTCTGCAACAGCCCGAAAGCAGCTACCTTCAAGCCATTGGGCACGGTTACAAATAAGTCAACGCCCTCGTTGGGTTCATCGCTGGGGTGATCCTTGCAAGGAAAATAAATTTTACCACCCTCACCCTGGCAGTTGATTACCACCCAAGGCTTTTCATTTTTATCTTTTGTCCAAGTGAATCCTCCAATCCACGGAGGCCTTACCGCAACGGGCGGATTGCCGCTATATTCAATTTTTACCCGATGTTTTCCCGCGGTAAACCCGGCAGCATTTACAATATATATAAGGTCATTGTGGTGAGTAAAATCAACGTTTTTTTTGTCCACCGTTATCTTTTTAACTTTTAGTTCGTTCACTAAATCAAAAAGCAGCGAATCGTTTTCTTGTTTCAATACCAAATCTGTTTCAACGTATCCATCGATAGCTTTATTTGGAATATCGATATCAAGAGATAAGGTGTAATGCCGTATGTCCATGTTGGCTTGTACAGGGCGAAGTTTCCCACCCGAAGACCATCGCTTATTACTTTGAGCGTAAGTCAAAGTATGAATCAGGATAACAACTGTAAAAATTATCGATGCTCTGGGTTTCATTGTTGTTGGATTTTGGGATTCGTAGTTACGCTTACTCGCTGATGTTACACAAACTATAGTTTGGCTGTCATCGGCTGCTTCAATTTTTTTTAATTTAAACAGAAACACACAAACGAACAACAAAAGACAGTTCACATGGTTTTGTGAAGCTGCGCTGCATGAGAGGGAGTAATTCCCGAATACGATTTAAATTCTTTGATAAAATGGGCTTGGTCGTAATAGCCGCATTCATAGGCTATAGAGGTAAGCGTAGCGCTGGAGGTTTGGATCAGCTCAAGACTTTTGTTGAATCGGAGTACGCTATGAAATGCTTTGGGCGTTAAACCCACCCAATTATGAAAGAGTTTTTGAATATAGCGCTCTGAAAATCCAAAGGAGGTAACAATGTTTTCCAGATTGAGAGAACCCGATGTTTTGTTAATATGTTGGCAAAGGTGTTCCATAAACTTAAATTGATCGCTTCTTTTATCTCCTTTCAATAAACGCTGTACTAAAAAGTCATCAAGTACTTTTATTTTTTCCTCAAGCGTATTCTGTTCCATCAAGAGATGGTAAAACGATGTTGATTCTTTATTGAGAATATCACAAAGATCGACCGAATCATTAGTAAAGCTCGAAACCTGATCGGGGAAGAATAGCGAACTTGCATAAGAATGGAATCTTGCAATCAGCACCGTTGTGCCTTTAGTAACGTTGGCCGTGGTAGGCTTGGTGATGTGTCCAAGCACTTCGAGCGTTGGCATTTTTGTTGCCCGGTTGCCAAAGTGGCGAATGGCACCTCCATTTGATAGGTGTACGCAAAACTCGACATGACCGGAGGGGTACATTATTTCCACGGGCACATCCTCATCGGTTGTGCAGACCCAATAGTACTTCACGTAAGGTTTTAAAATATCCGATGGAGGGAAACGGTCAAGCTTCATAAATAAAATTAATAGCGTTCGCTTTTTTACAATTTCTATTTTTTAAAGTGTTCTTCCTTTGTTTAAAAATTACAAAAGCATGAAGATCAAAGAAAAACTCCTGCCGGTTGCCATTTGGGTAGCCGTGCCGTTCCTTGCCTGTGCGCAATCGAACAAAACCAACGAAAATACTTTGTTGGAAGAAGCCAAGAAAGCCATCGCTCACAGCAACGCAATTCATTTTGACTTATACGCTAAAAATGACGGGTCGGTTGTTGAGCTTTTTGCAGAAGATGCCTGCCTTTTAATTCCTAACGGAGCTACGTTGTGCGGACGCGAAGAGCTTGCAAAATTTTTTAAAAATGCCTTCGAAACGGGTGGTGTAAGAAGTGGGAAGTTAACGACTTTGAATGTTTACGGAGATGGCCGTGAGTATGTAACAGAAGAAGGCCTCTTTCAGGTTTTTGATGCCAACGGAAAACTGCTTGACGAAGGCAAAACGCTTGTGCTTTGGAAAAAGACCGAAGACGGTTGGAAAGATTTCAGAGATTCTTTTGGCAGCAATCGTGCGCTAAAGTAACGTGCTGTTTTCTTGAATGAATGTATAACCATCTCCTACATGTTGAACAAACATTAGGAGATGGTTTCTTAAACGTTTACCACTTCTACTTCTGCGGCTTTGGCCAACTTCTGCTGGAGATCGAACGGCACGGGTGCAAAATCGGATAATCGTTGAGTAAATGCTGCCCGTCCCTGTGAAAGCGATCGCAATGCGGTAGAATATTTATCCAGTTCGGCCAGGGGAGCCCGCGCACGGATAACCTGATAATTTCCGTTGGTGTCGATACCCATAATTAGCGCCCTGCGGGTTTGCAAGTCGCCCATAACATCGCCCATAATTTCTTCGGGCACTTTCACCTCAAGGTCGCAGATGGGTTCGAGCAGTTGGGGTTCGGCTTTTAAGAATGCGTCTTTAAAAGCCATCATACCTGCAATTTTAAATGAAATGTCGTTCGAGTCAACCGGGTGCATTTTGCCATCATGTACCAGTACGCGCACATCGCGCACGTACGAGCCGGTAATCGGTCCTTCTTCCATTTTTTCCATAACTCCTTTTAATATGGAGGGAATAAATCGCGCATCGATTACGCCACCCACAATGCAATTGTAAAACACAAGTTTGCCACCCCATTCTAAATCGATAACTTCTTTTCCGCGCACGCTGAACTCAGTCGGCTCGGGCATGCCCTCGTAATAGGGTTCCACCTTCAGATACACTTCGCCAAACTGACCCGCACCACCCGATTGTTTTTTGTGGCGATAACTTGAGCTGGAAGGTTTGCGTATGGTTTCCCGATACGAGATTCGGGGGGTTACAAAATCTACGTGAAGCTTGTACATATTTTCTAAAAACCATTTGCACACGGTCAGGTGCAATTCACCCTGAGCCGAAATAATCAGTTGCTTCAGTTCTTTTGAGAAAGCCACTTCGAGGGTAGGGTCTTCCTGGTGAATCTTGCCCAATACTTCACCAATTTTTTCATCATCGTTTTTACTTTTCGCAACTACCGCAACGTGCATGCGTGGTTCAGGAAATTCGATGGGCTCAATGGCCACTTCAACCGACTTTGCGTGGAGTGTTTGGTTGGTGTAGGTGTCTTTTAATTTTAAGGTAGCGCCAATATCGCCTGCCACTAATTTTTCTACCGGGTTTCGGGTCTTTCCATCTACTATAAAAAGTTGATGAAATCTTTCTACGGTTCCGGTTTGTTGATTGATTAATTCGGAAGCAGGGGTTACCTCTCCCGATATCACTTTAAAGAAAGATAATTTTCCGAGATTGGGCTCAAGGTGCGATTTGAAAACAAACAAAACCGATGGCTGGGTGCGGTCGTAGGTTAAATCTTTTCCCGATGTTGTTTTTTCGGGTTTGGAATCGGAAGGGCTGGGCGCAACATTGTCGATAAATCCCATCATGCGGCCGGTGCCCATATTTTTTTTGGCCGACATAACAAAGACCGGAAACACATCGTGATGGACCATCCCCAGCTTCAAGCCTTCGCGCATTTCATCTTCATCCAAAGTCCCTTTCTCAAAATATTTCTCCATTAACTTTTCGTCATTCTCGGCTGCCTTTTCTACCAGCGCGTTGTGCAGTTCGTTTGCTTTTTCTTTTTCGGCATCCGGTATCGGAAGTTTTTCGGGCTTGCCCCCACCTGCCGGAAATTGATACATCACCATTTTCAGCAGGTCGATGATGGCATTGAATCCTTCACCCTGATTAACCGGATACTGCATTTGGGTTACCGCAGATCCGTACCTTTCTTTCAACGAGGAAAGAGCCTGATCATAGTCGGCTTTTGGGTGGTCGGCCTGGTTGACTGCGAAAATCACCGGCTTGTTGTAGTGTTGCACATAATTCCAGATCAGCTCGGTGCCTACCTCCACACCATGTTGTGCATTGATGGCAACCACGCACGTATCGGCCACGCGCAGCGATGAAATCATTTCACCGGCAAAGTCATCAAAGCCGGGCGTATCGATGATGTTGATTTTGTAATCGCGCCACTCGGTGTGCAACACGGTGGCAAAAACAGAATTGCCACGCTCTTGTTCGATTTCGTGGCAATCACTAACGGTATTTTTTCCTTCGATGGTTCCTCTGCGGTGGATGATGCCGGCTTCGAAAAGCATATCTTCCGCCAGGAGCGTTTTACCGGTTTTTGGGGCTCCCAGCAGCACAATGTTTTTAATGTGTTTGTCATCGTAGATTTTCATAGCGCGTGTAGTTAAGGTGGGACGAGAAACGGAAAATGAATGTAGCAGAAAATAGTGAGAAAAGAAAGCGGCTTAATACTACGTTTCAACCGGCTAACTTGGCAAGCCATGCAGTTTCTTTTTTACTACACGTTTTTTGGTCATTATTTTTTATGGGTAGCCTCTACTCCATATTGTATTGCTGCTTCCAGCACATCGATGTCGATATCTTTTAACGTTTTAAACCGGATGCAATATCCGGTCACACTTGCTTTGCCCAATTTTTTTCCAAACGTTTTAGCGAGATAGGTTTTATCTTCTAAACCAAGGATGTAAACCGATATTCCGGTTTTGTTTGCGCTCAATCCAATTTGATAAAATTCCCGGCTTGTTCCATCGGCATAGTTTATGGTGTAAAACCCATATCCAATGTTCGGATTTGTAACAATTTTGCCTTCAGTATTTTTACCATTGTTGAACCACAACCTACAGTTTGGTAAAGCCTTAACGATACGTTGGTGCAAGGCTTGTAGTTCGCTGCTTTTGGTTTCGGGTTGGCCGGCAATGTAGTGTTTGATTTGTTCTTTTATGTTCATAAAAATAAAAATCACTGTTGCTTATTTATGCTATTACTATTTGCAGTGCAGAGCCATACGTTATTTTAAAAAATCATTCAGGTAATTTAAAATTGTTTTTGTTTGCATCATCAGGCTCACGTGCCCTTGTGACGGTACAATTGCTAAATGCGATTTTGGCGCTGGGCTCAGATCAGAAACACCTCCTCCAAGTAGTTGATATGTTTTCATCAATTCAATTTTATTAAGCCCATCATTGTCGCCTGAAATAATTAATACGGGCGAAGTAATTTTTGCAATATTGGAGTCTCCACAGTTAAATGGCATTTTGGCGAAATCAAACATCTGTTTTAGAAAACTTCTCCATTTTGTTTTATCAGGGGCCACTGCATCGTATGCAGTTTGTAGGGGTGTGTTATCAAAAAGTTCAGGTTTAAAATCTTTAAACGCTGTGTTCACAATTGGTAGCCAACCATCTGTTTTGTACGTAGAAGAAATGATGATTAATTTTTTTAATCGTTTAGGGCTTTGAACAGCAAACTGGTAAGCCACGGAGCCACCCATGCTATAACCTGCTACATCCGCACTGTCAATTTTTAAATAACCCATTACTTTTTCTACATCACTTGCTAAAGCGGAGATCGACATTTTTCTATCTGAAAAAGGCGAATGCCCATGCCCTTGCATTTCAATGGCAATTACTTTTCTTGTCTTTGCCAACTCAGGTATTAATTCTCCCCAGTTCATCTGAATGGTATAAAAAGCACCATGCAGTAAAATGATTGGCTCTCCTTTACCATATACTTCGTAATAAACGTTAATGCCATTAGCGGGTGCGTAACCGCTTTCTGCAGGTTTGATCTGTTGCCCGCTTGATGAATATCCCATAAAAATAATTGCATTTAAAAGTATTAGTCTAAAAGGATTACTTGTATTGAATAAACTTTTCATAAATGGTGTTTGAATTTAAATTTTAGCCCTTTAGTTTTTGTTCAAATTCCACCATCCATTCAATGCCATATTTGTCTCTAAACATAGCAAAATAAGAACCCTCTGGGCTGCCACCTCCCGGCATTTCCACCGTTCCGCCTGCCGAAAGACCTTTGAATAATTTATCTGCTTCTTCCCAACTTTCTGCAGTAACAAATAATTTAGATCTGTTTTCATTTTCATTTACCCGGCCCAAAAATTCAGGAACATCGTTAGCCATTAACATGCTGTTGCCAATGGGCAAAGCGATGTGCATTATTTTGTTGGCTTCACTTTCTGCTACGGGATGCTCTGTGGTTGATACATCTTTGAAGCGAATAATTTTTGTGAATGCACCGCCAAATACTGATTTGTAAAAATGGAATGCTTCTTCGGCATTTCCGTTAAAGTTGATGTGTGGATTGATTTGTGCCATTTTTTTTTGATTTTTAAGTTGTTTAATCTTTTTTTGTTATTCTAATTCTTCGCAACTGAATTCATGGATGTTTAACAAGTCTGTTATTTTAGAAACGATATTCTCGTCACTCTCAATACGCAAAATTTTGTCGCAATCTTCAAGGTCAAAATTCCACCTTGCTATGGGCAGCGTGTTGTTTATGTGCGGCTTAAGCCGTTGTATCTGCAGCTTGGTTTTTACAGATGTTTTGAAAACGAAAATCATATTTTGCAAATTGTTTTTAGTCTATTCTTTCAAAATACCAGTTACGGTTTCTATCGTTGCCGTGATAAAGTTTGTAACAAGTTTTCCAAGTTGCTCAGTGACATTTTCATTCCTTGTGTAAAGCCATCAAGTACCCTTTCTAACCGCTCAAGCGATTCATTGTAAATAGAGATGTTAACTTTAGTTTTTCCATTGTGTTCGCTGAACGTATGATCCCATTCTGAGCCATGCGGTTCCGGGTTTTCATCTTTGTCGGCAAACGCATTGTGCATTTTAAAATTTGTCTTTGGGGTGATCGAAGTGTATTCCTGTATCGCCCAAAGTTCCTGCCCATCGGGGCTTATCATGGCATAAAATCGTTTGCCGCCAACTTTGAAATCCTGGTATTTGGTTTTCGCGGTCATGGGCTTAGGTGCAATCCATTGGTCAATCAATTCTGCTTTGGTAAAGGCATCCCACACCAACGATTGGCTGGCGTTAAACTCTCTTGTTATATAAACCATTTTTGCTGCCTTGTCAACGGTGAAATCAAATTGTAATTCACTCATACTTATTATTTTTTAGTTTGATAAAATACTCGTTCAAACGGATTGCCATTTCACCAACATGGTATCTAAGTTTTGCATAGCCATGATAAGACCTTCTTTGAAGCCCATCGCAATGGTTTGCTCCAATTGAGCCAGGTTAGGAAATTGCATAACCCCATGCACAAGTGTATTTTTTCCAACATCGCTAAAGCTCATTGTCCACTTCGATTGAGGCATGGCCGGGTTGATATTTCCATCAGCGTCACCAAAGGCATCACTGGCGAGAAATAACTTCTGTGTCTCAATTTTTACGTAGGATGTAATGGACCAGTGTTCTTCGTTATTTGGTCCAACTGCTGCGTAGTGCCATCTTCCGCCTTCGCGGAAGTCCATGCTTTTTGTACGCGATTTCCAAGGAAGTGGCATCCACCACTGGTCGAGAATTTCAGATTTGGTATAACAGTCCCAAACGAGTGCGCGGTTTCCGGCAAATTCTCGTTTGATGTTAATGGTGTTGTTCACTTTGTCTACCGTGAAGTCGAAGAATAAGGTCATGCTCATCTTTTGTTTTTTTAAGGGTTGATAATGTTACACGAAACATTAGTTCTTGTTGATAGTTAACAGCAGCTTGTCCAGTTTCTCTAGCGTTGCCATCATCCCTTGCTCCATGCCCATCTGGATAACTTTCTCCAGATCAGAAAGAGATGCGTACGTAACAACTGTTTCTACCAAAGTATTCTCTGCCCTGTCGGTAAAAGTTACAAGCCATTCAGCCCGGGGCATGTCTGCATTAATCTTGCCAGCTTCATTACTGAAAGCATCTGAAGCTGTATAAAAATCAACTGGCTTAATTTTTCGATACGTGGTGTAACCCCAGTACTCGTTACCGTTGGGTTCTACCATAGCATAGTGCCAGTGGCCGCCTTCACTAAAATCCATTGACTTTGTTTTGGTCGTGAGTGGCGATGGTGCAAACCATTGGTTAAGCAATTCACTTTTAGTGTAGCAATCCCATACTAGGTTTCGACCGGCTAAAAACTCTCTCCGAATAGTTAGTGTGTTTTTCTTTTTGTCAGCGATGAAGTCAAATAGCAACGTGTTTTTCATTATTTATTGGTTTTTAGTTTTGATAATACTTTGTCGAGTTGATTAAACCGGTTTTCCCAAATCTTCCGGTATTGTTCTAACCATTTATCTATTTCTTTCATTTTGTCGATTTCAAGTGAGTAGTAAATTTCTCGGCCTTGATATTCTTGTTTTACCAGTTCGCATTCTGCGAGAATGCGTAAATGCTTTGATACTGCTTGCCGAGTTGAGTTGAAATTTTCGGCAATGGCGTTAGGTGTCATTGCTTGTAGAGCTATTAAGGCGATGATGGCTCTTCGGGTGGGGTCTGCAATGGCTTGAAAAATGTCTCTTCTCATTTTTGGAAATTTTATTTATGAAACTAATCGGTTGCAAATATATGCAACTTTTTGGTTTCGCAATTTTTTTATTGTTTTTTTTTGAAAGTGTTTGCAGGTTTTCAAAAACACTGATGCAGAGCAGCGGAAGGATATTTGTTACAGCAAAATCAGAGCCTACAGGGCTTAGCCCGGTTAACGACTACCGCCACATACGGGAAAAACCCCGTATCGTGGTAATTGTTTTTTACTCATCTTGCCGCAAAATAAAACACACACCCTAAACAAAATTTATGGCAAAGAAAAACGAAAAAGTAAAAGCCTTTCAATTTGTATTTGAGGCCGAAGGTGAAAACGGCCTCATGCGCATTTTAGAAACAAAACCTAAAAAGGTGCTCTTCACGGTAAGCATTGAAACAGAGGTTACCAAAGACAACCGCAAAGTTGGTGCATTGAAAATCGAAGCGGTAGGTACCGGTTCGACCAAGAAAACATATAAGGGTGGCGATGGTGTGCCCGGCTGTCCGGTGCCTCCATGTAATCCATAATTTTTAAGACAGAAAGAGCTTCAACGACTTTGAAATTTTTTATTTCATACATTTTAGAGTTTTTGGCATTTTTTGCCAACTTCATTGCCTTATCTGTATTCTGCCTAAAAATCAGTACGGGTTTTCGTTATCGGTTGTTGTGTGCCTACTACTTGTTGGCCTCAGCATTGATAGCGAAAACTTTACTTGATATTACTGTCAACAATGCGCATCTGTATTCTATTTTATATGTAATCACTGGCCTTTCGGTTTCTTATTATTTCTACGATCTGTTTACCTCTGCGGGGAAACGTTTGTTGGCCATTGCCGTTGGCCTTTGCACGCTAGCCTATTATTTACTTTCACTTCAAAACAAAGACATTATTTTCGACAGCGTAGGCTATGCCCTAACCTCGGTAGGGATTGTGTTCCTCATTTTTTTGTATCTCCATCAGCTCTTCAGCAACATTACCGAAGAACCCCTCACAAATAATTTTGATTTTTGGTTTGTCTGCTCCCAACTGATCTATCACCTGGGTTCTTTTGTTATTTTTCTCACGTACCATCGGCTGATCGAAAAAATTATGGAAGGGGATTATTCTTCAGAGAACCGAGCAATTCTAACCTACCTATGGGGGATTCATAATGTTCTCTTATTTTTAGGGTCGCTATTAACCGCCAGCGGCCTGATATGGATATTATCTCGCAGGAAATCACAGTTATCTTAATCGGCAGTGCCTTTTTTCTTCTGGTTGCCATCGGCATCATCATTCTCGTTTTATTTTATCAGAAAAAACAATTGATGTATACCCACGAGAAAAGCAGGCTTCAACATCAATATCACCAGGAGTTGCTCAAAACTAAGTTAGAGACACAGGAAGCAACGCTGAACTGGCTCGGTAAAGAATTGCACGATAACCTGGGACAATTACTCAACTCCTCAAAAGTGCTAATTGGGGTAGCGCAACGCACCAACAATACACAAGAAACACTAACTACTGCAGGAGAAACGATAGGCCAGGCTATCACCGAACTGCGTATGCTCAGCAAATCGCTTAGCCAGGAATGGCTCGAAAAATTTAATTTTGAAGAGAACCTAAAAGCTGAGGCAAACCGCATCAATGCCACGCGCGAGATTACCATGACTATTGAGCTAACAGAACACCTGAATATGCCCCGCGATCGCCAGTTGATGTTGTTCCGGATGGTGCAGGAGGCCACTCAAAATTCGATAAAACATGGGATGGCATCGGTAATCAAAATTTTTGCAACACAACAAGATACGATGCTAACCGTAACGGTTGAAGACAACGGTAAGGGCTTTGACCCCACTGACCCGGCTAAGCAGGGTTTCGGCACAAACAGCATTAAACACCGTGCCCTGTTGATGGGTGGCAGCGCACGGTGGTCATCGGGCAGTGGTGGCACTGTAGTAAATATTCTTGTACCTCAAAATACATCTACATGAGCATCAAGGTGGGTATTGTTGACGATCACCAACTGTTTCGCAAGTCGATCAGTCTGTTGGTAAATAATTTTTCAGGCATGGAAGTGGTGCTCGATGCCAACGATGGCCTAGATCTGCAGTCAAAAATTAAACACACATTTTCATTACCAGATGTTATGCTGATTGATGTAGAAATGCCACACATGAACGGGCACGATACCGCTCAATGGCTGCGCAACCATCATCCTTCCATACGGTTGGTTGCGCTCTCGATGAACGCCAACGAAGAAACTATTTTGCGAATGATTCGGGCCGGATGCTGCTCGTACTTACTGAAGGATACGGATCCTGAAGAACTCGAACGGGCCATCAATGAAGTTAACGCAAAAGATTATTTCAATTCAGAACTAACCAACGGAAGCTTAGGGCAGTTGCTCACCAACAGGGGTGGTGTGGTGGTGCAGCTATCGCAGCGCGAACGAGAATTTTTACAGTTTGCCACCAGCGACCAAACGTACAAGCAGATTGCGTTGCAAATGAAAATGAGCGAGCGCACCATTGACGGCTACCGCGAGTCGTTGTTTGTAAAATTCAGAGTGCAAAGCCGCACCGGCATGGTGATTGAAGCCATCCGCAGAGGGCTTGTGAAGATATAATTTTTTTGCGACACGAGACTACGCCAGGGATAGCAGCGGAAAGCCCGAAGTGCGGCTGCGTAGGTGTTGGCCGGACTTGAAGCGGACACCCGCCCGGGCGCCACAGCTATAAAACGATCGTGAGCCTCGTTAGCTTTTTATTAACTTGCAAGAAATTTTTTCAGTCATGATATACAATTCAATCATCGAAACGATTGGCAACACACCTTTGGTGCGCCTCAATAAGTTGAACAAAGGCATTGAAGGAACGCTGCTGGCCAAAGTAGAATATTTCAACCCAGGCAACAGTACCAAAGACCGCATGGCACTGAAGATGATTGAGGATGCCGAGAAAGACGGAAAGTTGAAACCGGGCGGCACCATCATCGAAGGCACTTCGGGCAACACGGGCATGGGGCTTGCGCTAACGGCCGTGGCCAAAGGCTATAAATGTATTTTTACCATGGCCGACAAACAATCGCAAGAGAAGATTAATATTTTGCGTGCCGTAGGAGCCGAGGTGATTGTGTGCCCCACCAATGTAGAGCCCGATGATCCAAGATCGTATTATTCGGTAGCACGAAAATTGAATAGCGAAATCCCAAATTCCATTTACCCCAATCAGTACGACAACCCATCGAATGCGAAAGCCCATTACGAAACCACGGGGCCGGAAATCTGGAATCAGACCGGTGGAAAAATTACACACTATTGTGCTACCGTGGGCACGGGCGGCTCGATGTGCGGAACGGCTCGTTTTTTGAAAGAACAAAATGCTAACCTGATTGCCGTGGGCATCGACACCTATGGATCGGTATTTAAAAAATACAAAGAGACGGGCATCTTCGATCGCAATGAGATTTATCCGTACCTAACCGAAGGTTTTGGAGAAGATATACTTCCGAAAAATGTGGACTTCAATGCGATTGACACATTTATTAAAGTTACCGACAAAGATGGCGCAATAATGGCGAGAAGATTATCGCGCGAAGAAGGATTGTTTGTAGGTTGGAGCAGCGGCTCGGCCGTGCACGGTGCGTTGGAATATGCAAAAGATAATTTGAAGAAAACCGATGTAATGGTAATTCTTTTACCCGACCACGGCACACGCTACCTCAACAAAGTATACAACGACATGTGGATGAAAGACCACGGCTTCAGCGAAGAGCGCACGTTCACCACAGCGCGAGAAATTATTTTGCACCGCAACGGCAAAGACACACTTTTTACGGTAACCAAAAAATCTACCATTGGCGAAGCCATCCGTCTGATGAATAAAGAGGGCGTAGATCAAGTGCCGGTAACCGATGGTCATGAATTTGTGGGCAGCGTAACGGCCAGCAGCATTGTAGAAAAAATTATATACGACCCCCAACTGAAAGACAAGCACGTGGGCGAGATTATGGATCCGCCCATGCAGGTGGTGGCGCTCGACAGCACACTCGATGTGCTCTCTTCTATGTTGAACAAAACCAACAAAGCATTGCTGGTACGCGATGAAAAAGAGAAAGCACACATCATCACACAACACGACATTTTGCGTGCGATGACTTCATAAACTATAAAAAATTAGAGGAGATTATTTTACAAACTCCACCTCTACGCGGTCGTTGTAATGGCTTTGGTTGCCGGTTTCGGAGTAGATCGGCACCGCACCGCCCTCGCCTTTGGTGCTGATGCGCATAGCACTTATTCCCTTACTCACCAGGTATGCTTTTACATTTTCAGCTCGTGCGAGCGACAGTTCTTTGGATGAAATTTTTTCTTTTTTGTTGGCCCTGGCATCGAGGGTGAAAAAATTGGTGCTGGTGCCCATCAGGTACGAATCGCGGTCTTGCTTGCCGTTGCAGTAACCGTATATTTTAATTTTATATTTAGCATCTTCCATCATCAGGTTGGCAAGAACATCTAACTCTGTTTGAGAAACAGGCCGCATCACCGAAGAATTTTGAAAGAAATGCACATTGGTAAAGTCGATGTAGTCGCCACTTCTCGCTTTATCGAGCGCAATGGTGACGATGTCTTCATTATTCGGCCCCGTTTCAATGGGCGGATTATCGTACACAAAAACGATTTCACTTTGCTTATAGCCGGGGATCAGCGCAGCGAGGTGATACGCGCCTCTTTTGTTTTTGGGTTTTTCGAGGTAAATGATTTCTCCACTTTTAATGAGTTGGTATTGAGTTGCGCCTTCCAGTTCCATTAACTGCAGGTTGCCCACCACTTCTTTGCCATCTTCCTTGCGCACTACTTTGAAGTAGTAAGGCTTTCCGGTTTTAGCTACTATCGGTTTTTTTGCTACCGAATCTTTTTTCGGAGCAATCACCACTTTTTTTGTAGTGGTGTCTTTAGCTGGAGTATTTACAACTTCTTTTTTCTCCGGTTTTTCTACAGGTTCAACAACGACAATGGGTTTTGCTTCTTCGTTTTTGGTCACTTGCTTTTTAATTTCCCGAGCCGGCTTAGCCTTAACCGTTTTTTGGGGAGGTGGAGGATTAGGTAATTTTTTTTCTGTTTTTTCAGCAGTTACCTGCGGTTTTTCCACTTTTTTCGGAACAGTAGCAAGGGAATCTGTCTTTACCGAAGCTATGGGTTTCTCGTCAGTTGATTTTTTCTGGGAGCAAGAAACCGCAATAAAAATCAGCGCGGTGCACAGTACCCTAAAACCTGATCGATCGGCCGGATGCATACAAGAATTACTTTCTATAAAGATATTTAATTGAAACCTATTCTCAAATGACGTGGGTTCAAAAAAAAAACACCTGAGCAGAGGGGCGCAGGTGTTTAGAAATGTGTTTTTTGTTTTAGTCTTCGAGTATTTCAATTTCTACCCGCACGTTGGCGCGGGCTTGTTGCGAATCTTTTTCGTAGATGGGATGCTTGCCGCCCCAGGCTTTAATTTGCATGCGCGATGGGTTGATGCCTTGCTCAATCAGGTAATTTTGAATTACCCGGGCGCGCTCTTCCGATAATTTTTTGGCCGATCCAAAACCGGTTTTGGTGTCGGTCAGTGCAAAGAAATTTTTAGACTCACCCATTGAAATGATTTTCCCGTGTGCGTTACCGTTGGTATGTCCGTGGATTTTGATTTTATAATTTGGGTTTTCCTCCAGCATTTCGAGTAAGCTTGTCACTTCGTATTTTGATTCGGGTCGCATAATGGCGGCATCCTTAAAGAAATAGACATTGTACATCACGGCCACATCACCTTTTTTCAAACGGACTAATTCAAACGACACAGTTATTTTGTTGTCCTCATCAATGGCTACACCTTCCGTATTTTGTGGTGCGTTAAAGTTGATGGACTGTTGAACTTTACGGTAGCCAAACACTTCGCACACCAATGAAATATTTCCCGATTGATTAAAGGGCTTGAGATTTACAGTTTCATTACCTCGGTAAGCGGCCAGTTTTCGATTTGCCTTGTCAAGATCCAGCACATCTACATCGCCACCGATTTGTTTCCCCACGCTTTCAATCTTAAAATAAAATGGTTTGCTGCCCTCGGGTGCTGTCACTATTTCTGAGTTGGCTTTTTCAACAGATGTTGTTTTGATTGGCTCGATTACAGGTATGTTGCCCGTTGAGGCGAGCACTATTGTTTCTTTTTTATCGGCCGGGTTTACGTGCGATAATTGTTCGCGGGTGATGGGGTTGATGTCTTTGCCTTTTGGTTCGTCTTCATCGAGTGTGCCGCTATAAACCCAGGTATCAAAATAGGATGTCTCTTTCCTGAGCTTTTTAGCTTCGACAATGGCTGCTTCAATATTATCGGTGTGCATTACAAACACATAAAAGAGTTTGCGTCCGGGGTTGATCGAAAAATGAGCATCCAAGTGATTTTGTTTAGCCATTTCGGTAAATTCAATTGCATTCTTGGGCACCGAAAAAGCCCCAATTACTACATAGTTGGTTTTTCCCAGGGTAGGTTGTCCGCTACCCGCAGATACATTCAGGCCGACCATCATTATCACAGCTGCCGAAAGTAAAGCCAATGATCTTTTCATAATTCAACTGTTTGTGTGGTGCAAATTTGATAGATGTTATTAAATAAATTTAATTAATATCGTTCAAAATATTACATATCAGATAGTTATGTATTTTTTGCATGTGGAATTTATGTGAATTTGACCGTTTTTTAATGATTTGCTTAGAATTGAGGTTTTGTAAGACGTTGTTTTTGGTCAACAACGCTCTTTGCTAACGGCAAAACTCTACGAAGTCGGCAAGAAAACACATTGCCAATCGCTTGGTGTTTTCAATCTTTGCCGTTTGTTTTTTAATACTATATGCAAGACGACAAACGTGCAACCGCAATCTTTTTGCTCATCGTACTTTCCATCATCTGGGGTACATCGTTCATTCTCATCAAACAAGGATTAAAAGTTTTTCCTCCCGATCAGGTGGGGGCGTTGCGTGTGGCTGCTGCCGTTATCTTCATGCTGCCTATAGTTATCGGGCATTTGAAAGAACTCAACAAAAAAGACTACGGCAAACTTTTTATTTCGGGTATGCTGGCTGTTTTTATTCCAGCTTTTTTGTTTGCTACAGCACAAACACACCTGGAGAGCTCCCTTGCCGGAATTTTAAATACACTTTCACCGATATGGACGGTAGTTATCGGGGCTATGTTTTTTGGTCTTCGCTTTCGCGGATTGGCCGTGGTAGGTATAGCGATAAGTTTTGCAGGGTGCGTGGTGCTCGCCATGGCACGGGCGGGTGGCGAACTCGGTGCGTTTAATGTCTATGCCTTGCTGGTGGTGCTGGCCTGTGCGTGTTACGGGCTGAACCTTAACTTCATAAAATTTAAAATTCAATATCTTCAGCCGTTAACGATCATCAGCGTGTCGCTGCTGCTGATCGCACCGTTGGCTTACGTGTATCTGTTTGGCTTCACCGATTTCACTACAAGGCTTGCTGTGCCGGGAGCGTGGAAGGCCGTGGGGTTTATCCTGATTCTGGCGTTGATGAGTACAGCCGTTGCTAACTTGCTTTTTTACAAGCTCTTGCAAATATCTTCGCCATTGTTTGCAAGTTCGGTTACGTATGTTATGCCGATTGTTTCCGTAATGTGGGGACTGCTTGATGATGAGAGGTTAGTTGCTGGGCACTTCTTAGGTATGCTGCTGATATTGGGAGGTGTTTTTTTGGCAAACCGAAAGAAAAATTAAAGACAGTTGTTCACCCCAATGCGTTATTTTTACTTCGTGTATTTTTTACATATTGACAGCGAACATTATGTTTTACCATGAATAATTTTTTTAGAGGCGTTACCGTGCTCATATTATTATCTGTTGAGTGTGCCCATGCACAGGTTAGCCCGGCCACCATCCGCACGTCACTCGAGAAATATTATTCAGACCTCCCTGAAGAAAAAATATACCTGCACCTCGACAAGCCCTACTACGCACCGGGCGACACCATTTGGCTGAAGGCGTATTTGGTGGAAGGCAATACCAACCTGCCCGATACGGTGAGTAAAAATATACACGTTGATCTTCACCGGAAAAATGATGGCAAGCAGGTTGCCCGGTTGCTTTTGAGAAACGAGACGGGTAGTGCACCGGGATGGATAAAGCTGGCCGATTCACTGAAAGAAGATGCGTACGAAATTAGGGCCTACACGCAGTGGATGCGGAATTTCTCCGAAGAATCTTTTTTCCATAAGGAATTTTTTGTGCGATCGTTGTATAGTGCTAAAAGCAAGTTCACCGAGAGCGAGATCACGGCCTGGGGTGAAGTAGCCGATCTGCAGTTTTTCCCTGAGGGTGGTTATTTGGTGGAGGGGCTTCCGGGGCGCGTGGCGTTTAAGGCCGTCAACAAGTTTGGCAAGGGTGTTGACATCAAAGCATTTATTGTTTCAAGCGGCCACGACACGATCGCGGCCATTCAGTCGCAACATCTTGGCATGGGCCATTTTACATTCACACCGAAGCGGGGTGAAAAATATTTTACAATCCAGGAGAAACGGCCCAACAGCAAACCGTTCTACTTGCCCGAGCCCCTTAAGCAGGGCTATACCTTTTTGGTGGACAACCTGCGCAACAAAGACGAGATCATGGTATCGGCCCGTAACAACTACCCGTTTAAGGACAGGCCCATGTTGATCGGACATGTTCGGGGCAAAGTAGTGCTTGCGCTGCAGAGTGAGGCGGAAGGGAATTCCTTTACCTGGAAAATTCCACGCACAGAAATCCTTGAAGAAGGGATAGTCCACCTGACACTGTTCAATAGCAACGGAGGACCGCAGTGCGAGCGGCTCATATACAACGACCTGGAAATGCGAGTGAAGACCACGCTGAGGCCGGATAAGGAAGAATACCGAACGCGCCAGAAAGTTGAGGTAAGTGTGCAGGTGCGCGATGACGAGGGCAACCCCGTGGAGGGCGACCTTTCGGTGGCCGTCACAGACACAAACCTTGCTGTCCCCGAAACAAATGGCGATGACTTATACAATTATTTATACCTAAGCTCCGATGTGCCGGGTGAGGGGGTGAAGGGGCACATCGAACAGCCCGGCTATTATTTTAAGGACGACCCCACCGCTAAGGTGCACCTCGATATTTTGTTGATGACGCAGGGCTGGCGGAAATTTTCGTGGCCAAATATATTGAAGAACACCTGGCAAGGGGCAACTTACGGAATAGAAAAGGGAATCCACATAAGTGGTAAGGCCTCGGTGAATAAAAATAATGCAGAAAAACCTGTAGACATCACGATGTTCTACAATTCGAAAGGGGAGAGTGTTTACCGGGCAACAAAAACCGATGACACGAAAAAGTTTTCTTTTGATGGGATCAACCTTTATGGCGAAGCCATTGTATTCCTTCAGGCCACCAAAGAAAACAGAGGCCGGAATATTGTACTGAGCTCAGATAGTGTAAGCCACCCGCTGTACTTACCCTCGAACAGGTACTATCCGATTTTTGCCGATGCCGACCAAATGAATGTGTTCCTCGATCGGCAAAAATATTATACCGATTTGGAAGCGAGGTACAATCCGGCAGCAACAACAGTTTTAAAAGAAGTTTCGGTAACGGCCCGGAAAGAACACATCAGCGACTCGCGCAAAGTATTTTATGAAGGCTCACACTATTATACGGTGAAGGTGAGCGAGGACAATCGGTGTGCCCAAGTAACATCAGCCCTTCAATTACTCCAAGGCCGAGTTCCGGGGATTAATGTTGTTCAGGATTCAGATGGCTGGAACGTTACCTCGGCACGTGTCAGTTCAATCCGTGGTGCCAACAAGATGGTAATTTTGGTTGATGGTATGATCACCGATGCACAGTATGTTGGCAATGGTGTGCCTAGGCCTTGTGATGTTGAATCTATTGAAGTAGTTACTCAGGCAGTGGCAATGTTAAATGCCCTAGGTCTTGTCTCAATACTTACCAAACGAGGAAATAGCAATTACGATTGGACAAAAGAAAAAGTTCCAGGAACTCTAACGCTGCGGCTGCTCGGGTACAATGCGCCACGCGAATTTTATAGCCCAAAATACCCTGTTGCGGATGTGGGCAGCGAGAACAACTCAACCCTTGATTTGCGATCAACGCTTTACTGGAACCCCTCGGTGAAAACCGATGCGGAAGGAAAGGCAAAGATAGCTTTCTGGACTACGGACGAGAAAACTACTATAAGAATCGACCTTCAGGGCATGTCTTCCGATGGGCGGCCCACCAACGCTACTCTTGAAACCGAGGTAAAATAAAAATTAACTCAACGCTTCTACTTCTTCTACTTCTGCGGGCATCATTTTTTTGAAGAGATTTTCGATGCCGGCTTTCAACGTTATTGTTGACGATGGGCAGCCGCTGCACGAACCTTGCAACGCCACGCGCACACGCTTGTTTTCATACGAATGAAAAGTAATCGCGCCTCCATCTTGCTCCACAGCCGGCCGGATATATTCGTCTAAAATAGTTTTTATTTTTTTTATAGTCTCCGTCTCTTCTTGCTGCGGAATGGAGATTTCTTTTTTGTCAAGAATAAGCTTACCCGATTCTAAAAATGATTTGATGTGATTTTTCAAAGTGTCTTGCACTTCAAGCCACTCTACATCTTCTTTTTTTGTTACGGTAACAAAGTTGCTCATATAAAACACGCGCTCTACAAACGGGTACATGAAAAGCTCTTGAGCCAGTGGTGCTTCTTCGGCATCGGCAGGTGTTGGGAAATCAAAGCTCATTCCCTCGGGCACGAGCATTTCGTTCACGGCAAATTTTAATGAATTTGGGTTGGGGTTGCTTTCGAGATAGATACTGATGTTTTTTGGTGCAGCCTTGAGCATAGTGTTCGGTTTTTTAAGCCAACAAAATTACGGAAATTAAGTTCACCTTCTTCTTGCAACGAATCATACTAACAATTATTAGCCGTTTACCCTTATCTTCGCAATTCTAACTTTTTAGTGTGAAACAGAAGACTCTTTACCTCCTCATTTTTTCATTTGTGTCCATGGCTATGGTTTTGGGCGCAATTGATATTTATTCCTTCGAAATCAATACAACACTACTCGCCCTTTCGCGCTGGTTGGTTTGGGGCTCAATGATTTATTTGGCATACCAGCGAAAATCGCTCACCATCTGGATTGTAGTAGCCATGATGCTGGGCTGTGAAATAGGATTTTCATTTCCCAAGGTGGCAATTCACTTAAATGTTTTCAGCGATATTTTCCTGCGGCTGATAAAAACAATCATCGCCCCACTTATTTTTTCAACCCTGGTAGTGGGCATTGCGACACACTCTAATTTAAAACAGGTAGGCCGCATGGGCGTGAAGGCTATTCTGTATTTTGAAATCGTTACCACCATCGCTCTCTTTATTGGGTTAGCCGCAATCAATATCAGCCGCGCTGGCGAAGGCGCACACATCGTAATACAAAACGACCAGGAACAACGCGCGGAAAAACTTTTGGTGCAAAAGGAAAAGCACAATCCGGTACTTGAGGTTTTTCCTGAGAACATTGCCAAGGCCGTGGTGGAAGGACACGTGCTTCAAGTAGTGGTGTTCAGTGTTTTGTTTGCGGCAGGGCTTGCTCTGGTGAGCGAAGAAAAAAAGAAACCCATGCTTGATTTTGCAGAAAGTTTATCGAATGTGATGTTTAAGTTCACCGACCTGGTGATGTATGTGGCGCCTTTAGCCGTGTGCGGGGCTTTGGCATATTCTATAGCTTCTTTCGGGTTTGATGTATTGAAAAACTTAGCCATGCTGGTGGCCACACTTTATGCGGCACTGCTTGCGTTCGTTGCGTTGGTGTTTGTACCCATAGGGTTTATCATCAAACTCAATTTCAAAAAATTTATAGATGCTGTGGCCGAACCGGTTACCATTGCCTTCTCCACGGCAACAAGCGAATCGGCTTTGCCCAAGGCTATGGAAAATCTGGAAGCCATGGGCATACCCCGCAAAGTGGTTTCGTTTGTACTCCCCACGGGTTATAGTTTTAATCTCGATGGCAGCACGTTGTATCTTTCGCTTGCCTCGGTTTTTGTGGCACAACTTGCGGGCATTGATCTTACCCTGGGCGAACAAATAAAAATTGTGTTCATATTGATGCTCTCAAGCAAAGGGGTGGCTGGGGTACGAGGCGCTACGTTTTTGATTTTGGTTGCCACGGTGGGAGATATGGGCATCGATCCGCACAAAGCATTTGTGGTACTTGGCGTGGATGCTATTATGGATATGGCCCGCACGGGTACCAACGTACTCGGCAACTGCCTCGCCACGGTAGTAGTAGCCAAATGGGAAGGTGAGTATACCGACTGACCCAGACAACCTACCCCGAAACAATCAAGAATTTTTGTGTACTCTACTTTGAGCTATTCATTCTTCTTATACCCCGCTCCGGCAAAATCAACAGAACTGATTTTCCCTTGATTGTTGAAAACAAAAGTTGCATTTATTTTGCCCCACCATTGTTTTTCGAAGAAACCCCGAAATGTATCGTAATGCCAGTGCTCTAAGGTAGCTTTTACCAGATTGTTTACCGTGAAAACCAGCGATGTGCTTCGAACGGCCACAGTTAACTCGCCATACAGCGGATCGGTATAAGTTCCAGCATAGGATGCCAGATCAAGCGAAGGCTTGGTATTAGCAACCCGTGCATTTTCAAATTTTGCTTCTTCTTGTTCAAGTGCATCGGTTTGTTTTTTATACAGATTAACTATTTCCGTACTCCAGTCGCGTGTACCGCCTAATGCAAAGTGATCAAAAGCTTTAAACATTAGTGCATGCCGTATTTCGGCATGGTCTAAATTCCCGAAAACATAAATGGCTAATCGCTCACTGGGCAACTGTGCGTGCATTGCTGTTTCCCCTGCTAAACTGCCGGTGTGGAAATTTATTTTTTTGCCTCGGTAGTCTTGCTGAAACCATCCCAGGCCGTATGTGGTCCAGTTAGGCATGGTGAGTGTGGCCGTTGGGTAAAACTGAGTAGGTGTAACCATCACCTGAGGTTTAAATAATTCGGCCCAGGTACTAGGCTTTAAAAGTCTGCCGCCCGAGTACTTGCTGCTGTCTAACATACAGATGGCCCATTTGCTCATATCTTCCACACAAGACCAGGCACTGCCCGCAGCGGCTACGGCATCGGCACTGGTTCGCTGTATTAGCTGAATTTTTTTGTTGTAAAAGAGATGCGGAAAAGATTGGTTGGGGTCGTTGACCTCGCTTAACAACGGAAATGTACGGGTCATCTGCAAGGGCTCAAAAATTCTTTTTTTAACAAATGTTGTCCACGGCTGGCCACTCACTTTTTTAATTATTTCACCCGCCACTACGTAAAAGATATTCTGGTATATAAAACCGGCACGCATGGAATAACTTGGTTTCACCAATTTCATCTTTTCAATTATCTGCTCGCTCGGTATGTTCATGAAATCCCACAGGAAATCGGCATTACCGACACCTGAGTTGTGCGTAAATAAATCGCGGATTTTCAGTTCGCGGGTAACATAGGGGTCGTATAGTTGAAAGCCCGGCAGATAATTAACCACTGGGTCGTCCCACTTCACTTTTCCTTCATCTACCAACATGGCCATACACGTTGCGGTCATCGCTTTTGTAGTAGAAGCGCAGGCAAAGAGCGTTTGAGCATCTACCGGATGCGTTAAACCTAGTTGTCTTGTTCCATACCCTTTTTGAAAAATGACTTTGCCGTCTTTCACCACGGTAACGGCCATACCCGGGATTTGAAACAGGCTACGCGACTTTTCAACATAGGCATCAAACTCTTTGATTTTTGCTTCGGAGATTTGCCCTTGTGCAGCCCAGCAAGGCAACAGAAGTAGGTAGAGAAATATTTTTTTCATGAAATGTTTATTGAAAGTTTCTATTCTAATGTTCAATCGTACAATTTAGTGATAGGTTTGAATTCTTCACTAACGAATCTTAAAATCAACAGAGGATACACATCGGCTAAATCAAACAAAAAATAATTTTAAGATTGAATGACTTTATCGTAAGCTCTGGTTATTGCACAACTATAGTTAAAGAAACTTCAAGTTTTTCCCAGCAAACAACAACCTCACCGTTGTTGTCGTTCAGCGAGTTGATTACATACCGTAACCGCTCCTGGTTTTTTGTTGAAGTTTTAGGTTTCGCTTTTACTCTCACCAGGTCATCCTTTTGATTGTAGTTGTCGGTTAGGTGTTGATTCCAGTTTTTATTAATGATGATGGTCCACTCATCTGCGCCAGGAATTGTAAACAAAGCGTATTTTCCGGCAACAAGTTTAGTGTCTCCAACCTCAACATCTTTGTTAAATTCAATGTTGGTGGCACGATGAGCCCCTGTGACCCAAACTTGGTTATAGGGCACGAGGCCTCCCCAAATCACCCTGCCGCGTACAGCCGGAGAATGATAATTTATGGTAATGCTTGCGTTGCCAACCGTTCCTGTAACGGCTGCTTTGAGGCTGCCTTTCAGTGTATCGGGTTCGGGCTGCTCGCCAATAATTTTAACATCGCTGTCTGCGGCAGTAATTGTAGGAGATGAGCTGGTTTTTTCTTGTGCCTTCTTATCGGTGCAGGCTAAAACGGTGATCAGCAATAAAACAAATGAAATCGGGCGCATAGAAGAATTATTTTAATAGCGCGAGTCTACAACATTAATTGCAAACCTGCGAATGTTCAGCGATAAGAATTGATTGATAGAGAACCAAACCTTACCAATACATTTCACGTAAACAGGCCAATATAATTTTCCGTGCTTGTATGAATCGGTTTTCACTTTCACTGGTTTGTTTATTGTGTTACAATTTTTCGAGTGCTCAACAACAGGGCGAGCTCACGGTTCGGGTCGGGCATTTCATTCAACCGAAAGGTAATGTTGTGGTATTGCTTTTTGATTCGTTAAGCCGACTGAAAGGTAAAGGGATTCCGGTTCAAACCGCCTCGGCATCAATCAACAGTGCGGAAGCAACCGTTGTGTTCAGCAACCTTCAGGCAGGCCGTTATGCAGTTTCTGCTTTTCAGGATTTGGATTCCAACGGGAAACTGGAATTCGAAAAAGAAGACTTCGGGATGTCCAACGGGGCGTTGGCAAAATTTGGCCCGCCCACGTTTCATGCCATGGCATTTTCTTTCGATGGCTCGCCCAAACAAATTTATGTTCAACTCGAAAATGAGAAAGCCAATAGGTCTGCACTTTATGTTGGGAGAAATGTTTTTACGCCTGTGTTTGGTTATACCCCCGAAACAAGTTTGATGGTGGGTGCTAACCTCATTGATTTTTTCAGGTTGAATAAATTGGATACCACCAGCCGAATTTCTTTTGTAGATGTACTGGGGGCGGTTACGCTGCACAAGCAGGTGATCACCGAAATCAATTATACTTTTTTTACAAATCGGGAGAAATACATGTTGATTGGAAACATGGGGTTTCAGAAATTTCCTCAGTATTATTATGGTATTGGCAACGATCTTCCCGAAAGCAACAAAGAGTCGATCAACTACGATCAGTTTGTTTTTTCGCCACTGTTTTTGAGAAACCTCTATAAGAAAGTTTTTGCGGGCGTGGGTTATTATTACCTCAACTTGTTTAACCTGAAGGATGGTTCTCTGAATTTGCTTGACAATAATCAGGTGACCGGATATCAAGGTTCTACCATTTCCGGAATACAATTTTGCGTAACATCGGATAACCGCAACAATATCTACAATACGTCTAAGGGGCATTTGGTACGATTTAAATACGGAGTGAACAACGGTGCGTTGGGCAGCGAATTTGATTTCAGATCGTTTGAAGGCGACCTGAGGAAGTTCATTAAACTCAACAAAGAATCGGAAGACATTATAGCCCTTCAGTTGTACAGTTATTTCACCTGGGGTACAGTTCCGTGGAATGCGATGGGAGCTTTGGGAAACGACATGATTATGCGCGGATATTATTCGGGCCGCTACCGCGACCGTAATTATGCGGCTGCTCAAGTTGAATACCGCAGAGTTATCAATAAAATGTTTGGCTTGGTGTTTTATGCCGGAACGGGCGAAGTTGCAAGCGAATTAAACCAATTCTCTTTTCAAGGATTAAAACCAAACGGGGGAATAGGCTTCCGCCTCAAGATGGCGCGAAGTGAACGAGTGAACCTGCGCATGGATTTAGGTTTTGGTAAAGGCACTTCCAATTTTTATTTAAATATTGCAGAGGCTTTTTGAGAAAACGAAAATCAAATACGGTAAAACAAAAGCCGTCTCAAAAAAAATAAAACGCTTGAGCTATCTGTTTATGCGGTGAGGTAAAGCGCGAGTACGATCAGGAAAAGCCCCAGCCCCAGCCCTAAACTTACGAGCGAACATATTTTGCCCACAAGTGCATACCCCAACAGAAAAGATACGAGCGAAATACAAAACAGAGTGGGTATTCCGTACCAGGCTAACGGCAGGAAAATATCTGATAGTTTTAGCAGAAATTTGGTTATGCTTTTGGTGCTGTCCATATCACCCGGTGTGCCGAGTATGCTTCCGATAGTGAGCACTATGGCGATGCCATGACAAACTAAGTACAATAGATTTTTCATGAATTTATAAATATGTTCAGATACTTATTGGCACAAGCGAGAGTAAATATCCAAACTAATAAATTTCCCGTTTTTTATTTCGCAATCTTTCATTGTTCCTTCATATTGAAAATCAAGTTTAGTCATTGCCCGTTTGCAGTTTATGTTGTCCGATTCAACAAAACCTTCAATTCTGTGAAGTCCAAGATTTCCAAAACCGTAGTTACAAATTAGTGGCATAGCTTCTGTCATTATCCCCTGACCCCAAAAGTCAGTCAATAACCAAAAACCGATTTCTGCTTTTTTATGCTCTTTGTTTAAACTATTAATTCCGCCTGCACCGTAAAATATTTTGTTGTCCAACGAACAAACGGCAAACCAAGCTCCTGTTCCATCTTTTTCTAAGTTAGAGTAAAAAGTCATTTGTTCTTTTGTCGCTTCTAAGGTTTGAAAATTTACTCCATAATATTTGAAAATTTCGGGATCAGAAAGTCCTTTGAAAATGTTGTCAATATCTGTATTAACAATTGGTCTGAGTAAAAGTCTCTTGGTTTTTATTATCGGATTTTTGAGTGTTGTCATTTTACATTAAAATTCTGTCGCGGTGTTGTCTTCTAAGCTGGCTGCTAACACCCAAATATACGCACTCCTGTTTTTCAAAATGTAGGTCTGCTCTATTTGTGCCCGTCAGGTCTTACGACCTGACGAAAATCTGAATCTAAAACAAATCTCTGTAATCTGTAATTGCAACCCGCGGTTGTTTTTCCAACTCATAAAACATCGCACTTGAATCAGGCCAAAGCTCGGGTCGTGAAGCTAAATTCCAGTGTTCTTGCAATGGATTGTTATGAATGTACTCCAGCTTCGTTTCAAAAACTTTCTTGCTGGAGATATAAACATCGTCAAAACGATCTTGCCATACTTTGAATACTTGTTTCATTTCAGGAACGCGCAATTTCTCCAACTGTTCGAGATTGCCTGACTTCTCAATCTCTTGCCGAATCATCACAGAAGTGAACTTCTTCAAATCGCGCATCCAGTTGGAGAGCAGATTGGTTTTGGTGAAGAAGATGATCAAGTGTATGTGATTAGGCATGATCACATACCCCAGTGTGACTGACTCGTATTTCTTGTTGAGGAAATTGATACTGTCGCTAACGATTTGTTTGCACGCATCACTTTCAAGTAAGTGATACCCAGTTATAGCATGTGGTTGTAACAAAGAAACATTGTTCATTAAGAAAGGCAGTACGTCCGCGAAGCGCCATGAGGCGAAGATAAAGATTTCAGGTGAGTGCTAGTTGCGTCAGGTCGGAAGACCTGACAGGCACATTATACCTACACTGAACCCCCGCATTGCAGAAACATTTTGTTAGCGTTTCGTGCCGGTTAGTCCAAGTCTAAAATTATCTTCAAATTCTCTCTAACTTTGTCAGCCGTGTCGCTGTCCACTTCTCCAACTTTTTTTAAAAGTCGTTTGTTGTCAATTGCTCTGACTTGGTCAATCATTATATCACAGTCCTCTTTGAGTCCAAACTTTGATTTCTTAAGATGAACTCGCAGTATCTCCGAGTCAGGTTTTACGTTTGTCGTTATCGGGCAAACAATAGTCGATGGATGCTCTTTATTTAACAAGTCGGTTTGAACGACAATAGCTGGTCGGATTTTCCCGGCTTCAGTCCCCATTCTTGGATTTAGGTCAGCAATCCAGATTTCGAATTGCTTAATCTTCATCGGTCAGTTTTTCAAACTCAGCCAAAACCTCTAGGGAGTCCTTCGCAACAATTTTTGATTCCTTACTCAACTGTTTTATAAGGAGTCTACGTTTATGAAGTCGATTATAGAATTCGATAGCTTCGTTGATATACCTGTTCCGGTTCTTTTTTACTTTGGTCACGATCTTTTCAGTCTCTTGAAAAATGTCGTCATCAAGTTTTAATGATAAATTTTTCATGGCAATACCTTTGTCAAAGGTATATACTTTTTAGATATACTCCAAATTTGTCGGAACTGTCCACCGGCATGAACGCTAACACTCAAATAGACGCACACCTGTTTTTCAATCTGCTCTTGGCAGTCAGTACGTCCGCGAAGCGCCATGAGGCGAAGATAAATATTTCAGGTGAGCGCTGGTTGCGTCAGGTCGGAAGACCTGACAGGCACATTATAGCGCAAACACAATGTTGCCTGCAGTGTCTTCAGTCCGTTTTTGAATTTCTTATTTTAATTTTAAAGTCAAGAAGTTGTCCAATAAACCTTTTTGTAAAAAAATAATGGTATGATTCGAATATGTCGGGCAGAAAGTTCATTTTTCTAATCTCTCCCATGTTGTCAAATATTTCTAATTGAAAAAATGGGTCCCAACTGAATGGGTCCCCTTCATTTATTGATTTTATTTTTGACAAGTCAAAAGTCTCAAGCTCTGACCATTTCTTTACGTAAACATGCCTGTCGTCATATTTAATTTGATAAATGTTAATCAGCCCGAAGAACGGGATAGTCATAATTAATATTGCAATTCCCCAGAGACTCTTAGTCCCGATTATAAACAGTACGGCAACAACAATTGTCCCAGTAATCCATAAGAGTCCCCAGATCTTAAAAAAGAATGTCAGTCGAGTTGATAGATTTTTCATTGTCGGTTATGGCATTGCAGCCAACACTCAAATATACGCACTCCTGTTTTCAATGTAGGCCGCTTTATTAACCTTGGCTAACTCTTGCGGCTCTGCTCTTGGTTGGTGTTGTCACCAACCAATGAGGCAGATTCAGGTCGGTGACAACACCGACCTTGGGCAACTGTCCACCGGCATGAACGCTAACACCCAAATATACGCACTCCTGTTTTTCAAATGTAGGTCTGCCCTATTAACCTTGGCTACTCTTGCGGCAGGGATAGAAGCGGCACCCCGCAGCTGTGCGGGCCTGTGCAGTGGCGCGAGGAGTATAGCGGATAGCCCGTGTGCCGCCCAAACGATTCCAAATTTCAAAAATCTGGCAAACTTGTAACCTCTGTAAAGCCGTTTCTGACACTCTGTCACTTTTTAGAGCCAAGAACCCCACTGGCACAATGGTTGTCGTCCATGGCTGACTAAAAAACAGAAACCGAAACATAGAAATAATATGGGAAAGATTATTGGAATTGACTTAGGAACAACCAACTCGTGCGTGGCCGTAATGGAAGGCAATGAGCCGGTGGTGATTGCCAACAGCGAGGGCCGCAGAACCACGCCTTCGATCGTTGGTTTTTTGGATAACGGCAAAGGCGAGCGCAAAGTGGGCGACCCCGCCAAGCGCCAGGCCATAACCAACCCCAAAAATACCGTGCAGTCGATCAAACGATTCATGGGTAAAAAATTTGGCGAAGTAAGCAGCGAGAAAAAAATGGTATCGTACGAAGTAGAGAGCGGCAACAACGACACCGTACGCGTGCGCATAGGCGACCGCCAGTACACTCCTCAGGAAATTTCGGCCATGATTTTGCAAAAAATGAAGAGCACGGCCGAAGACTATTTGGGAACTACGATTACCGAGGCAGTGGTAACGGTGCCCGCGTACTTTAACGATGCCGAACGCCAGGCTACGAAAGAAGCCGGGCAGATTGCCGGCCTTGATGTAAAGCGCATCATCAACGAGCCCACGGCCGCAGCGTTGGCCTACGGTCTCGACAAGAAAAACAAAGACATGAAGATTGCCGTGTACGACCTCGGTGGTGGTACGTTCGATATTTCCATTTTGGAATTGGGCGATGGTGTGTTTGAAGTGAAATCGACCAACGGTGATGTGCACCTGGGTGGCGATGACTTCGACATGCGCATAATGAACTGGCTGGCCGATGAATTTAAAGCCGACAAGAACATTGACTTGCGCAAAGACCCGATGGCATTGCAACGCTTAAAAGAAGCCTCTGAAAAAGCGAAGATCGAACTTTCGAGCGGGTCGGAAACCGAAATCAACTTGCCGTACATCACCTCTGTGGATGGTGTGCCGGAACACTTAGTGAAAAAACTTTCGCGCGCAAAGTTTGAACAACTGTGCGATGATTTGATCCGCAGAACACTCGAACCTTGTAAAAAAGCCGTGGCCGATGCCGGTGTAAGTGTGTCGCAAATTGATGAAGTGATTTTGGTGGGTGGCTCTACGCGCATTCCACGCATTGTGGAAGAAGTAGAAAAATTCTTTGGCAAGAAACCATCGAAGGGTGTGAACCCCGATGAAGTGGTGGCCGTAGGTGCTGCTATTCAGGGTGGTGTGCTGACGGGCGAAGTGAAAGATGTGTTGTTGTTGGATGTTACCCCACTGTCGCTCGGTATCGAAACGATGGGTGGCGTAATGACTAAGCTGATTGAATCGAACACTACGATCCCTTCCAAGAAATCGGAAACATTCTCCACCGCTTCCGACAGCCAACCTTCGGTAGAAATACATGTGCTGCAAGGCGAGCGCCCGATGGCGAAAGACAACCGCACGATCGGTCGGTTCCACTTAGATGGAATTCCGCCTGCACCGAGAGGAGTGCCTCAGATTGAAGTGACTTTCGATATTGACGCCAACGGCATTCTGCACGTATCTGCTAAAGACAAAGGCACGGGCAAAGAACAGAAGATTCGCATTGAAGCTTCGAGCGGTTTAACCGATGCGGAGATTCAAAAAATGAAGCAGGAAGCACAAGCCAATGCCGATGCCGACAAGCGCGAAAAAGAAACGGTAGAGAAAATAAACCAGGCCGACTCGCTTATTTTCCAAACCGAAAAGCAGATGAAAGAATTTGGCGAGAAGCTTTCGGATGGAAATAAAACGGCCATCAACGGTGCGCTTGAAAAACTGAAAGCAGCGCACGCCAGCAAGGACCTCACCGCAATTGATGGTGCAATGACTGCCCTCAATGCCGCGTGGCAGGCTGCCTCGCAAGAAATGTATGCCGCCTCTGGCCAGGCCGGGGCTCAGCCAAATGCAGGCGATGCCGGCAATGGTTCGGCCGGAAATAACCAAGGCGGTGGCGATGCGCAAGATGTGGAGTATGAAGAGGTGAAGAAATAGTATGGAGTAATCCATATTGAGTTATGAGATTTAAAGGACTGCCGGGCGAAAGCCCGGCAGTTTTTCTTTACACTTTATTTTGATCAGCGAAAACCGATGCTCAATGCTCATCCACATGAAGAGCAACCAATCGTTTCCAAAGCAGGTAGCCTTCACCCGTAAGATGAAGACCATCGTTTGTAAACGTTGTATCCAGTTTGCCCTCTCTGTTGCAAAACGGAGTGTATAAATCGATAAACGTATAATGATGTGGTTTGGCATTCCATTGCAACGAGGCATTCACTTTTTCAATCAAGTCTCGTTTTGTTGTATGACCATTAAATTTTTTAAAAACTTCATTAACCGGTAAAATGCTTTGGACAAAAAGTTTGGTTGCAGGCGACTGCTGCCGAACGTAATCGGCAATCCACAAAATATTTTTTATCACGCTGTCAATAGGAATGTTTTTGGCTAAATCATTCGTGCCAATCATCAAAAATAGTTTTGACGGTTGGCGGTTCGTCACCTCATCAATCCGCTTGATAACACCGGCACTGATGTCGCCACTGATGCCTCTGTTTTTAATTCGTACATCGGAGAAAAGTTCGTTCCACTCGGCACCATCGGTAATGCTGTTTCCCAAAAAAATAATGTCGCCCTTTGTCTGTGGAAGTGTTTTAAAGTGCGAAACTCGCTGAAGGTAGTAGGTTGAAAAAAGGCTGTCGGGGAGTATTGTTTTTTGTTGTTGAGCGTTAACTGAACCGTTAATCAAGATGAGGGTAGCAATAAAACGGAAACGAATATTCAGAAACATACGGCATGGAATTTTTATTCTTACGGTTATTTTTGTTTTTCAAGAATGGGAGACGCAACAGTCTGTACACGGTTCATAACGGTATCATTCAGTTGTTCGAAAATTACAATTTCATTTTTTCCTTTTTTGAGCCAGCAACCCGGCACATATAAAGTTTGCTGCGGACCTATTTTCCAATATCGACCGATATTAACTCCATTAATAAAGACAATGCCCTTACCCCACGGTTCCATGTTGAGAAACGTATCGCCTGTCTCTTTCAAATCAAATGTGCCGAAATAAATAGTGGGAGATCCCGGTATATTTTTTGGTTTCTGCTTTTTAAAATCAGGTATCCTATCAAAAGGCATGTTGTACATTTTCCATTTTCCAGAAATGATTTTATCATCCATAGTGGGTTGCTGAATAATGCCTTTGGTATTTTGAGTAATGGCAGCACCGTAATTAATACGCCCCAGGTTTTCCACCAAAATATCCAATGTATTATCTGCAGCTATATCCACATTCAGTTCATATAGGTTGCTTTGGCGGTTGAGCTCCCCTATTTTTTTTCCTTCAACATAAACGGTGGCGTAATCGCGCAACCCTGCAATTTTCAGTTTGCCCTTTACGGGATGACTAAATTTTTTGCTGTACAAGATATAGCCCGTTCCCTGATTGAGATTTTCAAAACTTAACGCTGAGTCGCTGTTCACGGGCGGTATCCTATTTTTCCAATCCAACAGATTAAAAGATTTTTTCAATTCGATGGCCGGAATTGTGATAACTGGAATGCGGGCCGGTACATCGGGAATATGCTCAACATATTTTTTCATCAGCTCACGCAAAGCGTTATACTTTTCGGCAGGCCACCCTGCCTCACTAATGGGTGCATCGTAATCGTAGCTGGTAAGGTCGGGTTGAATATGATGGCTTTCGTTGTAATTGGCGCCTGAAGTAAATCCGAAATTGGTTCCTCCGTGAATCATATAAAAATTAAAACTTACTCCGGCCTGCAGATATTTTTCTGTCTGAGCAACAATTTTTTCGGTCTTTACTTTTACAAAAGGTTCGCCCCAGTGATCGAGCCAACCGGGGTAAAACTCGGCCACCAGATAAGGGCCAGTGCCCTCGTGATATTCATTTACTGCTTTTTTTAATACATCGATGTTGCCTTCACCATTGGCTGTTGGCAATACTCCCTTCACTGCCCCGCCCTTAAATAACCAGCTTCCATCGGAAGTAAAGAAAGGCCCTGTAAAACCCACGTCTTTCAAAATATTGATGAATGCGGCATTGTATTTTTTGTGAGTTTCCAGTGGAATATCTTTTCGTTGTTCCACATAAGAACCAAATTCGTTTTCGGCTTGCACCAAAATAATAGGGCCGCCCTTGCTCGCTTGCAGGTCTTTCACCTGTTCGGCCAACTTCGCAAGGTAGCTGCGGCACGAATCGAGGAAGGGTTTATTCCAGGTGCGCACCTCGAGGTTTTTATTTTGCTGCAGCCACCACGGGTAGCCGCCAAACTCCCACTCGGCACACACGTATGGGCCCGGCCGCAGAATCACCAGCAGCCCTTCTTCTTGTGCTTGTATTATAAACTCACGCAGATTTTTGTTACCGGTTTTAAAATCCCACACACCGGGCGCTGTTTCGTGATAATTCCAAAACACATAGGTGGTGATTGCATTCATACCCATGGCCTTGGCCATTTGAAACCGGTGTCTCCAATACTCTTTGGGCACTCTCGCATAATGAATTTCGCCCGAATGAATTTTAAATGGCTTGCCCTCAAAATAAAATTCACCTTCCTTTATTTCGAAACGATACGTATCATTTTTATTTTGAGAAAACGAAAGATGGAAGCAAATTAACAGAAGAGCGAAAAATATTTTTCTCATGATACCCGTGAAGTGATTTAGAGTTTTATTCAACAACAATTTCATCAGCAAAGAGCCATGCGGATTTGCCTTCGCCACTATGGCCTTTAGGGCAAACGCCATTTTTGGCCGTCACGCGGATGGATTTTACATTTTGAGCTTTGAACTCAACCGTAAAATCACGGATGGTCGTGTTTTTTTCATCGGGTGAAATTTTGTTTAATGCAGTGCCTACTTCGGTAAAAGATTGTCCATCGGCTGATACTTCAACGGTAACAACCTGGGGCAAAAAAATCCAATCTCTATACTTTTGTAAACAGCCCAGAGAAACTTTATGAATGGATTTCGCGTCAGCCAAATCAATAGTGGCAACCAAGTCGTCTCCATTGAATCCGTGCCAATTTTTACTATGTGATGTGGAGCCCCTGATGCCATCGGTTAATGTGTTTGGCCCATCGGCACGGTAATATTTACTGGCCGGGTGTGCATACACCACGTCTTTACCTACTGCTTTATGAATGACAAAAGTCTGTTCCGAAGGTCTTGCACTCTTTTCATAATCGTTTGCGTATGCAATGGCTTTAATGGTCATAGACGAATCAATAGGTATATCGCTTGTATATTTTTGACTGGTAGTGGTTGGAGTTGTTCCATCTACTGTATAATAAATAGTTGCCCGGTAGGCTTCCGTTGACAATACCGCCTGAAGTTTCCCGGCTTTTGTGTTGGGCTTGATTTCCACTTTGAAATTTCCTTTGCTATGATGCAAGCCTTTTTGTTCGAAACTACTGAAATGGTAACGAAGCCGTTCGTTAAAATTATTCCAGTTCTTGGCAGCACTGGGACTCCACACCACTTCGGCCAGTGCCAACATGCGGGGCAAGACCATGTATTCTAAATGCTCGGTTGTGCTTATCCACTCCGTCCATAAGTTTGCTTGAGCGCCAAGCACATAATTCGCTTGCTGTGCGTTCAACTCTTTGGGTATCGGTTCGTAATCGTAAACACGTTTAAGTGAATTGAAACCGCCAATCGCTAATGGTTCTGTTGCCGGATCATCCTGATAGTGATCAAAATAACACGGCACACCGGGCGTCATTACTACGTTGTGGTTCATTTTTGCTGCTTCAATGCCGCCAGCTTCTCCGCGCCAACTCATCACCATAGCTTGTGGCGCCAGCCCCCCTTCCAGGATTTCATCCCACCCGATCATCTTTTTGTTTTTGCTGATGAGAAATTTTTCAATTCGTTTAATGAAATAGCTTTGCAGTTCGTCTTCATTTTTTAGATTCTCATTTTTTATCCTTGCCTGGCACCGTGCGCATTTTCTCCAGGGGCTTTTATCGACTTCATCACCTCCAATGTGCACATATTCCGATGGGAAAAGCTCAATAACTTCGGTAAGTACATCTTCCAAAAATTGAAAGGATTCATCATTGCCCGCACAAAAATTTGATGAGATGTTGGTATAGTCTCCACCCGTCATGGGTAGTTGTGGTTGTTGGGTGCAACTGAACTGCGGATACGAAGCCAAGGCCGCTGCCGAGTGTCCGGGCATTTCAATTTCGGGAACAATGGTAATATTTCGTTGTGTTGCATACGCCACAATTTCTTTGATCTGCTTTTGGGTGTAGTACCCACCGTAGGTTGCCGGCTCACCTTCTTTTGCTTGCGTGCGCGAGCGCCATTCGGTATCAAGCCGGTCTGCACGCCACGCTCCTACCTGAGTTAGTTTTGGATATTTCTTTATTTCAATGCGCCACCCAGGATCATCCACCAAATGCCAATGAAAAGTGTTCATTTTGTACGTAACCATCAGGTCGATGTATTCTTTTATTACTTCGGGCGAAAAAAAATGGCGGCTTACATCCAGGTGCATGCCACGCCAGGCAAAGCGCGGATAGTCTGTTACCTCCATACAGGGAACTTGAAGTTGTGCATTGGTGCGAATGGCCGGCAGTGTTTGCAATAAAGATTGTATTCCATAAACAACACCGGCATATCGATTGGCTTGAATGGTGACCCCCTCGGGTCTAACCGAAAGTCTGTACCCTTCATTACCCAAGCCTGCTTCATTAACCAATATCAAAGAAATTGATTTTTTATCCGTTGGTTTCTGATTGAGTTCTATACCTGAAATAGTTCTGATTGCTGAAGAAAGCAGGCCAGCAGCGGCTTTCAGATTACGGTTTTTGTATCGTACGGCAGTTTGTTGGTCGATCACAAATGTGCCGTATTTCAACTCCAGCTTCACGGGCTGTGGTATGATGCTTACCACAGACTGCGCGAAGGATGTTTGAACAAAGAATAAAATTGCGATGAAGAATGATGGTCTCATAATGCAGTAGTATTGATTAAGGTATTTATCGCTCATTGAACGTCAAGTTTAAAAGTTGAAGTGGGCAACATTTCATTGTTAACAAGGTTGCCACCGCTAAAGGGTTTCCATCCGTAGTAAACGTACCTGGGTTTATCGTCTGTATAAATCACAATGGTGTTCCTTACAATTTCAGCTTTTACTTCATTCTTCCCATCCAATGAAAAGCCTTGGAGTGTCTTTCCATCCGAAGTACGCAATCCGTTTGCTGTATATTGAAAGGTAACAGTCACTTTTCGATTTTTATACGCTGCTTGTAATGGCAGCGGCCCGGAGGGTACTATTGTTCTATTATAGGTTTCGCTTAACGCCCATCGGGCAAGGCGTTCGCCCACATCTTTTTTATTGGTGGGGTGTACATCATTCCTGACGCCAATGTCGCTGCACACGGCCATACCACTGTTGGGAATCAGGGCTAACATTTTCCGTTGCTCATCGCGGAACAACGGCCACCATTGGCCCTTGTACTTAACTGTATCGATGGACGAAAGTTGAACGTAGTAAAAAGGCAATCGCGTTTGTCTCCATTTTTGTCTGTAGTCTTCTACCATCAGTTTGCATAAGGCCGCATACTCCTCCACACGTTTTGTTTCCTGCGCATTGCTTTCGCCCTGATACCAAAGTATACCCTTTATTGCAAAAGAAAGTAGCGGACGAATGCCACATTCATAAGCAAAGCCCGGCTTATAAGCATGATTCAATTTCATGTTACCTTTATAACCATTTAGATTGTTCCCAATATTCTGTGCGCCTCTTTCCCTTACCCACACAGGCAATGATTCATTTGCAAGCCAGTTGCCATTTACTTTTGACGCAAACTGTTTACTATGCTGCATGGCATCTGCGCTGATAAACGTTTCAGCCGGTGCTCCGCCAATAGAGAGATTAATCAAGCCGATTGGAATATTTGTTTCTTTTGCAATGGATTTGGCAAAATAATAAGCCACTGCACTCATTGTTTTAATAGTACTACTGTCGCAAACCTTCCAGCCGTTCCATAAATACAAACTGTCTTTCGCTAATCGCCTGTTCAATGAATCATTGTACGCTACTCTATACACATATCTGCCAACAGGTGGTGGATTCGTAAACCGAATAATGGGTTGATTTGAAAAATGTTTCTCTTCCTTCCAATGCATTTCTTTCTGCATCTCCCATTCCATATTCGATTGGCCGGAGCAAATCCAGATGTCGCCTATGAGAATATTTTTGAGTTCAATCTTTTCATCTATACTTTGCACAGTAACCACCTGAGGTTTTATGTTCGCGATTTGTTTATCAAAATAAACACTCCATGATGAATCTGCTTTTACAACAACCTTTTTGATTTCATCCGCAAATGAAACGGTAACGGTTTTTCCCGGAATTCCTTCTCCCCAGAAATGCACAGGTTTATTCTGCTGCAAAATCATGTTGTCCGAAAAAATTACAGCCATCGTTAGCTGACCGAAACAACAAGCAGGCAAAATGAGCATGCTAATCAAACACCACTTCATTTCTTGTTACATTAATTTTTGATACCAGTAAACCTGCAATTACCAGTGCTACACCAATTATAGTGTAACCATCTATCTCATCGTTCATCCACCAGGCAGCAATTACAAACCCGAATAAAGGACATAGAAACAACCAAAGCCCCGCCCTTACCGGGTTAATTCTTAAAAGCCATAACCATATCTGCACGGCAATAATTGAAACCGGAACAGCCAGCCAGATTACCGATAGCCAAAAGGTTGCGTTGAAATCATTCCGTTCTTGGTTATAGAAAACCACTACAGCCGGAAATAAAAACAACCCACCCAACAGAGTTTGCCATCCGTTAATGGTTATCAATGAAAGGTTATTCCATTTTTTTGAAGAGAAATAGATAGCCGCTGCCGAGTAGCACAACATACTAAACAATAAAAGCAACAGGCCCCCCGTGGTAACCGTGGCATTACTGAACAGCGGCCATGCAGCACACACAACACCCAGTGTACAAATCAGCAAGGAAAGTAGTACCGGCCATTTCATTTTTTCCTTTAATAAAAAAACAGACAGAAAGCTGATAAAGACCGGATTGGTGGCTACTGCCAGCGAACCAATACCCGCGGTTACGGTTTGCATGGCAACTACGTAGCAACCCAGGTAAATGGTGATGTTCAGCAAGCCATACATTGCAATATGTTTCCATTCGTTGCCCGTAGGCAACCTGTAGCCCTTAATACCATGGGCTAAAAACAACAGTATGGTTGCTGCCAATGCAAACCTTACCATGGCAATAACCAGTGGTTGCGCCACTGTTAATCCTGCTTTGGTGGCGGTGGATGCCGATGGCCATAGGATGGCAAACAACAATCCGCCTGCCAGCCATTTTATTCCAGTAGCCTTAACTGTTTGCATGTACTTCCATTCTCTTTTTCTTTATTTTCGGCAGACTGTATCCATCGTTAGTTAGTAGTGTTCCTTAAAAAAACTACGTAACGATCATAAGACCGTACAGGTGCCGTTCTGCTGATTGATTGCAATCAGTTGAGCACTATATCCTTTTTGTATTTTTCCCAGTTTATGGTCTAAACCCATTAACCTTGCAGGGTATAAACTGCACATACGGATGGCTTCACCCATCTCTACCTTACAGTAGTTCACCAAATTAAGCATTGCGGTGTGCATGGTTAAAGCCGAGCCGCTCAATATACCTGCCGCTACATATTTATCGCCCGCCAGTTCGTGCTGGTAGGGCCCGCTGTCGGTTTGGGTAACGGCATCTGTAATTACAAACAGCCTGTTCTGCATAACCGCTTTGGCTATGCGCACGGATGCGTAATCCACATGATGGCCATCGGGGATGATACTTGCCATTACGGCATAATCATCCATGCATGCACCTACAAGACCGGGCTCACGATGTTGCAAAGGGCTCATGGCATTGTACAGATGCGTAACGGCTTTCACTCCACCGGCAAAACTTTCTTTTGCTTCCTGATACGTAGCGTTGCTGTGCCCCGCAGAAATGATAACGCCCGCAGAACGGATATACTCTATAATCTCTTTGCTGCATTGCTCCGGTGCAAGCGTTATGATTTTAATAACTCCTTTTCCGTAGGCCAATATTTCCTTCACCTCCTCCAACGTAGGCGAACGAACCAACGATTCGATATGTGCGCCTCGTTTTACAGGGTTAATCCATGGACCCTCGAGATGAATTCCTAAAACTCCTTCTCCGCCTTGCTCCCAATATGCTTTGATCGCATCAATGGCTCGCTTAAAAACATCATAATGATTAGTGGCTACTGTGGGCATGCAATAAGCAGCACCTCCTGCTCGGCAATAATTAATCAAGTCTGCTAATGCGTCTCTATTGGGATACTCCGACAGTAATTTTCCATGTGCACCATATATCTGTAAGTCGATGTATGCCGGAGCGATAATTGAACTAGTGTAATGATTTACATTGAAACCTAAAGGTATTTTACTCTGCTCAATAATATCTTTTATTGTATCAGCTTCTGTAATAATTGCACGACCGGTTAACCATTCTTCTCCTGTAAAAATTTTATCTGCCGTAAAAACTTGCTGTTGAGTACTCATTCTGTTTTTTAAATAATTTAGTTAAGATACTCATCTAAAAGTTGTGCACAATACCATTCCTGGCGTGGCAAATGAAAAGGGCCTTTAAATAAATTTCCTTTTGCCGGCTGAGCCAGTGTTCCATCGCGGTGCAGATACCCAAACCATTCGCCATTTTTTTTGTCGTGGAAATGATGGTACGCATACTCATGAACCAGTTTGTGCCAGCGTGCGTATTTTTCATTACCAGTCATCAGGTAAGCCAGCAAGGTGGCAATTATAGTTTCGTTGTGTGGCCACCACATTTTCATATCTTGCCAGTACTCTTGCACCGGTTTGCCGTACACATCGCGAAAATAGTAAATACCACCGTATTCATTGTCCCACCCGCGCTCCCACATATAATCGAGCATGCGGCAGCCCATGTCAATCAAATGCGGATCGTTGTTTCTGTGTTTGGCTTCATGTAAAATAAACCATGCCCCTTCAATGGCATGGCCGGGGTTCAGTGTCCTTCCATCCAGGTGATCGATGATGCTTCCGTCTGGGGCTACTTGCTCCATCACGCAACAAATGTTGTCTTTAATAAAATCTTTTTCAATCTCGTTAATCCATCGGTTAATCCATTCGTCACAGCGTTCATCGCCAATCGTGCTTCGCAGTTGTTGTGCGGTGTTGATCATAATCATCGGCACTCCGATAGCTTTGGAGGGGCGTGTATTGGTAAATTTAGGTGTTAATTTTTTTTCACCGGATGCGTAGGCTATGCAATCGGAAAAAATTTTTCGCGAGAGGGCTGCCACGTTTTTATCGCCACTTGCTTTTGCATAAGCGGCTGTGGCAATAACAGCAAAAGTCTCCGAGAAAAAATACCTTCTCTTTCGCAACGGCTGTCCATCGCGTGTCACGTGGAAGAACATCTGCCCGTCTGTGTCGAAACAATGTTGTTGTAAAAAATCAATTCCGGACTTAGACCAGTGGAGCCATTCTTTTTTTGGCTGTACCGTGTTGTATAAAGTTGCCAGCAACCAGGCAGCTCGGCCTTGTATCCAAACTGCTTTGTCGTCATCAATCAAACTTCCATCGGCATCGCGCATGAGCAGGTAGCCACCGTGTTGCTGATCTACCGAGCGAGGAAACCAAAAGGGCAGTGTGTCTTGTAATAATTGAGATGAATAGAAATCTTTGAGTAAATGAAGTTCTTGTCGTGAATAAGCCATTGAAAAAATTATTTAATGATTTCGCTCACGAGTACTTTAACAAAGTAGATTTCTTTCGTGCCCTCGTACAGCAAACCAAGGGTGTTGTCGTCAATTTTAGTAAGGCTGGAGTATCCGTAGCAATCCCGTTCGTCAATTAATAACTGGTTTGCTTGTTCCCAGGTTTCGCCCAGATCAAGACTTGCTTTGATCGTGATGTTGGCGCGAGGTGCCGATGATTTATTGGGGTTGCAAAAAAACAAGACATTTTGTTGCCCGCCTTTGATATTAACGTTCGCCTTAATCAGGCTGCTCATGCAAACCGGGTCGGGCAATGCGCTGTAGGAAGTTGGATGCTCAGCCCATGTGTTTCCCATATCTGCCGAAGTGGCAACGCTTCTGTAACTCCCTCGGTTGTCGCGCATGTTGAGCATCAACTTACCGGGAGTTGTTTCCACAACTGCACTTTCTGTTGTGTTTGATTTTGCGCCTGAACCCCGTTTCCAGGTTTGCCCGTGGTCATCGCTGTAAATAATTGTGGAGTACGGCATTCGGGTTGCATCCCAATATTGGGCTGGAAAAACAATTTTCCCGTCTTGAAGGGCGATACCGTTTCCGGGTCCCTGAAAAAAAATAGTCCACGTGGGGTCTTTTACTTGAGCCGTAATGCTGTAAGGTGATGACCATGTAATTCCATCGTCTGCGCTGCTCACCAACACAAACTGTCCGGTTTCATCCGGTGACAGACCCGGACCGGAACCTCTGATCGAGCGATTGCCCTTGCTCCACAATGCGGCCACCCAAAGTTTTTTTGTAACGGGGTCGTACAAAATTGAGGGATCGCCAACACCGTTCGTTTCATTTGGCAACCCCATATCCATAATTATTTTCATGGGGCTCCATGTTTTCCCTCCATCGGTGCTGCGGCTCATACCTACATCGATGTTGGCCGGAAGGTCGGCATCATTATCATATCGTATGTCGTACACCGCAATCAACGTATTCTTATCGGTTGTGATCAACCCCGGAATTCGATAGGTATTCACGCCCTCGTCTCCTGCATTTCGCAAGGCAATACCAATCCTCTTTCGAAAAGAAGTTGTTCCTTCCGTTACCGGAAATTCTTTTCCTTCCGCAGAAACTATTTTTGTAACGTGCAATTCAATAAAGTGGTTACTGTCTGCTTCTTTTTTCAATGTGATACTTACCCAGAGATGGTGCACACCGGATGCAAGTTTCAAATTTAGAGGAATGTCAAATTCATGGGAGGCGGGACCAAGAGAGGTTAAAAAATTAGCGTTCGAAAATCCCGAAGCCTTACCCGGAAGATAAAGCTCAATTTTCTGAATATCGGATACGGCTTCTTTATTTAATGTACAATGAATTGAATTAACGTTTGCCTGCGAAATGTCTGAAGGAACAAACACAACCATTTGCAATGCAGGATTGGTTGACTTACCGACCAGTAACGGATTGGCCGAAGGTATAACCGACACTTTGATTTTATCTTTTGGCGTATTGCCTGCGGCATCCGTACACGCATAGCTGTATAGTGCCAAACTCATAAGAAATAATGCTTTCATTTTCATCCTTAATTTACGTTTTACTTACTGTTGGTTTAAGAAAAAATAGCTGGATGGCGAGCGTTACCAACACAATACTTCCAAGCCATGTAAAATCTTTCCCTAAGTGGCCGGCATCGGTAGACTTGCCGAGCCAATCGGTAATCCATGCGCCAAAAAAAACACCCGTCATATTCATAATGCCATAAGCGGTTGCGCGTTGATTCGTTGCCACAAACTGGCAAAGGATGGGCATATTGTTGGCATCAAACATTCCATATCCAAAACCAAAACAGAATGCAGCACCAATAACATTGAACATAGAATGTCCGGAGCCGATTAAAATTAAAGCCGGAATGGTCAGCCCTAAGCCCAGCGCACTGGTATAAATTCTTCCACGAATATTTTTTTGAACCCAACGGTCCGACATCAGCCCGCCCACAATCACTCCAAAAAACGATGACACGGCAATAGTAATGGTTGCGATGGGCCCCGCGGTTGCCATGTCGATACTCAAGTTTTCTGCAAAGAGTGTAGGCATCCAATTTTTCACAGCCCAACCGGGTAGGCTCGGCACCGCGAAATACAACAGGATAATCCAAAATGAAAAACTGGTAAACAAAAGTTTGAAGCCTTTACTAACCGATGTCTTCACTGTAGCCTGTACATACCCAATTACGTCCGGCTTTTTTTCATTTTCATTTTTTTCTTTTAAGAAGAAAATTAAAATGAACGAGTACGATATACCCACCAACCCAAACGATTGAAAAGCCGAATGCCAGGAAAATGTAGAAGCAATGGTTGCACCAAATCCTCCAAGTGCCTGCCCCATGTATAGCCCCGTCATGTGTATGCCAACCGCCAACGAGCGCGTGGTGGATGAATGATAATCTGCGATGAGTGAAAGGCCGGCCGGAATGTAGAGTGCTTCGCTCACGCCCATCACCGCACGCAACCAATAGAGCTGGTCGAACGTAGTGGCAAAGCCCATGGCAAACGTTACTCCCGACCACACCAATAAACTAAATACAATAAGCCACTTTCGATTGACCCGATCGGCAATGATGCCCGCAAAGGGGCTCATCAGTCCGTAGATCCACAAAAAAATGGCCATGAGGTAACCAAAGTTTGCAGCCGATTGCAACTCCTCAATGTCCAACTGCATGGAGGGGCGCATCGTTGAAAGCATCTGCCGATCCATGTAGTTCAACAAAGCAACGCCCCAAAGCAATGCCACTACTACCCAGGGGTAAACTTTCGAGTTCTTCATTTTACCATTATTTTCCCCACATGAATGGCCGGAGTTCGAACACCCGCCCTAATCTCTCCGGTGGGGATGATCACATCGTCATTCCATTTCACTGCGGTTGTTGTCACTTGGCCATCGAATGGGATGGTACCTGTTTTCTCCCAAGAATCGGTAACTGTGTTATACTTCAGTATCTCTTTATTAAACCCGGGGTGTGATGAAAGGAGTACGTTCTTTTTCTCTGAAAGTTCTTTTTTTCTTTTCAGGTCAGTTTCGTTTTTTATTTCGGCCAAAAGTTTTTCAACCCGGCTAAAAGTTTCACCGGTATCTCCACTAAATAGCAAAATTGAATTGATACCGACAGCAATACCCGTGCCTGCACTTAATGGGTGGGGAAGGTCTTTTTTTGGTTTCCATTTATTCTGTTCGAGATCAAACTCGTATACGGAAGAGAACAGTGTACTTATGCCGTTTTTATTTTTCTGCCTACCGCCCATTAGATAGATACGTTCATGACTCCCGTTGTATTGCAAGGCCATTACCGAATGAGAAACCGCTGTTGGAAGTTGTTCCAACGTTTTCCATCCATCGCTGGCGTGATCCAGATCGAGTTGCATAAATTGATTGGATACTCCGGTACTTGTTTCACCACCAGCCAGATAAACTTTACTACCACTCGCTACTATGGATGCGTTGGTGATTGCCACCGGAAGCTCCGGGAGTGTAGAGATCAAAATATCGTTTGCGTGCTCGTCCCACTTCAGTAAAACTACATGCTTTAAAATTCCGGTTTCGTTTTCGCCACCGGCAAACACAACGCCACGTGTTGTTGAGCAACTGGCACTGTAGGCAACGGCAAGGGGAAGCGAAGTTGATTTTAAATATTGTATCTCTTCCGGTTTTCTTTGATAAATGAATAGATCGGAATAATATTTCTTTTTTCCACCTGCCCACGGCATACCTTCGGGAAAATTGGAACCCCCTCCCACCATCAGCACCTCTCGGTAAACTCCACACACAGCACCCGCCACTCCCAATGATTTTTGATTTTCCATACCCGGAAGCATTACTTCCGTCTTTTCCCACCGCACAGGCACACGGTTATTTTTTTGTGCCCACAAAGCATTCAATTGCATGAACGTATATATAAGTATAACAGCTTTAATCACATTACTTGGCTATCGACACAGGTATGTGCGAACAAAAGTTTTTAAAATCTAATTTCTCAGTATCTTTTTTAAACCATTGAAATTGTTCGCTGCTCATGTTGGATACCGGCAACCGAAACCCACCACAATCAAGCCCAAGCAATTTCATGTAGGCTTTGCCCGTTGCAATTCCGCCATATTTTCCGAGCAACCGGATCATGTCGATTGATAACTGTTGTTTCTTTCGGGCCGCATCAAGGTCGCCCTGCTCAAACGCAGTTATCAGATCGTGATATAATGGTGCGGCATAATTAAACGTGCTGCCTACACTCCCCTTTGCTCCCATTGCCAAAGCAGCCAGCATGTTTTCATCTCGGCCCCAAAGCATATCGTATTCACCATTTTTAAAATTCAAACACGATAAAAAATCCATGAAATCTTCGTGGGTGTATTTCACACCAGCGAAGTTGGGTATAAGCCCATCAATCTCTTTTAACAAATCAAACATAGTAAAGCTTACGCCTGTCAATACAGGAATATGATAATAGTAAAACGGCATTGTAGCAACACGGTTGGCTACAACGGCACACGTCTCTGCCAAAATTTTTACCGAAGCGGGCTTAAAATAAAAAGGTGAAGTAAAGGCTACTGCATAAAGCCCGCACGTTTGGGCGTATTGCGCCAATGTGATACAGTCGTTCAAGCTGGTGCCGCCCACCAGCGGCATTACTTTAAAATCTTGATCTCCCTTTGTTACTACAGCCCATGCTTCAAATACTTTCTTTTTTTCTTCCAAAGTCATAGAGACACCCTCGCCCGTAGAACCACAAATGAAAGCACCTGCAATTCGGTTGGCTTTCAACATCTCATAGTACTTGGGTATCATCGACAAATTCAGCGAACCATCCGGATGCATGGGTGTAAACGGGGCCGCAATCAATCCCTTCAAGTGATCAATCTCCATAGCAATAAATATTATAACGTTGAGATAACGCTAGTGTAATTTTCACAAACTTAAAAATAGTTGATTTGATACTATTTTGCTCTGATACATCAACTTTACACCTCGGCATGAGAAGCTCCAAACCCTAATAAAATGAAAGTTCTCATAGCCTTGGTGCAAAGAAAATGTATTATACATTTTTAAAATCCGGCATAACCGGGATTTTGAGCCAACCCTCTATTGTTGGTCAGCGCAGTCCGGTCGATGGGCCATAATAATTTGTACGAATCCGATGACAACACCGAAGTATGTGCATAAACAAAACTATCACCCATTCTTCGCAGGTCGTACCAACGTTTACCTTCAAAGACAAACTCGAAAAGGCGTTCTTGTAATATAGCTTCTTGTGGGTTCGCATCAATGGCTTGGTTGGGGTAGCCCTGTACCGTTGATGAATAAGCTGTGCCGAATGCTCTGGCCCGTACCAAATTAATTTCGTTGGAAGGATCCTGACTTTGGGCAATTTTTGCTTCGGCCAACAGTAAAAGTAAATCGGCATAGCGATAAATCGGATAGTCGTTGGTGTATTGCCGTACGCCCGACTGTTGTTCTCCCTGAAATTTGTTTGTGAAACAACCTGCAATTACATACGTACCGGCCGGATAAGTATAGGCCGGCTGAATCGATGCCCATTTTCGGGAGTCTGAATCTTTAAATTTTCTAAACGTAGCAATCGTAACCGGAGCGCGAAGAAGCCCGCCCCAATTATCCACGGTAGAAGTAAATTTCCGATTGCCGACCGAATCATAAAAATTGGCAATAAGGCCACTCTGCGGTACAAACGAACTTGAAACAAAATTCATGTTCGCCTCTTGGTACTTATAGCGGCTTGCAAAAATAATTTCGTTGTTTCCGCGGTTGGTTGAAGAAAATACGTCAGCAAAATTGGGGAGCAACGCAAGCCCTGCGGCATTGGCTTGTATATCGGCCAAAGCAGCTTGTGCAAGGCCAGCGTCTGCGACCCCACCACCGCGATAGCTGGTCCACAGGTATACTTCGGCTTTCAACATTAAGGTAGCAGACTTGGACCAAAATGATTTGCTGTTTCTAAACGTATAGTCCGTAGCGAAACTAGTAACCGAATTGTCGATGTCTGATTTGATGAGTGTCAGTACATCGGCCACGGGTGAAGCCGCCTTAGACAGCCCCGACACATTTACACTTGTAACCGGATCGGTTTGAATTACTACGCCTCCCCAGCTTCGCACTAGTTGGAAGTAGTAAAATGCACGCATACCGTAAGCAATACCGAGATAATAATTTTTGTCAACCGAAGCGACAACGCTGGTTGTGTTCAGCTTGCTGATCAACAAATTGATCTGATCAATGTTATAGTAAAAGCCTCCAAAGTTGCTTACCCCTGAGTTATCAAGATCAAGCGAATTTTGCCACATCCTCTCTAAACCTTGCGTAGCCTCGCCTGTAAATGCGCTGGCACTTGGCGGATCTGTACCAAAAATATCGGCACGCATTTCGCCCAACGATTGAAAGGCACCATTGTTTGCACGAAACTGGGCGTGCAAGCCTGATACAAATGCATCGAATTGGTCGGGCGTCCGCCAGAAATTAGCATCACTAATACTACTGATAGGTGTTAATTCCAGGTTATCGGCACACGATGTCATTAGAAATATCGATAGGCCCGAAAGAAGTATTCTGATTTTATTTTTCATATTCGTAGGAATTAAAATGAAAGACTTACGCCAACAACATACGATCTTGGTGTGGGGTAGGTACCCATATACACACCATTGATTGCACCACCTGAGGTTGGAGCCTCCGGGGTTGGCCCTGTGAACTTCGTTATATAGAATAAATTGAGTGCACTAGCATATACACGAGCCCTGGTGAAGACTTTTGTTGTGGCAAGCATGGCTTTCGTAAACTCGTACGATAAAGTGATTTCCCTGCACCCGAGGTAATTTCCTTTTTCATAGAATCTCGAATTGTTACCATTTAGGTTTGCGCTTGCATTGTTAATGCGCGTATAATTTTTCTTACCGGTGGGGGCTGCAACCTGGTCTGCATAATAAACTTTGGGTATGTCGGTGCTCGTGTTGGTTGGCGACCAAGCATGTTTCTGCAAATCGATATAATTAAACGTGCCCTGGTAGTTACCCAACGTACGTGCCACTAAGTCATTATATATGGTGTGACCCAGTGCAAAATCAAATCGGGCAAACAAGTTGAATCCTTTGTACGAGAGGTTTGACGTAAACCCACCGGTCCATTTCGGAAAAATATTTCCTAGATAAACCATGTCGCGTGTATCAATGGTGTCATTTTTATCTACATCGCGCCAGTTTACATCACCGGGAGTAATTTTCCCAGATCCTAACGTAGAACCCGGGCCACTTATGTTTGCGATCCGGTCGTACCGTGTGTTGGCAACGGCAGCCACATCCGCATTGTCTTTGAAAATTGATACTTGCTGAAACCCATAAATATCACCGAGACGATGCCCTTCCTGAATACCTCCCACCCACACCAATTTTCCTTGTGCAGCATCGTATACCTGATAAGCCGGATACTGGCCCGTGCTCGCGCGGTTGCTTTCATTACCGTTGTTCGGTAATTGTAACACTTTATTCTGCACATACGCAGCGTTAGCACCTAAACTCCAGGTAAGTCCATTGGAGAGTTGAAGCACATTGGCGGTAAGTGCCATTTCATAGCCTTTGTTCTGAAGGGTTCCCAGATTCGTGATTACACTTCCAAAGCCAAGGTAACTTGGTAAATTCAAGCCCGTGAGCAAATCGCTGGTTCTGCGGTCGTAATAATCAAAAAGTACAGTGACTTTATTGTCGAGAAGACCCATATCAAAACCTACGTCCATCGTCTTGCTTTTTTCCCACCGCAAATTTTTGTTGATGATGCCCGTATTTAAGAAACCCAGGCTGCCGTTGTAATTTCCTTGCGAACCATAAATTCCTTGTACATCGTATGGGCCAAGCAAATTGCTGTTAACATTACCGTTTACACCGTAGCTGACGCGCGGCTTAAATGAATTTATGTATTTGGAGGCTCCTGAATTTTGAAAGAAGCTTTCGTTGTGCATATTCCAACCTGCTGATACACCCGGAAAAAACCCAAAACGATTAGATGATGCCAAACTTGAAACTCCGTCTTGACGGTACGTTAATTGCACCAAATATTTGTTGTCGTATTCATAATTCAACCGGCCAAAATTGGAAAGTATTCTAAACTCAGATCCGTTGCTGTAATTACTGCCTACACTAAAAGTTGTTGACGCATTGGCTGTAGAAATATCATCGGTAGGTGCCTTTTGGCCATCTACCTGAATGGTCAAATACTTCTGTGTAAAATATTCTGCACCAAACATAGCCGTAAGATTGTGTTTGTCTGCGAATGTTTTACTGTAGTTGATCGTTGCGTTAAATTGTTTTTGAAAAGTTCTAGCATAGTAAGCAACGGCATCGCGTGTGGTGTTGTACACCGGAGGGTTGGCAAATAAATTGGTGTACGTGGCTGTGCCCATTTGAAACGACTGGTTTACATTCTCAAATAGATAGGCATTGCCGGTAGCCTTTACAAAGAGATTGGGGAGAATATCCCACTTCACAGCTCCATTCACTGTCATTCTGTTTACCTCGTATGATCTTTTTAGCTTGTTCAGCCAATACAAGGGGTTGCCGTCTGATGTGCCGTTGCCCGGATTGGGTTGGGTTTTGGCTGCATCGAGCCAGGGGTTGAACGTGGGCCAAATTGCCATCGTTCGGTAGAGTGTATTAATCTCAGACCCACTCGCAACACCATACTGCGAAGAAGTACTGAAATTAACACCGGTACTCACCTCTACATTCTGTCTCACTTTATACGATCCATTTATAAATCCGGTATAACGTTGGTAGGATGAGCCCACGATGGTTCCATCTTCTTTGTAATAATCAAAGCTGGCGAGATAAGTGCCCCGGTCATTTCCTCCGGTCACACTGAGATAGTGATCTTGTGTTGCTGTATTTCTGAAAACCAATTTTTCGATTTCACCGGAGTGGTCTTTAAAAATAATTTTATTGGCCGAATTATATGGGTCACCAACGGTATCCCATCCTTGTTGCAACAGTGCATCGTTGGCTGCACTGTACGATTGAATATCAAACGAAGCCAGGTTAGCGGGGTCAGTCAGCAGTCCGTACCCTCTCGAATTATTAACTGCGGCAAGCGACCTTCCGGAATTAAGGTTGCCCAGTCGGTTGTAATAAATATAATCGTGGGCGTTTAAATATTTATAGCCTTGCCTGCGCTGGTTAAAGCCCATGGTGTATCGATACGTGATCTCGGCTTTCCCTTTCTTGCCTTTTTTGGTGGTAATCAGCATTACACCATTGTTGGCACGTGCACCATAGATTGCAGTGGCCGAGGCATCTTTTAAAATCTGTACCGATTCAATGTCTTCCGGGGCAATGTCATTGTAAGAACGAATAATGCCATCAACAATTACAAGCGGTGGAAGCGGAGATCCGTTGATGTTGGCACCTCCACGTAAAACAACGTAAGGAGTAGCCCCCGGTGCACCGCTGGTGTTGACTACCTGGAGACCCGGCATTGAGCCTTGAAGGGCAGTACCAATATTAGAGCGTGGGGCCGAGGCTAGCACCTGATTATCCAGCTTCGACATGGCAGAAGTGACGTTTGCCCTCGACTGCTCTCCGTACCCCACCACCACCACTTCATTGAGTTGAGTGACATCGGTCTTCAGGGTAACCGTAATGTTGCTTTGGGCGCCAACACTTAACTCTTGCGGTTGGTAACCAATAAAACTAAAGACGAGCACATCTTCCGGTGCTGCTTCAATAGAAAATTCTCCATTAGCATCGGTGACCGTACCGGTTGTAGTCGCCTTTATGCTAATGTTCACTCCGGGCAGTCCGCTTCCATCTTCCGAAAGCACTTTACCCTGGATTTTTGTGACTTGCGCCCGGGCCATCACCGAAAGGAGAAGGCAGGCCACCAGACACAGCGTGTTCTGATAAATAGTTCTCATAGAGGGAGTAGGTTTAGTTTTTTATTATGTATTACATAATAAATGTAAAGGGTTTGCCGTTGTTCCTCCAAATCTTTTTTTGTCTTTTTTTAAAATTCCTTTGTTTTGTTCTGTTTAAACGGTTTTTTACTTTAGTTTTATTTTAAGTTTTATGGCTTCTTTCGATATAAAAGAAAATTTTAAGCAGGTAGACACGAGGTCGCTGGTGGATAAAGTAGAAGCCAATCTCGTTGAGTTGTTGCAACAGCGAAAGCTCAGGATTGGTGACGCTATACCTAAAGAAATTGAGCTTGCGATGGTCTTGGGCGTGAGCCGCACGGTGATACGCGAAGCATTACTCCGGCTCCGGGTAATGGGGCTGATCGAATCTAAAAAGAAAAAAGGAGCTGTGATTACCAGCCCCGATTTGTTTGGGGTAATGAGCAAGGGCATGAACCCGCATATTCTTGACCAGGAATCACTGAGAGAATTTTTTGAAATCCGTCTGGTTCTTGAAATAGGTATGGGCGATTTCTTGTTCCAGCGAATTACTAAAGACGATATCCTGTTATTGAAAGAAATTGTTAGTCACGAACCCAAAGCAACACAATACCATTTGTTTAACATTCAGCACGAAATTGCCTTTCATGGAAAGCTATACGAAATTACTGGAAATGAAACCATGAGAAAGTTTCAGAAAATGCTGCTTCCTGTTTTCGATTATGTGCACCACAGCGGCTTGCTGAAGAAAAAATTTGTTCTTAAAAAATACGTATCACACAAGGGTCTCGTAAAAATTTTGGAGACCGGCACGCCCGAGCTTTTTAGAAACGCCATGCGCAACCACTTATCCAACCATTTCGCACGGTTGTTCGATTAAAATATTTAGAACTGCTTACTGTGTAATGTAATTTTCGAGGTGTTCGATAATCATCTTCTGTTCTTCCAGCATGTAGCGGATGATGTCGCCCACGGAAATGACGCCCACGGTTCTATTATTCTCGATCACCGGCAAGTGGCGGATATGTTTTTCCGTCATGATCTTCATGCAATCATCGATGGTGTCGTCCAGGGTAATAGTGTATGGTTCGCGGGTCATCAGCTCGGCTATAAAAGTAGCCTTAGAGGATCTTCCTTTTAATACCACTTTCCGGGCATAATCGCGTTCGGTGAAGATACCCGCCAGATGCCCGTCTTCTTCAACAATTATTGCCGCAATGTTTTTTTGGCACATCAACTCGATAGCCCGGTAAACGGTGATCTCTGGACCAACGGTGAAAAGGGTATCGTGTTTTGATTCAAGGATGTTGCGTACTTTCCCCATAACAGATTGAAATGGTGTTATGTGAATATACAAAAAGCAAAGTTGAAATGCGAACAAAAGTTCAACAAAAAACTTGTCGGTTATCGAATTGCCCCTACCCTTATTTCGTATGGCATAAGCTCACATTTTTTTTGCTCTACTTTTTTTCCGTAAAGGGGTTGATAATCCGATAGGGGCTGATTGAAATTAACCTGTTGTTTTTCATTCGACAAATTCACAATTACCAAAGTTTTTTCTCTTCCATTCTGTCTTGTAAAACTCAAAACCCGATTATTGTCGTTGTCTGTTTTTTGAAAATTACCTTTTGAAAGAGCCGCGCTATTGTGCCGAAGTTTGAGCATTGACTTGTAAAAATTATAGAGCGAGTTAGGATCATTCTTTTGCTCTTCCAGCGAAATGCCATCGTTGGGTTTTATATTTGTTTTATCCCACCAGGGGCCAGAGTTTTTATACCATAATGCCATCCCTTCACCACTGTCTGACGCAGTCCATTCAAAAGCTTCGCGTCTCGGAATATCATTGCCGTCTGAATTTCCAAAATAGCCAAAGCCACCTTTGCCCATCATGCCGATTTCCTGCCCGTAATAAATAGATGGAATACCGCCTATCAATAAACAAAGAGCTGCCGTTGTCTTCTCTTTGTTTATATCATTCTGAAGTATGGATGCCGACCGATCAATATCGTGGTTTTCGATAAAAACAACCTGTCCTTTGTTCGTTGGCGTCATTTTAAAAATGGTATCGGCTGCCTTGATTATCTTTTGTTTGTCTAAGGCTAAGATGGCATAACCAAGCCCAAATGCAAACACACGGTCCACCTTTGCTTTATCCAAATAATCAAAACCAAAATCAGCCCAATTCGCTTGTTCAGCTATAAAAATTATCTGTGGGTTAATCGACTTAACAATTTGAATAAGCGGAGACCAAAAATCGCTGAACAGATTAGTAAGTGCCGGCTTATTATCGAGATTGTCCATGGCATGGTCTAACCGAAAACCATCGGCTCCATCGTCAAACTTTCCATCTTTGTTGGGGTCTGCAAAATAGCCGAAGAGCTTTACGTTGTAATCGAGCACTTCGCGGCTCTTTAAATTTACTGTGGTAATTTTAATATCTGCCCCATCGTAGCCGGTGAGGCCGGTAAGGTTATAAATAATAGTAGATGGTTTGGTGTGCGCTTCATCTTGAAAAAGAATGTAGTTGCTGTACGGAGACTTCAGGTTGCCCACGGCACTTTTCCACCACGCGTGTTTATCCGTAACGTATTGCGTTTCCATATCAAGGTAAATTTTCATTCCTCTTTTATGAATTTCTTTTACCAATGATATGTAATCATTCATGCTACCGAATTCACGATCAATTTTTTCAAAATCGTTGGCGAAATAATTATGATAGCAGTCGGCATCGTACAAGGGCAAAAGTAAAATGGAAGTGATGCCCAGGTCTTGCAGATAATCCAGCTTCATGCGCAAACCGTTGAGGTCACCAATCTGATCACCGTTGCTGTCGTAAAAGCTGCGCTGCATTACGTGATAAATAATTTCACCGCTTCTCTGCTCATCTTGTATTTTTGGTTGTGCTTTCAAATTTGTAAAGCAGGTTACCGCTACTACCAGGATCGATAAAATTGTTCTATTCATGCTGTGTATTTTAGTGTAAATCTTTTTGGCTTATTCAAAAACATTTTTCAAATAGGATTTCATTTTCAGATTTAATGACCACTGGTCGGCCACGGGCTGAGTGGTGTAAGGCAACCGTTGCATATAAGGGAATGGTCCAAACTCGGGGCAGATCATTGTCTCTTTTTTCACACGATAGTTTAGAATTTCGTTCCACCAAAATTCAAATTGTTTCAGGTGAGCTCCCCATTCGGGTGCAAAGGGGTCGTTAACTTGTGGCCCTTGCTCGTAGCCAACTCTTGCGTGGATGTAGGCTACGTGAGGTATAATTCTTTGTAGTATAGCGGACTGATCGTGCAACAAGCTTTCGGATACTACGCAAAAATGAGAGAGGTCGCCTGTGAGATTAAGTTCAGGAAATTTTTCCAGATAGGGAATCAGGGAAGCTGCGTGAAAGGAAAAACGCCCCCGGTGTGTTTCGTGCAAAATTTTTATGTTTTTCTTTTCACTGATATTCAAACAAGCTTCAATAGCTCTGCAGTTATCATCGAATGAATAATAGTCGACCCCGGTGTGCGAATTGATCAAGGTTGGCTGATAAGAAATTAATTCATTCAACCGATTTTTCAACGCTTTAATATACACTTCCACATCTTCCTGTGCAGGTATCAATTGCTGCGCCACAAAAACAAACGAAGCACTTTGTTGCATCTTAAGTTGAACACCCTCAATAAAAGGCCGGATAAAATTCTCGTCTTTGGGCAAATTGATTTCAATTCCCTGATAACCGTTTTCAACAATTTTTCCGATAAACTTTTCCGCGCTCAACTGTTCTTGTCCCCAGTGCGTGCAGATATATTTTATAGCAAACGGCATTGATGTATTGATAAAACTTAAAGCAACGATACATCCTTCTTTTCAGAGTATAGCACGGGGTTGATCGGTGAATTAATGATTTCGCCAACTGTAGTTCCGGGGCACCATGTTTTCCAGTCGTTCACCTGGTTTTCGTTTTCAGGTTTCTTGAGCTTCATGTTTTCATCCATGTATATTATGGTCATCACCTTCCGTATTGAACCAGTAGTGTTGGCACTGGCGCGGTGAAATACCCAACCCGAATGGAAACTTATTTCTCCGGCATCAAACGGTTCGGCTACATGTGTGAAATCCGTAACTCTTAATCGTTGCTGAATGGCGTTCTCGCTTTCGTCACTGATTTCGAGTTCCCTCCCCTCCACAATCTGATGACTGCCTGAGCTAAACTCCAACGGTCCTAATTCCAAAGGAGTAGCTTGCAAGGGTATCCATGCGGTTACTGTTTTGTCGGTTTCCAACGGCCAATAATATTGATCGGCATGCCAAGGTGTGATGCCGCCACCGCCTTCTTTAAACAATGCCTGATCGTGGTACAACCGAACTCCTCTGGTTTGCATTAAATCCGAAGCAATTTTTGCTATCCGTTTACTGAATACCAACTCTTTAATAATTTCATTTTCTCGCCATAAATTAAACAGCTGCAAAAACGCTTTACCGTACGTGCTTCTTTCTTCGAGTTTGCTGTGCACCTGATTCATTTTATTCACCTGATCGGTGATGACCTTGTTAAAAAAAGAAAGCGTTTCTCCATTCAAAACATTTTTTAATTTGATGTACCGATTTGTCTGGTAAAAGGATATGAGCTCAGGTACAAGTGAGTACGGTTTATCTAAAAACGATTTTACAGAATCCGGAATCATTGTCATGGTGTGCAAATTTTGTAACGGTACAAAGTAAAGGTTGGCTTGCACCTAATTTTGGCACATACTTGTCAAATTATAGCACTATATTGTCCTAATTCTAAAAACAGGTACAGTTTTATTAATAATTTAGTGCTATAATAACGTATTCGCTTGCAAACTTTTTCTAAAGCAAAACTTGAACGCTTGTCCGACAGGATCGATGGCCAATCTTTTCTGTGTTATGAACTTGATCTTCCTTCGTTTGATTTATTTTGGCATTATCACCCGGAGTATGAACTTACGTACATCCTTTCGGGAAAAGGGAAGAGATTGGTAGGCAGCAGTTGCGAAGCTTTTTCATCGGGCGATCTGGTGTTGTTAGGCCCCGAACTGCCCCATGCGTGGGTAAGTGAAAAAAAGGCAAAACAAAATTGCAGGGCTGTGGTCATTCAGTTTTCTAAAAAATTTATCGAGCCGTTTTTGCAATACCCGGAATTGAATAGCCTGCAAAAGCTTTTAACCGATGCCGCAAAGGGGATACGATTTACCGGAAACCAAAAAGAAGTTGAACGGTTGATCTGCGAAATCATTAGTTTACCAAAGCCGGATAAACTGATCCGATTGATGCACGTATTGCAACGGCTCACGGAGATTAAAACCCGACAGTTGACTCCCGTGGCTTTTATGCCAATTAAAAAAAACGCAGACCAGCAACGTATTAACCGGGTCTTTCAATATGTTCAAAATGGATACAAGCAAACCGTTTCGTTAACTAAGGCTGCATCGTTAATCCACTTGTCCGAAAGTTCTTTCTGCAAATATTTTAAACGGGTGAGCGGAAAAACATTTTCAGATTATGTTAATGAAATTCGAGTTGCCCACGCTTGTCAGTTATTGATTGAATCAGACCGTGCCGTTTCGCAAGTGGCATACGAGTCGGGGTTTACCTCGCTCACCTATTTTAACCGTGTGTTTCTAAAAAAGAAAAGAATTACTCCAAAAGAATTCAGAAGGTTAGAATAAATCCTTTAATCTAACATTACTGCAAAAAATCGCGAATGCGGTCTATAAGCCCTTGCGGATAAATTCCATACCAAATCATTAAAGCCGTAAGAACAAAAAGTGTTACCAAGTTTATGATGTACAAACGCGGCCTCAATGCAATGGTTTCGGAGCCTTCTGCTTTATCAAACATCACGGCAATAATTTTGATATAGTAATAAAGGCCAATCACACTGTTTACCACTAACGTACCAATCAGCAACAAAAGATCAGCGCCAATGCCGGAGGTTATCAAATAATATTTTCCGATAAATCCGCCTGTGAGCGGAATACCCGCCAAAGAAAGTAACATAGCCGTAAACACAGTTGCAATTTTTGGATGTCGCCAAAACAAACCTCGGTAGTCGTCTAAATTTTCGGCATCTCGTTCATGATCGGATAAAATGGCAATCACACCGAACGCACCAATGTTTGTTAAAAAATAGATGACCAGGTAAAAACAAACAGCTTCAGTGCCCAAACTTCCACCGGCCAAAAATGCAACCATCAGATAACCAAGGTGTGCTATAGAAGAATAAGCCAAAATTCGTTTTACATTGCTTTGCCGAAGCGCCAGAAAATTTCCGGTAAACATAGAGGCAATGGCTATGATTGAAAATGACAACACGATGACGGGATAATTTTGTCCGTTTATTTCACCGAAAAACCGAACCAACAAAACCACCATCCCTCCTTTTGATACCGAAGCAATAAATGCGGTTACGGGTGCGGGTGCTCCTTCGTAAACATCGGGCGTCCACATGTGAAAAGGCACCAAGCCCAGTTTAAAGCCTATGCCTACAGTCATCAAACCAAAACCGGCAAACATGGTAATGGGTAGGTTACTTACGGATCCTAAATAATTGCCGATGTCTTTAAACTCCATAGAACCCACGGTGGCATAAATCAATGCCATTCCAAACAAAAGAAATGCAGACGACAACGCAGCAAGGATTAAATATTTTATACCGGCTTCATCGGAACGCGGGCGTTTGCGTAAATAAGCCACCATGGCATACAGCGAGATGCTCAAAATTTCCAAACCCAAAAACAACGAAACAAAATGTTTGCTGATAACCAGCATGTCGGATCCGAGGGTTGCTAACAAAAGAAGGATATAATATTCTTCTTTGCGTTCTTCCCGTTGTTCAAAGTAGGCGTACGACAGCAGTGAAACCGCCAGCGAGCTCATCACAATTAGCCCCGTAACAAATGTTCCAAACCCATCGATTACAAACAAAGGCTCAACCGTGAATTGATGGTCGGACGCATACACCAGCAGATACACAAAAACGGCAAGCAAGCTTCCGCTGGTCAATCCAAAAATCAATTTGTGATTTCGCTTTATGGCAATGGATAGTACGGCCAACAAAGAGGCTGTCACTAAAAACATCCCGGGCAGTACATCGATAATATTTATGTTACTGAACTCCATCGTCATCCGATTCGATAATAATAGTTTCTTCCGTATTAAATTGATTGGCAATTAATTTTTTCACCGTGTTCATCACAGGCTGAGGGAACAATCCAAGCCAAATGATGAGAACGACCATCGGTATTACTATTATTTTCTCCCGAAGAGAGAAATCTGTAAAAGATCTGCTTTCTTCTGTTTTTTCGAGAAATACTTTTTGCATTAACCGTAGCGAGTAGGCAGTTGCCAACACAATTCCAATGGTGGCGAGAATAGTAAGTACATGACTTGCCGGCCATGTGCCGATGAGTGTTAAAAATTCGGCTACAAAATTTCCAAGCCCGGGCAATCCAAGCGAAGCGAGTACAAACACAAGACCGACTGTGCCCATAAACGGGGCTTTTTTCCACAAGCCACTCATGGCAGAAATATCGCGCATATGGATTCGTTCGTAAATCGTTCCGGCAATAACAAAAAGTGCCCCGGTACTGATGCCGTGTGTGATGATCTGCATCACCACACCTTGCATGGCAATTTCATTGAAGGCAAACACACCGAGAATCACAAACCCCATGTGACTTACACTCGTGTAGGCCACCAATCGTTTCAAGTCGGTTTGGGCATACGCCAACGAGGCCCCGTATAAAATACCAACTACTCCCAGCAGCATGGCCCAGGGTGCAATTTCTGCCGAAGCTTCGGGAAACAAAGGAACAACAAAGCGGATCAAACCATAAGCTCCTGTTTTTAACAACAACCCCGCAAGAATCAAACTTCCGGCAGTGGGAGCCTGAGAGTGTGCATCGGGCAACCACGTATGAAACGGAACAACCGGCAATTTCACAATAAATGCAGCCAGAAAGCCGAGCATCAGCCAACGGGCAACATCCAGAGACAAATCCGTATCCAATAATTGAAAATAATCGAAGGTAAAAATTCCGGTTTGGCCTCCGTGTATAAAATACAAGCCAAGAATGGCGAGCAGCATAAGCAAACCGCTTGCCTGTGTGAAAATGAAAAACTTGAAAGCTGCATATCTCCGGTTCTCGTGCCCCCATATTCCGATTAAAAAATACATGGGTATGAGCATCACTTCCCAGAAGAAATAAAACAAGAATAAATCCATCGTTAAGAACACGCCTGTGATGCCCGCCAACACCCAAAGTAAATTGAAATGGAAGAAGCCAACACGTTCTTTAATTTCGTTCCAGGAAATAAGAACTGAAAAAATGCCGAGAAAGAACGTGAGCATAAGCATAAGCAAGCTCAAGCCGTCCAGTGCCAATGAAAAACTTATGCCGAACGAAGGGATCCACGGAAGTATAAATTGGGCAATCCACTGGCCTTCTAACGAAGATTGATACTTCCAAACATAGACCGACAATCCAAACGTAACCAACAAGGCGCTTAAAGAAATCCATCGTGCCAAGGTTTCGCTGGTTCGGGCTACCATCCATGCAAGAATGCCGGCAACCATGAGAATTACGATGAATAAAATCAAGATCATGTGTCTATCCTTTAAACAAACTGATTGTTAATAATAAAATGCCACCCAAAACAATACCCATAATGTACCAGCGTAAAATTCCGCTTTGCGTATAAGAAAGCAGTCGATTGAAAAACTCGGCCAACCACACCATCGCTTCGTACAACTTATCAACAACATCTTTCTTGTTAATATTCGAAAGTAATACATAAGGCTTCACGATCAATTTATCGTAGAGCGAATCAAAACCCCAGCCACTAAACCAGAAACTGTGAAGATCTGCAGCCGATGATTTCAGCTCGTCAGCCAATTCGGGTTTAAGAATGTAAAAAAAGTACGCCACGTAAACACCTGAAAGAGCAACACCTGCAGCAATAAGTTGCACAATCCATTCGATGCCTTCAAAATCTTCAAGCACCATAACCGAGGGGAGCACAGGTTTAAGAAAATCGGAGAAGGCGGTAAAATGCCCGAATGAATGCGGAAGTTCGATAAACCCACCCACGGTAGATAATCCGGCTAAGATCAATAACGGAATATTCATTCCACTTCCCGGAACGTGATGTACATGTGTTTTCTCGTTTCCAAAAAAAGTTATGAACAACATTCGAAACGTATATATTGAAGTGACGAATGCCCCAAGCAATGCAAAAAGAAAAAACCAAAGATTGCCGTGTTCGCCTGCGAGCGAAAGCCACAAGATCTGATCTTTACTGTAAAAGCCACCGGTAAACAAGGGCAACGCTGCGAGTGATGCCGCACCTATCAAGAAGGTCCAGTAGATTAACGGAAGTTTTTTTCTGAGCCCGCCCATCTTGAACATGTCGTGCTCGTGATGAAGCGCCATGATCACCGCACCCGCAGCCAGGAAAAGCAAGGCTTTGAAAAAGGCGTGAATCATGAAATGGAAAATTGCCGATGACCACGCCCCAATGCCAAGCGCCAAAAACATATAGCCAATCTGGCTGATGGTGGAATAAGCCAACACTCGTTTCAAATCAAACTGTGTAAGTGCGGCAAAGCCCGCAAGCACCAGTGTTGCCGTACCGATGATTCCAACGATCAATAGTGCATCGGGTGAAAACTCGAAAATTACATGCGTGCGTGCAATGAGATAAACGCCTGCCGTAACCATGGTGGCAGCATGAATCAGCGCGCTTACCGGTGATGGGCCTGCCATGGCATCGGGAAGCCAGGTTTGCAAAGGCAACTGTGCCGACTTGCCTACTGCACCCCCCAGCAATAACAGCGAGATAATAAATGCAGTTTGAGAACCAACCATCCATTGTTGTTCGGCTTGATGAGCTATGTCTTGAATATTGAGTGTGTGAAAATTCTGAAAAAGCATAAACAAGCCAATGGCAAAGGCCGTGTCGCCCACACGTGTAACAATAAATGCCTTGCGTGCGGCATAACCGTTTTTTTCTTCGGCATACCAAAATCCGATAAGCAGGTAACTGCACAAGCCTACGCCTTCCCAACCAAAATACATCAGCACCAGGTTGTCGGCCAACACCAGCGTAAGCATAGAGCAGACAAATAAATTCAGGTACGCAAAAAATCTTGCGTAGCCATCGTCATCGGCCATAAACTCGGCCGAGTAAACATGAATAAGAAATCCAACAAACGTGATTACAAAAATGAAAACCAAGGAAAGGGCATCGAGGTGAAACGATATAGCGGGTGATAGCCCTCCCACATCGATCCACTGCCACACCAGACAATCGATTACTTTGGTTGAATCACCAATAAAACCATAGCCTGTTATTATAGTGATTAATGCTGATAGCCCTACGCTCCCAGCGCCAACCGCAGGTATCAATTTCTTTGGCAAGCGGCTACCGAGCGTGATCAAAATAAATGACCCGAGAAGTGGAAGCGCAGGTATAAGCCAAATTTGCATTTAATCGTTCGTTATTCGTTGTCTTGTTTTTTCCTTCATCCTTTCATTGTATTTGCTGCATCGCTGTCTAATGTTTTGAGTTGGTGATGAATTTGGAGGATAAGCGCCAGCCCTACGGAAACTTCAGCGGCAGCCATGGTCAAAATAAAAATAAACATTACTTGCCCATCGGGTTGTGCCCATTTCGAACCGGCCACAATAAACGCGAGGCCTGCTGCATTCAACATAATCTCTACCGACACCAACATAAAGATGATGTTGCGCCTGATCAGCACGCCAATAAGGCCAAGCATAAACAATGTGCCTGCAAGCAATAATCCGCTGGTGGCTTGTAACTCGCTCATTCTTCAGGTTTTTCGAGAAAACGATGAACTACTTTTTTCTTTTGCCTGCCCAAGTGGTAGGCCCCTACAATTCCGGACATCAACAACATTCCGCTCAGTTCAACGCCTAAAATATATTCGCCATACAACGACTGGCCTACTTCTTTAACATCTACAATTTGCCCGGTGATACCAACGGTATTTCCTACTCCAATTGTATAAATCAATTCTGCCAAAAGGATAATGCACAAAATGGCCGGCCCAACATAGACTTCCGGAGTAAGCCATTTTTTTTCTTGTGCCACCGCTTCGCTTTTTAAATTGAGCATCATAATCACAAATATGATGAGCACCACAATGGCTCCGGCATAGACAATCACTTCCAGCGCGGCAGCAAACGGTGCGCCCATTATATAAAACACAACCGCCAATGCCATGAATGAAACCACGAGGTACAACAAGGCATGGATAATATTAAACCGCGTGATCACCATGATCGTTGATAAAATGGCTACGCCTGCTGCTATGTAGAATGTCACTTGCATAAATCAAATTTTGAGCAATGAGATTTGTTTTTAAATTGATTTGATTTTGTCTCGTGTTTCCATATCTCAAATACGCTCGTCTATTTACGGCATTAAACTTTTAATATCCACCGGCTGCTCTTCGTTCTCGGCCTCACCTTTGCCTTTCCCTCCAATGGCCAACCCGGCAACTTTGTAATAATTATATCCCGGATATTTTCCCTGGCCGTTGATGAGCAAATCGTTTTTTTCGTACACCAGATTCTGCCGATCGAATTCGCCCATTTCAAAATCCGGAATCAACTGAATGGCGTAAGTGGGGCAAGCCTCTTCGCAATAGCCGCAGAAAATACAGCGTGAAAAATTAATCCGGAAAAATTCAGGATAGCGTCTTCCGTTTTCATCTTCGGTGGCTTGCAGCGAAATACAATCGACCGGGCATGCAGCCGCACACAAGTAACAGCCCACGCAGCGCTCGCCCATATCCGGGTCGCGGGTAAGTACAATTCTTCCGCGCCAGCGTGCGGGTAATTTCACTTTCTGTTCGGGGTACTGTATGGTTTCACGTTTATGGAAAGCGTGCAGAAACGTGAGCCACATACTTCGAATGATACTAAACATATCTAAAATTTAATATTCATTTCGGCACCACTTTGATACAACACAATCGCAGCAGTAACCAGTAAGTTTAACAGTGTAACGGGCAACAAAATTTTCCATCCAAATTCCATCAGCTGATCGTAGCGCGGCCGGGGCAGCGAAGCCCGCAGCAAAATGAACAGGAAGATGAACGCAAACATTTTAATAATAAACCACACGATGGGCGGAAGAAAATCGGGGCCGAGCCATCCTCCAAAAAACAAGCATACCACTAAGCTGGAGATCAGCATAATGCCGAGGTATTCGCCCACAAAGAACAACCCAAACTTCATACCCGAATACTCTGAGTGAAACCCAGCAATGAGTTCACTCTCGGCTTCGGGTATATCGAAAGGAAGGCGATGTGTTTCGGCAATGCCGGCAATCAAGAAAGTAACAAAGCCCAAAAACTGTGGCACCACAAACCACATGTCGCGCTGCGCTTCAATAATAGCCTGCAACCGAAACGAGCCGGTGAGCAAAACAACACCCATCAGCGACAAACCCATAAACACTTCGTACGAAATCAACTGAGCGGCACCACGCATTGCACCAAGCAAAGCATATTTGTTATTCGATGCCCATCCTCCAAGAATAATACTGTACGCACCCATGGAGGACATGGCAAGAAAGAAAAGGATCCCAATATTAAAATCGGTAACAATAAATCCGGGAGCAAAAGGTATGATCACAAAACTCATTAGCACTGTAATCGCCACAATGGCCGGAGCAATCACAAACACCGGACGATCGGCAAACGGAGGAATCCAATCTTCCTTAAAAAAGAGTTTAAGCGTATCGGCCAACACAACCAGAACACCAAAAGGGCCAGCTCGGTTGGGGCCATAGCGGTCTTGCCAAAGAGCCAACAGTCTTCGTTCAAGCCAAATCAAACCGGGAGCTATGGTGAGCAACCCGGCCAATACGCCTGCAATAATCAGCCCGGGGTGTATTGTTGTTTCCGTCATTTTTTCAATTCACTATATCTAAATTCTATGTTCAACTTCGTACTATCTTTTAAGGATACCCCATCCGGGCAACTCGGTAGAAGGCATCCCTTCCAAGCCATACGGAAGTGCAGCCACACCGGATGGAATGGTGTTGTTTAGTTTCACCATCAATACATACACATGTTTTTCAACTTCGAAAGAAATCTTGTCGCCTTCGTTTACCTTTTGTTGCTCCGCATCCTTCGGGTTGATCATGGCATAAGGATGTTGAGGCATTCGTTGGGCAACGGAAGGTGATCGCTTACTCAATTCTTCAGAACCAAAAATATGATGAGTCCACACCAGCCAGAAGTGATCGGCTATCGGTTGAAATACTTCCGGAACGGTTGAAAAATAATTTGCAACAGCACCGGGCTCCGGCTCAATCAGCCGCAAACCGGGGTCACCGCCTTTTAACGATGCACCGATTTCGTTTTGATATTTGTTTACGGACTGAACCGAGTTCCAACCGGGAGACCAGAAAAACGGAATCATGGAAGAAGGCGCAAGACCGCGATAACCTTCCATGGTGTAGGACAATGAAGAGTCCGGATCTTCGGGTGGTTTCGGTTCGCTAACGTTGATATTCGCATTCATGGCGGTGCGTCCGCTGTAGCGATGGGGTTCGCGAGGGATTCGCTGGCCTGCCACTCTAAAACTGGAAGGAGGCGTGATGGTATCTACACCCTTTAAAAATTCTTCTTCTTGTGCAATGGCTTTGGTAATGTCTTCAAAGTTTTTCCATTGGCTCATGTGCTCGTTGCCTGCATTGATGCCCATGTTCAAAAGCCAACGCCAACTTTCCTGAATTACTTCGGTCGATTCATAAACCTGAAAAAATCGTTGGGCGCGACCTTCGTTGTTGATCAGCATTCCATCGGATTCAGCAAACGTTCCAGCCGGAATGATCACGTGGGCTTTCTTCAACGTAGCATGTGGTGTGTGCTCCAGTACGATCACCTGCTTGCACGTTTTCAAAAATTTATCGACTGTGGCAAAAGAGCCGTGTCGGTACAAATCATTCTCCATGATAATGGCCGTATCGGCATGCCCGTTGAGTACCGCGTTGAAAGCACCGTCTAATTTTCCACCTCCCATCATGGCGAGACCCAGTGAATTGCATTCTAACATCGTGAGCACAAGACCCGCTTTTTTCTTTTTTGAATGCAGCGCCCAAGCCACATTTGCTGCCGCACGCATTACGGTCTCGCTTTCGCTGGATACTCCTGAAATAACAACCGGGTTTTCCGATTGCAGCAGCCCCGAAGCAATTCGATCAGCGAGTTGCTTTAGTTCTTCCGGATAGTTAGGTACATCCGGAACCGCGCTATCGATTCGATGAGCTACGGCAAACCCCAAGCGCGCAATGTCATCGGGAGCGGCATAGTATTTTTCGGAAGCCAGCTCGTCCAATTTTGTGTCGTGAATGGTGGCGGAAAAGAACGGTCCGTTTTTATCCTGAACAAATTCGCGCACTGCGGCATCGTTCCATTCGGGGATGTTTGCCTTGGCTACTTCGTTCATCGGTTGTACACGGGCAGCCTGCCTAACGGCAAGTGCGAGCATCGGTGAACTGTTGGTTAAATCTTCGCCAAGGATAAACACCGCATCGCAGCTTTCTACTTCTTTTAAAGAAGGTGTGCGTACGGGCCCTTCTTTCAAAATACGGATCGCCAACTCGGCCATGTCGTGCTCGCTTTCTGAAACACCATGATAGAAATTATTTTTTCCTACCAATGCTTTCAGTGCAAAATTAGATTGGATGGACGCACGCGGAGAGCCGATGCCAATAACTTTGGCTTCCTTTAGTAAACGATTAATTTCTTGCAGCACTTCCTTGCGCCCAATCACTTGTCCGTTCATTATCGGTTGGCGTACACGACCCGGTGCGTTTACAAATTCGTAACCAAACCGACCGCGGTCGCAAATAAAATATCCATTCACTTCACCGTGATAGCGGTTACCGATCATGCGCAGCGAGCCGTAGCGTTCTCCTGCAATAATATTGCAGCCTAAACTACAATGTTGACAAATGGAGGGCGCCATGGTGAGGTCCCACTTGCGTGTGTAATGTTGCTTCAATGTTTTATCGGTGAACACGCCTGTGGGGCAGACTTCGGCTAGGTTACCGCTAAACTCACTTTCTAAAACGCCATCTTCCTGTCTCCCAAAATATACCTTGTTGCGCGAAGCAAATACATCGAAGTCTTTTCCTCCCGCGTAATCTTTGTAGAACCGTACGCACCGATAGCACTGAATGCAACGGTTCATTTCGTGATTAATGAAAGGCCCGAGATCTTGGTTTGTATGCGTACGTTTTTTGTACCTGAACTTCCGATACGCGTGCCCCGTCATCACAGTCATGTCTTGAAGATGGCAAGAACCGCCTTCATCGCACACAGCACAATCGTGTGGGTGATTGGTCATCAGCCATCCAATCACTTCTTCTCGGAACTCTTTTGCTTCGGTATCGGCAACGGAAATACGTTGATTGTTGGTAACCGGTTCCATGCACGACATGATGAGCCTTCCTTTCTTGTCGTTCTCATCTTTGTAAACTTTTATGGCACACTGGCGGCAAGCCCCTACCGAACCCATGGCCGGATGCCAACAGAAGTACGGCAAATCAAGGCCGAGCGACAAGCACGCTTCGAGCAGGTTGTGGCCTGAATTCACTTCGTGGGGTTGGTTATCAATGTAAAGCGTTGCCATTTAGTTTGTTGTTCGTTCCATAATTCAAACTGCCGTGCTCATTATTTTTGAATACGTACACTGTTTTTCGTTAATGTGTTTCTCAAAATCTTCTCTGAAATATTTTAAGGCACTTTGCAAGGGTTCCATAGCACCGGGCGCAAGCGCACAAAAAGTGTTGCCCGGCCCCAAAAGTTTTGTATGTGCCTCCAGCAATTTTAAATCTTCCGGCCTGCCGTCACCGTTGTCGATAGAATCTAAAATTTTTTCAATCCAGGGAAGGCCTTCTCGGCACGGTGTACAAAACCCACACGACTCTTGTGCAAAAAAGTGTTCCAGGTTTTTCACAAAACCTACGGGGCAAGTTTTGTCATCGAGCACCACCACCGTTCCGGTACCTAATCGGCTGCCCGCAGCTGCCACACCGGCAAAATCCATTTTCACATCAAGATGTTCTTCCACTAAAAAATCGGTAGAGGCACCTCCCGGCAATGCCCCACGAAACTTCAAGCCGTCTTGCATGCCTCCCGCGTGTTCTTCAATCAGTTCGCGAAGGGTTACGCCCATGGGCAATTCCCACGCTCCGGGCTTTTTCACTTTACCGCTCACACCATAAATTTTTGTGCCCGCATCTTGTGTAAGACTTAATTTCTTAAACCATTCGGCCCCGTGGCTCACAATGTGCGGAAGGCAACAGAGTGTTTCTACATTGTTTACGATGGTGGGTCTGCCAAACAATCCGCTTACTTGCGGAAAGGGAGGCTTGGCACGGGGTGTTGCACGTTTGCCTTCAAGAGAATTTAAGAGTGCCGTTTCTTCACCGCACATATATCTTCCTACCCCGGTGTGCAGGTGCATGTGCAAATCGAAACCCGATCCTAAAATATTTTTTCCGAGATAACCCGCTGCTTCCGCTTCGTGAATGGCCTGAAGAATTGTCTGCGCTGCGGTTTTATAGGCCCACCGCAAAAACACAAAAGACTGATCAGCTTGAATGGCGAACGCTGCAATGATCATTCCTTCAATTAATTGATGCGGGGTCTGCTCTAATAAAATGCGGTCTTTAAAAGTGCCGGGTTCCATTTCATCGGCATTGGCCACGAGGTATTTTGGTTTGGGTGCATTCATCGGCACAAAACTCCACTTCAAACCTGTGCTGAAACCGGCCCCGCCCCGCCCCTTCAAGTTAGAGTCTTTTACTAGTGCCTGAACTTCTTGTGGCGACATCTTTACTACCTTGCGCAACGCCTGATAGCCGCCCACCTGCTCATACTCTTTCAAGCTGAGGGGCTTATTGTCTTTGCGCAAGTGCTGTGTTAAAGGCCGTTCCAAAATCGTTATTCGTTATTTGTTATTCGTATTTGTTTAGAATTTCGTCTAGCCCGTCCATTTTTATATTTCTATATAAATCATTTCCAACCATTATAGCAGGTGCACAATCGCATGTGCCTAGACAAGGATTGGGAAGCAATGTGAAGCGTCCGTCTTTTGTTGTTTGTCCGTAATCAATTTGCAATCGCTCATTTAATTTTTCTTTTAATTTCTCTTGCCCCATCACCCAGCAACTGATACTATCGCAAACCAAGATAACATGTCGCCCTACCGGCTGCCGGAAAATCAGATTGTAAAAAGTTGCCACCGAGTCCAGTTCTTCGGCAGACATTTCCATATAACCGGCCACCTCTTTGAGGCTTTCGTCCGAAATCCATTTACGGTGCTGTTGCACCACTTTTAGTGCTTCGATACAGGCCGCTTTTTTGTAAGGCACTACACCGATCGCTTCTTCAATTCCTTTTATTTCTTCAGTCGATAACATAAACTTATGTCCTCACTTTTATCTATCAATATCCGCCAATACATAATCCATCGCCCCCAAAATACTCAACAAGTCTGCCACCGTGTATCCTTTGCTGATGTAGGAGATCATCTGCATGTGCGCAAACGATGGCGTACGGATGCGCATTCGATAAGGCGATGTGTTGCCATCGCTGATTGCGTAATAACTGTTTGCTCCTTTGGTTGCTTCGGTGCAACTCATGGCCTCGCCCGGTGGAATCACCGGCCCCCAACTCACATTTAAAAAATGTGTGATCAGTGTTTCAATATCTTTCATCGTGTGTTTCTTAATGGGCGGTGTAGCCTGCGGGTGATCTGATTTGTACGGGCCTTCGGGCATGTTCTTGAGGCACTGCTCAATTATCCGAAGGCTTTGCCTCATCTCTTCTACCCGAACAGCTGCACGATCGTAACAGTCGCCATTTTTACCGATGGGAACATCGAACTGAAAATTTTCATAACCTGAGTAGGGTTGTTTTTTGCGCAGGTCCCATTCAAGTCCGCAGGCTCTCAAGTTTGCGCCCGTAGCACCCCACTCGATTGCTTCTTTTTTAGTGAAGATGCCAATGCCTTCGGTGCGGGCTTTAAACAAGCTGTTTTGCATCACCATCTTGTCGTACTCTCTTAATTTTTTCGGAAAGTATTCGATGAAATTTTTAACAAGAGTCTGCCAGCCGTTGGGGAGGTCTTGTGCCACGCCACCGATGCGAAACCAGTTAGGGTGCATACGCCCGCCACAAACGGCTTCTACTACATCAAATATTTTTTCGCGATCGGTGAACATATAAAATACGGGGGAGAGCTGCCCCACATCTTGCGCGAAAGTTCCGTACCATACCAAATGACTTGCAATGCGAAAGAACTCGCACATCATCACACGAATTACCTGCGCACGCTGCGGCACGTGTATGCCTGCTAATTTTTCTACCGCCAGAAGGTAGGCAAGATTGTTGTTTACGCCACCGAGATAATCTACGCGATCGGTGTACGGAATATAGGTGTGCCACGATTGGCGCTCGGCCATTTTTTCTGCACCGCGATGATGGAATCCGATATCGGGCACGGCATCAACAATATCTTCTCCATCAAGCTGAAGAATAATTCTCAGCACTCCATGTGTTCCCGGATGTTGCGGCCCTATGTTTAGAAACATGAAATCGGAGTCTTCGCTTTGGGTTTGCAATCCCCACTCTTCGGGATTGAATTTTAGAACCGATTGCTCGCGGTCAACCTTTTCATCGAATAATTGAAAAGGCCCCATCTCGGTGGCACGTGCCGGATGTTCCTTGCGCAACGGATGCCCTTGCCACGTGAGCGGCATTAAAATCCTGCGGAGGTTTGGATGCCCTTCAAAAAGTATGCCGAACATGTCAAACACTTCGCGTTCATACCAACTGGCATTCATCCACAACGAAGTAATGCTGGGTAATGAAAGCTTATCTTCGCTGAGTGCCGTTTTGATTCTCAAAAAAGAATTCCGTGCAAACGAATAGATGTGGTATACTACCGTGAATTGATCGGAAGGATATCCCATTTCCCTCTTCCGGGCTCTTTCATCAATAGCGGTGATGTCGTAGAGTAAAAGGTAAGGTTTGGAAATTTCGGATTTTAAATAGCGAAGTACTTCGGCAATTTTTACGGAGGGAACCCACAGCGTAACAATGTTATCCTGAGCTACTTGTTTGGAGACCGCATCTTCTCCAAACTTTAACTGCAATAGTTCTGGCGGATTTAAATCTTCCATAAACTTTACAACAGGGTTCAACATTTACTACTTCACCTTCACATACCTTTCAATCGCTCATTCAAAAAAATATTTAGCTCTTTTAACTTTATTTTCTATTTCTAAATTTCGTCAGGCGACCGAAAGTCGGTCATCTGCATCCGCTTCTCCCGTTTCATTTCTTTTACCGATGGTTTTTCGGGTCGGATTATTCCTTGTTCGCCAATAGTCCAACTCAGGGGTCTTGTTTCTTTTCCCACTCGTTGTTGAAGCAGCGTTAGCCCTTCCATAAAAGCATCCGGCCTTGGTGGGCAACCGGGCACGTAAACATCTACCGGCAAAAATTTGTCAACGCCTTGTACTACACTATATATATCGTACATGCCGCCCGAGTTGGCGCAAGAGCCCATGGAGATTACCCAACGAGGTTCCATCATTTGTTCGTGGAGTCTTTTTATGATAGGCGCCATTTTAATAAAGACGGTGCCCGCAATAATCATGATGTCGGCCTCGCGCGGGGTACCTCGGATCACCTCCGCACCAAAGCGTGCCACATCGTATTTGGGCGTCATGCTGGTGGCCATTTCTACAAAACAGCAAGAAAGGCCAAAGTGAAAAGGCCACATGGAATTTTTTCTTCCCCACCGAAGCAAATCGTGGACGGTGCTTAACACAAGACTTTGGCGAACCGCTTCTTCCATTGAGCCGGTTCCTTGGGTTGCGCCAACTGGCTCTTGTGCATTACTCAACCACCACTTCATCTCTTTCCTGGATTTTTTTGTATGCTTTCAATATCTTTTTCCCATCGGGTCCAAAATCAAGCGCCCCGTTTCTCCATTCGTAGATCAGCACTATAATAAGGAGTGCGATGAAGGTAACTACGCCTGCAAACCCAAGCCAGCCGAGATCGCGAAATGCGATGGCCCACGTGAAAATAAAAATGGTCTCTACATCAAAAATGACGAAGAGCATGGCAATCATATAAAATTGAGAAGAAAACCGAAGTCGTGCATCGCCCTCACTCACTATACCTCCTTCGTAAGGCTCGTGGGTTGCACGATCTTTATGACGCCCGCCCAATACGTACGAGAGCCCCAGCATGACGCCTATCAGGGTGCACACGATCGCGCCATAAACTACAAGCGGCCACAAAACAATATTGTTGTCTGAACTTCCCAAAATCGATTTGCCTCCAGCAAATTTTTTTAGAACAACTCAAGAACCCAATAAAAAACGCAACGCTTGCATCCGTAAAAAAACTACGGGTGCTTTTCAATAACAATTTCAAGGTATGCTTTTTAGTGAGAAAACAAAAAAAAGCTGTGTAAAAAATTTAAAATGTTTTTTGTGAATTTTCTTCTATCGAACAATCGTGATACTACCTGTTTTTGGAGTACTGTCTCCGTCACACCTTATTATATAGTAGTATGCACCGATAGGCAACAACTTTCCGTTGAAGGTGCCGTCCCAATCGTTATTGTAGGGTTTCGCTTCAAATACTTTAATCCCTTTCTCATCGTAGATGGCAACTCCGCACTGGGGGTAGTTGGTGATGTTATCCACAACCCATTTTTCGTTTATTAAATCTCCATTTCCGGGCGAAAAGAATTTTTTAGCATTAAGCTTGCCCGTCACCGGCTCGCCTTTAACGTTAACAGTAACGGAATCCGTAGCAACGCACCCGCTGGTATCTGCACCACTCACGGTGAACACGGTTGCCACATGGGGCGTTGCAACGGGGTTGGCAATGGTGGAATCTGACAACAATTTTCCTGGATGCCATAGATACGTGGCAAGCCCCGAAGCAGTAAGTTGTGAAGTTTGGCCTTCGTTAACCAAAGTTGGGTCGGCAGAGATGGTGATTACCGGAGAAGGCAACAGGGTTATTGCCTGGCTGGCCGTAATCAAACAACCGTTGGTAGCAGTAGCCGAAACAGAATACGTTCCGTCTGCGGTTATCGTGATGGAGGGTGTCGTTGCCGAATTGCTCCACAAATACGAATTGAAACCCGTGCCCGCAGCTTGTAATGTAAGGGTTGATCCATCGCAAACTGAAAACGAGCCGGAAGATGACGTGATCGAAAGTGACGGGGCAGACTGCACGCTTATGCTCTGCGATTTCGTTTGTGCACAGATACCGCCCGAATAACTTATGGTGAGTTTTGCATTGAAAGTATTTATAGCGGTATACGTGTGTGTAGGGTTTTGATCGGTTGAGGTGGCTGCGTCTCCAAAATCCCAATTGTAATTTGCAGTGACATTGGTGTCTGTAGTGGATTGATCGTTAAAAGTTACCAATTGACCGGAGCACACCGAGGCAGGTGCCGAAAAATTAACCACAGGCAGGCTTACAAATTGAATGGAGACCGTATCGGAAACTGCGGGCTGGCAACCCGGGTAGAGCGAACTGGTAACAATTCCATAGTAGTTGCCATTTGCAGTTACTCCGAGCGAGGCGCTGGTTTGGCCCGTCATTATTCCGGATGCTTGCTCATACCATTGGTAGGTAACATTTGCTGTGGCCGGCACTAAGGTAATGGTTTGTGTCTGCCCCTGGCACACTAAGCCACTGCTTGGTGCATTCACAGAAAATTTTGGGAAACTTACAGACTCTACCACCGTAGAATTTCGTTGAGAGATACAGCTGCCCTGATAAACATCAAGGTAGTAACGCCCGGCATTGGCATAGGTGTAGTTAGAAACTGCAGCCGGAGTTGTCGTACTACCGGAATAATTGTTGGGCCCGGTCCATAAATACTGCGTGGCGCCCACATCGGCAACACTTAATTGCAGAGTTCCATTTAGGCAGATGGGACCATTGTTGGTGGGGGTTGCTGTGGGCAAGGCCGCTACGGCAGTTACCGTAACATTCACCTCATTCGATGTGGCCGTACACGTTCCCGATTCGCCTGTTACGGTTACCTTATATTTTCCGGTAGCCGTAACATTTAGCGAAGGATTTGTTTCACCACCCATCGCCACACTATTGTTATACCACTGATAAGACACACCGTTGTTAAATGTGGCATTTAAGCTGAGCGGAAACCCAGAGCAAATATTGAGTGGGCCGCTGGGTAAAACAGCAGGCACCATGCAGGCCGCATTTCTGATTATGGATATTTTAGATGCCGGAATATTATTGTTGTTGTCGTCAACGCTGGTAAACGTAATGTCGGGTTTACCATCGTAATCCATGTCGGCAATTTTCACGTGTCGATTAATGTAACTGGTGGGCACAATAGTTTTGGTAAAAGCAAGGTTTCCTATTGTACTGGTATTGTTAAGCACCGTTAGCGATTTTTGGGTCACTGAAGCAACTACAATATCTAACTTACTGTCGCCATCGAGGTCTCCAAAATCAAGGCCCCACGGGTGGTCGTCTGTAAGAAAAGTTTTAGGAGAATCGAATTGGATGGACGATGAACTTTTGTTGAGAAACACAGATACCGAAGTACTCAATAATTGAGTGGCTGTAATTTCAGGTAAGCGGTCACCGTCAAGATCGCCTACTTTTAAATTTACAACTGTGCCAGCCAATGTAAGGGTAGCCTGGTTTCCAAAGGTAATATTACCGGGCACACTTTGGTTGGCCAATATCATTACATTGCTCGTTGCAGTTAAAAACTGCGAAACAATTAATTCAGGCCTGTGATCTCCGTTGAAATCCATTAGCGACATGCCGTCTGTGCTGGTAACACCGGCAACCGGCACAACAACCGGCAAGCCAAATGAAATGGACGACAGCGAGCTGTTGTTGGGCAAGATGACTACATTTGGAAATCCCTGATCGGAGATTACTAATTCTTGTTTGCCGTCTCCATCGATGTCGGCAATTTCTAATTGTTTTACTTTTTTTCCGGCAAGGGTAATCACCGAAAGGTTAAAACTAAACGATCCGGTATTTCGGAAAACAAAAATTCTTGAGCCACCGTTGGTTTCCGAAACCACTACATCGGGCAATCCATCGCCATTCAAGTCACCACAACGCGCATGGATGGTTCCTACCCCCACCGAAACCGAGCGTTTGGTAAAACTGTACGTGCCGGCCGTGCTGTTGTTCTGCAAAAAAGTAACCATGTTGGAAGTTTGGTTAGCCGTAACCACATCTAACTTAAAGTCACCGTCAAAATCGCAAAGGCAATGATCGTAAAGGCCTGCGTCTGTGGATATATCGACCTGACTCTTCAGTTTTGAAGCATCGAACGGAGGTGTTCCTCCAAAATCCAAATAAAAAGATTCGCGCGATGAACTGCTCAATCCGCTGGCGGTATTGATTACGGTAATCGGATCAAATGTTGTGCCCAATGGTGTTTTTACTTCCAACAACTGATCGCTCACCGAATTAATTGTTCCTTTTACGCCACCAAAAAAAACAGAAAGCTTGGTTGGGTCTGTACCAAAATTAGCACCGCTGATCGAAACGGTCTGCTGAGGTGCCGCAAACCTTCGATCGACCGAACGCACTTGGGGTAATTGTGCCATCGCGTTAAAGCAGAGTATTGCCAACAAGAAATTGAGTACTCCCGATATTTTATTCTTGCCTTTCACTACTTCTTTTTTTGTTCTTCAATCACAGTGAGCACTTTTGCGTTTTTGTATTTTGTGAGCGCTTTCAAACTTTTCATTTCATCGTTTGCTTCCGATGCTTTTGTGGTTTCATACGTGAATACGTAGTATTGTTTGGTCTTGGTGTAATAATATATCTGCCCGCTGAATTTCTGGCTGATCAGTTTCTTTTTAAGGTCTTCTGCTTTCTGGAAATCGGGGAAAGCCTGAATATAAACAAGGTATCGTTTTTTATCGGCTTGCTTCGCCTTTTCTTCGTCATCCATTGTTTTTTCATGGTATCGTGGTGCGTGCCGTGCGGCTTCAGGCTTTAACGTAGATCGCAAAACGGGTTCATGGAATTTAAATTTCTTCGGCTTGCTTAGCTTCAAACCAATCTGCAACTCATGGCTTCCGGTAGAAAACCCCTGCTGAGGCTGTACGCCCGGTTCATAGCTGTAACACAGAATAAACTGACTTATTGAAAATCCCATGCTTGGTATTACGCCATAGTCTTGCCGGTAACCAAGTCCCAGCCATAAATTATCGGAAACATTTAGTTTACCTACAACTTCATACTGATTTGTGCCCACCGAAGTATAGCGGTAAAGAGCAAATAATTCTAACGGAGCATAGTGATCGGCAATTTTCGATTTGGTGGTTACGCCACGTCTGGTTCGTTTCTTCAACCCGCCCTGAAGTTTTTTGCGGTACGAAAAAGTAAACAACATGTTATCCAGCGGTGCGAGCCCCGGTTTAGAGAGGGCATCCGTGGGGTACATGCGCCCAAACAACTGAGGTAAGGCCGCACCTAAACTTATTCCGGATTCTGAGGTGAATTTCATACCGAAGTTAGCAGAGGGCTGCATCCCTCCATAATTGGTTAAAGCCGGATCATTGGGGTCGGCCACTTGGCTTGCGTCCACCATATTCGAGGCCAACCCGCCTGATATACCAAAATACAAAACATTTTTGGAATTGAAGGGCACACCATAAGCATACGTTGCAAGCGCTTCTGTAGTATTTAAGAGGCCTCGGTTGTACGATGATACTTTCATGCCAACACCGGCACGCGTGTTGTTGATGAGGGTGTTGAAATTAAAGGTGCCCAACGCGGGTGCCCCATCCACATTTACCCATTGCTTTCTGTAATTAAGAAAACCGTAAGCGTGGTCGGTTGCTGCTTCTGCCGGATTATACAAATAGGGGTTGATGTAAAACGAATTGTAGACCGAATAGTTCTGAGCACGCAATTGAAAACAAAAGAGTGGAGGAAGCAAAAAAATTAAAACAGCTCTTGGGCCGAGTGTAGGTCGGTACATCCTGCTATTTAAATACACCAAAGATCGTAATTTTTAGGTTACGAACCGCAACATCAATCGTCTTCTTTTCCGTCTTATCGAACGAGTGGGTACTTTATCGGGTGAAATCCGATCAATTATTCGCGGTAACTGTGATACGAGGGGCACATGAGGTTCTTGTGCACGGCATTGATCTTTGCGCGATAATTGATCATAAATTCTTGCGTACCGCTAGAGAAGGGAACCAAGCTGGACGTGGTGAAATCAAATGAGTAATTGAAATACAAATTCTCCATCAATTGCAAACTGATGAATGAAATCACTGAATCTCCGCTCCGGTAAGAAATACCTGCGGCCAGAACATCGTAAAAAATAAACGAGTTGTTTATGTCGATCGACAAAGGTTGTCCTTCTTGAGCCCGTACTAAAATGGAAGGGTTGATCTTAACATTTTTACTAATGTTGTGGATAAAGCCTGATCTCAGAAAATAATTTCTTAATTGTTTAAGTTGAACACCTATTTGATCGGATGATCGAAATTTAGAGTTAATTAAATAAGGGGCAGACAGCCCCACAAAAAAATTCCGTTTGTTGAAATAGATTCCGGCCCCCACATTGGGTTTCACCTGATTGTAATTAACAAACTCGGGGTCTCCTCCTTGCTTTAGGTTTAACGATGAGAAATCTGCTTTGATAAAATAAGCCATCCCTTGTATGCCAAACGATAAAGTAGATTTTGGGAACCTGATCTTGTAGGCATAACTAATGGTGACATCCTGGTTAGAGTAACTACCGATCTGATCTTGATTGATCATCATACCCAACCCTACTTTGCCGCCTACAAATGAACTGTGGGCCGTGAACGAAAAAGTTTTTGGTGCCCCCGGAAAATTGATCCACTGATTTCGGTACGTAGCCGTGGTGCTGAGCTGCACGTGCGCGCCCGCGTAGGCCGGGTTGATCACCAACTCATTAAAATAATATTGTGTGAACACCGGGTACAGTTGAGCCACTGCGCCCTGTGCCCCCAATAAAATAAACAACAGAAAAAATAGATTCTTCTTCATTATTTTTTAGTCCACTAATTCAAGGTAACCTACCACCCGCCTGGTGCCATCTCCTTTGGAGATCACATAAAAATAAGTTCCAGACGGCAGATTTGTACCCATCAAACTGATTCCTCGGTTGGATTCTCCTACAAATCGGATAGACGCATTGTTGTAGCCGTCCGCTTCGTAAACTTTGGTTCCTGCCCGGTTAAATATTTCCACGTGGTTTCTGTCAAAATTCTCGATGCACTCGATGAGGAAAAAATCATTCATTGCATCGGGTCTTCTCGAAATACCGTTGAATACATTTATATCGGCAGGCAATTTAACAGGAAAATCCTTTTCACATCCCAGTGTGGTGGTAACCTTTACAATATAATCTCCGGCCATCGCATTTTGCAGATTAGGGCCACTGTTCACTTCTTGATTAGTTGCCGCATTGTACCACATGATGGTATCGATCGGTAATTTATTATTAACAAGAATGGTGATGAACCCGTTGCTGTCGTTGCAGGTGGCATTTTGAATTAAGAAACTTATGGCAGGGTATATCTGCTCTACAATAATCGGTTTGGTTGCAGGCTTCGATACGCACCCTGTGGCACGGCTGGTGGCAATTACCGTGTAGTCGCCCACTTTAAGGCTATCATAAATTTCGCCTGTAAAATCAATGGGCGGAGGAGCCAAGTCTCCATTTCGCCAGTCGAAAATGTAATCTTTGGTTACACCGTTAACCGATACCGACAGCGACCCGTTGTCTTCGATACAGCTCGTTACATTCGATACCACTACAACGGTAGGCGTTGGCACGGCCACGGTATCGAGTGGCACGGTTACGGAAGCGGTACCTGTGCAGCCCGTGGTGGTTTCGGTTGCCAGCACGGTGTACGTGGTGTTGGTAAGGCCACCAACTTCTGCTCCCCGGAAAAAGGAAGTGCCTGTAGCCGAAGCACCTACATACCAATCGAAGAAGTAGTGCACCACATCTCCGGCAACGTTTGCCGAAACATCGCCATCGGGTCTGGCTGGATCGCATATCGTCAATCCTTTCACTACTTGCGTAGTTACGGTGGGGTAGCTCCGCTTATCGGCAATGGTGGCTGTATCCATAGGGCTGATACATCCCGGATCGAGTTTGTCAACCGCAATCGCGGTGTAATTTCCGGCCGGTAAGTTTACAATGTCGTTTCCTGTAAAATCAGGAGTGGCCGGATTCACCGTAGTTCCTATGCCCCAAAAATAATTGTAATCAAATTTATTGTCATTAACTGTGGTAGCAAATGCCTCCCCATTATTTGAAGAACAATACGTAAGCGGATTACCCGATGCCGTGAGTACAATAGGATTGGTTATCAACGGCACGGTATAAGCATCCAGAGCCCAACAGTTATTGGTTCCATTGATTACTTTAACGGTAAAGACCTGCCCGGCTGCAATGGCAATGTTGCTGAGCGTTGCTGATGTTGCCAGCGTAGCTCCGGACGGAGTTGGCCTCACATCTCCGGCATACCATTCGTAGCTGTACGATGCACCTGTCCCCCCGCCCTGTACAGTCAGGTATCCGGTTGCAGGATTCACGCAGCGCTCGGGTTGTTTAAAATCAACCAGTGTAACCGTGGTAGTGCCCACCGTCTTATCCTCCACATTAAAGCCAAAGTCAGTCATACAATTAGAAACTGTACTTACGGCATGTACAAAGTAATTGCCGGGGGCAAGACCGGTAAGGGCTGGCGATGCTCCATTTTGCAAAACAGCATTGGTGGAATCGGTCCAAGTAAACACATAGTTGCCCAATGGTTGGCTGGCACTGTTTTCGGTAATGGTTGTGATGGTAGCCGATCCGTTGCTCAACACAGCTCCGGTAGTGATATCGCAATTAAGAACAGCAGCGGTTGTAAATCCGGTCGGATCGATGGTAACAATCGATGGATTGTTTGCCACGGTGTAGCTCTGAACCGATACACAATTCGATGCGTTGTCTCTAACCTGAACCGTGTAGTCGCCTTCCTGCAAATTTTGGGCAACTTCTCCGTTCGTTCCACTTCCGGCCACCGGGGTTCCGGAAATGTTGTCGCCTGTAAACCACAGGTAGGTAAAGTTTAGCGGACTGGCTTCGTTAATGGTGATCTTGCCAACTCCCGATCCACCTGCACAGTTGATATCCGGATTGATGGTAGAAGCCGCAATGGTAGGATTTACATGAACATCTTTTATATCGGCCCGCAACGGAGGAGACGTGCAGCCCGAGCCGGGCGGTAAAGACGAGCTTCTTGTTGCCGTAACATAATACGTTCCTTTACCTATCGTAGCATAATTTAGCGTACTCAAAACATCTGCGGCATTGCCCGAAACTATTGGTGCCGACAGCGGATCATTCAGATACCAATTAAAGGTAAAGTGCGTATGATCGGGATCTGCCGCTCCATCCACCAACACACTACCCACGGTTATTTTTCCATCCGGATTACAGATGGCTTGGTCTACCACCGTAGCGTTTACTGTTAAAATTGGAGTGGCGCTTGGCAACACTACCGTTTGTGTTGTTGTTGAACAACCCGTTGTATTATTGGTTACCGTTAAAATGTACGGAATGTACGGTGACGATGCTCCGCCATCTTTCAAGTTCGTGAACATATCTGCGCTGCCCGTGTACGCGCTGCCACTTGCAATTGTCGTTGGGTTACCTGCATTCCAGGCATACGTGTAGGTGTGGCCGGGGGCAGCACCGGGGCCACCGCTGTCGCTTGCGTTCACGGTAATCTTTCCTTCGTAGTTGGTGTCGCAAGCGGTGTTGGGCAATGGCGACATCGTTACATCCGGATTAACACTCTTGTTGTTGATCGTAACTTTAAACGGAGCCGACTGGCATCCTGAGCCCACCGGAGTGCCCGACTTGCGCGTTACGGTCAGATAATAATCACCGGCACTAATGGTTGGGTAGGTTCCAATGTTCAAGGCGTCTGCACCAAATCCCGACAATACCACCGGGCTGCTGATTGAGCCCTTGTACCAATCAAACGTAAAGTTAGCATGGGCAGGATCGGCTGTGCCGTTTACCAAAATATCGTTCGCACCCACTACAATGCTGCCATCGGCCGTGCACAAAAACTGATCCATAGGCGAGGCATTGGCCACTACCACAGGCGTAGCACTTTGGAGCACCACTGCCTGTGCCGTGTCTTTACAACCTGTAGTATTGTTGGTAACCAAAAGAATGTACGGAGTGTACGGTGATGATGCCCCGCCATCTTTCAGGTTGGTGAACAAATTGCCGCTGCCGTTGAAGACACCACCTGCAATTACCATTGGGTTGCCCGCATTCCAGGCATAGGTGTAGGTTTTCCCTACACCAGGCCCACCGCTGTCGCTTGCATTTACGGTAATCTTTCCTTCGTAATTGGTGTCGCAAGCGGTGTTGGGCGATGGGGTCATCGTTACATCCGGATTAACACTCTTGTTGTTGATGGTAACTTTTAGCGGGGCAGCCGAACAGCCTGAGCCCACCGGTGTGCCCGACTTGCGCGTTACCACCAAGTAGTAGTCGCCTGCACCGATGCTTGCGTAGTTACCGATGTTAAGCACGTCTTGTGCTATGCCCGTTAGTATCTTCGGGCTGCTGGTTGAACCTGCATACCAATCGAATGTAAAATTGTTGTGGTTGGTGTCCGGTGTGCCGTTCACCACAATGTCGTTCGTGCCAACCGTAATGCTACCATCGGCCGTACACAACAACTGGTCGGTATGCGAGGAGTTGGTTACTACCACAGGTGTTGCACTTTGGAGTACGTTGGTCTGCGCTCGTACCGCACAGCCGGTAGCATTATTCACCACACTTATTTTGTATGTGCCATCTCGCAGGTTTGCGGATGTTACGTCTCCGTCTCCAAGATTAGTAAGCGGATTACCGTCATTGGCAACAGTATTACCTATTGCGGTCGGGTTAGTGCCGTCCCAGGTATAAGAGTAGGTTTGCCCTGCACCCGGACCTCCACTGTCGCTTGAGTTGATGGTGATCTTACCTTCGTAGAATGCATCACAAGCCGTGTTGGGCGATGGGGTCATCGTCACCACCGGGATCACCGCTTTGTTTACGATGTTTACTTTGAAAGGCGAACTCACACAGCCCACACCTCCTTTGCCGCTTGTATCAGTCTGTTTGGTAAGCACAACCCAGTACGAGCCGGGTTTAACTGTTCCGGCTGCTACTGTACCCGAGCTCGGAAGAGGTATCTTGTTAATAAACTCATCACCACCTACGGGGGAAGCCCCATCGCCTACAGCTGAGAATAAATTGGTTGTTAATGTGGCGTTGCTGAACCAATCGAACTGGTAATCGGGAATATTTTCGGTGGCTCCGCTTTGCAGTTTAATGCTGTTCACCACCACTTTAGCCGATCGCTCGAGAGCGGCCGTACAATATTGGGCATCGGTTATGGTTACATCAGCACTGGTGAGTTGCGCAATGGCGGGTTGGTCGTCTATATGGTAAATACGCGAAGATGCACAGCCTGTTGCCGGATCCTTTACACCAAAAGTGTAATCACCCGGGGCTAAATTAGAAAACAACTTATCACTTCCTGCTGCTACGTTAACTTGAAAGCTACCATTTTTGGAAATATCGTAAGTAATAGCGTTAGGGTTTTGATCATCGGGATCCTTATCCGCTTTAATATCTATTTGCCCATTATAACTTGCCGCAACACACGCATTGTTGGCAATGATTGAACTATTAAGTGAAATCACAGGGGGAAGCGAAAGTGCTTTGATCTCAACCACATGATAGATCGGACAACCGCCATCAAACCCCGGTGCATCTACTTCAACGGTGTAAATCCCTGGGGCCAAATTAGTGAATGAAGCAGGTGCTGCCTGTTTTATTGGGCCTTGTACAGTAGTTGCACTGTCTGCTTGCTCGTAAATGTAAATAGCATAATCGGCCTGAGTAGCGACAGATGTCGCAGGTGGCGTGACTATAATGTTACTTATTGATCCATTGCCCGAGGCAACTGAGCATAAGGTTGATCCTAATGAATCCAATTTTGCTGTCTGAGCATCAACAAAAGGTACAGTATGCGTTACATAATTCTTACAGCCAAAATCATCGGTTGCTATAATGGTGTACGGTGAAGCCGAAAGCAATCCCTGAGTTGCTGGTGATGGCGGTGTTGCTAAACCCAAGAAGGGCGGCTTTCCGACTCCGCCTGGGTTTTTAGCTGCACTAAATGTTGGCGGATTGGTATAAAAATTAATAGGAGTTGTGGTGTTAGTGGGACTGCCTTTATATATATCAAACGTAAAATTGGTTGGAGTAGCATCATTACGTACTGCACTAATTTTGATTGTTCCATCACTATTTTTGCAAAGTGAAGCCTTGATAAAATCATTAATTGTAATTGTAGATTCTGTTTTGTCTTGCACGGTTGCAGTTACCGGCTGCGAAATACAATGTGTGAAATTATCAACCACCACCAACGTGTAGTCTCCGTAGTGCAGGTTGGGGTCGGTATCGGTGGAGCTTCCTGTTGCGCCTGTAAATTTTCTGTTCGGTGAAGCCGGGCTACCTTTCACAGTGCCGATTACCGTGGCGGTATCGGTGGTAACGGTATTCGGCTGTTCGAGCATCCAGTAGTACGTATAAGTTTGTGTAGGTACTTGCGCTACATTGGCCACCACCTGGCCATCGGGAGGGGAACATTTTACCTGATCGGTGGGTGTTAAGGTAGCCACCGGAACCACCACCGTATTGTTTACAAAAGCGCTCTTTGAGTTGGTGCAACCACTGGAGGTCTTCACCACGGTTACCGAGTAATTTTTATTGCCGGTAAGCCCTGTTACTTGCGGGGTGTTGCCTCCGAAACTTGTGCCCGGAGAAACAAACGGGTTGTTGTTGTTTTCCCAGGCAAAGGTATAGCCTGCCGTAACTGCCGCTCCCCCGCCAATACTTGTTTCGTCTATGGTTGCCGAGAGAATACCGTTTGGTGTTGTACACGAAGTTTGCGGAGTGATATTGATCGTGATGGGCGGTGTAAATAAGTTATTTTTCACTTTAATGGAAACGGGGGCAGACACACAACCGAGTGTAGAATTTTTTACCGTGAGTGTGTACGAGCCGCTATCGAGACTGCTGATTGTTGAGGTTGTCCCTCCGGTGTTCCAGTTAAACGTATAGCCGGTAAACGGTGAAACCACAGCCCCTCCGTTGTTGGCATCGTTGAGTGTGGCGAGCGATGCCGTTCCATTTTTTCCAACCAAACAACTGGTGTTGTCGGTTTCGCTTAACGTGATTACGGGCAGCGCGCTGTTATCGCCCACCAGTACGGTAGCGGTGTTGCGGCAACCGTTACTCTGGTTGGTAACTTGCACCGTATAGTTTTTCCCTACCCCGCCCTGCACGTTGGCATAAGTTGCGGTCAAGGCTTTTTCACTGCCCACCACCACGGCTGCACCATCGTACCACTTAAACTGGTAGGGTGTACCCACACCTGCTCCGTCTACGTCTGTAACCATAGCAGAACCATTGCCTGCGGTTGGCGCACAGTTGGTAGAAGCCAACTGACTGGCGGTGATAACCGGAATAGTTTGTGTGTTGGTGATCTTGATATTTTTTGTTGAAGATTTACAGCCTGTGGATACTTGGGTTACCTGAACCTTGTAATTGGAAGCACCTCCGTTTAACTGGCTCCATACATTGGCCGTGGGCGATCCTTTCGAACCTCCACCCGGAGTTTGAGCTCCTCCACCTGTGTAGGAAAAGGTGTAATCCGACAACGGATTTAAGCCTATGTTGGTGATGGTAGTTGTAATACTTCCACTGAATTGAACGGAGGGATTTGTAAGCGTTGGATCGCAGACTGTGTTGTCTGCCTTTACTAATGAAATTAAAGGTAATACTTTGCTGTCGCCCACCAGAACGGTGGCCGTGTTCTGGCAGCCGTTGCTCTGGTTGGTTACTTGTACGGTATAATTCTTACCCGCACCACCTTGCACGTTGGCGTACGTGGCCGCAAACGATTTCTCGCTTCCGGGTGTCACCGTAGAGCCATCGTACCATTTGAATTGATAAGGTGTACCAACGCCAGCCCCATCAACATCGGTTACCAGCGCAGAACCATTGCCTGCGGTAGGCGCACAATTGGTAGAGGGCAGTTGGCTTTTGGTAATAACAGGTATGGCCTGTGTGTTGGTAACCTTGATGTTACTTGGTGTAGACGCACAACCGGTGGATACTTGGGTTACTTGCACCGTGTATGCCGTTGCCCCTCCATTCAACTGACTCCAAGCATTGGCAGTGGGCGAACCTTGCTGGCCTCCTCCCGGAGTCTGTGCACCGGGATCACCATAAGTAAAAGTGTAATCCGACAATGGGTTTCCGCCCTGGTTGGTGATTGTTGCTGTGATGCTTCCGTTAAATTGTGCGGCAGGACTCGTCAACGTTGGGTCGCAAACGGTATTAGGGGCCGATACCAGCGAAAGCGTTGGCAATACTTTGCTGTCGCCTACCAACACGGTGGCGGTATTCTGGCAGCCGTTGCTCTGGTTGGTTACTTGTACGGTGTAGTTCATGCCCGAACCACCTTGCACGTTGGCGTACGTGGCCGTAAACGATTTCTCACTGCCGGGTGTCACCGTAGAACCATCGTACCACTTAAACTGATACGGTGCTCCAATGCCGGCACCATCAACATCGGTTACCAGCGCAGAACCATTGCCTGCGGTAGGCGCACAATTGGTTGAGGGCAGTTGGTTTTTGGTAATAACGGGTATGGCCTGCGTGTTGGTAACTACGATATTGCCCGGAGCCGAAGCACAGCCCGTGGACACTTGCGTTACTTGCACTGTGTATGCCGTTGCTCCTCCATTCAACTGACTCCAAACATTAGCAGTTGGTGAACCTTGTTGACCACCTCCGGGTGTTTGTGCACCGGGGTCACCATAAGTAAAGGTGTAATCCGACAATGGGTTTCCGCCCTGGTTGGTGATTGTTGCGGTGATGCTTCCGTTAAATTGTGCGGCAGGGCTGGTTAACGTAGGATCGCAAACGGTATTGGGGGCTGCAACCAAAGACACAGCGGGGTAAACCAAATTTTGTGTTACCGTAGTGAATGTAGTATCGGTACATCCTGTTGTGGTATTGGTAGCGATAACTGTATAATCTCCTGCAGCCACATTAACAGCTGAAGGAATAGCGTTGCCCGGAGCAGTACTTTGCCCGGTGAACCAATTGAAATTATATCCGGCCGTAGTTCCTCCCACATTGGCCGTTGCCGATCCGTTGGGTGTGGCTGGGTTGCAAGAAGTTTGTTGGGTAAGCTGTGAGGCTGTGGCGGTAAACGGAGGAGGAAGCCCGACCGTAACCGTGGACGGATTGGAGACGCACCCTTTGCTGTTGTCGGTAGCCGTAACAGTGTAGGAGCCCGCAGGGATGGCAGCATAATTGGCTCCGGTAAAATCGGGAGAAGGTTTGGTTACACTTCCATTGTACCACTTAAAGGTAAAGCCGGTGGTTACACCCGCCACCGATGCGGAGGCGCTTCCCGAATTAGCCGGAGCGCAAATGGCATCCGTTGGTATAGCCGTAACCACAGGCCTAACGGTGTTGTCGGGCACAGCTTGCGATGCAACCGACTGACAGCCCGATGAATTGTCGGTAACGAGCACGGTGTAAATTTGGCCACCCAAAAGATTGGTAGCGGTATCGCCCACACCAATTTCGGGAGAAGTGAAGATGTCATTTCCCTGAAACCAGTCGAACGTATAATTTATGATAGGATCGCCACCGTTAACCACTGCGTGCATTTTGCCGTTGGGAATAGAACAGCTGGTGTTGGGGGCATCTTGAACGATGGTAGCGATCATCGGAGCTTTATCTTTTCGTATGATGGTTACCGTTGCCGTATCCGAACTACAGTTTGCTGTTTTATGCAACGCATAAACGGAATAGGTACCCGCAGCCAAACCTGAATAGCTTGCTCCGGTATAAACCGGAGAGCCGGTGACAGGCCCGTTGAACCAATAAAAATTATAGTCCGCAGTGTTTTGTGTTCCACCCATATCGACATACGCTGAAGCAGCTCCGTTGTCGGGTACCGAGGCACCAACGCATTTTATGTTGTCTGCAATTTTAGTGGCAACCACCTGAACCGGTTTGGGTATTACATCGGCCTTGATAACGTTGTCGTAATCGCATTCTACAAATGGGGTGTTGGGCAATTTGATAGGCGTTGGCACAGAAGTACCTGCATCGTTTAATGAGATATACAGTGTGAAAATGCTTCCATCGCCCGTAACGGTTAACGATGGGAAAGTTTGTGTTTGATTCCTAATTAGATTTACGGGTATGTTTACCGTATTGAGTTTTGTGGCCCCGGTTTTTGTTGGGTCGCCTTTGTAAAAAGTAACCGGAACATTGCCTTGAATGGTGGCATCGCCAATATTCTGAACCCCAATGGTAACTTTAAAATCGGTATCGGGGCAAGTTGGCGGCTCGACTTTTAAAAGCGAAGCTACGTTGATCAGGTTTGGTGAAGCGTACGTAGGGCATCCTTGCGAATCGCGTGCGGGGGTTTGGTTTAAGAATGCATTCAACGGTCGGTTGGCTCCGGTCGTACAAACATTGGTTGACCAAACCAGCCAGCTTTTTTGCATGTACTGCGGTATGGTGAGATCGTTGTTGACATTCACATTAAAGTAGGCGTGTTGGTTCCACAATTTCCGGGAAGGCACCCACGGTGTTGAAGCTGATTGAAACACGCGTACGCAAGAATTTTGTGAGTATGATAAATCACAAAAATTGCTCCAGGATAAAGCATCATCGTAACCACAAGTCACGCACAATTCTGTTGCGCCATCGCCATTCACATCGGCCACTACAGGGTACTCCACCTGTGTGCGGGCAATACACTGTTGTTGTGTATTTACAGAGCCATCATTTCCATTAATAATGTAAATGTATTGTTCATCGCGGTAAACTACTTCGGCAGCACCGTCTCCGTTGAAATCATAAACGGTGCACCCCGTATAACCTGAAGTTTCTTCATTTACTACCACTCTCCATTTCAAATTCCAGTTTTCATCAAGCGCATATAAATATTTTCCGGAAACATAGGTGGCGTTGAGTTTACCATCACCATCAATATCAGCAATGTTGAGACGGCCCGTACCGTTTTGCCATCCGTTTGCGTATGGTGCGGTAACCGTAGCGTTGGTACAACCTGCCACATAGAAATCTCCGGGTATTATGTCGATATAGGTTTTGACAACATTATTCTGAACATCCCAAAAGAATAAAGTGGTGTTGCTATCCTGGCTATTATTAGAGCCTGATGCAATTACGTCAAGGTAGCCATCCAAATTATAGTCAGCCACGCTCGTTGAGCTTTGAGACTGTCGTCTATAAAAATTGGGAACGCTGTTCGATAAAGTCAATGAACCCTGATCTTGGGTAGGCAGGCTGCTTCTTTTTAAATCTACCACAGAATATATCCTGCATCCTGCTATCAATTCAAGTTTGCTGTCGCCTGTAATATCTACCGCTACTGGCCCACCCACCATGTTGCCCGCATCTGAATTTTTTACCATCCTTACCCCGGTATGCGCATCAATAATTTCATTGCGACTAAAAATTTCAATCTTACCGTCATTATCAAAATCTGCTAATCCAAACATCCAGGGATCTGCCGATAATTTTGAACTCTTCCATTTAAAGTTAAGGTTACAATCATAGGCATAGATGTATTTGTCTCCGGATGTAAAAATCCATGCACAGCTGCTTTTATCAATATTACCGATCACCACCTCCCGGTCTAGATTGTAGCTAACGTTAAGCGATTTTTTGGTAGCACCCGTCCTGCCATCGAGGATAAAAATATTTTTTCCTATTATTTCCGTGACAACTACTTCGGGGTATCCATCATAATCCAGATCTCCTACTGAAGTTCGGTTGAGGTGGTTGGTGGTCTGATTATCCGATTGCCAGGCCAGCTTCATGGTAAATGCCGGGAAGCCCGTAGGCTTGGCTTGGCACACTACGTTATTATTGAGGTAGAAACCGGCACAAACGGTGTCGGCCGCGCAGTCAGAATCAAAACAATCGATGAACCCATCGTTGTCGTTGTCTTTTCCATCCGCGCAATTGCCCGCTTCCTGAGCGTAGGCAGAATAAACGGCAATCACTGTAAAAAGCCAGCTTAGGATCAGTCTACTCGTTTTCATATTTATTAACTTTTACCGTACAATGTTAATACTCCCTGCGATATAATTTTTTGACGAATCGTCACATTTAAATACATAGTAATAAACCCCGGAGGGAAGTTCTTTGCCGTTGGTTGCTATGCCGCTCCAGTCGTTATGATAGGGTTTCGCTTCGTAGATTTTAAAGCCACGTTCATCGTAAATAATGACCCCACATTGATTTAGGTTTGGTGCATTGTCAACTTTCCATACATCGTTGATGCCATCGCCATTGGGTGTAAAGAACTGAGCCGCCTTGAGTGTATTCAGTGGTTTATCTACCGTAACCATAATTTCTATGGACCCATTGCCACTACAGCTATTGACATCTTTTCCGGAAACAGTGTACGTGGTGGTTTGCACCGGTGAAGCTGTGGGATCGGCAATGGTTGAATCCGACAAATACAAGTTGGGTTTCCATAAAAAGGTATTCAAACCCGATGCTTTGAGTTTTACGGTGTCGCCTGCTTTTATGGAAGTGCGGTAGGCGGTTACGGTTACGGTGGGTGCCGAAAATTGAGTAATATTTTTTGAGGACGTAACCTGACATTCGCCCTGCGTAACGGTTACTGTTGAGTCTTTGATTTCTTTGATGTACGTGGATGCCGAGGTGCTGCCATTGCTCCAAGCATAGGAATTGAAAGTACCGGTGACCTGCAACAACAAGCTATCGTTGGGGCAAATACTGTAAACGTTGTTGGGATTTGTAATACTTACCACAGGCGGGTTTTGTACCAACAACGATTTAGTTTTTGAAGCTAAACAACTTTGGCCCAGGTACGAGACATTCAATTTTACGTTATAGGTCTGTGCCGTTGCAAAAGTGTGAGTTGAGTTAGATCCATTTGCCGTTGCGCCATCTCCAAAGTTCCACGCAAAAAGAACTTGAAGGCCAGTGGTGTCGCTATCGAGAGTGGACTGATTCGTAAAGTTTACTGGCGACCCGATGCAACTCCCCGAAGGCATCGTGAAATCTACTGCCGGAACTTGTGCCACGCGCAGCTCTTTTACATTCGATTGAATTACCGGGCAGGTTGGGCTGGCTATAGAAGTTAATTTAACAATGTACTTCCCACTGGTGGTAGCCGAATAGGTTGCACTTGTTGCTCCGGAAATATCTCCGGCCGTCTGTTCGCTCCACTGAAAGTTATATCCCGTTGTGGACGGAAAAATTGAAAGTGTTTTGTTCTGCCCGGAGCAGATTAAGTTTGCTCCGGTATAATATATTTCAAGCGAAGGAACACTCACGATGTCTACAATTACGGTGTCGCGTTGCAGAACGCAGGTGCCATTCAGTACATCGAGAAAATATTGCCCCCCTTGGTCGGCCTGAATATTGCTTCTTGTAACGGAGCTACCGTGCGCGGAAAACGATCCGGGGCCTGTCCATGAATAATCGGTAGCACCCACATCGGTAACAACGGAGAGGGATAATGTGCCACCTACACATACCGGAGCAACGGAAGCTGGTGTTGCAGTAGCCAATGCTGCTGCCGAAACTACGGTTATCGATACGGCACTCGGAGTTTGTAACGAACAAGTACCGTTGATGAGGGTAACCTTATAGGCACCGGTGGCTGTAACATCCAAATAATTGTTGGTTGTAGGCGCACCGAACGAAGTCCCGTCTTTAATCCATTGGTAGGTTGCACCCGCATTGCTCGATGCCGTGATGCGTTGGGTTACACCCGAGCAGATGGTTAATGGACCTACCGGTGAAAGAACGGGGGCTACACAATTTTTATTTGTAATTGCTGAAACTTTTGAAGCCAATTCTCCGGAGTTGTTGTCGTCAATGCTGGTGAAACTCAAGTCGGGTCTTCCATCGTTATCGAGATCGCCAATGCGCACGTAGCGATTGATATAGGTGGTGTTAATGGTTTGGTTGGCAAATGAAAAATTGCCGGAAGTACTCTGATTGCTGAGTACAGTAAGGGTTTTCAAGTTACCAATCGGGTCTTTAATGGAAGCTACGGCAATATCGGTTTTTGAGTCGCCATCGATGTCGCCAAAATCAATGCCCCAGGGTTTTGCATTTACTGTTACATTTACTGGCGTTGCAAATTTTATACTGGTGCTTGTGCTTTGGTTTGGAAAAATAAGCAGTTGATTTGCCAACAGAGCAGTGGCTGCCAGATCGGGTTTTGAGTCACCGTCCAGATCGCCCACTCTAATGCTCGCAATATCGGTAGCGGCTTGCAACTGAATCATGCTACCAAAACTTAACGTGCCGGGCACACTTTGATTGGGCAGAATAAAAATATTTCCACTGGTGCTTTGAAACTCGCTCACCACAATTTCCGGCAACCGATCTCCGTTAAAATCGCCCACATCAATGCCATCGGTGTACGATCCGGGGCTTGTAAGGAAAGTCATCGCAGATGCCACTCCAAACTGAATGGTTGACAAGGTGCTTTGATTGGGAAGTACAAACACCCGGCTGGCTGCCTGATCGGTTACCATCAATTCCGGGCGGCCATCTAAATCCATGTCCATAATCCTGATCTTGCTCGTCTTGGGTGGGGTGATCCCTCCGTTTAGGGTTATTGTCTGAGCTGAACCGAATGAAATTGTACCCGAGGTACAGTTGTTCTTATAGATGTATATATGCGACCCATTTAATTCTGAAACCACAATTTCAGGTTTACCATCGCCATTGATATCTCCGGCTTCCACATGGATTGTATTTACGCCTGTGTTCAAAACTGATTTAACAAAGGACAATGTGCCCGGAACACTCGTATTTCTAAAAACAGAAATGGTGGTGGTGGGTGTGCCCGAATTATTGTTGGCCGTGGCGATGTCGGATTTTCCATCGCCATCAAAATCGGCCAAGGTTAAATCGTATAAACCGGATTCGGAATCAAAATCGGATTGAGCCGAAATTTTAGTTGCATCGAACGACCCGTTTCCCCCATAGCTTAGCTGGAAAGGAGAGCTTGAAAATCCGCTTAACCCCGTTGCCGTATTGGTAACCCGGATGTCTTCATACACCGCACCCTTGGGCACCATCACTTCAAGAAACTGGTCTGAAATTGATTTCGGTTTTACGCTAACACTCCCGAAAGTCACCTTGATGTTGGCTGCGTTGGTTCCAAAGTTTATGCCCTTCAGGGTAAGTTTATCATCAGCCCGCAATGAATTTGAGCTGATGGAGCTCACCAACGGCACTTGTGCCGTAAGCCTGCAAAAGCACAACAGAGCCAACACTACACCGATATATTTTTTAGATCGCAATTTCATCTATTACTTTAATAGTTAAGGCTGAACCGTGAGTAACCATACCTGACTGAATATTTTATTTTTTTGCAGGCGATTGCGCTCTTTCTTGGCTTCTTCAACTTCTGTCTCTTCGGCAATAAACACATACCATAGCTTCCTAACCGACAAGTGCCCGAAGTCTGCCTCATACCCCAGGGATTTGAGAGTTTTGGCATAGTGCTCGGCATTTGTTCTGCTCTGGAACGCGCCCGCAATAACATACGTGGCTACATCTAATTCTTCGTGGTGTGTACCCCGCTTCACAAAATCATGACGCTCATTGACCGGTTGATTGTGTGTGTCATCGTGCTTGCCTTCGGCATTTTGCTGAATATGCTGATCCAATGTTTTCCGTTCATCTTCTCTGGCTTTTTTTACAGCGCTTGAATCAATCTTAACCACAGGTTGTGATGGCGGAACCGTAATCGGTTTTTCTTCGGGCTTCTTCACCACTACTTCCTGCTTAGGTTGAACTATCGGCTCGGGTTTCTTTACTACTTCCTGTTTAGGCGGTGCTACGGGTTTGGTAACGGGTTCTGGTTTTTTTACAACCGTTCGCTGAGCCGGGGCAACAATTTTGCTGGCCGGAGGCGTGGGCGCTTTTTCTCTATATTTCTTCGATTGGCCTAAGCTTATTTTAAGGAGCACCTCGTGGGTTTTCAGAGGCAGATCGCCACCCAGGCCGGGTTCGTAAAAATAGCTGAATGTTAAATTATCGGTAACAATCCCTATGGCCGGGATTATCCCGGTAAACTGCCGATACGATGCCGAAAACCAAAAATTTGGGCTGAAATTATATTTAGCGGTTCCCTCAAATAGGCTTCCGAACTTAGAGTAACGATAAATGGTGAACAGTTCTAACGGGCTACTGATTGTTTTTTTCCTCGGTACGCCACGGTTTCTGCCTCTGGGCGCAAGCTTAGGTTTGGGATTCCACCGGCTGAACGATGCCGTAACAATCAGGTTGTCTGCATACGAAAAAGAATAATTGGCATCCAGATTTTGATCGGAAATCAACTTGGGCATGGTGAAGCCCAGATCGAAACCGTTGCTGTTTTTCCAGAGCATACCAAAAGCAGCCGTGGGCACCATAGAGGTAGAAAGCTTGCCGAGAGCGGGGTCGCTTGCTTTGGTGAGGTCATCAAAGTTTATACGGTTGGAGAGCATCCCTGCCGACAGCCCAAAGAAAAGTCTATTATTATGGTCGAAGGGCACTCCGTACGCATACGATGCCGAAGCTTCGGTTGTATTAAGGAATCCACGTGAAATGGAACTCACTTTAAAGCCAATGCCCGCACGGGTTTCATTAATGAGTGTTGAAGCCGTAAGCGATGATACCGAAGGTGCACCCGAAACTCCAACCCACTGTTTGCGATAATCTGCTGTAAGTTGCACCTGCTCGGTGGCTGCGGCTGCCGGGTTATATATAAATGGGTTAAGGAAATAACCATTATACATAGGGTAATTCTGAGCACTGGTTTTATGGGCACTTGTCAGCGAAAACAACAAGAAGAAAACAAGGCAAATTCTCACAAGAGGTCAGGCTTTGGTAACAGAAAATAATTACAATTTACGCATTTTTCGCAAATCCGTAACACGTGTTGCGGCAGAATGACCCTTTCCTTATGATACGGAAGCCCGACACTTGCATTTTCCCGATAAACCTACCCGTTATTCGTTAAAGCGAAAATTGGATTGATGCTTCATACTCGTATTTTTGTTGTATTAACATCTTATTTTTTGAAATCCTACAATTTAAGAATGGCGCGTTTTTCTTTACTGTTGTTCTTCCTCTTTCGTATTGTGTACAGTAGCAATGCCCAGGTGGAGGAAAAACCCAAGTTGTACGTTGGAGGTACACTGGGCACAAGCGTATCCAAACTTTTTTTCTTCGAAAACAGTAACCTGTACAAGTCTCTACCCACCATAGGATTTGACGGTGGAGTAATGGCATCGCTCAAGGTTCGTAAAAAATTCAGGCTCAACGCACAGTTGATTTATTCTCAACTGGGCAGAACCGTGAAGAACAAAGGCACGCGGCCCGACCCATTGTACAAAGTTTCATCGCGTATGCAATACATTGAACTACCAGTATTTTACGCTTTAGAATTTAAAAGACTAACCCCTCAGGGTCAACTCGAGGGAGGGAGACGAAAGACATACAATTGGTATGTAGGTGCCGGGCCAATAGTTCGATATTGGCTCAACGACAAAGGCACTTTCCGAAGCAGCAATCTTACTGAAAATCTGATTGACCATTTTGATTACACCGCAGCATTCAACAGCACCGATGCCACCGCACCGGGCAAAGAGCTTATGCCCCAAGCTAACCGCCTGCAGTTTGGAGTGAACATTACCGCGGGCCTTGCTTTTGAACCGATGAGTGGCAAGCGCATCATGGCCTCTGTTCACCTCAATTTGATGCAAACCTTTCTGGCCAAAAGCCCGGGGTCTTTTCCAACAAGTATCCCCAATGAAACCAATGCCGATGCCGATGAACTGCGTGCCCGAAACCACAGCATCCGTTTCTCGGTTGGGTATTTGTTTGATACCAAGATAGAAAAAAGAAAACGCGGCAAGAGTACCAAACCATTTGGGAAGTAGCCGGAGATCAATCAGGCAACTGCTTCAACAAACCGACCAAACTTTAACTTGAGCAAGACATTGTGTTTTGTGCCAGCCAGGTCTTTCGACCTGGCATAAACGAATCGGCAGATCAGGTTGCAAAACCTGACAGTCACAAAAGGCGGCAAAGTGTTTATACCCTAAACCCAAAAACAGTGGGCAATGGCGCTTTTATTTCGTAAATTTGGAATAGGGAAACTATGAAAAAGAACAGGCCGGCCATTATCAATTCAGCACTGCTGTGGGAGTATGATCTCGATACGTTCAACTACGAGAAGTCGTATAAAATTGTGATTGAGCGAGTGCTTGAACGGGGCAACCTGGAAGAGTGGCGTGAAATGGTAAAATTGTATTCCACCAAACAAATTCTTGAAACAATTGAATGGAGTGCCCAATTGGAACAACGCGATAAAGAATTTTCTCGCTTCTTTTTAATTTCCGAATTTTTGAATGCTGCATAAGTCTCCTAATATCATTTCGCCAAAAACGTTTTCGCTTATTCAGGAGCTTCAGTGCATTCCTGAGCTTAAGGAATTTTATCTGGTTGGAGGCACCGCTTTGGCACTGCAATTGGGACATCGTAATTCCATTGACATTGATTTGTTTAGCCAGAACGATTTTACGCCTGAAGAACTGGGGGCATTACTAAAAGCAAAATACACTTTTCAGGCAACGCTTTCGAAAACGAATACCTTGCTAGCTGTTGTTAATGACATAAAAACCGATTTCATCAAACACGATTACCCGTTTATCAAGCCACCGATTACGGAAGAAGGCATCACCTTTCTCGGCAAAGAAGACATTGCAGCCATGAAGTTTCACGCCATCATACAAAGCGGAAAGCGGTTGAAAGACTTCATTGATATTTATTATTTGCTGGAGCATTTCTGTATGAAGCAAATGGTTGAGTTCTTCACAGCGAAATACACCTACTCTAACCCGATGATCGCCCTGAAAGCTGTAAATTTTTTTGATGAGATTGATGAATCCATCGACCCGCCCAAGCTGTTAAAGCCTCTCCCCGTTTCACTGATAAAAAAACGCATACGCGAAGCAACACAAAAGCCTCTTAAAATTTACCCGCGCTCAGGCTTGCATTGATAGTTTTACATTTAGGAAAAACAATTTTCCAGATCACCTCGAAAGCTTTTTCAATTTCCTCAAAAATTCTACCGTGCTTGTGAGAGTGTTGCTGTGCTCCACTGTGCATTTAATTGGATTGATATATTTAATAGAATAAAAAGGGAATAAAATCCTCTTCTGCTGTAACCGAAGCGAATAAAAAGAGTATGAACCTTCATAGTGTATGCTTTGTTTTCCAATTAATTGAGTCCTAAATCTGGCGGTCCTGCTAAATTAGAGACAGAAGAAGAAGAACCACTTTTAGATCCGCCACCACCTCCAAGTCCAACCACGACACCTGCGGCAAGAAAAGGAATCACTTTTAAAAACGTTGGCACCTTTCTTTTTATCCTAAAAAATTCTGAGGTAGCTACCTCCTTGCCATTGGTGAATCTTAATTGAAAGCCACTACCAACCTTCTGGTAAGAAGAAATCTCCCAAGTAAATGAGCCGTTGTTAGAAGCAGTCGCAATGGCACCAACTTCCACACCAGATTTAAGCAATTCTATTTTTACGTCATCGCGTAACGAGCCGCCCCTCCAGTCTAATGGGATAGAACGGCCTCGCTTTGCTTTAGCCACATTGTGTTTTAAGGTGAAAGCCGCTTTAACCTCGGCTCGCACTTCAAAAGTTAAATCGCCATGATAATTATTCAATTCTGTAAAACCGTTCCATACAATTTTCTTTGTTTTTCCAGGCATAAGATCATTCCCCACATAGCCAGAGACGATTTGAAGAGGCAAAGAAAAATTGTTGTGAGAAGCAAAAAGTTTTACGTCAAACTTATCACCCGACAAGCCCCCTTCGGCCAGGTCATAGGTGATAATTACTTTATCTCCTTCTGCAACCGCTTTTAGGTTTTCAAGCTTTTGTGAGAAGGCTAGACATGGTAATAAGCAAATGGAGAGTAGAATTTTCCTTTTCATGCATTACTGGGGTCAAGATTTCTAAAATATAGAAAAAAATCGTTTACTTTTTTCTTCTGGTAAAGAGAGAGCCCGTTCTGGTATACTTATGATTTATGATAGATTATACCCTAAAGGGTAAATTATTATTAATAATAACTATATTTATACCCTAAAGGGTATTTAAATGAGCTTAAAAGAATTCGTTAAAGAGAGAAGAAAACTCTTAAAACTAACTCAGCCAGAGCTAGCCGGTAAAGCTGGGGTGGGCTTGCGTTTTATGCGAGAACTAGAAGGAGGCAAAGAAACTCTGCGAATAGATAAAGTCAATCAGGTCCTTAAACTTTTTGGTCATCAACTTACCCCCACTCCTACTACTTCAAAAAAAGATACTAAATGAGAAAAGCAGATGTAAAGCTTCATGAACACACGGCAGGCTTCCTTATCGAAGACGAAAATGGTTATCACTTTCAGTACGATGAGAACTTTTTAAACTCACCAGAAGCTGAAGCAATAAGTTTGACTTTGCCACTACAGGAAAAACCCCACGATTCAAAAATACTGTTTCCATTTTTTGATGGACTGATTCCTGAAGGATGGCTGCTCGACATTGCAGAGCGTAACTGGAAACTAAATCCCAGGGATCGCATGGGCTTACTGTTAGCGTGTTGTAAAGACTGTATCGGGGCTGTTAGTATTCAACCAATCAAAACTGAGCAGGAATGAAACGATGCCCTTATTGCTATCAGCCTTTAGCTAAAGATGAAATTGATTTTCATCCCTCATGTAGCAAAAAAATATTTGGACAGCCAACTCCTCCGGAGCTCCCCTATGATGAAAGTGACATGGGAAAACTGGCAGATCAAATTATTCAACGACATGCCACTGTACCTGGTGTGCAGCCTAAGCTATCGCTTGAGATTGAAAAGACAAGAAATGGTCCTTCTCGTTTTACCATCGTGGGGTTATGGGGCAATTATATTTTAAAACCTCCATCTAATCATTACCCTCAGTTACCCGAAGCAGAAGATCTTACGATGCACTTGGCCAGCATCGCCAAAATTAAAGTTGTGCCTCACACATTAATACGACTGAAGTCAGGTTCATTAGCCTATATCACGAAGAGAATTGACAGAACCAAAAAAGAGAAAATTCACATGGAAGACATGTGTCAGCTCACAGAACGATTGACTGAACAAAAATATCAAGGTTCTTACGAACAAATTGCGAAAGCATTAGCCAAATACTCGGCCAACCCGGGCCTCGACATCGTTAATTTTTATGAAGTAGTTCTATTTTCTTTTCTCACAGGTAATGCCGATATGCATTTGAAAAATTTCTCATTAATTAAAGACACTACTCTTGGCTATCATCTTTCACCCGCTTACGATTTAGTAGCAACTGCCTTGGTAAACCCCGAAGACAAAGAAGAATTGGCGCTTACTTTAAATGGAAAAAAGAATAGAATTAGTAGAGATGATTTTTCAGAAGCAATGAGCAAATCAGGAATTGATAAAAAACAAGAGACGAATATCATTAAGGGAATGCAAAAGACTTCGGCATCTTGGTTTGATTTAATTAACAAGTCATTCTTGAAAAAAGAAACAAAAAAAAAATTCAAAAGGCTCTTAGAGGGAAGACTGAAAAGAATAGCCTGACGAGCATCGAAATCCCATAGGACTAACTCCCATAATGACCTCATAACAAAGACAAAGAATAAACTCCGTGAAGTAATACGTGGAAAACCACGTTGACACGAGTAAACCCATTTAGTTAACTTGAATGATTTATAGTTTACGGCTTTGAACCAAAACCCAGAACAAATCGCTCGCGATCAGGGTAAGCTTTCACGCTGACTGCAATTCATTTAGATCTGGTTCTTGAGGATATTGGTACATTGAAATATTGTTTTTAAGACATTAAATAAATAAGACGTTGATATTAGAGCTAATTGTTCAACTACATGTTCAACTGCGAAAATAAAAAACCCTTGAACTCTTACGAATTCAAGCTTTCAGAGGTTCCGAGCGGATTCGAACCGCTGTAGGAGCTTTTGCAGAGCTCAGCCTAGCCACTCGGCCACGGAACCTTTTAGTTCTCAGGTATTAGAACTTAGATTTTTAATTTTTCAAAGTTATGAACTCAATTAAAATCCACAACACCTAAGTTCTAATACCCAAGAACTGATCTTAAAATTATTCAGCTTTCGGAGTTCCTTTCATCTTTTCTTTTAAGGCACTCAACGCTTCGATATCGCCAAGGGTAGATTTCTCGCTCTCTTGGTTGATCTTATCGATGGTCTTGCCTTTAGGAGCTGCCTTCTTCTTGGGTGCAGCCGTTTTCTCTTCTTCGGCAGACCACGTAGCCTTGAGGCTAAGCGTAATGCGTCTGTCTTCTTTAGAAAACTCAAGCACTTTGAAGTCGTACGATTCTCCAGCTTCTGCTTTTGAGCCGTCTTCTTTTACCAGATTCTTCAACGAACAGAAACCTTCAATGCCGTATTGCAGTTCAATCACAACGCCTTTATCGTTTTTGCCTACAATGGTTCCTTTTTGAACAGAACCAACGGTAAAGATAGATTCAAAAGTATCCCAAGGGTTTTCCTCCAGGTGTTTGTGGCTCAATGCCAGCCTGCGGTTAACCGCATCCAACTCAAGCACTTGCACTTCAATGGAATCTCCAACTTTGGTAAATTCCGATGGATGTTTTATTTTCTTCGTCCAGCTTAAATCAGAAACGTGGACTAAGCCATCGATACCTTCTTCCAACTCGATGAACAAGCCGAAGTTGGTGAGGTTGCGCACAATTCCTTTGTGGCGAGTGCCCACGGCATACTTCGAAAGTACATCCTGGCGGGTCCAAGGATCTTCGGTTAATTGTTTAATGCCAAGACTCATTTTGCGTTCGGCACGGTCAATCGTCAACACCACCGCTTCCAGCTCGTCTCCTACTTTGATGAAATCTTGCGGGTTGCGCAGGTGTTGCGACCAGCTCATCTCACTTACGTGGATCAAACCTTCCACTCCGGGTTGCAGTTCGAGGAACGCACCGTAATCCGCTACGTTTACAATTTTACCTTTCACTTTCGAACCCACAATAACATCTGCCGACAAAGAATCCCAAGGGTGAGGCGTAAGTTGCTTCATACCCAATGAAATTCTCTTTTTGTCTTCATCGAAATCGAGCACGGCTACTTTCACAACCTGGTCTAATTTCAGCATCTCTTCCGGATGGTTGATGCGACCCCACGAAATGTCGGTGATGTGCAACAAGCCGTCTACACCGCCCAAATCGATGAACACTCCGAAGTTGGTCATGTTCTTGATCACGCCTTCCAGCACCTGGCCTTTTTCAAGGTTGGTGAGGATGGCCGCTTTTTGCTGTTCCAGATCTTTTTCAATCAACACTTTATGCGATACCACCACGTTGTCGTTGGTATAGTTGATCTTCACCACTTTTACTTCGATGGCTTTGTTAACATAAATATCAAAATCGCGGATAGGCTTCACATCAATTTGCGAGCCGGGCAAGAAAGCTTCGATGCCAAACACATCTACAATCAAACCTCCTTTGGTTCTGCGCTTTACAAAACCTTCGATCACCTGATCTTTATCCAACGCGGTTTGAACATACTCCCAGCCTTTCACCAGTTTAGCTTTTCTGCGAGACAAAACAAGTTGACCCATTGCGTTTTCGCGCTCCTCAATGAAGAGGTCAACGATATCGCCAATTTTTAAATTGGTCATGTCTTTAAATTCGGCCAGCGGCACAAGGCCATCCGATTTAAAGCCGATGTTCAAAATCACATCGCGGTCGTTTATACCTACCACGGTGCCTTGCACCACTTCGCCTTCGTCTACCGAAGAGATTACGCCTCCATACAGTTTATCCAGTTCATTGCGGTCTTTGGAAGTATAGCCTTCGCCAAAGCCTTTCTTATCGTACGCTTCCCAGTCAAAATTTTCTAACGATACACTTTGCGTTGCGGCTTTGCGAGCCGTTACGTCTTTGATCATGCGGCTGATGCCTTCTTCTTCTTCTCTTTTCTTTTGTGCTTTAAAAGCAGCCAGATCATCTTCCTGAAGTTCGACTTCCGCAGTTTTTACATCTACATCGGTTTCTGCTCCTTTTACGGCCAATGCCTTTTTCACCTGGCCTTCGCCTTTGGTTGCTTTGGTTGCTTTAGAGTCTTTAGAGTCTTTTTGAACTTTTGCCATAATTTCGTGCCCTTGATTACTTGATGCCGTGTGGGCTTTTCGGCAGCAATTTTGGTTAAACATTGCTGTTTTAGGTAGAAAACAGCCCCAATGGTTTCATCGGGGCTGCAAATGTAATTGATTTTTTTCTGAAAAACAGCCTATTGCAAGCCTTCGGGTTTTAGAGTGCCTGTGGCATAATCCACCAGCACTTTCTGAAAAAGCAAACGATACTCGGCCTGGGCTTTGTCGGTTTGGGCTTGCACAAGCACCCGGTTGGCGTTGGCATAATCTACAAAACTGGTGATACCAAGATTGTAGCGTTCGGTTTCCATGTTCAATGCCTTTTCTGCCGCATCCAACTGATCGATGGTTACCGAAAATGTTTTTACATAGAGCTTCATGGTTTCATAAGCCCTTTTGATATCGGTTTTTACCTGAACTTCAACATTCTTTCTAGTCCATTGATTATTGAGGTAAGTAACGCGCTGCTGAATATAATTGGTTCTGTTTTGCAAGTTTTGATTTCCGCCAAAAATTGGGATGTTTAATTGAAACCCTACTATTTTTTTTAAGTTGTCTGTTTTAAACTGAGTATCAAAAGGCCTGACGCCCGGGTCTCCGTGTGCATGATTGTAGGCAGAATACATCGTTCCATATACACTTAGTGTGGGTGTCATAGACGCACGTGCAGCATGCATTCCGTACCTGGCTGCATCTTCATTTTTCACAGCACGCAAATAATCTCCTCTACTTTTAAAAGCGGATTCAACCATTTGTTTTAATTCTATTTCATTGGTTGAATTAATATCCCAATCGGGTTTAACGACTTGTATTTCTTCCAGGGGATCCAGCAACAGTGTTTGTGTTAATAAGGCTTTGTCGTTGATCAAGTTGGTTTCAGCCTGAAGTGTTCTGATTTCGGCAGCCTTAGTTTGAGAACTTTGATTGTATTCATCGACCGGAGATTTAACCCCCAGGTTTACTTGTGCCTGCACTTGTTCCAACTGTTTTTTAAGTGCGCCCCAATTTTCATTTGCTATTTTAAGAAGTTCATTATCAAGCAGTACTTGAAGATATTGACTTGCTACGGTGTTGATGATGTCTTGCGATGTGCGATTAACGTAATAGGCTTGTGCATCAAGAAGACTGCTGTATTGTCTTGCCCGATTAACTTGAGAAAACCCATTGAACAAATTCCAATTAGCATTGATAGAACCATTCACTTGATCAAAAATACCATTTATCACTTGGAGTGTATTGCTGTTAAACGTATTACCTTCAACACGATAGGCGCTGGAAGAAGCGGATAATGTCGGGCCAAGCCCAAGTATATTCGATAGCTTCTGTATTTGATTGAGCTGTAGATTATTTTTTTGCTGGTTTAATAATACTCCATTGCGTTGAGCAATTTTTACGGCATCTTCAAACGTTAAAACTTTGGGTTGATTTTGTGCCTGCAGGCAAGCACTTACCATCGCCAACAATATCAATATACTTTTTTTCATAGTTTTAGTTCATCTCACGGTTTCATCGGCTTCTACTGCGCCATCGGCAATGCGCACAATCCGTTTTCCTCTGCGCGCGTTTTCTTCCGAGTGCGTTACTTGTATAATGGTGATGCCCTCGTCATTCAGCTTTTCAAAAATATCCATGATGTGTTTGCCTTGCTCGGAATGTAAATTTCCGGTGGGCTCATCGGCCAACAAAAGTTTAGGTTCGCCTACAATGGCGCGCGCTATGCCCACCAGCTGTTGCTGGCCTCCGCTCAGTTGCTCGGGAAATAAATCTTTCTTGGCCACCATATTGAAGCGGTCGAGCAACTCGGCCACCAAACTTTTGCGCATGTTGCTGTTTACACCTTTGTACAAAAGGGGAGTTTCAATATTTTCATACACCGTCAGTTCGTCAATCAGGTGGTATGCCTGAAAAATAAAACCGATGTAGTTTTTGTGCATCTCGCTTTTTTGCTTCTCGCGCATTTTGTGCACGGGTTCATCAAAGAAATAATACTCACCGGCCGAGGGTTCATCGAGCATGCCGATGATGTTCATGAGTGTTGATTTGCCCGCACCGCTGGGACCCATGAGGGTGACAAACTCACCTTGTTGTACTTCCAGATCGATTCCTTTTAAAATGAACGTACGCTGAAAGCGCGAATCGATGAATTTGTCGATGTCTTTTAGTTTTATCATAGTGTTGCCGTTTCAGTTGCCCAAAATAGTGCCAACCTGAATTTTTTGGAATAAGACGTAAAAAAGCCCTTTTGGTTGCACTGATAACGTCCGTATTCGCAAACGAGCGTCCGAAAACGGACTGCACAGAAGAAATCAATATCTTGAAAATGGAAACTTCAATTTAGAATACGATGGGGTGCAGCACCACATCTACCCTGCGGTTGAGGCGGAGACCAGAGTACGAGTCGTTGGAATAAACCGGGTTTTCAAGACCCCAGTCGCGGATGTGGATTATTTTTTCGGGGATGTCTTTTTTCACCAGCAAATCGAACACCATTTGGCTTCGCATTTTCGAAAGCCATTGATTGTAACGTCTGCCCCCAATGTTATCGGTATGGCTGATGATCTGCACCTGGTATTTGTCGAGCAGATTGGGTATGGAATCCAGCCAATGCGCAAGCCCCTCGGCTTGTTCGTCATCAATAAAATAACTGCCTCCTCCAAAAAATATGCTTTTGCTGATTTCTTTTGCGTTGACCTGCGCACCGGCAGAAATGGTCAATGAAATTAAGAGCAAAAAAAGATTTATTTTTAGTACTGTTGATTTCACAAAGTGAATGTACGGAAAAGAAAATTGAAGCCATGAGATTTAACATCCAGTTAAGACCGGGTTTTTTTTTATCGGCTATTATTGGTTTGCTAAACCTGCAAGTAGCCGCACAAACCGAGGCTCAGCAAATTGCGCCCGAACTGGTGGGCAAGTGGTGTTTTATCAACCTGACTACCACAGACGATGCCCTCACCAATTCGTGCCTATCGCTAAACTCGGATGGAACTTATGAAGCTACGTTAGATCGTGCCTCGTTGCCGGGCGGCACGTCTGTGCCTGCGCTTCAAGATAACGACTACGGAAAATGGTGGGTGAGCGGAAACCGTATTTTTTATCAATCGAATGTTAACGGCCAAGGCTCGTTTGTGTTTCAAAAAATAAATCACCCGCGCCTCGACCGCACCCCGATGATCGTGATCAACGGGGTGGGTTTTGCGTCAGCTTCGGGGCACGAGCCCTGGTGAATTAATACTTGGCAGGTTGCCCATTTGCGGGCAACGATTTTTTTATGAACTCGCGGATGTGTTCGTTAGAAGTAGCAAGATCTTCGGCACGCAAGTACATCATGTGCCCACTGCGGTATCCTTCGAAACGCATACGGTCTTTAAGTTTACCGCTTGGATCTATCTGCCACATGGTGTACTTGGCTTCAAAGTACGTGGTTGCACCATCGAAGTAACCCGACTGCACCATCAGGTGCATGTAGGGGTTTTCGGCCATAGCCTGGCGAAGATTTTCACCGGTTCGGTTTCCATTATTATCCCACGGATAAACGGATCCGAACATATTGTATTTAATGTCGGTTTTGTACTTCAGCACATCGCGTAAATAATAATTGATGGCGGGCGTGAACGAGTGAAGCCACGAAGTGAGCTCGGCATTGTAATCGGGCGAGTCGCCCGCCTGCATTCTGTCGATGCCAAGATAGCGGGAATCCAATCGGCCGAGCGTTACATTTTTTTCGCGCAACAGTTCTTTCCAGAAAAAATCGGTGGGCACTACCAGGTTGTGTTGCAAAATAGATTTCTCCGACAACCCTGAGTAACGCGACATTTTTGCCGCTATCTGTTTTTGTTTTGTTTCATCAATGAATCCACCTTTTGAAAGTGCCGGAATCAATTCATCAATGGTAAAAGCTTCAACCTCCGAAAGCACTTCATTCAAATCTTTTTTCTGTAAATCCTGAGGCAGCGCTTTTTGATACCAGGCCGCGGCTGCATAGTAGGGCAACGGCAGGGCATCGCTCACAGGGCCATCGCGTTTGATGCCGAGATCGGTTGGGGAAACTAAAATCACACCGTTGAGGTACATCCAATGCGAATTCTGCAACTCCAACGCAAGACCCGACACACGTGTGGTGCCATAGCTTTCACCAATTAGATATTTAGGCGAAGTCCACCGTCCACTACGGGAAACAAAGGTGTTGAGCCATTCACCCAAATACTTGACATCGGCATTCACGCCAAAGAAAACTGAGCGCTCTGCTTTCGGATCTAGGATTCTCGAAAAGCCGGTGTTCACCGGATCGATGTAAACAATATCGGCCACATCGAGAATAGAATTTGGGTTGTCGCGCACTCCGTATGGCTGCACAGGGTATCCTTCCGCATCAATGTTTAACAGTTTAGGTCCGGTGTAAGCAATGTGCATCCACACTGAAGCCGAGCCCGGCCCGCCATTGAACGACATGACTAACGGCCTCTTACTTTTGTCCACCACATCGGTGCGTTCGTAAAATGTATAAAACAAGGAAGCAATCACCTTCCCGTCTTTGTCCCACACGGGTTGTGTGCCGGCCGTGACTTTGTAGGGAACAACTTTCCCTTTGATGGTTACCTGATTTGTTGACGTTACTGTCGACTCGGCTTGCAGTATTCTATCGTTTGCCGAAGAGCGGTCGTTGTGTGATTTATCCTGTGGTTTTTCCTGAGCTGGTAATGTTGCCGTAAAAAACAACAGCGGGAGGATGTAAACATATTTCATAATATTTCTTTTTTGAATGTTAAAGCGAAACTAACGAGAAGGCTTTTATACCATCAAGTATTTATTTTTGACGAATAAAAAAGGGGATAAACGGATTCATCCCCTTTCAATAGTTAGAAAATACCATTACGGCTGTTTGGGCTGGTCGTTGATAATCATCGGTGTTTTACCATCGGTGATGATGACTTTAGCATTGGGCGATGTCACCAATCCTTTTAGCACTTGAACGCCATTCCACTTAACGAGTAGATCGGAGAGGCTTTCGGAAACTTTGGCGTTGTATTTTTTTATTGCTTCCGCTTCAATCTGCATCCGTTCGGCTTCCTTCTTTTGTTTGGCAATTATAAATTCCATTTGCAAAGCTTCTTGCTCGGATTTGAGTTTATTCTCTACGGCTTGAAAAATCTGGGGGGGCATGGTGATGCTTTTCAATAAGACGGCATCCACCACAAAGCCTTTGGTCCAAACGCTGGTTGAGATTTCATCGGTAATTTCATTTTCAATTTTTTTGCGGTCCACAGCAAACAATTCTCTCGCCATGTATTTGGCCGTGACGTGGCGTACCACGGCACGAAAATTACTTTCTACAATAACTTCCTGATAATTTGCTCCGTAGTTTACAAACACATCGGGTGCTGCTTCGGGTTTCACGTGATAAAGCAACGCTATCTCTGCTTTCACCATTAGCCCTTCGTGGGTTGGTACATCCAGGTCGTTCAATGCCTCTACCGTGCGAGTGTTTATTCTCTTCACCGTAGTGGTAAACGGGTTAAAAAAATATGCACCTTGCGCCAATGGCGTTCGGTCTAATTTGCCCAGTCTTTGTTTCATGCCGACCTGCCCCGGGCGAATGATGGAACAAGAAATTGTGCACAATGCACACAGCCCCACTAAAAAGTTACGGATGGTTTTCATATTGAGCTAATTTTAGTTTGAGAGAATCAGTAACGAAAGTCTGATACAAATGCGATTTACCCATTTCAACGTAGCTGTAAATCTTTTGTTTATGTTTTGTGTCGCTGATCGAAAAATTCTATTTGTAAACGACAGCTTTTAATTCTATTTTAATGCTGTGTCGATTCTGAGAGCACTTCGAGAGAAGGACGACTTATCTAAACGAATAACTAATGGAACGTGTCCGAAAATTAAATCACAAAGGAAAAGAAGTTATTGTGGTCGATTACTCAGGCTGTACGGGTGATCAGGCGATTGAAGTGCTGGACTTAGTCAAATCTTTAATTATTGCCGAAAAGAAAAATTGTGTTGTGCTATATGTTACCAGTAAGGAGAAGCACACCTCGCCTAAGTTTATGCGACACTTAGAAAAAACGCTACCTGAGATAGAACCATTTATTGAGCGGCAAGCTATTGTTGGGGTAACTTTAGTTAAGGAATGGATTGTACGAGGAGTAAATCATTGGGCGGAAAAAAAAACATTTGTATTCGATACCTCAGATCAAGCCTTAGACTATTTAGCAAGTGAGCCTTCAAATAAGGAGTAACGGTCAAAAGATTAATGTAAGTCGTTGTGAAAAAAACTAAAAGAAGAGATTGTAGTAGCCCCGGCAGGAATCGAACCTGCATCTTCAGAATCGGAATCTGAAATTCTATCCATTGAAATACGGAGCCAATTCCATTACTTCGGGTGCAAAAATAACGGAAACCTGTCGGCTAAAAAATTTATTTAACCTATGAATGTACGATTGTTGCATCAAGAACTGTTGGGCGAGATTATCCAAAATGCCAACCAAGCCACTCAACACACGTACCTCGACAATTACCTGGGCAATTCGCACTTGCGCTACGCCATCAGTATGCCGAAACTGAGAAGTGTGGGTAAAAATTGGTACCGTACTAAAGATGTTACCGCAAAAGAATACTTTCAATTAATCACTTCGCTGATCAAAGGCAAATCGGCCACCGAAAAAATGATGGGTGGCCTCCTGCTCGATTTTTCTCCAAAATTCCTAAACGAAATCAATCCGAAAATTTTCGACCAATGGCTCAACCACTTGGTGGGCTGGGCCGAAGTCGACACCGTTTGCTACGGTCATTTTAAAGTGGAACAGTTTACCGATAACTGGCCAGCCTGGAAAAATTTACTGCCCCGCTTAAACAAAAATAAAAACATAAACAAACGCAGGGCCTCACTGGTTCTGCTGTGCAAGCCGCTGACCCAAACAACGGACGAGCGATTACGTAATCTGGCTTTTAAACTGATTGATGGCCTCAAACATGAAAAAGAGGTGCTCATCTCCAAAGCAATTTCCTGGATTTTGCGAAGCATGGTGAAACTGCACCGAAAAGACTTAACCGCGTACATTCAGAAAAATAAAACTTCGCTGCCTCCCTTTGCCGTGCGCGAAACGTGGACGAAGTTAAAAACCGGAAGAAAAAACGGGTAACTTTGAAAATGACTGAACCTGAGGAAAAAATAATTGTATTCCGTGCTTACGACACGGTGATTCAAGCTAACCTGGCAAAAACCAAATTAGACGCCTACGGCATTCCGTGTTTTCTTACGGACGAAAACCTCACCTCCCTGTACCCTATCCGCAACGATATATTTCCGGGTGTGCGACTGCATATCTTTGAAAAGGATAAACAACAAACAGAAGATCTGCTCAGTGAAAAATGATAGTTTTATTTTACGTAAATAATTTTAATGATTCGAGGTTAGCGTAGAGACCTAACCAAACTTGTTCTTACCCATCAATCTTCAAGATGGTAAACTCCACGCGCCTGTTGTTGGCGCGGCCTTCATCCGTCTCGTTGGTGTCAATCGGTTTTGTTTCACCGTAACCGTGTGCCTGCAAGCGGGCAGCCTCAATGCCCTGGCCGGAGAGGTAATCTACTACAGATTGCGAGCGGCCTTGCGATAAGTTTAAGTTATAGTCGTCCGACCCTTTGCTGTCGGTATGGCCGGCTATCTCGACCGATACGTTCGAATTTGTCTTTAAGAAATCGACCACTTTATTCAACTCAACGTACGATTCTTCTTTCAAGGTTGTTTTGTCGAAATCGAAATAAATATTTTTCAGACGAACGGTGATGCCCACCTCAATGTGCGTCATCAGGATTTTTTTCGTTACCGGAATTTTGCTTTCGTCAATCACCTGCACGCTGTCGGTGGCATTCAGGTAACCTTCGGCAGTGGCATTGAAAACATACCAGTCGAACCCGGGAATATCTTGTGTAAAAGTTCCATCTCCGGTAGATGGTTCTAACTGTGCTGAATTACTTTTTTGAGTAATGGTGAGCTTGGCGTTGGTAATTTTATTGTTTGTTTTTTTATCGAGAATCTCACCAGCCAGCGAAAGTTGCTTAGCGAGCGGGGTAAGATAAATATCTACGTGCAGCGTGGTGTCTCGATTTAAGTGCGGCACTTTGTAATCTTGTGCAAACGGCACAAAACCCTCCGCGTTAGCAGCAATGTTGTAGGTGCTTACTTCGGGAATTTTGGTTTCGAACTTTCCTACCGATGTACTTTTTAAATTGAAAGGTTTTTTCAATTCTTTGAGCTTCACATCGACATTGGCAGCAATCGGTTGTTTTGTTTTTTGATTGTACACCATACCCGATAATACAATGGAGATGTTGCGGGGTTTGAGGATAAGCAAATCGTAATTTCCACCATCAACTTTTGCCCCTGCACGTGCTGTAAAAATATTTCCTTCGTCATCGATCGAGAAATAAGCATCTTCTGCAACGGTATTTACGGCCCGCCCCAGGTTAACGGGCTCGCTCCAGTTTTGCCAGGTGTTATCCAGTCGGGTGGTTTTGTACACATCCGTTCCACCGACACGATCTTTCGAAAACCGATTGCTTGCGAAATACAACGTCCTTTGATCGGGTGCAATAAACGGGGCAAAGTCATCGGCCACCGAACTTACTTTTAATTTCACGGGCTTGGAGAAATGGCCATCGGGTTGCTTGCTGCTCAGATAAAGATCGCTGAATTTATCGTTAGGTTTTTCAGAAAAATAAATGATCATCTGTTTGCCATCGGCCGAGAGCGTGGCTCCATAAAAAACGCCTTTATCCATTTTATCAAAATCGGTAACCTTTAATTCAGTTAAATTTTCGGAAGGGCTAACCACCGAAAAACCTTTTTCATTTTTCGATCGTGTGCCCCGGATAAACAGCGAACCATCGGGCAGAAAATTAAAAACCTGGTTGTACCGGTTTTGATTGTACGGTGAACCCAAGTGCTTTGCTTTGCTCCACACTCCGCTGCCATCGAGCGAAGAAACCCAGATATCCTGGCTTCCGTCTTTGCCGTAATTGTTTTCGGGGTGGTCGCTCACGAAGTAGTATAAACTTTTTCCGTCAGGCGAAATCACGGGCGACACCTCATTGTAGCGTGTGTTCACGTTATCGTTCATTTTTACCAATTCGTAACGCGGGCTGATTTCCTGAGCAGATGTAGAGAGCCAACTAAGACAAAACAAAAAGAGCAACGTAAACTTCATCGAATAATTTTTTGATAAAGATAAACGATTTAACTGAGACTATACCGAAGTTCGCACCAATACATAATCCGGCTCTATTCTGTATTCCAAAATAACTTTTATTTTTTTTTGATCGGAGATGATTCCGGTAAGCATCCCTTCTTCCTGCAGTACAAAGGGCTCTACATTTAATTGTGTTGAGAAATGCAAACCACCGGTTCCATGTATTTTGTACATCGTTTCTTTGGCACACCAATACACGGTATGCTTGATTACATCTTTACCCGCATCGTTCAATTCTATGGGAGAAAAAATCCGCGGTGCTATGCGCAACAACTTTTCGTTGGGCTGCTCCAAATCAATACCTACCGACCGATGGTGATCGATCTGTACCGCCACATAGGGAAACGAATGCGAGAGCGAAAGCTGGTGCGGGTATTTTTCTAAGAAGGGTTTCCCGAATTGATCTTTACGGATACCAAAAAATCGCAACCCCATGTGGTTGCACAGAACAAGCGCCAGTTGGCGTGCGGCCAGCCACTCTAATTTTTTTTTCTCGTGCGCAATTTCATCGGGAGGCACGCCAATAATTTCGTTGCTGAGTTGCCGCTCCGTTTCTGCGATGCGCCAAATTGCCCACCCCTGTTGCGGCCCCAATTGGTTAAATTCTTTCAGCGGCATACGTAATTCAGTTTAACTTTGTCAAAAATATTCTTTTCGACTTCGTGAGCAAAATTCAGGTTACCAAGCTGCACACTTTTCAGGGGCATCGCGATTGTGTTTACACGCTTCAGCCCGGAAACGAACCTCATCTTTTTTTTTCGGCTGGCGGAGACGGCATGGTTGTTTGCTGGAATTTGCAGGAAAAATCAGACGGGGAGCTGATTGCACGTGTGCCTCATTCCATCTATGCACTGCACCACCTGGCGCATCAAAGACATTTGGTAGCGGGGCAAAATTATTCCGGAATTCACCTCATCGACTATCAAAACAAAAAAGAGATCGCCTCGCTTCAACTGGGCAACTCAGCCATTTTTGATATACAGTCTTCTCAAAACAAGTTGATTGTCTGCTCGGGCAACGGCATGCTTACTGTGGTGGATATAGAAAAATGGTCTATTCAAAAACAAGTTATCCTTTCAGAACGGAGCGCCCGCTCGGTTTCGGTTAACCCGTTTGCCGGAGAAATAGCCGTAGGTTTCAGCGATCATCAGATCCGGGTTTTTGATCTGGATTCGCTTCAAGAGAAGGTAAAAATAAAAGCTCACAACAACTCCGTTTTCGCATTGAGCTATTCGCCCGATGGTAAATTTCTATTGAGCGGTGCGCGCGATGCCAAGCTCAAAGTTTGGAGTGCCGAGAGAGATTACACACTCGTAGAAGAAATAGCTGCCCACCTGTATGCCATCAACCACATTGTTTTTTCTCCGGATTCAAAATTCTTTGCCACGTGCAGCATGGATAAGTCCATCAAGGTGTGGGATTATGGCAACTGGCAGCTGTTAAAAGTGATCGACAAAAGCCGCCATGCCGGGCACGGCACTTCGGTAAACAAACTGCTCTGGACTCCGTTTAACAACCAGTTGGTAAGTGCCAGCGATGACCGTACCATTTCTGCCTGGGATTTACTATTTTTGTAATAGGTTATCCAGCAGGCCGTTAAGCTATTAGCCGAAGCCTGAAATTTTTTAAACTTAGAGTTTGTCATTTTTTAAACTTAAAAATTTGAATGTCATGAAAATCACGCCACTCGAAATTCGCCACAAAGCCTTTGAAAAAGTACTGCGCGGCTACGATAAAGACGAAGTAAATGCCTTTTTGCAATCGCTTTCGCAAGAATGGGAACGCACCCTGGACGAGAGCAAAGAAATGCGCATTAAGCTGGAAGCCACCGAAAAAGAAGTAGGCAAACTTCGGGAGGTGGAGAGTTCGCTCTTTAAAACACTAAAAACAGCCGAAGACACCGGTGCCAACGTAATTGAACAGGCCAACAAAACTGCCGAATTGATTTTGCGCGAAAACCAATTGAATGCCGATGCGCTCATCAACGAAGCAAAGACGCGCGCCAAAAATACCATTGAAGAAGCCGAAGCCATTTCTAAGCAAATGCTGGCCGACATGGAAGAGCGCCTGAAAACGCTGGGGCAACACTACAAAAATCTGGAATTGCACAAAGAAAATTTACTGGCCGACTTAAAACGGATTGCCCACGAAACCATAGACCGTGTGGAGCGTGCAAAAACCGCTACGCGCGAATTCGACCCGGATCAACATCTTGCACTGGCTAAACGCGAAACCAAAAAGTCGCTTTTCCCAAATGCCGAAATTGAAGTGGAATTAAAAAAATCGGGTTCTACCAACGGCACAAGCGACCAAAGCTCAACAAAAGAACCGGAAGCCAAGCCATCCATGGCCGAAGCCATGAAAACACAGCGTTCGTTCTTTGACGACATTCAATGACCGGAAAAATAGCACTCGAAGGGCTTGAGTTTCACGCCTACCATGGGGTGTACCCACACGAACGGTCTTCGGGAAATAAATTTGAGGTTGATGTTATTGTAGAAACGGAAATTCAGGACTCGGCCTTTCAAGATGACCTGGCCGGCACCATCAATTACGAGGATTTGTATGCGCTCGTAAAAAAAGAGATGGAAATTCCTTCAAAACTATTGGAAACCGTTGGCCATACCATAGCCGAAAAAGTTTTGAAAAGTTTTTCGGCAGCCTCTCAGGTAGAAGTAAAAATATCAAAATTCAATCCGCCCATTGGTGGGGTGTGCAAAAAAGCGAGCGTGGTGGTGAACCGGCATAGGCTTAGAAAATAGTTGGCCCGTTATAATTCTTAAATCCCTTATTTGTTAACTTCGCCCCGTCAATAGTTAGCCTAAATCTGATGGATTATCTGGAAACCATTACCGGCCTGTATTACCTGCTTATTTGCGCGGATGGCCGTGTAAACGAAAAAGAGTTACTGCTCGGCAAGAAAATGATTGTAGCCGAGGGGTTTGACGAACGTAAGTTTGAAACTGCAGTCGAAAATTTCAAAACAAAAGATAAGGCACTCCTGTACAACGACTGTATCCGGGGCCTAAAAACACTCGATACTTTAAAGCAAGTTCGCAGCATTTCGTGGATGTGCGTAATCGCCAATTCCGATGGTTTTATGGACAAAGAAGAATGGGCGCTCATCTATAAAATTTACAGCAACGAACTGGGGCTTTCGCTTGATCAGATTATGAAAACCCAAAAGGAGCTCAACAAAATCCTTCACGGCAGAGAGTTTCTGTCTTTTGGAGTTAAAGTTGACGACAAGAAAAAACCAAGCTGACGCAGCCCAATAAATCTCAAAGATGCCCGCCCCGGGCAATCGCTTTTATGTGCCCGTCAGGTCTTTCGACTGTTCGGAAGAGCTGACAGGCACTAAAGTATCCAATCTCGACTTCATTAATTTAATTTAACAAAACCAAATGCCTGTGCCCACTTTTTCTAATGCTTGAAATAGAAATGATCTTACCGTCAGAAATCAAGACAGAAGTGATGAAAATATTTTTATTAAAAATGAAAAATAAATTATCGTGATAAATTGGGCTATCTTCAAAAGATTCAGCCAGTTCTTTATCTGCTTTAGGATAGTTGACAATATTGAGAGAATCACTTTTTTGAATTTCTGTGCGAAGCTCGTTTAATAGTCGTAACTTTAAGTCTGTCTTATCCTGAAACGCACTTGGAGGCAAAAATTTAAAATCAATTTCATTTATAGAAATTTTTGAATTTCTTAATGATGTGACGAAATCAGATAGAAGTTTCAATCTTTCCCTTTCATCTACTTGTTGTATCTCGGATGCATGTGGAGTCAATAAAATTGAAACAATGATTAATAATGATTTCATGGCCTTACTATTTATTGCCTGTAATGCATGATCCGGTATTTTGTGGACTGACCCCGCTATATTTTGTAACAGTAACATTTTGGTTTGAAGATAGGTTTCTAATATCTTCCCCCAAGTCACCTGGATTGCTGCCACCTCCACAAGTCCATGATCCACTTGTATCAGGTAATACGTAGCCAGCAGCTTTACTGACTGCCATTCCGAAATCAGTACAGTTATAAGAATCCAAATTATATGTTGGGTTTCTTTTTTTTACTACTGTTATAACATTTGCTAGCTGTGAAGCCGAGGCCTTAATTTCAATTTTAACATCATAAGCGTGGCCACCATCATCATATAAACCGCTAGTAGCAGATGGAGTTTTTGCACATGGGTTTACGCCTCCAATTGGGTAGTAACCAAACATTCTTGTTATTTCACCTTGTTGAATGGAAACAAATGTATGCCCTACCTCAGGATCTAACGGAGAACCAGACCATGTATCACGGCTATTGCGTGTAGGCTGTTCCACATAAATAGTAATCTTTGCTTCTAAGTTCAGGTTAAAACATATCAGATATTGATTTATATCAGATATTATTTCATCCGGACTCGGAGCATTTACAACTAAATTTGTATTCTTCGCCACATCGCCATAATCCTTACCCGTAGGCGCGCCACCACCGCCCGGCATGGGTCCATCGTTTACCGGGAGGGTGGGGTTGGCTCCTATTCCACCGTCTCCACCACCGTTGCCTTCATCCACATAAACGTTCACGCAATCCTCGCCACTATAGTGGCACTCTGTATCTGTATCTGCCCCCCCAGATGAAACGCATGAGTACCAGGGGGCGCACATGGTAAACGCCATCATTGCATTTTGTTGCGGTTCACCTTCAAGTTGATCTACGCTGTAGGTTTTTCCTTCCTTATATACATACCCTTTAACAAAATCCCCGTTCCATATTTCGGCAAGCACCATCCCTTTAAACAACTGGCCCGAGGCCGAGTCGGCCGCATCGAAGCTTGGCACCGCGGTGATTACCTCGAGGTGTACTTTGTTCTTGTGGCCTTTGTAAAACATAAGGTACGTGAGCGCGCTGATGGGTAGGCTCACATTTTGGTTGGGTTGGTAGAACAGTTCTTGTTCGAACGAGGTGGGCACGATGAGGGCATCGCCAAAAGACAGGGTCTGGTGGTAGGCTTTGCTCCATACGGCCGACTTGATTAGTGTTCGCCTGTCGAAGCCTTTTTTGTAGGCAAGGGTTTGGGTGGCTTTGCTGTTGGTAAGCTCCAAGGCAAAATGTTGTTGGGCTTCGCTTAGTTCTATTTGTGTTGTGTTGGTTGGCTTTAGCTCACGCACTGGGTCGGTGCAGGAGAGTGCGAACAAGAGCAGCAAAATTGCGGGGGGGGTAAGAATTTTTTTCACGGATTGTTGGGTTTAGTTTGTTGGTGCTAAACTAAAAGAAATTTTTCAATTTCAAAGATGCCCGCCCCGGGCAATCGCTTCTTGTTCTACAAACAAAAAACCCTTTGCATCTGCACCCTCATAAAAATCTACGGCTTTGCCGATGAGGAACATCGTATGTTTTTTATCGATTAAAACCGTGATGTCTTCCATGCGGTACGAAATATCGGATGGCGTTTGTTTATCGAACCCAATTACAAACGAAACACCACCACATCCGTGGCCTCCGCGCACACCGAGACGTAGCCCATACTCTTTTGGGATATTTTTAGTTTGCATTATTTTCGTTGCCTCGGCAGCCGCCCTGGGGGTAACAACAACAGGTTGTAAAGAATCAAACATAAAATTGAAGCCTTTAGAAAAACAAAGGTCAATTAAAAATAGTTAATTTTCGTGCAAATATATTTTATGGATGCACTCATTGAATTTATCAAAATACTCGTTCCGGCTTCGGTGGTGCTGTATGCCGTTTACCTGATGGTGCGCGCCTTTATTGCACGCGAAATAGAACTTAAAAAGTTTGAAGTGCGCTCGCGCAGCATTGAGACTGTTTTACCCGCCCGCTTGCAGGCCTACGAGCGCATCACGCTTTTACTCGAACGTCTTTCTCCGCAAAATTTACTGATTCGATTGAATAATCCTGCCTTTGCCGCACGCGATTTTCAAAAAATACTGCTGGATGAAATTCGCAACGAATACAACCACAATGTATCGCAACAGGTGTACATGACGGAAGAAGTCTGGAACCAGGTGCGCAACGCCAAAGAAGATCTTATTCTCTTAATCAATGAATCGGCTCAACAGATGAGCACGGAGGCCATGGGCATAGACCTCGCTAAAAAGATATTTGAAATGGTGATGGAGCGAAAAACCGACCCCATTGGGCATGCGCTTACGGAGTTAAAAAAAGAAATTCAGCAGACTTTTTGAAAAGTAGTCCAATGAAAAGCAAGTTTCTTTTTGCCATTATACTTTTCATTCATCTTTATGGGTATGCGCAAACTGTTTCGTCTATTTCCGGCAAAGTGATTGATGCCAAAACAAAAGAGTCGTTACCTGGTGCTGCAGTCTATCTAGCACAGACCACCATCGGGGTGTCGGCTAACGAAGACGGCACTTTCACCCTTACAAATATTCCTCAAGGAAAATACGATCTTACGGTTTCCATGTTGGGGTACCAATCGTACTCACATGCCATAAATTTCACGGGCACACCTATAAACAATTTCACAGTTCAGCTTAATCAGAATATTGCCCTTTTGGATTCCGTGGTTGTAAAAGCACGCAAGCTCAAGAACAATAACTTTGGTTATACTATGTTTCAAAAATTGTTTCTCGGTCAAACCAAAAATGCGGCTCGCTGCAAAATCCTGAACCGCAAAGATATTGTAGCCTATAAGGAAGACAATAAATTATTTGTCTATGCCGATAAACCCATTGAAGTTGAAAACCGGGCCCTGGGCTACAAAGTATTTTATGAGTTAAAAGAATTTGTAGTTGATTTTCAATTGAACACACAACTGTTTTCGGGAGTGCCCAGATTTGAAGAACTTACTCCCCAAAGTGCCAAACAAAAAATAAAATGGAGCAAAGAACGCGATCGGGCTTATTATGGGTCAGTAAGACATTTTTTGCAAGCCGCAAAACACAACTCGCTTAAGCAAAGTAGTTTTATAGTTCAAGACGAAAACGGCAGGGTTCTTTCAGACGGTGAAAATTTCTCCAATGGAGCGCTCTCTTACAATGGTTTACTCAGAGTTCGTTTCACTAAGGAACGACCTGAAATCATATCAACTGATGGAATCACACTTCGGCCCAATTCAAGTACCCTACCTTCAAATCAACTTTCTCTAATTAAGTTAACCGGTAAACCTATCAAGATTTACGACAACGGGTATTATGAAGATTTTCATGACATCCTATTTGGTGGTTATTTCGGCATTACCGAAGGCGTTATCTGCGAACTATTGCCCCTGGGCTATGTGCCCAGCAAACCATTAAAATAGTTAATGAAGTTGGGTATCAAGCCAATACGTATATGATGGCCGTAATTCAACGTGTGTCTTCCGCCTCGGTGGCAATCAATGAAAAAGTAAAATCGCAAATTGACCACGGTTTGTTGGTGCTACTCGGCATTGAAGAAGCCGATGGTATGGAAGACATCGAATGGCTTGCGGGCAAAATTACCGGATTGCGTATCTTCAATGATGCCGAGGGGGTTATGAACATAAGTGTTAAAGATACGGGCGGAGATATTTTAGTGGTAAGCCAGTTTACGCTCCACGCCAGCACCAAAAAAGGGAACAGACCCAGCTACATTAAAGCAGCAAAACCCGATATTGCTATACCTCTTTATGAAAAATTTATAGCAGCAATTTCATCAGCTCTCGGCAAGCCTGTACAAACGGGAACATTTGGTGCCGATATGAAAGTGCAACTGGTTAACGATGGCCCGGTTACAATCCTTATGGATACCAAAAATAAAGTCTGACTTGTCAGGCGATAGCGAGCCCTACCAAAATTGCATTTATTAAAAAATAACCGATTGCAATCGTCCGTGAACCAATTCTATTTACTTTTTCGCAAGCCTCTACTTTCTGCTTGTCGATCAGTTTAAGGCAGATGGCAGAAACCATCAGCATGGCAAAAATGGCAAAGAAGGTGATGGAATGAAGTTGATCGACCAACGTAAACGAAGCCGACTCGGGCAAAATGGAATCGATAATGTATTTATTGCCCACCGCAGCGAAAAGGCCACCCACCGGCAATCCAAAGCGGGGCTCCAATTCACTTGGGCTGGGAGCAAAACTTAACATCGAAATAAGAAAAGCAATGTACATGCCTATAAAAATTTTAAGAAACAAACCCCAGGCATTTCGATGAATATCCATTTCAATCAAGAAGGCAGAAAACACCTGGTGATCTCGGCCGGGCCTGTTGTCGCCAAAGCCGGTTTCGTACGTGTTGTCGGTAACACTTACTTTAAAATTTTTGATTTTCCATCCGGCCAAGGTTTCGTCCGAATCAAATTTACTGCCCTTTACATCGGGCTTAAAAATTAAATTATCCTTATCGAATAACGTATTTTCGATCTGTATCTTCAAGTGTTGTTGATCGAACGGGAAATCAAACACATTCCAATTTTGCTTCATGGTGCATTTCATCTTCAGCATGGAATAGGCTTTCCCGTCAAGGCTATCGGGCAACAACTGAGGTTGATCTATGGATTTGGCATTCGTAATATCCAATTGGTTAACAAAGTTAAAGTCTTTGTTATTGTACAAGAACCACAACCAAAAGCGGGCGGTGTATTCCTGATCGTGAAAATTTATATCGTGTACGCTCATTACATACGCGCCCACCGTTACGGTGTCGGTTGTTGCCCAACCGATAAATGAAAATAAAACAAAACCGACTGAAATAAAGATTCGTTTCATAGGTACTCAAAAGTAATTAACCAAAAATCACTTCGCTAATTTTTTGAGTGGCAAAGTTTAGTTTGTCAAATCTCATTTTAATGTGTACCATACTCACATTCAACAGGCCCAGAGATAGGGCATTTAAAAAGTTTGTGCACCGTCAGTTACTTAGTTGTGAGAAACTATCGTAATTTTCGGAAAAATTAAGCTATGTACAAGTTCATTTTAATCCTCCACTCGCTCAACCGTTTCATTTTACTGGCTTTGTTGCTGGTTGTTATTTTTCGTGCTTTCCAGGGATGGCAGAAAAAAACCTCGTTTGGAAAAACCGATGATAAACTTAGCCTTTTTCTATTCATCTCTACCCACACGCAATTACTCCTCGGCTTCATTCTTTATTTTGTTAGCCCTCTGGTAATTTTCAGTGGCGCAGCCATGAAAGATTCGGTTGCCCGGTTTTGGCTGGTGGAGCACCTTACGGGGATGCTCATTGCCGTTGTACTGATTACCGTGGCTCGCATTTCTTCAAAAAAATTATCCGACAGCACCGCCAAGCACAAACGGCTTTTTATACTAAATACCATTGCGCTGATTGTGATTCTGGCCATAATTGCACAAGCTCATCGGGGGTTCTTTTCCGTAAGCTGGTAATCACTCAACTAAAAATTTATAGATCGTTTTCTGCTTGTACACATCTCCCGGCTTCAGAATGGTTGAAGGAAAATTGTTGTGGTTGGGCGAGTCGGGAAAGTGCTGTGCCTCCAAACAAACGGCTGAACGAAATGGGTAAGGCTTATTTGCCTTGCCTATTTCTTTTGCATTTAAAAAGTTTCCCGAGTAAAACTGAAGCCCCGGCTCTGTGGTCCATACCTCTAACGCGCGGCCGTTTACAGGCTCGATTATTTTTGCCGCGAATGTCAGCTCCGTTTTATTTTTATTCAGCACCCAGTTGTGATCGTAACCTAACCCAAATTTCAGTTGTTCGTCTTCGTTGTTAATACGCTCGCCTATTCTGCGCAGTGAATGAAAATCAAAAGGTGTGCCTTTCACATCTTTTAATTCGCCTGTTGGAATAAGCATTTGATCTACGGGACAAAATTTATCTGCATTGATCGTGAGTACATGATCCAGAATATCTCCCCTGCCCTCTCCGTTCAAATTAAAAAAAGAATGGTTGGTTAAATTTAGAATTGTTTCCTGATCGGTGAAAGCTTCATAGTCGATAGCGAGTTCATTATTCTCAGAAAGCGTATAAATCACTTTCACATTCAAGTTTCCCGGATAACCTTCTTCTCCATCGCGGCTAACATACGATAATGCAACAGAAGAGTCGTTTGAAGAAACAATTTTCCAAAATAGGTTGTGCAACCCATTCGGGCCACCGTGCAAAGCGTTTATTCCATTATTCTTTTTGAGTTGATATTCTTTCCCTCCAATCGAAAATTTTCCGTTGGCTATCCGGTTTGCATACCGACCAACAATTGCCCCGTAGTACGTATCGTGCACCGTGTATTCTTTTAACGAATCAAACCCCAAAACGATATCCTCCATCGTTCCATTTTTATCGGGAACAAAAAGAGACACCACACGCGCACCAAAATTTGTAATTACACTTTTTAAGCCGTGCGAATTAACCAGCGTAACCGACCTAAGGGAGTTATCAACTGCAGGTTGATTCATGTTGTCCTGATTTTTGTTCGAGCAAGAAAAAACAACTGCGACACCAACTATCGCTAAAATCTTTGTCATATAAGCGGTTTACGTGTTGGCGATGGTGGCAATGAGTGGGCCGACATCTGTAAACTCAACATTGTAATTTTTCATTTAGTCTTTAAGTTTTTGCGCGATTGCAAAAATATAATTCTTGTTCTTCTGTCAAGTGATTTGCTTATTAAACGCCAAATTGTGTCAAGTGATGGTCAAGGTGTTTGCTGAACATATTGTTCCATTCTTGTGCTGTCAAAACACCAAACGAGTGATATTCTTTTCCATCAAAATAGTTTTCTCCTAATAGTTGTGTCTTAACAATGTAGTCGGTTAGCCTTCTTTTTTCTGTGTCAAATTTTCTGCTGTCTTTAATAATAAATTCGGGTGCTGTTTGGCTATTCTTCTTGTAGGGTTTTACACTAACCACGATGTTTTTTATAAACAGTCTTAAGATAAACTTTTTAAACGCATTTGGTTTGGGATGAATATTGTCATAAACCATTTCGTAGGCTACATTACAATGTGCCAGCATTTGTTCAACCTTCATTTTCCCCCAACTTGGTTTTGAAGTCGGTGTTAATTTGTTTATTCGGGTTATAAAGTCTGCCGTGTCGATTGGATTAAATACGTTTTTCATTCATTGTTGCTGTTAAGTGCGGTCATTGTTTGTCGCTAACGGTTTGCAGCTTGCCGAAGGCGGGGCTTTCGGAGCACCAAACTGTCGTGCAAGCACAAATATTTATTTAAAGTTCTAATGTTCATTTTACCACTGTCGCCCCGCTTTTGGCAAGCTGCTGTTATGGGCTGGCTTTCTTTCTCTCACTGTCAAGTCGAGTTTTAAGTTTGCTAAACTCTTTGTTGTCTGATTTGCTACCTTCTTCAACTCCGAAATGATTTACAAGTCCCCATTCAATGTGATCGAAAATAGATTTTTTCTGTTCGCTTCTTTTAATTTTCGCCAGTTGTTCTATAACCAAGTCGGGGTTACAAATGAAACAGTCGCCAATTGAAAAAGATGGCATCTCGTTAGCAGAACCCTTGTCAGCCCACATTGTCGAAAAGAAAAGTTGTAGAACATTCGTATCACTTGTCGAGCAGAAGTATTTTGGTAAAATGACAAGTATAGGGTCATACTTTGTGTCGCTGTGAAATTCCAATTCTCTAACTGTCGTTCTGTATGCGAGACTGTCTTTCGATTTCCACGCATTTTGAAAAGCGTATGCTAAAATTCTGTGTTTGTCAAGTGTTTTCGTGATAAGTTCTTTTTGCTTTTTGAGGTCAAGTTTCTCGACTTCTTGAACTCTACTTATATGAACAAAGCCTGCCAATTGCCTGCCTTTCCAAGCGGTTACTTTTACCCAATCAGAACTGTCTACAGGTTGAAAGTAGAAGAAGTCGTCCGTGAACAATGTGTCAATTACTTTAAAGCCCTTGCCCTGTCCATTACGAACATATGTAAAGCCATCTGGGTCTTTAATTATAGCAAGTTTGTTCTCCGCAAAAAGTGTCAGCGAGCAGAGAAAAGTCAAAATTGTCAATATGTAGTTTCTCGTTGTCGTCATTTTAAGCTTGCCCATAACGAGTGGCTTTACGAAACGATTTCGTCAAATGCTTTAACAAAACCGTGCATCTCTTCTTCCGTGCCAATGCTTACGCGGCACCATTCTTTTTGCTGGTAATCCCATATTCGGATTAGGTAGCCGCGTGCTTCTAATTTACTCAGAATTGTTTTGCCTTCTTTGGGTGCGGGAAAAAAAACAAAATTGGTAAGCGACTTGCCGTAAAACAGTTTTCGCTGGTCGAGGTAATCGGTAAGTACTTTTCGGGCTGCTGCATTTTTTTTGCGCACCAGAGCCATAAAATTTTCATCGCCCAAGCTTGCTTTCGCTGCCGCAATAGCCGTTTGATTGATCGGAAGCCCTGGCGCATAGTGCGAAATCTTTTTGATCAACTCGGGCTTGGCTACAATGTATCCCATGCGTAACCCGGCCAGTCCATATATTTTTGAAAAGGTGCGCGACACCACCACATTCATACCTTTCTTTACCAACTCAACCATAGAAGTTTGTTGCGAAGGTTCTAAAAATTCTAAATAGGCTTCATCGGAATAGACCGTTACTTTTTTAGAGGTCTCTTCGCAAAACGATTTCACTTGTTGCCAATCCACTAAAGTTCCGGTGGGGTTGTTGGGGTTGCAAAAGAAAACCAATTTGGTATCGCTTTTAACAGCCGAGGCAAGCGCGTTGTAGTCGCATTCTAATTTTTCGTTTAGATCAACCTTATCCCACGTGGCGTTAAAAACCTGAGCGTAGTTCATTAACAAGGTAAATGTTGGATTGCAGGAAGCAATCCGTCCGCCTTCAATGCCAAACGCAGCGCCTGCCTGACAAAGCAAAGCACCTGAGCCGGCACCCAGGTGTATATGATCGGGTGTTACTCCTTCTTTTTGGGCGAGGATCGATTTAAATTCTCTGACGGCATCAAACGGGTACCGATTGCCTTCCGATAAAATTTGTGTAACCGCTTCTCTTGCCTGGGGTGACGGGCCGTATGGATTTTCGTTGGCGTTGAGGCGGGCTTTTCCGTTCAGCGTGTTAAGCCCTAATTTTTTTTCGGCACGGCTCATGGGGGCCGCCATTAGTTTTTCAATCAACGAAGAGGAAATAACAAGTCCGGTGGAGAGCGCTGCGGTTGACTTAAACCAATCTCTGCGCGACAGCTGGGTTTTCATACGATTGTGATTAGGTAACGAATGTACCAAAATCAACTTCGTAATAAAAGCGAAAATTCTTATGCGGCTGCTTCTATAATTTTCATCAGTTGTGCCAGGTAGCTTGCGTCCGTCTCATCGAAATTGTTAAGTCGGTCGCTGTCCACATCAAGCACTAAAAATACTTTTCCATTTTTGAAAGCCGGCAAAACAATTTCCGATTTCGAATCGGTGCTGCAAGCAATGTGCCCGGGGAAATCATTTACATTGGGAACAACTATGGTTCTTCCCTCTTTCCACGAATTGCCACACACACCTTTTCCATAACCAATGCGCGTGCAGGCAATTGGTCCCTGAAAAGGCCCGAGTACCAGTTCCTGTTTTTCGTCCGTCTTTGTATTTTCTTTCACTAGGTAAAAACCAACCCAAAAAAAATTAAAAGTTTGCTTTAAGGCCGCTGCAATGTTGGCAAGGTTTGCGATCGTATCTTTTTCGCCCGATGTAAGCGCTTTGATCTGAGGCAGAAGTGTTTCGTAGCGCTCTGTTTTATTTTCCGATGGTGCCAAAACAAGATGCTCTGCCATAACCTGATTTATGATTCGGCTGACTCTGTTTTTGTCTCAATCGGCTCCGGTGTTACGGTAGAATTATTTTCTTGACTGATTTGATTTACCGGAACTTCACTTGCTGAAACCGTTGGCTCTTCTTGTATTGGGTGAGGAAAAAATCTACGTTGAAAAATTAAAATGGAAACCACGCCAATAAAAATAGAGGAGTCGGCTATATTAAAAACCGGGTCAAAAAAACTGAAGTACGTTCCACCGCGAAACGGCATCCATTCAGGCACCTGAAAACTAAACAGCGGAAAATACAACATATCAATCACCTGGCCGTGAAACCATTTGGTAGGCGACTCCAGCGGTGCGTTGTCGAGGAGCACTCCATAAAACGTGCTGTCGATTACATTGCCTATGGCGCCACCCAAAATCAGCGACAAGCAAACCAAAAAACCGTAGTGGGAATTTTTAGTTACCGAACGCACCAAATAGTAGGCTATGCCCGCCATTGCACCGATTCGGAAAATAGTAAGTGCCAGTTTGCCAAATTCGTTTTCCCACCGAATGCCAAACGCCATGCCGGGGTTGAGCAAATAATGAAGCTTGAACCACTCGCCCAGCACATTTACTTCTTCGTGCACGTACATGTAGCGATGCACCAACAGCTTACTGGCTTGGTCGATCAGGATAACCACGAAAGCAATCAAAAAATATTTATAGTACTTCATCTTAAGCTAATAGAATTTAAATTTTCTTTATTTTCATCTTCAACACAAACTCATCCATATCTACTTCGGTGGCGTCTGCCAGCTTATCTTTAAACTCCAACGTTAACGCCTGGGTTTCGGTACAAATGTACTCTTTGAATTCGTTGATCGATGCCGTTGCCAGTTCGCCATCTTTTTCCACTTCAATGTTGATTTTATCAAGCACTTCCAGGCCAATGTCTTTTCTTAAATTCTGAACCCGGTTTACAAAATCGCGTGCCACACCTTCGCGTTTCAATTCGGGCGTAACGGTTACATCCAACGCTACGGTAACTCCTCCTTCAACCGCTACCGACCACCCCGGAATATCCTGCGATGAAATCAATACATCTTCCAAAACCAGGTCGAAACCACTTTTTGAAAGTTTTCCTGTTTTTTCTATCCGATTGATTTCTTCGTTAGTAAACGAATTGATCACCGCAGAAACCTCTTTCACCTTAGCTCCATACTGTCTGCCCAGTTTAGCCAAATTGGGTTTCGCACTTTTTACCAATAAACCCGATGCATCGTCAATGTATTCAATCGATTTAACATTTACTTCAGACAGGATGATGTCTTCCACTCCTTTAATACGGTTTGAAAATTTCTCATCGAGCACCGGGAGGAGTACACGCTGCAACGGAGTGCGAACTTTGATTTTACTTTCTTTTCGGATTGAATGAACGAGCGAGCAAATACGTTGCGCATACTCCATCGAAAGCTCAAGTTCCTGATCTAAGCGATTATTTTCGGATTTAACTAGATCCGTTAAATGCACCGATTCAACTTTTAGGGGCGTAATATTTTTCTTGGCATTCTCGCGGATGTTGTCGGAGAGGTTTTTGTACAACCACTCACTAAAAAATGGCGCAATGGGCGACATCAACTGCGCGGTTACCATCAGGCATTCGTACAACGTTTCGTAGGCTGCTTTTTTATTTTCAGAAAGTTCGCCACGTAGGTTCGGCTGCCAAAAACGTTTGCGATTCAACCGAACATACCAGTTGCTCAAGTGATCGTTTACAAATTGCTGAATGGCCCGTGCCGCTTTCGTTGGTTCATAATCTTCGTACGCAGCGCTTACCTCAACTATTAACGATTGGAGTTTTGAAATAATCCATTTATCGAGGTGCGTTAATTTCTCATAGCCAACGTTGTTCATCTCCTCTTTTACAAAGCCATCGATATTGGCGTACAAGGCAAAGAAAGAATACGTGTTTTGCAGCGTGCCAAAAAACCTGCGTTGCGTTTCTTCGATGCCCGCTATATCAAACTTGAGGTTATCCCACGGGGGCGCGTTTTCAATCATGTACCAGCGCACCACATCGGGGCCGTACTTTTCAAGTGTTTCAAACGGATTGACAACGTTGCCTTTGCGCTTGCTCATCTTCTCGCCAAACTTGTCGAGCACAAGGCCGTTGGAGATCACATTTTTAAAAGCAACGCTATCGAACAACAAACCTGCAATGGCGTGAAGCGTAAAAAACCAGCCGCGCGTTTGATCAACACCTTCGGCAATGTAATCGGCAGGATAAGCTCCGTTCCATCCATCGTTGAACGGCTGCGGATTTCCTGCTTTCAATTTTTCTTTGTTCAATCCCCACTGCGCGTACGGCATGGCACCGGAATCAAACCACACGTCAATCAAATCTGGTTCGCGATACATCGGCTGACCCGAAGGACTTACTAAAATAATATTATCTACATAAGGACGGTGGAGATCTTGAATGTTGGAGTCGGGATTGTTGATTCCTGCCTTCGATGCTTTTTCAATTTCTGATTTAAGAACTTCCACCGAGCCGATGCAGATTTCTTCTTTGCCCTCCTTTGTTCGCCAAATCGGCAGCGGAGTGCCCCAGAAACGCGAGCGCGACAAATTCCAGTCGACCAGATTTTCGAGCCAGTTGCCGAAGCGGCCGGTTCCGGTGCTTTCGGGCTTCCAGTTGATGGTTTTGTTTAATTCCACCAGCCGGTCTTTCAACGCAGTAGTTTTGATGAACCACGCATCGAGCGGATAGTACAACACGGGCTTATCGGTGCGCCACGAGTGCGGATAAGTGTGCTCGTACTTTTCAACCTTGAAAGCTTTGTTCTCTTCTTTTAAAATGATGGAGATGATGACGTCCGTAGTTTTGTAATCGGGATTGGTTTCGTCTTCATCCGTGTAGTTTTTTACATAGAAATCATTTTCGCCAAGAAGTTTGTGTGTTTTGATTTTGAAACGCTCCACTCCTTCTTTCAGCTTTACACCAATTTCTTTTACAAATTTTCCTTTCCGATCCACGGTGGGCACTTCGTTATCCGACTCATCCTTTAATGTGAGCGGGGGTATCTCGTTTTGTTTGGCCACGCGGAAGTCGTCTGCACCAAATGTTGGCGAAGTATGCACCACTCCGGTCCCATCTTCGGTAGTAACAAAATCGCCCGCCACAACTTGAAATGCTTTGTCTGCAGCGTACAAAGGTTGTAAGTAGGGCATCAGTTGTTCGTAACGTACCCCAACTAAATCTCTCCCTTTAAATTCTCGAACTACTTCAAACGGAATTGCTTTATCACCTTGTTTGTAATCGGAAACTTTTAAATCTTTATTCTTCTCCGAAAAGTATTTGCCTACCAGATCTTTTGCAAGCACAACACAGATCGGTTTGAACGTGTACGGATTGAACGTGTTTACTTGAACGTAATTTATTTTTTCTCCTACCGCCAGGGCAGTGTTCGAAGGGAGCGTCCACGGTGTGGTGGTCCAGGCAAGGATGAACAGGTCACCGTTTATTTTATCAAACAAAAATTCTGATTTTGCATTTCGGATTACTTTAAACTGTGCAACCACCGAAGTGTCTTTCACATTTTTGTAGCAGCCGGGCTGGTTCAGTTCGTGCGAACTTAAACCGGTGCCGTCCGAGGGCGAATACGGTTGTATGGTGTAGCCCTTGTACAGCAATCCTTTTTCGTGGAATTGTTTTAATATCCACCAAACTGTTTCGATGTATTCGTTATTGTAGGTAATGTATGGATTTTGCAGATCTACCCAGTACCCCATTTTTTCGGTGAGGTCGTCCCACTGGTCTTTGTACATCATCACCGTTTCGCGGCATTTCCGGTTGTACTCTTCAATGGAAATTTTCTTGCCGATATCGTCTTTGGTAATGCCCAACTGTTTTTCTACCTGCAACTCTACGGGCAGGCCGTGCGTATCCCAACCGCCTTTGCGTTTCACCTGAAATCCTTGAAGCGTTTTGTAGCGGCAGAAAATATCTTTAACCGTGCGAGCCATCACGTGGTGGATGCCGGGCGTGCCGTTGGCCGAAGGAGGGCCTTCGTAAAATGTAAAAGGTTTTTTCCCTTCGCGGTTTGATACTGATTTCTCAAAAATCTGCTCACGCTTCCAGAAGCTAAGCACCTCAGTCGCAATCTTTGAAAGATTGTATTCTTTGTATTCGTTGTATTTGCCCACTATTATAGATGTTCGTTATTGGTTATGGGTAATAGCTAAGAGTCAAAAAAAACTATTAACTGATAACTATTAACAAAACGGGGCGCAAGTTAAGGATTTATTGAGGGGTTTTAAAGTTGATTTTAGGCCTTCCAACAAAAAAAATGGATTGGCGAACCAATCCATTTTTAAAAAAAGGAAAATACTTTTTTACGATCCTACTTCGTCTGTAGTGAAATAATTGAGCATGACAAAAGTTACGAGCAAGCCCGAAAAAACTCCTTCCAGTGCTACGATAAACGAAGCCATGTAGGCGTTGAGGTAACGCCCCATCGGTTCATTATCAATAATGGACTGCATCATGCTTGCGTCCAACTTCATATAAATAAACATGAACACTCCAAAAAGCACCGAGCCAATGGCCGCGGTGGCCACGCCCGTAACCAACGCTCTGAAGTAATTCATCTGCTGCCCGTGTGTTTCTTTAAATTTTTTTAACGCGAAGTAGATACCGCCTGCCAGAATCACCAGGTTGATCAACCGAAGTTCTACATGGTGGCCGTAGCCGAGCATGTGCATCACAACGAAATAAACAATCAAGCCCGCGGCAATCCGCAGGCCGTAATTTTCAGGAATACGCTTTGGGTCATTGAAAAAACTCATATCGTGTGGGTTTATCGTGCCCTAATTTTGAAATTTTTGCCCGTACATCCAATTTTTTCATAGGCATTTATTTTATTATCTTCGATGCCTCACCAAAAAACAACAACAGTTATGGTAACCAAAGCATTAAAAATTCTTGGAATTACGTTGGCCAGCGTTATTGTGCTGATCGGAGTTGTGTCCGCATTTCTTTCACCCAAGTCGCACTTGGAGCGTTCGGTTGTAATCAACGCACAACCCACTGCTATTTTTGAGCAAATCAATACCGTGAAAAACCTGAACCAATGGCAGCCCTGGTCTAAGCAAGACCCCGATATTAAAATGAGCTACGAAGGCCCGGAATCCGGTGTGGGGGCTAAGGTAAATTGGGAGAGTGAGAAAATGGGCAATGGCTCGCAATGGATTATTGAAAGCGTGCAAGACAAACACCTGAAAACAGGGATGCAGTTTGCCGATTTTGATGGCACGTACTCCAGCGAAATCAACCTTGAGCCAGCCGAAGGCGGAACGAAAGTAACGTGGACATACGATGGCGATGTAACCGGCTCCGGAATGGCCACGGCTGCTATGGGTAAGATCATGAACCTGTTTTTGGATGGCATGCTCGGCAAAGATTACGAACAGGGATTGAACAACCTGAAAACGTTAGCCGAAAGCCAACCCGCACCACAACCACAAAGCCCTGTGCCGGCCGATACTACGGTAAAAAAATAGTTGTTCTTTGTTTCGTTACAGGATCTGGGTATCCGGTTATCCTTAACGATTTCATAGATAAATATCCACTCTAAATTTTTGACCATGAAGATCGTATGGACATTGCTGCTATTTGCTTTTCTGCCCATACTTATTGAGGCACAAACCAACAAACAATCAACGAAGCAGCCGGCCGATCAATATGTTGTTGTAGAGGGCAGCAAAATGCACTATCAAACTTCCGGCACTGGATCTGCCACAGTTGTTTTCGAAAGTGGTCACGGTGATAATCTGAATACCTGGAACAGTGTTTTTTCTGAAACCGCGAAGTTTGCCAAAGCGGTTCGCTACGACCGTGAAGGTTATGGTTTATCGGAAACTATTACACAACCCACTTCCTATAGACAAATCGCTGCAAGGCTTCATGAACTCCTGCAAAAAGCAAACATTAATTCTCCATATATTTTAGTTGGCCATTCTTTAGGCGGAGCCCTTATCCGCGCCTATGCCAAATTATATCCAACTGAAGTTGCCGGGTTCGTTTTTGTAGATCCTTTAAATGAATACATGGGGGCTAAATGGACCCAAGAACAAAAAATAAAACAAGTTACAAGTGATGAATCCGGTGTGAGGCGTGATTCAATGGCCATGAAAACCGGGGCTGCAACATACATGGCTGAATGGAAAATAATGCGACAAGATTTACTTAATGGTTTCTCCGAAATAAATTCATTTGCTTTGCCTGACGTACCGATGGTATTATTAGTTGCCGGGAAAAATCCTTTTTTAAGGAATGGTTTAAGGGAGTTATATGCTAATGAAATGAGTGAACTTTCGGAAGCGCGTTTTACAGAGCTTGCTCAAAGCCCACATAACATTCAGAATTACGATCCTGCCGTAGTAGTTGAAGCCATTCGCAGGGTGGTTTTTCCGGATGCTGAAAATAGTTTAAGAAAAACATTGGCTACAAAGGGGGTTGATTCTTGCATATATCTCTACAGGAAATTAAAACAAACCTATCCTAAAGAGTACATCATCGAGAGATACTTAAACACATTAGGTTACGAAGAACTTAAAAACAGTCATGCTCAAGAGGCCATTAAGCTATTTAAGCTGAATGTGGAGATGTATCCTGAAAGCAGCAATGTGTACGATAGTTTAGGAGAAGCCTACATGAATGCGGGGAATACAAAAGAAGCAATTGTAAACTATAATAAATCGCTGGCTATAAATCCTTACAACACGAATGCAGAAGAAATGCTGAAAAAACTTAAATGATTTTTCAGTTAGCGAACGTAATAAAATAATTGGCAAAAAAATTCCAGAAGAGCACCACGCCAATCGAGATTAGCTTGGCAAAATAAAAATTCCACTTAAACCGGCCGTGCAGCAGATAGATAATTGCGTTGCTGAACATAACACCCACCACTGCTATTAGCAAAAACCACAGGTATTGAGGTGTGATCTCCGGGTCGCTGCTTTCAAACGTCCAGATGCGGTTAAAAATAAAATTGCTGCTGGCGGCAGAAAAGAACCCCAAAGTATTGGCGATGTATTTATTGATTTTTATTTTTTCTTTAAACAAATACGTGATCCCAAAATCGACCAACATACCCGACATGCCCACCACACCAAACTTCAGGAATTTATATAAGAATAGTTCGTTGGGTTGAGTCATGGGAGTTTACTTTGTATACGTTGATACCGGGTTTACAAAATTTCCTTTGTAGTTTTTAAGTCGGTAAAAAAAAGCATAGCGCATGATTTTATCTGCCCGTTTTATTTCAACGGTATCGATCGCTTCAATTCGTTCAAAATAATTTAAGAACACCTCATTACTTTTAAAAACATTGCTCACCTGAATGAGATAATAATCTTTTCCCTGCTGTAAGCCACCACGGTAGTTGTTGATCCAAGCGTATTTGTGAATGTCGTTCGTCTCCCCCAATAAAAATAATTTCCGATGATTGGGTTGAGCTACATAAAAATCAAGATGCGCGCCCGGAAACCATTGGTACGAAACAATATCCGATTGTTTTGGCATCGATCCGTTTTTTTCTTCACGATCTGAAATTTGTTTAAACGCATTTTCAATCTGGTCGCAGCCGTACATATCTTGTGTAAAGTCGTCTTCACCAAAATTTTCAACGCTTGATTTTTTCCCTACTTGCAAAGGCGAATAGTTGATTAACCACAGGGCTATTGACAGCAAACCGGCAAGAAAAAAAACAGGGGCTTTTACCCAAAAAAATTTCTTTTCCGGCTGATCGCTCCAATACGCAGCCGCCAGCAAAATAAACGGAAGAAATGCCGGAGCAGTCCAGTGCGGCAAGGTTGATCGGAAAACAGAAAAACCGGTAAACACAATCCACAACGGAAACGCGACAGTCAAAAGGATTCTTAAATATTCCGGCTGAATAAAAATCTTCTTTTTAACGATTGCGATAAATGCAATTACGATCAGCACATAGTTGATGGGGTTGTTGTACGCGACCTGCCCTAAAATCTCCGTTAAAAAATAATCCAACCGAAATTCCCAGGCGGGAGCAACCCGGGCGGTGTGAAATGTGAAACTGATGAAATCATTTTGCACATTCCAGATTACGAGCGACAACAGGGTAAGTGCAGAAATTATTCCGGCCAGCCAAAAAGAAATTTCTTTAAGCCAAGCTCTATTAAAAAAGAGTACGCAAATAAAAACCGCAACCCACAAAAATGCACCCTGGTATTTGGAAAGCATAGCCAGCCCGGCAACCAGCCCAAACCATAAAATCCGTTTCCGTTCGAAAGATGTAATTTGTTTGGATAACAAAAAATCAAACATCAGTTTCATGGCAAGCAACCAGAAAAAAATCAACGGTGCATCGGGGGTGAGTGCAAACCCGCTGATGACCGAACCGTAGATCGATCCGGTAAAAAGAAAAGCTGCGTACAAACCGGTCTTCTCGTTTTTAATTTTCGTACCAATCAAAAAAATAAACCAAGTGCTTGCCGCAGCGAGTACAATCGGGCCAAGCCTCAGGAAAAAATCATTTTTCAGAAAAAGGTTAAGTGAAAAAAGCTGAGCAAGGATTCCCACCATAGGGGGGTGATCGAAATGGCTCCAATCGGGGTAGAGTGCATACGTCCAGTAGTAAACTTCATCGTTGCCCAACTCAAGTTGGGTGGCCAGAAAAAGTTTTACCAGTGTGGCGATGGAGATCAACCAAAGTACTTGCCTCTTCGTATGTTGATAGGTTGGTGTGCTCAAGTAGTGATGTCAGTAAACTTCAACACTCGAAATTACAGGACAAGTTCGTGCAGACAAAATATTCACCCTGATTTTATTCGTTTCAACCGGATCGGTTTTTAAAATCCGTTTGTGGCCCATGGTGGTTGCAGAAGTAATTTTTTTCCACCCATCATTTACCCAAGCTTCAACCGAAAAAGATTTTATGCGTTGGCCAAGTTTTATATATTCTTTCAGAACAACGTAGTTCATTTTTATTTTTTCATCGAAATCAATTTCAAAACTTCCGGTAGTTCGGTCATCGTCCGTTGCCCAATAGGTTTCGGGGTTTCCATCAACCAGATTATCGGAGGTGTAATCGTTTCCGCGATGTGCATCCGATTTTATTTTTGCCCTAAAGGCGAGGTCTGTTTTAAATTCTTCATTTAATAATTTTCTAAAGCCAAGCAACGATTTCACATCGTTCTCATGAAACAGCCCGCGCCTATCGGGTGGAACGTTGAGCAACATCACCGAGCCCCTGCCCACGGATTTTAGATAAATATCGAACAACTGTTCCGGGGTTTTTACGAGCGAATCTTCTCGTGCATGATAAAACCACCCCGGGCGGATGGATACATCGCACTCGGCCGGAATCCAACTAGTTCCCGTTTCGTTCCCTTCGTTCAACAGTTTTTCAATTCCGGGCTTGCCGGCATACAGTGTATCGGGAGTAATGGAGTTCCAATTCGTTTCACCAACTATTCCTTTTTCATTTCCAACCCAGCGCACATCCGGCCCTGCATCGCTGAAAAAAATTACATGTGGATCTATTTTTTTTACCAGGCCTAACGTAGCAGGCCAATCGTAATAATGTTGCCCATCGATCTTTCGTACCTCCCGTTTGCCTCCGTAAAACCCATCGCCACCGTTGGCGCCATCAAACCACATTTCAAAAACATTGGGATAAGCTGTGAACAATTCTTTGAGTTGATTGCGGTAGTATGCAATGTAGGCGGGCGATCCATAGTTGTTGTGGTTGCGGTCCCAGGGCGAAAGATAAATCCCAAATTTCAATCCGGCTTGCCTGCACGCTTCGGCAACTTCGCGTACCAAATCGCCTTTGCCGTTTTTCCACAAAGAATTTTTAACGGAATGCGCGGTGTATTGGCTTGGCCACAAACAGAAACCATCGTGATGTTTGCAAGTGAGAATCAATCCTTTAAAGCCGGCTTCTTTCAAAACCGACACCCATTGGGTTGGGTTGCATGAGGTTGGGTTAAAAATTTTCTCGCTTTCGTCTCCATAACCCCACTCTTTATCGGTAAACGTGTTAATGCCAAAATGCACAAAGGCGTTCAACTCCATATCGTGCCAGGCAAGTTGCGCATCGGTTGGTGTTGGTAAAACGGGCAAAGGAGGTGCAACTTTTTTTTGTGTGCACGAAAAAAACAAAAACGATATGAGGGTGAAGCTTAATTTCATCGCACGTATGTATTTTTTATGTTTATCCCTTCATCAAAATCTGATTCAGAGCCATCTCGGCAGTATCGCTTGGAAGCCGACAGACTTTATTCAGACAAACGTAAATTTTTGTTTTGCCTTCTGTCGATTCGCGGCCTTTCAGTAAGGCCAATTCGCTTTTTGATTCAGCACCTACAAACACCGCAAACGGAGTGAAATTTAACTGAATGTCTTTTCTTACTTTCAAAAAATCATTTCCGGTGATCACCACTTCGTTCACCCCTTCGGCAATTTCGGCAAACAAAATTCCCCAATGGCTCATGTACACGGGTTCGGTTGTGATGATCTGGGCAAGTTTTGATACCATGCTCACCGCCATTTCTTTCCATTCGTTTTTGTCGAGCATAGTGCCCAATCTGTAAAGATTGCGCGCCATTACCGAGTTTGATGCCGGGATAACGTTGTCGAAAATTTCTTTCTTTTCGGCAATCAGGTTTTCGGCATCCGAAGAACTAAAATGAAAATATTTTTCGTGAGTGTCGTAAAATTTAGCAAGCACATAGTCGGTCCAATGTTCTGCTTTTTTTAAAAAAGATTCGTCAAACGAAATTTCGTAAAGCGAACGATAAGCCTGAATTAAAAAAGAATAATCTTCCAAAAAACCTTCTGTGCTTGATCGTTTGTTTTTGTACGCTCGGTATACTTTTCCATTTTCGATCGCGTACTTTTCAATAAAAGAAATATTTTTTAGTGCCAGATTTAAAAACGACTCATCGCCAAACGCTTTGTAGCAATCGGTTAACCCTTGAACCGTCATGGCATTCCAGCCCGCCAGGATTTTATCATCGAGTGATGGCTTGGATTTTTTTTCGCGGTAAGCAAACATTTTTTTCTTTGCTTCCTTGCTCATTTCATTTTCAGATTGACCGGGTTCGCTCATCAAAATATTTTGGCCGTGCTCCCAGTTGCCGTCAGCGGTAAGATTAAAATATTCAGCAACTTCATTTTTATTTTCGCCAACGGCTGCTTCAATCTCTTTCCACGTCCAGGTATAAAATTTTCCTTCTACCCCCTCGCTGTCGGCATCGAGAGCAGAATAAAAGCCACCTTCGGGGTGCATCATCTCGCGTTGCAGCCAACGCGTAGTTTCGTAAACTATTTTTTTAAAGAATTTATCTTTTGTAATTGCAAAGGCTTCGGCATACAAACTCAACAGTTGCGCATTGTCGTACAACATCTTTTCGAAATGTGGAGCAAACCATTCGCCATCTACCGAGTAGCGTGCAAAACCTCCGCCCAACTGATCGTACAACCCGGCCCTTGCCATCTGTTTCAAGGTGTGTGTAACCATGCCGAGGGCTGCTTTGTCTTTTGAAATAAAATGATAGCGCAACAGCCACATCCAAACTGAAGGCATCACAAATTTTGGTGCTTTGTCAACACCTCCCCACTTTGCATCAAATTTGTTTTGCAAAATAGAGAACATATTATCCAACTCCCCTTTCGAAAAAAAGTCTTCAAGATTATCTTTTGCAAACCGTTGGAGGTCGCTCGTTTGCAGATGCTTTGCCAACTCATCGGCCGATTGATTGATCTCTGCCCTCTTTGCTTTAAAAGTTTGCGCCACCTGCGACAAAAGTTTTAGCCATTGCTGCGGAGGAAAATAAGTGCCACCGTAAAAAGGTTTTTGATCGGGTGCGAGAAAAACATTAAGTGGCCAGCCGCCATGCGCACCCATGGCTTGCACGGCTTCCATATAAATATGGTCTATGTCGGGTCGCTCTTCGCGATCTACTTTGATGCAGACAAAATTTTCGTTCATCACGGCAGCGATCTCTTCCTTCTCGAACGATTCGCGCTCCATCACGTGGCACCAGTGGCATGACGAGTACCCAATGCTGACCAAAATCGGTTTGTCTGTATTTTTTGCTTCGGTCAATGCCTCCGCACTCCACTCTTGCCAATGCACGGGGTTGTGTGCGTGCTGTAACAAATACGGAGAAGTAGAATGGATAAGCTTGTTGGGCATTTTATAATTACGAATTGAGAATTATGGACTAAAGATTTAAAAGTTGAAGTTTTATTTTTTGAATTTCATTTGATACATCTATCGTTGAGCTTAATTCTTCGAGTTTCTTCAAAGTAGATTTTAAAAAATCCTGATGTTTTTTTGATTCAACATGAAAAGGCTTGTGCGCCAAATCTTTTCTTATTTTCTGCCAGATTAAAATAAATTCTTTTGCTTCATCGCTAAAATAAGAATTAACAAATTTCTCCCAGATGTACTCTGCTGCTTCTTCCGTGGGATGAAGCCGGTCGGTTTTGTAAAAACGATAATCACGTAAGTCATCCAATAAAAGCTCGTAGGCCGGGAAATATTCAACATCCTTATGTTGTTCAGTCATCGAATGACAGGCCGTTCGCAAAATCGATTTGCTCACCGAGTTCAATTCAAGTGTGTCTTTCAAATGCCGCACAGGACTTACGCTAAGAATAATAGTGCACTGTGGATTTGCTGATTTCAGTTTTGAATAAATCTTTTGAAACGATTCAACGATCTCGCCTTCCGTCAAAAGTGATTTTGTAAAATTTGCTGAAGAAACTTTATGACAGTTGGCAACAATTTCGTTGGTGCTTTTCAGTCGATAAACAAAAGCAGTTCCATACGTGATGACAACACGGTTCGTTTTTTTTATAAACCCATGCGTTTCAAGAATCAAAGTTTTGATTTTGCTTTCGAGCTCTTGTTTATTCATTGACGAATAAGAAGAATGAAAATGATAATTGAGATTTATCTCTTCATTCAGTAAATAGCTTTCCGAAGATGGAAGTGTTTGTTCCAATCCAAATAAAAGAAGTTGATGTATAGAGATTGGATTATATACCGTACCAAATCGATTGTTCCAAACATCGAATTTATTTTCAGTTAGCTTATTGCTGATTTCATCAGCGAAACATGAACCGATGGTAAAAATCCTGTCGTGCAGCGTGATCTTGTTTTTTGACGGCTCTACGTTCAGTTCAGTTCTCCAATCCATGGCCGTAATATACTATATGCTAAATTCTATATTCTAATTACTTTTTCTAATTTACGAACTGAAATCAACAACCATGCACCTGGTCTCCTGGAACGTGAACGGCATACGCGCCATTGTAAAAAAAGAATTTGTAAACAATGTGCGGGCCATGGCTCCTGATATAATTTGCTTGCAAGAGACGAAGGCTACCGTGGAAGATGTTTACGAAACATGCAAGCTGCTTCCCGAGTATAACGTGTTTGCCAATTCATCGAAGGCGCGCAAAGGCTACAGCGGCACGGCCATCCTCACCAAAGAAGAGCCGATCCAGGTTTCGTACGATCTCGGTCTTGAAGAACACGACCAGGAAGGCCGGGTGATCGCTGCCGAGTATCCCGATTTTATTTTGGTAACGGTTTACACGCCCAATGCCGGAGAAGAACTGAAACGGTTGGCGTATCGGCAAACGTGGGATGTGGCCTTCCGCGAATATCTGCAATGGCTTTCGCGAAGAAAACCAGTGATCGCCTGTGGCGATTTTAACGTGGCATATCAACCGATTGATATCGCACGCCCGAAAGAAAACTACAACAAAAGTGCGGGCTATACGCAAACAGAAATCGATGGTTTCGGTAATTTGTTGAATGCCGGGTTTACCGATACGTTCCGGCATTTTCACCCTTCGGAAGTAAAATATACCTACTGGAATTTTATCTTTGATGGCCGAACTAAAAACATAGGCTGGCGTATCGATCATTTTCTTGTAAGCCAGAAGTTTTTACCAAAAATTAACGAAGCCTTGATCTATAACGAATACCACGGGTCGGATCATTGCCCGGTGGGATTAAGAATCGTTAATCGTTAATCGTTAATCGTTTTACAAATGAAAAAATATTTATTCTTCCTATTCTATCTGATTGCTTTTTTTGGTCAAGCTCAGATTAAAACAACAGATTATTTTACCATTTCAGGAGAAGTGAATTCTCCCGTAACGATTTCCATTCCAGATTTAAAAAAATGGAAAGAAGTAGCCATTGGCGATTTAACGATCACCAATCATTTGGGCGCGAAAAGAAGCGAATCAAAAGGCTTGAAAGGAATTTTATTGAAAGACATTTTGAAGACCGTGGAGATGAAAGCCGACAATCCGAAAATAATGAGTGAATTCTATTTTATTTTCATTGCATCAGACGGATACAAAGTTGTTTATTCTTGGAATGAATTATTTAATACCACAATCGGTGATTCGGTTTACCTGATCACCGAAAAAAACGGAAAAACCATTTCCGAGATGGACGACTCCATACTTGTAGTTTCCACAAAAGATTTTAAAACCGGGAGAAGAAATTTGAAGGGGCTGATCACAATTGAAATAAAGAGAGCAGGGTAAACTCAATTCATAACAACATACCTTTTATCATCTGGTGATTTAAAACCAAAAAGAGACTGCTCTTTTGAGACAGTCTCTTCGTCAATTACTTAAACTTATCGTTTCTTGTGGGTGGGTCTTCGCGCGCATTTTTTAATACCAATCTTCCTACTATCAGGGTTAGGATAACAATGGCAACAACACCTATTATGCTAACCTGAAAAATCAAATGTTGGTTTGAAATTAGAAAGGCTGCACAAATAAAAGCCACCCCTACACAGATCAATCCAAAATAGGCAATTAAATCAATTATGTATTTCGTTTTAATTTTCATCTTGATTGGCTTGTTGTTTGTTGGGATGATCTGTTTTTGGATTTTTTTATATTCGATCTTCCTATGACTAATATAAAAATAAAATCAATTACAAACCCAACGGCACCAATCTGATAATTAAACTAAAAATTTAAAAATCAATCCCTGCGAACTCATCCGTTCTTGAAATAAGGAGAACCCTGAAAGGGGCTTTCTTCAATTCGTGTTAATCGGGCAGACTGATTCAGACACCCAGCGTAACGCAGGTTTTCTCGGCTGCATCTTGTTCGGCTTTCTTTTTGGTGTGCCCGTAGCCTACGCCATACGCTTCGCCACCAATCAGCACTTGCGCGGAGAATTCGCGCTGGCGGCCGTGCCTGGTTTCGTTGATCTCAAACTTTATTTCCTTAGCGTTGCGTTGTGCCCATTCAATTACTCTGCTTTTGTGGTTGGTTTCCGAGTTCACCACAACCTCTAAGTTAAAGTAAGGCTGAATCAATTTGTCGATCACAAATTTTTTGCACCGCAAGTAACCCTTGTCGAGATAGATAGCGCCAACCAAAGCCTCAAGGGTATTGCCCAAAATCACTTTTTGCAATTGCGTGTTGCGGTTATCGTACTGCACAATTACCCCAATTCCAATTTTACGGGCAAGGTTGTTTAACGATTCGCGGTTAACGATACGCGATCGGATTTCGGTAAGAAAGCCTTCGTCTTTAAATGGGTATTTCTTAAAAAGATAGTCGGCAACGGTTGCACCCAAAATAGCATCGCCCAGATATTCGAGCCGCTCATTCGACTCGCGAAAGCCTTCAATGTCTTTCGATTTGCTGCTGTGTAGCGTTGCCAGCCGGTAGAGTGCCAAGTTGGAAGGAGCAAAACCGGCAATGGTTTTTATAGCCGCAATTAGTTTCTTGTCTTCTTTTTTATTGGGCTTCGATAGCGAGAGCAAGTTCCACACAAGACTTACTCGGCTTTTTTAAGGATAATGGAAAAGTTGTGGCCGCCAAAGCCAAAGGTATTACTCAACGCAATATTAACCTTCCGCTGTTGTGCTTTATTGAACGTGAGGTTGAGCTTGGGGTCTAGTTCGGGGTCGTCTGTGAAGTGATTGATGGTGGGCGGAACGATGTCTTCATTTAGCGCAAGCAAACAAGCTATGGTTTCTACTGCGCCCGCTGCACCCAGCAAATGCCCCGTCATGCTTTTAGTGGAGCTGATGTTCATTTTATAGGCGTGTTCGCCAAATACTTTTTGAATTGCCCGTATCTCGCCCACATCGCCAAGCGGTGTTGAAGTACCGTGTGTATTGATGTAATCCACTTCACCGGGCTTAATGCCTGCTTCTTCCAGTGCATACTCCATCACTTTGGTAATGCCTGCTCCTTCCGGGTGGGGTGCAGTGATGTGGTAAGCGTCTGCGCTCATGCCACCGCCAATTATTTCGCCAAGAATTTTTGCCCCTCTGCGTTTGGCGTGTTCGTATTCTTCGAGTATCAACGCCCCGGCACCTTCGCCCAACACAAACCCATCGCGGTCTTTGTCGTACGGGCGCGAGGCGGTTTGAGGCGAATCGTTCCGTTCCGACAACGCTTTCAAGGCATTGAACCCTCCTACCCCGGCAATGCACACGGCCGCTTCCGATCCACCCGATACAATAATATCGGCTTTGCCCAACTTCAGGTAAGTGTAGGCATCATAGATAGCATTGGTGGACGAAGCGCAGGCAGAAACGGTAACGTAATTGGGTCCTCGAAATCCGTACTTTATAGAAATGTGACCAGCGCTCAGGTCGGGGATCATTTTTGGGATGAAGAATGGGTTGAAGCGAGGGGTGCCATCACCTGCGGCATACGAGCGCATCTCTTCTTGAAAAGTAAGCAACCCTCCAATGCCCGAACCCCAAATCACGCCTACGCGGTCGGGGTTTAATTCGTTCAGTGGAAGGTTGGCATTTTTTATGGCTTCGTCAACAACCGCCATGGCGTACTGGGTGAACGGATCCATCTTTCGCGCTTCTTTGCGATCGATGAATTTCTCAGGGTCAAAACCTTTTACCTCGCAGGCAAACTTGGTCTTGAATTTACCGGTATCAAACTTGGTAATTGGCGCAGCACCACTCGTTCCATTTTTCAATCCGGCCCAATAGTCGTGGAGCGAATTGCCAATGGCAGTGAGCGCGCCCGCGCCCGTAATTACTACCCGTTTGAAAGCCATTCGTTGACGTAACAGTAGGTGATTATTTTTTCGCGTTTTCTTCGAGGTAAGAGATCGCCTGGCCTACCGTGGCGATGTTCTCTGCCTGATCATCGGGGATAGAGATGTTAAACTCTTTTTCAAACTCCATAATGAGTTCTACGGTGTCCAAGCTATCCGCGCCTAGGTCGTTGGTGAAGCTTGCCTCGGGGGTAACTTCCGACTCTTCTACGCCCAGCTTGTCGATGATGATCTGCTTTACTTTTTGTGCAATTTCAGACATGATTGTTAGGTTTTAGATTCAAAAAACGATGCAAAGAAACAGATTTGGGGTCATATTGTCAAACTTTTTGGTTTTGCCCTTCTAATGACTGAATTTAGGGAAAAAGACAGGAAAAAAAAGAATTTTGGGCATAGAATTTAAGAATATAGAATGATTTTTTGTTAAGCCTCCATGCTGAATTTACCAATAACTCTAAATGCTATATTCTAACCTCTGTATTCTACTCACACCATGAAGAAAAAACGCCTTGATGTAGAATTTACTCTCGACTTTGACCTGTACGGCATTACGGCAGTACTCAAGCCTTATAAACTGGCCTGGGAGATCAACCGATGTCTCCATATTCAGTTGGTAAAAACCGATGACTACGAAGTGGTACAAAAAAATCAGTCGGTCAACCATTATTTTCACTACACACAAAGCACCACACACAGCCTGGTAAAGCTTTTCAGAAACAAACCGGCCGAAGAAAATGAAGAACGCAACCTTTTACTCCCCGAAATGCCGCGATTTGATTTCATTTTGCTCACCCGGGGCGATTCTTATTCCGACAGCAATCGTTTGCAGGAACTCTTACGCAATATTCCTTCCGTTGAATGGGCAGCTTTCATACCTTTGGCCGCTTTAAAATCGAAAGAACATTTGATCTTTTAACTACTTCATGCACATGGAACGTGTCTCTTACAACAAAACCAAAATTGTAGCAACCGTAGGTCCGGCATCCAATTCAAAAGAAATGCTGCGGTCTCTTATTCAGGAAGGCGTAGATGTTTTCCGTTTGAATTTCTCGCACGGCAAACACGAAGACCATCTAAAAGTCATCGGCTTTGTGCGCGAGCTGAATACCGAACTCGGCACCAGCGTAGCCCTGTTGCAAGATTTACAGGGTCCGAAAATCCGTGTAAACGATGTGCAAGACGGGGTGATTCTAAAACCGGGACAAGAACTCACCATCACCACCCGCCAGCTGATGGGCAACAACGAAATTGTGAGTACCTCTTACGAAAATCTGCCCACCGATGTTAAAGCAGGTGATACTATATTAATAGATGACGGAAAGCTTGAATTGAAAGTAAAAAAAATACAAAAAGGCGAGGTGGTTTGTACTGTGATTTACGGAGGCCCATTGAAGCCGCGCAAAGGAATCAACCTGCCTTTTACAAAAGTTACCGCTCCTTCGCTCACCGAAAAAGATCTCGCAGATTTAGAATTCGGGTTGGCCAACCATGTAGATTGGGTGGCACTTTCCTTTGTACGAAAAGCCTCCGACATAGAAATAATTAAAGACATCATCCGCAGGCATAAAGCAACTACGCGCGTGGTGGCAAAAATCGAAAAACCCGAAGCACTGGAAAACATTGATGCCGTTATAGAAGCCACCGATGCCGTGATGGTAGCCCGCGGAGACCTCGGGGTGGAAATCTGGATGGAAGAAGTGCCCATGGTGCAGAAAATGCTTGTCGACAAATGCAACAAAGCTGCTAAACCTGTTATTGTTGCCACGCAGATGATGGAGAGCATGATCGAAAACCCGAGACCAACTCGTGCCGAAACCAATGACGTAGCAAATGCCGTGATGGACGGGGCCGATGCACTCATGCTGTCGGCAGAAACGGCAGCGGGAAAATATCCGATTGAAGTAATCCGCAGTATGGTGCGCACCATCGGCTCGGTAGAAAAACACGGAGACATCTTTTTTCATTTCCATGATGTCGATCCGAAATCGCACAATTTTTTTAACGACAATCTGATACTTACAGCTTGCAAGCTGGCAAAAGATGTAAACGCCAAAGCCATTGTGGGTATGACCCAGCAAGGATACAGCGCCTACAAGGCTGCATCCCACAGACCCAACACCAATATTTTTGCGTTCACCAGCAACAAAGAGATTATTAACACCATGAATTTAGTGTGGGCCACCCGAGCCTACCACTATGACAAAGCCGTGAGCACGGACGAAACCATTGCCGATGTGGAAGAAATTTTGAAACGTGACGGACACGTAAAGTCGGGTGATATTTTTATTGTGCTCGCCAGTATGCCCATCTCCGAGCGCGGAAGGACGAATACCATTAAGGTGAATGTGGTGAAGTAATCTAATTGTTAGTTATCTGTTATTTGTTGTTGGTGAGTTACAATTACGAACAACTATTAACTATTAACGCCCAAAGGCTCGACCAAAATCACTTCTTCCCGTTCTACAACCACCGCACCTGCCGGATCGCCTTTTCGCTTTCGTACAAATTTTTTGGGTGTGTACGCTACGGGGCAAAGTGATTCATTTTTTCTTTTAGAATAAAATGCAGCGAGGCGTGCGGCATACTCGACCACTTCCTTTGGAATTTTTTTTCCGGATTGATGCTTGATCAACACATGCGATCCGGCCACATCTTTGGCGTGCAGCCACAAATCTTCTTTAAAAGAATATTTCAAGGTGAGCTTATCGTTGGCCTCTGCATTTTTGCCTACCCAGATTTTGTAGCTTTTAAATTCAAATTCGCGATAAGGTAAAACCGCTTCTTTGGCATCGGCTGTCTTCGCAACACCCGAAAGATTTACTATTTCTCGTAAGTGTTTTAGGTCTTGAGCTTGACGGATTGATTCTATTGTGGAATGCCACTTAACCTCTTGGGTTTGTTTTCGCGAAATGCCTTCTTTCAACTTTTCAATCTCGATCTGCCGGTTCTTAGCCTTTCGGTAAAATACTTCAGCGTTTTTCTGCGGGGATAGTTCTTTTTTCAGTTTAATGGCTATCGGCTTTTCATCGTAAAAATTATTGAGCACAACTTCATCTTTGCCTTGTTTTACAAAGTGCAAATTGGCCATGAGCAGGTCGGCCCACAGCTGGTAGTGATGGTCGTTTTCAATTTCTTGTAATTTTCTTTTGTTTTTGTCAAGATAATTTTTAGAGTTTTTTAACTGTGCTTCTAATTTGGAAATAGCTTGTCTTTTTTCGGTGTAGAAAGCATGGTCGCGTACGGTTTTATCGGCAAAAAAATTGAGTGCCGTAATCGGATCAGCAAATTCTTTACTAATTTTACCAAGAGGCAATAAACTTAATATCAGTCGCTCGCCATATTCCGTAACAAAGTACGCGGGCTGCTTCAGTCGCTCTATTGTTTTGTTGAATACTCCCCATTTTTCATCGCTACTGAGCAAATCAAAATTTTGTTCTTCTAAAAAATCAAACACCACGCTCCCCAGCGTGAAATAAACGGGGCGAAGTCGGCTTATATTTTTTTCGAAGTTCCCTTTGCCAAACTCTATTGTTGTATCCAATCGATCTATATCTATTTCAAAATCTGTTTTAAGTTGATTTTTAAAGATTTGTTGTATTTTATTTTGCTTGAGGAGCAGCACATTCGATTTATTACCGTGCATTTTAAAAATCAACGACAGGTCATTTTCCAATTCCAGTGCAAAGGCTCTTTCGTTTTCAAATTGTCTCACTGATTTAATTTTTTGCAAAATGATTTCATCAAAAAGATCAATGCTGTTTTTCCGTGCACGATGGAAGCCCGAAGGAAATGAAAGGCAACTCCAGTTGGTCGATACATTTGCTTTGATAAAAAAAGTTTCGTGTGTGCTGCTTAACTCCATAACCAATTCATCTTTATTTTGGCTGAAGCAGGATACAACCGTGTAACCCACAATTTGCTTGTTGAGTTGGGAACTCAGCTGACGCAGTAAATAAAAATTATTGTGCACTTACAAAGTTAACGTCAAGCCATCGTATGCCAAAGCCATTCCGGCAGGCAATTCTTTGGCTACGGACTGATGCAGCCCCATCTTATGGCTGATGTGTGTAAAGTAGGTTTGTTCCGCTCCAATTTTTTGGGCTTGCACTATGGCTTCGTCCAACGTGAAATGCGAAAGATGATTTTCTTTTTGAAGCGCGTTGAGTACCATCACCTTCGTTCCCTTCAGTTTTTCAACGGTAGTTTCTGCAATTGATTTTGCATCGGTGATATAACTGAATGAGCCGATTCTAAAACCAAGCACCGGCATGTGCAAGTGCATGACCGGCAAAGGAGTAATTTTTATTCCGTCAATTTCAAATTCTTCTTCTCCGATTTCATGTAGATCGAGCACCGGGATGCCAGGGTACCTTACCGCATCAAAAGCGTAATGATACTCGCGTTTGATCTGTTCCAGCGTAGATGCAGTGCCGTAGATCGGCATACCCGACTTTTGTAAAAAATTAAATGCCCGTACATCGTCTAGGCCGGCAATGTGGTCTTTGTGCGAATGGGTGAGCAACACGGCCTCGAGGCGTGCTACCCGATCGCGCAACATCTGCTGCCGGAAATCAGGGCCGGTGTCGATCACAATATTTTTTCCCTGCTTGTTCGGCAGGCAAGCGTCTGCCTCAATCAGCACCGAAACCCTTAGTCGCTTATCGCGATAATCGAGCGAGCGACATACTTCGCACGCACACCCGATCACGGGTACGCCTTGCGAAGTGCCGGTGCCCAGAAATGTGATTTTCAAAAGTTAGAACTTAAAGGAATGTTTAAGAAGAGCCGATGAGAGCTTACCTTTCTCTTGCTTGAACAAAACGTATTTCAAATTTTTTAACTGATAGCCTTTGCTTTCCTTCGAGTTAGGGTCAACAATCCAATATTCTTTGACTCCACACTTTTCGTAAAGTTTTTTTCTTTTCTTCCCGATCAAATTTTTCAGTTCCAGGAGAAAGTACCTCAATAACTAAATCCGGTGTTCCATAAACCCCATCTTCTCTTAAGATATTTATGTTGTCATTAAAAACAAAAACCACATCAGGCTGAACTGCGTTTTTTTTATTGAGAAAAACATCAACGGGTGAGACAAATACTCTGCCCAATTTATTTTTCTTTACAAAACTGCGGATCTCACTTGCTAGGTCAAGTGTTGAGTCCTGATGACTTAGGCTTGGTGCTGGCGACATAAATAATTGATCGTTTATCAGCTCTGCACGCGTTCCCTCCGGAAGCATTCGGTAAACTTCCATTATTGTTTTTGGGGGATGTAACGCAGCTTGCATATTCTAAGTTAGAAGTTTTATGGCTGAGCACCTAATTAAATACTGACTTCGGCTTTGGTCAGCTCTTCGTACAGTTTAATGTTTTTTTCGGAAAATTTGGAAGTCTCCAACGGCACCGTTTTTAAAATATCGAGCAAGGCATTGATCTTACCTTCCATGGTAAAAAATTTATTCACGATCATTATTTTCTGTTCCTTCAATAAACAATAGCCTGCTTTAAAATTTCCTTTTTCATAGCGCAACATGTAATCCGACTCGGCTATTAAATCTTCGAGTTTAGTCAGGAATTGGGTGGTGTACTTAATCATTTTTCGTAGTGGAATTGGGCAGCAAGGTACGGATTCAAACAGCCAAATTCAACAAAATTTGATTGATGAATTCGGTACAAGGCTAAGCACTGTTAACAAAAGACTATTTTTGAAGGGTGAAAAAGTTTGTTGTTATCGTTGGCCAACGACTGTAGGTTAACTACTGCTGCGATTTCCAAGTTGAATTTTTTCACTGAATTACCAATTTTTGGTACATTTACGAAAATGTAAATATGGGTAGAAACACTTCCATATCGCTGGGAGATCATTTTGAAATTTTTGTTGATAAAAAAGTATCTGCGGGCAGATATAAAAACGCGAGTGAGGTTATCAGAGCCGGGCTTCGTTTGCTCGAGGAGGAAGAAGCAAAAATTGCTGTGTTAAAAAAAGCCATTGAGGTTGGTATTGAAAGTGGAGTGGCAAAGAATTTCAATGCAAAAAAGCATCTCGCTAAGCTGAAATCAGCGAAGAGAAGAAATGCCTAATCGCTACACTCTTTCAAATAAAGCTGTTCAAGACCTATCAAGCATTTGGGAATATACTTTTGAAACCTGGTCTGAAGATCAGGCCGACAAATATTATTTCATGCTGCTGGATAGCTGTCAAGGATTAGCCGATGGAAAACTCAGAGCAAAGAAATATCCTGAAATTCATAGTGAAATTTTAGGTAGTAAAGTCGGTCAACATATTATCTTCTTCAGGCGAATAATGAAACATGAAATTGAGGTAGCGAGAATTCTTCATAGCCGAATGGACTTGAAAAATAGAATTCAAGAATAACGCACACTGTATTTTTACTCCGTGAAAAAACTTGTCGTCATCGTTGGCCCCACAGCAGTAGGTAAAACCGCTGCTGCCATTGCCGTTGCCGAAAAACTCAAAACTGAAATTATCTCTGCCGACTCGCGGCAGTTTTTTAAGGAACTTCATATCGGCACGGCAAAGCCTTCGCACGAAGAGCTAAAAAAAATCACACATCACTTCATCAACAACAAATCCATTCAAGAAGATTACGATGCGGGCCAATACGGCCGCGATGCACTGCAACTTATTCATCAACTTTTTAAAAAACACAATTGGCTGATAATGGTGGGCGGCTCCGGTTTGTATATCAAAGCTGCCCTTGAAGGTTTTGACCATCTGCCCGATGTGTCCGATGGCGTGCGGCTGGAAATTCTTACTCAATATCATGCAAAAGGGCTGATGTGGTTGCAGCAAGAAGTAAAACATGCCGATCCCGATTTTTTTTCTGCCGTAGATCAACAAAACCCGCAACGGTTGATGCGTGCATTGGAATTGTTGCGTTCATCGGGTAAATCCATAAGCGAATTGCGTTCGAAGAAAAAAATTAACCATGATTTTGAGATACTAAAAGTCGGGTTAAACCTTCCCCGCGAGCAACTTTATCAACGCATCGATGCGCGGATGGATAACATGATTGAAGCCGGACTTTTTGAAGAGGCCGAACAGCTTCGCACATTTAAAGAGCTCAACGCCCTGCAAACGGTGGGCTACCGCGAAATCTTTGGTTACCTCGATGGCGAATATAGTTATGAAGAAGCGGTGCGCTTGCTAAAAAGAAACTCGCGCAGGTATGCCAAGCGGCAGCTTACCTGGTTTCAACGCGATGCGGAAGTGAGTTGGTTTGAAAGTACAGGTGAATTATTGAACTGGCTTGATCTGAAAAGCGTTTGATCGTTTTACGTAGTTGTTATTCGTTAATTTTGTATAATGAAAAGTTTTTTAAGTCGGATCATCCGGTACTTTTTTAGCGGTACTATTTTCATTGTACCCTTAATCGCAACCGTTTATTTTATTTATATCTCGTTTATCTGGCTTGACACGCGGCTGCCCTTGCCCTACCCCGGGCTTGGGTTTGTTATTATCTTATCGGCCATCACCATCTTCGGGTATTTCTCGTCCATTTTCGCTTTTAGAAGGCTGGGCGAATGGTTCGACCACTTGGTGGCGCGCATTCCGCTGGTAAAGCTGATTTATTCGTCAGTTAAAGATCTTTTGGCGGCATTTGTTGGCGACAAGAAGAAATTCGACCGCCCGGTGCTGGTTACTATTAATAAAGAGAACCAGCTGCACCGCATTGGCTTCATCACACAAGCCGATCTTTCTGAGCTCGGTTTAAAAGAAATGGTGGTTGTTTACTTTCCGCAATCGTATGCGGTGGCAGGCGATCATTATGTGGTGCCCAGAGAAAATGTAAAACCCCTCAATATTCCGGGCCCTGTGGCCATGAAATTCATCGTTTCGGGTGGTGTTTCCGGGTTTGAAACCACCTCGTCTTAAATTTCCACATTAGAAATACACGGAAACGTGCATCTACCTTTAAAAAAGATGCACGTTTATATTTTCCGCTTTTTGCCTAACGAAAATTAGTTTCCAAATAAAATTTTACAAAGACTCTTTTTTGCAGAATAAATATACTTGCCTTGTCAATCCGGTGATGTAATCTTGTTTTTACTTAACAGCAGCTAAACGAAACTTACATCTGATAGAGCTGAGGCAATGTAGTTCTTTCTACGCGCAGTAGCTGCTCTACTTTTGCATCGTCAATCACAAACTAAAAACAAAAAAATATGAAGACAATAAAGTTAGTAGTAGCAGCACTGGTAATGACGATAAGCTCAGCAACAGTTGCTCAGAACCGTCCGATGCACGAAGTATATTCAATGATGGTTTTCAACTTCGTGAAATACGTTCAATGGCCCACCAACGATAACAGCAAAGAGTTTATTATTGGCGTTGTGGGTAACAACGATATCTACAACACACTCAACACGTGGTATTCCGGCAAAGCCAAAGGAAACAAAACGTATGTAATCAAAAATTTTAAAAACGCTTCTGAAGTAACCGATTGCCAAGTGGTGTTTATCGACCGCAGCAAGAGCGGTGATTTTGTAGCCGTAAACGATAAGGTTAAAGGCAAAGGCACGTTGGTGGTAACCGACCGCAGCGACCTGGGCATGAAAGGAAGCTGCATCAACTTCAAAACCGTTGACGACAAATTGAAATTCGAATTGAACCAGCACGCCATCGAAGCTTCAAACCTGAAAGTTTCGAGTTCGTTGACCAGCATGGCAATACTTATCTAAGAAATTGGGTTTGTGTAGATTGTTGAAGGCTGCCTCAAAGGGCGGCCTTCCTTTTTTGTGATTAGCTCAAAATATTTGCAATATTCAGTAACACCTTTTTTATCTATCAAAAAAACGTCATCGATTCAAATAGTTTAAAACAAAAAGCCCGAAACCATATTACAGGGTTCGGGCTTTTGCTTTTGCGTGAGTTGTGGAGCTGCAGGGAATCGAACCCTGGTCCAGAGAAGACGAACGTGTACGTTCTACATGCTTAGTTGATTTTAATTGTCGGGAGTAGCAAGGCCATCAACAGCCTGAGTTATTCCGTAGTTGCTGTTATCTCGACAGCCGTGCGCAACACACAGCGGCCCAGTTTTGCCGAACGACACCGCTATTCACTTTCCACAAAACAGAAAAAGTGAGCGATGATGGCCTCCACCGATCTTATCAGCGGATAAGCTTATCCAAACTTAGTTCAGATTAAGCAGCCATGGCGTAAGTATTCTCGCCACGTAAATTGGTAGGACTATCTTTCAAGGCTCTCATCCCACGAGCCTGCATGCTGGCATACACCCCCGCGCATCCTGTCAAAACCGGTCAGCCCCAATAATAGTATTGAGTAGTGAGTCTCAAGGTCTTGAGATTGCTTGGGCGGCTGGCGAAACGCCACCGGGCTATCTGCTACAAGCTCCCTCGGCCATCAAGCGCGCGGAGTTTATCCCGAGCGCAGCCTCGGGAGGCTTTTCGCTACTATCCCTGCCGCTAACGAATTCAAAGAACGAACTAGTAAGCGTGACAAAAATACTCGAATAAAAGTTCAAAAATCAGAAGAAGTATGCAATCCGGTTTAGAGCTCTGTATCACTCTTTCTTGCAGGCTCTCCGTAGGAGTCCGTTGGGTAAGCCGACAAAAGCTCAGGCTTTTCGTATTTTTAGAGACTCGAATTAAACGCTCTCCACAATCAAGTAATCTTTCTTCGAAACCGATTGTCGGGCCAGCAAATCAGCCAAAAAGCCCGTAAGAAAAAGCTGAACGCCAATTACAAGTGCAACGAGTGCAAGATAAAATATCGGTTGCTGATACACTTCTCGTTTCAGCGGTATTTTGGAGATGTAAATCGAATCCATTTTGTCCCACAAAATTTTTATAGTGAAACCAAAGCCAAATAAAAAGGAAAGAATGCCCATGGTGCCGAAAAAGTGCATGGGCTTTTTCGCAAATTTCCCTACAAACATCAGCGTGAGTAAATCTAAAAAACCACTGATCAATCGCCTCCATCCAAATTTACTGTAACCGTATTTGCGCTCGCGGTGCTCCACCACCTTCTCTCCAATCTTTGCAAAGCCTGCCCACTTGGCAATCACCGGAATAAAGCGGTGCATATCGCCATACACCGAAATGTTTTTTACCACCTGGCTGTTGTAGGCTTTCAGTCCGCAGTTGAAGTCGTGCAGTTTTATTCCCGACATCCTGCGCGTAACGGCATTAAAAAATTTTGAGGGCAGTGTTTTTGAAATGGGGTCGTGGCGTTTTTTTTTCCATCCGCTCACCAAATCAAACTTTTGTTCTTTTATCATTTTGTACAGCTCCGGCACTTCTTCGGGGCTGTCTTGCAAGTCGGCATCCATGGTAACCACTACTTCGCCTTGCGCTTCTTTAAAACCCACTTGCAAAGCAGCCGCTTTCCCAAAATTGCGGTTGAACTTCAATCCTTTTATCGAAGGGTTTGATTCGCGTTGCTTTTTAATTTGTTCCCAGGTGCCATCGCTGCTGCCGTCATCAATAAAAATAACTTCGTACGAAAAGCCGTGCGTTTGCATCACACGGCTTATCCACGAAGTTAATTCCGGTATCGATTCTTCTTCGTCCTTGGCAGGAATAATGAATGAAATATCCAATCAGAAGTTATGCTAAAAGTTCAGGGTTTTTCTTTTGTGTGAAAATAGTTACGATTAATCCGATGATCAGAAATCCAATAATACCAAACACCAAACCAAATCCAAGCATTGCTTCGGGAGTCATAAAATTGCTGGCAATACTCATAGCCTGATCAATCTGTTCATCCGACATCCCTTTTTCTTGCATTCCTTCGATTTGTTTTTCTTTGATCATCTCAACAAAACCGCTATCGATAAATTTCACATAAATATAGAACAGAGGTGTATAAATGGCTGTGGAGATCAGGCCTTCCCAGAAAGCAACCCCCATACCCTGCCCGTAGCTCATGAAACCATCACCGTTTTCTTTAAAGTATTTCTGTGCAAGGAAAATAAGAACGGCAGTTACCAGGTATCCGATCCAACTCCATACACCCTGAGCCGCCACTCCGGATACGGTTAAAATAATAAAATAAGCGAATGAAATTATTGCTGAAATAATTCCATAACGAATCCCGGCCGACCGGGTTGAAACTGAGGCTTGTGTCTCTTCCATAATTTTTTTAGTTAGTTTGTTTTCGTAAAATAACAGAGATAATGATTGTCAAAAATAGGCCGATAATCAAACTTTTCAAAAAGTAGTCGCCCGCCAGGTCCCAGGCGGTTGTGCCGGGCAGTTTTGCCAGTTGCTGCTGATATACTTCCGTGCCCACACTTTCTATAATCTGTTTTTGATAACCCGCCATCTGTTGTTGCAGTTTGCCCACGTATTGCGGAACAAAATCTGCATCGACCCGCGCCAGTACAAGCGTAGCGAACGAACCGATGAGCCCCGAGGTTACAATGAGCACATAGCTGCCCACCATTCCCTGCCAAAACAATAAATTTCCTTTAAAATAATAATCGCGTACTTCCTTGAGCGAAAAGGAAATCAGCAGGGCGAAAATCACAATTCTGAAATCTACAATTACCGGAAGTAAAAACGGATGCCTTCCTAAATAATAAAGTACTGCGATAACAATGGAACCCAACACGCCCCCGATGAGGCCGTAGCGAAAGGGGATTTTAATCAGCGGATTTTGAAACATCCGCGCAAGAAAATCATTCTCTTGCTCGAAAACAAACTGCTAAATGTCCGCTCGTTTCAGTTTTAAGTACGAAAAATAGTTGAACAAAAACGCCCATGTTAGCGCAATCAGCACAGCTGCGAGAGCTACATAATCCTGAATTTCTTGAAATGCGTAACGGGGAAACGGAATCGAAACCAAATTACCGATGGATTGCATCGGGAAAAAATTTTTGAGATCGTAAATGTCCACACCCGATTGACGCAAGAGCAGCAAAATGATGAATTCAATCATACGCGACAGCAACAGTAAAATAATCGTTAACCCGGAGCGTTGCACGAGAATTCCCAACATCAGCGCGTACGAGAGAAATGCAAAAATCTCCAGAAAGTATGCGGGAAAAAACTCTAAATCGGTAAATACATAATTCCACTCGATCTCCGGAGAATAGATGAATCCGGTGACAAGGCCAATTATAAAAACCATCGCCACGCTCATTAGGCTGAGCAAAATATTGGTAAAGATTTTTGATTGCAAAAATTCCCAGCGGCTTAATCCATCAATTACATTTTGCCTGAGCGTGCGGTACTGATATTCATTGGTGATGGAAATCACCACCATAATGGCAAGTACCACTTTAAAGAAGCCGCTGATAAAAACCAGGTTTTGCCAAACATCGGGAAAGTGGTACAGTGGAATTCGGTTGATGTTTATCTCTTGCCCAAACCCTTCGATAAAACTGGCGAGCCATTTCAAAAACTCCATGCCGCTGGCCGTTACAAATGCCAGGGTAAAAAAATACAAACCGCAGATTACCCAAAACGTGCGGTAACTCGTCATTTTTTTTAAATCGATTTTTAACAGATGAAGCATAAATCTTTTGTCTATCCTTGTGTCTCCTGTAGTATTTCCAAAAACTGTTTTTCCAAACTTTTCTTTTGCGTAACAAGGTGTGATGCGGTAATGCCTTTTTCAAATAAGAATTTGTTTAAATCCACACTGTGGAAGTCATCGCGCATGCGCACCAAAAATTTTCCATTATCCTGTTTCACGGATAGCGAACCTCGGAACTCGTGTAGAATATGACTGAGGTCATCGTGGTACGCAACTACTTCCACCGTCTCTTCGCCTTTGCCTACTTCATCCACCGGGCCCGAGTGAACCAAATTCCCTTTTCTTAAAATAGCAAAATGTGTGCAAACCTTTTGAACTTCATCGAGCAGGTGGCTTGCCAGTATAATCGTTTTTCCGCTCTCGGCAATACGTTTGATAATCTCGCGTATTTGCGCTATGCCCATTGGGTCGAGGCCGTTTGTGGGTTCGTCCAAAATCAAAATAATCGGGTCGCTCACCAGTGCCGAGGCAATGGCGAGGCGTTGCTTCATGCCGAGCGAATAGGTTTTGTACTTGTCGTGCTTGCGCTCGTGCAGCTCTACCAGCTCTAACACTTTGCCAATGTTTGAAAAGTCTGCCCCCTTAATGGTGGCGTTCAATTCTAAATTTTTTTGTCCGCTCAGGTACGGATAAAAAATCGGGTGCTCGAGCACGGCTCCTATTTTCTTGCGCGTAATGTGCGTAGCACGTTCTCCAAACCAGGTAAAGCTGCCGGACGTTGGGATAGTTACCCCCATCAACATGCCAAGTGTTGTAGTTTTGCCGCTGCCGTTGGGGCCCAGCATGCCAAACACCTGCCCACGCTGCACTTCAAGATCAAGCCGGTTAACGGCACAAAGGCGTCCAAAATTTTTGGTGAGCTTGTCGGTTGATAAAACGGTTTCCAAAGGAATAAATTTTAATCTATTTTAACTCCTTGTTTCTTTTCTGTCGGTTTGCCATTGTCCATCATAAAATCTTTGATGTGCTGACCGATATCTGCACTGCTGTTTAGGTTACTGAAAAGAGCCGTGGCTTTGTTGAGCGCAACGCGGCCCAAAATATCCAACACATACAAACTCGATGAGTCACTTGCCAAAATCACAGTTCCTTTTACCCGGCCGTTGGTTTCTTTTATGTAAACGTTAAAATTTTTTCCATTGAAACGGCTGGTCATCATTTCTTCATAGGCTTCGCTCTGATAATTTTCTTTTAATTTTTTGTATTGATTGTCGGTAAAATTGCTTTTGGCTCTGTCAATAACCAAAAGCTTCATCTTTTCAATATCTTTAATCAGTTCATCAAATTCTTTGTTGTCTTTTTGGTTGAGCATGCGCAGCGTGTTTTTGTAAAAGTAAAGCGACAAGCCTTCGTACTTTTTGTCGAGATCGTTGGTGGTCTTAGTTTGAGCCAAAACAGTTATTGGCAACACGAGCATTAGAATGATGAGTGATTTCATTTTTATTTTTGATTTGTGCAAAGTAACAAAGCCACAGTCTTCAAGTGAGTTTTATTTTCTACTTGAAGATTGTGGCCTTCGGCAATCAATTCTCTTTGCCTTTGTGATCTTTATGTCCGTCTTTGATCTTCTCCAATTTATCCAGCCCTTCAATATTCATTTTCTTGCCAATGTTAGAGATTTTCTTCAAATCAATTTCGCCAAACAAACTCAGCAGCATAAATTCATCGTTGCCACCCATAACCATTACTAGTTCACCGATTTTTCCTGCGCTGATTTCTTTGATAAAGAATTTCATATCCTTGTCTTTATCGCGCACACTCATCAGTTCTTCGTAGGAAGCGGTTGGAATTGAAGACAGCGCTTCATTGTACAATGCACGGGAGTCGCGTGTTTCGTGTTTGGCCAGCACCTGCAGACCTTTGATTTTGCTAATGGCATCCAGCACTTCCTTGTCTTCAGGCTTATCGGCATCCATATTGGTAAAGAGGCCAAACATTTTCTGGCTTATTTTCACATGTGTGAACGCCTCGTCATTCTGATATTTTGTAATAAATTTTGCAATAGCATCTCCTTGAGCCTTTGCTGCCACAAGCACTACCATCATCACTGCACTAATCATTAACTTTTTCATACTCTTTTTTTTAGATGTTTACTTTAGAATCGTTTTCATTTTCTTCTTTTCGTTCGATTTTCTTTTCGGCTTCGTTCAGCAAGTTGATCTTGCTTGCTTCACGTTGAGCTTTCTGAAAATTTTTAGAGATCATCAGCAATGCTTTTTTGGTTTCTTCAAACGCAAGTTTCGGATCACTTTCGGTGTCGGCAATTTCGGCAGGAGAAGAATTGCGTACCTCGCGGCCGATGAGGTACACCGCTGCCACAATAACCACCACTCCGGCTGCTATCTTTGCTATCGAAAACCAATCTTTCATAGCTACCACTTTTCCTCCATGACGTTGTGTGGTTTTCTTTGTTACATCTATCTCAAAATTTCCTTCGAGTACCCGGGTTTTTTCATTGCCGAAATAGTTGAACAAAGTGGCAACTTCTTTCAAGTGTTCGGGCACTCGATCGTTTTGGAAGAAATATCGGAGTTCTTGTTCTTCGGTGAGCGAAGTCTCTGCGCTCCAGTATTTCTCCAGCAGTTCTTCTATTCTTTTAGAGTCCATACGCATTCAGTTTAATCAGTTTTTCGCGCACTGCATTGCGGGCACGGAATAAATTTACTTTCACCTGGTTCATATCCAGTTCTAGTATTTCGCAAATTTCGTTGTAGCTGTGCCCTTCTATATCGCGCAGGTGCATCACCTGTCGTTGTTTATCGGGTAGCAAAGCCATCAGTTGGTCAATTCGTTTCATGCTTTCTTGCAGTTCTGTTTTTTCGTGTGGCGATAAACTCTGCTGAGGAACTTCAAACCCGGTTTCGATCGAACTTGTAGACTTGTGCTGTTTGCTGCGCAGTTTATCGAGCGAAAGGTTTTTAGTGATACGCATACACCAGGCTTCCATGTTTTGCACTTCGGCCAGATCGCGCCCATTCCACACTTTGATCATCGTTTCTTGCACCACGTCTTTGGCTTCTTCGCTGCTGCCGAGCAGGCGGAAAGCAAAGCGATAAAGCTTGTTTTTGGCGGGCAACACCCGGGTTTCAAAGTCTTCGAGGTTCATCGTAATCAAAGGCAAGACGAAAGCGAACGGAGGAAGTTACAGAAAGATCAACGTATTTTTTAGGTGTTGGCGATCAAATCGAAATATTCATCGTCTTCGTTTTTGCCTCCATAACCTTTGCCCACCGTTTTATGTGTTTCGGTAAATTCGATACGTTCAATCCACTTCACCATTTTATAGCCCAATTGGTTTTCGATGCGCAGCCGCAACGGTGCACCATAGACCTGGGGCAACGGCTCGTAGTTCATTTCCCACGCCAAAATGGATTGCGGCTTTAGGCAGTTTTTCAACGTATGTGTATCGTAATAATGACCTCCGTACAAGCCTTCGCCAAAAGAATAAAAAACTACCGTAGTTACATTAGGATGGGGTTTCACTAAATCTGCCAATGCTTTTATCGGAAGCCCTCCCCACTCGGCAATACCCGACCACCCCTGAATGCAGTGGTGCATGGTAATGTTTTGCTCTTCGCCCAGTTTTTTCATTTCGTCAAGCGATAACTCCACGGGCTTTTCCACCAATCCGCCAACTTTCAATTTAAAATCCTTGAAATTATTTTTTGCAAGTTCTTTCCAATGTTCTGACACGGGCAGTTTGCCATTGGGCCAGAAAAAAGGCGAAATGTCTTTCTTGTCGTAATGAATTCTGGGCTTCAGTCTATTGATGGTGAGCTTCCATAAATTGCCGTTGATAATTGCCTCCACATGCTGCACCCAACGCGGCCTTTTCCACGAAACCCAATGAGCATAAAAACAAAAAGCTATTGCACCTAAAATGATCCCCGAGGCTATAAACAAACCCGTGCGATCGGTGGGGCTATCTGTTCCAATCGTGATGTGGTTCAGGTTGCGTGTAAGTCCGGTAACAGCCACCATCGTTACGTGAACAATAACAAACCCAACGTACGAAATCATCATTAAAAAATGTACCGACCTCGCTCCTTGTCTGTTCCCGAATAATTTTGGAAGCCAATGAAACCGGTTCTCGACAGCGGGCGACATACATACACCGCTCAGCATGGCCGTGGGTGCCATAATAAATACGGCTGCAAAATACGAGAGCAGTTGCAGTGCATTGTACTGATAAAATCCGTTCGGTTCACCGGGCAAATTGAATGTGGCGTAATGTACAAACACACTCCAGGCATCGGGAAATATTTGCCAGGAGTTGGGTACAATCCGTTTCCAATGTTCGGTGGTAAACAGCAGTACGGCAAACACAACACCGTTTAACACAAAGAAAGGAACGTGAATGAAATGCCACCCACGTGCAATGCCCACCGTGTGTCGATAGCCGGGTAGCCCCAGCACCGGGCTGATGTAGCGGGCATCGTCTTTGGCAGTCCAGAGTTTATCTTTGGGAACCGTGACCGGTGTAAACCTTGCCCACTCCGAACCCGGGGTGCAATCGTTGTTCCAGTATAAACGGGGATGATCGAACAAAATGGAGAGACCGCTTCGGATTAGGATAGAGAGAAAGAAAAAATTTACCCAATGGCTGAGGCGAACCCAGGCCGGAAAACCTTTAGGAGACTGAGCCTCCGTTGGTAGTGCTAAGGTTGGGTCTTGCGGAAGGCCTGCTATTAAATATTGAATCCAGGCAACGCCAACTGTTGAGAGCAGTAATACTAAAATGATTACAAAGACACGCGGCTTTAAACCAACAACCAAGCGCCTGTCGGGCGGGAAGTGCACCGCTTTTTCGGCTTCATTTAAATGGGTAAACACAGGACTTTTCTGTTCAAATCACAATCTCTTGTAAAAAATATCAATCCAACCCGATCATCATAAATGCACCCCAATAAATTGGTTCGGGGTACTCCACGCGCAATTCTTTTTTTGCTTCGATAAAGCTTTGCCGCAAGTTGTTGGTGGCGAGCCATTTTTTGTAAAAGTTGAGGATCAGTTTTTGCGTAGCCTCATCGTCTACTTTAAACATACTCATGATCAAGACTTTTGCACCTGCCACCAAAAATGCGCGCTGTAAGCCGTAAACTCCCTCACCGTTGCTCACTTCACCAAGCCCTGTTTCGCAAGCACTCAGCACCACAAGATCTGTTTTATCCAAATTCAGGCTCATGGCTTCGTAGGCGGTGAGGATGCCGTTCTCTATATTATAATTGTATCTCGTTTTATTTAATAAATCCCCGGCTCCTTTCAACAACAGGCCGGTTTTGAGCAGCGGGTTTTCGGTGAGTTCGGCTTCGCTTTCCGTTAATTGCTTGGCCTCATCTTCGCTGATGGCGGGTGTATAAAATCCATGGGTAGCAATGTGGAATATTTTAGGGCTTTGCAACTCCTTCACCTGTTCTTCGCTGGCCGATACTTCCACGTACTCAGACGTTTTCCATCCTTTTTGTTTCAGTAGTTCTTCAAGTTCATTCACTTCTTTTTCCGTTCCGGGCAAATCGGAAATGGAACGATTGCTTGATGCGGTTAAATAAAATTTAGGGTTGCCAAACATCGTGGCCGTGTTAGACGCTTGCGTTCGCGACTTGTTCTTACGCAGATACAAATCCTTAGTGTTGCTCACAATTACAATATTGGAATTGTCGATTACATATTTTCCATCGGGGGTTGGAATAGCCTCAAGATTAATCTGGTTATACACGCCATCGGGCGAAAGATAAATGGTAGCGTACTGGCCTATCTGTTTTTGAATGGGCTCCCAATAAACCTTGTACGAAAATTGATCGGCCAGTTTGCTAATGATGCAGTTGCGGTAATAACGAAAATAACGCGTTTCCATTTTTCCTCCATCGGGCAGTTCAATCACTTTAGGGCGTGCATTGTCGTTCTTCACGTACATCGCCACGTAAACAATAGAATCGGTAAAGTCGTGGTCGAAATAGCGGTAACGTACCATCTCAACGGCTACATCGTTTTTACCAATAGACTTCTGAACGTTTTCGTAGGTAATTTTTTTGTTTTCGAAATCCTGACCAAACAATTCTGATTTTTCGCTCAGCTCACGCTCGAGTTTTTCAACTTCCTGCCCCAGTGCAGCCGGGTCTATTCCATTTTGAATCAACTGCTCGCTGCTCATCGACAAGGCATTGGTCAAAAATTCTTTTTTCTTCACCCACTCTTCGTAAGCAGTTTTTAGGCTTTCGTCTTTGCTGTTTTGAATTCGCTCACGAATCTTTATCGATGAACTTAAGAGCAAGGCTTTGGTGAGCAACTGATAATTGTAAACCTTGCCGGCCAAATCGCGGAAATCTTCGAGTTGCCCAAAAGCAAGCGTATTGTAAAACTCAAAATCGCTTTTCATGGTGTTCCAATACTTTGCTTTCTCGCGTTCGCTCAAAGCCGGAAAATATTGTTTGATAAACGTTTCATAATTATTGAGCGCCTCCTCTATATTCTTTTTAGAACGTTTATACTCTTTCTCTAAGTAGTATACTTTAGCGAGCTTCGATAATATTTTTACATACTCCGGATGTTGGCGGCTGAATTTTTTTTCATAAATGCCTTTTGCATTGTTGTAAAACTCTTCGGCTTTGCCGTAGTTTTTCATCTGATAGTAAACATCCCCGGTCAGCGCATAGATCGATGCTGCATTGATATTATTTTTCGATCCGGTTTTATCTCTCCAAATGGCCTCTGCCTGCGTGAGCGAGCTAAACGCGTTGCTGTATTTTTTTTGAGAAATGTATAGCACCGCCACACTTTTAAGTATCTCTGCATACTGCGGATTGGTTTTACCTAGACGGGTGGCCATGATGTTCTGTGCATCGAGTAGCATTTTCTCGATCTCAACGGGAGAATCGCCCTTGTAAAATTTTACCAACGCCAACCTCGATAGTGATTTAGCCACTTCGATATGGTTGTGTCCGAATTGCCGCTCTTGCGCTTCCAATGCTCTTTTGAAGTTATCTTCTGCGGCATCGTAGTCGCCTACAATTTTATCGATGTCGCCAATCAAGGTAAGCACCGGTGCGGCCTTCGTAGATTTTTCGCTGTACACTTTAAGGGCTATTTGTTTGGCACGTGTGGCAATTTTACCGGCATCGGTATAGTCACCTTTTGTCAGCGACAAGCGGCCCCGGTTAACCAGCGGGTCGATCAGCCGAACAGAAGTTGCTCCAAAAATTTTTTCATAATCGGCAATCAATTTATCCAACAACTCCTCGGTATCCGAATACCTCCCAAGCTGGATATAAAGGCTTGCCATTTCACGGGCATAGCTGCTCTCATCGAGAATAAGAATTCGATTAGCTCTTGAAATTATTTTCGCAGCCCGATCGAGATTATCTTCGGCTTCATCAAATAATCCCCGGATGCCGTACAGCACTGCTTGGGTTTCAATGGCATCCACTAAAAAACTTTTGGCGTCTTCTTCTTTCCGTTTTTCTTCTAAAATGTTGAGTGAGGCATCGAGGCTTTTTCCGGCTTCTTCATATTGACCCAGCTTTATCTGAAGCTTAGCGATATTGGTTAACTCGGCCGCGTACGAAATATCCGTGTTGTCGTACTTAACGCGAGCTGCATTTTGGGCTTTCGCTAAGGCAGCCGATGCTTTGCTGTATTGATCGGTCAATTCATAGTAATTGGCCAGATGGTTAAGGATATTCAGCTGATCGTTGTGACGGAGGTTGAGTTCTTTTTCAATGGTGTTGTTAAAGCTAACCTGATAAATGCTTCCAGCATCGGCAATTTTGTTGGTATAGTCCACATAGAAATTAGCCAGTTTAATTCGGGCGAGTTCTGTACTGGGGGCATCTGTTCCACATAAGTTTGTTTGTATCTCTACTATGGCATTGAGGTAGCTCTCGGCATTGGCATACGATCTTTTATAGAGTGCCAGATCATACAAGAATTGCAATATTTGTATGGTGGTAATATTATTGCGCGGCAATTCCGGAGTATTGGCCAGCAGATTGTTCGCTTCGTTCTCTAAATTTTTGGTTCTGTCTCTATCGAGTTGAGAGTTAAAACCAACTGCTCTTAGCCGAGCGGCATACGAACTGCCATCGTAATTTGCGTGAATCATTCTTTCAAACTCCGACTTAAGATTTGAGTAACGCGCGCCTCCGCCCTGAGCCAGGAGACGTTTCAAGTACTCTTCGTAAATCGGGATGGCCAGATAATGAGAGTTTTTGTGGTTGGCCAACAAATTGTTTAGCGCTTCGTCATACCCTGTGCCCGATGGAAAATCGCGGTCAACGTCTAATCCGTTTTCAATAATATATTTTGTGGTGAGGTATTGATTGTACACAAAAGTTACATCGTAACGGCCCAAGTATTTTTTAATCCATTTCGATGCGCGAACCAATGCAGAGTCTGCGCTGATTAAATTTCCCTGGTTGAGGTACGTGTTTCCGATGTCGTTCATCCAGCGCGCATACTCTTGATATCTAAGTTTTAGTTCTTCATCCGAGAGTTTGCGGGTGCGTAGATTTCCTTTGTCGTCAACGTAAGCTTCTTGTTTTACGGCTCGGGCTGCATAATATTTTTCCTGATCGTTTAGCAAAGCTATGGCTTCGTTGAAATAACCCTGGCCGGTCAAGGCTTCGGCATATCGTATGCCCCACTTCGCTTTATTATCTTCGGTCATGAAATTGCCGGCATCCAGAATTTTTTTTGATTGTTCTAAATATTCGCGAGCAACCCGGTACGATCCGTTGAGCACATACAGTTCACCAATGTCCGACAACAGCTCTCCATGTTTTTGACTTTGCTCATTGTTAATAGAGACATTGGATGTAATGGCCGTTTGTGCGTTACCTTCAAAATCTGTGATTCTTCCGGAGGCCAAACAATTTTTTGCCATTAAATAGTAGTACGTGGCCGTGTACTTATTTTGAGTGCCAAGTTTTTTAAACGCTTTCTTCTTGAATTTTTCGAGACGTGAAATGGCTTTTTTGTAATCGCCCGCCTCGTACGAAACTTCCGTGGCTTTAATTGCTTTGTCGTATTTGGCCTGGGCAAATAGATTGCCCGTGCAGATACCGACCCAAATAATAATGAATAGGTTTTTTATTTTCATAAATAAAATTCAGCTACTAAAATTAATGATTTTTTCTGGTGAATTAGTAACTCAAACTCCTATTCAAGGGCGACTCTTCTTTTTCCAAAGCGGAAAAATTATGAGTCCGAGATTTATGCCGACAAAATCAAGGCACCAATCGTAAAAATCGGGGGTGCGGTTGGGTATGAGGTTTTGAAAAAGTTCATCGGTCATTCCGGCTAAAGCACCCAACACCAAAACACCAAGAGCTGTTTGTTTGGATGGCCTTAGATGAAATTCATCCGACAACCAAAACGAAAGCAACAAACCTAACCCCGAGTATTCAAGGCAGTGAAGGAGTTTGTCGGGAGTAAGGTTAAAAATTTCAGGGATTTCGTTTCCCGGCACAGACGATCCAACCAAGATTAACACGAAATAACCGATCGTAATCGCTCGTTTAAATTTCAACGAGCGACTATTTTCTTTCATATAAACTGCAAATCATTACAGGATTTGGATTAACTCTTCAAAGCTAATCGGTTTTGCTCAAAAATCTTTCAAAGAATTATTCGTCTGCTTTTTTGGCTTCTTCACCGGTATTAAATTTCTCTTTGATTTTCTTTTCGAGTTCTTCCATCAACTCGGGGTTATCTTCAATCAGTTGTTTTACCGCATCCCGGCCCTGGCCCAGTTTGTTTCCGTTGTACGAAAACCATGAGCCTGATTTTTGAACTACATTAAGTTCAACGCCAATGTCAACAATCTCGCCCGATTTGGAAATGCCGCGGCCATACATAATATCAAACTCCACCACTTTAAACGGAGGTGCCACTTTATTTTTTACCACTTTCACTTTTACCCGGTTGCCCGTAATGTTATCGGCATCTTCTTTGATTTGCCCGATCCTGCGAATATCCAAGCGCACGGAAGCATAAAATTTTAGAGCATTTCCGCCTGTAGTAGTTTCGGGGTTGCCAAACATCACGCCTATTTTTTCACGAAGCTGGTTGATAAATATGCACGCACAGCCTGTCTTGCTGATGGTACCCGTCAATTTTCTCAACGCCTGCGACATCAACCGAGCCTGTAAGCCCATTTTGCTCTCACCCATCTCGCCTTCCAGTTCGCCTTTGGGCACAAGGGCGGCCACCGAGTCGATCACTATAATGTCGATAGCACCCGAACGTATTAAATGTTCGGCAATTTCAAGCGCCTGTTCACCATTGTCGGGCTGAGAGATGAGCAGGTTTTCGGTATCAATTCCAAGCTTTTCGGCATACGATTTATCGAAAGCATGCTCGGCATCTATAAAAGCAGCCAGACCTCCCTTACGCTGGGCTTCGGCAATGCAATGCATGGTAAGCGTTGTTTTTCCCGAAGACTCGGGCCCATAAATTTCGGTGACCCGGCCCCGGGGAATTCCTCCGATGCCCAGTGCAATATCAAGGCCGAGAGACCCCGTTGAGATGGCCGGCACATCCACTATTTTTTCATCGCTCAACTTCATTACGGTGCCTTTACCGTAGGTTTTTTCCAGTTTATCAATGGTAAGTTGAAGCGCCTTCATTTTTTCTTTTGCATCTGCAGTCATCGTGTTGTTGTTTAAAATTGAAATGCTAAAATATTTAGTATTTTACTAAAAACAAAGTAGTGCTAAAAATTATTTTTGTGGGGCAGCCAAAGCAATCCGTTTTAAGTCATTGCCCGGTGTTGCACAAACTGCTTCTTTCAGTTCAGCTACCTTTCAAAATTTTTTTTGCATCAGGCGTTATTCAAAGCAAACTCTTAACTAAATTTCAGAGGATTTAATTAAAACATCCGCTTAACAACTCTACTCCAAAAATTTAAACCCCATAGTGCTATGGCAAAGAAAGCTAAAAAAGCAGCGAAGAAAGGAAAAGCAAAAGCTAAAAAAGCAGTAAAAAAAGCCGCCAAAAAGAAGGTGGTAAAAAAGGCCGCCAAAAAAGCCAAGAAAGCCGTTAAGAAAACTGCCAAGAAACCGGCAAAAAAGAAACCGGCAGCTAAGAAGCCTGCGGCCAAAAAACCCGCAGCACCTAAAATGACAATGCCAGCACCAGCCCCTATGCCAGCGCCTACTCCCACCCCAACACCAACTGCGGAAACCCCCTCTTGGAATTCGGGTTCGGACTCCAATTCGGGCTCGGGCTCAGGAATGTAAAGGCTTTGGAAACATGACTTGAAAAGCGATGTCTTAGGCATCGCTTTTTGTTTTTTATGCCATCGAATTCAACTTGTCTTCAAAAATCATAACTTCAAACTCTTTTTCAAATACAAAACACAAACCCATGAACAATCGCAGAGTACCCATAATTATCCTCAGCGTAGTCGCCATCATCGTGGTGCTGTCGCTTTCGTCCAGCCTGTGGTACACCATCGAAGCCACCGAGCGCGCCATTATCTTCTACCCTTTTGGCAAAGGCCTTGACAAAGCCAATGTAATTACCCCGGGCACACACATGAAAGCCCCCTGGAACAGCGTTTACGTGTACAAGGTGAACGAAACTACTTCCGATGAAAACATGGACGTACTTGATAAAAACGGGTTGTCGATCCATGTCGATGTTACGGTTCGGTATTTTCCGATGCACGATAAAATCGGATATATCCATGAGCAGTTTACATCCGATTATGAAAACAAGCTGGTGATTCCGGAAATGCGCTCCACGGTGCGCCAGGTTATGGGGCGCTTCACAGCCGAAGAAATTTATTCCACCAAACGGGCCGAAGTAGAAAACGCAATCAAATCCGAAACGGAAAAAATATTAAATCTAAACAACGTAAGCGCCACGGCTGTGTTGATCCGCTCCATTGCGCTCCCCGAGCAAATTAAAGTGGCCATCGAAAATAAATTGCAGCAAGAGCAGGAAGCACTGGCGTATCAGTTCCGGTTAGACAAAGAAAAAAGTGAAGCCGAACGCAAGCGCATCCAGGCCGAAGGTGAAGCGAGAGCCAATAACATCATTAATAACAGCTTATCCGACAAATTACTGAAAATGAGAGGCATAGAGGCAACCTTAGAATTATCTAAGTCGCCCAACACAAAAGTTGTGGTAGTGGGTAGCGGAAAAGACGGTATGCCCTTAATATTAGGAAACAATTAAAAATTGAATCAGCCCTTTTTTCTGATACCTCAACGTTTTATCTTTAAAACCAAAGTTTAAAATAATTTTTTATGGCGAAGACAGCAGAACTAATCATTGATGGAAAAACGTACAAACTTCCGATCATCGAAGGAACAGAACATGAGGTAGCCATTGACATCGGTAACTTACGCGATGAGTCTGGGGTTGTCACACTCGATCTTGGCTATAAAAACACAGGCGCCACCAAAAGCGCTATTACCTTTTTAGATGGCGACAAAGGAATCCTTCGCTACCGCGGATACGCCATTGAAGAGTTAGCGGCAAATTCAAATTTTTTGGAAGTAGCTTATCTGTTGGTTTTTGGCGAACTCCCTACCGATGAACAATACAAAAAATTTACAGACGACATCAAGTTGCACACCATGGTGCACGAAGACACCCGCAAAATATTAGATGGGTTTCCCTCATCGGCTCACCCCATGGGCGTGCTCGCCTCCATGTTCTGTGCGCAAACGGCATTTTATCCGGAGTCGCTCGACCCCAACCGGTCTTCGGAAGCAACGTATTTAAGCATTGTTCGCTCGCTCGCCAAAATGCCCACGTTTGCAGCCTGGGCTTACAAAAATGCGGTGGGCCATCCGGTGAACTACCCCGACAATTCTTTGGATTATTGTTCGCGTTTTATGAAGATGCTCTACGCACTTCCGGCCGAACAATACCAACCCGACCCAGTAGTGGCTGATGCCCTCGACAAATTATTGATTCTTCATGCCGACCACGAACAAAATTGTTCAACATCTACTGTGAGGATTGTGGGTTCGTCTAAAGCAAGTATCTATTCCTCTATCTCAGCCGGTATCAATGCGCTGTGGGGGCCGCTGCACGGAGGTGCCAACCAAGAAGTGATTTTAATGTTGGAACAAATCAAAAAAGACGGTGGCGATACCGACAAATGGATTGCTAAAGCAAAGGACAAAAACAGCGGCTTCCGCCTGATGGGTTTTGGCCACCGCGTGTACAAAAATTTTGACCCGCGTGCGAAGATCATCAAGAAAGCAGCCGATGATGTGTTGAAAAAATTGGGCGTGAACGATCCGGTTTTGGATATCGCTATGAAACTGGAAGAAGTGGCGTTGCGCGATTCGTACTTCATCGAAAGAAAACTTTATCCCAACGTTGACTTTTATTCGGGTATTATTTACCGCGCACTCGGCATTCCGGTGGATATGTTTACCGTGATGTTTGCCATGGGCCGCTTGCCGGGGTGGATTGCACAATGGAAAGAACTTCGCGAAAACAAAGAACCCATCGGCAGGCCACGGCAAATTTATACCGGCCAGAATTTAAGACCTTACGTGCCGATCAAGAAGAGATAACTATGGACATCCAATCAGAAAAAATTCAGTTGATCGAATGGTTAGCTTCCCTCAACAAGCCATCGGTTATTAAAAAACTGATCGCGTTTAAGGAAAAGCAAACCGACTGGTGGGATGAAATCAGTGACGAAGAGAAAACTGAAATCAAAAAAGGTCTTAAGCAAGCTGACCATGGGCAAGTTGTTCCTCATCGGCAAGTGATGGACAAGTACAAAAGATGGCATTCGAAATAGTCTGGACAGAAAGAGCCATTATTGGTTATGAGGAAGTAGTTACTTATTTGAAAACACATTGGACTGACCATGAAGTTGGCAATTACGTCCGCGAGACTCAGGAGTTTCTAACCTTATTAAGTGATTATCCTTACCTACTTCAGAAGACTTCAAAATATAAGAATGTCCACCGTGGTCCATTGAATAAATTGACAATAATTACCTATCGTGTCAAGATCAGTAAAAATCAAATTGAAATCATCAATATTCGAGATGCCAGAAGAAAACCCAGATAAAATGTCACTCCAAGAAAATTTCAATGCAGCCGTTGCGCATTCAAAGGAATTGCCAGCACGTCCATCAAACGAAGATCTTCTTCAGCTTTATGCTTTGTTTAAACAAGCCACCGATGGCGATGTGAGTGGCGAGCGGCCGGGCGGATTTGATTTTAAAGCCATTGCCAAATTCAACGCGTGGGAAGAAAAAAAAGGGATGAATAAAGAACAAGCCATGCAAGCGTATGTAGATTTAGTGGAGCGTTTGAAAAAAGAACTCGCCTGAAAAAGATTTTATGATTCAAAAATAATTCGATTGATGCTGGTTTCATAATTACAATCAGCACATTACCGAATCAGCGAATTAAACTTGTGAACCTATTCTTCCAGCCCGGCATCTCACAGGGAATTCACCATCTCGATCGTGAAGAATCGCATCATGCCATCCGTGTGCTGCGCATGAGTGAAGGACAACAACTTCATCTTACCGATGGCCTCGGAACATTTTATGTTGCCCGGATCACAAAACCCGATCCGAAAAAATGCGAATTTGAAATCACTGAAAATAAATTGGCTAAGCCAAAAAAGTTTCATATTCACATTGCTATCGCCCCAACAAAAAATGCCGACCGCATCGAGTGGTTTGTGGAGAAGGCAACGGAAATCGGAGTGGATCAAATCAGTTTCATGCTTTGCAAAAATTCCGAGCGCAAAGTAATCAACCACGAACGAATTGAAAAAGTGGCCATCAGTGCGATGAAACAATCGCAGCAAGCGTGGTTGCCGAAAATCCGTAAAATGACTCCCTTTAAAGAAGTGATGAGTTTTTCTGCCAACCAAAAAATGATTGCTTATGTAGATTCTTCAAATCCAAAGCATCTTCATTCCGTTGCCAAACCTGAAAAAAGGTATTTGGTCCTCATCGGGCCGGAAGGCGATTTTGCAAAAGAGGAATTGGAGCTTGCCCTTCAAAATGGTTTTGAAAAAGTGAGCCTAGGGCAAAATAGATTACGCACGGAAACTGCGGGATTAGCATCTTGTCATATATTAAATCTTATTAATCGATAAACGTCATTGCGAACGAAGCAAAGCATGTGCGAAGGCGTGAAGCAATCCTTAGTTTTAAACAAGACTACTTCGCTCCTTTACACAACCTAGTGCTGGCGCTTGCAGTGACGACCAATCTTTTTAATCGTCATGGCAAGTAATAGCGAAGCAAACTCTATTATTTTAAAAGATTGCTTCAGTCGTTCCTCCTTCGCAATGACGCACTACTTTTTTTAATTTTGGGGTATGACCAGAGGAGGAACAATTTATATTATGACAAATAAGAATAATACCACACTTTATATTGGCGTTACTTCAAATTTACCGGGTCGTGTTCTTGAGCATAAAGAAAATTTTTATCCTAAAAGTTTTACGGCTCGTTACAATCTGCATAAGTTGGTCTATCATGAAAGTTTTACTTCTATCGAGGAAGCCATCGATTTCGAAAAAAAATTAAAGGGTGGTTCAAGACAAAAGAAAATTAATTTAATTAATTCACTGAATCCGGAATGGAAGGATCTTTACGAGATTGAAGTAAAGTACTGGTAGATTTATTAATTTTCACTTTCAATTAATTTTGAATGACTGCCTCTGAAGCCAAAAAACAAATCCAAGAACTCACTGAGCAAATCAATCATCACAACGATCTATATTATCAAAAAAATAAATCGGAGATCAGTGATTTTGAATTTGACCAGCTACTTGAAAAATTGATCGGGCTCGAAACAGAATTTCCCGAACTTAAACTTCCTGATTCTCCAACCCAGCGCGTTGGCGGAACCATTACCAAAGATTTTCCTTCGGTTGTTCACGAGTACCCGATGCTTTCGTTGGCCAATACCTATTCGCCCGAAGAGCTAAAAGATTTTGATGCCCGTGTAGCGAAAGGCCTCGATGGCGAAGCTTATGACTATTTTTGCGAACTGAAATTTGATGGCGTTTCCATCAGTCTAAAATACGAAAACGGAATTCTCACCAGGGGCATCACCCGTGGCGATGGCGTGCGCGGTGATGATGTTATTGCCAATGTAAAAACTATTCGGTCGCTTCCCTTAAAGATCAAATCCAAAAATGTTCCGGCTCAATTTGAAGTACGCGGTGAAGTCTTTTTATCGAAAGAGGCATTTAACAAACTAAATAAAGAACAGGAGGACATTGGTGAAGAAACTTATGCCAACGCACGCAACACCGCAAGCGGCACCGTGAAGATGCAAGACAGCACACAAGTGGCTAAACGAAAATTAGATTGCTTTCTCTATTATTTATTGGGTGAAGAAAATAAGGTGACCACACACGAAGAATCGATCAAAAAAATTGAATCGTGGGGTTTTCAGGTCTCTCAGACTTACAAAAAATGCAAAAACATAGATGACGTATTAAAATACATCGATAGTTGGGAGAAAAAAAGAAATGAACTTCCTCTGGAAACCGATGGTGTCGTCATTAAAATAAATAATCTGCGTCAGCAAGAGCAATTGGGCTTCACGGCAAAAAGTCCGAGGTGGGCAATCGCCTACAAATACAAGGCAGAGAGTGTAAGCACACGGTTGAATGGAATTACCTACCAGGTGGGAAGAACCGGGGCTGTTACACCCGTGGCAGAACTCGAGCCGGTTTTTCTTGCGGGCACAACCGTGAAGCGTGCATCGCTCCACAATGCCAACGAAATTGCGCGGCTTGATTTGCACATCGGTGATTTTGTGTTTGTGGAAAAGGGCGGTGAGATCATTCCGAAAGTAACAAGCGTTGATTTGGCTAAACGCGATGAAAAACTCAAACCCGTAAAATATATTTCAAAATGCCCCGAATGCGGAACAGAACTGGTTCGCAAAGAAGGGGAAGCCAATCACTATTGCCCTAACGAAAAAGGTTGCCCTCCGCAGATTAAAGGCCGCATCGAACATTTCATAGCCCGCAAAGCCATGGACATTAATTCGCTGGGCGAACGAACCATTGCCCAGTTGTATGATTTGGGTTTGGTAAAAACCCCAGCCGATTTGTACGACCTGAAAAAAGAAGACGTGATGAAGCTCGAAGGTTTTAAAGAGCTTTCCACAAAAAATTTGTTGCAGGGAGTAGAGCATTCTAAGACCATTCCTTTTGAGTCGGTTCTATTTGCCATTGGCATTCGTTTCGTAGGGAAAACGGTTGCCGAAAAACTGGCCGGTTATTTCAAAAATATAGACGGCCTTGCGCACGCAACGATTGAGCAATTACTTCAGGCACCTGAAATAGGCGAAAAAATTGCTCAAAGTGTTTTTGATTTCTTTCGAGATAAAGAGAACCAACACGAGATTGCCCGCCTTAAAAAGGCGGGCCTCCAGTTTGAAAGCTCATTTAAAGAACCGGAAAAAGAAAGCGATCGGCTTGAGGGAAAATCGTTTGTTATTTCGGGTATTTTTGAAAATTACGAACGCGAGCAACTACAGGAAATCGTGATTAAAAACGGAGGCCGCATTTTATCGGGCGTATCGGGCAAGCTCAATTATTTATTGGCAGGCGAAAATATGGGGCCATCCAAACGCGAGAAAGCCGAAAAGCTTGGCGTGAAAATCATCGGCATTGGTGAGTTTGAGAAGATGCTGAAAAGTTGACCGCCCATGGTTATTCGTTAATGGCGTTTCTGTATTTTTGCCAGAGCCTTCGGGGCCAAAATTAAAAAATCATTCCAGTGTTTAAAATGAACTTCCTGCGGATGCGTACGCGCAATGCACTTAAAAAAAACGAAAGTTTACGTGCAAGCCTTCCGTACACACAAGCCGCAAGCATCGGCATCATGTTCAGTGTTGAAGACAAACAAAAACACCTCGACATCAAAGAGTTTATTCACAAACTTGAAAACGATGGAAAAAAGGTTCAAGTTTTGGAATACCTTCCTTTGAAAAAAGAAAACTATGAGTTCATGTTCGATTTCTTCACCATCAAGGATCTTACCTTCTGGGGAAAAATCAATTCTGCTTTAGCACAAAAATTTTCCGACACACCTTTCGATTATTTGTTTTACATCGACCGTGAGCCTAACCCCATGGCATTGTTCCTTCTCGCCTCAAGTAAGGCGCGTTGCCGGGTGGGCAGGCATTTTGAAGAAGATGAGCCCTTCTTTGAAATGATGATCGAACAAAACGGCACCAACAAAGGTTTGATTGAAAGCATGTACAACTACACCAAACAATTAAAATGAAAAAACTGACCGGCACCGGTGTTGCCCTCGTTACACCATTCGATTCGGAAGGTGCGATCGATTTTCTTTCGCTAAAAAAATTATTGGCACACACGGCCAAGGGAGTAGATTATTATGTGGTGATGGGCACCACGGGCGAATCGGCCACCGTGACCAAAGATGAAAAAAAAGAAGTGTTGAGTTTTGTTTTGAAGAACAACCCCAAGAAACTCCCCCTTGTTTACGGCATCGGAGGCAACAACACCGATGCAGTGATTGAAGAAATTCATTCCACCGATTTGAAAGGTGTTACGGCAATCCTTTCGGTAAGCCCGTATTACAACAAGCCATCGCAAGAGGGCATTTATCAGCATTTCAAAAAAATAGCTGACCTCAGTCCGCGGCCAATTATTTTGTACAATGTGCCCGGCCGCACATCTTCCAACATTACGGCTGAGACAACCCTCCGATTAGCTAAACACAATAACATCGTGGGTGTGAAGGAAGCCTCCGGAAACCTGGAGCAGTGCATGAAGATTGCAAAAGGAAAGCCGAAAAGCTTTTTGCTCATCTCGGGCGATGACCTGCTCACTGTGCCTATTTATTCTGTGGGAGGTGTTGGCGTGATTTCAGTTCTGGCCAATGCTTACCCGGTAGTATTCAAAAATATGACGGCCTATGCAAGTGCAGGTAATTATTTAAAAGCTGCAACAGAAGTTTTCAGGCTTTTGGAAATCAACGGCCCGATGTATGAAGAGGGAAACCCGGTGGGCGTAAAATATCTGCTGAGTTTGATGAGTGTTTGCAAACCACACGTGCGCTTGCCTATGGTTGATGCCTCGGCCGCTTTGCAAAAGAAAATCAATAAGGTGGCGTTATGAGCTAACCCTGATAAGGTTCAAAACAAAAGAGGCAGCAAAAAGCTGCCTCTTTTGTTTAAAAAGTAATGTCGTTAGATTATTTCTCTTTGTTTTTCAAATCTTGAACTTCAGAGCGGATCTGCTGAGCAATGTTTTTCAAATCCTGCATTCCTTTGCGTAAACGCGTGCCTGCTGCACTATTTGCTTTGTTGTAAAATTTGTCGGCATCGCCTTCGATAGTGGCAATCAAAGCTTTCAGTTCTTCGAATTTTTTCATTTTTATACAGTTTAGTTTTAAAAATTGGGTCCTTTGTTATGCCAAATTAAAAAAAAGCCTTCAAAAACAAGTCAAAAACCCACTTTATTTAAAATTTCGTAACGCTTACCAACTCTTCTTTGCGGTAAAAACCACTATCAAGCTTCGTTTTTAAGGCAGAAAACGCGGTTAAGGTCTCGTTTACATCTTTGGTAGTGTGAGCCGCAGTAGGGATGATTCTGAACATAATCACATCTTTGGGTACTACCGGGTAGATCACCACCGAGCAGAAAATGCCGTAGTTCTCACGCAAATCCATGCTCATATTGGCGGCCTCGCCCACGCCTCCTTTAAAGAGCACAGGTGTTGGAGGGGTTTGTGTTTCGTTAATTGCAAAGCCTCTTTCCTTTAAGCCACCCTTAATCTCACTCATGATCTTCATTAAGTCGGACCTGAACTCCGGGTGTTTTTTCACCAGTTCCAGTCGCTTTAACGCGCCAATCACCAATGGCATGGGCAATGACTTCGCATAAATTTGAGAGCGTACACTGTAGCGTAAAAATTTTAATATTTTTTTATCGCCTGCCACAAAGGCTCCGATGCTGGCCATTGATTTGGCAAAGGTTGAAAAATACAGGTCAACCTGATCTTGCACACCTTGTTCTTCGCCCACTCCTGCTCCGGTGGGGCCCATCGTACCAAAACCATGTGCATCGTCAACAAACAAGCGGAAGTTGTACTTCTTCTTCAACTCCACAATTCCTTTCAAATCGCCCATGTTTCCGCTCATGCCAAAAACTCCTTCGGTAATTACCAAAATGCCGCCTCCGGTTTCATTGGCAAGTTTTGTGGCGCGCTGGAGTTGCTTTTCAAAATTCTCCATATTGTTGTGTGCAAACACAAAACGCTTGCCCATGTGCAGGCGAACACCGTCTATAATACATGCATGAGACTCGGCATCGTAAACGATAACATCCTTGCGATCAACCAGTGCATCAATAATTGACAGAACTCCCTGATAGCCGTAGTTGAGCAACATCACATCTTCTTTCTTCACAAAGTCGGCAAGTTGTTTTTCCAGTTCAAGGTGGTGCACCGAGTTACCGCTCATCATGCGCGCGCCCATCGGAGATGCAAGGCCGAATTGCGCGGCAGCATCTGCATCTGCCTTGCGTACTTCGGGGTGGTTGGCTAAGCCGAGGTAGTTGTTCAAGCTCCAGTTGAGAACCTTTTTACCGTTGAAGGTCATGTGCGGGCCAATCTCTCCTTCCAATTTGGGGAAGAAAAAATAGTCATCGGGTAAGTGAGAGTACTTAGCCAAAGGGCCTTCGTCCATGCGCAGTTTTTCGAATAAATCAACCATTGCTTATATTTTTAAAGTGTTAAAATCGGTGCTATGTGCTCTAAATCTGCTCAAATTGTTTTAATTCGATGAATTTATGTGAGATTTTAGCCGCAAAGGTAAAAAAAAGATTACATAACAATATTTTAATACAAACTCCGCTGCAAAATATCCTTTCGTAGCAGTGTTTTTGCTAACGTGCGCTGGCGCATCCAAATATGCTTATCTTTGCGCCCTCAAAATTAAAAAAACCTATTTTTTAGATTATGGAAGTCAGCAAAATCCGGAACATCGCCATTATTGCACACGTTGACCATGGCAAAACTACGCTGGTCGACAAGCTTTTGCACGCAGGTCATCTTTTCAAAGACCACGAAAATCCCGGTGAGCTGATTATGGACAGTAACGACTTGGAGCGCGAGCGGGGCATCACCATTTTGGCAAAAAATGTTTCCGTACGCTACAAAGACTATAAAATCAATGTAATCGACACACCGGGCCACAGCGACTTTGGCGGAGAAGTAGAGCGTGTGTTGAATATGGCCGATGGCTGTCTGCTCTTGGTGGATGCCTTTGAAGGGCCCATGCCGCAGACTCGTTTCGTACTGCAAAAAGCATTGCAACTGGGCCTGAAGCCCATCGTGGTGATCAATAAAGTAGATAAAAAAAATTGCACCCCGGACGAAGTGCACGAACAAGTTTTTGAATTGATGTTTGCGCTTGACGCGAATGAAGATCAATTGGATTTCCCCACATATTATGGTTCGGCCAAACAAGGCTGGATGAGCAAAGATTGGAAAACCCCAACCACCGACATCAATGCGTTGATCGAAGGGGTGATCGAACATATTCCTGCGCCTAAAGTTTCGGAAGGTGCCACTCAACTGATGATCACCTCCCTTGAATATTCTTCGTACATCGGGCGGGTGGCCATCGGGCGTGTACAGCGCGGAACCATCAAAGCAGGCCAGCCGGTTGCCTTGGTGAAACGCGACTCCGGAGCGATTGTAAAAACGCGCGTAAAAGAAGTTTACGTGTTTGAAGGTTTCGAGAAAAAGAAAATGGAAGAAGTAAAAGCCGGAGAAATCTGCGCCCTCGTAGGGCTCGAAGGTTTTGAAATTGGCGACACCGTTGCCGATATCGATAAGCCGGAAGCATTGAAATCCATTGCCATCGATGAGCCAACCATGAGCATGCTCTTCACCATCAACACTTCACCTTTTTATGGAAAAGAAGGAAAGTTTGTTACCTCGCGCCACATCAAAGAAAGGTTGGACAAAGAATTAGAAAAGAATTTAGCACTTCGTGTTGGCGATACCGGCTCTGCCGATAGCTTCATGGTATTTGGCCGCGGTGTGCTCCACTTGTCGGTGTTGATTGAAACGATGCGCAGAGAAGGATATGAACTACAAATCGGACAGCCGCAAGTAATCATCAGAGAAATAGATGGCGTGAAATGCGAACCGATTGAAGAATTAACGATCGACTTACCGGAAAATGTTGCCGGAAAAGCCATCGAGACTGTATCAATGCGCAGGGGTGAGATGAAAAACATGGAACCTAAAGGCGACCGAATGATTTTAAAATTTGAGATGCCCGCCCGGGGTATCATCGGTTTGAGAAATTATCTGATGAACGTAACAGCCGGTGAAGCTGTGGTGACTCACCGCTTCAAAGATTATCAACCTTACAAAGGAGAAATTCCCGGAAGGATAAACGGTTCCTTGATCAGCATGGAGGTGGGCGAAGCCATTCCGTACAGTTTGCACAACCTGCAAGACCGCGGAAAGTTTTTTATTGACCCCAGTGAACCAATCTATGAAGGACAGGTAATTGGTGAGCACAGTCGCTCCGGTGATTTGGTGATTAACGTAACCAAGACAAAAAAACTTACCAACATGCGCGCCTCGGGTGCAGACGAAAAAATGCGCATTGCTCCCGCAGTGAAGTTTTCTCTTGAAGAAGCACTGGAATACATTCAATCGGACGAGTATGTTGAAGTAACGCCTAAGTCTATCCGCTTAAGAAAAATATACCTGAACGAAAACGACCGTAAGCGTGAGCGCAACAAAGCCTCGGCAAGCGCATAAAATAATTGGCCTGCTGGCCGTTGTTTTTAGTTGCACTGTCGCTCAGGCGCAAGATCAACGTGCACAATGGGAAAGCCAGGCAGATACGTTATTAAATCATCAGGATTTTTTGGGGGCAGCCGCGCTCTATACTAAAGTCATTGAAGCTTCTCAACTCAAAGAAAAAGAGGACTACAAAATTCTGTACAAACGGGCCCTAAGTTATTATAGTGCCGAAGATTTAGACCGCGCGCTTGCAGATGTAACCCGGTACATCAATGAGTTTCCGGAAAACCCCAAACCGCGGATACTCCGCGCGTTGATCTACAGACACAAAGAAGATATCGACAATCAGTTGATTGATTTACAAAAAGCCATTGAACTGGGAAACACAAACCCGCAGTTAGTTTATTGGCGAGGCTCCCTCCTGCTATCGAAAAACGAATTTGAAAATGCCATAACTGATTTTCTCTTTTCAAAAAAATTTAATGACGATGCAGAAGTAGAAACCAATCTTGCTTTGGCTTACCGCTCGATCGGGAAAGCCGACAGTGCGCTGATATGCCTCAACAACGCCATTGTTTTAGATGTAAATTTTGTTACCGCTTACGTTTACGCAAGTGCTTTTTGTGTGGAAGACGAAAATTATGGCCTTGCCCTGAAGTACGCAAACCTTGCGCTTCGTGTTGACTCGAATAATTCCGCAGCCCTTTTGTACAAAGGCATGGCGTTGGTGCAATCGAAAAAAATGGACGAAGGTTGCCGTTGCCTGCGCAAAGCTTTTGATGCAGGCGAAGACGATGCCGAAGATTATTTAAAAGAGTTTTGCTTCGATGCAGATTAAAGCACCGAACTAATCTATTTCAAAATGTCATTGAAAATAGCAAAGGCCATCAGCGCAAGTAGTATGGCCATCCCTACTTTCAGGGCGTTTTCAAAAATCTTTTCGTTGGGCTCGCGGCCGGTTACCATCTCATACAACAAGAACATTGTATAGCCTCCATCCAATCCCGGAATCGGCAATAAGTTCATAAACGCAAGAGCCATGGAGATCAGGCCGGTCATGCGCCAGAAGCGTTCCCAGTTCCAGGTGCCTCCGTACATTTTTGCCATACCGATGGGGCCGGACACCGAGTTTTTAAAACTGATGTCGCCCCGAATCATTTTACCGATTGCCTTTACCTGAACAATAATTACATCGAACGCCCGGCCGGGGCCGATCAAAATAGATTGACCGAGCGAATAGGTCACTGTTTTTTCAATACCGATAGGTGCAGCTACTGAAAATCCAATATTGATGTGACCTTTAAAATATTCGTTAAACGAAAGCACTTGTTCGCCACGTTTTATTTTAAACGAAAGCGAATCGCCTTTCCGGCTTTCAATGCCGCTTCGCAGTTCGTCAAAATAAAAAACCGGTTTTCCTTCCACTTCAATTACACGATCGCCCGGCATCAAACCTATTTTTCCGGCTATCGAATCTTTTGCCACAAAATCTATAACCAACTCCCTGCGCGGCAACAAAAATTTACCGAGCGATTCTTTTTTTGAAAACTTCTCAACAAAATTTTCGGGCACAGCTATTTCAATTTCTTTATCGCCTCGCAAAACCGTGTACGATGAATTTTGCGAAAGCAATACATCTGTTTTGGTGATTTCGTCAAAGTACTCAAAGGGTTTGCCGTTAATCTTAATAATCTTATCGCCCGTTTGTATGCCCAATTGTTGGCCGATTTCCATCGACTGCACGCCACCGTGTGTGTTCACGTAATCGTTCAGAATGTATCGGTCTCCAATAAAATAGGCCATGCCGATAAAAATCAAAACACCGGCAATCACATTCACGATGATTCCTCCGAGCATCACAATGAGCCGCTGCCAGGCCGGCTTGGCGCGAAACTCCCACGGCTGTGCGGGCAGTTTCATCTGTTCTTTGTCCATGCTCTCGTCTACCATGCCGGCAATTTTTACATAGCCACCCAGCGGAAACCAACCCACACCATATTCGGTATCTCCTTTTTTGGTTTTGAAAAGCGAAAAATTCATAACGTTGGCCATGGGGAAGAGGAAATCGAAGAAGAGGTAAAATTTCTCCACCTTGATTTTAAACGTTCGGGCTGCAAAAAAATGACCCCACTCGTGCGCCACAATCAAAATTGAGAGGCTTAACAAAAGCTGGGCCGTCATGATCAATCCTTCCATAATTCTAATTCGTTGATTTTCTAATTTGTTAATTCGTTCATTAATTCAGTTCAATCAGTACATTGCCGAATCACTGAATCAATTCTTTTGCTTTAATTCTTGTTTCTTTATCCGTTTGCAAATAATCGTCAAGTGTAGGTTTTGCTGTGAAATCCATTTTTTCCAAACACTGTTCTACTACCTCCGTCATTTCCAGAAAACCTATTTTTTCATTTAAAAATTCCGCTACGGCAATCTCATTTGCTGCATTGAGCACGCACGGGGCGTTTCCACCACGGCTTAGTGCCTCGAACGAAAGCGCAAGATTACGAAAAGTTTCGGTATCGGGCTTTTCAAAAGTAAGCGATGGGTATTTTGAAAAATCGAAACGAGGAAAATCTGATTTCAATCGTTCGGGAAACCCCAACGCAAACTGGATGGGCAAACGCATATCGGGCAGGCCGAGTTGCGCTTTTACGGAGCTATCCTGAAACTGCACCAACGAATGGATGATGGATTGCGGATGAACGATCACGTCAATCTGGTCGGCACGCAGGCCAAAAAGCCATTTTGCCTCGATCACCTCCAAACCTTTGTTCATGAGCGTGGCCGAGTCGATGGTCACTTTTGCGCCCATGTTCCAGTTGGGGTGCTTGAGTGCCTGGGCTTTCGTGATGTTTATTAATTCTTCTTTTTTCTTTCCGCGAAACGGCCCGCCCGATGCGGTAAGAATTATTTTTTCGATTGGATTTTGAAACTCACCCACAATACACTGAAAAATAGCCGAGTGTTCGGAATCTACCGGATAAATATTTACGCCTTTCCGTTGAGCTAATTGGGTTATCAATTCACCGGCCACAACCAACGTTTCTTTGTTGGCGAGGGCAATATTTTTTCCGGCTTCAATGGCATTAATGGTGGGCTTCAATCCGGAAAAGCCCACGAGCGCGGTTAACACCAAATCGATGGAATCCATTTGCACTACCGAAGCCAGTGCATTTTCTCCGACAAAGACTTTTATATCAAGCGGAATCAAAGCCGATTTCACTTTTTCGTAAAAATCTTCGTTGGCAATAACAACGGCATTGGGCTTGAATATTTTCGCTTGTTCAATCAGCAACTCAGCATTGTTTTGTGCCGTAAGCACCTCTACCTCAAATTTTTCCGGATGCGCTGCTATTACCCCCAGTGCTTGTGTGCCGATAGAGCCGGTAGAGCCGAGGATGGCGATGTGTTTTTTTGTTTGCAAGTTGTTCTTCAAAATAAAAACAACAAAATTAAAGAAATTACTCAACGCAACAGATTCCTTATTTAGACGGTGTGTATTTCAAATTGTTATTGTGGGCTACATTATTTATTCTGTTGAAAAAACGAATTTAAAGTATGATTTACGAATTTGATTCTTTTGAGGAAGGGCTAATCGGTGTAAAGACGCTCTTTGCCTGCTTTTGCTTCTGTTAAATAATCATTCTATCTTTCCCATATGAATAGCCGTGTTCGGCCAGAGGATTTTGTCTGCTGATGGTATGGTCTGTGCCGCGTGTTCCTCTTCTTCTTGTTTATGCAGTTAACAGTGCATAGCCGCTACGGATATAAATTATGCTCTGTTACTGCTGTTTCTTGTGCTGGCATTTGGTGAGCCTCATATTTTACTGACAATATATACAGATGTGCAGCTCAGACCCGTACCTCCAGAAGTTTATAGCGAGCACCCTCATTAAAGGCGACCTTGAGTTGGCTAAACTACTAACCGAAGCAGATGGAATACCCGGTTACGTTTTGTGTTGTCCTGACTTATACAATGATTCATTTTTATATATAGGCATGGAAATGTATGCTATTAGCAGATATCCGAGAGAAAAATTCATGCAGCATGGCTTACCATTTATGTATGAGCATACACGGCCAACTGATGTACCCAGACTTGCTGCAGAACAGACGGTTTATATGAAAATGGTTAAGCAGCCCGATTTTAGTCTCAGCAGCGTAATGATCCAAGAGTATGAATTTGGACTCATCTGCCCAGGCGGTGCAATTGTTGAAATGGCATCATTGGGTGTTATTCTCAGTTTTAATTCGCATCGCGAATTTCAAGTAGGAGTTGGTTTTTTTATGAGGAATGATGAAAGGCGTAAACAGTCAATAGCAAAATGCCGCAACCTGCTTTGCAAAATAAAAGACAGGCATAATATGATTTGGGATCATCCTTCGATGTTAAAGGATGATATTCCCTATCTGATGCATTACATGGAAAAGATGCATCACCAGGTGACACTGCGCGAGCGCGAAGTGCTTAAATATTTGGCCAACGGACTCAGTTCAAAAGAGATGAGCGAGCAATTGGGTATCAGCTTTAATACTGTAGAATCGCATCGTAAGAATCTGCTGCAAAAATTTGAGGCTAAAAATTCAACAGAATTAATAAAAAAGGCCGGTAAGATTTTTTGGCTGGAATAAGAACCGGATGGGTTAAAGAGTTGCTATGATGGATTGAGTGTCTCCCTGCAAAATATTTTATCCGGATTATGCATGAAGTCACGGGCTTTTAAAGAATCAGGCACCAATCCTCATCTTTATATGACTAGGCAGAAATGGCCACCCCTGAATTCAGGGATTGACTGCTTCTTTAGATTAAGTGAACTTTAGAATCAGAAAACAAGGTCAGGCAGGAGTTTCAGCGCGAACCAAATTAATGAAAATCAATCCCTACAAACACGTATTCGAATTTAATACTTAATAACAAAACCCCTGATGTTATGAAAACAATTCTTAAAACTGCAGTCTTATGGTTAATTGCAACAAGCGCTCTTAGCCAGCAACAATCTTGGAGTCAACTGTCAAAAAAAATTGTAGATAATGTCGGGGTTCAACCTGGAGAATGTGTGGTGATCAGCAGTGGCCAACATACGATTGAGTTAGCAGAAGCAATAGCTATCGAAAGTAATTTACGAGGAGGATTTACAACAATTTTTTATAATACCGATAAAATTACCCGCTCCCTATATACAGATGTTGCAAAAGAATTTTTATCAATTACACCAACCTATTTTGGTGAGTGGATAAAGCACATGGATATTTATATCAGTTTGCCCAATGTGGAAAACTGGAGGGTGGTTTCCCAGGATGTACCCGAAGAACGTATGGTTCTGATGAACACAGCCCGTCAGAAATTATTTGATGGGTACAATAACTCGAAAGTCAGAGGCTTTAGTGTAGCGTACCCAACGCCACAGGCTGCAGCAGAAAATAGTCTCGATTTTGCTGTTTACGAAAAAATTATATGGAATGGCATGAAAGCCGATTACAAAAAGATAGCAGCACAAGGCGAAGCCTTGAAAAAAATATTGATGGATTCGAAAATAGTAAAAGTTACTTCACCTGCGGGTACTAATATTTCTTTTTCAGTAAGCGGACGCAAGGTGCTGGTGAGAGATGGAATAACCACAAAAGAAGATGCCACACAAAAATTAATATCAATGCGATGGGCAACCATACCCGATGGCCGGGTTACCGTTACTGCCATTGAAAACTCTGCCAATGGACAGGTGGTTGTTCCGAGAGATATTTGTCGGTTTGAACCACTTACCAATATTAAGTTTGATGTTAAGAGTGGAAGGATGCAGGGGATAAAGGCGGATGTTGGTATGTCGTGTTTTGACAAAGACTTTAAAGCAAACACAGGTGACAAAGATGTGTTTGCCGGTTTTTTTATAGGCCTCAACCCGGCTCTAACACCTATGGAAGATGGAGCAGACTACAGACCCGAAAATGGTGCCGGAGTGGTACACCTGCAATTTGGAGATAACCAATTACAGGGCGGAAAAAACATATCCTCTTTCAATTGGAGCTTTCCAATCATGAATGCTACCGTTGAGATTGATGGCAAAGTGGTAGTAAAGGATGGAAAGATTGTATGGTGAGCTTGCGTAGAGTTGACAATGATTCTGGGAATTAATCGCCAGCTTGATTGAACCCGAATTCGCCATACGAACGTTTACAGAAAATATGCAACAACCTAAAAAATAAATTCACTAACCAAACCGATATTTATGAAAATCATTTATTCCGTACTCACAGCATGTGGACTAAGTATTATGCTCCTTAGCTCTTGCCAAAAGCAATCTTCTTCGCTCACAGAGGAACATAGAAGACTAATAGCAGATTCAGCCATACAGATTGCGAAACAAGTGATTGATTTCTCAAACAATCTTGACTTTAAGTCTGCATCAGATTTTTATTCTGCAGATGCAGATGCCCGTTACATAGAAAACGGGGTATTATTCCCTTCTCTCGATGCGATGCTTGCAGCCTATGCTGAACTTGCGCCAACATTAGATGTGCTCGAAAACAAACCCGACAAATTCGATGCTTTGGTGTTGTCAAAAGATGCTGTTTCGATAACAGCTCCAATTCATATTAAAATTAAAGCTAAAGAACTTTCTGCGTATAACGGGCAATATCTATGGTCTGTAATCATGCAAAAAAGAAATGGGAAGTGGTTGATCGTACAATCACATGAATCATGGTTAAATTACGCTGAAGTAATTGAGGCATTGACTCCAAAAACAGTAGAAAAGAAAAAATGATTTACAAGATGTTCTTAACTTAGTTGGTAACAGAGAAAAAATTCTATCTAGACTAAAGAAGTTGACTTAGTGAGATTATTGAAATTGACCCAGATGGAATGGGAATGGAAATATATCTACTCCTATATGCCATTACCAGTAATGGGAAGCATAGCTATGTGTAACTTACTAATAAGAGAAATTGAACAAGAATTATTGAAGTTGGTACCTTTAACTAAAGCTTACCAAGGTCTTCCGCTATCTTCCGGTCATTGCTTAACCTCGGCACTTTGTTTTGGCCTCCGAGTTTTCCCAAAGATTTCATGTAGTCGATGAACGCATTGGGCCGAAGTGCAATTATTTTCAGTGTGCGCAAAATATTTCCGGTAATTAGGTCATCATAGTACACATTGAGCTTGCGCAGTTGATTATCCAACTCAAGCGCAAATGAATTTAAATCTTTGGGTGGATTCGAAAATTCAATAAACCATTCGTGGTGCGGCATCCCTTCGGCAGGGGCAACATTCGGAGCAACGGTGAATTCAACCAAATGTGTTTCCGGAAATCTCTCAACTGTAAACTTCATGGCCTTCTCTACCTCTTCGCCAATCACGTGTTCACCAAAAGCGGAAATAAAATGTTTGATGCGCCCGCTTACAATAATTCGATACGGATTTTTTGAAACAAATTTTATTGTATCACCAATCGAGTAGCCCCACAGACCTGCGTTGCTGTTGATGACGAGCGCATAATTTTTTCCAAGCTCAACTTCTTCAATAGAAAGCCGGGTGGGCTTCTCGTTAAAATATTCTTCTGCAGGAATGAACTCAAAAAAGATTCCGGAGTTCAAAAGCAAAAGCAAACCCTCTTCATGTTGCGAATCCTGGTAAGCGATAAATCCTTCCGATGCCGGGTAGGTTTCAATCGAATCTATTTTTTTTCCGATGGTTTCAAAAAGTTTGGCGCGATAGGGCTCAAAATTAACTCCGCCATACACGAACATCGAAAAATTGGGAAACACATCTTTTATTTTCTTGCCGGTACGCGCCACAATCCGGTCGAAATACATTTGCGCCCAGGGCGGTATGCCGGAGATCAACGTCATGTCGGAATGTAGCGTCTCTTCAATGATCTTGTCCAACTTCGTTTCCCAGTCTTCGATACAGTTTGTGGTATAACTGGGTTTTTGATTCGACCGCAAGTATTGTGGCACGTGATGGTTCACAATTCCGGAAAGCCTTCCGGTTTTTATTCCGGCTTTCTCGCTGAGCTCGGGCGAACCTGAAAGGAAAATCAAACCGCCATCCAAAAATTTTCCGTTGCCGGTTTCGTGCACGTAACTAAGCAGTGCATTGCGTGCGCTGTTGATGTGGTTGGGGATCGAATCTTTTGTGATCGGTATGTATTTCGTACCTGAGGTTGTGCCCGAAGTTTTGGCAAAATATTCGGGCTTGCCTTTCCACAAAATGTTTTCTTCGCCACGCAAAACTTTTTCAACATAAGGTTTCAACGCTTCATAATCGCGCACGGGAACTTGTCTCTTAAAATCATCGTGCGATTTAATTTCACTAAAGCCATGATCTTTTCCGAAGCGTGTATTTTTTCCCGTATCAATCAGCGATCGGAAAATTTTCTGTTGATAGAAATCAGGTTTGGAAGACCATTCTTTGGTTTCTTTGGCGATGTAGGCAGCAAATGGCTTAGCGAGAACAGAACGGATACCCATGACACAAAAATAACCACGATCGTTAATAGTTAATCGTGAATGGCTAATCGGAAAAGTAGATTTTCGAAGTAAACTAACGAATAACTATTAACCGATAACTTTTCTCGCAAATCTTCTTTTTGTCATTTGTATTAACCCTCGAAAAACATACTTTTGCGGCTGGATTTTTTCGACCTCTCGGATTTATCCCCAAACTGTTAAAAATCAACGAATTAACTATAACTTCTAATTCATGGCGAACTACGGTAAAATCACTCAGGTAATCGGTCCGGTGGTGGACGTGGCTTTTGACGAGCCCGGCTCGAAACTACCCAACATCCTCGACTCTCTCGAAGTAACCAAAAACGATGGCACCCGGGTGGTACTCGAATGCCAACAGCACCTCGGTGAAGACCGCGTGCGCACCATTGCCATGGATGGAACCGAAGGCTTGGTTCGCGGCATGAAGGTGACCGATACGGGCACTCCTATTAAAATGCCCATTGGCGATGACATCAAAGGCCGTTTGTTTAACGTAATTGGTGAAGCTATCGATGGCATTGCTCAACCAAAAGGCGAACAGGCATTGCCGATTCACCGCTCCGCCCCGAGCTACGAAAACCTTTCTACCTCATCCGAGGTGCTTTTTACAGGTATTAAAGTTATTGACCTGATCGAACCGTATGCCAAAGGTGGTAAAATCGGTTTATTTGGAGGTGCCGGTGTGGGCAAAACGGTTTTAATTCAAGAATTGATCAACAACATTGCGAAAGCCTATTCCGGACTTTCGGTGTTTGCCGGTGTGGGCGAGCGTACGCGCGAAGGGAACGACTTGCTGCGCGAGATGATCGAAGCCGGGATTGTGGATTACGGCCCTGAGTTTATGAAATCGCTTCATGAAGGCGGATGGGATCTGTCGAAAGTAGATAATTCGAAATTGAAAGACTCCAAAGCAACGTTTGTGTTTGGCCAGATGAACGAACCCCCCGGTGCACGTGCGCGGGTGGCTCTTTCGGGTTTAACCGTAGCCGAGTATTTCCGCGATGGTGACGGCAAAGGAAAAGGAAAAGACATTCTGTTCTTTATCGACAACATCTTCCGCTTTACACAGGCCGGTTCTGAAGTATCTGCCCTCTTGGGCCGTATGCCTTCTGCCGTAGGTTACCAACCTACGTTGGCTACTGAAATGGGTGCCATGCAAGAGCGCATTACCTCAACCAAAAATGGATCGATCACTTCGGTACAGGCCGTTTACGTTCCTGCCGATGACTTGACCGACCCCGCTCCGGCCACCACATTTGCGCACTTGGATGCAACTACTGTATTGAGCCGTAAAATTGCCGAGCTTGGAATTTATCCTGCGGTAGATCCGTTGGATTCCACCTCTCGGATTTTGCGTGCCGACATCGTGGGCGATGAGCACTACAACTGTGCGCAGCGCGTAAAATTGATCTTGCAACGCTACAAAGAATTGCAAGACATCATTGCGATTTTGGGTATGGACGAATTGAGTGAAGAAGACAAACTCACCGTATCGCGCGCCAGACGTGTGCAACGTTTCTTATCGCAGCCTTTCCACGTAGCCGAAGCATTTACCGGCTTGAAAGGTGCATTGGTTGATATTAAAGACACCATCAAAGGTTTCAATATGATTATGGATGGTGAAGTAGATCATTTACCGGAAATGGCCTTCAACCTGGTGGGCAGCATTGACGAAGCGATTGCCAAGGGCGAGAAGATCATGGCCGAAGCAAAAGGGTAATTTGAAGATTAATTAATTTGAAGATTTGAAAATTGAATTCAGTTTTTAAGCCTTCTAACACAATTTTCAAATTGACTAATTTTCAAATTTTCAAATTAGAGAGATGTATTTAGAAATTATTACACCGGAGAAAAAAGTCTTTGAAGGGGATGTTACCATTGCTACGTTTCCGGGAGCTGATGGTTCGTTTCAGGTAATGAACGACCACGCCCCACTGGTGTCCTTGCTCACCCAAGGCACAGTGATCTACAAAACAAAAGGTGCTTCGGAACAAGTGAGCATTACCGGAGGTGTGGTGGAAGTATTGAAGAACAAAGTGATTTTATTGGCAGACGGAATTGCCTGACCTTATTTTAATTCCAAAATAGGATTTCTATATTCGCCCCGATGCTTCGGGGCTTTTTTTTTATAGTTGGGTTTCTGTTCATTCCTCATCAATACGTGTATCAAAAAGTATCGATGGAAATGCTCACGCGCTCTACGCGCAACGGTAAGCTCAGCCGGTTAAAAGCATCAGTCTACTATACATCTGAAGGAAAAATGGCGTGCCACTATCTTGAGCCCGAAGAAATACTCATCACCAACAATTCGAAGGGAGAATTTCTAGTTTACGATTTTGCTAAAAATACCATTGCGCAAAAACAAAATTATCTGTTGAGTACCGAATCGAACCAGCTTTTTTATTTTTTGGAAAACAACCGGGGCGATCTGGGGCTTTCTAAAATGGGCTTTACGTTAAAGGAAACCAAATTTGTAGATGGATTGAAAGTTACCGTCTGGAGCCCGCCTATGCAGTTGGCAAAAGATATTTCGCGGGTGGAGGTGGCGCACAATAAAAACAACCCGGTATTCCTGGGCTACTTCGATAAGAAAGGCAAAGGGATCAACAAAGTATATTTCTACAATTATCAAAAAGTAGCCGGATTGAGTTTCCCAACATCGGTAACACAAATATCTCAGGTTGATAAAAAGGATTCGGTCATTTCAAAAACAACCTATGCCAACTTCAAAGTAGATCAGGAAGTGAGCGATGACTATTTAAACTTTAAAGTTCCAACCAACGCACGGGTAACGAATGATTAAATTGGTTTGCTTATTCATTAGTGTGATGTCGCTGCCTAGGGTTGGCCAAGCACAATCGGTAGAAGGTGATTTGGCCTTGCTCAATAATTCTCAGGCCGTGCAATCGCCCACGCCAACTTCAAAAAATACCGGGTGGAATCCGATGAAGCGAGCCTATCTGTTCGGAATACATGTTTATCAACGTGTAATTAGCGAGCAGTTGGCTACCAATTGCGCATTTGAATTAACCTGTTCGCGTTTTAGCAAAGCCATGGTAAACCGATACGGTTTTGTGAAGGGGTATTTCCTCAGCTTCGATCGCCTCAGCCGTTGCAATGCCATCAGCCCGTTGGAGACTTTCCCGGTTAGGTTAGATGCGCAGCACAAGATCCTGGAATCTCCCGCTGATTTTTCTTTTCGTTAGCCCAATGTCTATTCGGGGTGCCCTCATCGCTTTAACTCTTGTTGTTCGGCTGCAAGCTAGTGGGCAAACTGCATCGCAGGAATTGCTTTTTGCCAAGCATCTCATCGCAAAGAAAAATTATGAAGAAGCCATTTACTTGTTGAAAAATGTGGGAACATCTCCTTCGTTAGCTCCGCTTCAGAATGACAGCGTACATTTTTTTCTTGGCAACATCTACTATACGCAACAGCAGTTACCCGAGTCGATAACGCATTTCGATTTGGTTTCCGGGCTTTCGAAAAGGATGAAATCAGAAGCTTTGTTTTTTAGTGCTTTCAACAACGCATACTTAAAAAAGTATTCGGTTGCGAAACAAAAATTGCTGACCTACACACCAGTGGATAGCGGAGAGCATCAGGTTCGTAATCTTGAACTTGCCGGGATTTCCCTTTTGCAGAGGGATCTGAAAAATTTCGATTCTTTATCCAAGTCGTTTGACGCAACGAACTACTCCATCGATCAGCAGGAAAAAAAAATGAACGAACACCGAGATCGGATTTTGGGTCAGCCCAAAAAATCACCGCTGTTGGCGGCAAGCCTTTCGGGTATTCTTCCGGGTGCCGGGAAATTTTATGCCGGAAACAAGGGGCAAGGTATCTACACCTTGTTGATATCAACGGTGTTGGGCTTGCAGGCTTGGGAAGGCTACCACAAAGACGGCCCATCGAGTGCACGGTTTATTATTTACAGCACGCTGTTCACTTCGTTGTACATCGGCACTATTTGGGGAAGTGCGTTTTCGGTTAAACTAAAAAGAGATCAACTCAATGAAACGATTAATAATCAGATCTTATTCGATATGCATATTCCTCTGCGCACCCTTTTTCACTAAAGCGCAAGAACTCAGGCTGGCCGACAGCCTGTTTGCCCGTGGAGAATATTTGCATGCACGTGTGGAATACGAGCGGCTTTTGTACAAGAGCACTCCCAATTCTAATTTGATTCTGTTAAAAAAATCGTATTGCCTGAAAGCCGAGCAAAAATTTGAAAACGCATACTCCACCTTGCAACGAGCCGATTTCTTTCAAGGCAGCGACAGCCTGAAGTTTAAACTTTATTATGAGTCGATATTAGATGCCTACCTCGCAGCCAAATACGATTTGTCGTTAAGCAAAATTCAAGAAATACACTATTATCTGCCCGAAGCGAACAGCCAGCTTATTGACTTGATCGAAATTCTTGCCTTGAACCAACAACAAAAACTGGCCGAAGCCGAAAAAGCATTTATTGCTTACCAAACAAAATACAAGGTGACTGCGGCAATAAATCCGTTTCAAAAAAAGAAATATAAAAAATTGAAAAAGCCCGAGAAGGCAGAATCAATTTCGCATCTGCTGCCCGGTGTGGGGCAAATGTATGCGGGGTATTTTGGCCGTGGCCTCACCTCTGCTGTTATTCAGTCGGGGGCGGTTGCCTTTGCGGTGTTCAGTTTTTTAAACGGGTACTATTTTTCCGGAGCGTTCACCGGAGTTGGTCTTTTTTATATGTTTAACAACGGAGGGGCAAGACACGCCAAATATCTTGCTGAGAAAAAAAATGGTGAACTGATAAAAAATTTAAATAACGAGATCAAAAATATTTTCGAGCAAACCCTAAAGTAGTTTGCCAAAATAAAGATCAATGTTTGAATTTGTCTTTACTCCGTTCCGGCCTCTATCGGTTTCAGGTTTCGCTTCAGCGCCATCCGCGCCAGCACTGCGCTGCATAGTGTGAGCACCGCCCCCAGCAACATGGCCGCTCCGGGAAAATAAAGTGAATCGTGCGACCGGGTGAAGAAAGAAAAAATCGAACTCATCAATACAGGGCCAACGATAGAAGTGGCGCTCATCATACTTGTAAATCCGCCTTGCAGCTCGCCCTGCTCGGTGGGGGCCACAATGCCCGACATGATTCCTTGCAATGCCGGACCCGCAATACCACCAAGACAATAAATTACGGTGAAGGCATACATCATCCAGCTTTGCGTGGCAAAAGCATAAAGAAAAAAGCCAAGCGAATAGAGCCCCAGGCCAACGTACACGCTGCGTTGTTGACCGAGTTTAGGAATGATCACGCGTATCAATCCACCCATTACAACGGCAAAAACTATTCCCACTACCGCGAGTGAATAACCAATCTCTTTGGTTGTCCAATTAAATTTTTCGGTGGTGTAATACGCCCAATTCGATTGCACCGCATGCGAGGCGATATAAATAAAAGCGAGTGCAATAAACAACCCACGCACCACCGGGTAGCGGAACAAACTCTTTAGTGTACCCAGCGGGTTGGCGCGCGCCCAGGTAAATTCCCTTCGGTTTTCGGGCTTGAGCGACTCGGGCAGGATAAAATATCCATAAAGCCAGTTGAGCAACGCAAGAACCGCAGCGGCAATAAACGGCACACGTGGCCCATAGCTGCCAAAAAATCCGCCCAACATGGGGCCAATGATAAACCCAAGGCCAAACGCGGCTCCCATTAATCCAAAATTCTGCGAACGCTTTTCAGGAGTACTGATATCGGCTATGTAAGCATTCGCACTCGAAAAACTGGCGCCCATAACTCCGGCAATCGTTCGGCCTAAAAACAACCAACCGATAGTTGGTGCGAATGCCAGGAAAAGATAATCAATGCCAAAACCGAAAAGCGATGCCAACAACACCGGGCGTCTCCCAAATTTGTCGCTGAGGCCTCCTACAATCGGGGCACAAAAAAATTGCATTACCGCATACGATCCGTAAAGTATGCCACCCAGTTGTGCTGCTTCGCTCACCGTGCCACCCGTTAAACCTTGAATTAAGGACGGCATCACCGGTATGATAATGCCAAAACCCGTTACATCAATTAAAACCGTGGCAAAGATGAATCCGATGGCTGGGCGTTTCGACATATCAAAAAATTTGCCGTGAAAGTAGTGAATATGCCGTTAATCGTTGTCTGTTATTTGCTAATAGTCAAATTGGTCTGAATATTAGAATGTCATTAATTAACTTAATACCCATGTGTAACCTTTCCACCTCCACGCAGTAACTAACCTGAATTTTGAAAATCGAGCGATTGACAACGGACGAGCAGATTATGGAAGCCGTGAAAAACGGTGAGCTTCAGCAGGCTTCGGTACTGTTCGAACGATACCATAAGCGGATTTTCAATTTTCTGAGGCAGCTTTCGAACGATACCATGTTGGCTGAAGATCTGTGCCAAAATGTTTTCCTGCGGTTGATCAAATACCGGAACAGTTATCGCGAGGGCAACCGGTTTCAGTCGTGGATTTACCAAATGGCGCGCAATGTTTTTGCTGATCATTATCATTCGAACAAAAACAAAGCAAACTATACGGATGTTGAAAAGATGAAGGAGCAGATTTCGGAAACGGACGAAAACCAAGAGGAGCAAGAGCAACTGCTCCATCGCTCACTGGCTCGGTTAAGCGATGAACAGCGCGAGTTGTTGGTGCTCACCCGTTTTCAACATCTGAAGTACGAAGAAGTGGCGGTTATCATGGAAACCACGGTGGCCAACATTAAAGTGAAGGTGCACCGGGCCATTGGGAAATTGAGAGAACATTATTTTGAATTAGAGAAAACAAACTAAAAAAATCCGAAACTGTACTTCGTGTCGACACGAAGTGCATTGAGGTGAAGTGTTATGGAAAAGGAAAATTTGGAAAGCTTGTTGATTGACTACATCGATGGCAACCTAAACGAAGCCGATCGGTTGATGATCGAAAAAGAATTAACTGAAAATAAAGAGGCCGATGTGCTTTATGTTCAGTTGAAGGAAGTGATGAACTTGATGAACCAAGTTCCGCAGGTTGAGCCCAGCGCTTCGATGAAACCAAAATTTGAAAAATCCTTAAAAGAAGAAATTTCTTTTTCCACACGACAAAAGCAAGTTTTTTTTCAACCCTGGATGCGCGTAGCCGCAGCGGTTGCTCTGGTTATGGTGGGCGTAATAATCGGCAACAAGATAAATCAAAGCCGCCAGCATGAGGAGGAAATCGCAGCGCTGAAAAAAGAAATGGAAAGCCAAAAAAACCTGATGATGGCCATGCTCGAAAATCAGTCGGCCAGCCAACGGCTCACAGGCGCCACCGTAGCCTACGACATGAAGCAAGCCGATGACGACATTGTAAATGCACTTGTAAAAAGCATGAACGAAGATACCAACACCAACGTGCGGCTTGCCGCGTTAGAGGCACTCGGAAAATTCTACCAGCAACCGCACGTGCGCAGCCAATTGGTGTTGTCGCTTGCTACGCAAAAAGACCCGATGGTTCAGATTGCACTCATCCGGCTCTTGGTTAAAATGAAAGAAAAACAAGTGCTGAACGAATTAGAAAAAATCACTCGCGATAACAACGTTATGAAAGCAGTAAAAGATGAAGCTCACTTTGGGATTTTAAAATTATCATAAAATGATTCGATGATGTGATCGATCATCATAATGAATTGAGAGAATAAAAATTTAAATAAAAAAATTATGAAAAAGTTGATTTTGATTTTAGGGATGATGGTGGCGGTTGTGTGTTTTGCGTCTGCGCAAGAATATAAAATTGCAAAAAGCACTGGTAAGATTGCCATTTACATCGGCCGTGTTACCGTAGAGGGAACCAGTGGAAATGAAATTGTTTTCACCTCTAACGATCACCGCGACCGAGACGAAGACGAAAGGTCGAAAGGATTACGAGCCATCAACAGCCTGGGCCTCGAAGATAACACAGGGCTTGGCATCAATGTGGCCGACAAGGGAAATGTGGTAGAAGTGCGTCAGCTGAAAAAAATGAACTCGCCCAACGTAACCATTCAAGTGCCCAAAGGTGTAACCGTTTATTACGAACACGAATCGCAATACGGTGGTGAAGCCAAATTCAAAAACCTGGAAAATGAAATAGAGGTATCGGCAAACTACAACAGCGTAGAATTGGAAAACGTAACCGGCCCGATGACGGTGAAAAGTGTGTACGGACACGTAGAGGCCGACTTCAATGCAAATGTAAAGGGTCCTATTTCTATTGTGTCGATATATGGGTATGTGGATGTGTCGCTACCTCAAGCCACCAAAGCCGATATTAAGATGAGCACCTCGTACGGAGAAATCTATGCAGCACCCGAGTTTAAAATTGAGTATGAAAAGCTGGGCGATTTGGTTCGTTATGACGACCGCGTAACGGGTAAGATCAACGGTGGAGGTATGAAAATAGATCTTAGCTCCAACTACGGAAAAGTTTATTTGAGGAAGAAATAACAAACCAGTTATGGGTTGCTCGTTACGAGCTGGGCACTAACAGCAGCAACCCATGACTCCTAACTACAAAATATGAAAACAAAATTGCTTTTTTACTGCATCCTTATTTCGATTGCAGCAATTGCGCAAACCCCCATTACTAAAACGATGGTTGTTCAGCCGGGGCAAAAAATAAAAATGGAGTTCGATTACCCAGAACTGATCAAAGTAAGCACTTGGGATAAAAACGAAATCTCGATTACGGGCGAAGCAACCATTAACGGAGGGGAAAATGACGGTGCGTTTTCGCTTGAGAGCACTTCCGATGCAAACGAAATTTCGGTGGTGGGCGAAATCAAAAACCTGAAAAATTTGCCGCACCGGATAACCATTTGGCACAACGGAAAAAAAATAATCTTCAAAACGAAGGAAGATTACAGAAAATACACCGCAGAGAATGGACGCGATTACAACACCATGAATTGGGGCACCGATATTGATATTTTTTTGGTTATTAAAATACCCAAGAATGTGGAAACAAAAATTCTGTCAACCTACGGCACAATAGAAATAAAAGAGTTCAGCGGCCCGCTCACGGCCGAATCAACGTATGGCGGAGTGGACGCGGCCCTCGCAGAAAAACAGGTGGGCAACTTGAAAGCCGAAACCAACTACGGCCAGATTTACACCAACTTTGATTTTAAATTCAGTGGAAATGAGTTTGGCGATTTTCATACGTTGGTAAATGCAAAACCCGGCAGTGGACCCAGCTATAGTTTCGAATCGAAATACGGAAATGTGTATTTAAGGAAAGCTCTTTAGCTTAGTTGGTTGATGGTGTTCGTTGTTTGAGAGACTTAATACAAACAACAAACAACGAACAACCATCAACTCTTAGTTAAGCCTTGTGTAAAAATAAGTTTCGTATTGTGGCAATAAATCTGGGTGGGCAATTTTCACCAGATCTTTCAAAATAATATCGGGGCGCAGATAACCCAGCTCTAAAAATTCGCTACCTCCTTTTGCACCTACTCTTGTGTTGTACGTAAATACATTTTTGTTTTTGAAGGGTTGAAATAGTGTGTAGCGCTTCTCGGCAGCTTCCATTTCTTTCAACGACTTAAAACTTCCTACACCAATCCATAAATCGGCTGCTTTGGCTTTGGCAAAAACAGACTCAAAACTAACCTGCAAAAAACCATCAGAGCCGGTATCACTCCATAAATAATTGCATCCGGCATCTTGCAAAAGAGTGGCCGCATAATTTTTGCCACCGGGCATAAACCAGGCATCTCCGTAAACAATGCCGCTCATCACCGTTGGCTGTGTGGGTTCGCTCTTTACCAATTGCTGTACAGTTAAATATTCTTTTTCAATAACCCTGAAAACTGAATCGGCTTCTTTTTCTTTATTAAAAAACAATGCCATAAATTTTATCCACTCCGCCCGCCCCAACGGATGTTTTTCCAAATACTCGGCATTGATAACAACCGGAATGCCCAACTCTTTAATTTTTTTCATTTGCCCGAGGTCGCTGCTCATCTGGTAGCCCATCACCATCGAAGGCTTGAGTGCAAACAAAGCTTCGATATTCATACCCTTATCAATGCCCAGGTCTTTCACGTTTCCCGAATCAATACGCTGTCGCATTTTTAATGAGCTGATGTAATCCGTAGTTGGGAAGCCAATAAGTTTGTTGGTTTCGTATAGATAGTCGAGCAATGGTATGTGCGTGGTGGACGTGCACACGATGGATTCGATCGGCACAACAACTACTTCCACATCCGGTTCGTGCTTGAGAACTTCGTTACCTTTCTGCACCAGCAAATATTTATATCCGGTTTTAGCATCTTGGTACGGGTAGCCAACTTCCACTATTTTATTGCCGTCATTTAATTTCTGAATAGTAAATCCGGTGGCGTATTTAATACTCGATACATTGATGTCGCGGCCTGCTCTCTCTTTCTTTGTGCTGCATCCGGATAGCAACCAAAAACCGGACATCAACAAAATAATTACGCTTGATGTTTTCATTTCAAATTTTTAAAAGAAGTTGCAAGTTCCTAATTTTTTTTATGTTTGCACCGGACTGATGGTTCGCCTGCAAGTTTACGCTTTCAGGCGATGAAAAGGGAATCCCGTTAAAAACGGGAGCTGTCCCCGCAACTGTAATCCACATTTGAAAATTTCAAATGGTTGCTGAACTCTAAGCCACTGCCCGATATAATCGGGAACGGGAAGGCATCAGCACAAGGAGAGCCAGGAGACCTGCCATCGGTTCAAAAATTGATTTAGGCTTTCGGGTGAAAGGCCGGAATGTACCGACAACACTTGTTGTTCTCTACTTGCCGGATTTACACCTGTCGCACAGTTTTTAAAAAACAAAGGATGCGTACAGGTTTTTTTTTTTGTGGTGCTGGTTGCTTTGCCTTTGTGGCGTAGCACAACAGAAAGACTCTGCCGTACTAAAACCGGTAACGGTGTATGGCTTGCCCGATGAAAAGTATCTGGCGGGCTCAAGCCTTGTATTACTTGATTCTACACTAAAAGCTCAAGGGCGTTCGAGAAACCTGAGCGAAATTCTTGCGCTCCAGCTTCCGATTTATTTTAGAACATACGGAAATGGAATGCTGTCGGGCATTAGCATGCGCGGCACTTCACCTCAACACACTTCTGTTCTGTGGAATGGAATAAACATCACCAGCTTCTCTCTGGGGCAAGCCGATTTTTCCATTTTACCGGCCACAGCTTTTGATGAAATAAAAATACACGAAGGCGCAGGCAGTGCACGGTTTGGCAGCGGTGCTTTTGGCGGCACGGTGCTGCTCAGTTCTACTTCACCATCACCCAATAATTTTTTTTCCTTCACACAAGATGTGGGGAGCTTCGGTCGGTATTTTTCTTCGGCTAATTCTTCGTGGTCAAAAAATAAATTTGGTTTTAAAACAAAACTGTACAACCTATCCTCAGAAAATAATTTTCCGGTTTTGCTTACCGGTGAGCGTCAGCCTCATGCGGCTTTCCGGCAGTCGGGTATTTTACAAGATGTTGAATACCGATGGTCTTCGGCCAAGGTGTTAAGCTTGCATTATTGGTACCACAATGCCGATCGCGACATACAACCTACAATCGGCCTATACAACAGCCCAGATAATCAGCAAGATCGAAATCAACGATTGAGTATTCAGTATCAGTCGAACAGCCGCTTAGGTTTGCTGTCGCTGAATGGCGGATATGTAAGCGATATAATTATTTACAATGGGAGCGTGAGTGACGTGAGCCGGTGGATTGGAAGTGCAAAACACGAATTGCTTGTTGCTAAAACCATACACATGCAGCTTGGTGCCGACTGGAACCACATCGTTGGCACTATACCCAACTATGAAAACGGCCACGCTACGGAAGACCGGTATAATTTCACGGCTTCCATTCAAAAAAATATCAATGAACGCTTTTCGGTTGGTTTAAACCTGCGCCAACCGGTGGTATCGGGTTTTCAGGCACCGTTTCTTCCTTATCTCGGAATGGAATATGCATTGCTGAAAACGGATAGTCACAACTTAAAATTGAGCGGTAACATTTCAAGGAACTACAGAGTGCCTACCCTCAACGACCGCTACTGGCAAAATGCAGGCAACAAAAATTTGCTCCCTGAAGTAAGCCGTGCCGGTGAGTTGGGCATAAACTATCGTTTCAAAAATTTTGAAATCCGTAATGCCCTTTTCTCACAAAGAGTAGATGACTGGATTCAATGGATACCTGACGATAGCGGAAACTACAGGCCTAAAAACATTCAGCAGGTACTTGCGCAAGGCATGGAGGCTAAACTTAGTATTCGAGAGAAAATAAATGGGGTGATAATAATCCCGATGATTACCTATCAATACACAAAATCCGTTACCACCAAAGCCCCGGCTAACGAACAATACACTGTTGGCAAGCAGCTCATCTATACTCCACAGCATACGGCTTCGGGTTATGTTCGTGTGGTGTGGAAAAAAATATCCGTTGACATTTCTGCCCAGTACAACGGCAAACGATATACCGACAGTGGTAACTCAGAAGTATTTGCGTTACCGGCTGTAATGTTACTCAATGCTTCAATGGGTAAATCTTGGAGTTGCCATCAACATCAATTCGATTTGAGGATTGCCGTAAAAAATATGCTCAACCTCGATTATCAATTTTATGCAGGCCGTGCTATGCCCGGTCGCAATTACAATTTTCAAATTACCTATCAAATAAATCCTAAACACAATTAATTATGAAAATCAATTCAATTTTATTTTTTGCTTTAGCATTCGCGGTTTCTGTTGTGAGTTGCACTAAAAGTAGCGACCCGGTTAAAGGAAAATATCAAACAGGCGTATTGGTTGCCAACCAAGGAAATTTTGGTTCCGGCAACGGAGACGTTACCTACTTCAATCCTTCCTCCAAAGTTTCTGAGCAAGCCATTTACAAAAATGCTAACGGAGGCACATCTTTTTCAGGGGATGTGCTGCAGTCCATTTCACTTGACGGAGACAAGGGCTATCTGGTGCTTAGCGGCAGCAATAAAATAGAGGTAGTGGATAACAACACATTTACTTTGAGCAAAACATTTACTGATCCAAAACTCGACAAGCCACAATATCTTGAAGTGATCAACGACAAAGCTTACATCAGTGTGTGGGGGCCTTACAATTCCAATTTTTTATTAACTAGATCCTACATTCTGGTGATGGACACAAAAACGCTTGCTTTGGTTGATACCATTACCACCGATCTGGGAGTTGAAAATCTTTTGTACAATGGAAAATATTTATTTGCAAGCAATAATAATTTCGGAGGATCGAATACGGTATCGGTGATTGACCCCTCCACAGATAAACTCATAAAACAAATTGTATTATCCGCGGGGCCTGCGGGCATGGTGCTCGATGCCAATGGAAAACTTTGGGTAATAACGCAGGGAACATTCGGCAGTAACAACGGTGTGCTCTACCGAATTAACCCTTCTACATTTGCCATTGAACAGGTCATTGACTTGAGTACAAATCCGGGTAATAGTATCTGCACTACCCCCGACAAGAAAAGCATTTACTATTCCGTAAACAACCAGATCTATAAAATTGCAATTGACGCTACTTCGACACCGACTTCTCCTTTTATAAATGCTTCGGATGTGGTTACTCTTAATGCTCTTGCCGTTAGTAATGTCGGTGATATTTACCTTGGCGATGCATTAAATTATTCTACAGCAGGGATGGCTTATGTTTACGATTCGGACGGGAACCTAAAAACTTCCTTCCCAACGGGTATCACGCCAACACAATTCGTCTTTAAATAATACCGAAATATTGCCATTCATCACTTCGTAATTTATCGAATTGAAATATTGCTGTACTTTCCCAAAAATGAATTTCTTATGAGACCTCTTATTGTACTTCTGTTTTTTATTTCGGCTACCAATTTGTTAGCTCAAAAGAAAAAATCGGAAAGTGAGCCTGCGGCACAGACATCCATTTCATCAAAAGTATCGGGAATGGCAGAGTACCGCGGATATTTTAATTTTTATTACGATGGCAAGCAAGACAAAATCCATTTGCTGATCGATAAACTGAACACCGAGTTCTTGTATCTGTATTCGCTTACTGCCGGTCTTGGATCCAACGATATTGGGTTGGATCGCAACCAGCTCGGGCGCGAAAAGGTTGTGAAGTTCGAACGGAGAGGACCAAAAGTACTACTGATTGAGCCAAATTATTTTTTCCGTGCCGTGAGCAACAGCGAGGCAGAACGAAAGGCCGTGAGCGAATCTTTTCCTCAATCAACACTTTGGGGGTTTACCATAGAAGCCGAAGAAGGAGATAAGCTATTGGTTGATGCCACCGATTTTCTATTGCAAGATGCACACGATGTGATCGGCACGCTGAGGAGAAGCCAACAAGGAAGTTATTCGTTAGATAAATCGCGTTCTGCATTTTATTTGCCGCGCACAAAAAATTTTCCGCAGAATACCGAATTCGAAGTCACCCTCACATTCACCGGTCAGCCCACAGGAGAATATATCCGGCAGGTAGCACCTACACCATCGAGTATCACGTTGCGCGAACACCATTCTTTTATCCAATTACCCGATAGCAATTACAAGCCACGCAAGTTCGATCCACGCGCAGGTTTTTTCAATACCTCCTACTACGATTATACCACACCGATTGGCGAGCCCTTAGAAAAAAGATTTACCACCCGTCACCGTCTTAAAAAGAAAGATCCATCCGCAGCAGTAAGCGAAGCCGTCAAGCCTATTGTTTATTATATGGATCCCGGAGCTCCCGAGCCGGCCCGTTCTGCTTTGATGGATGGCGCGCGCTGGTGGAATCAGGCGTTTGAAGCGGCCGGATACAAAAATGCTTTTCAGGTGGAGGTACTGCCCGAAGGCGCAGACCCTATGGATGTACGCTACAACATAATCAATTGGGTACACCGTGCCTCACGCGGATGGTCTTACGGAGGCAGTGTCTCCGACCCGCGTACAGGAGAAATTATTAAAGGCCATGTAACCTTGGGGTCCTTGCGCGTACGGCAAGATTTTTTAATTGCTGAAGGATTGCTCGCTCCCTATGAACAAGGCAAACCTGTTTCAAAACAAATGGAGCAAATGGCGTTGGCGCGTCTGCGGCAACTCGCTGCCCACGAGGTTGGCCATACTTTAGGGTTAGCCCACTCTTATACTTCGAGCACCGAAAACCTCGCTTCGGTTATGGATTATCCGCACCCCATTGCAAGACTTGTTGATGGCAAAATCGATTTGAGCGATGCCTACGACAACAAAATTGGCGCGTTCGATAAAGCGTGCATTGTCTATGGTTATCAGGATTTTCCGGCCGGAACGGACGAAGAAAAAGCCTTGAACGATCTAGTTCAAGCTTCACTAAAACAAGGGATGACTTTTTTATCCGATCAAGATGCTAGGCCTGCAGGCAGTGCCCACCCGTATGCCCACTTATGGGACAACGGAAAAGATCCGGTTGATGAACTCAATCGCGTAATGGAAATCCGAGCTGCTGCCCTCAAAAATTTTGGCGAAAATAATATCAAGCCCGGCATGCCCATGGCAACGTTGGAAGAAACTTTAGTGCCGGTATATTTCTTTCATCGATATCAGTTGGAAGCTGCCGTAAAAACCATAGGCGGGTTAAACTATCGGTATGCTATACGCGGAGATGGGCAACCCATTGCAGAATTACTTTCGCCCGAGCAAGAAACAAAGGCCCTCAACGCCATTTTGAAAACAGTGGACCCCTCGGTGTTAACATTGCCCGAAAGCCTTTTGAAAATTATTCCTCCCCGGGCGTTGGGTTATTCCCGCCACCGCGAACTGATAAAAGTAAAAACCGATTTGACGTTCGACCCCATCTCCACCGCAGAGATTGCTGCCGACATGACTTTAGGCTTGCTCTTCCATCCCGCGCGTGCCAATCGGTTGGTAGAGCATCACGCCCGAAATTCCAAACTACCGGGCTTGGAAACTGTAATCGACCAAGCCATAAATGTTGTATACAAATCAGCCCCGAGGGTCGGACTTGAAGGGGCTGTGCAAATGGCAACAAACTATGTGCTGTTCACCAACCTCGCAAAACTGGCATTGCACAAAAATACTTTTCCAGAAACACGCGCCATCACGTTTCTAAAATTAGAACAACTGAAGTCCTGGCTTGCAACGCAGAGTACAACGGACGAAGAGTGGAAGGCTCATTACAACTATCTCGTCAAACAAATTGATACGCTCCAAGAAGATACCGATGAATACAAAGTAGAAAATTTGCCTCCCCCTCCTCCGGGTATGCCCATTGGCGATTGCGATTTAAATTATGTTGGCAATGAATAATCGACTTGTAAGGTGTACAAAGAAAACAAACTAACCGAAGGAGAAGATTTTTATTTCGAAAACGGTTTGATTGTGCTAACCGAAAAATACCACCTCAAACGTGGCTCTTGCTGCCAAAGCGGATGCCGCCACTGCCCTTATGGGTTTAAGAAAACAAATGAGGGGAAAGAGAAATCAAAACCTTAGTGCTTGACTCCCAATTTTATTTATCACTTGATTATTTTTTTATGGATGCAACCATTTTTTGCGCAGCCTGCAACGGCATTATTTCTCCCATCCTGATTTTCATTTCAAGGGATTTGATCAGGCTTGAAATCTTTTTTGATTGAAAGATCTTTTTTTTCAACAACACATCCATGCTTTCGTAAAACCATTTTAGGTTTTGCTCGTCCCGATTCTTTTCATAGAAACCGTTTTCAATAGTATGAGCATAAAATTTTTCGATCATAGCCCAAACTTCTTTTGTTCCTTTTTTCTCTAAGGCTGAAGTAGTCAAGACCACAGGTTGCCAGCCAGACTCCGAACGTTGAAACAAATGAAGAGCGTGTTGAAATTCGGTCTGTGCTTGGCGGGCTCTTTTTTCGTTTTCGCCATCGGCTTTGGTAATCACAATGCCATCGGCCATTTCCATAATCCCTTTTTTGATGCCCTGCAGTTCGTCTCCGCCTCCGGGCAATTGCAGTAACAGAAAAAAATCGACCATGTTGCGCACGGCCGTTTCCGATTGCCCCACGCCTACCGTTTCCACAATTATGATTTCGTAACCGGCAGCCTCGCACAGTAAAATAGTTTCGCGTGTTTTATCGGCAACTCCGCCTAAAGAATTTCCCGTTGCCGTTGGCCGTATAAATGCAAGCTTGTCTTTCGATAGTTCTTCCATACGGGTTCGATCGCCCAAGATGCTGCCCCGGGTTTTTGTGCTGCTCGGGTCAATGGCAAGCACTGCAATTTTTTTTCCAAGCGAAGTAAGATGTTTTCCAAAAGCTTCGATGAAAGTACTTTTGCCTACACCGGGCGAACCGGTTATGCCAATGCGTATGGACTTGCCGGAATAGGGTACTATTTTTTGTAAAAGTCGACTTGCTGTTTTCTGGTCTGTTGCCTTTTTGCTTTCGCAAAGCGTGATGGCACGCGCAAGCGCAACCGTATTGCCATTCAATAAATCTTTTGCCAAGTCTTTTATGAAAAGTTTCAAGCGATTGAAATTAAGATTGACTGTAAATTTCTAAATTTACTTAATAACCCCATTACCTATGCTTAAATTTTGGTTCCGTTGTGTGTATGTAACCGTTTTTGTGTTCTTCATGATGTGGTTCGTTTCCAAGCTAACCGACTTCAAACTTTTCAGTGCATTCGACCCCGTGTCGCAAGCCTTAGCCGAGTTTGATCTCACCGATTATGCTTTTTCAAACCTGCGACCTTTACCTACCGTAGACGAACGAATTGTGTTGGTAAACTTTGGCCATATCCCCCGCGGTGATATTGCACAACAGATTGCAATCATCAATAAATACAAACCTAAAGTTATTGGAATCGATAGTTATTTTAATTGCGAAGGCGGGCTGTACGATACCATTAATTGCCCGCAGCTATTAGATACGCTTTCCAATCTATTCCTTTCCGATGCCATCAAAGAAGCGGGTAATGTAGTGCTGGTTTCCAAACTCCTGCAAAAAACGGCAACGGCCAACAATACCAATTTAATTGACGTGTACGATTCGCTCGAATATTCCGATCCGATGTTCGACAACTACTCCGGCCATGCTTTTGCCAATCTCATCACCGAAGCCAACTATCAGGAAGATGTTAAACTTTGCCGTTCGTTTATCCCCCGTATGAAAATCAATGGCAAATACGAAAATGCTTTTGCGGTAGAACTTGCCAGGCGCTTCGATTCAACAAAGACGAACAAGCTCTTTGCACGTGGAAACGAGGAGGAGCTTGTCAATTATAGAGGGAACGTTGAACTGACCGACATCCGCCTGAAAACGTTGCAAAATAAAAATCTTGAAACCACCAATTTTCGTTTGATGTTTTATGCACTCGACATAGACCAACTGATGAGCGAAAACTTCGCACCCGAGCTTTTCAAAGATAAAATTGTATTGGTGGGGTTTCTTGGGGATTACTTCGGAGACCCTGCCTGGGAAGATAAATATTTCACACCCTTGAATAAAAAAGTTGCGGGCAGGGCTAACCCCGATATGTTTGGAGTTGTTGTACACGCCAACATTATTGCGATGATATTGAATGAAGATTATGTGGGCGAACTCCCCGAATGGTCTAAGTGGGCACTGGCCGCGGTTCTGGGTGTGCTTACAGTAGCTCTCTTCAGTGTAATAGATGAAAAACTCCCCATCTGGTACGATGCGTTGTCGGTACTCATTCAGGTGATTCAGATTTTGCTTATTTCCGGTTTTGTGGTTTATGCTTTTGCCGAATACACCATTAAGTTAGATTTAAGTTATTCGATCGCTGTATCGGCCTTGGTTGGTCCCTGCTACGACTTTCTGAAACCCGTGCAGAGTTTGCTCGAAAAGCGACTTACCAAACGAAGGGAAAGACGATTAAGTCGGAAAAAAGCACAACAAACAAACGCACACAACCCATGAAAAACATATTTTTCGCTGCAGGTCTGCTGATTGCCGTTGCCGCACAGGCTCAAAATGACTACGCTTTTCGCGTGCTGGCCAATAAAGGCCCCAACCAGGTTAAGTCGGGAGAAACCTGGATGCCTGTTAAAACCGGGTCGCAACTCATGAAAGACGATGAATTGAAACTATCAGAAAATTCATCGATTGGGCTTGTTTCAAAAACCGGAAAACCACTCGAACTGAAAGAGGCCAAAACATACAAGGTAATCGAACTATTAGCGCAAATAGGCAACGCCACCAGCGTGCTTAACAAATACACCGATTTTATTTTAAGCAGCAACTCAGACGAAGCCCGAAAAAACAGGTTGAGTGCCACCGGGGCAGTGCACCGTGGTGTAGAAGACATCAAAGTCTTTCTGCCACAAAATCAAAATGCTGAAATATTTGGAACTAAAGCTACCTTCCGTTGGGAAGCAACCAAAAGCGAAGCTCCTTTCATTGTTGTGTTACAAGACGTGTACGGCTCGGAGTTGTTAAAAATAGAAACCAACGAAAACTCAACTACCCTTGATTTAAGTAATCCGAAATTGATCAAAGAACCGGTGATATTGATTGAAGTGGTTTGCAAGGCCGATACTAAAAATAAATCTGAGCAACACCTGATCAAAAAACTATCGTCTGCAAAATTTGAGCAAACGAAAAAGTTGTTTTCGGAAGCATCTGCCGATTTAAACGAAGAAACAGCATTCAACAACTATTTGTTGGCAGCATTCTACGAAGAAAATAAGCTTTTAATCGATGCCATCACATGCTACGAGCAAGCCATTAAAATGGATCAGGAAAACCCAACATACCAAGATGCCTACGATGAATTTTTATTGCGCAACAAAACTGAAAAAGGTAAAATAACAGTTCATTTTTACATGGAAAGAGGTCTTGGTTTGGTATCAAGACCTCTTTTATTATGCTGTTATTCGATGGCTTACCTAAGCTTACCACTTTGTATTAAGGCTTGAAAATCTGCCAAGTGGCACGATTTTTATTAATATTGTATTGTCAAACTCAAACTAATCATGAAAAAAGTTAATTTTTTAGCGTTTGTTGGCTGTTTCCTCATTGGTTTTGCATTGCAGGCTCAAGACCAATATGCATTTCGTGTGCTTGCTAACAAAGGAGCCAACGAAGTTAAATCGGGTAATGCCTGGCAGCCGCTTAAAACAGGGGCACAGCTTAAGAAAACGGACGAACTGAAAGTATCCGAAAATGCTTCCGTGGGTCTGGTTTCCTACAAGGGAAAGCCGATGGAATTGAAAGAGGCAAAAGTTTACAAAGTTGCCGACTTGCTTGAGAAAGCCGGAGTCACTGCAAGTGTCTTGAATAAATACACCGATTTTATTTTAAGCAGCAATTCGGCTGAAGCCAAGAAAAACCGATTAAGTGCAACCGGAGCTGTGCACCGTGGCTTGGACGATATTAAAGTGTTCCTTCCGGAAAATCAATATGCCGAAATCTACAACAACATTGTTATTGTAAATTGGCAAGCCACTAAAGGCAGTGCGCCTTTTGTTGTTTCGATGAAAAACATGTTCGATGAAGAACTTGCTCAAATAGAAACTTCGGAAAAAACGGCTCAAATCGACTTGAGTGATCCTAAATTAGCCAACGAAACGGCTGTACTGATAGAGGTTCATTCAAAAGGAGACAGCAAAAGCAAATCAGAACAACATTTGATTAAAAGACTTTCCGCTAATCGGTATGAGGCCGTGAAAGCCGACTTAAAGAACACAGAGCTGAACGAGGAAACCGCTTTCAACAAATATTTGCTGGCAGGCTTTTATGAAGAAAATAAACTTTTAATAGATGCCATCACTTGCTATGAGCAAGCCATTAAAATGGATCCGGAAAATCCTACCTATAAAGAAGGATACGAAGAATTCTTACTCAGGAATAAATTAAAAAGTCTGAAATAAAAGGTGAATAAATTTTTTGATCGAGAGGCTGCCCTGAGCAGCCTCTCTTTTTTTTGCATAATTCATTCTTGTCTCCGCTCATATTTCTTTTAAATTTGTTGCCTTAACCTTAATAACGATGAGTGTACTGGTCAATAAAAATTCACGGGTAATTGTGCAAGGCTTTACGGGTTCCGAGGGGACCTTCCATGCCGGCCAAATGATAGAATACGGCACCAATGTAGTTGGTGGCGTTACACCCGCCAAAGGTGGCCAGGTGCACTTGGGCAGGCCTGTATTCAATACAGTTAAAGAAGCCGTTGAGAAAACGGGTGCTGACGTATCCATTATTTTTGTGCCCCCTGCCTTTGCTGCCGATTCCATTATGGAAGCAGCCGATGCGGGCATCAAAGTAATTGTTGCCATTACGGAAGGCATCCCCGTTAAAGATATGATGACGGCCAAGCAATATGTAAAAGATCGTAAAGCAACTTTAGTTGGGCCCAATTGCCCGGGAGTGATTACACCGGGCGAAGCAAAAGTGGGCATCATGCCGGGCTTTGTTTTCAAAAAAGGAAAAATAGGAATTGTATCCAAATCCGGTACACTTACGTACGAGGCTGCCGATCAAATTGTAAAAGCAGGATTGGGTATCACTACCGCCATTGGCATTGGGGGCGACCCAATTATCGGTACGCCAACCAAAGATGCGATCGAATTATTAATGAACGACCCCGATACGGAAGGCATTGTTATGATTGGTGAGATAGGCGGAAACTACGAACCCGTTGCTGCCCGTTGGATCAAAGAAAATGGAAATAAAAAACCCGTTGTTGGGTTCATCGCAGGTCAAACTGCACCTCCCGGCCGCAGGATGGGCCATGCGGGTGCCATTATTGGCGGTGCCGAAGATACCGCAGCTGCAAAAATGAAAGTTATGCGCGAATGTGGCATTCACGTGGTGGAGTCGCCCGCCTTAATTGGCGATACGATGCTCAAAGCACTCGGAAGATAATACTTAAAACGTAGCCTTGAATTCCTTTTCCAGATGTTGGTTAAGGTGGCTTAAATTATTGAATACATTAAGGCGTTCAACTTGCTTCTCGATGCTGTCGTTTTGATAAACTACCTCCACAAAAAAAGTTTTCACCATATAAATAAATACTTTGCGTCCGTTGAGCGCTCGTGAGCCCAACATTATACCGTGTTCGCGCAAATAATTTATCTGCTTCGATAAGGAGAAATATTTAAAGCCTCTGTTCCACCACATAATTACTCGTGTTTGTTTATTGATACGCAAAGTAAATAGATGGGTTTGGCAAGAGAAAACGCCACCTCATTAGGCGATATAAGATAGCTGCTCAATACTTTACCGATGTAACGAAAATGTAACTCTCCACACAAAATAGTACAGGTTCATTTTCTGTGTACTACGGATAAAGGTCGGTTTTTGAGTGAGTATAGGCTTGCAATTTTTTCTTTCGCCTTAAATCTTGCATCCTAAGTTTATCCCTCCAAACGTTCTACAACAGATCGTTGGCCAGGTTGGCCAATTCACTCCGTTCGCCTTTTTCAAGGGTTACGTGCGCATAAAGCTCGTGGTCTTTCAGCCTGTCGATCAGGTAAGAAAGACCGTTACTTTGCGAATCGAGATAAGGTGTATCGATTTGGTGAATATCGCCCGTAAAAATAATTTTAGTGTTTTCTCCAGCGCGGGTGATGATCGTTTTAACCTCGTGCGGAGTAAGATTTTGAGCCTCATCCACGATGAAACAAATGTTGGATAAACTTCTTCCGCGGATGTAGGCAAGTGGGGTAATGACCAGTTTTTCGTTCTGCACCATCTCGGTGATTTTCGAGTATTCTTTGTCGCTCTCGCTGTATTGGTTTTGAATAAATTTTAAATTATCCCACAGCGGCTCCATGTAGGGATTCAATTTCGATTTGATATCTCCCGGTAAGTAACCAATGTCTTTGTTGCTTAGCGGAACAATCGGGCGGGCGAGGTAAATTTGTTTGTATTCTCTTTTCTGCTCAAGGGCAGCAGCAAGCGCGATAAGCGTTTTCCCCGTACCCGCCACGCCTTGCATAGACACCAACTTGATTTCCGGTTTAAGTACGGCATGAATGGCAAAAGCTTGCTCGGCATTGCGCGGTTTAATTCCGTACGCATTTCTTTTTTCAACTTGTTCTACCATGCCGTTGGCCGAGTTGTAGAATGCCAGAACCGATTTCTTTCCGTTTTTAAAAATGTAGTAATGGTTTTTCATCGGTTTTTCTTTGCCGAGCACCTCATTGGGTGGGCAGTAGCCTTTCTCATAAATCAAATCAATGGCATCGGAAGAGGCGTTGTCGGTAATCGTTCGTCCGGCATACAACGAACTGATGTTTTGAATTTTCCCCGTGGTATAATCTTCGGCCTGAAGGCCGAGCGCTTTGGCCTTAAGCCGCAAGTTAACATCCTTGCTGATAAGGATCACTCGCTTGTCGCTTTCTTCTTTTTGCAGCAGCAGTGCCGCATTTAAAATTCGGTGATCGGGTTTGTCTTCATTAAAGACTTTGTTGGCGTCAACCTGCCCGGTGCCTCCTGTATCCATCACCACTTTAAAATTACCTTTGCCTTTACCGTTGATGGGATTCCACTGGTGCAGCATCTGGTCTTTGGCCAGCTTATCAATTAATCGGATGAACTCGCGGGCTTCAAAATTTTTGGTGTCGTTACCTTTTTTAAAGTTGTCGAGTTCTTCTAATACCGTAATCGGTATACCGATATCGTGTTCATCAAAATTGAGGATGCTGTTGTGTTCGTAAATAATTACGGAGGTGTCCAGAACAAAAATCTTTTTGTCCTTCGATTTAGTGGTTTTTGTCATTCTCATAGAAATAGGTTAAAAAAAATCGCGAAGACACGTTCCTTACAATGTTTTAAAAAACTTGCAAGTATAAAAACGTGTCTTCGCGTCATTCCTTCAGTCACTCTAAAAGTAATAAAACGAAAATGAAAAAAGAAAGAATTGGATAGCGAACTTTTGTGAAAAGTATAGGTGTGCCATTCGCACCCAAAATTGTATCTTTCCAGTCTGATGAAACTTCTCCTCGTTGTTGCAGTACTTCAGTCTGCTTTTTTTGTCCATTCCCAAAATAAATATGGGCTTCACCCCACCAATATTTCGGGCTATCGGTCATCCGTGCAAACTAACCCTGAAAATGAATTGGTTGATCTTCAAGAATTTATTCCGGGACTTGTACTTGACATCCGGTATGCCACAAAAAATAATTTCACGGGCGAACAAATCTATCGGTTGCCTAAAGCCTATGCCCGAAAGCCTGTTGCTTTAGCTTTAAAAAAGGCACAAGAAGAATTTAAAAGATTGGGTTATAGCATAAAAATCTATGACGCCTATCGCCCCTATTCGGCTACTGTAAAATTTTATGAGTTGATGAAGGGCGATACCACGTATGTGGCAAGTCCGTACCACGGCTCGCGTCACAACCGGGGCTGCGCCATAGACATGACTCTTGTTGATTTGAAAACCGGACAAGAACTATCAATGCCAACCACTTACGATGCCATGCAAAAGGAATCCTGGCCTACCGCTACTATCGGTAATCCGGTTATTGTAAAAAACCGCGATACGCTAATTGCGGTCATGGCAGAAAATTCTTTTAAAGTTTATCCCACCGAGTGGTGGCATTTTGATTTTACCGGTTGGCAGAAATACGAAGTGATGGATATTGACTTTGAAGAGTTACGATAGCCCCGGTTTAACTTACATCTTAAGCTTACATTTTATGTTGATCAAAGAAGCACAACAACAAGTCGATCGGTGGATCAAATCGTATGGCGTTCGTTATTTTAATGAACTTACCAACATGGCACTTCTTACCGAAGAAGTTGGCGAGCTCGCCCGCATTGTTGCCCGAAGGTATGGAGAGCAATCAGAAAAAGAGTCGGATAAAAACAAGGGCTTGAGCGATGAAATGGCCGATGTGCTTTGGGTGCTCATCTGCCTGGCCAACCAAACGGGCGTTGACCTGACCGAAGCTTTAGAAAAAAACATTGAAAAGAAAACTCATCGCGACCGGGAGCGTCACCAACAAAATCCGAAACTCAGTTAACCACTAAAGTTCCGTTTTTCAATTTGGGCAAAACTTTAAATTGATCCATCGCCACACAAAATTTAATATCCTCGTGAATGTTAAGTTTATTTAACCGGAGCACGTGCGATGAAGTGTTTAAAAATGAAATCATGTCTTCTTTGGCGAGGTTGTATAAATACCGGGCCGCGAGGGGCGCATCGCAATCGGGGCCTAAATAGTCTTTCAGTTTATCCACCAGTGCACCGGCAAAAAGTGTGTCTTCCAAATTCACCCGGCCCTTCCATCCGGCACAAACAATCAGTGCGTTATTTTCTCCGAGCAAAAGATGCTTGGCCACGCTCGTCAGGTTTAGAAACGAACCAATAACAATTTCTTTGGCGTCCTTCGATTTTTCTATGGCTAACGTTCCGTTCGTTGTGGTAAAAGCAATTTTTAACCCACGCACCTGATCGCCCACATATTCGAACGGAGAATTTCCTTTATCAAATCCTTCTACTTTTTTTCCATCGCGCTCGCCCGAAATTACATAGCCCCGGGTTTTCATGTTACGGCATTCTTCCAAGCTGGCTATCGGTGTAATGCTTTCAACACCGTGGGCAAAAGCCGTTACCATACAGGATGTGGCACGTAAAATATCAACCACAACCACGGTTTTATCGCGCACATCATACAGGTGCATCAGCTCCGGGCTTAAGCAAACATCAATGGTTTTCATTTTGATTCGGTAAAGTGGTAATTCGGATATTCGATAATGTTACAAGCACATCACCGAATGATCGAATCAACTAATTAATGGAAGTTTGCTCACCACGGCCTTTAGGCCTTTCCCTCTCACATCGATAAAAATTTGAGAATCGACAGCAGCATGGGCAACCGCTACGTAACCCAGGCCAATTCCAATATTCAACATGGGTGACATGGTACCGGAAGTGACCTTGCCAATTTCATTACCTTCGGCATCTTTAATCTGGTAATCGTGGCGGGGTATTCCTTTATCAACCATTTTGAATCCCACCAACTTTTTCTTTACTCCATCTTCTTTTTGTTTTTTTAGGGAAGCCGAGTTGGTAAAGTCTTTCGTGAATTTAGTGATCCAGCCTAGGCCGGCTTCAAGGGGCGAGGTGGTGTCGTCAATATCGTTTCCGTATAAACAGAAACCCATCTCCAGCCGAAGGGTATCGCGTGCACCAAGGCCAATCGGTCTGATGTTTTCATTTTTCCCTGCCTCGAAAATTGCATTCCATACTTTCTCGGCCGAATCTTTATTTACATAGATTTCAAACCCGCCAGCTCCGGTGTAACCGGTATTGCTGATAACAACATCATTTACTCCCGCAAATTGGTCAATCGCAAAATGATAATATTTAATAACGGATAAATCTGTTTTGGTTAATCGTTGTAGAACTTCTTTTGCTTTCGGGCCTTGCACGGCAAATAAACAAATATCGTCCGATACGTTTTTCATCACCGCACCGTGGGTATTGAACTTCGAGATCCAATTCCAATCTTTTTCAATGTTCGATGCATTCACCACCACGAGGTAGTCGTTGTCTTTAATTTTGTAAACGATCAGATCATCTACAATGCCACCGTTTTCGTTTGGCAGGCAAGAATACTGCGCTTGTCCATTCACCAGCTTAGAAGCATCGTTGCTGGTTACGCGCTGAATCAGATCAAGGGCATTCGGTCCTTCAATCTTAAACTCACCCATGTGGCTCACATCAAAAACACCAACACCGTTGCGCACCGTCATGTGTTCTTCGATATCAGACGAATAGCGTACGGGCATATTGTAGCCTGCAAAGGGCACCATCTTAGCGCCCAGTTTCGCATGCAGTTGTTCGAGAGGTACGGATTTTAGTTCCATTTAGAGTTAAGGTTGAATTATGAATTTTTTGACGTGCAAATATGCTTGAATATTTTGGGCGGGGCAATTGGTTAGACGGGGCCTTTAAAGTATTGTCGATTCTTTTCCGCAAATTTTTTGAAAGCTTTATCCGGTAAAATTGCTCTCAGTTTATCAAGCGAACTCTGGGCTGCATCGTAAAACGCGAGTGAAGCCGCCATTACAGCGTGTTGTTTTAAATACTTCACCGAGTTGGGCTTGGCCAGTAGCCCCTCTACCAATCTAGAAAAATTTTTATATCGGTCGGTTGTGTCGTTTTCAAAAAAACGAACTGCAGCAATCACTCCTTCTTCAAATTGATAATTGGCCTTACATAGATATTCAAATTGATTAGCCGCCATTGTACTTCCGTTTTGAGCCGCCAATAATGCTTCCAGATATTTCTTTTGAAGTGGCGGCAAAGCGGTTTCATAAATATTTTTTTGTATAAACTCCCAATCTCGTTTCTCTACAGCAAGCATCAACCTAAGGCTTGTTATTTGTTGGTGTATATTCTTTGAATAAACCGTGTTAAGCCTACCGAGCAAATCATTTGCCTCGTCCGGTTCGTCCATGGCAAAGAGTTTTTCGCTGCGATCAATTATAGCTTGAGCTTGCAACTGATGATCTGCGATTGCATTAATAACGTTGTTAAAAAGAATGTTGTCGTTCAATGGAATCCGGTAACGGCAGAAATAATATTTTCCTTCATCGGTAAGGTCTTTCGCTTGGTTGGGGTTAATTTTCAAAACAGCACTGATCATTTCAGCGAAAGCAGCAATTTTCTTATCGGGTGATCTTCGGAGGCTGTCCCAATTGATAATCGCTTGATTTAAATTATTGGCTTCGATTTGTGCAATCGCCAAATGATACAGAGATGCAGGGTGTGATTTTCCCTGTGCTTCTTCAAAATAATTAATGGCGAGGGAAGGGTTTTTTTGTTCCAGGAGCCATAACCCCATTGTAGAAAGCTGGTTTGCATTACCCGTGCGGAACGCCAGCTCGCGCAACGTCTTCATCGCCTCGTTAACTAAGCCATGTTCGTATAAACTGTGGGCTGCTGCCGTTATCAACGTTTCTTCAAAATTACCGTTAATGGGTTTCTTTGCCAGTTCAAGAGCAAGCCCGATCAGAGCTGTATCCGATTTTTCTTTTTGATTAACTAAAAAGTTGCTCAGCCACACTGCTTCATAAACATTGAGTGACGTATCGACCGAAAATTTTCCTTCGGTAAGTAGCTGTTTCTGCTGAAGGTTGGCCAGTGCAATCGTGTTGGCGTTCACTCCATCTTTCTTATCGTTAAGCGAAACGATCGAATCCATTTCAGCCGGCTTGTTAAATACCGCATGCACGGCAAGTACATTGGCTTGTTTCTTTGCCTGACTGAAATAATAGATGGCAGAGTCGGGTTGTTTTAATTTTAAAAATGAAATCCCCGTAGCGTTTTGAAGTTCTTTACTGTTGGGAAATTCTTTTCTTGCTCTATCGAGTGTCAAAGCGGTTTCCAGAAGATCGTTGTGCGCAAGGTAAGCTCTGCAAAGGTTTAAGTAAGCGGGTACATCAGGCGACCACTCTACTCCATTTTCATATTCTTTACGTTCTTGTATCGGTTCTAATTTTGATTTGTAGATATTGGCCAGCGCATAGTGTGCGTGAAGATTCTGGTTTCTAAACTGAAGGGATCTTCTGTAATTAACTTCTGCATTTCCGGTATCTCCTTCGATTAAAAATAAATCACCGTAGGCATTATAGTACGTGGCCACCATCTGGTTGACATAGGTCTTCCACGATACCACCATCGACAATATTGCAAATGTGGCAATCACCGACATGAGCCGAAATGTGAAGTGCGGCATGGTGTCGGGTTTATATAAAATTTTGTAAACAGGAAGATTTTTAACCAACATAGGGCCAAAGTTGGCGATGACATAAAGTACGAATATCAATCCACAGCCAATGTGTGCGGCCAGAATCAAATCTTCAAAGGCATCTACCATCATATCGTTTGCCGATGACAGGAAGTAACCCAGCACACCAAGTGCTGCGGTTGCAAGCGATACATAAAAATAAATGCGAAGGGGTTCTTCTTTTAAAATAGATTCATGCCGGGGTTCGCGTGCTCGGAAACCCCATACACCCAATATCGCAGATAACCCAAGAAGTACAAATGGGCTCACCGAAAAAAAACTCCACCCGGTCATTCCCATCTTTGAAGAATACATCAGGAAAATATTACCGAGATAAACGATGGAGAGTACTAGAAAATGCTGAAGATTTTTGCCCAGTTTGGTGCTGCGTGTTATCAACTCTGCAAAAAGCGCTACCCATTCGTGTGCAACCATCACTATCACGATCAGGCACACGATCAAACCCGCCATCAATCCGGTTACTGAAATATGTAAAAACGGATGGGGCACCCCGCTGGAAAAGTAAATGGATAAGGACAATGCTAAAGTCAGCAAGGAAAAAGCAAACAACCTGTTAAGAAAAGTTGCTTCCACTTTAAACGAATGAAAATAAAACGCAACTGATGCGAAGAGCAAAATCGAGCCGGCTGTAAACAGTCGGGAGCTTGTATTAAAAATTTGCAGCGCATCAAGTTGCAGGCTGGCAATAAACAATGCTGCAATGCCGATGCCTATTAAGAATCGATACCGGCTAAGAGCCGGCAGAATAGAAATAAAAATAAGAAAGCAAAAAACAAGAGCTGCCAGAAAAAAATACGAAGCAAAAACCGAAGGTTGCAAGTCGCTTCCGAAAATACTTTCTATGATCACATTACTTTGACCAACAGCCGTCAATTTTAACAACCCTACGTTGAACGAATGCATCGGTACTTCAACCGACTGAATCTGTTGATAATTATCCAGCGTTATGGCAGGTGCAGGCCATTGAATCCATCCTTGCCACAGAAATCCTAAGGAAAACAAAAAACAAACGGCTAAAACCCAAAACAAAAACCGATAGGGTTTCGGCCACTGCTTCCAAAACTGAAAAGAATACATTTATTGAAAAGATTTATTCGCGCGAAGATGAGAAAAATTAAGCGTGAGAAGAAACAACCGGGCTGCTGTTTTGATGCTTTAATTCAATGTTGATAATACGGAAGACCTGTTTCTTTAGATCGGAGGTCTGCGCCAACGACAGACCTACGGTTTCGATAGGTTCATGAAAAATTACCTTCCCTTTACCGTGCCGCAGCCTCAGTGTAGATTGATCGGGCAAAAGTTTCCAGTTAAAAGGTATCGTAACGGGCACAATGGCTACTTGCTTTTCGATGGCCAGCCGAAATGCGCCATCTTTAAAAGGCGACATGTGCGGAGGTTGTGCGGTGATCATGCCTCCCTCGGGGTAGATCACCAGGCTTTTCCCTTCATCCAATGCTTTCATAGATGCCAGTAAGGTATTTCCGCGGCTGCGAAAACTCGATCGGTTCACTGTGATGTGCAATCTCCGATACATAAACCCAAAAAGTGGAATTTTTTCCATCGCATTTTTGCCAACAAAAATGGCATTGACGGGGTTGAGCCCCAAAGTTGGAATATCGAGATACGAAAAATGATTGGGGCAAAAGATATATTTTCTTTTTCGGTCTAACGGAAATCGCTCCTCTACTTCAAACGAAATAAAAATAAAAAAAAATAATAGCCGAGCCCACCATCGGTTAAGGATGCCGGTTAACCGGAAGTGCGAAGAAAAAAAAATAGGAATAAGTAAAAACGGAAATAAAAGTAGGAACAGAGCGATAAAAATAATAAAGCCGTAAACTGTGTACGCAGTTTGAGCTACCCTCATGAAACTATACTTTCATTTTAATAACACACCGCTCCTCTTTTAATAACTGATGTGCCTGGCTCACTCCCACGGCAGACCGAACATCGTCCATTTCTTCTTTCATCTTTTTCTTGATCTGTTTCATGTGCATGGCTTCAACGAAACGTTTAACCTCTTCTTCGGTCTCTAACATAAGTTCGGGCACTTGCATGGGTTTGTGGTCATCGCCTTGTGCCACCATAGTAAAGTAGCAAGAGTTGGTGTGATTGGTTATTCCGGTTTTTACGTTTTGCGATTCCACACGAATACCCACCACCAACGAAGTTCTGCCCACGTAATTCACCGATGCTTTCAAAGAAACCAGCTCACCTACCTCTACGGGTTGAAGAAATTCAACTTTATCAACCGACACCGTAACACAATACGTGCCGGCATGTTTGCTTGCACACACGTAGGCCACCTTATCCATGAGCGAGAGTAAAATGCCTCCGTGAATTTTCCCGCCAAAGTTGGCATAAGAAGGGATCATCAGCTCGGTGATTGTAGTTTGCGAATAATGAACGGGCTTGGCCTCCATGATAAAATGTTTTGCTAATACAGAACCATCCGTAAATCAAATTATGCTACATTAAATTTAAAACTCTGTTCGGTAAAGTCAAACGTTTTCAGATTATATACACGCTCTACAAACTCAACATCGTTATTTTGATCAACTGCCACAAACGTAGAGCACCGCGAGCCGTAGTTGGGCGATTTGATAAACATGGACGACAGCATACGTTCGCGCTCCAAACCTACACCGGTATCAGGAAGTTGATCATCGGCAGTTTTATGTTCATCATAAAGTGAGTCCAGAATTTTTTCAGAATCAATTTTAGTTTCGCTAAAAAGTGTGTCCATTTTCTTTTTCCCTGCTTCAACTTTTGGCCACGGTGTATCGAGCAGTGCATTGCTCAGCCCGTGAAGCCCATTTTCGATTTTTGAAACTCCTTCTCTGTAGTTCGATAAATAATAGAGTTCATCGGCCGTGCCAACGATGAGATTAAATCCGTTGTACTCCTTTGCTTTAGGCTCGATAGATTTCAAATACACTTCAGGGTGTCTATCCGTTACTAAAAAATCGGTGACTAAGTGTCCTCGCGATGGTGCATTCGTTTGTAGGTTTTTTAAATCGCGGTAGTTGGTGATCATAGCCATGCGTCCGTTTGTATTCATGGCCATCCAGGTGCCGCACGTTCCATCGGGTTTGCGGGCCTCAAGGTCTCTTCCTCCCAGTATGTGCGGGTGGTCTTCCCAAAATTTTGCAGCTTCGGTTTTGCGCGTATAGAATTCATCGCGGTTGGCGGCAACAATAAGTTTGTATCTCGGATGATGATGGAGCGAAAGGAAGATAAGACACATGCAGTCAATTAAATTTTTTCTACCCCTAGCCCGGGTTTGTCCGCGCAGTGCATCATCCCGTCTTTTAAAATAAACCCGCCTTTCACTACATCTCGCGCCAAGTCAAGGCTGCCATCAAGATCAATGTACTTGGTATTGGCGCAGGAAAACGCAACGTGCAGTGCTGCAGTTATGCTCACAATACTTTCATCGTTGCAGCCCCAGAAAAGTTCTACGTTTTTATGGGCTGCAATGTCAGCAATTTTCAATGCCTGACTTATGCCACCGCATTTCATCAGTTTGATATTAAAAATTCCAGTTGCTACGGGCGGTTGCACCAACTCCAAAGCATCTGTTGGCGATAACAACGATTCATCGGCAGCAATTATTTTTTTGATTTCTTCGGGGAGTTTTTTTGTTTCGTTTACCGCCTTTGCGGGAAGTGGCTGTTCGATCAATTCCACATCGAGGTGTTTTGTCTTTTGATAAAATTGAATGGTTTGATCGAATGTGTAGCCCTGGTTGGCATCGATACGGATAACGAACTTCTTTCCAAATTTCTCACGCAGCTTCACCAGCCGTTCGATATCCTCACTCAGATCTTTTCCCAGCTTTACTTTCAATACTTTAAAACCACGTTCGCCATATTCTTGCGCCTCTTTTAAAGTCTCTTCCACGCTTTTTATACCGATGGTGTTGGACGTTGGCAGCGACTGGATTTTTTGCCCCAAATATTTTACAAGCGGAACGTTTAAATACTTGGTGAAGGCATCGTACAGAGCAATATCGAGTGCGGCACGTGCGGCCGGGTTTTTTGGAAATTTCTGCCAAACCTCAAACGTAAGCTGGTGCAGTTCACGGATATCGCGGCCAATCAAGAACAAAATATTTTTTTCTTGGAGTGCTTCCGCGCACGAGGCAAAGCTTTCACCCGTTACATATTCGCTGGGGTTTCCTGCGCCAATGCCCTCCACCCCATTGTCTAAACTAATTTCAACAAACACGTTGTTCACTTCATCAACGGTTTTAAAAGCAATGGTGTAAGGTTTGGTATTGCCAAGATCGGCCGTCCAGGATTTGATTGATTTGATTTTCATTTGATATTTCTTTTTGATGCTTCTATCTTCTTAGCAAAAATCGGAATCAAGGCTTCCACACCATCTTCCAGTGGAAGAATCACCGGGATACTCAGTTCTTTTTCTTTTTGATTAGCCCATAAGCGTGCATCTTCTGCTTTCATTTTCATAGTATTTACGGTGAGCGCAACTGTGTCTGCTCCGTATCTTTTAATCAATTCAATTTCGTCTTTCACCTCCGGAATGTTGACGGGGTAATCTTCAAGCCCTTTAAATTTTTTCCGGGCGGGGTTGTGCTGCAACACCACTGCATCAGCCTCTGCGCTTACGATCCATTCCGCACCTGCCGGCCCGCTGGGGTTTCTTAGGCTTGATTGGCCTTCGATAAAAAGGATATCCGGTTTTTCTTTTTCCCAGCACTGCACGATGGCTTGTTCCATTTCTCCCGAAATAAAATCATTAAGTGTGCTGTCAAAAATAAATCCATACTTGGCGCCCTGCATCCAGCCGGTTTGGCCTGTATAAATCATCTCGGCTTTATAGCCGGCTTCTTTCATCGCTTGAACCAAAAAACGAGAGGTGGTGCGTTTGCCCAGTGCGCAGTCGGTGCCCAGCACAGCAACCTTGGGGCATTTTACTTTCCGAATTTCGCCCGACCAAAAATGCAAGTCGTTGAATTTTTTTGGCTTGCGAACGTCTATGATTTTTACTTTCTTCTTCTTGGCAAGTGCTACAAGATCCGGATGGTCCGACACATAATCGTGCAGCCCGTTAACGATGTTGAAGCCCATGGTTATTGCTTCGCGCAACATGGTGCGCAGCTCGTGCGGCAGCACTCCGCCCTTCGTGGCCACTCCGATGATGCAATATTTTGCTTTCTTTTTTGAATGTTTTTGAAAATCTTTTAAGGTTGAATAGATCGGGATATTTCTGTTTCTCCCATCCAGTACTTCGCCCGCATCTTTGCCAGGATGTTTTTTGTCGATAATTGCCAGAATATTGAAACGTTCCGTGCCACGAATAAGTCCGTGTGCGGTCTTGGCGTTGTCGGTATCAAGGAAACTTGATGTAATCACTATTGCATTACCTTTTGTCATAAATAAATATTATGCGCTTGAAAATTCGCGGAAACTTGGCAGATGTGCAAGGGCTTACTCGTATTTGATTTTAACCGATGATAAGTCCGGTACGATTTTTCTTTTTCGTTTCAGTTCGTATCTGTAAACCACCTTACCCAGGTTGCGTAAAAACGGGAAGCCGATCTTGTGTTCTTCGTATTTTCCGTCATTGTAAATACCATCTGTGTTGGTATTGATCACGGCCGAGAGCATAAACTCCACCTTATTTTTAAAATCCACGATGTACGCGTTGTCTATTAAGAAACCATATGCACAGCCAATTTTATTAAAAATCCGGATGTGAGGCGGAATGGGCTTCTTTCGCTCGGCAAACATAAGGTACTTTACATAGGCATCCGTATAAATGCTATTTTTAAAGTAAGCCGGGTATTTTGTTTCCCGCGGCCACTGCGACATATAACGCATTACAAGCTGGCGATCTTCTTCCGTTAAGTTAAATATCTTTTTAGGGTTGGTGGATTGCGGAAAAAAGACGGCTTTCAAAACCTCCTGCTGATCTTGCAATGGATTTGAGTTTTTGTAGGTGAAATCGAATGGTTTTCTTACAAATTTATTATCGTTGGTTACATAGGCATATCCTTTCAACACTTTTCGCGGTGGCCGGATGGAGTCCGGGTTTACCAACATCGGTTGACCGTAAACCAACGAGTCGTGCTGTACAAACCGCACCGCCTCGGTATGTCTGTTTTGGTCGGGTGTAAGCGGTCTGTCCAAACGGTGAAGGATGCGGATGTTATAGCCTTTATTCTTCAAAGATTCGTTGGTCTCCTTTTGCCCAAGAAATTCATAGAGCCGGTTTGCAGCGTCATTATCACTCACCAACAAAATCTTTTTAATATAGTGTGCCACCGAGGGAAGGCCGTTTTCAGAAGTTGAGTCTTCTCGTGCAAACAGTTGTCCGGAATAAACGCTATCGTTAAACATCGGGGTGTGCTTATCCAGCCCCGCAACATTCAGTCTATTTATTTTTTCAAGTGCCAGCAAGGCAATAGGTAACTTAACGGTGCTGGCCGGGTAGAAATACGTTGTTGAATCAACATTAAAATAAAACGAACGAAAGTGTGGTGCATTGACAGAATCGCGGTTGATTTGAGTGTACAGGATCTTAATGCCCAGTGTGTCCTTGCCTTTGATAGCCCGTTTAAATTTTCGAGGATGCTTCTTCATCAGGTTTTCCACCAGAAATTGGTTCTCCTTCAGGCGGCCGGAACAAGCAGCAACCAAGCTTCCCATAATTAATACGGTCAAAAAATTTTTCATCGGGCTATGCCAAGTATAGTTTATCTTTGGTTATTAAAAATATTGCTAAAGTTAATTTTATTTTTCATTTTGTTATGCTTCGTATTTTTTGTGTCGGTTCATTCCTAATCCTTTCTATTTTTTCTTATGCCCAGGATTCCATTAAACAAAGGTGGGTAGACAGTCTCTTTTCAAAATTAAACATTGAAGAGCGGATTGGGCAACTTATTTTTCCCCGCTTTCCAGCAAACGATGCGCAAACCATTCGAGCGCTTATCGAAAAAATCAAGGCCAATAAAATTAGCGGATTCCGTTTGAGTGGAACGTGCAGCCCGGAAAATTTTGCTCATCTCTGCAACGAACTGCAGGGAAGCGCAAAGATTCCTCTGCTTATTCAATCGAACGTGAATACAATACAGCATTTCGATAGCATCGTACAGTTTTACGACCGTGAAGCTTTCAATGCTATTAAAGACGACAGCCTTAAAAAAAATATCCACAAGCAAATTATTCGGCAGGCCAATCAACTTCAAATTCAACTTGCCGATAGTCTTGAGTGGCTTACCTACCCTATTGACGTAAACACGATCGACAAACAAATAAAAGCAATAAAAAAATCGTTGAGGAAAAACAGGGCGTTGGCTGCTACCATTGATTCGTCCGTAAAGAAAATTCTTCGGTTAAAATACAGCCGGGGGTTGTTCCAAAATAAATTTATTAATACCGACAATTTGATTCGAAAATTAAATTTGCCGGAAGCCCGTTTATTAAAGCAACACCTGGCGGAGGCATTGGTTACCGTAGTACGTAATGATTCAAGTTTTCTCCCCATACAAAAACTTAACGAAGTAACTTTTGCTTCGGTATGCATAGGCAAGCCCGCTGAAAATGAGTTTACAAAATATCTTTCAAAGTATGCCCGGTTCGAACATCATTCACTTACCGATTCTAAATATTTTTCTATACTAAATTCAAAAATCGAAAAAGCCGATGTACTTGTAGTTGGAATATTCGGTCATGCAGACTCCTTGGTCATTGAGCAGCTCAAAACATGGAAGCAACACCACAACGTAATCATTTGCCTTTTTTCTGGAAGTGAGCAATTAAAATCATTCCTGCAGTTCCCCTCGCTGCTCCATGCTTACTCCGGCAAAGAAGGAATCCCTCAGGTTGCCGCACAGGTTATTTTTGGCGGGTTAATCAAAACCGAAAATCCACACTCAATTTCTGATTCACTCACGGATACACTTGTTTTAAAAAATACCCCTAAGCGTTTTTCTTACCAACTACCTGAAGCTGCCGAAATGGACAGCCGTACACTCGATAAAATTGATACCATTGCAAACGAGGCCATCCGCACCGGGGCTACCCCGGGTTGTCATGTGTTGGTGGCAAAGGACGGAAAGGTAGTCTATGAAAAATCATTTGGAAGCCTGACTTACCAAAATAAAATACCCGTAACCGATGAAACTATTTACGACCTCGCTTCGGTCACTAAGGTTTCGGCTACTTTGCAAGCAGTGATGTACATGGTCGAAAACGGTTTGATTGATGTCAATAAAAAGGCTTCGGTTTACCTGCCCGAATTAAAAGGAACCAACAAAGAAGATTTTATCATTAAAGACATACTTACACACCAGGCGGGTCTATGGCCTTACCTGCCGTTTTGGATTGAGACGGTGAAAGATTCTTCCGTTTGGAAAAAATATTACAGCGCAACCGAGAGCGAAGAATTTCCTTTTCCGGTTTCTGAAAACTTGTTTGCCTCAAAAACGATGAAGGATTCACTGTGGCACTGGATCGTCAACTCAAAAATTAGAGAAAAACCCGCCCGCACGGTTTACGATTACCGCTACAGCGACATGGGTTTTTACATATCGCAACACCTGGCCGAAAAAATAATAGGAATACCGCTCGAAGTATTTTTACAAAAAAATATATACGGACCACTCGGTGCTTATACCACAGGTTATTTACCGCTTCGGAGGTTCCCCGCCAACCGGGTAGCACCCACCGAAAAAGATACGTTGTTCAGAAAAAGCCTGCTCATCGGTTATGTGCACGACCAAGGTGCAGCTATGCACGGAGGTATTGCCGGCCATGCGGGGCTTTTTAGCGATGCCAATGATCTGGCCAAGCTCGGGCAAATGTGGCTGAACAAAGGAAGCTATGGCGGCATTCAATTTTTTAAGCCGGAAACAATCCATTTTTTTACGGCCAAACAATACGAAACCAGCAGGCGTGGGCTCGGCTGGGATAAGCCATTGGTTAACCTAGACAATGGCCCTACATCAATTTACTCATCGCCCAAAACATTTGGCCACACCGGGTTTACCGGCACGTGCATTTGGGTAGATCCTGAATTTAACCTGGTGTATGTTTTTCTATCCAATAGGGTGAACCCCAATATGTACAACAACAAGTTATTAAAAGAAAATATTCGCCCGCGAATTCAGGATGTTGTTTACCAATCGATTTTTGAATATTGTAAAAAGAAAAGCCTTCGATAATCGGAGGCTTTTAATCGTCAATGTTTATTCCTCTTCCGCTTGGAACGCATGTCTTCCATTTTTTGCTTACGAGCAGCCGTATAGGCAATGTACTGATCGGAGGTGAGAATTGACTTCAACTCTGCATCTTGTTCTTTGTTGTCGGCCATTACTTCCTGGCGCATGGCTTTGCGGTTGGCCTGTGCCGAATCGCGCACCGCTTGTTTCATGTTAGCGTACTTTAAATTCACCGCTTGTACTTTTGTTTGTTGGTCAGGGGTAAGTGTAACGGTTTTGTCAATCCATTTGGTAAATATCGTGGCTCGGTCTTCGGGCGTTCGTACTGTTTTTGCGCTCTTATTATCGCTACCCTGCTGAGCATAGCTAATTACGGCCAAGCCTAAAATAAAGGACATCAAGCTTATTCTTTTCATGATAATTTTTTTGCGTAGATAGACCTAACTTTTAACAAAAGGTTTAATCATCATTCTACAATAAGAACGTAATTGCTGCGTCATTTAAATGTATTTTGGATTTATTTTATTGAAACCAAATCTGCAAAAATTCGGTTAAACCCTGAGACTATAACCTCAACTACGTGGAAAGAATGAAAATTGGGATTGTTTGTTACCCTACTTTTGGTGGAAGTGGTGTGGTGGCCACTGAGCTGGGCAAAGCGTTGGCCAAAGAAGGTCACTTGGTACACTTTATCACCTACAACCAACCGAGCCGGCTTGATTTTTTGAATGAGAATTTATTTTACCATGAAGTAGAGTTTCGCTCGTATCCGCTCTTTGAATACCCTCCCTACGAGCTTGCCCTCGCAAGTAAAATGGTGAGCGTAGTTAAAAACGAAAAATTAGATTTGCTGCACGTGCATTATGCCATACCTCACGCCTCTGCAGCTTATATGGCAAAGCAAATATTAAAAAGTGAAGGCATTTCCATTCCTGTGATCACCACTCTGCACGGCACCGACATCACGTTGGTTGGGCGCGATGCCTCGTACGAACCGGTGGTAACCTTCAGCATCAATCAATCGGATGGCGTTACTTCAGTATCGCGCGATTTGAAAAAAGAAACCTATGAATTTTTCGATATTCAAAATCATATTGAGGTCATCCCCAACTTTATTGATTTAGAGAAATTTAAAAAGCAGAAGAAAGATCATTTTAAGAAAGCGATTTGCCCGGGCGGAGAAGCCCTGATCGTTCATACTTCCAATTTTCGTAAGGTGAAGCGTGTTGGCGATGTGGTGAGCGTGTTCTACAATATCCATAAAGAAATCCCTTCTAAGCTGCTGATGATTGGCGATGGCCCTGACCGCAACTCCATCGAAGACCAATGCCGTGAGTTGGGTATCAACGATGCTGTTCGTTTTCTGGGAAAACTCGAAGCCGTGGAAGAGGTGCTTTCGGTGGCCGACTTATTTCTAATGCCATCGGAAAAAGAAAGTTTTGGGTTAGCAGCGCTGGAAGCCATGGCTTGCGAAGTACCGGTGATCAGCACCAACACGGGAGGAATACCCGAACTTCAGGTACAAGGCGTTACCGGTTTTATGAGCAACATTGGCGATATTGATGAGATGACGCGCAACGCATTATTCGTTCTCGACAAAAAGAATTTACCTCAGTTCAAAGCCAATGCACTTAGGCGTGCTCAAGAATTTGACATCAGCAATATCTTGCCATTGTATGAAAACTATTATCGGCAAATTTTGGAGAAAGCAACGGTGAAAGAATCATTTTAATCTTTTTCTAATTGTTCGGGTCTGTGAATCAATTTAACTTTGTCTTCGTTACGTACTGGTATGCAGATAACACCACAAGCAAAAGGAACCAAACGGCTTTTTAAAAATCCAATTCTTGAGCGGTTAAGCCGCACTCATATTGCAGTGCCTCTTGTTGTATTCTTTGTGTATGCATCGGTGCTGTTGTATTGGAGCGCTACACACACTTCGCTTTCTGTGTGGACTACTCTGGGTATGTTTTCAATCGGGATGATTGCCTTCACCTGGGTAGAATATATCGTGCACCGCTACTTGTTCCACATGTCTACAGAAACCGAAAAGCGCGAAAAAATGCAATACACTATGCACGGTGTACACCATGAATACCCTAAAGACAAAGATCGCCTGGCCATGCCACCGTTGCTCAGCATCACCATCGCCACAATATTATTGTTTGTATTCAGGTTGATCTTGGGGGATTTTGTTTTTTCTTTCCTGCCGGGGTTTATCATCGGCTATGCGCTGTATTTGGCCATTCACTACATGGTTCACGCCTTTCAACCCCCGAAAAATTTTCTTAAAATACTTTGGATCAACCACAGCGTTCATCATTACAAAAATGGTGAATCGGTATTTGGTGTTTCTTCGCCTATGTGGGATTACATCTATGGCACAATGTCCAAAAATAAATCCAAGTAGAAAGCCGTCCTTTTGGTCCGGCTTTACTTTCTATCTATAAATGACTAAATATTTTTTGGAGACACCGTTTTATTCGGGGTTTTCGAGTAGGTGGGGCAGGTATTTACAGAGCAAGCAGTTGCCAAGACAGCAACAGAGAACAATACAAGAATCAATTTTCTATTCATGGTGTTAAAATTTTTGCAAAAATAACACCGATCATACTCAATTTTTAACTTTTTGAGCCCTATCCTTGCACGAGTTTAATTTCCGCAAGTCTTCAAATAAAAAAGCCGCTCATCGCGGCTGCTTCTTTTTTAAATTGAGTTAAACCCTAACACCTTTCGCAGACGTTTTGTGTACTTTAGAGTAGGTGGGGCATGTGTACTGTGAACAAGCCGATGCGATGAACGCCATCAATGCTAATGTTGCAATTATTTTTTTCATATTGTTTGTGTTTTGATGAAGCAAAGGTAAGCGCCCGGCTCTCCCTCACTTGGGAAACCACAGGCAATACCTTACATCGGTTTTTTTAAGTTGCTAAAATGCAGGTTTAATCGGCCAGCTGACAAAAAAACAGACCAAATGAACAGAATAGGCAGATAAATGGTTTACCTTGAAATGTAAGTTTTATGCTCGGTCATCGGTTTTCCAAATTTGTTCCACCTCCTAACGAAGGTAAGTCGGGTTTTGAAAACCTGCTCAAAGTCTTCATGCAGCTCTTGCTGATTACATCGGGCAATGTGGCCGAAGCATTACAATGGCTCACCGAAGTGGATAAGCAATATGGGCTTACCGGAAAGGGTTATGGCATTGGCGATTTTATCGAAGATTTAAAAAAGAACGGCTACATCACCGATGAAGGGCCGGACGGTGAATTCAAATTGAAAGCGAAAGCAGAGCAGAATCTTCGGGAATCTGCCCTCGAAGAAATTTTTGGAAAACTGAAACGCACCAAACCCGGTGGCCATCAAACTCCGCACAACGGCCGGGGCGATGAGCCCACCACCGATAGGCGTGAATACGAATTTGGCGACACGCTCGAACAAATTTCGGTTACCGACTCCCTGCGCAACGCTCAAATCAATCACGGGGTAGAAGATTTTTTCATGACAGAAGATGATCTGGAGGTTGTGGAGAACGAATTCAAAGCTCAGACTTCTACCGTACTGATGATTGATATTTCGCACTCCATGATTTTATATGGCGAAGACCGAATCACTCCGGCTAAAAAAGTGGCCATGGCCTTGTCGGAGTTAATAACCAAAAAATATCCTAAAGACACACTCGACATTTTGGTATTTGGCGATGATGCCTGGCAAATTGAAATCAAAGACCTCCCTTATTTAAATGTAGGCCCCTACCACACCAACACCGTGGCGGGGTTAGAACTGGCCATGGGTATTTTGCGAAGAAAGAAAAATGCCAACAAGCAAATTTTTATGATCACCGATGGCAAGCCCACGTGCATTAAGCAGGGAATCAAATACTATAAAAATGCATTTGGCCTCGACCAAAAAATTTTAAACAAAACACTGGACCTTGCCGTGCAACTGCGAAAAATAAAAATCCCAGTCACTACGTTTATGATTGCCACCGATCCTTATCTCAAAGCTTTTGTGCGTGAGTTTACCAAAGCCAACAACGGCAATGCTTACTACAGCAGCTTGCAAGGATTGGGAAATTTGGTGTTTGAAGATTTTAGAAAGAACAGGACGAAGAATTTGTAGCTATCTATTTGTATATGTCTTTGCGATGACCAACTTTTCTAATCTCCACAATCTTAATCACATCCTCTACAAAATAAATAATACGATAATCACCTATTCTAATTCTCCACAACGATTCCTTCTGTCCTTCTAATTTCTTTGCCCCAAGTGGTCGTGGGTTTTCGCTTAGGCCATCGATCGCATAACTAATGCGTTTAATAATTTGATTTGGCAACCGAAATAATTCTTTCTCAGCAGATTTTTTAAAGGTAATAATGTACATATCACGCCTTACTTCTTTTCTTAAGGCGTTTCTTTACCTCCTCCCAGGCTACAGATGGTTCATCTCGTCTGGACTCAGCGATAATTGCATCAAACAAGTCTTCGATTTGCTCATCGAATTTTTCTAATGTTTTGAGATCAATTACAACTGCTTTTTTTCTGCTCCGCTCATCGGTAATGTAGTTAACTCCTTTCATAACATTATATATCTTACAAAGATACGACTGCATTAATGATTCTCAAAAAACCGAAACTTGTGTTGCCTCGCAATCCGCTTGGATATTTTGTAAATCGGCCCGACCTGTAGACTCCAGCCTGTTGCGATTGTTTACCACTAACTATTAAAGCAAAAAAACAGAATAAGAATTTGTAACCGATCGTATCTTTGCCAGCTTTGAAATAAAGCTTAACGTGAAACGGTTGTTGTTTTTTTTTATTTGCGAACTCGTCTGTTCGTGGGGTGGTTGTCAGCCGACAATTCGGGCAGACTCGGTTCGGCTACCTAAACTGTTAGACCGTATTTACAATTATCGGTTTGATGTGGACGGTGACAGCCTGTTAAACCAAATTGATCCAGCAACCCAACCCTTGCTCGAAATTTTCGCCTTACGGTGGAAGCAGATTCCGGTGGCGTACAGTCCTTTTAGCAAACACTATCTGCAACTGCTGCTCAACAACATAAGCCACCTTGAAACGAAAAAACCTTCACCGCGAATCACCTACTTTAAAATTTGTACTTACCTTTTTTTATCGGAATACCATTTTTCTCTTAACGAAAATTGGGCTGCCTTACGATATGCACAAAAAGCTTATCCGTTGGTGATCGAAACATTCGACAACAATTATACACAACCCGAATTTTTATTCATCAAAGGTCTGTACCTCTATTATATCGAATACTACAAACAAAAAAGTTTATTTTTCAGAGCTGCCTTAATTCCGTTGAAATCGGGAAACAAACAAGAAGGTTTGTGGTACCTGAGGAAAAGTGCCGAACAATTATCGCTGGCACAAGTGGAAGCGCTCATCTTTGCGGCTCACATTTTGTTGCATCTGGAAAATAAACCGTACGAAGCGCTCGATGTAAGCATAAAACTCATTGAGATGTATCCTCAAAATTTAAAATTCATTGAGCTCTACACAGACAATTTACTTCGGTGTAAACTCTACACTCAGGCTATTCCGTGGGTAAAGAAATTAGTAGATCAGCCTGCTGTCTATTATTCCATACCCGGGCATTTGTTTAATGGGATTATCGAAGAAGAGTATTACCAAAATAAGACGGAAGCTAAACGAGCCTACCAACAATGTGTCGTTACAAAGTATAAACCTGCAGAGCACTATCAGCGATTGGCTTACCAACGGCTAAAGAAAATAATGGCTAAATCCGAATGATTTAATCTTCTGTTTTGGCAGCCAGTTTTTTACCGATTCCAAACGGAAGGAAATCCCAGATGCTCTTTTTCAAAATGCCCAGTACACCAATGCGGTAGCCTACCACCATCCTAAAAACCGAAGTGGTGTTGGTAAATTGAATTTGTTCAAACTTAATATTACGCGATTGAGCCACAAAAGACATGCCTGCAAAAAAACGATCGCTGTTGTAGCCGGCCGAAAGCCTAAGATCTACAAAACTATTTAAGGCAGACTCATGCCGTGCCGCAGTAGCCGACTGATAATAAACCCAATGCTGAGCAGGGCCTATTGCCAAAGAACCATTGACAAAAAAATAGTTAAACACAAACGTGTGTGCATAACCCGGAGCCACGCTAAAGACCGTGTAGTCAAGTTTGTTAAAATCTGCATTGGCACCAAAAATCGGTTTGTAGCTTGTGCCATAGATCGAAGAGTCGGCCCGAAGGCTAAATGTATTTACATTGCCGCTTAGCAAAAAAGAACCGCCACTTTTTAGTTGCCGTTCGGAAAAGTTATAGGCAGCTCGCAGGGAGTATTTATTTTTATCGAAAAGATAAATTCCATTTGCTCCTGTATTCCAGGTGCTGATGTCCGGCCGCTGTGGGTAGATGGCGGGCGTGGGTTTACCGGAATCCAATTGATAAAATCCGTTGTATTGCTGTGTAAACACATTTACACCCCAGCCTTTGCTCAAGATATTCAGTTGATAGTCTTTTGCATTTGAATGTCCAAAAACTTTTTGCTTATAGCTGTCGGTGGGAATAGAAAGTGATAGTTCAAAACTAACTCGGAATAGGTGCATACCTATTCCAAAACTTGAGTTTACGTTGGGCCTGTACGTTAGCTTTGGATTTGAACTTATTTGGTTGGTGATTTCAAACGAAGTGCTTCGCTGCTTAATAACCGGCCACAAGAAAAAATATTCTTTATAGCTTCGGATATTTTTATTGCGGAGCGAATCTAAATCAGCTGAAAAAGTATAGGAGGGTAGTAAAAGTAAAATGGCAGAACTCAGGAGTTTTCCCATTCCTGAAATTACAAAATATATTCGTTCAGGTCTTTATTCTTGATAAGACCGTTTAATTTTTCCTTCACCATAGCCTTAGTAATTTTAATGGGCTGGTTTTTCGGGGCTTTGTCGGGCACGTTAAAAAGAAATTCGTTGAGCAGTCTGCTCATAACGGTGTGTAGTCTGCGAGCGCCTATATTTTCCACTTCCAAATTGATTTCAAAAGCGGTTTGTGCTATTTCATCAATGGCGTCTTCGTCAAACGTAATTTCAAAATCTTCGGCTTCAAATATGGCCCGGTATTGTTTGGTCAGCGCATTTTTAGGCTCTTTCAATATCCGCACAAAGTCATCTTTTGTTAAACTATTCAGTTCAACGCGAATGGGGAACCTTCCCTGCAATTCCGGAATTAGATCGGAGGGTTTCGAAACATGAAAGGCTCCGGCTGCAATAAACAAAATATGGTCGGTGTTGATCACCCCATGTTTGGTGTTCACGGTGCTGCCTTCAACAATGGGCAGCAGGTCGCGCTGCACACCTTCGCGGCTCACGTCAGGTCCGCCTCCACCCTTCTTTCCACCGGAAGCGATCTTATCTATTTCATCGATAAAAATTATACCTGCATCTTCGGCTTTACGAATCGCTTCTTCTTTCACCTCATCCATGTCGATGAGCTTGGCGGCTTCTTCTTCGAGCAATACTTTCCGGGCTTCAGCCACAGTCAGTTTCCGTTTCTTCGGTTTTTTGGGCATCATGCCGTTGATCATCTCCTGCAAGTTCATCATCGACACTTCGTCCATCACCCCTGCGCCAATCATGCCCACACCCGGGGCTTGATTGTGTTTAATGTCAATCTCAATTTTCCGGTCTTCCAATTCGCCATTCCGAATCTTCTCCCTGAAAATATTTCTCGTCCGTTCGTTCAATTCTTCATCGCTCTTGGGCATTTCCTCGTTTTCGTTATTTCCGGTTGCAGCTACCGAAAAGCCGGCCGGTTTTCGCATGGGTGGAATAAGGGCATCTAAAATAATTTCTTCCACGGCTTGTGCAGCCTTTTCTTTCACTTCTTCTTTTTTGCGTGTCTTCACCATGTTTACCGACTGCTCGGCCAAATCGCGAATCATTCCCTCTACATCGCGGCCCACGTAGCCAACCTCCGTAAACTTTGAGGCCTCCACTTTTACAAAGGGTGCATCGGCAATCTTTGCCAGCCTGCGGGCAATTTCTGTTTTGCCCACACCGGTTGCTCCAATCATTAAAATATTGTTGGGAATAATTTCATCTTTAATTTCAGCGTTTGCATTCATTCTTCTCCAACGATTTCGCAAGGCGATAGCCACATTGCGTTTGGCTTCTTTTTGGCCAACAATGTACTTGTCCAGTTCTTCAACAATCTGCGAGGGTGTTAATTTTTTTGAGTCGAGCATGGATATCAATTACAAATTATGAATAACGGATTTAAGCCTTTGTTTCGGGTAAAACAAAGAGCATCGGCTTAGCAACTTTTTCTTTGAGCAAAGCTATCTTCAAAACTTCGTCAACCGAATCAACATAATGGAAGGTTAAGCCTTTGATGTAGGACTTCTCAATTTCCTGTATGTCTCGCTTATTTTTTGTGCTTAAAATTATTTCTTTGATGCCACTTCTTTTGGCAGCCAATATTTTTTCTTTGATACCACCCACCGGCAATACTTTTCCGCGCAATGTAATTTCGCCCGTCATGGCTAATTGCGATTTAACTTTTCGTTGCGTAAAGATTGATGCCAGCGATGTGAGCATGGTGATGCCTGCCGAGGGGCCATCTTTGGGCACAGCACCAGCGGGCACGTGTATGTGCAGATCATAATTTTGAAAAATACGATGATCTATTTTCAACACATCCGCATTTGCTTTGAGGTAAGAAAGAGCCGCAGTGGCCGATTCTTTCATCACATCGCCCAACTGCCCCGAGATGGTAAGTGCGCCCTTGCCTCTACTCAAACTTGATTCAACAAAAAGGATGTCGCCTCCTACCTGGGTCCACGCCAAGCCGGTAACCACTCCCGCAATGTCGTTGCCTTGATACAGCTCTTCGTCAAAAATTTCGGCCCCAAGAATTTTCACAACACTTTTCTCGGTGATCTCAGCCTCCAATTCTTCTTCCATTGCTTTTGATTTCGCAAGGTGGCGAACAACCGAGCCGATTTTCCGTTCGAGGCTTCGCACACCCGATTCGCGGGTGTAGGCTTCAATGATTTTCAAAATACCTTCCTTCGAAAATTTTACATCATCAACGGCAAGTCCGTGCTCTTTAATCTGCTTGGGCACCAAATGCCGGATGGCTATTTGCAATTTCTCTTCCACCGTGTAGCCTGTCAGCTCAATAATTTCCATCCGGTCGCGCAGCGCAGGCTGTATGGTGTCCAGTGCGTTGGCCGTTGCGATAAAAAGAACTTTAGACAAGTCGTAATCCACTTCAAGGTAGTTATCGGCAAACGCATTGTTTTGTTCGGGGTCCAAAACTTCGAGCAGTGCAGAAGAAGGATCGCCCCGAAAGTCGGAACGCACTTTATCAATTTCATCCAAAACAAAAACGGGGTTTGACGATTTTGCTTTTTTTATGTTTTGCAAAATTTTTCCGGGCATGGCGCCAATGTACGTTTTGCGGTGGCCCCGAATCTCCGCTTCGTCATGAACGCCACCGAGCGACATGCGCACGTAATTTCTTCCGAGTGATTTAGCGATGGATTTCCCCAACGAAGTTTTACCTACACCCGGAGGGCCGTACAAACAAAGGATCGGCCCCTTCATGTCTTGCTTGAGTTTGAGCACAGCGAGATATTCCAAAATCCGTGTCTTCACTTTCTCCAGGCCAAAATGATCTTTGTCCAGAATCTTTTTTGCTTTTTTCAAATCGAAATCATCGACCGTACACTCGTCCCACGGCAGGTCGAGCATAAATTCCACATTGTTCATCATCAGCGGAAAATCGGGAGCCTGCGGGTTGGTGCGTTGCAATTTTTCAAGCTCCTTGTTAAAATGGTCGGCTGCCTGTTTCGGCCATTTTTTTTCTGCTCCCCGTTTTCTGAGTTTCTCAATTTCTTTATCGGGGCCATCGTAGCCCAGCTCATCTTGCAGCACTTTGATCTGCTGGCGCAAAAAATAATCGCGTTGCTGTTGGTCTATGTCGGTGTGTACTTTTTTCTGAATCTCGTGCTTAATTTCAAGCATCTGTATTTCCTTGAGCATGTACTGCAACAACAAAGTGCCCCGGTCGATGATGTTGTTTACTTCAAGAATTTTTTGTTTTTCGGCTACATCTACATTTAGATTAGACGAAAGGAAATGAATGAGAAATGCCGTGCTGTTGATGTTATCGAGCGCCACTTGCGCTTCTTGCGGAATATCGGGATTGAGTTTAAGTATTTTTGAAGCTGCATCTTTCAACGATTGCACCAACGCCTTCACTTCTTTGCTCTCCAAGTTAAGAACGGGTTCAATCGGCAAATCAATTTTTGCAGTTAAAAAAGGTTCTTCGCCTACAAATTCTTTTATGGCAAAACGATTTTTCCCTTGAATGATAATCGTGGTGTTTCCATCGGGCAGCACCAGCATTTTAATAATGCGCGCCACCGTACCAAATCGGTACAAGTCTTCTATGGCCGGATCTTCGGCTTGTTTATTTTTTTGTGCAATAACACCGATGATGCGATTTCCCTGGTAGGCTTTCTTGATCAGCCGAATTGATTTTTGCCGGGTCACCGTGATCGGAATAACCACTCCGGGAAAAAGCACGGTGTTTTTGATCGGGAGGATGGAAAGCTCTTCCGGTAAATCTTCGGGTTTGATTTCGATATCTTTCTCCGGATTGATGAGTTGAATCAACTCTTCAGTCTCTTCCTGTTCGATGGGTGCAATGGCGAGTTCTTTAAACATGATAAATTAGTGCCAATTTGACACAAAAAAGTTATGACTCCTACTAAAATTATGTGCTGCTTTTATTAGTCAATCGCTGTGCCAATACCGATAAACGATTGGTTTCAACAAGCAAAAATTTTGTTAATCACATATTTTTCAGCCACTTTACGTTAATGGATTTGAAACCCCGGCTTTATCATGACACAAGCAAAAGCTTTTTTTGCCGCTTTAGTATGTAGTGCCTATTGCTTTGTTGCCTTTTCTCAGGACACTCAAACACGAGTTGAAAAGCCAATTTTTGTTAAAGACTCGCTCACTTCTTTCGGCCAGTCTGACATATTTATTTTTCCCAACGTTAACAAAGTTCCGTACTATCACAACCCGGCAAAGATCAAACAAATGAAAACCCTTGCCGAGGGAAGTGAGGAAATGTATGCGGCTCTCAAAGAATACGTAAAGAATTTTGGTGTTGAAAACTTCGCCAAGAACATACCCATGATCTGGAAGCTGGCCGATCTGTCGTTGAAATTTGGCCCCAAAGGTGAAGCCATTTTGTTGTACAAGCTCGCCATCAAACATCATCGGCAGGGAATTGACATCAGCCGGGTGTACAAGCGGTACGATTCGGCAGAACAAGACAAAAAAGAATATTATGTGCCGCTCGAAAAATATTACGAGTTGGTAAACTATCGCAAAGAAGTAGATACGCTTCATCCGCCTCACTCCGTGCTCGAATCGATGGGCGAAAACATCAACTCGCTTAAAGAAGATTACGGCCCGGCCATCGGCAATGTAGATTATGTTTTGCTGTTTACGTCCAAACGCAACCCGCACAAAAAAAGAACTTACAATGAAGACATTTTTTTCAGTACAAAGATTGATGGTGCCTGGACAAAAGCCGAAGAATTTAAAACGATCAATTCCGAATTTAATGAAGGCTCTGCGTGCCTGAGCCCCGATGGCAAGTCTTTGTTTTTTTCGCGATGCGTACCACCCATTACCCGGAGAAAGAAAAATATTTTCAATGTCTTCCGTAAAAAAGAAACCTACACGCTTCGGTCGTACGGCAACTGCGATTTGTACATGGCTACCTTAAAAAAAGACAGCACCTGGGGCGACCTAAAAAACCTGGGGGCAGGGGTGAACAGTGCCGGATGGGAATCGCAACCCGCCATCAACCATACGGGCGACACGTTATATTTTGCAAGCAACCGGCTGGGGAGTTTTGGGTTATCCGATATTTATTTTTCGGTTAAAGACAAGCGCGGCTTTTGGGGACGCGCCCAAAACGCAGGGCCCATTATCAATACCGTGAAAAGCGAAGTGAGCCCCTTTTACCACCACAAATTCAATGTACTCTATTTCAGTTCTGACGGGCATCCGTTAAACTTCGGTGACTTCGATATTTACAAATCGTATAAAGTAAGAACAAACTGGGCGGAGCCGCTCAACATCGGGCCGTTGGTGAACGGTGCGGGGAGCGAATATTATTTTACGATCGATTCGAAAAGCCAGGATTTATACTATGCGCGATCTTCTGAAGACGACATCAAAAACCTCGACCTCTATTCCTTTCCGCTCCCCATGGAAGCACACCCCGAAGCGATTGTCAATTTTTCGGGCATTGTTCTCGATCAGGATGGCAAGCCGAAATTGAAAGGCATCGTTTCGATCATTGACTTAGATCGTGGCGTGCAAGTAGCACCCAAATTTTTGCGCGAAGACGGCACCTACGATTTCAAGCTCATCAACAAAAGAAATTACCTGCTTGTAATTCAAGGTGATGATTTTTTTAGAATTGAACAGATTTTCTATATGGATGGAAACATGAAATCAAGTGTAACGACCGAGCCCATCGAAAGCAAAATTGCCTTCCAATCGGTGGAGTTCGAAAATGGTAAATCGGATATTCTGCCCGGCATGCACAATGACCTGGCTAAAGTTGGAAACTTTTTGCTCGATCACCCGGATGAAAAACTGAATATCTCGGGGCACACCGATTCGGACGGGGACGAAAATTTCAACTTACAGCTTTCGCAATCGCGGGCCGAAGCGATTCGAGTCTATCTCATCGAAAAATTTAAAATTGCCGAAGATCGAATTACCGCCAGGGGCTATGGAAGTTCAAAACCCATTGTTCACGATGCCACCGAGGAAGCCAAACGGCTTAACCGCAGGGTTGAGTTTGAGCTAATCAAAGATTGATTCGAAAAGTTAGGAAAGCAAACGCGAGGTTTCTTCGGCTTCGATTACAATGTCGTCTTCGCCTACTTCATCGAAAGGATTTTCAAGCTGATCCTGGATATTATCCAGACTCACCAAAATAAAACTGTACATCACGGGCATAACATACACCAGCTCGCGCGAAAAGTCTTTAAACGTACTCGCAAAGTAAGGCGCATAAATTACCGGAAAAGCATAGATAAACACCCGGCTGTACGCACGCAACGTAATGGGTGTTCGGTAGCGATGAATGATGCGCATACTATCAAATGCGATAATCATCTTACTCACGTATTGGTTCACGCGCGAAATTTCACCGCTCTGTACTCCTTGCTGTTTAAACTCCACAACAAGACTGGAAAGCTTGGAAAACATGGCGTAAATTTTTTTTTCTGATATGTCCCACTCACTTTGATTGCTCGTCTTAAACATATCTTTCATGGTCGACAGCATTTCATGGATCAGCGTCTTTGCCCGGGCAGCAAGGTCGTTATCTTTGTTGGTCCAATCGCGTGCGGCAAAATAAATGGCGATAGCGTGGCCTTTAAAATCAGAAAATCGTTGCAAGGCCGTTTCTCTTCGCGTGTAGGCCGAGCCGATGCTGAACACCACCGGAAAAACGATGGCAATACCGATCAGCATATCGGGGAACTGTGCCGTTAGCCCCATCTCATAACAGGCATAGGTGGATACCACCGCTAAGCCCGTGAGCAAAAAGGTTTTGTAGTTGATGATCAGCGTAAGGCTGCGGAATATCTTCATTGGTTTACTGAAATTTCGATTCGAAGTTTTGGAAAAAGAAGCGACATAACCAAATAGATGGGCTGAAATAGAATCAAGTTTGTGTACTATGAAATCTGATCGGGTTTGGTTACCCTCTAAGCTCAACATTATTGGTTGTTAACTCAATGTTGATTTGGTTAACTACGGCATCAATTTCTTTTGCCTGAAGTACCATTTGGTTGATGAAGAAATCGGGATCGGGTTGGGGTTCGAGTTTGTAGATGTTGGCCAGCCCGAGCAATCGGGCTACCGGGCCTCGTAAGTGGTGGGCGTTGGTGTAACTGTACTTTATCAATATTTCATTTTGAGTCTGAATCCTGGCTGTTCGTTCGTTTACGGTTTTCTCCAGGTCCATGTTCAGTGTATTCAGGTTGTCTTGTATTTTGAGCAGTTCTTCATTTTGCGCTTCAATTTCTTTTGCCTTTTCATTCAGTTGAAGATTGGTATCCCTCAAATGCTGATGCATTCTGTCGTAACTGGATTTTAATACACCCGCACCGTAGGTGAGAATAAAGTACAACGTAGAATAAGTAATGGCAGCAGTAACAGCATCTTTAAGATGGAAAACAAATAGGGTGTTGATGATGGCGAAGGTGATGCCGTGCATTATCCACATAATTCTCCCTTTTAACATGATCGAAAAGATAAAACCAATAATCATCACTATCGATAAAGTAGTGGTGGTGTTGGGCACTGCCAGCCGCTGATAACTCATGGCCGATAAGGCAACAAAGCCTAATATCAAAACCCCTACGGTGGGGTATTTGGTTCTGAGCAAATAAGCAAGGATAAGCGCGGCCAACATGGCTATGGATATTAAAATCGACAAGATGTCTTCGGGAAACAGTAAACTATTTGACACCAGCACCAAAAAAGTCCCGGCTATGGATATAATCAGTATCGTGTTTAAAAAGAATTTCTCTATGTTTTTCAGCTTATTCATTTATGTTCTTTAATAAAATAATGATCTGGTCAATTTACTAAAAGTTGTACTCATCACATGAATACATCTGCCTATTTATTAATTCGTTATTACTTTTGGGTATGGGCTATCATATTGATCTGTTTGCCATTTTTATTTTTTTGGGAATTGTGCAGGCACTTTTCCTGTGTTTCTTTTTTCTTACCGGAGAAAACCTGAAAATTCAAGCCAATCTTTTTCAGGGTATTTTGTTGCTCACCATTGCCCTTAACAACACCGAGATTTTTGTGATGTACACTGGGTACATTGTAAATTGTTTGTATCTCGTAGACTTTTCAGAGCCCATTGCATTTGCCATAGGCCCTGCACTCTATTTAATGGTGCGAAGCCGTATTCGCGGCACGTTAAGCCGGGCACACTATCTGCACTTTATTACTTCGGGTGTGTACTTCCTTTTGCTTCTTCCTTTTTTGCTAACCTCGGCAGACGCGAAGTACAACTCGTATGTTGGCGCTTATCATCCGGGCGCTCCGCTGCGCGAAGTGCATCTCGATCACGACCCTCGCTGGAATTGGTTCACCCACCATCCTACCGAACTCATCATCTTAAGTTTGCTGATCTACATCGTGCTTACTTTTAGGGAAATCTTCAGTGCCTTTCAGCGAAAGGGCCAATCGTTTTGGAAGACCTCAAATCCAATTCTCGCCCATTTGCGAACCGAAGTACTGGTTGCGCTTTCCTTGATTGCGTTGGTGATGATCGTAAAAATCTTTAACAAGAACGACACGGGCGATCACCTTTTTGCAACCTACATTTCGCTTACCGTTTACTTAACCAGTTTTCGGGTGATTAGAAACTCGGGGTTCTTTAAACAAGCTTCGCTTGCAGATCCATCAAAATATAAAACGTCTGCACTCTCCGATGATCAACGGGAAACCATCCTTTCCAAACTGAAGCTCGTGATGGAAACGGAAAAGCCTTTTCTTAATCCGCTGTTCTCCTTGCCCGATCTTGCCGATCGGTTGAAAATATCTGTTCACCAGCTTTCTCAGGCTATCAATGAAGGGCTCGGCAAAAACTTTTTTGAAATGACAGCCCTTTATCGGGTAGGCGAAGCTCAACAGTTGCTTAAGGAGAAGCCCAACCTCAAGATCGAAGAAATTGCCGAGCAAGTTGGTTACAATTCCAAATCCTCGTTCAACACCTCATTCAAAAAAATAACCGGCAAAACACCTTCGGAGTTTAGGGGTGAATGAAATTTCAAATTATAAGTATTTTCTAAGGGTGTCAAACTCCCCCTTTTCGATTTGCCTTACATCATCTATCGTTACCATGTGTGAACCGTTCTCAAATGAGAAATATCCTTTGAGTGCATGAGATTGGTTCTCATCTAAATCATCTCGATAGGTTTTTGCAATATTCTTCATCGCCCAACTATGTGGATTTGTATTGTCAGGAATAGAACAGACACGTTTATCGTCAAATTCAAGTCCATCGTACATATGGCAGACTTTGATAAAGATATATTTCATTTTTTTAATTACATTAAAACCAAAGACAATGTAAAAAAAAATAGCTGACCTTTCGATCAGCTAGTACTTAAAAATAAATCTTCCGGTCAATTCTTTTTATCCAATTCGGGCAACACAAAATCATCGAGCGGGCTGGGTAGTGTCATCATGGCTTCAACGTCTTGCACCGTACGGGGCGCAGAAACCGAAAGATGCTCGTAGCCGTCTTTGGTAATCAGGTAATCATCTTCAATTCGTACGGCAATGCCCCACCATTTTTTATCGCACGGAGAATTATCGGGTATATAGATGCCCGGCTCTATCGTAATTACCATATTCTCTTCTTGTTTTTCGTAGTTGCCGCGGTCGTGCACGTCAAGGCCAATGTGGTGGCAGCACCCGTGCGGATAGTATCTTCGCACTTCCATATCCGATTTAATAATGCCGAGGTCTTTCAGCCCTTGTGTAATGATTTTGTTGGTGGCCGAATATAAATCGCGGAAGGGTGTGCCTGCCTTGCACACTTTCATAGCTTCTTCCTGTGCTTTGAGTACGAGCTCGTATATAATTTTTTGCTCGGGCGAAAATTTTCCGTTTACCGGGATGGTGCGCGTGATGTCTGCGGAATAACCGTGGTACTCGGCCCCCAAGTCCATCAAGATCAATTCTTTGTTTGAAATACTTGGTTTATAGTTCTCTTCATAATGCAAAATACATCCGTTATGTCCGGCACCCACAATGGAAGGATACCCCATGTCTTCGGCCTGGTATTTTTTAAAAACATATTGATGAATGCCTTCAATCTCGCGTTCGCTCATACCCGGCTTAATGGCTTTCATCACTTCAACCTGACTTGCGCATGAAATTTTTACGGCCTTGCGTATCATTTCAAGCTCTTCGGTGGTCTTGATTCCGCGCAGGCTGTTCATGATCTTCAACAGCGCCTTTGCATCTAAATTATTTTTAGGCTGTTCTACGGTGAGTGAAGCAGTATTTTTTTCTCTGTAGTTTGCTTTCGTTTTAAACTGTGCAATCAGGTCGAACAAATCGGACGAGTCGCGGGGGTCATTGCGCACATCGTTTTTAAAATCGAAAAACAAAACGGAAGCAAACTTCGAAAAATCAATATTGTATCTTTTAAATTCCGTGTTGTTAAACGATTGATCGAGCCCCAGTTGATTTTTTACGCCAACATCGCCCAGCCTGCGGCCGGTCCACATTTCGGCTCGCTCATTGCGCGGCCGCACAAAAATAATTTCATTGTAGGCGGTTCCGTTGTTTGCCGTCTGCGTGTCTTTAAATACCAGCAACAGGGCATCTGTTTCTTTGTAGCCGGTGAGGTAATAAAAATCGGGATCCTGATGGTACACAAAATCTATATCGTTGGCCCGGTTGCGCACAGGGTTGGCAAAAAAAACGGCCACCGAATTGGCCGGCAATTTATCGCGCAGCTTGTCCCTGCGGTCTTTGTAAAAAGCTTTGGATAGAAAATCAGTAGGCATGTCGGCTTCCTGGGCAAACGCACTTACCGACCAACAAAAAATAAGCAGAGCAGAAAATAATCGCATACGAGGTGATTTTTCCTCAAGTAAACTCTTTTTTCGTTCTAAAGTTTCATCGAATTTGACGGGCGGCTATGTACGACTTTATAAAATCGGCCTTCGGGGCTATAAATTCCGACCTACTTCCGCCCAAAAGCATCGTTGATTTGAAAAAAAATCAAACGCTATGTTTACTCATCAATTCTCTGAAACCACAACCCGAAGGTACGACCTCGACTGGCTGCGGTTTATCGCCATCGTCATCCTGTTGTTTTTCCACACGGGTATGTGGTTCACCACGTGGGAGTGGCACGTGAAAAACAACGAAACCTCCACCTCATTTAATTATTGGATGGTGTGGCTCCACTTCTGGCGAATGCCGTTGTTACTTTTTATTTCGGGAGCCGGCACCTACATGGCGTTGAGCAAACGTACTCCTGCGCAATTTGCAGGTGAGCGATTTAAAAAACTTTTTATACCACTGTTGTTTGGAATGTTTGTAGTGGTGCCACCTCAGATTTACTACGAACACATCAAGGAATACAACAGTTACTGGGATTTTTACAAGACTGTTTTCAATTTCGTGGCGTACCCAAAAGGAAGTTTCAGCTGGCACCACTTGTGGTTTGTGGCATACCTTTTTGTGTACGCGCTCATCGCCCTGCCGTTCTTAACGTATTTGCGCTCGGATAAATCCGAAAAATTTAAAAATACGATTTCTAAAATCCTTTCATCGCCTGCGGGTATGTTGTTCATTCCCTCGGTGTTAATTTTAATTACGCAGGTTGTTTTACGGCCTTACTTCCCGGACGAAAAGCACAACCTGCGCGACTTATCCTACTTCGTCTACTATTTCTGCTTTTTCCTTTTCGGGATGATCGGCTACGCATCGCCAAAACTCTGGCAAACTATTGGCGCACAACGAAAACACCTGCTGCTTGGTGCACTGTTTATTTTGATTCCGTTTTATGGAACGTATTTTCACTTCCGGGGTATTGTTCATTATCCGTGGAGCGATGATACCGTAGAAACAATTTTCGATGTATGTGCCATTTTTCTAAGCTGGTTCACGTTGATTACGGTCATTGCCTTTGGCCAACATTATTTAAACAAACCTCACCCCTGGCTAAAATATTTTAACGAAGGTCTATACCCGTTTTATATTTTACATCAAACCGTGATCATCGCCATCGGTTATTATATCTGCAGGTTGAGTTGGAGCATGGCAGCCAAATTTTGGAGCATCAGTTTACTCACCGGGGTAAGTTGCATACTTATTTATCTGTTGCTAATCCGTTCGAATAATGTGATGCGTTTCTTTTTTGGTTTGAAGCCAAAGAAAAATGATCAGGCAACTGAGCCGGTTTTGAAACGTGCCTATCTCGAAACGTAAACCTGAATTACCAAGTGATGGCGTTGACGAAAGAAAGAATTATTTTTATGGAAAATTTCTTTCGTCATGCCTCACATCTCAATTATCTCCGCCAGTGTGCGCTCCGGCCGAAACAGCCACCGCGTTGCCCTTTATTTTAAAAACTACCTCGAAGAAAACAAGTTAAGCACTGTCGAGATTTTGGATTTGAATCAATATCAATTCCCAATTTTCAACGAGCGGTTAAAATACCAAACCAGTCCATCGCCACAAGTGGTTGAGTTTGCCTCTAAAATAAAATCATCGGATGGTGTTATCATCATCACTCCCGAATACAATGGCGGTTATCCGTCCAGCCTAAAAAACGTGATCGACCTGCTTTACGATGAGTGGTTTAAAAAACCCGTGGCCATCAGCACCGTTTCCGATGGCATTTTTGGCGGCACACAAGTAATCACTTCCTTGCAGTTTACACTTTGGAAAATCAGAGCCTGGACAGTGCCGGCTATGTTTCCGGTGCCCAAAGCGCCCGAGGCTTTTGACGAAACCGGAAATGCGCTTGATAAAGCTCGAACCGATAAACGAGCCTCCGTTTTTGTTAACGAACTGCTTTGGTGCATCGAAGCCAAAAAAAGAATGAGTAGTTAAAATGAGAGAAGAATTTCTTCAATACATTTCAAAAAAAAATCTTTGCACCTCTACGGATAAAATACTTTTGGCCGTAAGCGGTGGTATCGACTCAATGGTGATGCTCCGTCTTTTCCACGATGCCCGGTTCAACGTGAGCGTGGCGCATTGCAACTTTAAATTGCGCGGAACAGAATCCGATGGCGATGAAGAATTTGTTCAGCACGTTTGCCAAAAATTTTCCATTCCTTTTTTTTCGAAACAGTTTAATACAAAAGAATTTGCTGAAAACAATTCATGGTCAACTCAGATGGCAGCGCGCGAACTCCGCTACCGTTGGTTTGACGAACTGAGTTTGCAAAATAATTTTAGTTGCGTGGCCACGGCACACCACCTCAACGACTCTATCGAAACGGTGCTTCTGAATTTAGTGCGGGGTACGGGCATGGCAGGCCTTGACGGCATTGCACCAAAAAATAAAAAAATAATAAGGCCGCTTCTCTTTGCCACCCGCTCGCAAATTGAAATCTATGCACGTGAAAATAAAATTGAATGGCGCGAAGACAGCAGCAATACTTCGGACGATTATCAGCGCAATTTCGTGCGGCATAAAATCACACCGCTGCTGAAAGAATTAAATCCATCGTTTGAAAATTCGTTTCAGAATTCGATTGAAAAAATTACAGGTGCTGTAAATCTGATGGGCATCGGTATTGCTCAGTGGAATGCAAAATTTCGTACAAAGAAAGGTGAGCAAATTAATTTTTCTAAAGAAGGAACTGACTCAGCGGGGCTTCTTTGGAATTTGATCAAGTCGTTCGGGTTTAATCTTGATCAATGCACCCGAATTATTGAATCCATTCACGGACAATCGGGGAAAAAATTCTTTGCCGAAAAATTTGAATTGGTAATTGACCGCGAGCATTTGATTATTTCAAAAATCGAAAGTGAGGCAGATGAAGTTTTAATTGAACGCGGGCAAGTTGGGGCAAGTCTTGGGGAAAAAAAAATGAAAATAACTGAGGTTGATCAAATTATTTTCGAAAACAACCCTTCAATTGCATTGCTCGATGGCGACAAGCTTCAGTTTCCATTGTGTTGGCGCACGTGGAAAGCCGGAGATTATTTTCACCCACTCGGGATGAGCCATAAAAAGAAGCTGAGTGATTTTTTTATAGATCAAAAAATTCCGGTTTCAGAAAAAGAAACGATTACGGTTTTAGAGGCGGGTGGCGAAATAGCCTGGGTGGTGGGCTACCGGATTGACGAGCGGTTTAAAATCACCACATCGAGCCAACAAATGCTTCAATTCTTTTTTTTGAAAGAACGATAATACAGCAGGCCGGTTAACCAAGAGAAGAAAACAAAGCCTACCAACCACATCATTTTTACAATTGAATCGTTTGTCTTGTCTTGAAAGGCATCGCGCAAACCAAGAAATACAAAAACAATGCTGGTAATCAACGCGAGAGAAAAGCAATCATTGGCATACGTATAATGCTGAATTTTCATAAAAGAGCCAACAATGAAAAGTATCATCGTTATGAAAAGGCTCGTTTGGTAAATCATAATTTTACTCATCGAAGTATAATTAAGTAAGCAAGGTTATGTGCCAGTCAGGTCTTTCGACCTGACATAAACGAATTGGCAAGTCAGGTTGTAAAACCTGACAGTCACATAAGATATGTGTCCGTCAGGTCTTTCAATTACAAATGTTCTTTGTTGTTCTTCACCAAATCGTACATCAGCTCGCGCGCGCGGTGCAGTTGTGCTTTTACCGTGCCCAACGGAGCATCCAGCTCTTCGGCAATTTCTTCGTAGCTCAGTTCGTGAAAGTAACGCAACCTCACCAGTTTTTGATATTTGGCCGGAAGCATACCTACATACAATTGAATAAGCTCTTCTTTTTGCGAGCGGATGGCCTCCTCTTGCGGGTCGGGGTTGTTGGCATCGGGCACGTCAATCCCAACCGATTGGCCGTCATCATCGGTATAGGTGTTTTCAATGCTTAGTGTGTTGATTTTCTTTTTGCGGATATGATCGATCGTGTTGTTGGTGGCGATGCGAAACAACCAGGTGCTGAAGGTAAAATCTTTTTTAAACCGATGAAGACTGCGGAAGGCCTTGCTGAACGACTCCATCGTTAGATCTTCGGCATCGTCTATGTTGCGCACCATTTTCAAAATCATGTGGTACACTGCTCTGCGGTAGCGCATCAATAATTTACCGTAGGCTTTATCATCACCGCCCACGGCCATATCAATTAGTTTAAAATCTTCCAGGGCCTTCTGCGAGAACCGACCTTCGTCTAACTCTTCCATTTTACTTTTTTAACGATCAATGCCTTCGCACCAACGACAAGGTAATAAAAGGCAAACATAAAATCTAAAAACGGTGTTTTCCAGGCTTCAAACGGAGTTCCTAATTGGCGTGGCAAAAAGTGCATCACAGCCGATAGTGTTATCCATCTTAACAAAAATAAAGCCAAGATGAGCTTTATTTCGGCTGCGAATGGCGCAACCGGCACAACCCAAAGCCAACTCAGTATCCAGGTAAAAGAAAACAACCCGAGAATCAACCGATCGGATAATTTATATCGCTTGCCCACCGACAAGTGCCGCAGTTTTTGATGGAAAAATTCCTTCCAGGTGTTTTTTGGTTTTGAAAACACCAAGGATTCAGTTCCTATCCGCACAAGCGTATTTTCCGATGTAGCGTGGCGATTTACAAACAGGTCGTCATCGCCACCGGTGATGCCCAGATGTTCGTTAAAGCCTTTGTTACTGAGGAATAATTCTTTTCGGTAAGCCAGGTTGCGGCCTACGCCCATATAGGGTTTGCCCAACCGTGCAAGGCTAACAAACTGGATGCCCGCTAGAAAAGACTCGAAGCGAATGAATGCGTTTAGCAGGCCTTTCCTTTTTAGATAGGGTGAGAACCCAAGCACAATTTGAGTTTGTAGTTGATTTTTTTCCATCATCGCGTCAATCCAGTTTTCCGATGCGGGCCTGCAATCGGCATCGGTCAACAATACCCAATCGTATTGAGCGGCCTTAATGCCCAGCGTTAGCGCAAATTTTTTACCGTTGATGTGATCGGGTTTAAACGTAACACGCACCATTTTCAGGCGGTGGTGTTCTTGCGTGGCCTGCCGAAGATAATCGTACGTGCCATCGTTGCAGCGGTCTTCCACAATAATGATCTCAAACCGGCTGTAGTTTTGTTTCAACAAAATCGGAATCAGTTCACGCAAGTTTTCTTCTTCATCGTGCGCACAAACGATAACCGAAACGCCCGGCCGATCGGCCACTTCTGTTAAATCCTGTTTTCGAAAAGCAAAAAGAAACAACAACAAATAGATGATCTGAATGCCAAGTACAGCAAGACAAATAATAGTGAGCGTCAAGGTATGTTTATTAAAAAAACGAACAAAGATAAAGGCTTAACCAACATCGAAAAGATTTAACTTTGCCGTTTTCATGAATTTTAGCCTTACCGCCACCGACCCCGCCTCGCACGCCCGAGCCGGATGGATCGCCACCGATCACGGGCAGATACCAACACCTATTTTCATGCCTGTAGGTACAGCCGGATCGGTAAAAGCCGTACACCAGAGCGAACTCGAAAACGATATTAATGCTCAAATAATTTTAGGCAACACCTATCACCTTTACCTGCGCCCGGGGTTGGAGGTACTCGAAACTGCGGGAGGTCTGCATCGCTTTAATGGTTGGAACCGCCCGATATTAACCGACAGCGGTGGCTACCAAGTTTACTCGTTGGGTGAGAACAGAAAAATTACCGAAGAAGGTGTGGTTTTTAAATCGCACATCGATGGCTCTAAGCATATTTTCACGCCCGAACGCGTGATGGACATTGAACGTACCATCGGGGCAGACATCATCATGGCATTTGATGAATGTACACCCTACCCCTGCGAATACAATTACGCCAAGAGTTCGATGGACCTAACCCACCGATGGCTGAAGCGATGCATTGACCGGATTGATTCTACCCAACCGAAATATAAATTCGATCAGGCACTGTTCCCCATTGTGCAGGGAAGTGTTTACAAAGATTTACGCGTGCAGTCGGCTGAGTATGTTACCTCTCAAAACCAACAAGGCAACGCTATCGGGGGGCTATCGGTGGGCGAGCCCCACGAAATGATGTACGAAATGACCGGCCTGGTGTGTTCTATTTTACCCAAAGACAAGCCGCGTTACCTTATGGGCGTGGGTACGCCCGAGAATATTTTGGAGTGCATCGCCCTCGGCATTGATATGTTCGACTGCGTTATGCCCACACGCAACGCCCGCAACGGCATGCTCTTCACCACACAAGGTATTATCAACATCCGCAACGAGCAATGGAAAAACGATCACAGCCCCATAGATATGGAGTTAGGCGGTTATGCCAGCACCTTCCATTCAAAAGCCTATTTAAGGCACCTCATCATCTCCAAAGAAATTTTAGGCGCGCAAATTGCTTCTGTGCACAACCTGACTTTCTATCTTTGGCTGGTGAAACAAGCCCGCCAAAAAATTGAAGAGGGCACATTTGTGGAATGGAAAAACAAAATGGTGAAACAAGTATCGACTAGGCTTTGAAACTCCTCGACCGTTATATTATCAAACAAGTGCTCTCCACGTTTTTTTTCGTGATGATGATTTTGGTGGCCATCATTGTGGTGATCGACATCACCGAGAAGGTGGATAAGTTTACCGAAAGAAAACTGAGCATGGATATTATCCTGAATTACTACATGGATTTTATCCCGTGGATATCGGGCCTGCTCACGCCTATCATTTGTTTCATTGCCATTGTTTACGTCACTTCGCGGCTTGCCGCCCACACCGAAATTGTGGCGATGCTCAGCAGCGGTATAAGTTTCCCCCGGTTGCTGGTACCTTATTTTATAGCATCGTTTATTATTGCCTCCATCAGCTTTGTTTTTAATGGCTGGGTTATTCCGCACTCCAACCGCGACCGCCTTGAGTTTGAAATGCAATACTTTCAAAATAAATTTTACTTCGAGAAACGCAACGTGCACATGCAAACCGCTCCGGGCGTTTTTCTGTTCATTCAGAATTACAACAATCAATCCAACACCGGGTATCAATTTAGCCTCGAACGGTTTGACCACAACACGCTCATCGAAAAACTAACGGCCGATAATATTCAATGGGACAGTGTGAAACAAAAATGGACGATTCATTACTGGAAGCGCAAAAAAGTGGACGAAATATTCCAGATAGCACGCAACGACTCCTCCACCATTACGCCCGATACTTCACAAATTGAAAAGCCCATCATCGTAAAAAAAGTAATTCCCGATCCGGCATCGACCAAACAATCTTTTTTAGACAAAAAGAGATTACAGCTTGCAACTGCCGAAAAAAAAGAAGAAAAAAAAACCATCGACTTTAAAGGGATTGCACAAAGCGGTTATTCGCTCGACACTGCCCTAATCATCTCGCCCAAAGATTTCGAAAACGATGCGCACAAGTACGATGGCATGACGATCCCCGAGCTGGGCAAACAAATTGAACAACTGCGCTTTCGCGGAACAACGGGCGTTGAAGCCTACGAGGTAGAAAGGCACATACGCTTTGCCGCACCATGCACCACATTTGTGTTGGTGTTTATGGGCGTGATTGTGTCGGCCCGGAAAAGCCGCGGAGGTACGGGCTTTCAAATTGCCCTGGGCTTTCTGCTCGCTTTTGTTTTCATTTTGTTTTTTACCATGACGCGCACCTTTGCAGAAACGGGTTCGCTTACACCTATTGTGGCGGCCTGGCTTCCAAACACCATCTTCGGCATCATTTCGCTGGGCATGTATAAATTTGTTCCACGGTGAAAATCAACCTGGCCGATTATTTCAAATTGCATTTTCTGGTTTTCCTGTTTGGGTTCACCGCCATACTCGGCAAATTGATTTCGCTGCCCAGTGTTGAAATGGTCTTTTATCGAACCCTGTTGGCCGCCACCGGCATGGCTGCGCTCATCGTATTGCGAAAAGGCTCCTTTGCAGTTCCGTCATCTAAAGATTTTTGGAAACTAACTTTAACCGGATTGATTGTGGCTGCCCACTGGCTTACTTTTTTTGGCTCAGGCCGGGTATCCAACCCTTCGGTGAGTTTGGTTGGGTTTGCTACGTGTTCGTTTTGGGCAGCATTGATCGAACCAATCGCCAAACGGAAAAAAATCCAACCCATGGAAGTGGGGCTTGGCATTGCCGTGCTGATCGGGCTTTACGTAATCTTCGCTTTCAATTTTGATTACCCGTTGGGTTTGCTGCTCGGCATTACCTCTGGTTTGACCGCAGCCGTTTTCAGTGTGATCAACTCGAAGATGGTAGCCCGCATACCTTCTTTCACCATAACTTTTTATGAAATGGCTGCCGCTTGCGTTGGAATTGCGGCCTTCTTTCCATTTTATCAAAAATATATTTCGAACGGTTCGCTGCAAATGCTTCCGTCACCAACTGATTGGTTTTACCTGATGCTGCTGGGCTGGGTCTGCTCGGTGTACGCGTATTCGCAAATGATTGAACTAAGCAAGAAGCTTTCGGTCTTCTTTATACAACTCGCACTGAACCTCGAACCGGTGTATGGAATTGTTTTTGCGATTTTGATTTTTGGAAAACAAGAAATTATGAAATGGAATTTTTACGTGGGCACCTCTATTATTCTAACAGCCGTAGCACTGTATCCATTCTTAAAACGAAATTTTGAACATCATTTCAATTCCCCGCTCCAATAAAACATTTCCGGGAATTCATTTTTCAAATCAATCGGTTTTTCAAAGATGCCAAACACGCTTGCGCCTGAACCGCTCATGCCCGAATAGGTAGCTCCGAGAGAATAAAATTTTTCTTTTGCCTTGCCAATGATCGGGTGTTTTTCAAAAATCGTTTTCTCGAAATCATTGGTAATTTCCTTTTTCCAATTTTGCATCGAAAGTTTTAAAATTTCTTTGATTGAATTTCGGTTGGCCGTTGGTTTAATGGAAGCATACGCTTCATGTGTAGAACTATGAACATCGGGCTTTACCAACACTAAAAAAAAACCTTTAAGCTTCACCGGAGCGTGATTCAAAATTTCGCCCCGGCCTACTCCAATCATGGGCTGGTCTTCGATAAAAAAAGAACAATCGCTGCCAAGTTGTGCTGCATAGTTTTTCAGTTGTTCTTTTTCCATTTTCAATTCAAAAACCTGATTGAGCAAACGCAAGGTAAAGGCAGCATTAGATGAGCCTCCGCCCAGCCCGGCCCCCATCGGAATGATTTTGTGTAAATGGATTTGGGCTTCGCCAAAAGCAAAATCTTTTTTCAGTAAGTGATAGGCTTTAACGCAAAGATTATCGCCCGGCAACCCGTCAACCTCAAGTCCGGATTGAGTAAACGAAAAATCACCGGAAGGTATAACTTCCAAAATATCGCAAAGCCCAATCGGATAAAAACAGGTTTCAATATTGTGGAAACCATCGGTGCGTTTGGAAAGAATATGCAGCCCTAGGTTTATTTTAGCAAAAGGAAAGGCAACCATATTTCGTTAACGGTTAATCGTTAATCGTTAATCACAGGTGACACTACTAACGATTAACTGATAACGGATAATTATTTCGTAAGTCTTTCAATTAAATTCTGCGTGATGCCCGAAGAAGAAAAGCCCCCATCGTGCATCAGGTTTTGCATGGTTACCATGCGCGTAAGGTCGGAGAACATCACCACAATGTAGTTGGCACAATCTTCGGCCGAGGCATTGCCCAGGGGCGACATCATCTCGGCATAATCAAAAAACACATCGAAACCCGAGATGCCCGCACCGGCCGTAGTTTTGGTAGGCGATTGCGAAATGGTATTGACGCGCACTTTTTTCTTCACGCCATAACGCTGGCCATAACTGCGCGCCACCGATTCGAGCATGGCTTTGGCTTGTGCCATATCCGTGTAATCGGGGTACGCACGCTGAGCAGCAATGTAACTTAAACCCACCACCGAGGCGTGTTCGTTCAGTGCATCGAGTTTTTCGCAGGTCTGCAAAATTTTATGAAACGAAAGAGCCGAGATGTCCAGCGTCTTCAAATACCATTCGTAATTCATGTCTCCGTATTCTTTGCCCTTGCGGATGTTGGGGCTCATGCCGATTGAATGAAGCACAAAATCCAGTTTGCCGCCCAATATCTCTTGCGACTTTACAAACAAATTGTTCAGGTCTTGTTCGGAAGTAGCATCGGCCGGAATCACCTCAGCACCACACGTTTTGGCCAGTTCGTTGATCTTGCCCATGCGCATGGCAATGGGGGCGTTGGTAAGCGTAAACTTGCCTCCTTCTTCGTATACTTTTAAAGCCGTTTTCCAGGCGATTGAGTTTTCATCAAGGGCTCCGAAAATGACCCCGCGTTTTCCTTTCAACAGGTTATTTGACATGGTAAATTGTTTTTTTCATTGCAATAATACAAAATACAGTGTAGTGTTAATGTCTGCAAAACATTTACTGTTTTAATACACCTGGGCAAAAGGGAGGTCGAGCACCCCATTTGCCATACAAAAAACCATCATGTCCCTTCTTTTAGCATGAATTTATTGGTGGGAAGTTAGTTGAATCAAAAGATTCTATTAATTTTAGACCATCCAAAAAACCCGAACCTATGAAAGAAACCTCTTTTGAAAGTTTTTTAAAAACCGATTGGAACGAATACATGACCATGGGTGCAGCCGCGTGTGTTGTTATTGCGATCTTGATTTTGCTTTACCACGAATTTCGTGTGTTGAAAATCAAAGACTATAAACAGAAGTATGACTATGTCAATCTTCATGAAATCCGTTATTTCTGGTATGCCGTATTGGCCGTTATTGTAGCCGCAGGCTTTTATGCCAATACGCTTTATACCGAAAAAATTGCCACCCATGGCGAGTTGTGGTTTTATGTAAGGCTGTTCATCACAATTAGTTTTGTGGTCATCGGTTACTTTGTATTTTACAGTATGGTGCGCATTTATTATCCGCGTTACGTGGAAAAGCGGCTTGTGAAACTGCGCAACAAACCACGCGTATCTCCTACGGGTAATTTGATGCGCAAATTATCGGAAGAAGAAGAAGACACACACTTAGATGCCTCCCAGATAGCTGAAGAAGCCAACGTTCATTCGGTGGATTACGATGTATGGATTGACGATGCCTCGGGTCACAAGAAAATTGAAAAATACGAAAGCTATCTGCATGCCGAGCAATGCCCCGAATGCAATTTCTTTACGTTCAAAATAACAAAAGAAGAGGTAGAAGTAAAGCCCACCCAAACCGAACCGGGCTTACTGATGAAACACTACCAATGCGACTATTGCAACCACCGCGAAGCCCGCGAAACAAAACTGCAGCCTTTGGGTAAAAATGTTTGATATCCGAAAAAAGATTTTCAAAGCCCTGGCGATATCCGTCAGGGCTTTTTGTTTTCTTTGACTTTCAATTTCCTGCACTTTGAACAAACTACCTGAAAACCCCATTGGGATATTCGACAGCGGCATTGGCGGGCTTACCGTTGCGCACGCCATTAAAAGCCTGATGCCGCACGAACACATGATCTATTTTGGAGACACGGCACACCTGCCCTATGGCGATAAATCGGAAGCAGCCATTCAGGCTTTCTCGGTTAAAATTGCAAACGTGCTGCTGCAGAAAAAATGCAAGGTAATTGTGATTGCATGCCACTCGGCCAGCTCGGCAGCCTTTGAGTTGTTGAAAGAATATGTTCGGCATGAGGCGCACGTTATCAATGTGATTGATCCCATGATTGAATTTGTTTCGCAGAAATTTTCGGGTGCACAGGTAGGTCTGATCGGAACTAAACGCACCGTTCAGTCGGATGTTTATTCTAAGAAACTGAAAGAATTGAATAAAAACATAACTCTCCACTCCCTCGCCACCCCATTGCTGGCACCCATGATTGAGGAGGGCTTTTTCAACAATAAGATCAGCGGTGATATTGTGGCGCAATATCTTTCCGACTCTTCGTTGGGCGAACTCGATGCGCTGATTTTAGGGTGCACCCACTATCCGTTGATTAAGAAAGAAATTGAAGATTTTTACAAGGGCCGTACTCAGGTGTTGGATTCCTCTTTGGTGGCAGCACAGTCGCTGCATTCGTTTTTGTTGTCCGAGGGATTGCTGAATAACGCTTCAAAACCCGAAAGTCATTTCTTTGTTTCCGACTATACCGAATCTTTTGAGGCCAGCACACGCCTGTTCTTTGGGCAAAACCTTCGTTTGGAAGCCCACAGGTTGTGGGATTGAGCCCCTAATAAAAACGGTTGCATGTATGAAATTGATCAATTCATGCTGTTTTTTCAAAAAACATTAATCGTACTTTTACCTTACTTCCATAAACTTTGAAGAGTTTGTGCGTATTATAGTTTCAAGGCTTGTAACCTAATTTGTTCAAATGGTAGAAAGGTTTGTGCTAAAACGGAATCTCATTTTTAGCCTGCTCCTTATCTCGGGGGCAGGGTCATCCATTTTTGGGCAAAGTAAAATTGACAGCCTTGAGTCAAAACTCAAAGGTAAACTCAACGACTCTTTGCGTGTGCGTACTTACATTCGGTTATCCAACGAATACAGCAATGTAAATATAAAAAACGCGATCGAAGCTGCTGAGCAAGCGGTTCAGCTTTCGGAGGCAAAAAATTTACTTTGGGGCAAAGGCTATTCTTATTTCTATTTAGCAAGCCTGTATCAGGCCAGCGGAGATTTCAGTACTTCAACCAAATACAACAACCTGGCGCTTAACATTGCCTTCCAACGAAAGGACAGTTTGAGTTTAGCCAGCTGCTACAACAATTTAGGCCTCAATTATTATTCTTTTGGCAAATACGATGAAGCCTATTTCTATTATACGCAGAGCTATCAATTGGCACGGCTTCTAAAAAAGGATTCTCTCGGTATGGCCATCGCACTGCACAACATAGCCACTGTGTTTAAAGAACTAGGCCAATACGATCGGGCTCTTGATTACCTCAAACTTTCGCAAACCATTAGTACGGCTATCAAAGACAGAGAGAGCAAGGCGTACAACTACGATGAGATCGGAGATATTTTTCGGAAGAAAAAACTTTACGACTCCGCCCTCCATGCACTAAAGTATTCAATCCACGTTGCGCGCGAACTAAAGATGAATGTAATAGACCTCGAATCTCGAACGCTCAATAATGTAGCCCGAACTTATCTCGATATTGGTGACAATGCCAAAGCCCTTCATTATTACGATACGGTCCATGCTATTTTCGAAAAAACAGAAGATGAGTTCGGGCTGGCACAGGTAGACTTAGGCAGGGCTATGGTGTACATGAAAGAGAAAAAATTCGATCAGGCATTGAAATTAATGGAGAGCAGTGCCGAGGTAGCCAAAAAGACTAACGCCTGGTCGTTGGGATTCGAATGCTTTAAAAACCTTGCGGCCTTGCACGAGCAAAAAGGCGATTACAAAAAAGCGCTCGACTACTACAAACAGTTCAAGTCGCTTGAAGATAGCCTGTTCAGCCAGGGTATGCAGGCCAAACTTCTGCAAGACCAGATACGATTCGAGACTGCCTCCAAGGAAGACCAGATCAAGGCGCTTACGAAATTAGAAGAAATGCGAAAAGATGAGATTAAAAAACAGAGTCTCATACGCAATATTTTGGCCGTAACCATGGCACTTACCATCTTCCTGCTGATCAATGTTTACCGAAGCGGACAGCGCAGAGTGCGTATTAACAAACTCCTGATGGAACATCAGGATGAAATAAAAAAACGAAGCATTGAACTTGAACAACTCAACGAGGTAAAAGACAAGTTTTTTTCCATCATCTCGCACGATCTCCGCTCGCCCATGAATGCACTCTCGGCCATTCTCGATTTAATGGATCAAGACCGGATCAAACCCGAAGAGTTCTCGCGGTTGAACAAAGAATTGCGCAAGCAGTTTACCCACACCAAGTCATTAATAAATAACTTGCTTGACTGGGCGTTGCTGCAAATGGACAAGCTGAAAACGCAACCCGAAAAATTTGACCTCCGTACGGTGGTGGACGACAATTTTAAAATGCTCGCTTCGCTGCACCTAAAAGAGATCATCATGCTCAACAAAGTTGCGCCAGGAACTTTTGGTTGGGGCGATCTAAATATTGTTAACCTGGTGTTGCGGAATTTGATTTTGAACGGATTGAAATTTACCGAAAGCGGAGGCACTATTGAAGTTGCCTCGCGCGAAGAAGGAAACGATCTGGTCATTTCTATTAAAGACAGCGGCATCGGCATCTCACCCGAAGTTCAGGCGTTGTTGTTTGAAAAAACTTCGGGTTACACCACGCGCGGCACCGCCAACGAAAAGGGCACGGGGCTTGGCTTGATTTTAAGTAAAGAATTTGTTGAAAAGAATGGCGGGCGGATATGGTTAGAAAGTGAAGTGGGCAAAGGCAGCACCTTCTTCTTCACCATACGGAAAGGTTAATTTGGTGCAAGCCGAACCACCAACCCATCAATTTCTTCGGTAATTCTGATCTGGCAGCCCAACCGACTATTTTGCTTTACATGAAACGCCTGATCGAGCATGCCCAACTCAGCATCGCTTTGTTCGGGCAGGGGCGTATCCGACTCCAAATACATCTGGCACGAAGCGCACAGAGCCATGCCTCCGCACGTTCCTTCTACCGGCAGTTCGTGAGCTTTGCAAACTTCCATCATGTTCATGTTCATATCGGTGGGGGCATCGAGTTCATGCGTTACTCCTTCCCGATCAATCACAAAAACTTTAATCATGTTTTCCATTTTACTCCAAAATTATCAGATAGCTGTCAGGTTGCCTGTCGAAACCTGATGCGTGTATTTACAATCCTTTAACAAGTCAGGCCTACAGAAATTAAAATCCGCTCACACCGTTTACGGTGGTGTATTTCAATACATTTTTTTTGTTGGGATGAATTTTTGCGAAAGCAGATTGAACCGCGAGTGTTCCTTCGTGAAAGCCACACAAAATCAATTTCAGTTTTCCGGGATACGTATTAATGTCACCCACCGCATAAATTCCTTTGCGATTGGTTGAGTAATCAAACGTATTTACTTTAACTGCATTTTTTTCAATCTCCAGTCCCCAGTCGGCAATCGGCCCCAGGCTTGGGGTCAGTCCAAACAAGGGAACAAAATGATCGGCTTCTTTCACCTGGTCGCCCAAGGTTGTATGTTTAATGGTTACCGACTCCACTTTGCCGTTGCCCGAAATGCCAACTACTTCGGCCTCCGTAATCAGGTTAATTTTTTTAGCGTTGGCCATGTCCATCACCTTCTGCACAGAATCCAGATGGCCGCGGAAAGAAGTTCTTCGATGCACCAACGAAAGATCACTCACAATATTATTTTCGATCAGATAGATCGTCCAATCCAGAGCCGAATCACCTCCACCCGAAATCACCACCCGCTTGCCTTTGTAAAACTCCGGATCGCGGATAATGTACTCCACTCCTTTGTCTTCGTATTTTTCCAGGTTCTCTATGGGTGGCTTACGGGGCTCAAAAACACCGAGCCCACCGGCAATGATTACCACAGGCGCAATGTGTTGAGTGCCTTTATTGGTGGTTACAATAAAATGGCCATCAATATTTTCTTCGAGCGTGAGGGCGCTTTCGCCCAGCGTGAAGCCCGGCTTGAAGACTTCAATTTGCTTCATCAGGTTATCTACCAAGTCCCCCGCATTTACAATAGGGAAACCGGGGATATCGTAAATCGGTTTCTTGGGGTAAATCTCGATCAACTGCCCGCCCGGCAGTGGGAGGGAATCAATCAGATGGCAACGCAGTTTCAACAAACCTGCTTCAAACACGGTAAACAACCCGCACGGGCCTGCACCGATAATAATTACGTCCGTTTGTATCATGGCTAAATATCGTGCGAAAATAAGTAAAATCTACAATGCCTAAGGCTGACAAAAATTAGGGAAGCAATCTAATTCATTGATGGTTGAATTAATCCGCTTACCTTTGCGTTACCTAAGTCATCCGTAGTTATCCGTTAAATCTTTTATAGCAGCAACCAACGAATAACTGCCAACGAACAACGAATAACGAACACATGAGCGACAATATCCTTCACGAATGCGGCATTGCCCTCATCCGCTTGCGAAAGCCCCTCTCGTACTACATCGACAAATACGGCCCTGCTTATGCCATGAACAAGATGTACATTCTCATGGAGAAGCAGCACAACCGGGGACAAGACGGTGCCGGCATTGCCAACATTAAAATCGATCAGAAGCCGGGGTTCAGGTTCTTTAGCCGTTACCGCTCTGTAAAATCACAGCCCGTTACGCACCTCTTCAAGAAAATCTCTAAAAAATATAAGAAAGCACAAAAAGCGGGCAAGGCAAATTTTCGCGATGAGCAATGGCTGAAAGAAAATGTGGCGTTTTCGGGCGAACTCTGGCTTGGGCATTTACGCTATGGCACGCACGGCATCAACAACATTGAAAGTGTGCACCCTTTTCTGCGCCAAAACAACTGGCGCAGCCGCAACCTGGTGATGGCCGGCAACTTCAACATGACCAACGTAGACGAGCTTTTCAATATTTTAATTGAGTTGGGGCAACACCCCAAAGACAAAGTCGATACCATTACGGTGATGGAAAAGATCGGCCATTTTTTGGATCAGGAAGTGCAAGAGCTTTTCGAAAAATACAAAGACCAGTTTTCCAACAAAGAAGTTTCGGAGATTATAGAAACCGAACTGGATTTGGCGCGCGTACTTAAACGTGCGTGCAAAGATTTTGACGGAGGCTACGCCATGGCCGGCCTCACCGGCTCGGGCTCCGCGTTTGTGGTGCGCGACCCCTCGGGTATCCGGCCTGCATTTTTTTATGCCAACGAAGAAATTGTAGTGGTTGCCTCCGAAAAGCAAGCGATTAAAACCGCCTTTAATATCGATTACGAACAAATCGAAGAAATACAACCGGGGCACGCGTTGGTTATCGACAAGAGTGGAGAATTTTCGCAACAGCAGATCGTTGCTCCGTTGGAAAAAACATCGTGCAGCTTCGAGCGGATTTATTTTTCGCGCGGAACCGATCCAGAAATTTACAAAGAAAGGAAACAACTGGGCCGCCTGCTGGTGCCGCAAGTGCTGCGATCGATCAATTTTGATTTGAAGAATACGGTTTTTTCGTATATCCCCAACACAGCCGAGACGGCCTTCCTGGGGTTGATCGAAGGCATTCAGGATTATCTCGTAAACAAACAAAAAGACATCATCATAGACGGCAAGCCTTCGGTCGATTCGCTCGAAGAAATTTTATCGTTCCGGCCCCGGGTAGAAAAAATCGTAATCAAAGATGTGAAGCTCCGCACCTTCATTACCGATGACGACCATCGCGATGAAATGGTGGCGCACGTGTACGACACCACCTATGAAGTGGTAAACAAAGGCAAGGATACGCTGGTGGTTATTGATGATTCGATCGTGCGAGGCACCACGCTGGAGAAAAGTATTTTGAAAATGCTCGACCGCCTGAGCCCGAAAAAAATTGTGGTGGTATCCTCAGCTCCACAAATCCGTTTCCCCGATTGCTACGGTATTGACATGAGCAAGATGAACGAGTTCGTGGCCTTCCGGGCCATGATCCAGTTGGTAAAAGAACAAGGCAAAGATTATTTGCTGGGCGAAGTGTACGAACAATGCCGAGCGATGAACGATGGAACTGAAAACTTTGTAAAAAAGCTTTACAAACTCTTTACGCCCGAAGAAATTTCCGAAAAGATTACCGACATCGTGCGCCCCGAAGGCATGAATGCCGAACTTGAAGTGGTTTTCCAAACCATTGAAAATCTTCATAAGGCCATTCCCCATCATACGGGCGATTGGTATTTCACGGGCAACTTCCCAACTCCGGGCGGCATGAAAGTAGCCAACCAATCGTACATGAACTACATGGATGGGAAGTTGGTAAGGGCCTATTAAAGGTAAACCTATAAATGCCCTCTATCTTTGTGATGAGGACTTCAAAAATCAAAATTCAATTCATTCATGCACTTGAAATGACCTTTCGGACATTTGTGGTAACCGATCTTTGAGCAAGGTCGACAATCCAAGTTAGTATTTTCAAGAGAATGATAGGTGGTGCGAAACGGATACATGCCGAAAGCCGGGATGGTGTTCCCCCAAATGCTGTACACTTCTTTCTTCAGTGCGGCTGCTATGTGCATCAGTCCAGTGTCGTGCGAAAAAACCAAATCCGATTTTTTCAAAATACTTGCCGACTGGTTAAGGTTAAATTTACCGCAGGCATTAAAAATAATTTCGTTCTTCGACTGGTTTTCAAAAGCGTTGCGCACGGCTTCCCCATTTTCGAAATCTTCTTTGCCTCCAAGTAAAACCATGGGTCGGTTGATTTTTTCGCAAAGCTCAATCATCCGCCCGACCGGGAGCTTTTTTGTTTCGTGCTGCGCACCTATGGCATAAGCCACAAAACCCTTGTGGTGTGTTTCGGGGAACCATTCCCAAGGCACTTCGTCATTCTCGGGGATAAAATAATCCAAGCCAAGCGCATCGAGTTTCACGCCAAGCGATTGAACGGTGGCCATGTACCGATCCACAATATGCACATCGGGCAGCTTGTTGATTTTAAAATTAACCATCAGCCATTTTTCGATATTGAGTTTATTGAACCGGTACGATTTAACTCCGAGCTTCCACTTTACAATACGGGTTCGTAGGTTGTTGTGGAGATCGATAACTACATCGTATTTTTCTTTTTTTAAATCGGCAATAAGCACATCGAGATTTTCTTTCAATAGAAAAAGCTTATCGATGTAGGGGTTATTTTTTAAAATGGTTTCGTATTGATTTTTTGTAACGTAATGAACCTCCGCGTCCGTTTGGGTTTTGAGGCACCGTATCACCGGTGTGGTGAGTACAATATCTCCAATAGATGAAAAGCGGATAATTAAGATTTTCATTTAAAAAAACTTGGTTCTTCAAAAATACAATTTACTTTTTTGTGTTACCTTTCTTTTGAACAACCAAATTAAAACGTATGAACTACTGGCTCGTAAAAACGGAACCCGGCACCTACTCGTGGAACGACCTGATGCGCGACAAAAAAACCACGTGGGACGGGGTACGCAATTTTCAGGCACGCAGCAACCTGAAAGCCATGAAAAAAGGCGACCTTGCTTTTGTGTACCACAGCGGTGACGAAAAAGCGGTAATCGGTATTGCCGAAATCACGAAAGAATTTTTTCCTGACCCAAAAGACAAGGAGTGGGCTGCGGTGGAGATCGGTTTCAAAAAAAAATTAAAAAACCCGGTGACACTGTCTACCGTGAAAGCCACCAAAAAATTAGCCAATATGTATTTGGTACGAGCTGCCCGCCTTTCGGTGCAGGCGGTAACCCAAGAAGAATTTGACCTGGTGATGGCACTGAGCGAAGGATGAACATTTCGGATTACAGAAAACAGATTGCCGGTTGCAAATTCATTTTCGTTGGAATTTGTCTGATCGTTGCGTTTTTATCTTCAATCCATCTAAGTGCGCAAATTACCCAACCTGCTCGTTACGAGCGCGAGCAAAAAAACAGCGACCATGAATTCATCGTTGTATCAATGAACGAAAATGGCCTTGCCCTCGTGCGCGACACCGAAAAATTTGAGGGTGATGAAAGAAAATGGGACGTGGTTTTTCTTGACACCGCCTTGCACGAAGTTTGGCAAGCCACCTTATATGTAGAACTGCGAATGAATATCCTGGGGCACGAATACCGGGACGGCAATATCTATTTGATTTTTCAACAACCCGAGAGCAATGGCCGTGAAGTAAACCTGGCCGAGATCAACCCAACCACTCGGTCGGTAAAACAACATACGTTCAAACCCGGTGTAAACATACGCTTCACGCACTTTTCGGTAATGAAAGACAAAGCCATTTTTGGCGGCTACCTTACCAACGAGCCGGCCCTGCTCATGTACGACCTTGCAACAGAAAACAATAAAATCATTCCGGGCATTGTAGAGCCCAACCTCGAACTGATGGATGTGCGCACCAATACCAACAATACGTTTAATGCCGTGTTGGTGGAAGGGCGATCGAACAAAAGCAAAAAGCTAATTGTACGTACATACGATGCCGAGGGCGTAATGCTCCTTGAGGATAAAGTTAAAGTTGAAGAAGGCAAAACAATTATAGAGGCCATCACCAGTACCCTGGTGCGCGAGGAATTGTTGATTACCGGCACATGGACCTACGGCACCAGCCGACAGCCGGCCGGGGTTTTCTCTTTACTCGTTGATCCGTTTAACGAACAAACAATTAATTATTACGACTTTGCCTCACTCAATCACTTTTTGGATTACCTAAAGCCAAAAAAAATAAAGCGCATCAAAGCGAAGGCGCAATACCGGAAAGATGTTGGCAGGCCCACCGAATTTCGTTCGGGTTTTTCGGGTATCAAAATTGAAGAAACACAAACCGGTTTTAGTTTCCTCGGTGAAACGTACGACATCGACAATAATTCAAGCCGCTATGGTTCGTCTTACAATTATTACCCCGGCAATTACAGCCCCTACGGATTTTACCCCTACAGTTTTTATACCATGCCCTCTCGGTATTATATGCCTTATGCCAATCCGTACAATAACAACAACAGTTATTACCGAACCACAGAGGTTCACGCCATCAATGCTTCGCTCATTTTTTTTGATGTTCATGGAAAACTGGAGTCCGATCTGTCTTTAAAATTCCCGGAAATCAAACTGCCCAACAAAGAGCAAGTATCTGATTTTTTCGCAGACAAGGAAAAGACCATATTGTTGTGCAAAGACAAAAAGGAAATTCTGTTGAAGTACAGCGATGCAGACGGCACACCGACTAAAGAAGATCGGTTTGAGCCCACCTTAAGCCAAGAGAACGAAGTGATCAAATCGGAAACACAAGACAACAGCGGAATTCGAAAATGGTATGGAAATTATTTCTATGTGTATGGCTACCAAACGCTTCGCAATGTGGTAAAAAAACATTCACGAGATGTTTTCTACGTTAATAAAATCAAGGTCAACTAAAATTATCGGCATTCTGTTCAGCATGCTGATTCATGTAGCGCATGGTCAGATATTACAGACCGGGCGCATAGAAAAACCGATTCAAAATAATGGCGAGGCCTACTCCATTGTATCTCTTGATACGGCCGGGCTTTTACTTTATCGCAACTTTATTGGTGAAACTCAAAATCAAACCGAACTCATTCGGCTCGACACAGCACTTCAACAGAAATGGAGGGGTTTTTTTCCTTCACCTAAAACTACTGCATTAATCACTGTAAAATCGTTAGAAAAAAAAATTTGGTTCTTTTTTATGGATGCCTCGCCCAAGAACAGAGAGTTCAAGGTGTATGCAGTCAATGCGAAAGATGGCAAGTATCAGTTGCACACGGTTAAAACGATTATCGCCTTTAACCCAACCCATTATGTGGCAACCAAGCAAGCCATACTAATTGGAGGTTATTTTAACTTCAGGCCACTTGTGCTATTTTATTCGTTACGCGATAAAAAATCGCACATCCTGCCGGGATTCCTTAACGAGGTTGGCGAGTTAACGCAAATTCAAACACGCTCCGATGGTGCCATCGATGTGGTGGTGAGTGCAAAAAATGTTAGCAGCAAAAAATGTTTGTGGATCCGTCAGTTTGATTCGGATGGAAATTTACTGAAGACTCTATTGATAGAACCGGCCGAAAAAAAAAACCTGATCTTCGGGCGCATAGCTAAAGCCGACAGCGGCAACCAGGTGATAGCCGGAGTGTACGGGCGCAGTTCACTCTATTCGCGTGGTGTGTTTGTGGCGGACGTGAATCTCTATGGCGAATACGGCATTCATTATTACAGTTTCGCAGAATTGCAAAACTTTTTTCATTACATGAAAGCCAAACGCGAAAAACGAATTAAAGACCGTATAGCGCGAAGGCGAGTGAAGGGCAAGAAGACAAAATTCAATTACAGACTGTTGGTACATGAACTTATTTCTATAGACGGGCAATTCATTTTGCTGGGCGAAGCGTTTTATCCCGAATACACTACGCCATCGGGCTCCAACAATTTTGCACCGTGGAGTTTCGGAGGTAACTCAAGGTATTATTCAGGATATCAAAACAATAATTTAATTTTTGATGGCTTTCGATATACTCATGCGGTAGCTATAGGGTTTGACAAAAAAGGTGAGCTTGCGTGGGACAATAGCTTTGAAATTTCGGGGATAAAAAGTTATGATCTGAAACAGTTTGTAAAAATTGTTCCTCGCTCCGACCATATTGTGTTGCTGTATCTCTACGAAAACCAAATCCGTTCTAAAATTATCAAAGGGAACCAGGTGCTTGAGGGCAGCGCACAAAGCCAGCTAAAGACATTCAACAGTCAAGACCAGGCAAAGCAGGGGATCCGCGAAAGCAAATTAGAATATTGGTTTGGCAACCGTTTTTTTGTTTCGGGGATACAATTTTTAAAGAGCAATGAGATTGCTTCAGAAACGAGAAAGGTTTTTTTTATCAACAAGATTGAAGTGCAATGATGTAGAAGTTACGCTTGCACGAACTTATCGATTTCAATTTTAGAAAACCCCAGCCGCTCGCCCACCAGGTTAATCAGGTCTAATTCGGATTTACAAAAAGAGCCATCTACTTTGGCAAATTCAATCATCTCTTCCAGTTGTTTTTCGCGGTCGATCATATTTTGTGGAATAACATGATGATACTCGTTGGCCTTGCTTAACATCACGTTTAGCCGTTCCATGGGAATGCCCCGTTCGTAGGCAATTTTAGAAAGTGCCACACGCTCCGATTCTTCGATCTTTCCATCGGCTGCGGAGAGCGACACCAGGTTGCGGAAATGTTCAATAGCTGTTGACATGATACGTTAAATTTTTCAACTGACAGTAAAACGGAACTGATTTGTCGAAGATAGTTTATTGTCTGCAAAAGTCAAACCGGTTCGTTCTGCACACATTGGTTACTTGATGGGGAAGCGTTTGAACGGGACTGATTCGTCAAACAGTTTCCTGTAGGTAGCGTGCCGTTTCACCACCGAGGCATTGATCTGTTCGCACACGCGGATCATTTTGGTGTTGAAGTCTCCGATCCAGTTCATTTCGTATTCATCGTATCGTTTGTCCTTGTATTGGTGCACTTGCCGAAATGCCTCGATGATAGCGCCATCAACTCCTTTTCCCTGATGGCCTGGCACTACACCAAACAAAACCCCAAATGCTTTGCGGTTTGTTTTGAGGAATGAGTGCCACAAAAATTTTATTTTACCAAGTGCATTGAGTTTGCCGTTAACGTGTTTAAAAATTTGATTCACTTCGGGCAACGAGAGAAAAAAAGCAATCGGCTCGTCTTTGTGGTAGCCAAACCAGATCAGCTTTTCGTCCATAATTGGTTTCATCTGTTTCACAATCAGTTTCGCTTGTTGTTCGGTCAACTCCGGAATTTCGCCCCGGTTTGCCCAGGCTTTGTTGTACACATATCGGATTTTGTCGGCAAGGGTGGCCCACTCTTTTTTCCGCAGGTAATCGAACTTATATTCAGGGTCGCGCGCAACCAGTTTTGCTTTTTCGTTAAGGCGCTCATCCAGAGGCCCATCGATCTGCCTGCCGAAAGTAAGTTGATAGAAGTAAACCTGAAATCCGTACGCCTCGAAAAAATCTTTGTAATACGGATGGGTGTAATTGCATTGATAGTTCGGATCGCGGTCGTAGCCCTCGATCAATAAACCCCACCAGCGCTCGCGGCTTCCAAAATTAATGGGGCCGTCCATGGCCTCCATTCCCTTTGCTTGAAGCCAGGCCTTGCACTGATCGAACAAGGCGAAAGCTGCCGAGCGGTCGTTGATACATTCGAAAAAGCCAATGCCTCCGGTTGGCTGGTCGTTTCCCTTTCTTGAATTTTTGGTGTCGTAAAAGGCAGCTATGCGGCCAATGATTTTATTTACTTCGTCTCTTAAAATCCACCGTACGCATTCACCGGTGCGGAACGCTTTGTTTTTTTTCGAATCAAAAACGGATTCCACATCTTTATCCAGCGGGCGAATCCAATGGGGTGCATCTTTATAGATGCTCATCGGAAACTCTAAAAATGATTTGCGATCGTTATCGGTGATAACTTCGGTAATTTTCATGACGCGAATCTAAAAAATGATTTACTCTTCTGCGTGGTTGGGCAATGTAATAATAAACGAAGTACCTTCACCAATTTTGCTGCGAACTTGCACTTGCCCGCCCAGTTTTTCGATAGCGTTCTTCACAATGTACAACCCCAGACCGGACCCATCCGACTGTTCGCTTGCTCGATAAAACATATTAAAAATTTTACCGAGGCTTGCCGGGTCGATGCCAATGCCGTTATCGCTGAACGCAATCACCGCTTTATCTTCATCGATATTGATACGCAGATTGATTTCGGGATCAACCCTGTGAAAATTGCGGTATTTGATGGCGTTGGAAATCAGGTTGCGGAAAATTTCACCGATCCGCCACTTGTCGTTGAAGAACGGAACTCCATCGATAGAAACATTTCGCTTGATCTGTTCTGCGCCTTTCAAATAACTCAGGTCGGTAAAAGTTTGTTCGATCAGGTTTTTAAAGTTGATCGGTTCTATTTTAATATCAAGTTTTAAATTTTTAGAGTGGCTCAACACATCGGTGATGAAATGATCGAGCTGCCCCACCTTTTGGCCAATCACACTAAGGTATTCAATGGGGTTGTCGTGGTTGTTGGGCATTTGGGCAAGGTTTACTAACCCCAATACAGAAGAAAGCGGTGCCCGTAGATCGTGCGAAACTTTATACACAAAATTATCGAGCTCAATGTTGCGTACCTTCAATTCTTCTTCAATTTTCTTTTGCTCGGTAATGTCCACGTACACACCGAATATACCAATGGTTTTGTCTTCGTAGTGCACCGGCAACCCATAGACGATCACCGAAAGCAACGCGCCATCCTTTCGTTTGCGTTTTGTTTCAATACGCACCACTTGTTGTGTTGAAATGAGTGTGTTCAGATCATTCCCTTCAGACATGAGCGCATCGGGTACGATGGTTTGATTGAGCCCCTTGCCTACTAATTCTGCAAACGAATAGCCGAACATTTTTTCGAAGCCCGGATTAACCTGAGCTACATTGCCTTCGGTGTCGAGCATCACAATGGCCATGGGCGAAACATGAAACAACTGCGAGAAAAGCGTTTCCGATTTTCGAGCCGCCATACGGCTTTCTTTCTCTACGGTTATGTCGCGAACAATGACTTGCGAGGCAGCCTTTCCCTGATATCTGAAGGGATAGGCCGATACTTCTACATGAATGGTTTTGCCATCGAGGCGCACAAATTTTTCTTCCATGGGCAATGCCTGTTCGCCCATCAGCACTTTGGTGAGGCGTGTGGCAACTAATTGTCTGAAATCGGGATGAATAAAATCGATTACCGTTTTGCCGATAATGTCTTCGGGTTTTTCTGCGGCCATCATTCTGGCTCCCGATTGGTTGATAAAAACCACGCGCCCTTCGCAAATCACACCGATGCACAACGGCACATGTTCTACCAGGTCTCGGTAGCGTTGCTCGTTTTCAGAAATATCCTCATGAATTTTTTGACGAACAATGTCTGCAGGCTCTGTATTGCGACTCAGCTTCATTTCACCGATTGGGGTTTTGCTCATTGAGGTATGAATACAATACGGCAATATAAAGGATTGTACCATTCAGAAAAATTGAGCTTTAAGAATAATATTACATGCCTTAAGCCAGAGGTGGCGTTTGCGCCTTTAGTTGCTTTAGTAGGTTTACGGCTAACATTTAGTACTTATTTCGAAATATTTCCTTAAAAATAGAAACATATCGTGATTGCTCTACGTGTAAGCAACTAATTAATATACATGAAGGGATATATTGGTGAATTTGAAGAATTGGTGCTCTTGACGGTGGCCAGCCTTAGCGAAAGCGCTTACGGCAACTCCATTAAAGAACAAATTGAAGCACGAACCGACCGATCAATCAGTCTGGGTGCCCTTCACGCCACGATTACACGGCTCGAAGAAAAAAATTATTTGAAATCACGGTTGGGCGAGCCAACCCAAGAACGTGGCGGCAGGCGCAAACGTTTTTTTGAAGTAACCCACCAGGGCAAAGTAGCGCTCCATCACATCAAAGAGTTGCGGGAAGATCTTTGGAAACTTTCGAAAGCAACACTTTCCCTCGCAAAATGAAGCCACATCCGCCCAAGCTTGCCGATAAATTACTGGAGTGGTGCGCACAGCACGCGCCTATCGAAGACCTGCAGGGCGATGCACACGAAAATTTTTACCGCAACCTTACGCACATGTCTGCCGCACGAGCCAAAGCCGATTACTGGAAAAATACGCTGTCGCTTATTTTTTCTTATGCCTTGAAGAAACGAAAAAAAAATGCAGCCTATCCTCACTATTCATCAAACTTATTTCAACTGACCATGTTCAAAAATTATTTTGTTATTGCCACCCGCAGTTTAATAAAGCACAAGTTTTTTACCGCCATCAATGTAATGGGTTTAGCGGTAGGCATGTCTATCGGGTTGCTGTTTATAGCTATGATGTCTTTCCTGTGGACCTACGACAATTTTCACACGAACAAGGATCGTATTTATAGGGTAATTTCTAAAACAGACGACAAACAGCGCAACCGCGAGTTTGCTTCTGCTCCGGCAGCACTTGCCGATAAACTTTCGCACGATATTTCAGGTGTGGAGGCTGTGGTTAGGGTAAATTCAACCCTGTCGGTGAATGCCAAAAAAGACAACAATGAAATACCGCTTAACGGATATTTTGTTGATCCTGTTTTTCTAAATGTTTTCTCTTTCCCGTTGACCAAAGGCAACCCACACACGGCACTCAACAAACCAAACGGTGTGGTAATCACCGAATCGGCTGCCACCAAATTATTCAATCAAGAAGATCCGTTGGGCAAAGTGATCGAACTCACCAACTTAGGATTGGTTGAAATCACCGGAGTGCTGCAAAACATTCCTAAAAACTCGCACATGCAGTTTGAAGTGCTTGCCCCTTACGAGGCTTTCGTAAACTTAAATCGCAACCAGCCCACTGCACCCGTGGATGACGTTTGGGAGCACCGCAACTCGTACGTCTATTTGTTTTTGTCTCCAAAAAGTACGCTCGATCAAATTCAAGATTTCCTAAACCGCATCCCTAAAAATAGCTACACGCAAAAGGCAAACTACGAGATCGGGTACGAACTTCAGGCGTTGCCGGCAATAGCACCGGGGAGGGAATTGTATAACGATATCGGGCCCGATTGGAGCTATGCCTCACTTTCCATTTTCTTGGTGTTGACGTTGCTCATCCTTATCCCGGCATGTTTTAACTACGCCAACATTTCCATTTCCAGAGCGCTCAAGCGCATGAAGGAAATTGGGCTGCGAAAAACGCTGGGCGGCACACGCCAGCACATCTTTAGCCAATTTATCATTGAAACGATACTCATCACCTTCCTTGCATTTGGCTTTTCGTGCTACATCTTCATCTTAGTGCGCAAAGAATTTCTTTCGATGATTGTGGGCGGAAGCAGCACACTCAGCCTCAACTTAGATGCACGGTCCATCACTGCGTTTATTTTATTTGCACTCGTAGTAGGGCTTATTGCCGGGGCTGTGCCGGCCACTTATTTTGCAAAACTTAATCCCATTCAGGCATTAAAACTTCAACCCATCGGAAAAGGCATTGCTAAATTCAACCTACGAAAGACATTGATCGTGCTGCAATTTGCTTTGTCGCTGGGCTTCATCATGGGTGTGGTTACGGTTATCAGTCAATATCGTTATACCGTTAATTTTGATTTCGGGTTTAATCAAAAAAATATTCTCGATGTAGCGTTGCAGGGTGTAAACCCACAGCATGCAAAAAACGAGTTCGCCAAACTGGCTGCGGTTAAATCCATTTCTATGTCTTCGGGCATTATCGGGTCATCGGCTTCCGAAACGATCTGGGTAAAAAATGCAACTGCAGACTCCACAGAAGTAGCGCAATTTTATGCTGACGGCTCGTTTCTCGACAATCTGCACTTAACCCTGTTGGCCGGAAAAACGTTTGCCGATGATTCGCTCAGCAAAGAATGGGTAATCGTTAACGAACAATTTTTAAAATCATTTAAACTACCCACCCCTGCTAGCGCCATAGGGCAACGGATTACATTGCCCAATGGCAACGAATTAACCGTGATTGGTGTGGTGAAAGATTTTCATTACACCGATTTGCGTTCGCCCATCAGAAGCTTCTTTTTCCGCTACAATCCACAAGAGTTCAGGTACGCCAACTTGAATCTAACTTCAACGGATCTGATTGAAACGGTTGGAGGTATTGAAGCCTCGTGGAAAAAATTAGATACCGAGGCAAAATTTGCAGCCCAGTTTTTTGACGATGAGATTGAAGAATCCTATTCCTTTTATTTTGTGATCGTTAAGCTCTTTGGTTTCCTGGGCATGCTGGCCATCACCATCTCGTGCCTCGGCTTGCTGGGCATGGTGGTTTTCACGGTTGAAAACCGGATGAAAGAAATTGGGGTACGAAAAGTGATGGGCGCCTCAACACTGAACATTACAGTGGTGCTCTCGAAAGATTTTGTCAAGCTGATGTTGCTTGCCGCCCTCATTGCCATACCTATTGGGTATGTGTTTTTCAACAATCTGTATTTACAAACCCAATATTATCACATCACGGTGGGCTTTACTGAAATTGCGGGCAGCCTGTTAATACTCTTTGTGCTCGGCCTTTCCACCATTTTCTCGCAAACCATAAAAGCAGCAAGAGTAAATGCCGTAGATACCCTGCGGTGCGAATAGAATATTTTTTAATTGAATTATTAATGTTACTCAAAACAACAGTTTCGCTTTCGGTCCGAAAGGCTTGCGTAACATTCGTGATACAGTAGTTCTTGCGAAAGAAGAAAAACCAGTTAACCGCGTGAATCGCACAATCGAGTGCAGCCCTAAAAAAAACAATTCGTAAATTTAGGCTTCAAAAAAATTTTCACACGTATGTACTATCACAAACTCGGCCAGATTCCACCCAAGCGCCACACTCAATTCCGTCAGCCCGATGGAAGTTTATACAAAGAAGAATTGGTGAGTTCTGAAGGCTTTTCCGGAATTTATTCCAACCTCTACCACATTCACCCTCCCACGAAGATTAAGGAAGTAAGAACACCCGAAAAGTTTGCAACCAAACGCATAGGCGAGTACAAACTTTTACAAACGCACCTGAACACGTCTAAGGTAACCGAAACCGGAGAAGACTATTTGAGTGCCCGCAAAGTGTTGCTTACCAACAACGATTGCTCGCTTTCCATCTGTGCACCAAAAAAACGCACGATGGATTATTTCTATAAAAATGCCGAAGGCGATGAAGTGATTTTTGTACACGATGGCAACGGCACGCTCACTTCGCAGTTTGGGAAATTAGAAGTGAAGCAAGGTGATTATGTTGTGATTCCGCGCACCGTAATCTATAAATTAGATTTTGAGCCCGGCACGCTTCGTCTTTTAATCATTGAGTCGGCTTCGCCTGTTGAAACCGTGAAACGCTACCGCAACCAGCTCGGCCAGCTGCTTGAGCACTCCCCGTATTGCGAGCGCGACATCCGTGCTCCGCACGAACTGGTTACCGATACAAAAAAAGGCGAGCACCTCATCAAAATAAAAAAGCAAGGCTACCTGCACCACTATGTTTACGATCATTCCCCACTCGACTTGATTGGCTGGGATGGTTTTTTATGGCCGTATGCTTTTTCTATTCACGATTTCGAGCCCATAACCGGAAGAATCCATCAGCCACCGCCCGTGCATCAAACGTTTCAAGCTCATAATTTTGTGATCTGCTCGTTTGTGCCGCGGTTGTTCGATTACCACCCGCAAGCCATACCGGCACCGTACAACCACAGCAACATCGACAGTGATGAGGTGCTGTATTATGCCGAAGGGAATTTCATGAGCCGCAGGGGCATCGAGCGCGGATCGTTCACGCTCCATCCGGGCGGTTTGCCGCACGGCCCACACCCGGGCACCGTAGAAAAAAGTATTGGCGCCAGAGAAACCCACGAACTGGCCGTGATGATCGATACCTTCCACCCGCTGCACCTAACGGAAGATGCCTTGCCGTACCTCGATAAAAACTACCCGATGAGCTGGACCGACAACGAGGCAGGCGGTTTTCATGAAGTGAATACACCTTGATAAGGAAATATGTGTTTGCGGAATTTTTGTGTGTAGATTGAAAGAAAAAAAAGTCATTGCAAATAGTGCGGAAGATCAAAGACAGGTTCATGCGTTTCTGATTACATTAAATGTGGCCGACAGTAGCATGAACAACTTTTATAAAATAACGACAAAATAATGGCAACAAATATTGAGCATATGAGAAAACAAATAATTGTAACTGCATTGATTATCATTTCATGCCCTGAATCATATTCTCAAATTATATTTGAAAATGGCTATTTTATAGATGAATCAAACAAAAAAAATGAATGTCTAATAAAAAATGTCGATTGGAAAAATAATCCTCTGGGATTCGAATATAAGCTCACCGAAAATGAGCCAGTGCTGGTAGCCAATATTCAGAAGGTAAAGGAATTTGGAATTAATAATGTTTCAAAATATATCAGAGTTAAGGTCAATATAGACAGGTCCAGCGACCAGATAGATAAAATGAGTTCTGAAAGAAATCCCAGCTTTAAGGAAGAATTGCTTTTTTTAAAGGTGCTCATTGAAGGACAGGCATCATTATTTCAATATGTTGACAGTAATTTGACTCGATTTTTTTATAAACTAAACGATTCAGAAATAAATCCATTAGTGTATAAAAAATATTTAACTGACCATAAAATTGCAGAAAACAATTCTTTTAAACAGGAACTTTTCGTTAAGTTGAAGTGCAAAGAAATTGATATAAGTGATATAAAGCATCTCAGATATGCTGAAAAAGACTTAGAACGATTGTTTGCTAAATATTATACTTGTACAGGTTATAATTATATCAACTATGAATCAAAACAAAAGAAGGATTTATTTAATTTAACTATAAGGCCAGGATTAAATTATAGCAGTTTAAAAATACAAGATTTAATAACGGGTTCAGAATCTACTGATTTTGGTAGTAATGTTGCAGTCAGGTTTGGGATTGAGGCTGAGTTTATTTTACCGTTTAATAAAAATAAATGGAGTCTAATTTTAGAACCAACTTACCAATACTATAAATCAGAACAATCAAAAAATGCAAGCTATGTTTCTGGCGGAATTCTTGTTTCAAAAGTTGATTACAAATCAATTGTGTTGCCATTAGGCGTACGACACTATTTTTATTTAAATGATAAATCAAAACTTTTTGCAAACCTTTCTTACGTTATAGATTTTGCTCGTAATTCAACGGTTGAATTTTCAAGACGAGATAATTCAGTCCTTTCTTCATTAGAAATTAAATCGAAACCCTATATAGCCATGGGTGTTGGTTACAAATTTAATGACACTTATAGTATTGAAATGAGATACGGTGTAAGCAGGAATATATTAGGAGGCTATTCGTTTTGGGGATCTGACTGTAAAACAATGACATTAGTATTTGGATATTCTCTGTTTTAATAACAATCCAGAGGGAGCTTTCTGTAATTTTTTATTAACTTCAATCAGCAACAGAGGGACAATACGCAATTAAGTGAATGCGTGGTGCGGTGATAACACCTACCACTGGCAGTGGAATCTAAGATTTATTATGTTGAGGGTGAGATTGTTTCAAAGGTGATTTCATTGACTGCTCTAAATATTAAAAAAGAATTGGAGGCTATGCAGTCTTATATAGAAGCTAATTAGAAAATGATTTGAGTTCATTAAAAATGAAAACACCAGTATTCCTTTTGTTACTTCTTTCGTTTTCTGTCCTCAATTTTTCAGGACGTATAGAAAATAAATCAAGGCTTGTTCAATTACCAATCAGGTTTCAAGATGGGTATGGATCTTTTAAAAAACCCAACATTGGCTTTCGGGTATTAGGATGGCACAGTATAGCCCCTGATTGGGCAAGGACCGAAAGCCCCATTACAGGTATTCCAGATTCGTGGAACCAAATTACTAAGCGCCAAATTTTTTTTGATTTTCGGCAATTCGCCTATCAAAATTTTCGACAGGGTCTTGTTTCTGAGGAAACAGTAAAGGAATTTTTTGACCCCGGTTATTCGCATTCCGGCCACGCCTATTCATCCGATCCCATACATTGTTTTGTAAATATAATTTATGGCAAAACCCCCGATGGAGAAATACGATATAAGTTGGATGCCAATAATAATTTGGATTTTTCCGATGAGGAAGAAGTGGCACCGGCAGAGCTGAATCTTCAAAAACTGGATTCCCTTCTCGATACTAAAAATAAACAACAAGTAACATATCAAGCGTATCGAAACAGTAAAACAATCAACTTAATCGCCCCTGTATTAGTACTTCAGCATAAAGGCAGCATCATGGTAAACATACCGGTTCATGGAGAAGCAACCATTGAAAATAAAAGGATAGATGTCAGTTCTGCTAATTTTGGATCGCTGGATTTTGATCAGGTAGCTATTTGTTTTGAAGGAGACCGTGGAATAGGCCCTTACAAAATGAATCAATTCTTTTCGATTAACTCAAATAGATTTCAAATTGTAGGCGTAAACCTTGATAAGGAACTGCTTCTCCTGAAGACTATTCCGAACGATTCTTTGGTTTTCTCTGGGCAAGTTCAGTTAAATGCACCTAAGTTTAGACTTCAAGAATTTAAATCAACAAAAGAGATTAGCTTGAGCCAGTATGCCGGGAAATTTCTTTTACTTAATTTTTGGGGAAGTTGGTGTGCGCCTTGCCGGCATGAATTTCCTCAGCTTAAATCAGTATATAACCAACTTGACAAAACTAAAATAGATTTTGTTGGAGTTGCGGTTGATGACTTCGAAGCGCTTGAGAAGTACCTATCGAAAGAACCATTACCATGGAAACAGGCTTTGGTAAGCGAGGATTCCCCCATCGTAAAAGATTATAGTATTGCATCGTACCCTACTACCATCCTTATAGAACCCAATGGTAAGGTTATTGCAAAGAATATAAGATTAGACTTTCTGCTTGACAGTATTAAATCTACGATGAGTCGATGGTATGAGAAGGAAAAGTAGGTGGCGTTTACCTTTAATTTGCCCGTGGTCGGTGTTATCAACGAATACCACAATATGATAAATTTGAATCATCGATAACAGTATCTGGTTTTTTACGGTGCTCGGTGTAGGTATTAAAAAGATCGCGCTTGTCATGACAGATGGCCATTTTTAACAAGCTCTAAACTATGGCAAGTCAGTTGGGAAACATAACAACGGAAACCGAAAACAAAAAGTTGGAGGAATTGTTTCTTGCCGTTTTTTTCAACGACTTAGAAAAGGTAATCGAATTTAAAAATCGGCATCCCGAAACGTATGCGAAGAAAAATAATTTTTTGATAGATGATACGGTATCCTTTGATTTGATAAACTTGACTTTTTTCAATCAAACCTATGGAAAGGTGATGGGTGGATAGAAGAAACAATACTACTCGTCAAAAAGAATAGAGAAAGAACAAGGCGTATGTTGGATTTTTGGCGTACAGAATATGGTCATCAAAACTTGCTACGCAATATGGAATACAATCAATATTATGAATATTTCCATTGCGATGATCCAAAAATATATGATGAAGTGTCGTGGGAGTCAATGTCTAATTTCTTAAATAAAGGATTTTGGGAAATTGACTTACGATTACATAACCGCGCAGAATGTTTTGATTTTATGGAGACAAAAAAATTGTTGGAACAGGGGGCCAATATGAATGTTTTCATATATGAAAATGAACAGGACAGTAGCATTTTGATGCGCATTGAAGGAGAAGCTTCGTATTTAAATACTTGTCATGTTGTGCCTGAATTTGAAGTATTTCAAAACAAAGGCTACGACCAAGAGTTTGATCTAAAATATATGTTTGGAAATTTACTTGGTTTAGCCGCTCACGAAGATATGTCACATTTATTTAGCCTGTACAATCACAAGGACCAATAGAGAGCCCGGTTTCAATAAAGAGAGCCCCCAGCTATTAAATTCAGAATCTCTTCAAAATTGATTCAGATATTTTGCAACGTTAGTAAATGAAAATTGTCTAATCTACAAATCAACAGCATGAAAAAAATTTTAATCTTCTTTATAGCAACAATGTTTGCCGAGCCCATTCATGTTGCCTGCCAGTCTAATGCTCCTGTTTCAAAAGATTGTTCGGGGGAATCGGGGCTTTCAAAGGTTGTTTGTTTTGCAGAGGCTTTTAAAGCTACTCTTAACAAAGAACAACTGGCTTTGGTGCAGTTAGCGTATTCTAAAGGAGATGCAAAACGTTGGTCAAATTTTCCTCAGGCATTTGCGCGGCCAAGCCGGGTGGGGTTGAACTTAGGTTCGCTTACGGCAACCCAACTTTCCGCTTTCAAAGCACTTATGGCTTCGGTATTAGCGGAGGGTAAGCCCAACGAAGGTTTTGATGAGATGGAAGGGAATCTGGCAGTAGATACTTATTTCGGCCAACAAACTAATAAGACAAATACATTTGGTTCAAATTACTATGTGGTGGTCTTTCTCGGTAAGCCGAGCACAACACAACTTTGGGAATTGATGTTTGGCGGCCATCACTTTGCATTCGCCAATACATATGATAAAGGAAAGTTGATCGGAGCAACTCCTTCGTTCCGAGGTGTTGAACCCATTGCCCCTGTCCATAACAACGGTCATGTTTATCAACCGCTCGCGCAAGAGCGCGAAGCCTTCGCGGATATAATCAATTTGCTCAACAGCGAAGAAAAGAAAGCAGCAAAAATTTCTTCCCCCGATGACATTCTTTTAGGTCCGGGTGAAGACGATTCATTTCCCACAACAAAGCAAGGAATCCGTATCGGTAATTTGAATAAAGATGAAATTGAAAAAATAATTTTGGCAATAGGACTGTATGTAAACGACCTCAACACGGAAACGGCAAATCAATTCATGAAAAAATACATCGATGAGATAGAAGATACTTTCATTGCGTATTCGGGAAGTGGAACGATGAATCAAGCCAGCGATTACATTCGCTTAGACGGTCCGAGTCTTTGGATCGAATATTCCGCTCAACCCAGTCGTGATTTTCCGGGTACGAATCATCCTCATTCTATTTGGCGAGATCGAAAAAGTGATTACGGAGGGAAATAGAAAACCATGCGATTACTAACGAAAGCGGACTGAACGCCAGCCCCTCTACAAACGTTTGCGTCCTGATCAGATTTTAAGTACACTCGAAGGCGAATTAGTGTACCTAAATCAGGTCAACCTGGCAACCAAACTATGTGGTTTGCGTAACATCAGTTTATTAAAATAACAAAAAATAATGGCAACAAATATTTCTAGAGTAACAATAAATGCGTCACTGCAAAAGGTTTGGGACACACTAACGAAACCTGAATTAGTAAAACAATGGCAATATGGAAGCAACTTGCAGACAAGTTGGGGTATCGGCAGCAAAATAAAATTCGTAACCGAGTGGGAAGGCAAAATATTTGAACAATGGGGAACTGTTTTAGAATTTACGCCAAATACGAAACTTCGTTATTCATTATTTGCTCCAAGGCCTGATCTTGAAGATAAACCAGAAAATTATTTTGAAATGGTTTATACTTTGACAGAACAAAACGGACAAACCAACCTTGAAATTGTACAAGAAGACAACAGGCCAAATTCAGTTCAAGAAGAAGTTCAAGGTGAAGATAACCCCATTTTGAAAATGTTAAAACAATTAGCCGAAACAAATTGAAAACAACGAGCGATTGAACGGTTTCTACTGTAGAAGGAGAAAACTTTCTTTGGATATTTCAAAAACCAATTATGACAACAACTGAAAATAAAAAAATAGTTCTTAGATTCCTTAATGAATTTATTCAACAAGGAAATATTGATGTAACAAAACAGATAGTGGGAGACAGTTTTAAAAATCATACCGCACCCGACAACTTTCCTAACGACATAACCGGACTAATAAAATTTGCACAGATAATGCATGAAGGCTTTTCGAATTTCGAAATTGAAATTACTGAAATGATTGCCGAGAACAATTCGGTTGCGGTTAGGAGAAATCTTCATGCTCTTCATTCAAAAAATATTTTAGGACATAAAGCAACTGGAAAAGAAATTACAATTCAAGGGCTTGAGATTTTTCATTTGAATGGCGGGAAAATTACTGACTATTGGAGTAGAAACGACAAAAATATTATGCAAGCATTAGAGGAGATTGAAAAGACATTGGGCTAACGGCCACTGTGGTATTCTTTTATTAGATAACCCTTTTGTTACAGGTCGCAGCAGATAGGGCCAAGGCTTACCGCTTTAAAAAAATAAAGTTTTAAATATTTTTTTCACATGGTGTCCAATTTTAACCTTCCCGGTCATTATCGCTGTGTAATTCAAATCATAAAAATTAAACAAGACTGAAATGGAACAAAGAATTGACATCGTGACAAAAGGAGGAAATGCCCTCAAAGCGCTTTACGGAATTGGTGGTTATCTGATGAAATCATCGGTAGACAAGCATCTTCAGGATTTACTCAGTTACCGTGTAGCACAGATTAACAATTGCGCGTATTGCATGGACATGCACTCCAAAGACCTCAGGGCACATGGCGAAACCGAACAACGTATTTTTGTTCTTAGTGGCTGGCGTGAAACCCCTTTTTACACCAACAAAGAACGGGCTGCACTTGCTTACACCGAAGCCGTTACCGCCAACCATGTACCCGATGAAATTTTTGATGAAACAAGTAAGCACTTCTCAGAACAAGAAGTTATAGACTTAACTTTGGCTATTACTAGTGTGAACACTTGGACAAAAATCAATCATGCCTTCCGACCTATAGTGGGCAGTTATCAAATTGGTCAATGGGGTTAATTGTTGAACATAAAACAAAAAAATCAAATGGAATTTGCATTACTATTTCGTCAACCAAGTTTTGACTATAGCAAAGCCTCAAAGGAAGAAATGCAGGCGCTTACAAAAAAATGGCAGGACTGGTCGGGCAGCATTGCCGCTCAAGGAAAATTATCTGGCAACGGAATACGCCTTGCCACTGCGGGTAAAGTGCTGAAAGCCGGGGGCATCATTACAGATGGGCCTTTCGTTGAGATAAGGGAAATGCTCGGAAGCTTCATCATCGTGAAAGCCGACAGCTTGGAAGAAGCTACTACATTAGCTCATGGGTGCCCGGCCTTGGGGCAAGGCGGGAGCGTTGAAATTCGTCCTATCTTTGGATAAACTATTTTTTCAATTACAAAACCTCACTCACCGGCATGGGTGGGGTTTTCTTTCAACATGGATGAACAAAATATATCGTTAAAGGATTTATACCGCCAGGAATTTTCCAGGATGGTTGCCGTCATCAGCAACCTTTTTGGGTTAGAACATATTGAAATTGCCGAAGATATAGTTAGCGAAACTTTTTTACAGGCCACCGAAACCTGGGAGCAGAAGGGCATTCCGCCCAACCCTGTGGCATGGCTGTACGCAGTGGCTAAGCAAAAGACCCTTTACAATTTTAGAAGAAATAAAATTTTCACCAAAAAAATAATTCCGAACATAAAATCGAAGGGAGAAATTGCTTTGCAGCAACCCGACATAAACTTTTCAGAGCAAGATATTAAAGACAGCCAGTTGCAAATGCTATTTGCCGTTTGCAATCCTGCCATTGCAAACGAAGCGCAAATTGGCTTGGCATTGCGGATTCTTTGCGGATTTGGTATTGATGAAATTGCTGAAGCATTTTTGTCAAACAAGGAAACTATCAACAAAAGATTGTTCCGTGCAAAAGAAAAATTAAGGGAAGAGAAAATAGTAATGGAAATGCCAGCGGCAAATGAAATTGCTGTTCGGGTTGACAATGTACTACACATCCTCTACCTGCTCTTCAGCGAAGGATATTACTCCAAAACTCAAAACCAGGTTTTGAGAAAAGATTTGTGCACTGAAGCGCTGCGGATGGCCATGATGCTTGCCGAATACAACCCAACAAATCTCCCAAAAGTAAATGCACTCATTGCCTTAATGTGCTTTCATTCATCACGGTTTGAAGCTCGACAGACAACAGAAAATGATTTTATTCTTTACGAAAAACAAAACGAAACTTTGTGGAACATAGATTTAATCAACCGGGGTATTCACTACCTGAATCTCTCAGCACAAGGCGATGAATTAACATCCTATCATCTGGAAGCACAGATTGCATTTCACCATTGTAGCAAAGACGACATACCCCAAAAATGGGAAAGTATTTTGCAACTGTATAACCAGTTGCTCATCCTCAATTATTCCCCCAGTGTGGCACTTAACAGAACGTATGCCCTATACAAAGCTAACGGCAGAGAAGAAGCGATTACTCAGGCGGAAAAACTAAGGCTTGAAAACAACCACTTTTATTTTCTTCTACTGGGAGAACTGTACAAAGGGATAGACAACGAAAAATCCAAGCTCAATTTGGAAAAAGCTTATGCACTGGCCAAGACAGAAACCGAGAAGCAAGACATTCGCATAAACCTTAATCAACTTCAATCATTAACAAAAAAATATGAGTAAAATTATTTTCGACAGCGGAATATCTCTTGACGGTTATTTTGCAGGAGATAACAGAAGTCCTAAAAACCCTATGGGTGGCGTTTCGGGGCAAATTCATTCGTGGATGTTCAATCAAAAAGCTTTCTGGAAATATTTAGGATTAGAAGGTGGGAAAGAAGATGGACCCGATGGAAAATATATTCGAGAAACCATTGAACGCACCGGTTCATTCATTATGGGAAAACGTATGTTTGAGGAGGGCGAAGTAAGTTGGCCAAACGATCTATACAAAGCAGATGTTTATGTATTAACACATGAGAAGCGAGAGCCCTGGATTCAAAAAGGAACAACAACTTTTTATTTCGTAAATGATGGAATACAAAGCGCATTAGAAAAAGCAAAACAATCGGCCAACGGAAAAGACATAAGAATACAGGGTGGTGCAAATACCATACAGCAATTTCTCAACGCGGGGCTCGTAGACGAATTTTTCATTCACATCACCCCAGTTTTTTTAGGAAGTGGCATCCGGCTGTTCGACAACATCGACAACAATAAATACGATATTCGAATAGCGGAAGTAATACCCTCCAACCTAACCACGCACTTGAGATACCGACTGACAAATAAGTAAAGCGTATGCGTACAGCTTTTGGTTTAAGTGCAACGTTTAGGAAACAAAAGACTTATTCTGCCGAGCTATTTTATACCCGCTCTTTTCTTTAACTCATCAATAGGCATATTAATTTGCTTGCCTATCTGTTTTCTGTTGCGATAGGTTACCACTTTTAATGTAACGGCATCTTTGGGTACAGAGAGCGGGGCAACATACTTTGGATAAAATTGATCGGGGTTGGTTTCATCGAATGTATAGAAAATATCCAAGCCCGAAATTTCGGTTGAGAGTTCGATCTGCAATTTTCCGTGATCGTCTTTTTGGGGTTCGAAAACACAATCGTATAAGGCTGTAGAATATTTTGTTTCCGATACATCAAGCCGCTTAAAATGGTTTTCGGTTTTGCGCACAAACGAATCCCAGTTTTTGCTTTCCTTTGGCGACCACAATGTTTCGGCAATAGAAAGTGCCCGAGGGTAAACCATATACTGCACACTGCGCCAAGTTGTTAGGCGCTCGCTCCACAAATTGCCTTGTCCGCCAAGAATCAATTTTGGATCCACACCTTCGGGCACGGGTTCAAACCGATACGATTGATTGAGCCGTACTGACGAATAAATGGGCGGCTCCGTCAGTGCATCGCCCTGACGCAAATCGAGATAGGCAAAATCGTTGGGCGACATCACCACCTGGTGCCCAAGTTTGGCGGCTTCAATCCCTCCCTTCGATCCGCGCCAGCTCATCACGGCAGCGTTTCCTTTCAAGCCTCCTTCTAAAATTTCGTCCCAGCCAATCATTTTTTTCTTCTTCGATTCAATTATTTTTTCCATGCGTTTTACAAAATAGCTTTGCACTTCGTTCATATCTTGCAGCTTCTCTTTTTTCATGAGCTTGGCAATGGATTCGTTTTTCTCCCAAAAGTTTTTAGAGCATTCGTCACCGCCCATGTGTATGTATTCGAACGGAAAAAGATTGGCTACTTCACCCATCACTTTGTCGATCAGCTCGTAGGCCTTTTCGTTAGAGGGGTCGATGGTGTTATTGACTACAGCCGGATGGCCGGGCAAGGTCCAATCGATCAGCCGTTCTCCTGAGTTGACTTGGTACGTTCCGGGCGTACCGCATATCTCAGGATACGAAGCGATGAAGGCAAGGCTGTGGCCGGGCATGTCTATTTCGGGCAACACTTCCACAAAATTGTCTTTCGCATACTGAACCACCTCTTTAATTTCTTCCTGCGTGTAGAAGCCACCGTAATTTCGGGGTTCATCGGGAGTGGGCGGAGAAAACTCGGCCCAACGGCCAACGCGCGGAACTCGCCAAGCACCCACCTGTGTGAGTTTAGGCAAACTCTTGATTTCGATGCGCCAGCCTTCGTCATCGGTTAAATGCCAATGAAACCTGTTGTATTTGTAGCGTACCATCTCATCGATAAATTGTTTCACTTGATCTTTGGTAAAAAAATGACGCGACACATCGAGCATCAAACCACGCCAAGCAAACCGGGGGTAATCGGTTATGCGAACACAGGGTGCCGACCACGAAAAATTTTTCACCGGGTCTTTGCTTTCAATCTCTTTGGGAAGCAACTGAAGAAACGTCTGCACTGCGTAAAATAACCCTGCGGGTTGGTTGGCCGTGATAGAAACCGAATCGGGGTACACGTTAAGTTGGTAGCCCTCTGTGCCTAGTTCTGAATTTTTTAATCTTGAAAGATGAAATCGGAAGATTGAATTCTTTTCAATTTTTCCGGTTGAAAATGCAAACCCGGTTGATACAGATAATTTTTTTGTAATATAATTAACCACTCGCGCTGTTACTTCATCGTTCGATGAAACCCCCACCGTAAAATTATTCTTCAATATAAACGAGCCCGGCTGGGATTGAACCAAAACCGGTTGTGGAATAATAGAGAGCTCTTGCGCCCAACTGCTTGCAACGAACAACAGACAAAGATTGAAAAGAAGTATTTTTTTCATGGTGCTATTTTTCGGAGGCCAATATAAAGGTGTGCATTGACACACTTCCAAAAATCAGGTTTTTTTATTTTAAATTGGCGAGATCGCGCACCAAAATTTTCTTACGATCAAAATTGATTAGGTTCTTTTCTTTCAGTTCGTTAAGTACGGTAGTTACGGTTTGGCGGCTTGTGCCGGTTAAGGCTGCAATATCTTTGTGTGTTAGCTGAGTGGGCACCAACGTTTCAAAGCCTACTTTTTTTCCTTTCCAAGTAGCAGAGTCTTTAATAAATTCAACAATGCGGGTGCGTGCGTCTTTAAAAACCAGCAGCTCAAGTTTTCTTTCTAATTTCATCAACCTAAGGCCAACCAGTTTCAGCATTTTAAAGCTCAGCTCTTTATTTTCCCACATCAGTTGTTTCAGTTCATCAATGCTCAGCGGGCAAATGGTGGTTTTATCGTCCATCGCCTGGGCGAATCCTTTTCGTTTTTCTTCGCCAGCCAGGGCGAGTTCGCCAAAAATTTCGCCCATGCCCAAAATGGCATTTACCACTTCCTTGCCGTCATCCAAATAATGACCGATACGCACACGCCCATCCGCAATCATATAAATGTATTGAGCGGGTTCATCGGGAAAATAGATAAACTGGTCTTTCTTAAAATAATTAAACGTGTGCCGTTCGGCCATCGCTTTAACTTTGTGCGGACAAAGGATATCGTAGAGGTTTGAGCTTTCAAAATACCAAAGGGCGGAGGCGTCTGACATGGTTCGTAATTTATTGACTAAGTTGCGGAAAAATATTTTCAAAAACAGGTTGTGGCCAATTTAACACTCACCGAAATTTGGATCTACCCCGTTAAATCTTTTGGCGGCATTCGCGTAAAGTCAGCTAAACTTTTCCAAAAGGGGCTGGAGTTCGACAGGCGTTGGATGCTGATTGACGAGCACAATCAGTTTATGACACAGCGCGTTTTTCCGAAGATGGCGATCTTCAAACTGTCGATGGTTGGTTCTCAATTTTCAATTCATTTCAAAAATGAATCGGTGAGCTTACCAGCTCAGTCCGAAAATACTAAATCAATACATGCAACCATCTGGAATGATGAAGTGGAAGTAAATGAGGTGAGTGACGAGTTGAGTCGATGGATTTCTGCGCGATTAGAAATTAATTGCAAGCTGGTTTCCTTCCCCGAAGAAAAGAGGAGGCCGGTTGATTTAAATTTTCAAATTAATCAGGAACAGGTTAGTCTTGCGGACGCATTTCCGTGCTTAATAATTGGCGAGCAATCTTTAGCGGAATTGAACACAAGATTGGAAACACCCGTGCCGATGAACCGCTTCCGCCCCAACTTTGTTTTTTCGGGAGGGAACGCTTTTGATGAAGATTCGTGGAAACAATTTTCGATTGGTAAAAATAAATTTGCCGTGGTTAAGCCCTGCGCCCGCTGTGTGCTCACTACGGTAGATCAACTTACGGGCGAAAAAGGAATAGAACCCCTGGCCACGCTCTCCACGTTTAGAAAAAAAGAAAATAAAGTTTTATTTGGTCAGAATTTAATAGCACTGAAATATGAAGAAGTTTTTGAAGGCGATGAAATTATTTTGGAGTAAGCTTTTATTTACAGCCACAATTTGCTCGTTGTTGTTTACAGCTTGCAGCCCAAAGAAAGAGAAACTTCCCATACTTGGTGTGCGAAATTTCATTGGCAAAGACACCATCTTTCACACCATTGCCCCATTTCAATTTGTCGATCAGGACAGCGCTATGGTGAGCAACGCAACCTTTAAAGATAAAATTTACGTGGCCGATTTTTTCTTCACATCGTGCCGCACCATTTGCCCCATAATGAAAACGCAGATGTTGCGAGTTTACAAAGCCACCGAAGGCATGGACGATGTGTTGATATTATCGCACTCCATCGATCCGGAATACGATACCGTGGCATTGCTTCACGACTATGCCGAACGACTTGGCTACCCCGACAAAATAAAAAGCGAACGTTGGCACTTTGTAACGGGCGTGAGAGATTCCATTTTTAAAATCGCACAAACCAGTTATTACGCCACTGCCATGGAAGATAAAGCCGAGCCCGATGGCTACATTCACAGTGGTGCGTTTTTGTTGATCGACAAACGAGGCCGCATCCGCGGGAAATATGACGGCACCAAAGAAGAGGATGTAAATCTGCTGATCGATGACATTAAAAAATTAAGAAAGGAATGAGGAAACTGCTTAACAGCCAACGGTCAGTATTTTTTTTGTTCTGGGTTTCAGTTGGCGTACGGTGTATGTGTTCATGTTCCACTAAAGACGCTAAGTTTCAACAATACTATTCCAACGGCCAGGTACTTTACGAAAAAAATTGCAGTAACTGCCACCAAAAAAATGGCGAAGGTTTGGGGCTCGTTTACCCTCCGCTTGCGCACAGCGACTATTTTACTAATAATCTCGAAAAATCATTTTGCATCATGAAGTATGGGGTGAGCGGAGAGATTACGGTGAACGGAAAAAATTTCAATAAACCCATGCCCGGTATTCCATCGCTCACCGAACTTGAAATTGCCGAAATAGCCACTTACGTTGGCAACGCTTGGGGCGTCCAACAAGAAATAATCTCGATTTCGGAGGTAAGCAAAGCCCTTAACGCCTGCGATACACCGTGAGTTTTTCACCGATTTTTTTTTCTGTTGCATTTTAATTTACTTAAGTCCCGTTTTCACACATGAAGGGCCCCAACTACCGCAAAATTTTCGCCAGCATTTTTGTTTTCACCTGCATTTACGGTGGGTTGCTTGCGCTGTTGTTAAAAATTGAAGCGGGCGTACCCCAGAGCAAACTCAATGACTGGCAAGACGCCATGTGGTACCTGGTGGAGACACTCACCACAGTAGGCTATGGCGATGCACTGCCCGTAACGTATTGGGGCCGCATGATCGGTTTTATTTTCTTACTTTCCAGCTTGGGTGTATATGGTTTTATTATCGGACAGATTGCAAATTTTATGAGCACAATACGCGAACAAAAAGAGTTGGGCCTCAATGGTACTAACTTTAAAAACCACGTGGTGATCATCGGGTGGAATGATTTCGGTCAATCCGTGATCAGCCATTTAATTGGCGCAGGCCGCCAGGTGGCCATCATCACCAAAGACCGCGGCCACATCGACATCATCCGCGAGTATTATCCCATGGATGAAGTCTACACACTTTTTTCCGACTACAACAATTTTGAGCAATTAGAGAAAGCCAACATTCGGCAGGCATCTATTGTGTTTGTAAACCTGAATGACGACACCGAAAAACTGGTGTACATCATCAACATCAAAAAACATTTTGCCGATCTCAATTACGTGGTTACCCTCGACAACGGGAATTTAAAAAGCACATTCATCCACGCAGGTGTTACCTACACCATCTCCAAAAACGAAATCTCTTCCAAACTGTTGGCGAGCTACATCTACGAACCCGATGTGGCCTTCTTCAGCGAAGAGCTCATTGCCTACGCCCACGAAGACGATGAGTACGATATGAAACAATTTTTGGTGCGCCCGGATAACCCCTACGCAGGCACACCCTACGACAAAGCTTTTTTTGAATTGAAAAAAGAATACAACGTAATATTAATCGGCCTAGTAAAAAACAGCAACGGTCAACGGAAGCTCCTAAAAAACCCCGAAGGCTCCGTAAAAATAGAAGCAGGCGATTACCTCGTGATGATGATGGACGCCAAAGGAAAAAACAAGCTGGGCAAGTTGTTTCATATTGAAGAAGGGATTTAGTGCATATGGAAGAGTCAGAAGTTTAAAAAGATCAAAAAAGCTAAATAAGATTAATTATACTGTACCAGACAATATTCATTGTTGCACAATACTTATTATGATTTACAATTCAATACGGAGTTAAATTCTAAAAGAAATATTTTCGTTCTTGAAGCGGTCGGAGCCTGCACTTAAGGAAGAATTTTGCAAAAAACAAAAAAGAAGGGCGTGCACCTCTGCACGCCCTAACCCCAAAAACCTATCCTGCACGGACGGCAGGATATTACCAAACCCCACAAACCAACAATCTTACTTAACCTGTAATGGTAACCTGTTCACCATTAATAAACTCAAATTCAACGTCATTTTTCATATCAACGAAAATTGTCGAGTCCTTGTTCACTTTCCCGGCTAAAATTTGTTTCGACAATTCGTTTAATATTTCTCGTTGCATCACCCTTTTTAGGGGGCGGGCGCCAAATTGAGGATCAAAACCCAGTTTAGCCAACCGCTCTAATGCGGCATCGGCAATTTCAAGGGTAATTCCACTTTCGGCCAACCGTTTTTTCACCAACTCAAATTGTATCTGTACAATTTTGCGAATGTCGCTTTTCGTCAACGGCCTGAACATGATAATCTCGTCAATGCGGTTAATAAATTCAGGGCGCACCGATTTCTTTAATAACGCCACCACTTCGTCTTTCGTATGCTCGATCACGTCAAAATAATTTTCATCCGTTATTTTTTCGAAATTTTCCTGAATCATTACCGAACCAATATTGGTGGTCATGATGATAATGGTATTTTTAAAGTTTGCCACACGGCCTTTGTTGTCGGTGAGGCGTCCATCGTCTAACACCTGCAACAAAATATTGAACACATCTGGGTGTGCTTTCTCAATTTCATCGAGCAGAATAACCGAATAAGGTTTTCTGCGCACCGCTTCGGTCAGTTGCCCGCCTTCATCGTAGCCCACATAACCGGGTGGCGCACCAATCAGCCGACTTACGCTGTGGCTCTCCTGGTATTCGCTCATATCTATGCGCACCATGGCGTTCTCATCGTTGAACAAATATTCCGCTAGCGCTTTGCTCAACTCTGTTTTGCCCACGCCCGTGGTGCCCATAAAAATAAACGAACCAATGGGCCGCTTCGGGTCTTGCAGGCCTGCGCGACTTCTGCGCACGGCATCGCTCAACGCTTTGATGGCCTCTTCTTGCCCGGCTACACGCTTGCTCAGCTCTTCTTCCAGGTTCAATAATTTTTCGCGCTCGCTTTGCAGCATTTTAGAAACCGGTATGCCCGTCCACTTGGCTACAACTTCGGCAATGTCTTCGCTGTCCACTTCTTCTTTCAACAACGAATGATCGCCTTGCATTTCTTTTATTTTAGTTTGAAGCGACATTAAATTTTTTTCGGCTTCGGCTATTTTTCCGTAACGAATCTCCGCAACCTTACCATAGTCGCCCGATTTTTCGGCTTGCTCCGCTTCAAATTTCAGTTTGTCGATAGTTTCTTTTTCCTTTTGAATATCGTGCACCACCGATTTCTCGCTGTCCCATTTTGCTTTAAGCGAATTGCGTTCGCCCGAAAGCTCTGCAATATCTTTGCTCAACACCCCTTCTTTGTCTTTGTCTTTTTCCCTGCGGATGGCTTCGCGCTCGATTTCGAGCTGCATAATTTTTCGATTGAGCTCATCCAATTCTTCGGGAAGCGAATCCATTTCCAGGCGAAGTTTGGCTGCCGCTTCGTCCATCAAGTCGATTGCTTTATCCGGCAAGAAACGATCGCTGATGTATCGGCTTGAAAGTTCTACAGCCGATATTACGGCATCGTCTTTAATTCTTACTCCGTGGTGCAATTCGTATTTGTCTTTGATGCCCCGCAAAATAGAAATCGAATCTTCCACGTTGGGCTCATCCACCAGCACAGTCTGAAACCTGCGTTCCAACGCTTTGTCTTTTTCAATATGCTTTTGATATTCTTTCAACGTGGTTGCCCCGATGGCGTGCAACTCTCCGCGTGCCAGAGCGGGCTTCAATAAATTGGCGGCATCCATGGCGCCTTCGCCCCCACCGGCACCAATCAGCGTGTGTATCTCATCAATGAATAATATAATTTCACCGTTGGAATCCGTCACTTCTTTGATCACGGCTTTCAAGCGCTCTTCAAATTCGCCTTTGTATTTTGCGCCCGCCACGAGCAAGCCCATGTCGAGGGAAACAAGCGTTTTTGTTTTCAGGTTTTCGGGCACATCGCCACTAACAATACGTTGTGCCATGCCTTCTACAATAGCCGTTTTACCCACGCCCGGTTCGCCCAAAAGAATGGGGTTGTTTTTTGTTCTGCGCGAAAGAATTTGAAGCACGCGTCTGATTTCTTCATCGCGGCCAATAACCGGGTCTATTTTTCCTTTCTTTGCTAAGTCGTTTAAATTTTTCGAATACCGCTCCAGCGATTTGTATTTGGCCTCCGCATTTTGGTCTGTCACGTTCGATCCGCCACGCAACTCTTTTATGGCTTTGATCAGCTGGGCACGCTCGAAACCTACGGCTTTCATCAAAGAGGAGATTTTATCTTTGGTTGACAGTAACGCCAAAAGCAAATGTTCTACCGAAACAAATTCATCTTTGAATTCGCGCAACTCTTTCTCCGCATTTTGCAAAACCGAGTTTGCCGTGTGAGACAGGTACGCCTGCTGGCCCGATACGCGCGGGTAGCCGGTTACAATTTCATGGAGCTTGGTTTTGAGAATCGCATCGTTGATGTTAAGTTTTTTGATGATGTAGTTCGATACGTTTTCATCGGTTTCCAAAATTGCCTGTAGCAAATGCCCCGGTTCAATAGCTTGCTGTTGGTTGCCCGAAGCAATGGCAGCCGCTTTTTGCAGGGCTTCTTGAGATTTTATAGTGAATTTTTCGAAGTTCATATTTCCAGTTTTGGTAACATGCCATCAAATCACTATCCATTTATGAAAAGAACAAAAAATAAGAAAATTTGTCTCGTTTGATTGCCTAATCACCTGACAATCAAGACAATTTGACTGAACTAAATGCGATAATTTTATTATCGGAAATTAAAGGGCTTAATCACAAAAATGGTTGCCCTCACGGGTATTAAAAATAGCGTTTATTTAGCCGCCCGTTCAATTTCCACAACAAAGTATTTTGTTTCACCACGCCAGGGAAATGTGGTGTAGCGTTTTACAAATTTCAAATTCACGCGTTCGCCACTTAGTGCAATTTGTTCCAGTTCTTTGATCAGCGCAACCTGATCGCTCTCTACCGAAAAATCAAACGACTCGGCAATTGGACTTGCGCCTTTCAACGCACCAAAAGTTTCGAGATTAAGTTTGCCTTCGTAGGTTTTGAAGAGGATACCCTTCTCCGTGATACGTAAAATTTTACCGGCCATCACTCCGCGTTCGTAAACGCCCCAATACAGAAACGCAAATACAGCTATGCCAATGATCACGGCAAAAATAATAATGCGTTTCACTATTTTTTTTGTGGTTTGAGCTACACGCTGGCCAAAGGTTGCGTTTTCCATATCTATATTTTTTTATGGAAGGTACGCTTTCGGTTCAACATTACATAAAAATACAGAGCAACTATAATCAGTATAATTGAAATGGATTGCGAATTCGAAATCCAATCTTTCACCACAAACCCCCGCTCCTCGTCTCCCCTGAAAACTTCAAGTATGCTTCTGCCGGTGGCGTAGAGCATCAAATACATCAGGAAAACTTGCCCATCAAAATTTTTGGTTTTGTCCTTGAGGTACAAAAAAATCAAAATTAAAAAAACGAAAAAAGCTTCGTAAAGCTGTGTGGGGTGCAACGACACATTCAAAGGCGCCTGGCAAGCGGAGTCGGTAAAGGTTACACCTAAAATGCTTTCGGTTGGTTTGCCGTAACAGCAGCCGGCATTGAAACAGCCGATTCGCCCGAACCCGTGAACAATGCAGGTGACCATCGCCATTACATCGAGCATGCCAAGCACGGGCAAATTATTTTTTTTAAAATACCACAGCATAGTCGGTATACAAGCCAGCAAGGAGCCGTAAAATACAAATCCGTTTTTCGAAATTAAATAGGAGGGATGCGCCCAGTATAGCGAAGGGTTTTCAAAGATTAGAAAAAATTTTCCACCTACAACTCCTGCCAACATCAGTAGTAGAAAAAGCTGGTTGGCTTGATCGAACGTCATGCCGTAGCGTTTGTAACCTTGACGCCACATAACCAGTGCACCCAACACAGCCCCGAGCGCAATAAAAAATCCGTATGTATAAATGGTGAGTGAACCTATTTTAAAAAGAACGGGGTGCATTATTTTTTGCAAAGAGAATTTTCAGCCCCGAGAAGAATATCTTTGGCAATTATTTTAAGGGTAGCTGCCATTTGAGTTAAATCAGGTTGGCGAATCCATTTCACCTTTTCTAATTTCTCCATTGGGAAATCATGAATATATTGAGATACACGCACCTCTTCTACCCATGTATCTTTATTGTAAGCTTGACTGATTACATCCATCCAATTGAAAGGGTACTTTTTTGAAAGTTCAAGAATGTCTGCAATATCCTTTCCTTCGCTCCGTGTGAGTGCTGTTATTTTATTCGATAAGATATTTTGCCATGAATCAATTCGGTTAAAAAAAGGATGATTGACGATTTCACCCTCGTGAAGGCCAATATCATTTACGAAATATATTTTGAGCGAAATCTCTTTTTCATCAACAAAGGCAAGCACATAAGCCTCTTCACGAACTGGAATTTTAATTTTAAATTTTTTTTCCAGCTCTACCAAAATTCGGCCAAACTTCCTTTAGAAAATCACTCTTTTGGTTAACAAAAAAATCAAGATCATCGGAATAACGGTGGTGAAGATAGGCCCGACTTAAAACCGTCCCACCGGTCATATAGAATATTGAATTAACCGACTCTACAATTCGGAGTATTTCATCTTGGAGCGGATAGAGTTTATCCGAATAATAGGTGTCTTGCATAAGTATATTTCTTGCGCAAGGAATCGATGTGCAAATTATCTACCACTTCTTCTGATAAAATTTCTTTGATTTCGTGTGTAGAAAAAGTTTTTAAAATATTGTACCAGCTAACGAACATTAATATCTTAATTAGGAAAGGTTTTTTTTCTAAGAAATTTTTTCCTTTAATAAAAGAATCGATCTCTTCGGTGGAATAATTGTAATCCCAGTTGATGCGCTTCAATATTTCTGCACGGGTTTCCATATTTACACCGTCATAATCTCGGCCTCTTTCTTTTTCATCAATCCATCGATTTTAACAATAAAATCATCGGTGAGTTTTTGCACGCTCTCTTCTGCGTTTTTGATATCGTCTTCCGAAGCACCTTTAATTTTTTTCAACGATTCGTTCGTCTCTTTGCGGATGCTGCGTACACTCACCTTGCCGTGTTCGCATTCGCCATGTACTTGCTTCACCAATTGCTTACGTCTTTCTTCGGTAAGCATGGGTATGTTTATGATTACTTGCTGGCCATCGTTTTGAGGGGTAAGCCCGATGTTGGCCGCCATAATTGCTTTTTCAATTTCCTGGATAAGGGTTTTTTCCCAGGGTTTGATAAAAATACTGCGGGCATCGGGGGCGGTGATGGACGACACCTGGTTGAGGGGGCTCATGGCTCCGTAGTAGGAAACTTGAATTCCGTCCAGCATCGAGGGGTTGGCTTTGCCTGCACGGATTTTGGTAAGCTCATTTCCAACGTGGGCAATGGCCTTGTTCATCTGGTCTTTGGCATCGTCAAGGTATAATTCAATTTCTTCCATAAATAGACTTAAGTAGTGAAACAAAAGTAGCAAGACATTTTTTAACTAATCAGGGTTCCGGCCTCCTCGCCTTTGGCAATGAGCAAAAGATTTCCTTTTTTATTCATATCGAAAACAATGATCGGCAATTTGTTTTCCATACACAGCGTAAAGGCCGTCATATCCATGATGTTCAAATTTTTTTCATACGCTTCTTGAAAGGTAAGTTTTGAATAGCGAACGGCATCCGGAAATTTTAGCGGATCTTTTGTATAGACCCCATCCACGCGGGTGCCTTTCAGCACCACATCGGCCTGCACTTCAATGGCGCGCAAGCTGGCGGTAGAGTCGGTAGTAAAATAAGGGTTACCTATGCCTGCGCCAAAAATTACGATCCGTCCTTTTTCCAAGTGGCGGATCGCCCTGCGCCTGATAAACGGTTCGCAGACTTGCTCCATCTTAATGCCGGCCATCAACCGGGTATAAAGCCCGTGTCGTTCAAGAGCACTTTGCAATGCCATGGCATTTATTACCGTAGCCAACATGCCCATATAATCTCCTTGCACCCGATCTATGCCAAGTGTTTCGGCCTGGCCACCCCTAAAAATATTTCCTCCTCCAATAACTATGGCCAACTCAACACCTTGTTCTTTAACCAATTTTATCTCTTCGCAATATTGTTCGAGCACGGACGGGTCGATGTTGCTGTTTTTGGTGCCCATCAGTGCTTCACCACTGAGCTTTAAAAGAATGCGTTTGTATTTCATGCGGGATTGTTTCGGCAAATATCAAATGGATTTTCAGGTTTTGCAAAATAAAAAAGGAGGCCGTGTTAAAAGCCTCCTTTATATTCAATTCAAAAAAAAATATTAACTGAACATTTTGCTCAACTCATCGCCAAAGCTCTGAAATAGTGTTTCCAGTTTAGTTTTTGTTCCGTCATTGAATTGCACATAAGGAACAGGGTTTTGAGGATCGGTTTGGTCGAATATTACTTTGCCTGCTGCACTGCCGTTAACGGTGATGGTGATGAACACAAACGTATTTGGATCGTTGGGGTTGGCGTTGGGCGCAGACATATTTAAGGAAATGGTAAAGCGCACATCAACCAGTTGAATGTAACCGCTTGCCGAAGAAGGGCTTCCTCCTTCCTTATCGCTGGCCGATGCATACGTGGCCGATATTCCTGTACCTATAAGTAATTTTTCATTTTTTGAAAGACTTACTGACTCTGAAGTGGAAGTTGGTTTCGTGTTGTCGAAGTCAATGGTCCACGTGTAAGGGTTCAGGTATAAATTAAGGCTAACCAAATTCGGGTCGTCTTTATCATCGTAATTGGCAGTGAATTTCACTTCTGCTTGTTTGGTTCCATCAACGGAAAGTGTGGCTTGCACATTGGTAGCACCGTACGTACCATCGCTGAGTTTTACCTCGCTATAAGCCGTCAATTGAAAATCTGCGTTGTTTGTTTTTTTAGTACTATCGGAAGGGTATTTAATTTCAACAATATCCGACTGGGAAGAGTAGTCAAATTTTTTAGTATTAAAATTATACGTGTAAATTCCTTTTTTATCGTTGTAGTTAAATGGCTCGTCTCCATTGATACGTGCCGTAGCCGTAGCATGAACCATCATTACATGAACGTTGGCAAGAGCTATTTTTAGTTGATTGGCAACTTCATTGTGATTAGCGTATGCAATACGGCTAAAAGGGCTTATCCCCGTTCCGCTGGTAAGTGCAGAAAACGTATTCAACGAAGTGTAGCCCGTAGTTTGTGTAACCGAAGTCAATTCCGATGACAAGGTAGAGTTACTCGAAGTAAGCGAGGCTTGGGCATCGGATGGGCTTAACGGTGCTGGCGAACTACTTTTACTGCAAGACGCCAATAAGCCAAAGCAGGCAGCAACAATAAGAAATTTGATTGGTTTCATATAATTTAGGTTTGGTGTAAACAAAATCAGTAACCTGAATTTAAGAAATCCGGTTTTGGTAACCGATTAATAGTTTATATAAATTTCTGTATGATGGCTGGCACGAATAAGATTTACCTTAATCGGTCGGAATCTTTAACCAAATTTTCATCGCGCTTGATAAGTCGGTTGGCAATGGCATTGCAGATCATGGCAGCAAAGGGAAGATAAAGTGCTAAACCAAAGTCGCCCGGAGACTGATTTGATCGGGCGAGCTTAATAGAGAAATAAGCAGCGGCAAATCCGCAACTCGCCATCAACAATGAATTAAGAGCTCCTAATTTTAACTGAAGCATGCGGTTTTCAAATTTTTGAATCGAGATCATGGCTACCGTAGCGGCCGCCAGACCAAGCATGGCAATCAGGCTGTACGGAAAATAAATTTCAGAAATCGATTCTCCGAGCTGAACCCTATAATATAAAGGGTATAAAGTAAGGCGTGTGGCTTCTGCTTTCGCTTCCCACACCGGAAAAAAAATCATGGCCACTAAGCAGGCAATTGCCACTGCCAGAAATATCGTTTGAACTCTTTGCCACATACAGGGGTTGGTTTAACTTGCACTCGTTCGGCAAAAATAACCAATCCATTTAACAAGCTCAATCATGCAAACCGCTTACCTTGTTGACATCCTCCGCACACCTATCGGAAAATATGGCGGCTCGCTTGCCTCCGTTCGCCCGGACGATATGGCCGCTTTGGTAATTAAAAAATTATTGGAGCGCAATCCTTCGGTTGATGCCCATCAAATTGAAGATGTAATTTTCGGTGCTGCCAACCAAGCGGGCGAAGACAATAGAAATGTGGCACGCATGGCCGCGTTGCTGGCCGGGTTGCCCACTTCGGTTGGAGGCGTTACCGTAAACCGCCTGTGTGCTTCGGGCTTGCAGGCTATCGTAGATGCCTCGCGCGCCATCCATCATGGCGATGGCGAAGCGTACATTGCCGGTGGCGTGGAGAGCATGACGCGCGCACCTTTTGTAATGAGCAAAAGTGAAGAAAGTTTTTCGCGCAAAGCCGAAATTTTCGATACCACCATTGGATGGCGGTTTACCAATGTCAAGCTGGCGAAACTGTATCACCCATTCAGCATGGGCGAAACTGCCGAAAACGTTGCCACCAACTGGAAGGTGAGCCGCGAAGATCAGGATACGTTTGCGTTGGCTTCGCAGCACAAATATTTCAAAGCTCAATCTGAAAATAAATTCAACGAAGAACTGGTTGAAGTAACCGTAACGAAAGGGAAAGAAAGTTTTGTTTTCGGAAAAGACGAATACCCGCGCGAAACCTCGCTGGAAAAACTGGCCGCTTTAAAACCTGCTTTCAAAGAAGGAGGAAGCGTTACGGCTGGAAATTCATCGGGTATTAATGACGGGGCTGCGGCAAGTCTGGTGGTGAGTGAAACCTTCGCCAAAAAAAATAACTTAAAACCGTTGGCACGAGTTGTTGCCACCGCCATTGCGGGTGTTGACCCGGCACACATGGGCATCGGCCCGGTGCCGGCCACACAAAAAGCACTGCAACGTGCAGGGTTAAAAATTTCTGATCTTGGTCTGATCGAACTGAACGAAGCGTTTGCCTCGCAGGCCTTGGCCTGTATGCGCAATCTTCAATTGGATCCATCGATCGTAAATGTAAATGGAGGTTCGATCGCTATCGGTCATCCGCTGGGTTGCAGTGGCGTACGCATCAGTGCAACGTTACTACATGAAATGAAAAAACGAAACGTAAAATACGGATTGGCTACCATGTGTATTGGTGTAGGCCAAGGTGCTGCCGTGATTTATGAAAGTATTTAACCAAGGAACAAACACTTGAGATTATCACTTGAGATTCCTTAACTTTAAAATATCAAATTTTATTTCTATGTCGATTCGCAGACCCTTTAACCTCAATCAATGGATCAACGACAACCGCGATCTGTTGAAACCCCCAGTGGGAAACAAAAATTTGTATGCCGATGCAGGCGATTACATTGTGATGATTGTGGGCGGACCTAACGCGCGAAAAGATTATCACTTCAACCAAACCGAAGAATTATTTTATCAGTTGCAAGGCAATATCAATGTGCGCATTCAGGAAGATGGAAAAGCGGTTGACATCCCAATTAAAGAAGGAGAAATGTTTTTGCTGCCCGCCAACACACCGCATCGCCCCGAGCGCCCCGCCCATTCCGTTGGGTTGGTGATTGAATGCAAACGCTCGGCCAATACGTATCAGGATGGTTTAATCTGGTTTTGCGAAAATTGCAACAACCAACTGCACGAGTACCGCTTTCATTTAGACAACATCGAAAAAGATTTTCTTCCGCGCTTCCGCGAATTCTACGGCTCTAAAGAGTTGCGCACTTGCAAAAAATGCGGTGCAGAGATGGAGGCAGACGCACGGTTTGTGTGACCCATGCACGGCCTTGCCTACTACTCGTCTCCGGTAGGAGAACTGCACATCGAATCTGAAAATGAGAAAATAATTTTTCTGGGATTTCTCCGGAATTCAAAACAGGAAGAAGTGAGAACTCCCGTTATAGAACAAGGTGTTTCGGAACTTGACGAATATTTTACAGGCAGGAGAAAATTTTTTTCTTTCGAGATAGACCTGCGCGGCTCCGATTTTCAACAAAAAGTTTGGAATGAGTTGCTCAACATCCCTTTTGGTAAAACCGTTTCGTACCAAGAACTGGCCGTACGAATCGGTGATGTTAAATCCATTCGGGCTGTGGGCCTCGCCAATGGGCAAAATCCAATTGCCATTGTTGTGCCATGCCACCGGGTAATTGGGAAGAGTGGTGATTTGGTGGGCTACGGAGGTGGCCTCGACCGGAAGATATGGTTGCTTGAGCACGAAGGTTTTCTACAAAAACAACTTTCGATTTTTTAAATATCTTTGTTTATGGATACCTTAAAAGTAAAAATATCGAGTACGGACAGGAGACGGCTCAAGATAAAAAATAAAGAAATAGACTTTTCAGACCTTGAACAACTGGTTAAACTTTCCATAGCAAGAGACAGGATGAAGCAGGTTGTCCGTGCTGCTCGCCAAACTGGTTTATCTAAAATGACATCCAATGAAATTGAAGCTGAAATAAAAGCTTACCGCAGAAGTGCAAAAGCTTATCATTGATACAAACGTGTTAGTTTCATCTCTTTTAGGAAAGAGTTATCCACACAAAATAGTCTTTGACGTAATCCTCAATGGCAAAGTTATTTTTTTTACTTCTCAAGATATATTGAGAGAATATAGTGGGGTTTTATCAAGAAAGAAATTTCAAGTACACACGTATTTTTCTGAAGAAGTTAAAGGCCTGCTTGAGTCTATCGAAGAACTTTCTATTTCAATAGTACCTAGGACATCGCATAAAATCCTACACGATCCTTCGGATAATAAATTTCTAGATCTGGCTTCGACTTGTAAAGCCGATTTTTTGGTTACAGGCAATCTAAAACATTTTCCGTTTCCACAATTTGAAAAAACTCAAATACTCTCACCTAAAGAATATTGGGATCGGTATTGGAAATAAATCGCACATGAAATTCGATTCAGCTATATTTTCTGCAAAAAAATTAGACCAACAAGATCCACTGCGACCTTATCGGTCAAAATTTCTTCTTCCGAAAATTAATAATAAGACTGCCATTTATTTTACGGGTAACTCGCTGGGGCTTCAACCCAAAACAACAAAAAATTTTATAGCCGAAGAATTAGAAGATTGGGCAAAGTTGGGTGTAGAGGGGCACATTCACGCCAGGCGTCCGTGGCTGTATTACCACAAGTTTAGTAAAAAAGCGTTGGCAAAGTTGGTTGGCGCAAAGCCAAGCGAGGTGGTGGCCATGAATCAGCTCACGGTGAATTTGCATCTGATGTTGGTTTCGTTTTATCGTCCCACCAAAACGAGATTTAAAATATTAATTGAAGCGGGCGCCTTTGGCTCGGATCAATATGCGTTCGAATCTCAGATAAAATTTCATGGGCTAAATCCTTCTGAAACGATTATTGAATTATCTCCTCGAAACGGAGAATTCTGTTTGCGAACCGAGGATATTTTAAAATCAATCGAAGAGCATAAAAACGAAATTGCCCTTGTCGTTTTCGGAGCGGTACAATATTACACCGGTCAATTTTTCGATATCAAAAAAATAGCACAAGCCACGCATCGGGCAGGTGCCTTAGTTGGGTTTGATTTGGCTCATGCCATTGGCAACGTACCTCTTCATTTGCACAAAGACGAAGTTGATTTTGCCGTTTGGTGCGGCTATAAATATTTGAACTCAGGGCCGGGCGGATTGGCGGGCGCATTCGTTCACGACAATCATGCTCGGAATTTTGAACTTCCCCACTTTGCAGGTTGGTGGGGCCATGATGAAAAAGAACGGTTTCAGATGAAAAAAGGATTTAAACCCATGCCCGGAGTTGACGGCTGGCAGCTTTCCAATTTCCCCATTCTTTCGGGTGCTGCTCAGTTGGCTTCGCTCAACATTTTTGACGAGGTTGGAATTACTGAGCTGCGGAAAAAAAGTGTTTTGCTCACGGGCTATTTTGAATTTTTATTGAAATCGATTGAGGGCTACGAAAACCACTTCTCGATCATCACCCCCTCCAATCCAAACGAAAGAGGCTGTCAGCTCTCGTTGTTGATGAAGAAAAATGGAAAAAAAGTATTTGATAAACTTACAAAAGCCGGAGTGATTGCCGACTGGCGCGAGCCCGATGTAATCCGGGTTGCACCTGTTCCATTGTATAACACGTTTGAAGAAGTATTTTTATTTACTGAGATTTTTAGAAACGCTTTGAAGTAAAACCGACTGCGTACGCCTCAGGCTATAGACTCGAAACATGAATAAACAACACGTTGCCATAGCGGGAGCCGGGCTTGTAGGTTCGCTGCTTTCCATCTACCTCGCCAAACGAGGGTTTCAAATTTCTGTTTTCGAACGCAGGCCCGATATGCGCAAAAATCTTCTCGATCGGGGGCGTTCAATTAATCTCGCGCTGAGCAACCGAGGCATACGTGCGCTGGAAGAAGTTGAGCTTGCCGAAGAATTGAAAAAAGTAGCGATACCTATGCATGGCCGAACCATGCACAACCGCCAGGGGCAACTCACCTTTCAGCCTTATGGAAAAGAAGGGCAATACATCAACTCGGTCTCTCGCAGCAACCTAAACATGGTGTTGATGAATAAAGCCGAGTCGTTGGGCGTAGAGTTTTTTTTCGAACATCGAATTGTTTCTGCCGACTTTGATAAAACAACGCTCAGTATCCAACCTTCTGCAGCTAACCTCCAGCAGCTTGCTTTCGATGCAATCGTTGGAGCAGATGGTGCATTCTCAGCCGTGCGGGGGGCTATGCAGATTACCGATCGGTTTGATTATGCCCAGAACTACATTGCACACGGCTACAAGGAATTGCACATACCGGCTGATACTGCCGGGAATTTTAAGTTGGAAAAAAATTCGCTGCACATTTGGCCACGCGAAAGTTTTATGCTCATTGCTTTGCCCAACCCCGATGGGAGCTTTACGTGCACTTTGTTTTTTCCCTTTGAAGGCAACCCGTCATTTGATTCATTATCAACAAAAACCGAAGTCGAGAATTTCTTGAAAGAAACTTTCTCCGATGCCTTTGCATTAATGGAAAGTCCGATAGAAAGTTTTATTACCAACTCGGCTTCATCCCTTGTAACGGTTAAATGTTTCCCCTGGGCAAAAAACAAAACCTTGTTGATTGGCGATGCGGCTCACGGCATTGTACCATTTTATGGCCAGGGAATGAACGCGGGCTTTGAAGACTGTCGGATTCTAAACGAACTGATTACAACCAAAAATAACTGGACAGAAGTTTTTACCGAATTTCAACATAAACGAAAACCCGATGCCGATGCCATAGCCGATTTGGCGCTCGATAATTTTATTGAAATGCGCGACTTGGTGGGCGACCCGAAATTTTTGTTACGAAAAAAAATTGAAGCTAAACTAAATCAGCTTTTTCCTGAAAAATGGATACCGCTGTACACCATGGTCACCTTTCGAGATGACATCCGCTACTCGCACGCTTTGGCTGTAGGGCAAAAACAAAAGCAGATTATGGATGAGGTGATGCGGCTTCCTAACATAGAAACCAGTTGGGAGCAATTGAATTTTGAAAACATAGTGAGTAACTTGTAAGATGTCTAAAATTTCGGAAACCGATTTGCTGCTTAACCCGGATGGGAGTGTCTATCATCTTAATTTATTACCCAAACACGTCAGCGATACCGTCATAGCCGTGGGCGATCCCAGCCGGGTGTACATGGTCAGCCAGTTTTTTGATGATGTGGAATTTGAAATGAATAAACGGGAGTTTATCACACACGTGGGGCGGTTCAACGAAAAAAAAATTACAGTTATCAGTACCGGCATCGGCACCGATAATGTAGAAATATTTTTTTCTGAATTGGATGCACTCGTTAACATAGATTTAAAAACGCGTGAGCCGAAGGCAAGAAAGAAAAAATTAAAAGTAATACGTATTGGCACTTCGGGGGCTTTGCAAGAAGACCTTGCCGTGGGTTCGTGCCTTGCCTCTGAGTATGCGGTGGGCCTCGACAACCTGATGAATTTTTACGATCTGCACATGACTGATGAAGAAGCTGGCCTGGCGCACGATCTTCAGAAAAAAATAAACCTGCCCTTTATGCCGTACGTGGTGAAGGGTTCTGAATCTTTATACAAACAAATTTGTTTTGATTTGCCAAAAGGCAACACCGTAACAAGTCCGGGGTTTTATGCTCCGCAAGGCAGAACCCTTCGGGCTCCCTCCCGCCTACCCAATTTATTGGAAGACTTGAATTATTACCACAAAGGCGATTTTTGGCTAACCAACTTCGAAATGGAAACTGCCGGCTATTACGCTATGGCTCGTTTGCTGGGGCATGAAGCACTAAGTGTAAATGCCATACTCGCCAACAGGATAAAAAATAAATTTGCCAAAGACCCCAACAAAGTTGTGGAGAACCTGATCGAGAAAGTACTTGAACGGATTTAAACTCCATCTAAAAAAGTCTTCATAACACCCTAAGCATTTACCATGCTGTCCATGCGCAAGATATGTTTACCTGCTTTAAATGGGTCATCGTTATAGAACCCCGAAAGTATGCGGTGTGCAATTTGTTCAATCACCAATTCATCGTCCGACTTATTTTTTTTGCCTTGCCAGAAAACACGCTGCGGGTGCTTCTTCATATCTTCAACGTAAGCCTTGGCATGAACATATTGTTCGTTGGTAAAGGTTATCGTAAAACAGGTTTTTACTTTTTGAGTTTCCATAGTTTAGAAATTTCAATTTAGCTTTTACAAAAATTGTGCCTTATATGTTATTCTCAATTTCTCGAATTAAACATTTCGAATCAAATGTGCCGTTCGATCTCGGACAAAACTGTTCGCAAGCGAGACTTACACAGGAGTAAAGATGTTGAGGTGATCTCCATGCATAAATTGTTGAACAATAAGCTTCCCATTAAACTTAGGAGAAGAGATTCCCTCACCAAAAGTACGTGAGGAAACAAAAACACGAGCTTCATCCCATAATCCCGAATCGATAACAAGTTGAAGGGTTTGTGCGCCTCCTTCAATGATTACCGATTGAATTTTTTGCTTCGCAAGATCGGCAACCAAATCATTCAAAAAATTATTTTCGTCTAACCGGATAAAAAGTAAATTCTTATGTTCTTCATGCTTCAGCACATTGTAGCATATTGTTTTTACTTTTTTATCAAACACGTGAAGGTGAGAAGTCAATCGCAGAAAACGATCTACAACAATTCTTACCGGGTTTCTTCCGCTCCAATCGCGCACGGTAAGCAATGGATTATCGTGCGAAGCCGTTCGGGTGCCCACCAGTACGGCATCTTCTTCGCTCCGCCAACGGTGAACAAGCTGGCGGGCGTATTCATTGCTGATCCATTTCGACTCGAAATTCTTTTGTGCAATAAATCCATCAGCGGTCTGTGCCCATTTTAAAATAATATAAGGTCTTTGTTTCTCTACCAAAGTAAAAAAACGTTTGTTTAGCTCTCGTCCTTCTTTTTCAAAAACACCCGTCACCACTTCTATTCCTGCTTCTTCAATTTTTTTAATTCCGTTTCTGCTCACGAGCGGATTAGTGTCTACGTTGGCGATAACTACTTTTTTCACTTGGTGTTTAATGAGCAGATCCGCACAAGGTGGTGTTTTGCCAACGTGTGCGCACGGCTCCAGATTAACATAAACGGTGCTTTCCTTTAAAAGAGATTTGTCTTCAACCGCGTTAACTGCGTTGACCTCGGCATGAGCTTCGCCAAATTTTTTATGCCAGCCTTCACCAATTATTTTGTTATTATGCACAATTACACAGCCCACGCGTGGGTTGGGGCTCACTGCACCTATCCCTTTTTTGGCGAGCTCCATGGCACGCAACATAAAAAACTCATCGGGTGTCATCGGCTTTTTAGTATCATTGCAAAAATGATTCGCAAGTTAACCAATTCCAAAGTTGTTTTTAATGCAATAAAATCAAGATTAACGCTTACCGATCCCGATGAAATTCAGGCCATTGCGTTGTTGTTAATGGAGAGCTATTTTTCGCTTTCGCTGGCAGACATCCTCTTAGAGAAAGAAATTGAAGTCATCGATTTTTCTAAAATCATTAGCCGGTTGAATCAGCACGAACCCGTGCAATACGTTTTGGGAGAAGCCGGATTTTATGGTCGTAAATTCAACGTAACGCCTGCGGTGTTAATTCCAAGACCCGAAACAGAAATACTGGTTCATGAAGTATTGAAAGCGAAACAGCAAACGCCCGTTATTCTGGATGTAGGTACCGGCAGCGGATGTATTGCCATTACACTAAGCCTGGAAATACCTCAGTCAAAAATCATTGCTTTGGATATTAGCAAAGAGGCTTTACATGTTGCGAATGAAAATGCAAAGAAACACAGCGCGAATATTGAATTTCTGCAAACTGATTTTTTAAAAGATGAAGTAAACCTTAGCCCGATCGACATTCTTGTAAGCAATCCACCTTATGTGCGCGAGCTTGAAAAAAAATACATGCAACCAAATGTTATAGACTACGAGCCCCATCAGGCACTCTTTGTTCCCGATGACGACCCTTTGGTTTTTTATCGAGCAATTGCTGAAAAGGCTAAACAGAAGCTTGCCCCTCAAGGTGATATTTTTGTAGAGATCAACCAACAGTTTGGCTCAGCGGTAAAGAACTTATTTGTGAATTATGATTTTAATCAGGTCACTATCATTAAAGACTTGGATGGAAAAGACAGGGTGATTCGTGCCAGTAGAATTCAAAAATGATAGCTTTGCAAAAAAAATGTAACTCATGGATGTTGTAAAAAAAGATATTGAAGGCCGCAAAGAAATAGAGATTTTGGTAAACCGATTTTACGATAAAGTAAAAGCCGATACATTGCTTGCGCCTGTATTCAGCCATGTAAATTGGCCCGCTCACTTACCCGTGATGTACAACTTTTGGGCATCTGCTCTTTTGGGCGATCAATCATATCGCGGCAATCCGTTACAAAAACACTTGCCTTTAGCCATCGACCAAACTCATTTTAAACAATGGCTTTTTCTTTTTATGGAAACCATTGACCAAAATTTTTCCGGCCAAATAGCGGAAGAAGCAAAGCAACGGGCTGAGTCGATTGCCGGCATTTTTCAATTCCGAATGGGATTGATGGAAAATAATTAGACAGGTGTGCTTTAAAGCGCCACATTCCACCGCACTACTTTTTCTAATCGGGCGGGCTGGGTAACTGAAATTTTGCCGCCATCAATTTTAATCAATTCTTCGTCTTTAAAATCGGAAAGCACACGTATTACCGACTCCGGTGCGGTGCCTACCATCTTCGCTAAATCATCGCGCGAAATTTGCATTTTAGTCTGCCCGTCTTTCAGGCGCATCATAGTTAAAAGCGCTTCAGCGGTGCGCTGCCGAACGGAATTGTAGGCCAGATTAAGAAGTTGCCTTTCTTTTTCTGCCACTTTTTTGCAAAGCAGGCCAATGAAACTTGCCGAAACATCTTTTTGGCCATACACCAGCGTAAGGAAATCTTGTTTGGGAACACTGATCACTTCACAGTCTTGTAATGCAGCTGCAGATTCCTGATAGTTTGTATTTTCGAGCACCGGTTCAAATCCAAAAAAATCATTTGCCTTGTAAATGTTGGTAATCAACTCTTTTCCGTCTTGGTTAGCTTTGTAGGTTTTTACTTCACCCGATTTTAAAAAGAAAACTGACAGAGGCAAATCGCCTTCTAAAAATAGTTCTCCTCGTTTCTTGATTAATTTTATTTTCCTGTCTTTACACAAATCGTACGTGCGGATAATTTTTTGAGCGTCTTTTATGAAGTCTTCGAAGCCATCGGCATTTGGGGCATATTCTTTCAGCCGTATGTCGTGTTTGCGTAGCCTGGTTTGTATGGCGTTTAACAGTTCGGTTTCATCGAACGGTTTGGTGAGGTAATCGTCTGCTCCAAGTTCCATGCCTTTGCGCAAATCAGATTTTTCTGTTTTTGCCGTTAAGAAGATGAATGGAATAGCAGATGTTTCGTTTCGCTTGCTCAAAATGTGGAGCACGCCATAGCCATCCAACTCGGGCATCATTATGTCGCAGATGATAAGATCCGGTTTTTCGCTTTGGGCAAGTTCTACACCAATTTTTCCGTTGGGTGCTGTTACCACAGCGTAACCCGCCAGCTCGAGTATCTCACCGGTATTTTCCCGAACTTCTAAATTATCCTCGATCAATAATATTTTTTTCATTTCAATTTATTTTATCGGAATGTCTAATGTGAAACTGCTGCCCACGCCATACTCACTTTCGAAAGTGACGGTTCCTTTCAATAGCTCGGCATAGCGTTTAACAATATTTAATCCCAACCCTGTGCCTTGTATATTTCCGGCATTGCTCGCTCTGAAAAACCGATCGAACAAATGTTTTTGCTCTTCTTTTAAAATTCCGATGCCCTCGTCTTTCACGGTAAACCGGATGTGCGAATCTTTTTGAGAACAGATCAACGAAATCTTTTTTCCAACATGCGAATATTTACTCGCATTGGAGATAAGGTTAAACATAATGTTCCGCAAAATCCTGGGGTCGCTTTCGATCGATTTGCTATTTGTATTTCCTTGCAACTCTAAAACCTGGCCTTCTTTCAGCAAGGGCTGCACCTCTTCAAACACTTCGTTAAAAAATTCTTTAATATGGATTGATTCGGGTTGAGCTTTCACATTTCCTTCTTCCAATTTCCCTACGGAAAGCAAATCGTTTAAAATCATGGTGAGGTGGTTAACCGATGATTTAATTCGTTGAATATGCTTACCGGCTTTTTCCATTTCACCTTTGTCGCTGTACTGCTTGATGAGCGATGTGGAGCTGAGTATGGTGCTGAGCGGAGTTCTGAACTCGTGCGAGGCAATCGAAACAAATTTTGTTTTCAATTCATTTAACTCGCGTTCTTTTTCAAGCGATTTCTTGGCCTCTTCTTCGGCTTTTTTTCGCTCTTGCACCTCGCGCTCCAGTTTATTGACGCTGGCATTCAACGCTTCGGTTCTAAGCTCAACTTTCTTCTCCAGTTCGGTGGCGTACACAATCAACTGTTCTTCGCTTTGTTTGAGTGCGTCTTCCGTTTTTTTTCGCTGCGAAATGTCGCTGATAAAGGCCATCACCAGCAGGTTTCCGTTCATTCGCGTATAGCTCAGGCTGATCTCTACCGGAAATTCGGTGCCGTTTTTCTTAAGCGCCACTAAATCCCTACCGAGCCCCATCTTGCGAGGATGAGGGTCTGTGTTAAAGGCCATCCTAAAGTTCATGTGTCCTTTTCTAAACCTGTCGGGCAATAGGTTTTCAAGGAATTTGCCGTTGAGTTCGTTGTGGTTGTATCCAAAAAGTTGTTCGGCCACAGGGTTGGCTATGGCTATTTCGCCTTTTTCGTCAACCATAATGATGCCTTCCGACATGCTCTGAAAAATCTCGCGGTATGCTTCGCTAGGTAAAAGAGAGGAATCCATATCTATATAACTTCAAACTGTCCAATTTAGTAAACCTCGCTCATGATAAAAATCATTTTTTCGCCTGACATTTGAATAGCAGGCAATGTGTACGACCCGGCTAAGTTTGATCGAAAAGTATCTCATGGCTAAAGGAATACTCTGCGTCATTGATTTTACCGAACCTTCAAAGGATGCTTTGCGTTGTGCTGTAAGCCTGGCAAAAAAACTCAATGACCCTTTGTCTATTTTGTTTACCTATCGGTTATTGCAGCCTATGGAAGGCGAGGCAGTGAAAATGAAAAAGCAGATAGAACTCGATGCATTAAAAAAATTCTCAGACCTGGAGAAGGAGTTCTTGAGTGATGCCGGGGTGGCTTATGATTTCAAAACGGAAGTTGGATTTTTAACCGACCGCGTTAAAGAACATGCCAAGAAAATTAAAATCGATTTTTTGGTAGTGGGCAAAAAACTGAATACTTTACAAAAACAATCCATTGAAGAACTAGTTGAAAACCTCAATAGACCGTTGATTATTGTACCCTAAATTTTTTCGATCATGAAAAAAATACTGGTTCCAACTGATTTCTCTACGTATTCGCAGTGGGCACTTGAAACAGCCGTGGGCATAGCCAAGAAAACAGGATCGGAAATAATTTTATTAAATGTGATTGAACAGCCCATGGAGGGATCTTTCAACGTGGAGGGGCAGGTTATCGACTTTGCCGATGGTGAGGGCAAGCTGTACATGTTGCAATTAATAAAAAAGAGTAAACAAGATTTAACACATGCTGCTCTGTATGCACAAAATTTAGGGATAACCGTAAAACCGGAACTGCGGTTGGGTAATCCGTTTCACGGCATTCGCACCACCATTACCGACCATCAGGCCGACTTGATTGTTATTGGCACAGCCGGCCGCACCAACTTGGAAGAAAGTTTGATCGGCTCCATTGCAGAAAAAGTTGTGCGGTACTCCCGATGCCCGGTTTTCTCCGTTCGCGGAAAACCGAGTTCAACCGAATTCAAAAACATTGTGTTTGCAAGCTCTCTCGATGAAGGCGAGAAATCGTTTATCAGTATTGTAAAACAAATGCAAGAAACATACGATGCCACCTTACACCTGGTGCGCATCAACACACCTATGGATTTTCAGCCCGACTACGTTAACCGTCAGGCTATGGAACTGTTTGTGGAGAAGAACAAGCTTACCAATTGCACGATCAATGTGTTTAGCGATTATGAGGAAGAAGCCGGCATTGTAAGTTTTGCAACTTCCATCCATGCCGATGCCATCGCCATGGCTACCCACGGACGCACCGGCTTCGCACATCTGTTTGCACGAAGTATTGCCGAAGATGTTGTGAAAAGTTCATCTCGCCCGGTTTTAACCTTTATGGTTAAAGGTTAAAATTTTTCAACATCATTGAGAGGTTTTTTTAGCATCTATCCGATGTTTAAAGCCACGTTTTGCCTGCCAAGTTGGTTTTTAGATGTCGCACCCTGCCTAAAATTGATAAAATCTCAAGGATGACTAAAATCATCTTTCCCGTTAACATCAATCATAACCGGGCTTATCATCCAATTATATGTTTGATGTGAAAATCAAAAAAAAGCCCTATGAAAAAAATAGCCTTATTTCTCGGAATCGCAGTTATGCTTTTCAATTGCTCGCCCGATAAACCAAAAACTCAAGAAGAGTACCCGGAGAATAATGAAGTTCAGTCGGAGCCGGTTCCGGCTGCCAACCTGATGGATCCCGGCAAAGGAATTGGATCAGTGAAATCGGTAACCCTCAACACACCCCTTGAGCAAGATCGTGTGAAGCGCGGCAACGCAATTTATGAAATGAAATGCAGCGCGTGCCACAAACTCAATACCGATCGCCTCGTTGGCCCCGGGTGGAACGGCATCACAAAAAGAAGAAGGCCCGAGTGGATTATGAATATGGTGACCAATGTTGATGTTATGCTCGACAAAGATGCCGAAGCTCAAAAGCTGCTTGAACTTTGTTTAACCAGAATGCCCAACCAAAATGTTTCCATAGGTGATGCCCGCGATGTTTTGGAGTTTATGCGGCAAAACGATGGCGAGAAATAAACTAGTTACCCCAAACAAATATGAAACTCAATAAAATTATATCCACTGCAACCGCACTCGGTGTTGCTGCGGTTTTGTTCAGCAGTTGTAAACCGCAGGGGCCACAGGCCGTAACGACCAGCGGTGCTGCCGAAAAAGTTTACGTTGCCCCCGGCAAATACGATGAGTTCTACAACATTGTATCGGGCGGGTTTAACGGTCAGATGTCGATTTACGGGCTGCCCTCCGGCCGTTTGTTCCGAATCATTCCGGTGTTCTCTGTTTTTCCGGAAAATGGTTACGGCTTTAGCGAAGAGAGCAAAGCCATGTTGAACACTTCGCACGGTTTTATTCCGTGGGACGACCTCCACCACATAGCGCTGTCGCAAACCAATGGCGAACACGATGGACGTTGGGCGTTTTGCAATGCCAACAACACCCCACGCGTGGGGCGCATCGACATGAAAACCTTTCGCACGGTAGAAATTCTGGAACTCCCCAACAGTGCTGGCAATCACTCATCGCCCTTCATCACCGAGAACAGCGAATACGTTGTGGCGGGCACTCGTTTCAGTGTGCCGTTGGGTGAAAATAAAGATGTGCCCATCAGTTCGTACAAAAAGAATTTCACAGGCACAATTAGTCTTATCAGCGTTGACCCGAAAGATGGAAACATGAAAATCGCCTTTCAGCTATTGACTCCCGGTATCGATTTTGATTTGGCGAGGGCGGGTAAAGGTCCATCTCACGGTTGGTTCTTCTTCTCTTGCTACAATACCGAACAGGCACACACACTGTTGGAAGTAAATGCTTCTCAGCGCGATAAGGATTTTATCCTTGCCGTGAATTGGAAAAAAGCGGAAGAATACATTAAGCAAGGGAAGGGAAAAAAAGTATCGAACTTGAAATACGCTCATAATTCTTTAGATGAAAAAACAGGTGTTGCTACTTCTGAAATGTTGAATGAAGTGTTGCAACTCGACATTGCCGAATTAAAAGATTTGGCCTACTTCATCCCTTGTCCAAAATCACCACACGGTTGCGATACCGACCCGAGCGGAGAATACATTGTGGCCAGCGGAAAATTAGCGGCAACACTGCCGGTGTTCTCTTTTGCAAAAATTCAGAAAGCTATTGCCGACAAAACTTTTGACGGAGATTATAGCGGCATACCGATTATCAAATACGAAGCGGCCCTTCATGGCGAAGTGCAAAAGCCGGGGCTTGGTCCGTTGCACACCGAATTTGATGGAAACGGAAACGCCTACACTTCATTCTTTGTGTCCTCAGAAATTGTGAAGTGGGAGGTTAAGTCGTTAAAAGTATTGGATCGTGTTCCCACTTATTATTCAATCGGTCACTTGTCTGTTCCGGGCGGGCCTACTAAAAAACCGTACGGCAAATATGTAATTGCCTACAACAAAATCACTAAAGATCGCTACCTGCCCACCGGTCCTGAACTGGCACAAAGCGCTCAGCTTTATTCGATAGATGGAGACAAAATGCAGCTTCTGCTCGATTTCCCCACCGTGGGCGAGCCGCACTATGGCGAGGCAATTCCGGCAAGTATGATTATGCCCAACACCCAAAAGATCTACAAGATCGAGGAGAACCAACATGCGTACGCAGCAAAAGGTGAAAAGTATACTAAAGTTGAGCGCAAAGGAAATCAGGTTCATGTGTATATGACGGCCATACGCTCGCACCTAACACCCGACAATATTGAAGGTGTAAAATTGGGAGACGAAGTTTATTTCCACGTTACTAATCTTGAGCAAGACTGGGATGTACCTCATGGCTTTGCAATCAAAGCTGCTAACACGGCAGAGCTCCTGATTATGCCCGGTGAAACACAAACGTTAAAATGGAAACCGCAGGAAGTGGGTGTCTTCCCCTTCTACTGTACCGACTTTTGTTCTGCACTGCATCAGGAAATGCAAGGATACATTCGTGTATCCGGAGCGAGCAGCAACGTACCGCTGACTTTTTCAACCGGAAAGGTTGAAGCCGAGCCCAGCGGGAAGTGACCTGTTCATGGTTTACAGGGTTTGGATCAGTTCAGGTCAGGAGTGCTGATGTCATTGTCAGCACTCCTTAAACAAAAAAGAATTTATGAAAAACTCACTTCATGTAATAAGCAGAATCACGGTAGCCATTTGTGCTATCGCATTAACCTCCGCATATTTCACTCCACTATGGCAAATACTAATGTGGGCGCCTCAGTACCCCGAAGGGCTTGAGATGAAAATCTGGATCAACAACCTAACCGGTAATGTAAAAATAATCAGTGCGCTTAATCACTACATTGGTATGCACACCATCGAAGTGTCTATGTTCCCGGAATTTAAATACATGATCTATTGTGTAGGTGTACTGATATTGATTGGGTTGCTTGCCGCTTTGATTAACAAGCGTTGGGCTTTGCTCGCATTTGTTATTGTTTTGTGCTCTGCCGGCTTAGCGTTACTGATTGATTTCTATATGTGGGGGTATGAGTATGGCCACAACTTAAATCCCGATGCGCCCATTAAAGTACCGGGCATGACGTACCAACCCCCTGTAATCGGCACAAAACAACTATTGAATTTTACCGCTTTTTCTGGCCCTGACGTAGGCGGTTGGATATTCATTGTTGTCGTTCTAACTTCTTTCGGAGCTCTCGTTGCCGAACAATTTTTTATGAAGCGCAAAACAATATGAAAAAGAATTTAGCTTTTCTGTTGCTTCTGTTTTGTACTGGCTGTTCGGTAAAACCGGAACAACTTAAATATGCCACGGATAATTGTTACTTCTGTAAGATGACGTTAATGGACGACAAGTTTGGCGCTGAGCTGGTTACCACCAAGGGTAAGGTGTTTAAATTTGACGACATCAAGTGCATGGTTTCTTTTTTGAAGTCGGCCGAAGGTAAAGCCAATGAATATGCTTTTGAAATGGTGACCGATTATGCCCACCCCGATGATGCAAACGAATTAATTGCAGCTACCGAGGCTCACTATTGTTTTTCGGAGAGTGTAAAGTCTCCGATGGGCGGTAACGTTGCCGCATTTAAAAATGAAACTGATCGAGTAAATTATTTGAAAAAATCCAATGGGTCGAAATTAGATTGGAACGAAGTGAAGGAGGATTTCCAATGAAAATCTTTTTTATCCTATCCGTTTTTTTAACAGCATCGTTCGCTACTACTGCAACAACTTTAGTTGTACGGGATAAATTATTTTCAAAGGCAATTCAATCAGCTAAACCCGGAGACACGCTCATCATTAAACCCGGATATTATAAACCCAGAAATGTAATTATCAACAAACCGCTGACTATCATCGGTGAAGGCATGCCAACTATTGACGGTGAGAACAAGTACGAACTTTTTACCATCACCGCAAAACGAGTAACTATTCAGGGAATCCGGTTTATCAATACCGGCAAATCCACCACGCTGGATTTTGCCGCCATTAAAGCCTACGATGCGGACGGGTTGTGCGTTCTAAACAACCGTATAATTGATGCCTATTTTGGAATTCACATTTCCAACACTTCGCATGCTACGATTGTTAAAAATTATATCTCCAGAACATCGACAGAAAATTCCGAAACCTCTATTGGCAATGCTATCCATCTTTGGAAAAGTGATCACGCCTTAATCGAACAAAACCGGGTATCCAATCATCGCGATGGAATTTACTTTGAATTTGTAACCAACTCCATCATTAAAAAAAATCACAGTGAAAAAAACTTGCGCTACGGGCTTCACTTCATGTTCTCAAACCAAGATCAGTACATCGATAACGAGTTTGTAAATAATGGAGCGGGTGTGGCCGTGATGTACACGCACTCGGTAACCATGACCGGAAATCTTTTTGCCAATAACTGGGGTGCTTCTGCCTACGGCTTGCTTTTAAAAGATATCCGCGACAGCGAAGTAAATCACAATCGGTTCATCAACAACACCATGGGGATTTATATGGAAGGCAGCAGCCGCATCAATTTCCGCAACAACGAATTTAACGGCAACGGATATGCGTTGCGCATCCAGGCGAGTTGCGATCAAAATGTTTTTGAAAAAAATAACCTGAAAGCAAATACCTTCGACATTGCCACCAACGGGTCGATGGTGCTTAATACCTTCGAAAAAAATTATTGGGACAAATACGAAGGCTACGATTTAAACAAAGATGGTTTTGGAGATACGTTCTACAGACCTGTAAATCTTTATTCTATGATTGTGGAGCGCATCCCGGTTTCCATATTGCTTTGGAGAAGCTTCATGGTGTTTCTCCTCGACCGTGCCGAAAAAAATTTTCCGGCCATTACTCCCGAAAATTTACTGGACAATAAACCTTCAATGAAACCCTATGATTTCGTTTCATCGCGTAAATAAAACGTATGGAAAATTAAAAACCCTGAGCGAGGTAAATCTTGACTTAAAGATGGGGCATTGCTATGCGCTGCTTGGCCCCAACGGCTCGGGCAAAACCACACTGATTAAATCAATTCTGGGAATGGTGATTCCAGACAGCGGTGAAATTAAAATCAACAATCAAACTATTTTGGGTCAATTTATTTATAGGAAACAAATCGGCTACATGCCGCAAATCGGCCAATACCCTCCGGGGCTTAGCATGGCACAACTCTTTGATATGGTGAAAGGCCTCCGCCCCGAAGTAAGAAATACCGACAACGAATTGATTGAAACTCTGGGGCTACAACCACTGATGAACAAACGAATGTATTCGTTATCGGGTGGCACGCGTCAAAAAGTAAGCGCTGCCCTTACGTTCTTATTCCGGCCTTCCATTCTCATTTTAGACGAACCCACCGCAGGGCTTGATCCGGTGGCGGTAGAAATTCTGAAACAAAAATTAGTAGAAGAAAAAAAGGCGGGGAAACTTTTCATCATCACTTCGCACATCCTCAGCGATCTTGAAGAAATTGTTACCGATATGATCTATTTGTTCGAAGGTACGGTTCGATACAACAGCCCCGTGGAAGATTTAAAAACAGAAACACACGAAGCTTCCTTTGCCAAAGCCATTTCATCTCTTATAAAAAATCAGGATTTACAAATCAAAGAACTGGTAACACCATGACCGCCATGCTTAAATATGTTTTGCAAGATGTGCTGCGCGCAAGGTTTGTAATTTTTTACACCACTTTTATGCTGGCCGTAACTATTCTTCTTTTTCAAATTGATGGCGACTCGGCCAAGGTGGTTGCCAGTTTATTGAATGTTGCCCTCCTGGTGATACCGTTGGTAAGCATTGTATTCACCACCATTCATTATTTTAATTCGTACGAATTTATTCTCCTGCTAATGGCGCAGCCCATCAACCGGAAATCTGTTTTTCTAAGTCAATATTTGGGAGTTGCTACTTCGCTTTGCCTTTCGGTATTGATAGGTATAGGCCTGCCCGCGCTTGTCTTTGGGGCGGTTTCGCAAGTACTCCCGTTGCTTGTTAACAGTCTGTTCATCACCATAATTTTTGTTTCACTCGGCTTTCTTGCGTCCAGCCTCACGCGCGATAAGGCCAAGGCCATCGGCATCTCGTTACTATTCTGGTTTTACTTCACATTAATCTATGACGGCCTGTTGTTGTGGGTGATTTATACCTTCAACGATTACCCGCTCGAACTGCCCACTCTAATTCTCTCCGGTTTAAACCCGATCGATCTGTCGCGCATCCTGATGCTCCTGTCTATGGACATCTCTACATTGATGGGCTATACAGGGGCTTTCTTTAAAAGTTTTTTTGGCAGCAACCTGGGGATGATCTATGCTTTTGGGGTGCTTTCCTTGTGGGCGGTCTGGCCTTTGCTGCTGGCCTTGAGAAGGTTTAAACAAAACGATTTGTGAGGACAAAAAATGTTATCCACATTTTTTCATGATATACTCGCTGTTTTTAAATATTTTCATATAGTTTTTTCTGTCGAGTAAATTTGAATTGGATCTAATTTACTCGCCCTACTCCACCGTTACACTCTTCGCTAAATTCCTGGGTTGATCTACATTGCAGCCGCGCATCACTGCGATGTGGTAAGAAAGTAGTTGCAACGGAATTACGGAAACCATCGGCATCAATGCATCCACAGTGTCGGGCACCTCAATCACAAACTCAGCCATTTTGGGTATGTGCGTATCTCCTTCGGTAACGATCGCAATCACCCGGCCTTTGCGGGCTTTCACTTCCTGAATATTGGAAACCACTTTTTCATACGAAGCATCTTTGGTGGCTATAAACGCCACAGGCATTTCTTCGTCAATCAAAGCAATGGGGCCGTGTTTCATCTCTGCGGCCGGGTAGCCTTCCGCGTGGATGTACGAAATCTCTTTCAGCTTCAGCGCCCCCTCAAGGGCAACCGGAAAATTATAGCCGCGGCCGAGGTATATAAAATTGCGCGCATTTTTAAATTCATCGGCAATAACCTGGATTTGTGCATTGAGCTTCAATGCCTTTTCCACTTTATCCGGAATGGTTTCCATCTCCACAAGCATCTCGTGGAATTTCTGTTCGGTGATGGTGCCTTTTTTCTGAGCCACGATCAACGCAATCATGTTGAGCACAGTAAGTTGTGCCGTAAAGGCTTTGGTACTCGCCACGCCTATCTCGGGTCCGGCATGGGTGTAGGCTCCGGCATGCGTTAGCCGAGGAATGGAAGAGCCCACCACATTGCACACGCCAAAAATTATTGCCCCTTTCGATTTGGCCAGTTCTATGGCCGCCAGCGTATCGGCCGTTTCCCCGGATTGTGAAATCGCTATAACTACATCGCCTTCGCGAATCACCGGGTTGCGATAGCGAAACTCGGAAGCGTACTCCACTTCTACCGGAATGCGGCAAAACTCTTCAAAGAAATATTCTGCCACTAGGCCGGCATGCCACGATGTGCCGCAGGCTACAATCAAAATACGATCGGCATTCACTAATTTATTTACATACTCACGCAAGCCACCAAGCGTTAATCTGCCTGAGTTTGAATCGAGCCGACCGCGCATACAATCTTTTATGGAGCGCACCTGCTCAAAAATTTCTTTCAACATGAAATGCTCATAGCCGCCTTTTTCAATAGCCTCTAATTCCAAGTCAACCGTTTGTACATACGGAGTGAGCGGAAGGTTGGCCGTATTTTTTACCGTAAGCGCTCCGTTGTTAACCACGGCAATTTCCTGATCGTTGAGATAAACCACTTCGTTGGTATATTCGATGATGGGGGTGGCATCCGAGGCCATAAAAAATTCGCCTTTACCCACACCCACCACCAGCGGGCTTCCTTTGCGCGCGGCAATCAGTAAGTTTGGGTTTTCCAGCGACATCACTACGATGGCGTACGCCCCAACAACTTTGGTCAATGCCAGCCGAACGGCCTCGTCCAACGAACATTTCTCGTTGTTCTTAATGTCTTCAATAAAATGGATGAAAACTTCGGTGTCGGTCTCGCTTTCAAAACGATGGCCTTTGCTCAGCAGATCTTGCTTTAACGAATTGTAATTCTCGATAATGCCGTTATGAATGATCGCCAGTTTTTTAGTGGCCGAATAATGAGGGTGCGCGTTTTCATCGTTAGGCTCTCCGTGTGTGGCCCAACGCGTGTGCCCCATACCGATGGTGCTGCTCAGGTTTTGACCTTTAATAAAATTTTCGAGTTCGGAAACCTTACCTTTCTTTTTGTAAACATTGAGCCCTCCGTTCAGCAAGGCAATACCGGCACTGTCGTAACCCCGGTACTCCAACCGTTTCAATCCTTTAATGATAATATCGCTGGCCTGACGTTGGCCTACATAAGCTACAATTCCACACATAGGTTATCTATTTTGTTTTAGAATCACATTTAAAAGTTACGTAAAATTAAAAAGCCAGGGCGAACTATTTTCACACCTGACCTTTTATGCGATTTGCGGATTAAACGTAATCAGCCTACCAACTCGGTATAAATATTATAGAACGATTCGGTATAATCATCGTCTTTTTCGATAGCCGAAACTTTTTTCTCTTTGATTTTTTTCACGAGGCCTTCCAGTTTCTTGCCATCGCCTGCCACGTTTACCACATCGGCCCACTGTGCACCCAGTTTAATAAACCCTTCGTAGTCGGCTGTCTTCAAGTGTCCCAGCATGTTGTCTTCAATATCCAACATCCGCACTTTGCCCATCAAATCGCCTTTGAATTTGTAAGAGAAACTGTTGTTGTAAATAGTGAATACCGATTTCGAATTTTTGAACAACGGATCGTTTTTGTAAGTCGTTTTTAAATACAAAGGTATGAAGCTGGTGATCCAGTCGTTGCAATGAACGATGTCCGGCCCCCAGCCGAGTTTCTTCACGGTTTCAATCACTCCTTTGCAGAAGAAAATGGCGCGCTCATCGTTGTCTTCAAAGAATTTATTCTCTTTGTCGTGAAACATGGACTTGCGGTGGAAGTAATCTTCGTTATCGATAAAATAGACTTGCAGCTTGGCATTGGGTATGGAGGCCACTTTAATAATCAGCGGTTTTTCTTCATCGCCCACGGCAATGTTGATACCCGAAAGACGAACCACTTCATGCAGTCTGTTTTTGCGCTCGTTGATCAAACCAAAGCGCGGCACCAAAATGCGGATCTCCATCCCACGTTCTTGCATGGCCTGGGGCAACTTCCTCACAAAATCGGCTACCTCGGTGGTTTGCAAAAACGGATTTATCTCACTGGCTACATAGAGAATGCGGATCTTTGACATATCTGTTGAATTTTAATAAGACAAAAAACGGGAGCACAAAGGTACGGAAAATTCACCCCCCGTTCAACATTGTTTTAAACATAGCCTTATATTTGCGGGCTTAAAAAAGGCCAGAAATGCAAATTTTCAAGGAAATCGCGCCCTTACGAGCCTTCCTGAGTAAAAATTCAGATTCTGCATCCCTCGGGTTTGTGCCCACTATGGGTGCCTTGCATGCCGGCCACATCTCACTTATTAAAGCTTCCAGGCACGAAAACAAGTTTACTGCGTGCAGTATTTTCGTTAACCCGGCTCAATTCAACAATGCCAACGATTTAGAAAAATATCCGCGCACCCTCGATCAAGATCTTGAAATGCTGAACAAAGCAGGATGCGATGTGGTGTTTGTGCCCGAGGCAATGGAAATGTACGAAACAGAACCCTTGATCAAATTTGATTTTGGTGAGCTCGACAAAGTTTTGGAAGGGAAATTCAGACCCGGCCACTTCAGTGGGGTTGCGCTTGTGGTCTCCAAACTTTTTCACCTTATCAAACCTACTGTAGCGTACTTTGGCCAAAAAGATTTCCAACAGTTTAAAATCATCGAAAGGCTGGTGAACGAATTGAAGTTCGATCTTAAGTTGAAAGCCATGCCGATCCTCCGCGAAGCAGACGGGCTGGCAATGTCTTCGCGCAACAGCCGCCTGAACAGCAAGCAACGAACGGATGCCGTTGTTTTTTACCGGGCTCTCACAGAAGCCCGGAAGTTATTGAAAGCCGGAGAATCCATTTCCAGCGCAAAAGAAACTGTTGCCAAAATTTGTGAGAGAGTTGAAAGCGTAAAACTTGAGTATTTTGAATTGGCCGAGTGCAACAACTTAAAGGCTGTAGAGAACGTTACCGACAACACGGTGTTATTAATTGCCGGTTTTGTAGGAGAAACAAGATTGATTGATAATTTATTAATGACGGAATGAGAATTGATGTTTTAAAATCTAAAATCCACCGGGTGAAAATCACGCAAGCTGAACTGCATTACGTAGGCAGCATCACCATTGACGAAACCCTGATGGAGGCCGCCAATATTATTGAAGGAGAAAAAGTGCAAGTGGTAAACGTAAACAACGGTGAACGGCTGGAAACGTACGTAATCAAGGGCGAGCGCAACAGCGGCATGGTTTGTTTAAATGGCCCGGCCGCTCGTCTGGCACACGTGGGCGACATTGTTATTGTTATCTCCTACGCTTCTATGGAGTTTGAAGAAGCCAAAAAATTCAAGCCTTCGCTTATTTTCCCCACACCCAATAACAAACTTCCCTAATGCAGCACACCAAAAAAGCAATACGCTATGCGGTGATGCTGTTGGTAACGCTGTTGTTACTTTGGTTTTCGCTTCGGGGGCTTCAGGTAGAGGGCGAAAACAAATTCGAATACTTGTGGAATGCGTGGAAACAAAGCGATAAAATTTATCTTTGGCTTATGGCGCTTGCCTCGTTGGGCAGCCACCTGATACGTGCCCAGCGCTGGAAGATGCTTTTACAACCAGCAGGCCACACCATAAAATTATCGAATGGCTTTTGGTCGCTGATGAATGGCTACCTCGTAAACCTGGTAGTGCCGCGTGGAGGTGAGCTATCGCGCTGCTATACGCTTTTTCAATTGGAAAAAACTCCGGTCGAAACTTCGTTTGGCACCGTAGTTACCGAGCGGATTGCCGATGTAGTGTGCCTGCTTGTTCTCATTGCGTTTTCTTTTTTTATGGAATGGGAAAAGCTGAAAGGTTTTTTAAAAACGTTGGATTTCAATTCGGGGAAGGACATGGATGTGCCCGGTTGGATTTGGGTAGCCCTGGTTGCTGTTGTACTACTGTTTGTGGCTTTTTATTTCTTACGGAAAAATCCCCGCCTTACTAAAATTATCGAAGGCTTTAAAGAGGGGATGTTCTCTATTTTTCAACTTGAAAATAAATGGCTCTTTGTTTTCTATTCCCTTTCCATTTGGCTGTTGTACTTCGTTATGAGCTACCTGGTACTGTTGGCTTTCCCCGAAACCGCACATCTTGGTTTTAGCGCTGTGGTAACTTTGTTTGCCATTGGTTCTATTGCCATGGCCGCACCGCTTCCCGGGGGCGCAGGTTCGTATCATGTATTGGTTCCGTTGGGGCTCACTACATTGTACCATATCAGTAAGCCCGATGCCGTGGCGTTTGTGTTTGTTTTCCACGCCTGGCAAACGTTGTTAATGATCGTGCTTGGCGTGATCAGCCTGGTGGTGAGCAGCACTATCGTTTCAAGAAAAACATAAATTATTTTTTCTAAAAAATGAACCTGAGAAAGTAACTGTTGCTCAAGTTCATTTTTCATGACCTCATTTGTCCAGTTTGAAATAAATAGGCATGGTAAATTTTTGTCGTACCGCACGGCCATCTTGTTTCCCGGGTTTCCATTTAGTGTTGGCCACTACCCTAACGGCTGCCTCATCGCATTCTAAACTTATTCCTTTGGTAACACTCACATCGGATACGCGGCCATCTTTATTAATAATGAATTGAACATTCACCTTCCCTTCTATTCTGTTTTGCTTTGCAGTGGCCGGATAAATTAAATTTTTTGCAATGTATTCTCTTAATCCATCCATACCGCCAATGGGTTCAGCAGGTTCTTCAACAAAAGCATATGCTTCATCGTTTTGCGAAATATCCTTTTGCGAACGAACTTCTTCGCACGAGATAAATGCAAAGAGCAGCGTAAGCAGCATAGCCGATGAAATAATTTTCCACCAACTCAGTTTTGTTTTTACGTGGGTAATCATAGTTATTCTTTTTAGTGTGAACGATTGGTTAAAATGATTGGCAATAGGATAGTCGGCCGACTTGAGTGCAGCCCTCGCCAAAAGACTGCAATATTGTTGAACGTCATGGCTTTTCACGGTCACGTCATCCGCCTGAAATTCGTGGATTTGGTTGATCTCTTTGCGGAGCAAATAAACAACCGGATTGAACCAAAATGCTATTTTCAGGAGTTCGATAAAAAGGACATCAACGCTATGCAAAAGTTTAGCGTGAACCGTTTCGTGCGCACAGATCATCCGTTGGTCTTCGCTTGAATAATCGCTGCCAATGAACATCTTGTTTAGAAACGAAAAACTAACATAACCGGGTAGGTTCAACGATTTTGGAGAACCTCTTTTCAAAACCATAATCAGGTTTACTGAATTATCGATCAACTTTAGCAACAATACGGCAGCTACCAATAAATACACGCAGAGCAGTACATTGTAAAAATCAAAACCATTCGATGCCCCGGAAGCAAACTGATTTTCTGAAATAGTAAATTCGGGCAATACATCGCTGGCAAGTTTACTCGTTGAGGGAATTGCGGTTACACCGTTAATTTGTATTAATGGAAACGCCACCGAGCACAACATTCCAAACAAGATAAAGAGCCGTTGAAATGTGAAGTCTGTTTCATTTTTCAGAAACAAGAAATAGTAAACACCGAGTAACACAAGCGCGGTGTTTGCTTCAAACAAGTACGTTGCAGCAGTCATGATTTCTCTTTTTTAATTTCACGAAGTTTTTTTACAAGCGAATCAATGTCATTTATGTCGAGTTTGTTTTCGGTAGCAAAAAAAGATACCAGGCTGTGGATCGACCCACCGAAATATCCTTTCATCAGGTTGTTCAAATAAAATTTAGTGTACTTAGTTTTATCGATGAGCGGATAATATTCGTGTGTTTTTCCAAAGGCCTTGTAACCCACAAAACCTTTTTTCTCCAGAATTCGGACAATAGTAGATACCGTATTGTACGCAGGTTTTGGATTCTCCATCTCGTCTACAATATCTTTTACAAAACCTTTTTCTAAACGCCAAAGTATATTCATAACCTGATCTTCGGCCTTGGTGAGTTCCTTCATAACTATTTATTTAGTTGTAAAACTAAACTATTAGTTATTAAAAGCAAATGATTTTCATGATATTTTTTGCTGGATGGCGGTGTGGAGATTTTAATTAATCGAACAGCCCCTGGGTTCTCGGCCTGGGTATTTTCAAATGGTTGTAGGCCAGCTCGGTTGCCTCGCGCCCGCGCGATGTGCGCTTGAGGTATCCTTCTTGAATTAAAAACGGCTCGTACACTTCTTCAATCGTTTCGGCTTCTTCGCTCACCGCAGTTGCAATTGTACTCAACCCAACGGGGCCGCCTTTAAATTTTTCAATGATCGCATTCAAAATACGATTGTCCATTTCATCCAAACCATTTTCGTCCACATCGAGCGCATTGAGCGCAAGTTGAGCAATGGGTTTGGTTATCGTTCCATCTCCTTTAATCTGGGCAAAATCGCGTGTGCGTTTTAATAAATTATTGGCAATGCGCGGAGTGCCCCGGCTTCTGCGGGCAATTTCGAATGCGGCATCGTCTTCAAGGGGGGTGTTTAAAATAACGGACGACCTCCCGATTATTTTGGTGAGCAGTTGCGAATCGTAATATTCCAATCGTGCGTTGATGCCGAAGCGTGCGCGCAACGGTGAGGTGAGCAGGCCAGCGCGTGTGGTGGCACCAATCAACGTAAACGGATTCAACCCAATTTGTACCGACCGCGCATTGGGCCCGCTGTCGAGCATGATGTCGATGCGAAAATCTTCCATAGCCGAGTACAAATATTCTTCTACAATCGGGTTGAGCCGGTGTATCTCATCGATAAATAAAACATCATGGGTTTCTAAATTGGTGAGCAGCCCCGCCAAATCGCTGGGTTTATCCAACACAGGCCCAGATGTAATTTTAATATTGGAACCCAATTCATTGGCAATGATAAACGAGAGGGTGGTTTTGCCCAATCCGGGAGGGCCGTGCAACAGCACATGGTCGAGTGACTCACCGCGCTGCTTGGCCGCCTGCACAAACACTTTCAGATTGTCGGTTACTTTTTGCTGGCCAGTAAAGTCGGTGAACGAAAGCGGGCGCAATGCTTTTTCAAACTCCTTGTCGGAAGCGGTGAGCCCTTCGTTATCGCCTTTGAGATAATCTTCGCGCATGATTGCAAAACAATTTCAAAGATAGAGATTTAAGGATTGATTTTAGGCCTTTCGTTTTATTCGATGGTTACATTCAATACCGGAAGCGAAAATCTCAAGCGAACAAGAACGCAGTTATTTGTATATTTACCAATTACATGGACTCAAGAAGCCTTAAAGACAAAAAAATTATAGAGTTGGTCGATCAAGACCATTTCTTTGCACACATTTTGTTTTCGCTTGGCATTCCGTTTTACGAATACCCCAATCAAACACTGGCCCAGGTGTGCCGTGCCAAAGGGTTGGTGCCCGAGCGCATAGAACGCGGCCTTGAGCTTTCGCTTCAGCATTACAAAGAAGAAGACCTGCCGCTTATATCTTGCCCCATCGACTTAATTATTGAATACCTCAAGCACGCGCACCACCTGTTTATCAAACATAAGCTGCCGTTTATCAACAACATTGTTCAGAATTTTAAAGCCGGCTGCAAAGAATACGAAAGCGTGGAAAAAGATTTGAAAATACTTTTTCCGTTGTTTATGGAAGATTTCATCCATCACATTTACGAAGAAGAAGACACTCTTTTTAAGTACATCAAATCGTTGGAGCGCGCCCTGCAGGGCAGGTACAACCCAACACGACTTTATCGCTCGATGGAAAAATACTCTTTGCAGCAATGTGCCACCGAGCATGAAATTCATGACGATGAGATGGCCGGCATCCGCAAAATAACAAAAGACTATTACCTCACGGCCGATGCCCCACTGCACGTAAAGGTGATCTATGCGGAATTGGTGGAGTTTGAAAAATCGCTGCAGGCACATGCACGCATCGAAAACGAAATTCTGTTTCCCAAAGCACTGCTTCTCGAAAGCCGGGTGCGGGCCGAGTTCTTCGAGCGGGCAAAGATGAATTGAAAACTATTTTATCTGCTCCCCAATTTTCCGGTGAACGTCTTTTAAAAAATCCGCGGGGAGCCCTTCGTATTTAAAATCTTTAGACTGCCCCTCGTAATAGAATTCTTTTTTATAGGCCGAATCAATTTCTTGCAACAATGAAGAAAGCTTTAAATTCAGAAGCAATCGTTCATCAGATGAATAGAACGATTTAACGTTGCGGCTTATCAATTTTGCACCCGAAAAAAGATATACCGAATCAGCATGTCTGTACCTTTTTCTCCTGGCCTGTATCAGGCTGTCGGGTAACCGAAAAAATTTATCCTGCTCTTCTTTAAAAGCGAGGTGGGTATTTAGAACTGGAATAGATTTCGAGTAGCTCCTCAATTTCGGTTAAGTACTTTATTGGCCTTTCGTTTTGTGCTCTTAGGCTTAGCACTGAAAAGCAAAAAGATAATAGAATAAATTTTCTCATGTTCTGTTACTTCAGAATGAAAAATGGGTTATTTGTATCTACGAAAGTATATCAAAATATCTCATAAGTAAATGGGCCGAATCCTCTCTCTTGATTTTGGGCAAAAACGTACCGGGCTGGCCGTAACCGATCCGTTACAGATTATCGCCACCGCGTTGGATACCATCGAAAGCGCTGCTTTGATCGGCTTTTTAAAAAATTATTTTCAAAAAGAAACCGTAGATGAGGTAATCATCGGTATGCCCAGGCGGTTGGACAACACGCCATCCGAAAACGCGGCACGTGTGAAACAATTCATAGAAATTTTCAAAAAGAATTTTCCGCAAATGCCTATCCATGAAGTGGACGAACGATTCACGTCATCTCTCGCGCTCGATGCCATGCTTTCGGGCGGAATGAAAAAAAAAAATCGCCAGATAAAAGGCAATGTAGATAAGATCAGTGCCGTTTTATTGTTGCAAAATTATTTGCTGGACAAATCCACTCCACGCACCGGAGAGCGCACGTAAGCGCAATGGCAATTCGCACTTACTTGTTAACTTTGCGTCCAAATTAGAAATATGATTTACCCTATCGTGATGTACGGCAACTCGGTGCTGCGCAAAAGAGCTGCAGAAATTGAAAAAGGTACAGATTTAATTAAACTAGTCGAAGATATGTTTGAAACGATGCACGCTGCCCACGGCATTGGGCTGGCGGCACCTCAAATCGGCAAAAGCATACGGCTCTTTGTGGTGGACGGAACAACTTTGGAAGACGAACCCAAGTTGAAAGATTTTAAAAAAGTATTTGTCAACCCCACCATGATAAACGAAGAAGGCGAGCCCTGGGGTTTTGAAGAAGGTTGTTTGAGCATTCCCAACATCCGCGAAAAAATAGAGCGGCCCGAAAGACTACGAATTAAATATTTTGATGAAAATTGGAATGCCTTAGACGAAAAATTTGACGGCATGAAGGCGCGCATCATCCAGCACGAATACGACCACATTGAAGGAAAACTTTTTATCGACTACCTCAGCCCGCTGAAAAAACGAACCCTCAAAGGCAAGCTCGCAGATATCAGCAAAGGAGATGTAGAGACGGAGTACAGAATTCTCGCTCCGTTGAAAAAATAATTCCGGATGCAAAATTCAAAATCTTGAACATAACTTCCCGCCTACCCGAAGTTGGCACAACAATTTTCTCGATCATGTCGAAGCTGGCGCTCGAACACAGCGCACTAAATTTAGGTCAAGGCTTTCCCGATTTTCCGGTCTCGGCAAAATTAATCGAGCTGGTTCATCAACAAATGAAGGAAGGGCATAATCAGTACGCACCAATGCCTGGCGCACTCCCCTTGCGCAAAACCATAGCCGATGTAATCGAAAAAACATACCGTCAAAAAATAGATTTTGAAACCGAAATCACCGTCACCGCGGGCGGCACCGAAGCTATTTTTGCCAGCATCTCAGCGTTGGTAAATTCGGGAGATGAAGTCATTGTTTTCGACCCCTCGTACGATTCGTACGACCCGGCCATCCGGTTGAACGGAGGTGTTCCGGTTCACCTCAATTTATTGCCGCCCAACTTTTCCATTGACTGGAATCTGGTGCGCTCGAAAATAAACAAGAGAACCCGATTTATTTTGGTCAACACACCGCACAATCCGGCAGGTGCCGTGTTGAGTCATTCCGATTTAAAAACTTTGGAAACCCTCGCTGCCGAACACGACTTAATCGTGCTGAGTGACGAGGTGTACGAACGCATCATTTTCGAAAATAAAATCCACGAAAGTGTTTTAAAATATCCCGATCTGGCCAAGCGAAGCATTGCTATTTTTTCTTTTGGAAAAACATTTCACGCCACCGGTTGGAAAGTAGGCTATGCCATTGCCCCGCAACATCTAACACAAGAAATCCGAAAAGCACATCAGTTTATCACGTTTAGTGTAAACACACCCGTGCAACTGGCGCTTGCCGAATTTCTGAACGACCCGGAAAATTATCTCCATCTCGGAAAATTTTATCAGCAGAAAAGAGATTTTTTCCTCGAGTCCATCAAAGGCACTTCATTGCAGCCCTTGCCTTGTTTCGGCAGCTATTTTCAGCTTTTGGCTTACGATGAGCGTTTCAAAAAATCAGACCGCGAAATGGCCGAGTGGATGACCCGCGAAATGAAAGTAGCACCCATTCCGGTTTCGGCATTCTACAAAGACCAATCCGATCACAGGCTTTTGCGTTTTTGTTTTGCAAAAACAGAAGAAACGTTAAGAAAGGCCGGGGAAATACTCAAAAAAATATAATTCTTTCTACAAAAAATTTTATTCTAAATCTTGGCCTGATTCGGTACGGTTTTTTTGTAAAAACTTGTTTTCTTTGCACTCCGTTTCAATGGCCATGCAAGATTTAAAAATCACCATCATACAGTCTGATCTTCATTGGGAAGACATTGGTGCCAATTTGGCCATGTTCGAAGAGAAAATCTGGAAAACAGGCCCTACCGATGTAATCGTACTTCCCGAAATGTTTACCACGGGCTTCACCATGAAAGCCAATAAATTGGCTGAAATGATGAACATGCGCACGTTCAAGTGGATGAAGCAAATGGCCGACCAAACGGGGGCTTTGATATTGGGCAGCTTCATTGCCCACGTACACGAGCGTTACTACAACCGCCTGCTTTGGATGGAGCCCGGTGGCAATTTTAAAACGTACGACAAACGCCATCTCTTTCGCATGGCCGAAGAACAGACCGTCTATTCGCAAGGAGAAAGCTTGCTCATTGGCCACTGGAAGGGTTGGAGAATTTGCCCGCTGATTTGCTACGATTTGCGCTTCCCCGTGTGGAGCCGCAACCGATGGAATGCATCTCTTAAAAAAACATCGTACGATTTATTGGTTTACGTTGCCAACTGGCCGGAAGTCAGAGCCGGTGCATGGGAAACATTGCTACGTGCACGCGCCATAGAAAACCTAAGTTATTGTGTGGGCGTAAACCGGGTGGGCACCGATGGAAATGGAATTGAATACAACGGCCACAGCGCCATCATTGGCCCAAAGGGCGATCCCATTTTTACAGTAGAGGGTGTTGAAGCTACCAAAACCATTGAACTCAATGCGCACGCGTTGCAAGCCTACCGCGATCGCTTCCCTGCCCTTCTCGATGCGGATGATTTTTCCGTGGAATCCGAAATTTTTGAAGAGCGCGATTTCCTGCACGGATTGAGTTAATCTCCTACCTCCAACTCCACCACTGTATCAACTTCGTCTCGTTTTTCTTTTGCTACCTTAAGGCTAACTCCAAATTCGTTTTCTAAAAATTTTACGGGCGACTTGTCGTTAAAAATTTTTGCCGATAAAATTTTTTTTTCGAGGCCGGGAATAGTGAGTGCTTCATCTTGCCAGTTGAGGATGTGCACATAAATTTTATTTCTTTTTTGAGTCATCACGCCCCAATCTCGTGCACTGAGCGGGCCTCCTTGGGTGTCATAAATTGTTTCACCGTAAACCTTGAGCCAGTCGCCCACTTGTTTCAACACAGCTTGGTGTTCCGGTTGAATTTTTCCGTTGGGCATCGGCCCCACGTTCAATAAAAAATTAGCGCCATAACCAGCCGCCTTTACTAAATACTGAACTAATTCTTTTTTGGTTTTGTGGTGGTTGTCTTTCAGATTAAAGCCCCAAGAGTTGTTAATGGTTTCGCAGGTTTCTTTGGGTAAATCGCCAATTTTTTGCTCGGGGGCAAAACCCGTGGTGTTGTGGCCCGGCAAATCTTTTTCAAACATCTGAAAATCCTCGCCTTCAATCGGGGCAAGGTGGTGATTGCTGCCAACCAATGCGCCCGGCTGCAAACGATGGATTAGGGAATACGTTTGTTGCAATCGCCAGTCGGCTTTCTCTTTGTCCCACATACCGTCAAACCAAATTCCGGCAACCGGTCCATAGTTAGTAAGCAATTCTGTGAGCTGTGCGTCCATGTAATCCAAATACTTGTTCCAATCACCCTGCTCTTTTCGCCCGGTATAGCTTCCACCGGTAAAACCTCTTGGAAAATAATCGGGGTGGTGCCAATCTAACTGCGAATGATAAAAAAATAATTTTATGCCTTGCCTGTGGCATTCATCGGCCAGCAACTTCAAAATATCTTTACCGTAAGGTGTTTTTTTCACGATGTTGTAGCCGGAAACTTTTGAATCGAACATGGCAAAACCATCGTGATGCTTTGTGGTGATGGTGATGTATTTCATGCCTGCACTTTTAGCCATCTGCACCCATTCCGCAGGATTGTATTCGGTAGGATTAAAAAAAGAAGGCAGTTTTTCATAAGCGGAGATGGGAATCTGTTGATTGTTCATGGCCCACTCCCCATCTCCCAATACACTATAAACACCCCAGTGGATAAACAATCCGAATTTTGCCTCTTGAAACCACTCCCGGTTTTTCAGGTTTTCATCAGTGGGATTGTACTGCCCGTGCAATATTCCGGCCATGAGCACGAACGCAATGGCTAATCTGAGTTTTAAATTCCGGATTGTAAATTCTATTTTCTTCATTTGCGTTTAATTAACTTGCCAACCACTAATTTATCAATAATATTCTATGCGCTATTCACCCATCGACACTCAGTTTTTTATCAACAACCGGAAACGGTTGGTGAGTGAACTCAGACCGGGTTCACTCGCTGTGTTCAACTCCAACGACACCATGCCCACCAATGCCGATGGCACCATGCCCTTCCGGCAAAACAACGATCTGTTTTACCTCACGGGTATCGAACAAGAAGAAAGTATTTTAGTGATTTGCCCGGGCTTTCGCGAAGAGAAAAAAAGGGAGATTCTTTTTTTACGCCAACCCAACGAACATCTCGAAAAATGGTACGGCCATAAATTAACCAAAGAAGAAGCCAAAGCGATTTCGGGGATTGAAACGGTGATGTGGCTGCAGGAGTTTGATGCCTTTTTCCATCACCTGGTTGTGATGGGAAATGCTGAAAATGTTTATTTAAATACCAATGAACACTATCGCTCGGAAGTTGTTGTGCAAACCCGCGATGCCCGCTTCATCGACTGGTGCAAACAACGATACCCGTTGCATCAATACCATCGGGTTGCCCCGATCATGTCCAAGCTTCGGGTGGTTAAACAAAAACAGGAAATTGATTTGATACAAAAGGCTTGCGATATCACCGAAAAAGGATTTCGCAGAGTTTTGAAATTTACCAAACCGGGTGTTAAAGAATATGAGATCGAAGCCGAATACGCACACGAGTTTATTCGTCATGGCTCGAAAGGTTTTGCCTATACTCCTATTATCGCTTCGGGCAAAAACAATATCGTGCTTCACTATATTGATAACAACCAACCCTGCAAAACCGGTGATTTGATTCTGCTGGACGTAGCGGCTGAATATGCCAACTATAATTCCGACCTTACACGTACCATTCCCGTCAGCGGAAAATTTACACCGCGGCAAAAAGAAGTATACAATGCTGTGTTGCGCGTGCAACGTGAGGCTTTTAAAATGCTCAGCCCTTCCGTAGTCTATTTTGATTATCAAAAAGAAATCGAAAAAATAATGGAACGCGAATTGCTAAAACTAAAATTGGTAACGGAAACAGAAATAAAAAATCAAGATCCAAACAACCCTGCCGTTCGAAAATATTTTTATCACGGCACCTCACACATGCTGGGGCTTGACGTACACGATGTGGGCAATATGCACAATCAAGTTCAAGCAGGCAGCGTCTGGACAATTGAGCCAGGCATTTACATTAAAGAAGAAGGCTTTGGTATTCGGCTTGAAAACAATGTATTGATTGGGGAAAAAAGAAATTTCGATTTAATGCAAAACATACCTATCGAAGCCGATGAAATTGAATCGCTGATGAACTCATGAAAATACTTCTTGCTACAACTTATGTTTTTATTCATTTCACTGTCTGCGGGCAAGATTTTTGGTTACAACCTAAAAAATTTAAATATGCAGTTGGAGAAGAAACCATATCCCGTTTTTGCATTGGAGAAAATTTTGAAAACGATCCCGATCAAATAAAAAATAAAATCCAAAAAATAGATCTCTACCACTTGAGTAAGAAAATTGATCTTAAAAGCGAGCATGAATCTAAAGAACAATTTAAATACAAAACCACGGAGGCTGGAACTTTTATAATCGCTGCACAATCCGAAGTAGTTAACAAGGAAATGAACCCGCAAGTATTTAACGACTATCTGGAAAAAGAAAGCCAAGACGATATTATCGCTGTACGATCAAAAACAAATGACCTTGGCAAGTCTATAAAAGAAGAAAAAAATTATTTTACAAAATTGATTTTTGCAATAGGAAATAAACCCGATGACTCTTTTAAAAAGAAGGTGGGGTCTCGGCTTGAAATTGTCCCCCTTCAAAACCCTACCCTTTTAAAATCGGGAGACTATCTACAATGTCTTATCTTACTCAACGGCAAACCAAGTCCGCATCAGTTGGTTAGAATTTGGAATAAAATTGGCAACGCATCTATCTTGCAAAATGCCTATACCGAGAATGACGGAACTATTAAATTTCCACTCAGCAGCAAAGGGTCTTGGATGATCACAACTTTAAAAATGATTCCCTCTGAAAATAAGAATGCCGATTGGCAAAGTTTTAAATCAAGTTTAACTTTTGGTATTGAATGAATATGATAGATAATGCTATTTCGTCTGACAAAGCCCCCGATCCTGTTGGCCCATATCCTCACGCAAAAAAGATTGGCAGCCTGCTTTTTTTATCCGGTGTAGGCCCCCGCAAAAAAGGGTCAACAGAAATACCGGGCGTCACCTTAGATGAGAATAAAAACATTGTAAGTTACAACATCGAAGAACAGTGCCATTCCGTTTTTCAAAACGTGAAATTCGTACTGGAGGCTTCCGGTTCGAAGTGGGAAAACTTGGTCGACATTACGGTTTACCTTACCAACATGAAAAAAGATTTTCTGGTCTTCAATAAAATCTATGCCGAGTATTTTCCCAACAAAGCCTTTCAACCGTGCCGCACAACGGTTGAGGTGAACGCATTGCCAACACCTATAGCTATCGAGCTAAAGTGCATAGCAACAATTTAAAAAATAGATTTTACACCGAGAAACTTTCACCACAACCGCAGGTGCGTGAAGCATTGGGGTTGATAAATTGAAAACCCTTGCCATTCAATCCATCCGAAAAATCAAGCGTTGTTCCAATTAGATAGAGTAGGCTTTTTTTATCTACGAGTATTTTAATCCCCTTGTCTTCGAAAACCTGATCAGCAGGGTTGATTTTGTCATCAAAGCCAAGATCGTACATCAAGCCCGAACAACCACCTCCCTTTACAGATACTCGGATATTGTGATCATTCGATTTGCCTTCTTCGTTACGCAAACCCATTATTCTCTCTTTCGCTTTATCGGTTACAGATATCATATACTAAATATTTTACGAAACCGGATTCAATACAACACTAAAAACAGTAATTGTGTTCCGGTCTCTTCCATAATATAATTTCTCAAGAGCTTCTAAAATATTACTTGCCCTAAAATACGATGTATGAAGTTCGCTGTCACTTTTAGTTGTCCATTGAATGGTGTATGAGTTCTCCTTTTCTTTGTAATTCTGCACGTAGTCCCACATCTTTTTTAGTGCATCCACTTTTTCAGCACCGGTTTCAGATTGGAACAAAAACGACTGATTGTGTCTTGGGTTAATCGTGATCAAATCCAATTTCACTTTGCCTTCATGATTACTGAATTCAAACATCAAATCGCTTGTGCGTAAACCAAGATAATCTTTAATCTGTTGTTGCACTCGCGCTGCTTCAACGTGCACATCACTGGTTGTTTCTAAACTGATTTTAGGCATAGTATTTTGTAAACTTTCGGAAACTCCAAAAAGTTTTCCGAATTTTCTTTCAAAATTAATAAAACCAACCGAATCGGTCGCATGAAAAAATTAGAGCACATCGGTATAGCAGTAAAAAACCTGAAGGTGGCCAACAAGCTTTTTGCAAAGCTTCTGGGGAAACCTCACTACAAAATTGAAGAAGTCGCAAGCGAAGGGGTTCGCACTTCCTTTTTCGAAATAGGCGGTGTAAAAATTGAACTACTCGAAGCAACAAATGTCGATTCGCCTATTGCAAAATTCATTGACAAAAGAGGAGAGGGTATTCATCATCTTGCTTTTGAAGTGTCAGATATCAAACAGAGCATTCTCTCTCATTCTGATAATGGATTTTTGCCGCTCAATCCACAACCCAAACCGGGTGCAGACAATAAACAAATAATATTCATGCACCCAAAAACAACAAATGGTGTCCTTATAGAATTTTGTCAGGAATTAAAATGACTTGACCGCTCCGTGGCCGTTGTTTCGGTTTT
>JAFDYU010000007.1 GCA_018267285.1 Bacteroidota bacterium | reverse complement strand
GCAAGAGTTTTCCAATCTACAAAAATGTCAGCGGGTATTCGGAAGTGCTCTACAATTTCGTTCAAAAGCCCGGGAGGAATATTTATGGCGACCCGGTCACGTTCCGGTTTGGGATGGAGGTGAAGTTCAAGAAGGCAAAGGGCAAGGATAAAAAATGATCGTCAAAAAAATATTTATTACTTCTGAATCAAGGGTAATTCCTAAAATGTTTTTTATTCATGCCTTTATTTAAGATAACTATGTTGTGGCGGAATCGGTGAAGACCCATCCGGTATTATACAATCATGGCGTATGCGAAGGGCAAAAAATCCATTTGTTGTTGTAGGGTTTTTTTTGATTGAAAGGGGTACAATTAGATTTATTCAGCAGAAGTATTTATTTTGGCTTTACCGAAACCATTTCAAAACATTTAATAAATTAAGCTCTGTCTTTGACTATGTGTTTGTAAAGTCTGTGCGACTTTGTGTGTGCAAACACACCGACCGATGACGACACACATCCTCTTATTCCTTTCCCTTTTTTATTGCGATTTCAGTTTTGGTCAAGGCCACCAATGGGTTAAGTGGCAGTTTCGCGCTGAGGTGGTGGGCAAGGATGAAGTTGTTATCACGGCTAAAGCAGTCATGGCCCCCGGGTGGCACATTTATTCTCAGCTTCTGAATGAAAACGGACCAATACCTACGCGGCTTACTTTTGGAACAAGTGAAGCATTTGTGCTGCTTGGCACACCCAAGGAAATGGGGAATGCTGTTCGATTTTATGATGATGTTTATGAGATGGAGATTACTTGGTACAATGGGGAGGTTTCGTTCATTCAAAAGATCAGACTGACCAGACCCGTGACAACAATAAAAGGGACCGTTGAATACATGAGCTGCAGCGAACAGACCTGTGTGCCGGGCAAACAGGATTTTAAAATAGAATTTCCTTTGAGAAAAAAATCTTAAAGTATTACCGGGTTGCTCACAATTTTTTTAAGCAGTCAATCAGGGTTTGACTATTTATTTAGATTTAGGTTAAGAGCGCCCGGTTTTTCAGTTTTTGTCTATGTACTTAGCCAAGGCCATTAACATATTGCGCACCGATTCTTTCGTCCCGGTATCTACTTCGTAATACTTCGACCTCAAACTGCCGAGCGAGACCGACTCAGAACGTTTTGTAACGACATATTTTGCCAAGAACTGGAAAACCTGGCTGAGGTTATTGTTCAGGATTATTTTCGATTCCATCAAAATGCGGAGAAGGTAAGCCGCTTGAGCTACCGATGCGGTGAACTTTAATTTGAACCCGATGGGAGCAGGTTCATGCAAAGATGGGGATAAATGCCCGAGTGTGAGTTGAAGCCGCTGCTGGTACTCCAGTTCTTCAACGATGTAGTTGTTCAACTGGTCTTTGAGTGGCAAACCATGCGGATGGTACTTTACCTGAGGTTTGACACAGGCTTGGTTGATTTTTTTTAGGAGCAATGAAAGCTGCTCAATTTTCTCAGCACGCGTTTCGGCCTCTTCCAGGAGAGAGGAGGCATAGTGTGCGTGATAAGTGAGCACCCTGTAGGAATTGTAGTTGTTGCGGTACATGACTTGGCGGAGTTCTTCGTCAATGTCTTTGATTTCGGGGAGGCGATCGGTCAAGCTGGACAAATCCTTTTGTACCTCTTTTGCATAAATGAGTTTGCGAAAGGTTATGTTGCCTTCCGAACCGTTGTCGCAGATGCTCTTTAATATCCGGAGGACAAGATCAATCAACCGCGGATCTGCATTTTTACTAGTCAAGACCAAGCGGAAGTTCTTTAATTTTTCCTTGGTAATCTTCTTTACACGTGCAACGTACTTTCCCGGGGCTTTGGCATCTTGGTCAAAATATTTTGCGAATCGGTGTTCCACGAATAAAAGCAGTTCATCAAGGCAACCTTGAGACACTTGATAAAACTCAGGGGGGCCTGTTTTATTCGTAAGTTCCAATTTACCCATCTTGTCCATGAACCGTGCAATTGCAAGCTGGTGGTATCGGATGTACCTGATGACCTGATCTTCTTGTTGCAAGGTTATCACCTCGAGGGCGAGAGCCTGCAACACACGGTCTGTTTCAACCCTTATCTTTTGAATCAACATTGGGGTGCTATCGGACACTGGGTGGGCTGCGAACAATAATTGTTCAAGCCCTTGAAGCTCGCACTTCAATTTTGTTTCTGTAGGCATTACTGCGGGGGAACGTTAGTTTAAAAAATGGCAGTTTGTTCTACTGCTTATTTTGGGCAGCCGGAACCAACTAATTGATAGTGTCGCTCATTTAGAAATTTGTGTTGGGTGTTCATGGCATTGTCTATTGTCTCCAGCACTACCTCAATATTTGCTGCCTGATAAAAAGAGCCAGTGAATGCGCAGTCTTTTGTTTGGTCTTCAAGATCAATGTTTACATCATATTCTTTTTCCAGGACTGTAATGACGTTCGCCAAAGTCTCATTGGAAAACATTAAGTCCCGGGATGGTCTGCGGTTTTGTTTTGACAAAAAGTATAGTATTGCCAAGGCTAGGATAATTATGGTTATCAGAGCTAAAACAGCTTTGGTGTTTGCCTGTCTCCTCCGCTTTGATTGCATCGTGGTTTTGATTTTGTTCAGGGCATCATTGACCTTATTTTTCATTGAATGTTGTGGGGATTCATTTGATGTTTCCCACAACAGTTTTATATCCTCAAATTCGGTTTGGTTTTCAGGGCTTTGCAAAAGCCAATCTTCTAACTCCTTTTTTTCTACTTCTGTTGCGGTGTTTGAAAGCACCTTGTGGATAAGAGCGGTTTTGTCCATAGGTATTATTTATGAAGGTAACTCTCGAAAGAGAGCCAGCACCCTATGCTCCCCTTGGAAAATATTTATACGTCAACGTTTTGAAGACCAATGCTTCCTCAGCCGTTTGTTAGCGCTGGTGATGCTCCGTTCCACCGCTTTCAGGGAGACGTTAAGTCTCTCCGCAATTTGATCTGTAGTCATCCCTCCATCCAATTTCAATATAAGACATTCTCTTTCTCGCTTTGGAAATGTGTTTATTATTTGCCTGACTTGGTTATTCACCTCGGCTTTAATGATCTGATCTTCAACAGAGGGATCGTTTGAACTGAAAGAATAGCCGTTGACAAATTCGATTTTCTTTTCGTTGAGTTGTAGGGTACGCTTGTAGTGTGAAATGGCTTTGTTCTTTACCACCCTGACCAAATAGTGTTCAATTGACCGTTCATGGTATTGGCCCAATTGCTTATGGTTTTCCCAAACGTGCACAAACGTTTCTTGCACTATATCTTCAGAAACCTTGGTGTCATGGGTCAGCCTTCGGGCAATGCTGATCAGGCTGTGATAGTACTGGTCATAAAGGAATTCTATTGCCTTTGCGGGAAAGGCAAGTAATAGTTTTCTGAACCGCTCGTTTTCGATAAAGCCAGGCATCCGGGAAGGTTGGGGTTTCACCTTCCCTTAATATATAAAATTATTGTTTACGGGCTTTGTAATACTGCTTTTCTTGGTTGCGCCTCAATCTTATCCAGCAGTTTATCGCGCAGAGCCAACATGTCCGAGCTGACCTTTTTCTCGATCACTTTCGCATAAATCTGAGTAGTCTTTATGCTTGTGTGGCCTAGCATTTTAGAAACTGTCTCAATAGGCACACCGTTGGAAAGGGTTATTGTGGTGGCAAAAGTATGTCTCGCCAAATGAAAAGTAAGGTTCTTGTTGATGTCGCACAGATCAGAAATCTCTTTGAGATAAGCGTTGAGTTTCTGATTTGAAATGACGGGGAAAAGTGTGCCGGATGAAATTGCCCGGGGATGGCCTTTGTATTTTTCAATCAATGCCAAGGCTTTTGGCAACAGGGGCACACGGACGGGTTGATTTGTTTTCTTCCGAGAGGTAAGGACCCAGTATTCACCATCAATGCCCAACGAAATATTGTTTGGTGTAAGGCTCATCACATCGCAGTATGCCAGCCCGGTATAGCAACTGAAAACAAACAAATCCTTTGCCCACTGAAGACGGACAATATGGAACTCTTTGTTTTCGATCTGCTCAAGTTCTTGCAGGGAAAGAAACCCCCTGTCGTTCTTGATGAACTTTGCCTGATATTTGGCAAACGGATCGCGGTCAAGCCATTCGTTTTTGATTGCGAGGTTTATCATTTTCCGCAGACGTTCAATGTGTTTCAGAACCGTGTTGTGGCCACAGGGTTTGTGGTGGTCCACGGGTTGCCTGCCTTTCAAAAAGATTTCGAGATTGACAATGAAATTGTAGGACAGGCTTGAGAGTCTCACATCTGAAGTTTTGTATGATTCCTTCAAGAACATCTCAATGTACTTCTGTGTGGTGTAATAGTTCTTCATCGTGCCCCACTCCAAAAAGGTTTTCATCTGCGCATTGTGATATTCGATCAAGCCAAGCAGCGTGCGCTCCTCCGGAACATTTCCACAGAACAGGTTTTTAACCAACAATGAGGTGACAAACTCTTTTTGAATTTTAAGTTCAGTATAGCAATTGGTAAGCTGTGCGCGCACTTGCTCTATGTACGTGTTGACTGATTTTATTTCGTCACGGCTGCCTTTGGCAATGCCACGGTCCGGGTTCCAGTGGGCAACCTCGATTTCACGCTTCAAAGAAATGTCCAGCGGTTTCCCATTTACCGTGACCCTGGCATAGATGGGCGCTTTGCCATTGGTCTCCTTGTATTTTTTGATGAAGAAGCGGACTCCGAAAGTGTTTGTTGTTTTCATTGTATTCAGGTTTAGTGAATGATTACTTAGTCGCTTCACTATTCTGTGCCCCAAAGTAACCGTAGGGAATGGGGCAACGAATAGGGCACATTTTCCCTGAAATTGTTTGTAGCTGATTTGGTTGAAGGGAATAAAAAAACCTTTAAGCCATAAGATTTAAAGGTTGTTGCCGATAGATGAACTGCGGCTTGTCGGGGTGAGAGGATTCGAACCTCCGACCTCTACGTCCCGAACGTAGCGCACTAGCCGGGCTGTGCTACACCCCGATGTGGCAAAAATAACTAATTCTTTTTCATCAACGCCATGTAAAATCCATCAAATCCTTGCGAAGGATAAATGGTTTTTTCCTTGAGCAACTGAAATTCTTTTTTGTTTTCTAAAAAACCCTTTACCTGAAGTTCGTTCTCCGAAGGAAGGATGCTGCAGGTGGAGTAAACCATCAGCCCACCCTTTTTCAATATTGGAGAATACTCTTCCAAAATCTTTTGCTGAACCTTCTTTACATTTTCGATGAAATCAAAAGTCAATTTCCATTTTGCATCTGGGTTTCGCTTCAATACGCCCAACCCCGAGCAAGGCACATCGAGCAACAGGCGGTCTGCCGTTGCCTCCAATCGTTTGATGGTTTTTGAAGATTCGATCAATCGTGTTTCGATCATGTTCGAAGCGTCTGCCCTCCTTGCTCTTTTCTTCAGTTCCTCTAATTTCCAGGCTTCGGTATCTAAAGCAATGATGCGGCCCTTGTTCTGCATCAAAGCCGCGAGGTGAAGCGTTTTGCCACCGCCACCTGCACAGGCGTCAATCACTCGTTGGCCGGGTTCCACATTTAAAAACGGAGCTATACTTTGCGAGCCCGCATCTTGCACTTCAAAAAGACCTTCTTTAAATAGCGGTGACTGGAAAACATTTTGCCGATGTGTCAAAACTAATGCATCGGGGTAGTTTCGTATGGTTTCTACCTGAACGTTTTCTGCTTCCAATTCTTCCAGTAACTCTTCGCGTGAAATCTTCAATGTATTAACCCGCAGCACTACTTCTGCTTTTTCATTGAGGGCTTCAATTTCTTTGTTCCATTTTTCGCCTAATTCTTTTTCACCGAGTTCATCGAGCCAATCGGGAATCGATTCATTGATTTTCCTTACTTTTTTTACCTGCTCGTATCGTTCAAAAATTTGTTTGCGATCAAGCCCTTTAAATTCGCCCCACTCGGGGAGCGAGGGGTTTTCGTTTAGCAAAAACCAGGTTCCCATCAATTTCCAGAAATCATTGGGGGCATCAGATAAATATCCGAGCAGCCGATACCAGCGCACCACATCGTAGGCGGTTTCTGCGAGAAAACGTCTGTCGCGCGAGCCCCAGCGCTGATTTTGTTTAAGCAGTTTTTCTATGGCCTTGTCGGCATAGCGGTTTTCGTTAAAGATCGACTCAAGAACCTGAACCACCGGCTCGCATAAATTGCGATAAAGTTTTACCATCGGGTTTTTTTACAGAAATTTAAATCTGAATTGACACGTTTCACACTGCAAATCAAACTCAAAAATGAAAAATAAAATAACATTCGCCATTATTTTCATCGTTCCCTTGTTTGCTCAAGCACAGTTTGGCAATCTGATGAAAAAAGGACTCAAACAAATTGAGAACAAAGCCAAAAAGGAAGTTTTTAAAAGCTCCGATGCTGCCCGCGACAAACTCGATTCGTCCGATTTCAACTATGCCATTTCGGTAATCGATAATTCGGGCATGATGAGCATTCGCGATGCCGGTGAAGGCATGACTAAAAAAATGGATCTGGTAATGAACACGCAGCTTAAAAACCAATCGAATGTAACTGCGGCACAGAAAGCAAGAAATACGCTCGACATTGCCGAAGAGCTGTACGACCGTAAGCGCTACCGAATGGCCGAACTGAATTTCCTCGATGCCAAACTTGCCTACGAAGCCAACAACATCACCAACAATATAAACTACAGCAAAGTGTTGGCCGATCTGGGTTTGCTCTACGCGTCTATGGGGCGGTACGACCTGGCCCGCAAGTACACCACAGATGCGCTTACTATTCGCGAACAATCGCTCGGTGTAAAAAGCAAAGCATACGCCTCATCGTTAAACAACATAGCCGTACTCGATCAGGAAACCGGCCACTACAATGAGTCTGAAAAATATTTTATGGAGGCCGAACAAGCCGTGAAAACTCAGGTGGGCGATCAAAGTCAGGAATACGCCACGGTGTTGAATAACCAAGCCATCTTCTTTTCTAAAATCGGAAGACTCGATCAGGCCATCGAAAAACAAAAGGGCTCCATTTCCATTTTAGAAGCGCACAACAAAAGCGACTCCCGCGATGCCGTGGGGTTTCAGTCTAACCTTGCGTTGCTTTACCAACAGACCGGAAAATATGCAGAAGCTGAAGCTATTTATTTGAAACTCGAAAACTCACTAAAAACGTTTAAAGACAACCCCTACTATGCAGGCGTGCTCGATAACCTCGGCTTGCTTTACCTGCAAATGAACAAGCTCGACAAAGTAGAAAGTTATTTTCAGCGTGCTGCCGATACCTACAAATCAAGAAACCAAATGCCGGGTTATGCAAAAGTCTTGAACGATCTGGGGAATTTCTATCGCATTCAGGGTCGTTTTGATGAAGCGGAAGCAAAACTATCCGAGTCGCTTAGCGTGCGGTCTACAACGCTCGACAGCAAACACCCCGACTATGTTAAATCGGAAGAAGACCTTGGTATTCTCTACTGGAAAAAAGGCGACCATACCAAAGCCTACACCTACTGGCAATCTGCCCTTACCAAATCGCTTGAGTTTGTAGATCGTTTCTTTCCGCCTATGAGCGAATTTGAAAAAACGAAGTATTGGGATGTGCTCCAGCCTCGTTTTCAGCGGTTTTTTAATTATTGCCTCGATGCACAAGCCACCAACCCGGCTATTGTTAACGACCTGTACAACTATCAAATCGCAACCAAAGCTTTGTTGCTCAATTCTACCAATAAAATCAAACAAGCCATTCTCGGCAGCGGCAATACCGAATTGATTAAAGAATACACAGCTTGGCTCGATAAAAAAGAAACACTGGCCCGCTACTATTCTTTATCGAAAGACGAGCTGGCCGATCAAAAAATAGATTTGCCTGCTTTAGAACAGGAGGCCAATGCCATGGAGCGTTCTTTGTCTCAAAAGTCGAGCGATTTTGCAAATGGATACACCAACGAAAAAATCACCTTCGATAAAGTTGCCTCTCTTCTCGCAGACCATGAAGCACTCGTGGAGTTGATCCGCATCCGTTCGTACGACAAAGATTTCACTGCCGATTCAAAATACGTAGCACTAGTACTTACCAAAAATTCTACGCCAAAAATGGTGGTGCTCGATAATGGCAACCAGCTTGAAACCCGCTATGCAAAGTTTTACCGCAATGCCATCCAACAGAAGTTAGACGACAAATATTCATACGATCAGTTTTGGGCTCGTATTGATCCTGCTGTGGCCGGAAAGAAAACCATCTACATCTCGCCCGATGGCGTCTATAATCAAATCAATCTGAATACCTTGAAAAAAACCGGTGGCGATTTCATCATCAACAAGTACAGCCTCGCTCTTATAGGCAATTCAAAAGATTTAATTGAGATAAAAAAGCAACGCGAAACCGTTGCCAAGAAAGATGCCTTCTTGCTGGGCTTTCCCAATTATGGGGGCACTACTATTGCGGCCTTGCCGGGCACTAAAACAGAAGTGGAATCCATTTCTAAAATACTTAAAACAACAGGCTATCTGGTTTCTCTATCCGAGCAAAACGATGCTTCGGAGGCAAAAATAAAATCGTTAAACGGGCCGGCATACGTGCACATTGCCACGCACGGTTACTTCCAGCAAGATGCAGAAGGAGCCGTAGGAGTTACTGCCGAAAGCGCCAAGAATAATCCGTTGTTAAAATCCGGACTGCTGTTGGCGGGTGCAGCCAAAACCATGTCGGGCGAAATGCTGCCCAATCTGGAAAGCAACGACAACGGAGTTCTTACTGCCTACGAAGCCATGAACCTAAACTTAAACGGAACAGACCTCATTGTGATGAGTGCCTGCGAAACCGGCCTTGGCGATGTGCGGGCAGGCGAAGGGGTATATGGCCTGCAACGTGCTTTTATTGTGGCCGGAGCAAAAACCTTAGTGATGAGTTTATGGAGAGTGGACGATGCCGCCACCCAAGCCTTGATGACCAGTTTTTATACCAACCTCTCGAAAGGGGTAAATAAGATGAAAGCATTTAAAACCGCACAGCAGCAACTGATGCTTAAATACAAAGAGCCGTATTACTGGGGAGCGTTTGTGATGGTGGGGATGTGATTTGAGTGAGTTCTAAAAAAAGAGGCTGCCCTTTTCAGGCAGCCTCTTTTTTTCTTTAAAGTATCAGTTGTGTTGTGCCTAATTTTTTTTCAATGACAAAACATTACCTTTATACGTACCTCCTTGTATTTTAAAAGTCAGCGACAAATTGATCATACCGTTGCAAGATATACTGCCAGTACCACTGGTATGTTCATCTTGTGTTCCGCTTGCATTATACGAACCGCTATCTTGATCTTCCACAAGAACAGTACCTATCCCATCAGTGATGGTCAAAACAAGAGGGGCATGACTAAAAGCTGTTGCCGGGTACTCAACAATCTCAACATGAGTATCGTCTACTTTTTGAACTGTTAATTGGTCTCCAGCTTTAAAATCTGCCCAATCATCTTGAACAACCGTATACGTACCCGGTACATTATCCACAGAAACAGGGGTATTTGTAACAACAGCTATTAGATCATCTGAGCTACCGTGAACAAATGTTGCAATTCCTGTAGTGGCATCTACACTGGAGGGCTTCGGTGAAGATGTTGACCAGTCGATATTGAAGCAGTTTGCAGCAGCCAATTGTACAACATTGCCATCGGGATCAGTTATCGTTGGTACAGCTTTGTAACTTTGTCCTCCTTTAATAATCGGATACGGATTCCATGTGGTGCCATTGTCTGTCGAGAATACCCATGTAACACTGGTTTTATAGGATGCCATTGTTGAATTTGATAAATCTGCCCTAACACCAAAGGTTATTTGAGTTACTTTAGCCTCATGATTACACATGGAAAGTAACAACATAAACACAGCTGCCATGCCGTATTTTATAATTATTTTTCTTTTCATTTCTATAAAATTAAATGTTAGTAGCAATTTATTTATAGTACCTATCTGTACAATTCCTGGTAAGTGTAGTATAGTTCAGTGTAAAATCTGTATACGTAGAATTTACAGTGATTGACGGGCTTTTTACTACAACAATTCCAGCTGCAGCCCATGCTCCGTTTACACTAGCCGGATCCAATACAGCTTTAAAATTACTTAAATCTAATGTAGCACCACCGTTGTTAACAAACGTTATAATATAATTGGCGTGATCATAGTATCCGGTGGGAACCATCAATTTAGTGCCGCTGGCAGGTGCAAAGGTTGCAGAATTTCCTGTAAAACTCTGTCCATCTGGGCCGCCTGCGCAAGCCGGATCGCTACAACGAGTAAAATCCCACTTGTATGTGCCCGCTAAAGGATTACCAATAGTGTGTACATAGATAACCGCATAATTCTCAGCCATAGGAACGTTTGCATCATTTGTGGCCGTAATGGGTAGCATGTAGTTGGCCTGTCCGTCAAATTTTTTAGGATACACCTTTAGCTTAAAATCAACAAACATTTGACCGGCTTTAATCACCCCTGTCATTTCAGGAATATCATAAACCGAATCAGGCATAGCTACGTATTGAAGCTCGTCATTGGCAAAATTATCTTGTAACCTACTGTTATCAATAGTAATTGTCACCGTCATATCTTTGCCCAAGGTTGGACCTTGAAGCGATACGGCAAAATTAACCGAATCAGCAGCATCACCCAGGGGGAACGTTAATGCTCCATTAGAAAAATATGTAGCACTCAAGCCGGAGTTATAGTTCGACTGATTAGGCTGAGTATTGTAGGTCATCAACGTAAAGGATCCCCCGCCATCTCCTGCGGGTAATAGCGGGTGGCCATCGTCAAGGCAGGAGGTGGTAAATGCCACCCCTACCATAAACATTAAAAACTTAATAATTGAATTATGTTTCATAGCTGTAAGAATTATTTTGACCAAAAAATTGGTGTTGTTACTGTAGTCCCTTGAGGAATGTTGGCACCATTATATGCCGATTCTGTTGCCGGATAAAGTATCCTTTTGGGCAACCGATCTGGCGTGCTTAATGCTGAACCAATAGACACAAAAGTTGTGGTGGCAAGAGTGCCACTGATTCTTGGGTAAAGCGTTCTCCGGTATTCGTTCCATGCTTCATGGCCGTGTATATAGTTAAGAGCAATGTACTTTTGGGTAATAATTGCTTCCAATTGTTTAGTAGCATCGCCTCCGGCAGCTGCAAAATCAACGAGGTAGTTGCCCGAATTGTTCGCTACATAACTGGCAAAATCCGTAGCGTAATCAGTTGGGGGGCTTCCTACATGGCTCAAGCTTGAAACAACTCCGCTGGGAAGTTTATACAAGTATTTAAACGAAGCAAGTATTCCATTATTGAAGCTTGTGCCTGCAGATGCCAGGGTGTAACCAGAAATAGTAAGCGACATTGCTGCCTCAGCTTGCAGGAAATAACTTTCTGCAGCAGTAAGTAAAGGAACCCCGGCATTCGGTCCTTTTAAAATACCCATCGAATTGCCCCCTGTTGTGCCGCCACGGTCGGTTCCAGAATACCAGAAACTGCCTGATGGGCAGGCCGGTGCTATGTTATTGATTGTTCCCAATTGGTTGTTAATACTGTCTCCATAAACAACTTTTCGGCCGGTGCTGTTCGGGAACTGCACACGTCTGAATTTATAATAACTCGCCAATCCTCTAGCCGAATCTATTAACGTGGTTCCGTTGTAAAAACTCATTATCCAAGTAGTGGGTATCCATGCTTTGTTTGCAGCAGCCCCGGTATACCCCCAAGCCCAAGTATTCCAAAATGGATTTTGGCGGCTATTGTCCCTCGTAAATCCGGGATTGATCATAGCATCATCTGTAAGAAAGCCTGCTGGATCAAAATTGTTGTTGGCAAAAGTCACTTTGCCATTGCCACGAACCATTAATCTTAATTTTATAGTATTTGCAAGTTGAATCCAGGATGTCATGTTACCCGCAAACAAAGGATCAGAGCTATTTATAGGGTCGGGCTGTGCTTGCGCAGACAACCCGTCATTGATCGTTTTGATTGCATCGTCTAATTCGGTAGCCAATGCAGGATAGATATCAGTGCCTTTATCATAAGCAGGGGCAAGATTACCCGATCCAAGAAGAGCTTGTGAATAGGGAACATCACTGTACGTATCGACCAATAGCTGAAAATTATGTACCCGCATTATCGTGGCAGCGGCATTGTAATACGAGTTATTAAATTGACCTTTTGTACTGTTAATGATATACTGGTAATCTTCCAGGTTATCATACGCGTTATTCCACGGACCGTTATAGTCTGAACTTGTGTACAGATACGTAAACAGTTGATTAAAACTACCGTAACCGCCTGCATTACAAGAATAACCAACAACTTGAGAGCCATAGGTGTTATACGAGCTCATCAAAGATGCAGTAGTTACAAGCGCTTGTGGCAAAACCAAGTTAGGAGTAACCGAGGTTGCCAGGTTGGGGTTCGTATTCACATCCAAATAGCTGCTGCAAGCACTACCGAGCAGGGCTACTACAGTGAACATATATATTGATGTCTTTTTCATTTCAATAAAATTTTGTATTGTAAATATTAGAACCTCAAATTGAGTGTTCCACCAAAATAACGTACTGGAGGTGTCTGTCCGGCACTGTTCAAACCAGTTCCATTAGCTGCTTGTGATGATGAGTTCCCTCCGGAATTATATTCTGGATCAGCATAATAGTTGTCTTTGGCCATCCACAAGAACAAATTACGGCCTTGAACACTAATGGTAGCGCCTTTAACAAGCTTGGTACCCAGCTTAGAAAAGATAGGGGTCAGGTCATAACTCAGCGAAATCTCTCTCAACTTGATAAAAGAGCCTGATGTTACGTAGTTCGAAGATACTCCCCTGTTTGTGTCGGACCAAAAACCACCATTTCCGTCACCATTGGCTATAGCGTGAGTCTTGTTAGGGATATACGTATTGCCTCCATCTAAAGAGTACACGGAGTTAGGGAATACAAAGCTTCTGCGATCATATTCAGCAGATCTTGCACCGGTTCCTGACCAGTCAATGTTCGGGCCAATACCGTTGTAAATCTGATACCCTCCGCGATATTCAAATAAAATAGAGAAAGAAAGCCCCTTGTACGAAATCTTAGTGTTTGCTCCTATTCTATTTTTGGGGGTAGCGTTGCCAAGATAAACGTTAGCGGTAGTAATTGAAGGCAACCCTGTGGTGGCATCAACAATTACGCGGCCTTGTTTATCTCTTTGGTAATCTGTTCCCATTATTACAGGAAAGGGCTTACCGGCAATAGCCTGAGAAACAGCTATCGCACCCGCACTTGATTGTTGCAATATAATTGAAGGTACATTGGATGAGATAAAATCAACATTAGTTGTTAGGTATGTCCAATTACCTCCAACACTTACAGTCCAATCAGAAGTTTTGATGGGTGTAACATTTAATTCCATTTCGAGGCCACTATTAGAGGTCTGCCCCACGTTGGTCAACAATGAAGTAAAACCTGTAGAACCCGAAACAGAAGTAGAGATTGTTTGATTGTTTGTTTTTGAGCTAAAATAAGTCACTCCCAACTGAACTTTGTCTTGCCACAAATTAGCATCAAACCCGGCCTCCCACATTTGAGTGAATTCGGGTTTAATACTGCCCGACACTAATTGATTATTTAAAGAATAACCTGCAAGCGTTCCGTAAGGGAATCCATTATTGCTACCATTGCTCTGATTGCTGTCAAAAACCGGTGCGGTTTTATAGGCTCCGTTAAGGTTGTAGGTATAAGCGCCTACCTGGGTATTAGCTGGCAAATTCACTTGACCGACTTTAGCAACACTACCTCTCACTTTCAAGAAGTTAAGAATACCATTGTCTTTCAGTGAAGGAAGGGCGTCTGTTAGTACGGCTGCAACTTCACCCGATGGGTAGAAGAACGAGCGGTTAGTAACATTCAAACGAGAATCCCAGTCATTTCGCCCGGTGCCCGTTAGTGTTAGCCAATCTTTGTAAGTCAATGAAGCTTTCATGTACCCGCCTACCAAACTCGTGGTGTATTCTGCCTGACTGTAGCTCGGGTTACCGGTTCCGTTGCTCAAATTATACAATCCGGGAACAACCAAACCACCAATATACGTGGTCATATATTTACCCTGATTCTGAATCAACTGCATACCACCCACTACGTTCAAGTTGAAATTACCAAACGCTTTATTGTATTGGGCATAAAAATCACTGATGGCCTGAATTGTATATTGGCTGGTTTCATAATCTGTACCCGGGATATCCGTTTTTGAACTATTCCAAGTACCTTTTGCGTAATCAGAATAATGAAATGCGCCAGTAGTTTGTTTACTAAACAATTGCCGTGCGGTAATGCCTTGCCTAACTGTAAACTCGAGGCCTTTTATCGGTGCAAATTTAACTTCCACATTTCCGGTCAAATAATTATTCTTATCTTTTTCACGGTTGTTGGCAGCCGTAAAATAGGGGTTGCCATACCAAGGGTTGTAAAAGTTGTTGGGGTTCCCTACAGCTGCTGCGCCAAAACCCTGAGCTTGCCAATTTTTATATTTTGCTACATCAACGTTGCCGGGCATGTTTAGCATGTTGTCATAAATGGTTGCCGTGGCAGAGGAGATATCGTACGTATTGGGGGCATAGAGCATGGAAAAATTCAGCTTCAAATTATCGCTTATTTTCCTGCTTCCATTAACCCTTAAGTTGGCACGTGTAAAATGATCTCCGGGGGTGGTTCCATTGGCCGTTACATATTGCCCTGAAACGTAAATCGAAGATTTATCGTCAGAAGAGGAAAACGATACGTCCGTTTGGTTGGTAGAACCTATCTCCCAAAATTTGCTGTGTGCATTTTTTACATAGCTGTACGTTGCGTATTCTTGGTATCCGTTTTCTTGTGGTGGGCCAAGAGGCCTTTGAGAACCATCAAAAGCCGGACCGTACGACTGGTTTTCGTATTGGCTAAATCCGGGTATTCCGCCTCCGTTTATCCCGTAACCTGTGCCACCAGCTCCAAATTTAGTCTGAAACTTAGGTAAAAACGCCACTTGTTGGAATTGGGTGTTGTTAGAAGCCGTAACCTCAAGCCCGCCTTTATGGCCTCTTTTAGTTGTAATAATCAATACACCGTTAGATGCCATTGATCCATAGATAGCGGCTGCACCAGCTCCTTTTTGAATGTTAATTGATTCAATATCATTACCATTCAAATTTGACAACACTGAACTTGGTACAAGAACCCCATCAAGCACGATAAGAGCCTGGTTATTACCGGTCATTGAACGCGAACCCCTCAACACGACACTATAATTGGGGTTAACACCTCCATCTGTGGCATTTATTTGCAACCCAGCCACCTTTCCTTGCAATCCACCGGCAACGCTAACCGTCTTTCCGGCCATCAATGTTGCAGTATTAACCACGGTGTTGGCAGTACCCAATTCTTTTTGCTTTGCCTGCAAACCACCGGCAACACTAACCACAACTTCACTAAGCTGGGTTACGTCATTTCCAAGGGAAATGTCGATTACGTTACGCTCACCAATGGCTACTTCCTGAGTGGCGAAACCAATAAACGAGAATACCAAAGTTCCGCCCGAAGAGGGAACAGTTAATTTGTAGTTACCATCGGCATCGGTAACTGTTCCGTTAGTTGTTCCTTTCAACACGACATTCACACCAGGTAAAGCTGACTGATCCTCTTTAGAGGTCAGCTTACCCGTCACTACTCGATCTTGCGCCCAGACACTGAGTGCGAAACCGAATGAGAAGCACAGTAGTAAAAACTTCTTCATAGATTTAGGTTTAGGTTTTAAATTAAGTCCGGAAAATTAAGGCTAATTTAACAAAAACAAAATTTCGAAAAAAAATTTAACACAGTTCGGTTCTTTCCGGGCTCTAATAATATCACCAAATAATATTTGGTTACTGCCCAAGCCCCTGTGCTTTGTTCGTTTTGCCTTCAACCGGTCTTGGGTGCTCTTTCAAAAAATACCCCATAGCATGGGGCAAAAAAAACGCGGAGTAGTACCCCGCGTTTCGTTAAGTTTTTTAAACTGTTTTTGGCTCACGCTTCGGCAACAACCGAAACAAACGACCGATCTTCTCTGCCTTTTTTAAAGAGTACAACTCCGTTGGTAAGCGCAAAAAGTGTATGGTCTTTGCCCATACCTACGTTTTTGCCGGGGTGGTGCTTGGTGCCACGCTGGCGCACTATAATATTGCCGGCCACTACTTTTTGGCCTCCAAATACTTTTATACCAAGCCGTTTGCTTTCTGACTCGCGGCCGTTCTTTACTTTACCTTCACCTTTTTTATGTGCCATGATTTTCTAATTTGAAAATTTGATGATTTGAAAATTAAATTTCTAATATGATAAACGAGCCTCCTTTGTCGATTGCATAACCTTTTTCAAATCTTCAAATTGACTCATTTTCAAATTATCCGATGCTTTCGATCTGCACCTTAGTATATTGTTGGCGGTGGCCATTCTTCACGGCATAGCCCTTGCGTCTTTTTTTCTTAAACACAATCAGCTTATCGCCTTTTACATGTTCGAGTATTTTACCGGAAACTTTTGCGCCTTTAACCAGGGGGGATCCTACTTGCACGGTACCCTCGTTATCCACCAACAGTACTTTGTCAAAAGTAACTGCAGCACCGGCCTCTCCTTCAATTTTGGGGGTATAAACGTATTGGTCTTTAGCTACTTTTAACTGCTGACCTGCGATATCCACGATGGCGTACATAAATTCCTGTTTTAAAAATGGAGTGCAAAGATAAGGCAAAGGAACCGAAAAACAAGATTTATCCTAAAAAATGGCTTTAGGTTTAAAAAACACATTAATCATTGCTGGATAAGTATTGTATCGAAAATTTGGAAATCAGCCATCTTGATTGATTAGAAATAGCCTGTAAAATTTCTGTAAACAGCAGTGCTTTCACCCATAAAAAATTTGAAAATATTTTTGTTTTAAACGCACCCTTTTAACCGCTTCCCTAAGTGAATGAAAATGAATTGCTTTAATTTTTTTTGAGGGTGTTGACAACTACGAACAGAGCTGTTCGTGCCGGGTGAGTCTTTTGATTTTCTTCCTTCATTTTAGAATATTTGTCCGTTGTACATTGGAGGAGTATCCCCCGGGCAAAAGCGCAACTTACTTAGACCTGAAATTCTTTGGCCGAATCTGCATTTGGCCATATACTATTTTAAAATATATACCTATGAGCGAATTATTATCCGAACCCATCCTCAAAGAAAACAAAGACCGATTTGTTTTATTCCCTATCCGGCATCACGACATTTGGAAATTCTACAAACAAGCCGAGGCAAGCTTTTGGACGGCCGAAGAAATTGACCTGAGCCACGATTTGAGAGATTGGGCTAACCTCAACGATGGCGAACGCCACTTCATCACCCACGTGCTCGCTTTCTTTGCGGCCAGCGATGGCATCGTCAACGAGAATTTGGCCGAACATTTTGTTTCGGAGGTTCAATACACCGAAGCAAAATTTTTCTACGGCTTTCAGATCGCCATCGAAAACATACACTCCGAAACCTATTCGTTGCTGATTGATACGTACGTGAAAGACCCCAGAGAAAAAGACAAACTTTTTCACGCCATCGAAACTATGGACTGCGTAAAGAAAAAAGCCGATTGGGCGCTGCGTTGGATTAGCCAGGGAAATTTTCAGGAGCGGCTGATTGCCTTTGCTGCCGTAGAAGGGATTTTCTTTTCGGGTTCGTTCTGTTCTATTTTCTGGTTGAAAAAACGAGGCCTCATGCCGGGGCTTACCTTTTCGAACGAATTGATCTCGCGCGATGAAGGATTGCACTGCGATTTTGCGTGCCACTTATACACCCAGCACGTGGTGGGCAAATTGCCCGAAGAACGCGTGATTGAAATCATCAAAGACGCAGTAGAAATTGAAAAAGAATTTGTAACCGATGCCTTGCCCGTGAATTTGATCGGCATGAATGCAGAACAAATGCGGCAGTACATCGAGTTTGTGGCCGACCGGCTGACCAATGAATTAGTCGGCAAGAAAATTTATGGAGCGACCAACCCGTTTGATTTCATGGATATGATTTCGTTGCGCGGAAAAACGAATTTCTTTGAGAAACGTGTGGCCGAATACCAGAAAGCCGGTGTTATGAAAAGTACGGAAAAAGAAACCGCCCCAAAATTTTCATTGAATGAAGATTTTTGATATATTCGATCACATTTTTTAAACTTCACTAAACAACCCCAATTACAATGCTTGTATTAAAGCGTGACGGGCATCGGGAGTCCGTTAAGTTCGACAAAATCACCGCCCGCATAGAAAAACTCTGCTACGGTTTAGATCCCAAGTTTGTCAACCCGGTAGAGGTGGCGATGAAAGTTATCAATGGCCTGTACGATGGCGTGTCCACCTCCGAGTTGGATAACCTCGCGGCAGAAATTGCGGCCACCATGACCACGCGTCATCCTGACTTTGCAAAACTGGCCGCGCGCATTGCGGTAAGCAACCTGCACAAGGTTACCAGCAAGTCGTTTTCAAACACCATGAAACGGCTGTACACCTACGTTGATCCTAAGACGGGGCAAAATGCTCCCTTGATTTCAAAAGAGACCTGGAAAGTAATTCACGACAACGCAGCCGAGTTGGACGATGCCATTATTTACGATCGTGATTTTGGTTACGATTATTTTGGTTTCAAAACACTGGAGCGTTCGTACCTGATGAAAGTGGATGGCAAAGTAGCCGAACGCCCGCAACACTTGCTCATGCGTGTGGCCGTGGGCATTCACGGTGAAAATATTCCGGCCGCCATTGAAACCTACAACCTGTTGTCGGAGAAATGGTTTACGCACGCAACACCCACGTTGTTCAATGCCGGCACACCGCGACCTCAGCTTTCATCGTGCTTCTTGCTAACGATGAAAGACGACAGCATCGATGGCATTTACGACACCCTGAAACAAACCGCTAAAATTTCTCAGTCGGCCGGTGGCATTGGCTTGAGCATCCACAACGTGCGTGCGAAGGGCTCGTACATCAAAGGCACGGGCGGAACCTCTAACGGCATTGTGCCCATGCTCCGCAACTTCGACATGACTGCCCGGTATGTGGACCAAGGTGGCGGCAAGCGCAAAGGAAGCTTTGCCATATATCTTGAACCCTGGCATGCCGATGTATTTGATTTCCTCGATCTGAAGAAAAATCACGGCAAGGAAGAAATGCGCGCACGCGATCTCTTCTATGCCATGTGGATTCCGGATCTTTTTATGAAGCGCATAGAAAACAATGAAATGTGGTCGCTCTTTTGCCCCAACGAAGCTCCGGGGCTGGCCGATTGCTGGGGCGAAGAGTTTGAGCGCCTTTATGAAAAATATGAGAAAGAAGGCAAAGCGCGCAGACAAGTAAAAGCACAAGACCTGTGGTTTGAAATACTGGAAGCGCAAATAGAAACCGGCACTCCCTACATGCTTTACAAGGATGCGGCCAATCGCAAATCCAATCAAAAGCACCTGGGCACCATCAAGTCGAGCAACTTGTGTACGGAGATTATCGAATACACCTCGCCCGATGAGGTAGCGGTTTGCAATCTGGCTTCCATTGCGCTCCCTAAGTTTGTAACCGAAGAAGGCAAGTTCGATCACCAAAAACTATACGAAATCACGAAAGTGGTTACGCGCAACCTCAACAAAGTAATCGACATCAACTACTACCCGGTGGAAGAAGCACGCAACAGCAACATGCGCCACCGCCCGATCGGCATTGGTGTGCAGGGGTTGGCCGATGCGTTCATTCTGTTGCGCATGCCTTTCGACTCGGAAGAGGCACGTGGTTTAAACAAAGACATACACGAAACCATCTACTTCGCGGCCATGGAAGCGTCTATGGAATTGGCGAAGCAACATGGTTCATACGAAACGTTTAAAGGTTCACCTGTTTCAAAAGGAATTTTCCAATTTGATATGTGGGGTGTAACCCCTGAATCAGGAAGATGGGATTGGGAAAACCTGAAGCGCGAAGTAAAACAACACGGTGTGCGCAATTCTTTGCTGCTTGCCCCTATGCCCACGGCATCTACTTCGCAAATCCTGGGCAACAACGAATGTTTCGAGCCTTACACCTCGAACATCTATACGCGCAGAACCCTTTCGGGAGAATTCATCATTGCCAACAAACATTTGATGAAGGATTTGATCGGTTTGAATTTGTGGAGCGAAACCATGCGCCAGAAATTGATTGCGGCCAACGGGTCGATACAAAACATCTCCGAGATTCCGCAAAACATCAAAGACATTTACAAAACCGTTTGGGAGATTTCGCAGAAATCCATCATCGATATGAGCGCAGACCGCGGGGCATTCATCTGCCAATCGCAAAGCCTGAACATCCACCTCACCAATCCAAACTTTGGCAAACTCACGTCCATGCATTTTTATGCCTGGAAGAAAGGATTGAAAACCGGAATGTATTATCTGCGCTCTACCGCTGCTGCCGATGCCATCAAATTCACCCTTGATAAATCTGCTGTGCAGCAGCCTGCCGAAAATGCTATACCTGCAACTGAAGCGGTGGTTACTCAACCCGAAGTACAACAGGCGTTGCAGTACGAACAGCGCCCGGTGGTTAACTACGAACAAAAATTATCGGACATGACCTGCTCGCTCGATAACCCCGATGCGTGCGAGGCCTGTGGGTCCTAAAAAAGTTAAGAGCAAAAAAATAAACCCGGTGATGAGCCGGGTTTTTTATTTTCGACCACTCCTGTTTATTAACCTATTCTATGGACATCTTTGAATTTTAACATATCTCCAAGTTGTTGCTCTTTAGCGTTATCAAAGCCGCATGATGTTTTAAATTCTTTTGGGTTTTCGTAGGTTCCAAAAAGCATATCCCACCACACAATATCTCCGTAATTATTAGTGTGCTTATTGTGCTCGTGGTGGATTCGGTGCAACTTGGTTTTTGAGAATAAAGACTGCCGACCACAAAAGCCGAAATCATTTGGTAAACTTTCTGTTTACCATCGCCATAAATTCTTCGTACTCATCGCTCTCCTTGTCCCACTGCGTATGTTTTTCGTGAATGAATTGCAGAGCCTGATTCTGGTTTTGAAACGCATCCAATGTTTCTATGGTCTTACTGAAAACTTCAAAGTCTCCGGCAAAGAGCATTTTGGTGAACATGAATTTCTGGTTGATGGTTAAATGATCTTTTATTTTGAAATTGGCTTTTGAAACCTGTGCTTCAGAAACCATTTCAGGTTTTTCAGATAAAATTTGCTCTCTTTCTTTTGTTGGTGTTTCGGTGCTTTCAAAAAGTTGGGCTACTTCCATCGGAAGAATTTTTGAAAAAGAGGCAATGTGTTCGTCTACATCTTCCGGAGTAAAATTGAGTTCTTCCAAAATATGATCGAGCATACCGAATGCCTCATTGCCGGTGATTACTTCAGCCTGGCGCACTTCCAATTTTTCCATTAGTTTTTCAATGGGCAATCGGTTGATTTTCAGGTAACGGACTTCATTTTTTAATTCTGCCATTCTCACCACGCCTTTACCTTTTCGGTCCAGAATAGTTGAAAAATAATCGTACGGGGCAAGCACTAAAAAAAGAGTTTGAGATACGGCTGCCTTCAGCAACGGCAAAAAATCTTTTTTTGAGATCAGGATATGGTTAGACAAAATATTTTTGAGCAACGCTATTGACTGTTGCACTTCAACGGCTTCATAATTGAAATAGGGGCTGTTCCATTTTTCATTCTCTTTATTCCATAGACGCATCAGTTCTTTTAAAACGAATAAATTTACCTGCTTGATCTCAGAGAATGAGAGAATTTCCTTGCCGTTGATTTTTTCTTTGTCACGGAAATAAGAATCTGCGAGCTGCTCGGCAAAACGATCGCTGTACCGGTCGATGGCTTTAAGGCTAATTTTTTCTTCCATAAAAATTGCAATCCGTAAAGATAAACAATGCAAAATTGAAAAAGCCGAGGAATGGCTGATCTCCAACCGCTGCTTGAGCCGAACTTTTTAAGCTTTAAACCGCGAACTCCTTATCTTGCATCATGTTTATTGAACCACACTTGGGCGGCAGAGAAAAAACAGGTTGGATGGAGGTGATCTGCGGGTGCATGTTTTCGGGAAAAACAGAAGAGTTGATCCGAAGGTTGAACCGTGCGCTGATTGCCAAGCAAAAAGTTGAAATCTTTAAGCCTTCGGTTGACAAGCGTTATCACGATGAAAAAATCGTGTCGCACAGTGAGCGCGAGATTCGGTCGACCCCGGTGAATTTTGCGGGCGATATTTTATTGCTGGCCGGAGACTGTGATGTGGTGGGCATTGACGAAGCCCAGTTTTTTGACGAGGCCATTGTTGATGTGTGCAACACGCTGGCCAACCAGGGCAAGCGTGTAATTGTAGCCGGGCTTGACATGGATTATCTCGGCAAGCCTTTTGGCCCCATGCCACAGCTGCTTGCTATTGCGGAGTTTGTTACCAAAGTTCACGCCATCTGTGCTCAAACGGGCGAACTTGCTTCATTTTCTTTTCGGCTAAACGAAAACAAATCGCAAGTGATGTTGGGCGAAAAAGATACGTACGAAGCTCGCAGCCGCAGGGCTTTTGTGGAGGGGATGAAAAAATTATCGGAGCAGAAATAATTTTGTCTCCATAAACTCACTGCAAAACGATTTGCTTTCAATTTCTTTCATTTCGGTTTTCATTGCCTCGCTCCACTTGGGTAAATAAGTGGAATTAATCCCGCAGGTAACCCTGAAAAATAGATACATTAACTTCAATACGGGTGCGTGCCACCTTTTACGGTTTACAAAATCGGTGGCAATCCAAATAGAACCGGGCTTTAGTTTGGTTTTAATTTTTCCAATCAGGTGATAAATCGATTTGTCATCAAACAAATCGAGAAAGAAATTGGTAATCGCTACATCAAAATGCTGATTGGGAATATTTTCTTCAGTACCGTGAATAAAATGTACCCGTTGGTCGTTGGTTGTTTTTATCCTTGAAGAGGAAATCATTTTTGCCGATGCTTCGATGTACCACACTTCGCACTCGGGTTGCCTTTTGAGCAATTCCAAAAGAATCCACCCTGTGCCGCCACCCAAAATCAGAATCTTAGATTGCTTACGGATTTTGTTTAAAAAAAATAGTTGAGATTGTTGGATGGATCTTCCGAAAGCCAATTTTGCAAGAGGATCGTATACGTGGGAAATCGTATCAAAACCATTCAGTGATTTCATGCCACTAAATAGATGAGTGGTATCAAAAATATGGCATCGCCAAGCAAGCGATAACGGTCTTCCGTTTCGAAATATTTTTTAATCCAAAATATTATCAAAAGGATCGCATTCATGGTTAGAATTACAAGAGTGGCTTCCACAGTGCCAGCAATCATCAGCTTAGCGGACAGCAGCAAATTAACAACCAGCAGTAACACTACAATTTTTTTTGTTACCTGTTCGCCAAAAACTGTAGTAAACGATATGTGGTTGTCGCGCTCGTCTCTTCGCTTATCAAACCAGGAAAATATAAGCAGATTAATCAGGGCCGTTAAGGCAAATTGCAGTATTAGCAAAAGTTCGGTTTCTGATATTGGCCCGTTTTTTACCGAAAGCGGAATGAGCAGTACACCGCCCGAGTACAACAATGCCCCGATAAGTTCTTTCATAAATTTTAGATACCGCTGAAGTACAAAGTAAATAAGTACCACCGATGCCAGCAGTATTCCTCCGGCCACTACTTGCGCTCGGATAAAAAACAGAAGCACGCCATCGATGAGCCCGGCAAGAACCCAAAACAAAAAGAGAACCTTAAAATATTTTTGGTGAAACAGATGTCGCTTGGTAGAAGCCAATTGCTGTACACGTTTTGCATCGATCAAATGATCGGCTGTATAAATTACCCAAACCGTTAGCCCCAGCGAAGCCAGCCCGTAGGGCAACGCAGATACCTGAAAAACCTGCGAGAAAAAAGAAGCACAGATCATTGCACCGGCCACCACATCAAGGCTAAGTATATTGAGGAGGCGGTAGGCTTGAGCTGCTTTTTTCATTAAAACAAAAATCCCGTTGATGAGAACGGGATTCAAATTTAGAAAACCTGAAAGGTTTCAAAAATTATTATAATTCCTTTTGAGGGAAGTTTTTGTTAAGCCGATTTTAATGCCTCTGCACCAGCCACAATTTCAAGGATTTCCTTAGTGATGGCGGCCTGCCGGGTGCGGTTATACGATAAACGCAAGTCTTTCAGCAGTTCGCCAGCATTTTCGGTGGCCTTATCCATGGCAGTCATGCGGGCTCCATTTTCGGCTGCATTGCTGTCGAGCACCGATTTAAACAGCTGTACCTTCAACGACTTGGGTATTAACCCGGAAATAATTTCGTCTTGGTTAGGCTGGTAGATGTAATCTATTTCTGCCGTTTTGGTTTCTTGGGCAGCGGGCACTACGGGCAAAAATTGTTCTGTGCGCAAAATCTGAGTAGCTACATTTTTAAATTCGTTGTAAACCACTTCAATTTTATCAAACTCATTTTTTTGATACCGCTCCATCAAAAATTGAGCTACGCCCGAAGCCGTATCAAAAGAAAGATCTTGAAAAAGGTTTGCAAAATCGGATACAACCGGAAAATTACGTTTCGTAAAAAACTCTAAAGCTTTTTTACCGATCGGTAAAATGGTAACATTTTTTTGCCGATGCTGTGCTGCGTATTTTTCTTCAATCAACCGGAGGGTAGCTTTAAATACCGAACTATTAAATCCTCCGCACAAGCCACGGTCTGAGCTTATCGCCACCAGTAGTATTCTCTTCTCTTCGCGCACCGCACTGTACCACGCAGCACCATCGCTCCCGGCCGCAGTAAGGTTCTGCAAAAGTCCGTTCAGCTTTTTGGCAAACGGCCGCATTTGTATAATCCGCTCCTGAGATTTTCGCAGTTTAGCTGCCGCCACCATCTTCATGGCTTTGGTGATCTGCTGGGTGGAAATCACCGAGGATATCCTGCTTTTAACTTCTTTTAAACTTGGCATACTTTAATTTTTCAATTCTCAATGTGCCGATTATCAATTTGGCACATTGGCTAACTGATAATTGACAATTAATATTTTGAAGCTAATTCCGTTGCTGTTCTTTTCACTACTTCGGCATCGGCATCTTCAAATTTGCCTACACGGAAATTGTCCAACACTTGTTTGTTTTGCACCCGCAGCAAGTCGATGAATTCTTTTTCAAATTCTTTTACTTTATTTACCGGCACACGGTCAATATATCCGCGGGTAGAGGCCAGAATCATGGCTACCTGCTCTTCTACCGGAACCGGTGCATACTGAGGTTGCTTCAACACCTCGGTATTTCTACGACCACGCTCAATGGTCAACTTTGTAGCTGCATCCAGGTCTGAACCAAATTTGGCAAACGCTTCCAACTCGCGGAACTGCGCCTGATCTAACTTCAGCGTACCGGCCACTTTCTTCATCGACTTGATTTGAGCCGAACCTCCTACGCGCGATACCGAGATACCTACGTTGATTGCGGGGCGGATACCGGAGTTGAACAAATTGGTTTCAAGGAATATCTGACCATCCGTGATCGAGATCACATTCGTGGGAATGTAGGCCGACACATCATTGGCTTGTGTTTCAATAATAGGTAGTGCGGTAAGTGATCCGCCTCCTTTTACCAAATGCTTGATGCTGGGCGGAAGGTCGTTCATCTTTTTAGCGATCTCATCGTTGTTGATCACTTTTGCGGCACGCTCCAACAGACGGGAGTGCAAATAGAACACATCACCCGGATAAGCTTCGCGGCCGGGAGGTCTCCTCAACAAAAGAGAAACTTCACGATAGGCCACGGCTTGTTTCGACAAGTCGTCATAAATAACCAACGCTGGTCTTCCGGTGTCGCGGAAAAATTCACCGATTGATGCGCCTGTGAACGGTGCAAAGAATTGCATTGGAGCCGGGTCTGAAGCCGAGGCCGAAACAATTACGGTGTAGGGCATCGCACCTGCTTTTTCAAGTGTAGCGGCTACACCCGCAACCGTTGATGCCTTTTGCCCGATGGCCACATAAATACAAAATACGGGCTTGCCTGCTTCGTAAAATTCTTTTTGATTGATGATGGTGTCGATGGCTACGGCTGTCTTTCCGGTTTGGCGGTCGCCAATGATCAACTCGCGTTGTCCGCGGCCGATCGGGATCATCGCATCGATGGCTTTGATACCGGTTTGCAACGGTTCATTTACCGGCTGGCGGAAAATTACACCCGGGGCTTTACGCTCAAGCGGCATTTCATAAAGCTCGCCTGAAATTGGTCCTTTGCCATCAATCGGTTCGGCCAGGGTATTGATCACACGTCCCAACAGACCATCGCCCACTTTTACAGAGCCAATCTGGCGCGTACGTTTTACGGTATCGCCTTCTTTGATATCTTTTGACTCGCCCAAAAGCACAGCCCCCACGTTGTCTTCTTCAAGGTTAAGCACCAGGGCTTTTACCCCGTTTTCAAACTGGATCAATTCACCGGCTTGTGCCTGGGTAAGGCCGTAAATACGGGCTACACCATCGCCCACGGTAAGCACGGTGCCCACTTCTTCAAGTTCGGCATCGGTGCGCGATTTAGAAAGTTGCTCGCGGAGGATCGCTGATATTTCTTCGGGTCTAATCTCTGCCATGATTCGTTATTAGTTAATCGTTTATCCGTTAAATAGTTTTAGTCTGATTTTTAGAATTCTTTGACGTATGGGTTCTCGCTGAATTTTACTTTGAGCGACTTCAGTTTATTTTTTATGGACGCATCTATCTGGCGGTCTCCCACATTGAGGATGAACCCACCAATTAAATCTTTGTCCACCTTGGCGGTGAGCGCCACTTCTTTTTTGTTGCTCAATTTCTTTACAATCGCTTCAATTTCTTTTTTCAGGTTCTCATCGAGGGCGATGGTGGTTGTTACCGATGCCTGCTCTATTCCTTTGTATTCGTTGTAGGCATTTTCAAACTCTGACGCTATAGCCGGCAACAAAGGCTCGCGGTTTTTGCGAGTAAGGATATCGATGATGGCAAGCGTGAGGGCATGAACCTTGCCTTTAAAAATTGCATTGAGGATATCGCGCTTCTTTTCGTGCTTGATAATCGGGCTCTGAAGCATCAACAAAAACTGGCGGTTGCCTTTGCAGGCACGGTCGAAAACCTGCATGTCGGCATGTACGGCATCCAACGCTTTTTGCTCTACGGCCAGGCCGAGCAAAGATTTAACATACCTCGAAGCTACGCGTGAGTGAGCCATGGTTAATTCAGCTTGAGGTCTTTAATTAACGATTCGGTTAATTCTTTCTGCGATTTATCCTCGGCAAGGTTTTTCCGCACGAGCTTCTCGGCTATCTCCAACGAGAATTGCGCTACCTGTGCCTTCACATCGTTGAGTGCTGCTTGCTTTTCGGTGTTGATGATGGCTTTGGCATCGGCAATAATTTTGTCGGCTGCTTTTTTGGCATTGACTTGTGCCTCTTCTTGCAGTTTGTTGCTTACCGAGCGGGCATCGCGTAAAATTTTATCACGTTCTTCGCGCGCTTCTTTCAAAAGCTTTTCGTTGTCTGATTTTAACGAAGCCATTTCCTGCTTTGCTTTCTCGGCAGAATCAAGGGCTTGTTGTATCGAGTCTTCGCGTTCTTTTAATGAACCGAGAATTGGCTTCCAGGCGAATTTGCCCAATAAAAGCACAAGGCCAAGAAACACAACGGTTTGCCAAACAATGAGGCCTATGCCGGGGGTCAGTAAATCCATAACTGTTTTATTTTTTTTAATCTAACCTTTCCATGTTGTCGTTAAAAAAAGAACTCGCCAGACCCATCGTCAAAGCAAGTTCTTTTGTTTTTGGATTTATCCTTTGAATGAAATCAAAAGGCAAATCACCAGACCGAACAGCGCAGATACCTCTACAAGGGCTGCAATCACAAGCATAGCACCTTGAATCTTACCGGAAGATTCGGGCTGGCGTGCAATCGCCTCCATGGCAGAACCACCGATGCGGCCAATACCGATGCCTGCTCCAATAGCAGAAAGTCCGGCACCAATGCCCGCACCCATGATGGCGTAGCTGATGTCAAGTAATAATGAAAACAACATAGAATTTATTGGTTAAGTGAAACAAAAAACATTTTTAATGATGCTCGTCTTCCGCGGTTGACATGCCGATGTAAAGAGCGGTAAACAGCGCAAACACATACGCTTGAATACCGGCCACCAGCAGTTCAATCAAATTAATAAATACCACAATCAGCGATGTGCCGATGCCCACCACGTAACTATGGAAAATAAATGCCATACATACCAAACTCAAGATCACAATGTGCCCGGCTGTAATGGCCACAAACAAACGAATGGTTAATGCAAATGGTTTGGTAAACACGCTGATGATCTCTACCGGCAGAATGATGATGCGCAGCAACGTGGGCACACCGGGTGTCCAGAAGATGTGCTTCCAATACGCTTTGTTGCCACTAAAATTGGTAATGAAGAAAGTAAGCACGGCCAACGTAAGTGTAACGGCAATGTTGCCCGTGAGATTAGCCGACCCCGGCAACAGGCCAAGCAGGTTTCCAAAAAGGATAAAGAAAAACAGCGTTAAAATGTAGGGCAAATATTTTTCGTGGTGGTGCCCGATGTTTGGTTTCACAATTTCATCGCGCACAAAGATCACCACCGGTTCAATGAACGACTGCAATCCTTTGGGGGCTTTGCCTGTATTTTTTTTGTAGGAGCTTGCCACCGAAAGAAGAACGGCAACCAGCACCACCGCAGTAATGAAAAGCATTGCTACGTTTTTGGTGATGGACAAATTCAATACGTTTTCTCCAGTCGAAGTCAAAACAATATTTTTTCCGTCAAGTCGGTAGCCGTTATATTCTACGGTGTTGTGGTGTTCGTCATAAAAATGAGCAGATGAAAAAACCTCCAGCCCTTTTTCTTCAGAATACACAATAACCGGCAAGGGCATAACGAGGTGATCTGTAAAATGCCAAACAGGGGCATCTTTCACGTGCTCGATGATCGTCTCATTGGCATTGAACTCTTCGTGTTCTACGTGGCCTCCTATCACGGCAGAATCCTGTTCGATGGGATGATTTTCTTCCGTTTGTTGAGCCAAGCTTGAAAAGCCCGTAACAGCAATCAAGAAAAGGGCTAAAATCGCTGGAATTGCTGTAAAATAAGGCTTTCTCATTACTTTTGGGGGAGTCGTTTTTTATGCGACTGCAAAAGTAGAAATTATTGGTAGCCAAAAAAATCTTTACGAAAATTTTTGCCCTGACTTTTGTCAAACAGGGGCACTTTCAGGTGTTCCCTCTAATTGGCGTATTCGCTCAAGAATTTCACCCGCATCAGCCGCACGTCTTCTTCGCTATAACCTTTGAGTTCGGCCATGGCGTCTTCCATGCTGTCGGTTTCGCTGTTGAGGAAGTAGTCGTATATCTCTTCCTGTCGTGTTTCATCGAGCACATCGTCTATGTAATAATCTACATTAAGTTTGGTGCCGCTGTAAATGATGTTTTCCATCTCGGTGAGCAGTTCATCAAAACTTAAGGCTTTGCTTTCTGCGATCTCTTCTAAGTCAACTTTGCGGTCGATTTGCTGAATAATGAAAATCTTTATTTTCGATTTGTTGACCGATGATTTCACCACTACATCGGCAGCGGTTTCGATGTCGTTATCGTCAACATATTTTTCGATCAGTTCCAGAAATTCTTTTCCAAACTTGTTCACCTTGCCCATGCCCACGCCATTCACGCCTGCCATTTCTTCTTTGGATGTAGGGTACGTGGTGGCCATTTCTTCCAGTGAGGGGTCTTGGAAGATTACGTACGGAGGTAAGTCTTTTTCTTTGGCTACTTTCTTGCGAAGAGCCTTGAGCATTTCAAACAACTTTTCATCGTACGATTTGGAAACGGGTGTGCGTTCGCTCGATTCTTCCTCTTCGGCAATGGTTGTGAAATCGTGATCGCGCGCCAGTTCTATTTCATGCGGCTTCTTCAGAAAGGCAAGACCTTTTTGGGTGATCTTTAAAACCCCAATGTTGTCGATGTCTTTTTCAAGGTATTGATAGATCAGCGCCTGGCGGATCACCGATTTCCAAAAGTCGGCATCTTCGGTATCTCCTTTTCCATAAATAGGCAGGTCGAAATGAGCGTAGCTCTTTACATACTCATCCTCCACTCCACGAATCACGTTCACCAAATGAGCCAGGCCGAATCGTTCGTTGGTTTGTTTCACGGCCTCGATGGCCATTTTCACAAATGCCGACCCTTCGAAGCGCTCGCGCGGGTTGGTGCAGTTGTCGCACATACCGCAATTACTGCCCTGGTACTCTTCCCCAAAATAATGCAACAGCTGTTTTCTCCGGCACACGGGCGACTCGGCATAGAACTCCATCTCCTGCAAAAGTATCCGGGCATTCTCCCGTTCTTGCACCGATTTATCCTTGTTAAATTTTTCGAGTTTGTTCAAGTCGTTGTGGCTATAGAACATCAGGCACAACCCTTCCAGCCCATCGCGGCCGCCCCGCCCGGTTTCCTGATAATAGCCTTCCAGAGATTTGGGCACATCGTAGTGCACCACAAAACGCACATCGGGTTTGTCGATGCCCATGCCGAAGGCAATGGTGGCCACGATGATGTTGACTTCTTCGTTGAGGAAGTCGTCCTGGTTTTTCATGCGCACGTCCGGATCGAGCCCGGCATGGTACGGTGCAGCTTTAAATCCATTTACATTCAACAACTCCGCAATCTCTTCCACTTTTTTTCGGCTGAGGCAATAGATGATTCCCGATTTGTCTTTGTGGTCTTTTAAAAATCGGATGAGTTGCTTCTTGGTTTCTTTTTTGGGCCGCACCTCATAGTACAGGTTCTTCCGGTTGAACGAAGAGATGAACACATCGGCCTCTTCCATCTGCAGGTTTTTTTGTATGTCGAGCTGCACTTTGGGTGTGGCCGTGGCGGTGAGGGCAATGACGTTCATATTGCCCAACTGGCCGATCATGGATTTGATCTTGCGGTACTCCGGCCGGAAGTCGTGACCCCATTCGGAAATACAGTGCGCTTCGTCAATAGCTACAAAGGAGATGTTGACCTTTTGCAGAAACTCGATATTCTCTTCTTTGGTCAACGATTCGGGCGCCACGTAAAGCAATTTTATTTTCCCGGAGACTGCGTCTTTTTTCAGTCGGGTTATTTCTCCTTTGCTCAAGGTGGAATTTAAAAAACGGGCATTAATGCCGTACGCATTGAGTTGATCTACCTGGTTTTTCATCAACGCGATGAGCGGGGATATCACAATGGCCAGCCCATCGTTCATCATGGCCGGCAACTGATAGCACAGTGATTTTCCGGCACCGGTGGGCATGATTACAAACGTATTTCTCCCACCCAAAATATTTTTGATCACAGGCTCCTGGTTGCCCCGAAAATTATCGTAACCAAATATTTCCTTGAGTTTTAATTTTATTTCATCTTTCTCTTCGGCCACCAACATATTACACAATAATAAATTTTTTCAATTTTACTTTCTTCTGTTACCTTTATTTATCAGGGCAATGAAGATAGTAAAAAAAAAACGGATAACATTCAAGCACGTAAGAAATAAATTGATTTTCAATCTTCATCTCTCATCCCATTTTAATTCAATCGCCTTTTTTTACAAACGAGTGTTCGCCCTCCAAATTGTTGTATTTTTTAAATCGAATAGTTTTTTAACTTCGCAAATCCCAACCCTACGGTGAAGAATTCCCTGCTGCAAAATCGGTTAACGAATCAAAATTGATGAATAAGAATTTGTATGTGACACTGATGGCCGGTGGCGTAGGCACACGCTTTTGGCCCTACAGCCGCAATATCCGCCCCAAGCAATTTCTGGACGTGATGGGCACGGGCAAAACGTTGCTGCAATCCACTTACGAACGGTTTTTGTCGCTTTGCCCCCTAGAAAATATTTTTGTGGTGACGCACGAAGAACATGTAGCACTCACGCGCGAGCAGTTGCCGGGGTTGAATGAATCACAAATACTGGCCGAACCAATGCGTAAAAACACGGCACCCTGCATAGCGTATGCCTGTCATAAAATAAAAAAAATCAACGAAGACGGGGTGGTGGTGGTTAGCCCCGCAGATCACTTGATCTTAAATGAAGCGGATTTTCAAAAAACGGTTTCTAAAGTTGCCGAACACGCCAAACAAGATAAACTCATTACACTTGGCATCGAGCCTACCCGCCCCGAAACCGGGTACGGCTACATTCAATTCATCGAAAATAAAAGCCCTCTAAAAAAAGTAAAGACATTTACCGAAAAACCCGAACTCTCACTTGCCAAAAAATTTATCGACAGTGGCGATTTTGTGTGGAATGCAGGCCTGTTCATTTGCAACGTTCAAAGCTTTCTGCAAGCTTTTAAAAAACATTTGCCCGAAATGGCCGAAATCTTTGACGAAGCTTCCGAAAAATTTTCTACACCAGACGAAGCCGCGGCTATACGGGCTGCCTACGCACAGGTTAAAAATATCTCGATCGACTACGGTATTATGGAAAAGGCCGACAATGTTTATGTTTGGCCCAGCCAGTTTGCGTGGAACGATTTAGGCTCGTGGGCATCGTTGCACGATCTTTTGCCCAAAGACAAAAACCACAATGCCGTAGCAGCCGATGCGCTTTTGTACGACACCCGAAATACGATCGTTAAAGCGAGCGAAGATAAATTGATTGTTGTGCAAGGACTGAACGGCTACCTTGTGGGCGCGTTCGACAACGTGGTGATTGTGTGCGAAAAAGATAAAGAAGATTTGTTTCGCAGGTTTGTAAACGACCTGAAGGCCAAAAGCAATGGCGGCAAATATCTGTGAGAACTGGTAGACAGCGACCTTAGTTCACTACAAAACGCACCGTCTTGTTAAAATCGCCCGAAGAAAACTTTGCCAGATAAATCCCTGATTTAAGAGGGCTCTCAAAATCGATGTCCCCTGCCCCGGTTATCTCGTAAGTGGCCACCACATATCCAATGTTGTTGTAAAGGGTGAGCAGCCCGTCAGCACTTTCAAAATTAAAATTCAACCTGATGCTACGGCCATCGGTGGGGTTGGGGCTGATGCTAAACTCCCGGTTGCCGTAAAACTCTTGTGCAATCACCTTGAATGTTTCCTGATAATTGTCGAAATCTACGGAGGTTAGCCGATAATAATTTTTGCCTATAAATGGGAGGCGGTCTTCGTATTGGTAGTGGTGGGCTTCGTTGGTTGTGCCGTGGCCCTGCACCTGGGTTATTTCGTTAAAGTCTTTGCCGTTGGCCGATCTTTGCAAGGAAAAATAGTTGAAGTTGATTTCGGAGGAAGTAGACCAGTTTAGTTCAATCGAATTTTGTTTTGAAGACGAGGAGAAAGAAGACAGTAGTATCGGCACTGCATTGCATTGTGATTGACAGCCACTACAGGTGCAACTACCGGCATTGATCGTTCCTCCGCCCGAAGTTGTAATCTGACCGCTGCTCCCCAAGGATATACTTCCTCCAACAGTAAGAGTGCTTCCGGTTCCACTCACGGAGAGTTTATCGCTTGAAGTTCCAGTGAGGTTACCATCTATCGTTATAGTACCACCACCTGTTACGGTTACGGTTCCACTGCTGGTCATTTGAAAATCTCCATGAATAATCAGATTCCCGCTAATATTCATTGTTAAACTCGAAGTAACAATTAGATCTCCCCATATTTCTAATGTTCCATCTCCACTTGCCCCCGTATTAACATTCAATGTACCACTACTGGTGAAGTTCATCGAGCGTTTATCGGGCGTACCTGCATTGAATTGAGCCGAAGAACCTAAGGTAAGACTTGCTCCGGTACTTATAGTGAGGGTTTCAGAACTGGTAAGTGTAACATTTCCTATCGTATTACTGGCCCCGGTATTTAGTATTGGTGATTTGCTACTATTGACATTAACATTCGTTGTACTTCCGGAGGGAACACCATTTGGTGACCAATTTGTTGGTGTATTCCAATCTGCCGGATTACCAGAGCCGGTAAAAGTCTGTGCAAGAACATTTGTATTTATATTTATTATACACAGGATCAAAAATATCCTCATTGATTTAATTTTAAACTCTAAGTAAACTACAAAAATAAGTATTCTATCAAAATTATATACTGATGTACAGATCAGATTTCGAATAGCTAAAAAGACATTCCCAAACAGACATCCAATGATTCGCAACATCGGTAAAATCTTTAAAGCATCTTACAAAACAACCTAAATCTTGACGCGAGCTGTTTTAGCTCAAAATCAAACAAATGCGTAATTTGAAAGATTTTTAAAATATTGACAGCAAGCTCCAGCCACCAATCTTAAAACGTGTATTGAAAAGTATTTGATGGGTAAACTGAGTTACCAATGTCTAAACTAAAACAACTTGCTGGCGAAACGGTGCTCTACGGCCTGGGCAATATGGTGCCCCGGCTCTTGAATTTTCTACTATTCCCCATCCACACCATTTTTTTTAACCCGGAAGAATACGGCCCTTATACGTTGCTCATGGCATGTGTGGCTGTTCTGAATATTGTGTACAGCTTCGGCATGGAAACCGCTTATTTTCGTTTTGCCACAAAACCCGGTGCCGATGAAGCCAAAATTTTCAACCTTGCGCAAACGGCCGTAACGGCCATCAGTTTATTTCTGTCGTTGCTTTTCATTTCGTTTGCCGCTTCGTTTGCCAATCTGCTCGGTGTAGCCGGCCATGAAAATTATATTGTATGGCTAACCCTCATTATGTTTACCGACAATGTGGTGAGCATTCCGTTTGCACGCTTGCGGCTACAAAAAAAACCATTGCACTACGCGGCTTTTAAAATAACCAACGTAGTTATTCAGATCGGGCTCACGTTGTATTTTTTGTATTTTGCTTTTAACCCGGCAATTGGCATCGGCTATATTTTCCTTGCCAACCTGGTTGCCAACCTATTCTACCTGTTGTTTTTTTTCAAAACGTTGACTTCCTGGCGGCCGGCTTTCGATTTGGAAGTGTTCCCTTCCCTGGTGCGCTACGCCTACCCCATCATGCTCACCGGCCTAGCCGGGATGATGAACGAATTCTTTTCACGGCTTACACTGGAACGATGGCTCCCCGAAAATTTTTACCCCGGTCGCAGCTCAGCTTTTGCACTCGGTGTGTTTGGTGCCTGCTATAAGTTTTCGGTTTTTATGAACCTGACCGTACAGGCATTCCGGTTGGCGGGCGAACCGTTCTTTTTTTCCAATGCCGTAGACAAAAATTCTCCTGCACTCTTTGCCAGGGTCAATCATTATTTCATTATCGTCTGCTGTGTTATTCTCCTTGGTGTGAGCATCAATATGGATATGCTGAAATTTTTAATGCGCAAACCCGAATACTGGGAAGGCTTGAACATTGTACCTCCGCTTTTGCTGGGCTATCTTTTTTTGGGCGTGTATTACAATTTCAGTGTGTGGTTTAAACTTACCGACAAAACCTATTTTGGAACAATCCTTACCGCTGGTGGAGTTGTGCTTACTATAGGAATGAATTTTATTTTGATTCCGTGGGCGGGGTATTACGGCAGCAGTTGGGCAACGGCTATTGTTTACGGACTGATGGCCGTGGGGTGTTATTTTTTCGGTCAACGATTTTTCCCCATACCCTACAAAATCGTTCGGGGTATTTTGTACATCAGTTTTACGTACATCCTAATTCTGCTTATTGACAAAGTCACTTTTTCAAAGCAACTATTGGCAACGGGCTTTCACGCGCTGGTTATGGGTGTTTATTTGTTTTCCATCTATTTGATAGAACGAAAAACAAAGTGGCATGAGCCTGCCGCTCGGCAAAAAGATTGACCAACCCCTCTGATTTATTGCCTACCTTTGTGCAATCAACACCTTCATCTTGAACACAAAATTCGTTTTCATTTTTGTATTGATTGGTTTGTATTTCCCCACACAGGCACAAAAGGAAAAAAAGAAAACCAAAGAAGATGTTTTTGCTTCCGTGAAGTCGGCTGAAGCCGAACGAATCTTTTTGGAGGGTGAGAAAAATTTTATTCTTGAAGATTACACCAAGGCGCTTTTCTATTTTCAGCAAGCACTGGAATACAACTCCAACAATGCCACCATACATTACAAAATTGCTGAAGTCTATTTAAAAGGGAATACGGCAGACGATTTGCAACGTGCCGCACAAAGCATTGAAACTGCACTGAAGCTTGACCCTCAAAACAAATATTTCTATTTGCTCGCTACGCACATTTACTCCAATCAACGGCAGTTTGATAAAGCCGCACAGACCTTGCAAACCCTGATGAAAGAAGTAAGCGGGTGCGAAGAACGGCTGTACGAGCTTGCCGGCATTTACCTGCAAAACAATAAGCTCGATGAAGCCCTAAAAACATACAACCAAGCAGAAGCCTTTTTCGGCATTAACGAAATTTCTTCTCTCCAAAAGCAGCGCATCTTTTTTGAGAAAGGAAAAATTGAAGAAGCCCTGGCCGAAGGCGACAAATTGATTGAAGCTTACCCCGATGAAGAGCGTTTTGTTTTGGCTCAGGCCGAAATACTTTCTCAGCATAATCAGGCTTCGCGCGGAATCACGTACCTCGAAAAATTTATTTCCACTCATCCTGAAGCCGGTAGTGCCAAAGTGCTGCGTGCCGGGCTTTACCACGATGTGGGGCAAGAAAAAAAATCCAGAGAGCTGGTCGTTCAGTTGTTTGATGATGCCGATGTTTCCATCACCAGCAAAGTATTGATGTTGGGCACGTACAATGCCGCTCTTTCTCTGAACAAAAGCAAAAAAATTGTTGATGCCGATCTTGAAAATTTTACCATAAGCTTGTTTGAAAAACTGAAAACCATTTACCCCGCAGACCCGGATGTGCACTTGGTGGGCGGTGATATGTTTCTGATGCTTGAAAAAAATCAAGAGGCTTGCCGCGAGTACTTGAATGCCATTAACAGCGGAACCGTAAGCTTTGAGGCGTGGCAAAACTTACTTTTTCTGGAAACCCAATCCAGCCAGTCCGATAGCGTAATTGCTCATGCCGAAAGGGCACTTGAATATTTCCCTAACCAGGCGATGATCTACTACTTCAACGGCATTGCGTACAGCCGTAAAAAGAATTACAGGGAGGCTGCACGAACGCTTGAACAAGCTAAAAGACTTTCGGCCGGCAACACCAATTTGTTAAGCGAAATCTACACCATGTTGGGCGATGCGTACAATGCCTCGAAAGAATTTGAAAAATCGGATCAGGCTTACGAAGAAGTGCTGGCGCTTAGCCCCAACAATGATTATGTACTGAACAACTACAGCTATTTCCTCTCGCTCCGAAAGGTAAACCTCGACAAGGCCGAACGCATGTCGGCATTATTGATTAAAAATCACCCAACCAATGTTTCTTATCTCGACACCCATGCCTGGGTATTATTTCAAGCGGGCAAATACAAAGACGCCCGCAAAGTGATGGAGCGCGTAATCGAATCGCCTTCGGCCAACGCTACACATTACGAACATTACGGGGATATACTTTTTCAACTGGGTAAAACCGAGGATGCTGTGGTGCAATGGCAAAAAGCCAAATCACTGAACGGTGACAACGAAGCGCTCAACAAAAAAATCAGCGATCGAAAAATAAATTAAGATTTTTTTAAAGATTTGGAAAGGTATAAGAGCCTTCTTCTTCAACATTAATCATTAACTTCGCAAATCAATTTAAACTACCCCAAATGTTCCGATTGATTTTTTTTCTTTTTATTCTTCTGCTCTTTCAATCGTGTCATCGAAAAATTACGCCCATACTTCCTCCTGCTCCGAAGTCTATTAATGTTCAGGAAGTTGATTTTGATTATCTGCAAGGTAAAGCTCGATTGATTTTTCGCGACAACACCAAAGAACGTGAAGTAAAAGCTCATATACGAGTTCGCAAAGACAGTGTAATTTGGATGAAACTTACGGTTATCGGCATACAAGGTGGCTCGGCATTAATCAATAAAGATTCCATCACCATTGTTAGCGATGTTCAAAAAGAATATTATGTTTTTAATTACGATGATTTGTCCAGACGCTTTAACTTCAATATTAATTACGATGTAGTGCAGGCCGCCCTTCTGGGTAATCTCATTATTTCGAAACGAGCACAAGATGAAGTAACCGAAGATTCTTTTTTTAATAAGCTCATTCAACACGAAGGCTCAATTACCATTCAAAATTTGATCCATAAAACCACAAAAAAATTAGAACGGGTTGACTTGGAGGAATCCGGCACAGGTAATACCGTTAAAATTAATTACTCAGACTTTAAACCGTTGGGCGACAAATTGTTCCCATACAAAGGTATAATTGAAGTTCTTTACAAAACGGCCTCGGGCATAATGAACAACACCATTGCTTTTGAGTACATCAAAGCCGAAGTAGGTACTAAAAGTCTTCGCTTTCATTTCAAGATTCCGAAGCGATATGACCGCAGGTAAGAAAATCCTCTCGTTAGGACTGATCCTCTTCATCGGCATGCCTATTGCCGCTCAGAAAAAAACAAAGTCACAACTACAACGCGAGCGTCTGGAGAATATTGAGAAGATTAATGAAACGGAAAAAATCCTAGGCGAGACTTCACGAGAGAAAAAAAATTCAATCGGGGAGTTGGCCGCTCTTAACCGAAGAATTAGCCAACAAGAAAATTTAATCAATTCCATCAAAAGCGAAATTGCACTGCTCGAAGAGGACATCGATGAAGACAACCAAATATTGGAGGTTCTTGAAAAAGATGTGACTCAGCTAAAAGAAGAATATGCCGCCATGGTTTTTGCAGCACAAAAAGCCAGTGGCAAAACCGATAAACTGATGCTGATCTTTTCTTCCGAATCGTTTGATCAACTGCTCATGCGTTTGAAATATATGAGTCAATATGGCAAGGCGCGCCAGGAACAGGGAGAGGCCATCAACAAAACACAACTTTTGCTGGCAGACCAGGTCAAGCAAATCGAAACCAAGCGAAATGAAAAGCAAAATCTTTTATCCGATGAGATCAAGCAAAGCGAACATCTCACCGGCCTCAAGCAGAAACAAAAGAAGGTAGTCCGCTCGCTTGAAAAAGAAGAAAAACGATTGAAACGCGAACTGGAAGTTTCAAAAAATGCAGTTGCTGAACTCGACCAACTGATTGCAAAACTTATCAAGGATGAAATGGAGCGGGCTGCGCGCGAGGCCAAAGCGCGCGACAAAAACAAACTGAACGAAGTAACGAAAGCCTACGAAATCACCACCCTCTCGGCAGCCTTTGAAGATAACAAAAACAAAATTCCGTGGCCGGTGTCAGGTTTCATTTCGCAAAAATTTGGCCGGCAAATGCATCCGGTACTTAAAGGCATTGTGGTTCAAAACGATGGCATCAACATACAAACTAAGCAAAACGAGCCCGTGCGGGCCGTGTTCAATGGCGAAGTGCGCACCATCGGCTTCATCCCTCCGTTTGGCAATGCGGTGATTTTAAGCCACGGAGAATACTATACGGTCTATTATGGGCTGAAAGAAGTCTTCGTCAAGCCCGGGCAGAAGGTAACTACCAGCGAAGAACTTGGCCGCGTGCGCTCCATGGCCGATGGCATATCCGAATTGCGTTTCCAGATCCGAAAAAATATAGAAACCCTCAACCCAGAGCTGTGGCTTCGCGATAACTAATAGCTTTTCAAACTTCTGATTTCTTTCATACCTTTACAGACTAATTATTTTTGATATGAAAGCTATTCTTTTGTTAGGTGCACCCGGTATTTGGGAGTGGATGGTAATTGGTGTTTTTGTACTCGTTTTTTTCGGAGCCAAAAAAATACCTGAGTTTGCCAAAGGACTTGGCAAGGGTATCCGTGAGTTTAAAGATGCCGTGAAGGATGTGAAAAAAGAGGTGGACACTGCGGGCAACGAGATGCCGAAAATTGACGAGAAGTAATCTCGATCCACTGCTTTTAAATTTCACCATTTTTTAATTTTAGAGTAGATCTGAAATGAAGGGAATTATTGCAGCCATATTATTTTTAGGCGCTTTTCCTGCAGCAGCACAAACAGAGCAAGACTCAATAGAGCATCCGCTCCCTGTCGATTCTCTTGAAGTTAAAGACTCTGTAAAATCTGAGCTGATCAGCTTTTCTGATTTTGACTTTGCCCCTGCCGATGACTCTCCTGAGTTGGTAGCCGATAGGCTTAGTTGTTTGGAGAGAACCATACCGCTAACCTACAACAATAAAGTACATGCTTTCATTGAATATTTTACCGTACGCGACCGCGAGTACACCCGCTCCATGTTGCGCAAAAAAGACTTGTACTTTCCCCTCTTCGAAAAAAAATTAAAAGAGTACAATCTTCCGGACGAGCTGAAATACCTGAGTATTATCGAATCGGGGCTAAACCCGCGCGCTTCCTCCGTTGCTCGGGCTGTGGGTCTTTGGCAATTTATGTCAGGTACAGGCCGTTATTTTGGTTTGCAAAACAATTGGTTGCTTGACGAGCGGATGGACCCTGAACAAGCTACCGATGCCGCCTGTCGTTACTTGTCTCAACTTCATTCTATTTTTAAAGATTGGCATCTTGCATTGGCGGCCTACAATTCAGGACCTGGCACTGTGCGCTGGGCCATTCGCAGGTCGGGGTATAAAAAAACTTTTTGGGAAATCTACAACAAACTGCCCCGCGAAACCCGGTCGTATGTGCCACAATTCATAGCAATTATTTATGCCCTCAATTTTGCTGAAGAACACAATTTGTACGAGCCGGCTCACGAAGAATTTTTACCTCACGATACTTTGAACGTAAATACATTTTTTCATTTCGAAACTTTTGCAAAACTAACGGGTGCTTGCCTGGAAGATTTGCAACTGCTCAACCCTTCCATACGAAAAAATGTAGTGCCTGAAGACGACCAAACTCACATCATTAAAATACCGAAGGGAATCAAAGAATCGTTCGCTTTAAACCGGTCCGAAATTTTGGATTCTGTGGCCACCGGAAAAAAAGAATGGGAAGTGATTGCACAAAAAATAAGCAACAACACCTACGGGCGTGAACGCAACGTGTACCATGTACGCTATGGCGATGTGCTCGGCACCATTGCTCAACGCTTTGGCGTGAGCGTGCGAGACCTTAAAGAATGGAATCATCTTCACAGTAGTTTGATACGCACGGGCCAACGACTCGTTATCTGGCTTGCCCCAACGGCAAGTGTTTCTCAGATTTCTGAGCCAATGGTTTTGCCCGTCTCAGAAGATAATAAAACGTACGTGGTTCAACCGGGCGATACGCTCTGGGATATTTCCAAAAAACTTCCGGGCATTACTATTGAGCGTATAAAAGCACTCAACAATCTGAAAAGCAGCAAGCTCAAACCCGGGCAGAAACTTATTGTTGGGTAAACCCATCAGCTTTTTTTTTCAACTTCATTAATTGAATTACGAAGGTGAATCGGCCCATCGTTGGCCTTCAAAAAACCTCCGAGGCGTTTGGCAAACTTCGCCTGAATTTCGGCAATGATTGAAACTGCAATTTCGTCCGGGGCTTCTGCGCCAATGTCAAGTCCAATGGGCGAGTGGATTCGGAGCCAATCTTTTTTGGTTAGAAAAATCTGCTCTTTAACAAACTCGGCTACCATCATGTCGAAACGGTTTCGTGGCCCGAGGATGCCAATGTAGGGCGTTTCGGTATGGATCAGCTTTCGAAGTACATCGCGATCGTATTCATAATTATGCGACATTAAAACACAAGCGGTGTACGGTGTAATTTCAAAATCACGATCTACAAACTCACGATCGCAAAGCGAAAGTTTGGCATCGGGAAAAAATACCGGAGCTAGGTGTGCCACACATTCGTCTGTCACCTCTACGTTCCACCCAAGAGACCGAGCCAGCTCGCTCACCGGTCGGGCATCAAACCCACCACCAAAAATCAAAAGCCTCAACGAAGGATTTATGAGTTCCAGGAAAATTTCAGCTTCTTCTCCGTTGATAAAATATTTTCTCACCCCTGGCTTTCCGGAAGAAAAGAGCTGATTCAAATCTTGAAGAACGGACGGATCCGGTTCGCCTGCCAGTATTTTTTGTGTCTCATCAATCAGGTATTTTCTTCCCATGTAAGTACCCGAGATAAATGTAGCCATGGCGAGATTTTTTTTGGTGTGAACAAATCGTTCGAACAGCCTGACCGGATTTTCTTTATCCAAATGATCGACCGATTCGAACAACACGTCAATTATACCATTGCAGCCCAAACTGATGCCCAGGTTTTGATTGCTTTCTTCGCGTGTGTCGTACGTTACCACTACTGGTTTTTTTTCGTTCATTACCTTTCTTGCCTTGCGCAACGCATCGCCTTCCAGGCAGCCACCGCTTATGGAGCCTACCCAGCGCCCATCATCGGTAATCAGCATACGTGCGCCCGGGCTTCGGTACGATGACCCGCGCACTCGCACTACCGTAGCCAGTGCAACCTTTCGACTGGACAGATCAATTTGTTTGTAGGCGTTGACAACTGCCGCAAAATCTTTCATGCAAAACAAAAATAGTGAAACCTTCTCCCATTATTTTCATCGGTAACTTAAATGCATCTATTTTTGGGCAAAACTTAATATTATGAAATACGATGTTGTTGGCGTTGGCAATGCGCTGGTAGATATTGTTACGGAGGTAGAATACGATTTTTTTGAAAAGAATCATGTGGAAAAAGGGTTGATGACTCTGGTTGACGAAAAACGCCAGCAAGAATTGATGCGCGTAATCGACATGAAAAAAAGCAGTAGGAGCGGTGGCGGGTCAGCCGGAAACACAATCGTAGCGCTTAATCAATTTGGTGGGCAAGGTTTTTACTCTTGTCTGGTGGCTCGCGATGAGTTGGGGAAATTCTTTTTGGATGATTTAAAACACCACGGGGTTGATACGAATTTAAAACACGAAGATTGCCCGGTTGGGTTGAGTGGCCGATGTTTAGTAATGACCTCGCCCGATGCTCAACGAACTATGAATACCTTTTTGGGTGTAAGCTCATTGCTTTCGGAAGAACATTTGGATGAAGCTGCAATAAAAAATTCAAAATATATTTATCTCGAAGGCTACCTTGTGGCCAGCCCAAAAGGCCTCGAAGCGATGAAATCCGCTAAGAGGATTGCCGAACGAAACAACGTTCAGGTTGCGCTCACGTTTTCCGACCCCAGCATGGTGAAATATTTTTCGCAGCAGATGAATGAAATTGTCGGGGCAAGTGTAGATCTTCTTTTTTGCAACGATGAAGAGGCTATGCTTTTTACGGAAACCGTTTCTTTGGATGAAGCTCGGAAAAAATTAATGCAAGTTGCAAAACGATTTGTCATTACCCTCGGGGCCAATGGTGCTCTGGTTTTTGATGGCGACACGTATATCACGATTGAACCTTACAAAACTACTGCGGTTGATACCAACGGTGCCGGTGATATGTTTGCCGGGGCTTTTCTTTATGCCATCACACACGGTCACAGTTACGCAGGGGCAGGCAAACTGGCATCGCTCGCTTCATCACACGTGGTCCGGCAATGGGGGCCGCGGCTGCAACAAAACCAGGTACAGAAAATTTTGAACGAGTTTAAGGGATAATCGAAAGTGATTTAGTCCATCGAAATCAGATTTCGACAGGCTCTCCAAAGGAGTCCTTTGGACAATCTGACAACTAACTATATAGTTTTTATTTTCCTTCTACCGACTCCACGCGCAACCCAATGGCCAAAATACCGGGAATGGTATCCATGCGCATAAACTGCTGTATATTCATTTGATAGTCGCCCGTTTTTTTAAACGAATACTTTTTCAGTAAAGAAAATTGGTGATCGTAAATGTCACCAATACCACTTGCGCCTAGGGGCTTGCCTGTTTTCTGGTCGAACAAATGAACTGAAATCAATTCTTTGGTTAACGAAATGCTGTCTTTGTCTTTTAACTGATAGTTTACAAAAAGGCGGGCATACGGGTACTCCATCGAATTGCGAACATCCATCAGCAAATTATATTTCTTCGAGGTATCAGAAATCTGAAAAGTAAATTTGGCGGGCTTGTTTATCTCCCACAACCGATCTTTAAAATCAATATTGGTTTCATAAACCCGCGAACGGTCGCAGCCGAGTGCCAGTGCGGCAATGAAAAAAAAAAGTAATAGTCTCATCCTTTTCTATTGTTCGGTGGGTTGGGGTTGTTGGGCTTCCGCTGATTTGGATTTTGATTTCCTTGATTTCTATTATTTGGTTTTTTTTGATTTGGGTTTCTGCGGTCGTCACCGCTTCTTCTGTTTTTATTTCGGTTTTTGTTCCGGCCTTTGTCCCTGAATTTTTTGTCGAGGTTGGCCAGATCGCTGTTGAGTGTGGCAATCGGCACTTTTACTTCTTCTTCGTTCAGTTCAAGCGATGCAGGTCTTTTTCCTTCCTGATTCATTTTAAGTATCTCGTTCACTCTATCAACATTCAGTGCATACCAATTGTTTTCATCTTTAAAAGCAAACCACATGATTTTGCGGAAGATGTCGGTCTTCTGCAAACGGGCTTCTCCTTTTTCGGTGAGTAGTGGTGATTCAACATCGGGGATGAATTTGAGCGCGTCCATATACGTTTCAAGTTCGTAGTTGAGGCAGCACTTCAACCTGCCACACTGGCCCGAAAGTTTGCTGGGATTCAACGACAGGTTTTGATAACGCGCTGCGCTTGTGGCAACATTTTTAAAGTCGCTCAGCCAGGTGGAGCAACACAGCTCACGGCCGCACACGCCAATGCCACCCAGCCTTCCGGCTTCTTGGCGCAAACTGATTTGTCGCATCTCTACGCGCACCCTGAACTCCGTAGCAAGAACTTTTATCAATTCGCGAAAGTCAACGCGTTCATCGGCCGAATAATAAAAAACTGCTTTGGTGTTGTCGGCCTGAAACTCTACATCCGAAAGCTTCATACCCAAATTCATCTTTCGAATTACTTCGCGGGCATGATAGAGTGCGGGCAGTTCCCGTTTTTTTACTTCTTCAAATTTTTCTAAATCTTTTGTGTGTGCCAGGCGGTACACTTTTTTTATCTCATCATCGTTGGCCACTTTTTTCTTTTGCATTTGCAACCTAACCAACTCGCCCTGCATGGAAACATAACCCACGTGGTGCCCCGTCATGGCTTCTACAACCACGGCATCGCCTGTGTGCAATGAGATATTTTCTTTGTTCCTGTAAAAATCTTTGCGGCCGTTTTTAAACCTTATCTCTGCCACATCGAACCGGTCTTCGGTAGGCACGTCCATGTTGCTGAGCCAGTCGAACACGTTCATTTTATTGCAGCCACCCGTGCCACAAGCCCCGTTGTTGTTGCACCCCGCTACTTTGCCGTCTTTATTTTTTGTTCCGCATGCGCAGCCCATGAATTAATTGTCTAAGAGTATAAGGTTCAAGTTGTGAATTTTCTGAAAATCCGAATCAAAGGTAAGCAAAGGTATTTCTAAGTAAAGAGATGATGCAGCAATTATAGCATCTGGCAATTTTAATCTATTCTTCTGTTTTAACGAAATGGCCAAAGATTTTACTTCGATCGAAAGTTCCACCACATGACAATCAGAAAGCAAGGATAAAAAAAACTTTTTTTCTCTCTCACTTATTTTATACCAGCCCAGTAATTCAATTTCTGTAATAGATGATACAAATAATCTATTGCCCTGCAGGTAATCATTCAATCCCTTTTTTCCCTCGGATAAATTGATCAACACATTTGTATCAACGAGAATATCAATTCCACTCACTTCGTGCTTCTTTTTGATACTTTACACCATCAAAGCCTCTTACCAACTGACCAAAATACTTCTCCGCAGGAAAGCCTACCGTTTTCTTTTTCTTTTGAAACTTCAATAAGGCTTTTTTTATTTCGGCTTTAGTTGCTCTTTTTGAAACCTTTATCAACATATCGTTTTCGTTTGTGTCAAATTTAATACATCCTTGCCAATATCCTTTCTATAGTACGCTCCGTCCCAACGGATTTCTTTAACGGCTTCGTAACTGTTTTTAACTGCTTCTTCCAAATTTTTGCCTTTGCCTGTTACCGCCAGCACGCGCCCCCCATCGGTTACACTATTCCCGTCTTTTAATTTTGTTCCCGCGTGAAAAACCTGTGCCGGTAATTTTTTATCAAGTCCTGAAATCATTTTTCCTTTTTCGTATTGCTCCGGGTAACCGCCTGCGGCCATCACCACGGTTGCCACGTGCGCTGGGTCTACATCAACTTCCTGGTCTTTCAATTCTCCTTGTGCACAGGCCACCAGCAAATCAACAAAATCGTTTTTTAAACGCACCATCACCGATTGTGTTTCCGGGTCGCCCATGCGGGTGTTGTACTCGATTACATAGGGCTCGCCCTGCACGTTCATCAGCCCGATGAAAATATATCCCTTGTACGAAATATTTTCTTTTTTCAGGCCGCTGATAGTTGGCCTAACAACTCGCTCTTCTACTTTTTTCATGAATGAAGCATCGGCAAATGGAACGGGCGAGATCGAGCCCATACCTCCGGTATTCGGACCGGTGTCGCCATCGCCAATTCGTTTGTAATCTTTTGCTTCGGGCAGGGTTACATAATCTTTCCCATCGGTTAGCACAAATACAGAAAGCTCGATGCCCTCCAAAAATTCTTCGATCAGCACCTTGGCACTGGCTTCACCAAATTTTTTTTGTTCGAGCATTTCGTGGATTGCCGCTTTCGCTTCACTTAGAGACGAAGAAATAACCACCCCTTTCCCCGCTGCCAAACCATCGGCTTTTAAAACAAAAGGTGCTGCCAACGATTCCAGGTATTTTTCTGCTTCGTGTAATTGATCTCCAAAAAATGTTTTTGCTTTGGCAGTGGGGATATTATGCCGCATCATAAACTGTTTCGAAAAATCTTTGCTTCCTTCCAGTTGTGCCCCTGCTCTTCCGGGGCCTACCATTAAAATATTTTTAAGCATTTCATCCGCTTCAAAAAAATCGCGGATGCCCTTCACCAACGGCACTTCAGGGCCAACCAATACCAAATCTATTTTTTGTTCTTTGCAAAACACACCCAGTTGCTGAAAATCGTCAACGGCAATCGGCACATTAACCGCTGCCAACGCGGTGCCCGCATTGCCGGGGGCAACGTAAAGATTTTTGCATCTTTTGCTTTGTTTGATCTTCCAGGCGAAAGCGTGTTCGCGGCCTCCGCTGCCAATAATAAGGATGTTCATAAGGGTAACGAAACTGCAAATATACCCTTACCAAATAAGTATGGTCAATTATTCCACAACGAATTTAAGATTTGCATTCGCTGCTTTTATCATATACAACCCAGACGGAAGGGTTACTCCCGAAAACGAGATTCTTAAGTTTCCTTCGGAATCGGTTTTAGCAAAAACCCCATTCACTTTTAACCCCTGCAAGTTCAACACCTGAACTTCCAATTCGGTATCAGCCCTAAGCCCATCGATGGAAACATTCAACGATTGGTTTTGGCGCACCGGGTTTGGATACACAACGGCCATTGTTTTTGCGTTTGTTACGGAAACCATAATGATCTCTGAAGCCGTAGAAGTTCCGTCAAAATCGGTTTGAGTTAACTGATAGTAATTCTTTCCGTTTGTTGGGTTGTTATCCGTTAAGGAATACACGTGGGCAGCATTGGTAGTGCCATTACCATCCAAAGTTCCAACTGGCTTAAACGTATTGCCATCGGACGAACGCAGCACCGTGAAATAATCGTTGTTGATTTCTGATTCGGTCTTCCAGTTTAAAACCACTTCACCGTTTGTTTCTTCACCTGTGAAGGAAATGAGGGTGATGGGAAGGGGCGTGGCCAAATCTGAAGTGGTAATTCTAAAGTCGCCAACCAAATCGGCAAGGGCTATGCCTGTTCTGTTTGCTGTTGGGTTCGATAGGCTTCCCGTGGCACTTGCGTGTGTGCCTACCGTGGTTACTGTGGTCGAGCCGTTGCTTACAGCCAGTCGAATATCGCTTAGGTTGCCAATGGAGGGTAGCCCCGTCATGGTCACCCCCAGGTTGTACACACCACCGGTTGCAGTGGTTGTCATAACAAACCTGGCATTATGCTTTCTCACAATGTTAACTCCGCCATCATCAAATACAGGGCTTAAGTCTGTTACCGTAGTAGACCCTGTATGCGTTACACTCACAGAACCGGTTCCTGTTGGGTTTGATGTACTGTTAATTTCTACCGGACGATAAGATGAGGCACTGGCAATACCCATAGGAAATAAACCGTAATAATTTAAAGATGTACTGGTGATAGCTGTGGCTGAGGGCCAGAAGCGTAAAAATTCTCCTCCATAGACCCAGTTGGTCGTTGAACTGACTGTTCTTGTAAACGTAGAGGCTGCGCCACTTGCGCCCAGTGTAAAGACAAAACCATTCAGGTTTACAATCCCTGATGTCATAGTAAGGGTGTTGGTTACTGTTGTATTAGCTGTAAGGGTTAGCTGTGGAATTGAGCCAGAAGAATTATTTAAAGTGAGGTTGTAATAAGTAAAATCACCAATAGTTTGAGCTACTGTACCGTTGTACGTAACCGTTCCTGTGCTTGCTGTCAGTGTTCCATTACTGGAATTTAGAAAAGCTCCGCCAAGCAGAAGTTGGCCGGCACCTGTAAACGTAATGGTTGCGCTGCCGGTGCTTCCGCTTTCTGTTACATCACCGCTAATGGTTACCGTACCTGTGGAAATAGTAAGCCTGTGTCGGGTGCTTGCGCCACCACCGCTAGTGAATAATAAACTGCCGGCATTCAATATTCCCGCACCAACCGCCAGGGTGTTGGAGTCTCCATTGTTGGCTCTTGGAATAGTTATTGAGTTGGAAACATCAAGTTGAATTCCAGAATTCATCGTGAGCGTGTTGGTGTTTCCGGTTGCTCCCTGAAAAGTAATAAAAGCGCAGGCTGAATTTACATTCACAATGATGTTGAAGTTGCCCCCGATACTGGCTATATCGCCAGCTTGAGGGAACGTGCCTGCATTAGTTCCACCGCCATAAGTGACCGTTGACCATGACCCTGAATTATCCCAGTTTCCATTGTTCGCATTAGCAAAATAAATTCGGTTTGTAACGTTTAGGATACCGGTATTTGCAAAATAGGTATCGTTAGTGTTTGTAGCTGAAGAACTTGTGCTACCCCATGTACCGGGAATCTGACCCTGATTATTTAGTGACAAGGTTCTGGCCTGGTGAACGAATGGTGCTGCCCCCAAATCAGCAACCACACCTGAATTAATGGCGATCGTTGTATTGATCGTGGTTGCAATTGTGAACGTTTTAGTACCCGATCCGGCCAAAGTAAGATTGTTAAAAGTGGTGGCATTGGCACCACCAATACTCTGTGCTGTACCATCAAGACTTATGGTGTTTCCGGTATTTGTGAATGATCCATTGTTAATCCAGTTACCCCCTACGGTGTGAGTATAACCGCCACCAACCAATGTGGTACCTGAGCCAATGGTAACATTTCCATTTATGTCGGTATTGGCGATAAATGTTTTTGTACTGCTGCCTGATGTGGTGAGGTTATTGTAAGTAAGATTTGATATGGTTTGTGCGGTACCATTATAATTTACGGTGCCGGTACTTGCTGTAAAAATTGGGGCGCCCGAGTTCAAAAAATCGCCAGCTACATTTACAATACCTGCTCCCGAAAAAGTAAACTGCGGGAAGGAAGTAGTGGAGGTTGCCGTAATGCTACCCGAAACAGTAACAGTACCTGTGGAGATGCTTAATTCATGACCTCCAAAAAAACCACCATCGCTAAAATCAATGCTGCTGGCGTTTAAAATGCCCGCTCCAACAGCAAGCGTGTTTACATCAAAGAACGTAGTTGCAGGTATGTCAATCGCCCCGGATACGTTCAGGGTAATTCCCGAATTTAAATTTACTGAAGGAGAATTGCCGGCATTTCCCTGATAGCTCAAACTGGCGCAAGCTGCATTGGCATCAACGGTTACAGTAAAATTTCCTCCTCCGATATTGACAATAGACCCGGCTGTGGGAAATGAGGTGGCGGCCGCTCCACCAAACCCAATGTTAGACCAGGTTGCATTGGCATCCCAATCACCGGTTGCAATACTGTAATAAAATGACGAACCCATGGTGCCGGTGGTTATTCTGCCTAGTGTGGCTCCAAAATAAGTTGCATTAATGTTGGCGGCACCAGAGCCAGTTCCTCCCCACACACCGGCAACTTGCCCAACACCTCCCAGCGTGAGTGAGTTGGCCGTATGAGTGGTAAAGCCACCTAAGTTAACTACTACCCCGCTGCCAACGGCAAAATAGCCGGCCGAAAAAGAAGCGGCACCAAAAGTTTTTATACCCGACCCATTGAGGGCAATATTATTAAACGAGGTAGTATTTGTGCCACCTATATTTTGCGCAGCACCATCAAAGGTAATCGTCCTGCCAGAATGAGTAAACGAGCCGTTGTTTATCCAATTACCACCTATGGTGTGGTCAAAGGCACCCGACACAAAGGTGGTTCCTGCGCCAATGGTTAAATTTCCTGTGACATCTATTATTCCTACGGGTGTTTTAGTGTCGGTACCTGAAAACGTTAAGTTGGCATAGGTAAAGTCTCCTACCGCCTGTGCCGGGCCTGAATAATTTACCGTGCTGCCTGCGGCTGCTGTTAAGGCTGCATTGGTGGAGTTTAAAAAAGTACCATTTAAATCTAAAGTACCCGTACTGGTAATGTTGATTGTAGTTTGCGCAACTCCTAATGTAAGACCCAATTCGCCTGTCACGTCATTGATCACGGTAGCTGTCCCGGTAGAAATAGTAAGACTGTTACCACCTCCAAAGCCACCGCCATCCGCAAAATCAATACTTCCTGCATTTAAAATTCCTCCACCAACAGCCAGGGTGTTGGTGTCGAAGAAGGATGCGCTGGCCAATGAGATGAGTCCTGATACATTTAAAGTAATGCCGTTATTAATTGAAACCGAAGGGCTATTCGTGACCCCACCTTGATAATTCATAGACGCACAAGCCGAATTTACATCAACAGCAATGGTAAAATCTCCACCTCCGATATTAACAATATCGCCCACCACAGGAATTGTGCCTGTGTTTGTTGCGTTGCCATAGGTAACCGTTGACCATGTAGTTGGTGAACTCCAGTTGCCGGTTTGCCGGCTATAATACGTTTGGGCTGGTGCAACTGTTGTTACAGTAATTAAACCTGCTGTTCCTGCTGTAAAGAAAGTGTTGTTTTGGTTGGTGGCTGCCGAAGAGGTACTGCCCCAGGTGCCTGCACTTTGATTTACGTTACCCAGAGTAAGGGTATTTGCCGTATGTGTAGTAATCCCTCCGGGATTAACTACAACCCCCGAAGCAACATAAAGATTGCCATTAATAGTTGTAGCCATTCCTAACGTTTTGGTGCCTGAGCCATTCATCATTACTCCGTTGAAGGTGGTGGTGCTTGAACCACCAACATTTTGGGCAGCTCCGTTTAGATTGATGGTTCCTGCATTGGTGAGTGTGCATCCGTTGTTTATCCAATCACCTGCGATATTATGCGTTAATGATCCCTCATTAAAGGTTGTTCCGGTACCAAGAGTAATGTTACCACCAATGGTGAGCGAAACAGTTGGAGTTGCTGTAGCCGAACCACTTAAATTGAAGTTACCATTAGTACTTACGTTCGCCATCGTCTTGCTGCCACTGCCACTTAATGTTAACGTGTTGTATACAACGGGCGAAACGGTCTGACCGCCCGCTGCTGTATAGTTAACTGTATTGGTATTGGTAGAAGCATCCAGCGTTATATTGGTAATTGTAGAGCCTGCGTAATTAAAAGTGCTTCCTGCCCCTTGTTGCCAGGTAACTCCCGCGGTGCCGGTAAGGGTGCCTGCCCCAGTGTTGGAAAGGGTAACTATATTGGTATTAGTATTGGTTACTACCAGCGAAGCACCACCAGCATCTGATAACGTTACCGTGTTAGCAAACGACATGGCTGCTGTTCCTCCGATGGTTTGTGCATTGCTGGCAGCATCATTAAAGGTTGCGGCTCCGGCCTGAAAAGTGTTTGCAGTAGAAGATACACCGCTTCTAAAAATAAGATTGCTGCTGGTAGTTATACCTGTGGTATTCCAGGTGCCGGTGTTGGATACGGCACCTCTAAAAGTTTTAACTCCGGTATTAGATGAAAAAGAGATTGATGCATTATTGATGGTGGTTCCGGTAACATCAAGAGCTACTTGATCGGTAGCTGCTGTGAAGCTAATGGTTCCATTATTGGTAAGGGTTGATTGAAAAGTAAACGTGTGGGTATTCCCAGCATCGTTTCCTGCACCCTGCAGGGTACCGCCTGTGGATATAGTCACCGTGCCTGAGCAGGTAAGGGAATACCCCGAGGCATTGGCGTTTGCTCCAATGCTTACCACTCCGCTGGCACCTTCTCCAATGATTAAATTTACTATTGGTTGCGGGGTGGCAGCGTCAATCGTTCTTGTATGGCCGTTTCGTATGGTTACGGTACTCCCGGCTACCGCAGCATTTTGGCCTGGGTAAGTTACGCTTGCAACTCCTGGCCAAATTCCATTCACAGCACACAGCTCCCAATTGGCAGCAGTATTCCAATCCGTGCCAACTCCAAATGATCTGTAATCACCAGCAGTTTGTGCTTTCGCAATAAAAACACCGAATAGTAGTAATATTATTAGGGCAGACCGGGTCATTTTATTTCATTTCGTCATAAAGGTAGCATTCCCATGGTATATACAATGAATGGACGGATTGTAAGCATAACAAGAAAATCAACAATTATTACTATAGTTGATTTAATCGACAATCTCACTTCCTGCTGTAATTCGGTGCTTCGCGGGTGATGGACACATCGTGCGGGTGGCTTTCGGTTACGCCAGCCGTGGTGATTTTCACAAACTTGGCTTTCTTGAGGGCCTCCAGATTTTTAGCCCCACAGTAGCCCATGCCCGCGCGCAGGCCACCTACCATTTGATACAGCACTTCGGCTACCAACCCTTTGTAGGGCACACGGCCTGAAATTCCTTCGGGCACTAATTTTTTGATGTCGTCTTCCACATCCTGAAAGTAGCGGTCTTTGCTGCCGTCTTCCATCGCTTCGATGGAGCCCATGCCGCGGTACGATTTAAACCTGCGGCCTTCGTAAATAATTACATCGCCCGGGGCTTCTTCGGTTCCGGCAAGCAACGAACCCACCATCACACAATCGGCTCCGGCCGCGAGTGCTTTCACGATGTCGCCCGAAAAGCGAATGCCGCCATCGGCAATAATTTTTGTGGCCGAGCCCTTCAGGGCTTTTGCAGCTTCATAAACAGCCGAGAGTTGCGGCAGCCCAACTCCCGCTACCACGCGGGTGGTGCAAATACTGCCCGGGCCTACGCCCACTTTTACGGCATCGGCCCCGATTTTTGCCAACGCTTTGGCGGCTTCGCCCGTAGCAATGTTGCCCACCACCAACTCCAGTTCCGGGAATTTCTTTTTCACTTTCTTCGCGGCATCCATCACGCCTTTGGAATGGCCGTGGGCCGTGTCAATACTGATCACATCCACACCTGCATTTTTCAACGCCTCGATGCGCTCCATAATATCATTGGTCACACCCACCGCGGCCCCTACACGCAGTCTTCCAAATTGATCCTTGCAGGCGTTGGGTTTATTTTTCTTTTTCAGGATGTCTTTGTAGGTAACCAGGCCGGTGAGTTTTCCTTTTTTATTAACAACCGGGAGTTTTTCTATTTTGTAGTTCTGTAAAATACCTTCGGCTTTCTCCAGGGTAATACCTTCGGGGGCGGTGATCAGGTTTTCTTTCGTCATGATCTGCTCGATGGGCCTTGAAAAATCTTTTTGAAAACGCAGATCGCGGTTGGTAATGATGCCCACCAGTTTGCCGTTGCCGTCCACTACGGGTATGCCCCCTATTTTATATTCGCGCATTATTTTTTCGGCATCGCGCACGGTAGAATTTACCAGCAGCGTAACCGGGTCGAGGATCATACCGCTTTGCGAGCGTTTCACCTTGCGCACGTGCTCGGCCTGAGCCTCGATGCTCATATTTTTGTGGATGAACCCCAACCCGCCTTCCAGCGCCATACCAATCGCCAGATTCGATTCGGTAACGGTATCCATTGCTGCCGAAATAATGGGAATGTTGAGTTTTATGTTGGCGGTTAGATAACCCGATGTGTCGGTGGTGCGGGGCAGTACTTCGCTGTAGGCGGGCACCAGCAAAACATCATCGTAGGTAAGGGCTTCGAAAAGGAATTTGGAAGAATCGAGCGGCATGGCAAATAAGATTTAGATTCGTTATTTGCCGGGCAAAGTTAAAGGTTAATTGTCAATTCTCAATGATACAATTTTCAATTCAATAGTTAAAGACTCAAAATTCTAAACCTACTCATGGTTTACATCGATAATTGATAAATTGTCCATCGAAAATTGGGAATGAGATATTTCTTCGAAATCAGTTACAACGGTTCAAACTACCACGGCTGGCAAAACCAGGCCAATGCGGTTGGCGTGCAGCACGTGGTGGAGCATGCGCTATCCAAGTTGATGCGCGAAAAAATTGCAATTGTGGGAAGCGGCCGCACCGATACGGGGGTACATTGCGCTCAACAATTTTTTCATGCCGATTTCAACAAGGAACTGAATGCTGACGAGTTGCTCCACCGATTAAATTCGTTCCTGCCCAAAGATATCGCCATCCGATCGATCAGAAAAGTAAGAGACACCGCTCATGCGCGCTACGATGCGCACGTGCGCGCCTACGAATACAAAATCACAACAAAAAAAGATCCGCTGCTGACCGGGAATGCTTTTTATTTTTTTAAACCCATTGACGTGAGCGCGATGAACCGGGCAGCTAAATTATTGCTTGGCGAGCACGACTTCACCAGCTTCAGCAAAGTAAACACCGATGTAAACCACTTTCGGTGTACCGTAAAAAAAGCAAGGTGGACAAAGAAAAAGGATTTGCTCCTTTTCGAAATTTCCGCCAACCGTTTTTTGCGTGGTATGGTGCGAGCCCTTGTAGGGACTTTGCTCGATGTGGGCACCGGAAAAATTTCTGTTGACGGTTTTCGGAAAATCATCGACAGCAAAGACCGAAAAAAAGCCGGCATGAATGTGCCGGCTGAAGGTCTTTATCTAATAAAAGTAAACTATCCTAAAAAGATTTTCATTTCAGGCTAGCGGCCCAATCGGTTAATGTTTTCGATTGCTCAGCAGAAAGTACTGCATCTCCGTGCATAAACGTGTACGTACCCAGAGGCATCTCGCCTTCTTTAACTTCGTCAACAATTTCTTCAAATTTGTGTTTTGCCTTTTTTTCAGAATAGGTGGCATATTCAGAGAAATTCAAATGCCGTTTCGCATCATTGACATGAGAGTATTGAATCCACCAACCCACGGGTTGTACGTTGGCATACCACGGATAGCGCGTGTTGTTGCTGTGGCAATCGTAACACGATTGTTTCAAAATGGTTTGAACTTCTGCAGGTACAGGATATTTTTTTGCAATTTCATTCGGGCCATCTAAGCTTCCTTCGTTGCGCTGTGGACGGATAAACTGAATTACTACAATAATGGCAAGAAAACCCAATAGAATTTTTTTTGTTAGTGTCATGGTCAGATTTTTAATGGATGAAATTTAGCGATCTAAAGTTTAGATTTCAATAGTTAATATTATTGGCGGATACGCCTTACGGCTGCCACACCAAACCCGATCATCAATACACCCGTGCCGAGCCACAGTATATTGATGTATGGCTTCTCCAGGGCTTTAATCACTACCCAATCTTTTTGGCGTGCATTGGTACCCAACAAAAATTCGCCTGTTTGCGGAAAAATGTTCATTAATGTTATTCTCACGCCCAAGTCGTTCACCTCACCGGGGATAACACCCGGCTTGTTTTTATCAACGATCAAAAATATAGGTTCGGCATAAAACGTCTCGTGTTCACCTTGCAGCTTTATTTTTGCTTGCACGGCCACATCTTCTTCGCTTAGTTCAAGTCCTTCCACCTTTTTTATACGCTCTACTTTTTCAAGTACGGCCACATAATCGTTAACAAAAAAATTCTCACCGATTTTAACGGTATCTTCTTCCATTTCGCCCCAGTGGGGTTCTTCTTCGCGGCTCATCATGGCAGAGACGTGCGTGTAAATGTCGCGGTCAACATTTCGTTTTATGTCTGGCGAGGCGAGAAATCCACCCATGGCCGGATTGATTTGGATGCGCGGGTAAAGGGTCGCGGCTACTTTTCCATTCTTGCGCATTTCAATTTCATAAAATGTGTTTTCCGGATAGACTTCAAACGTGTCTCGTGCGGCATATAATTTTTTATCTTGATAGACAATGTCTTTGTTGGCTACCACCCGGTACGGATCAGAAGTTGGATCGATATCGTTTTTGCGCACGTATCCATTCTTGTTTCTAAGTTCGAGGTTTTCGCTTCGGTATTCTATGTCGTACCCGGCCATGGATTTGGTTTCGTTGATGAACAACAACAAGTTATCGCGGTTGAAGTCGGTGCCCATGTCTTTGTTTACGATGAGGCCGCTGTTGTTCAGCGAAACCACTTTAGAGTAACCCGCGGAATACAAAATCCCGATGAGCATCATGCCCACCCCAATGTGTGCCAAAGCACCGCCCGAAATACCGGGATTGGCTTTTATCGTTCGAGAAAGGAAAGTTGCATTTGAAACGATGAGGTAAATCCCTGAAAACGCCAGCACCATATAACTCCAATCGTAAATTTTGGTGGTTGCAATTACAAGTGCGAAAATGATGAGTGTGGAAATGGCAGGTACTGTAAATTCTTTTTTCAATTTTTCTTTGTCCATTTTAATCCACCAAAAAAACTGGGCCGTACCCGATACCAACGCAACCGCCACACCAAACCATAATTGAAACTTTGAATAAAACTGAATCTGGTTTGCCGGGGGTGCAAGATTTGAGTGTCCACCAAACAGCCCAATGATTTTATTGTACACGGGTATAGACGTGGGCATCAGTACCTGAAAGCCCATCAGGCATAACACGGTTGCGCCAAGGAAAATCCAAAACTCTCGAGTGTAAACCGTACTCTCTTTTTCATCGGGCTGAATTTTTTTCCAGTTCCTTGCCATCAAAATGATGGAAGCAACCGTAAAAAATAAGAGATACAAAAGCAGCTGACCCGATAAACCCAGATCGGTAAACGAGTGCACGGAGGCATCGCCCAAAATTCCGCTGCGGGTTAAAAACGTGGAATACAAAATCAAAATAAAAGTAGCGACTACCAAAAGGATAGAAGTTTTGAGGGCAGTTCCTTTATTTTTTTGCAGCATCATTACGTGAATGGCTGCAATGAGTACGATCCACGGAACATAGATTGCATTCTCCACCGGGTCCCAATTCCAATAGCCGCCAAAGCTCAGTGTTTCGTAAGCCCAATATCCTCCCATTAGAATACCAAGCCCTAAAATGGCTCCACCAACGAGAGCCCAGGGCAAAGCGGGCTTAATCCATTCCGAATATTTTTTTTGCCATAGCCCGGCAATGCAAAAAGCAAACGGAGGAAGTGTGAGCGCAAAACCAAGAAACAAAGTAGGCGGGTGTATCACCATCCAATAGTTTTGTAGCAATGCATTCAACCCGTGGCCGTCTTTGGGAATAAATTCCGGATTGATTTTGAAAATAGGATCATTCATGGCATCGCGGAGCAAAATGAAAGGCGAGCTCCCGATTTTGAAATCGAGCCCGGGGATCACCACACCTAAAATCATAGAAGCCAGAAATGCCTGCACCAATGCGAAGACGATCATAACGGGAGCTTCCCACGCACGCTGTGTGTTCATTAAAATAATTCCCAGCACCGCCTGCCAAAACATCCACAGCAGGAAACTGCCTTCCTGCCCTTCCCAAAAGCAAGAGATCATGTATTGACTCGGCAGATGAAGGGACGAGTGGCTGTAGGCGTAATGGTATTCGAAGTAGTGGCGAGAAATGATTGTAAATAAAACCGCAACAATGCCAAGTACAGAAAGACCGTGAAAATAAAATGCCGTGCGTCCGTTATTTTGCCAACTGTCTTTTAATGTATCGGTTGCATAAAGGCTCTTCCAGTATGCAAATGCACACACCAACGATGCAACAAAAGAAACGATAACAAAAAGATGCCCGAGATTACCGATGAAATAATGCATTGCTCTAATTTGAGGAATTGAGAATTAATGATTTGAAAATGGAGACGCGAAGTTAATTCATTTTCAAATTTTAGAATCAGCACATTTCAAATTAAACTCCGGCATCCAGCTTTTGTTCCTGGTACTTGCTTGGGCACTTGAGCAAAATTTTCTTGGCGATGAAAAGATCTTGTTGATAGCCCCCGATAACTACTACTTTTTCGCTTCGCAGAAAATCGGGAGGCATGGGTTCGTTGTACAATACTTGCTGTTCTTTTTTATTGTCGTCAACCAAAACAAAGGAGAACGAAAGTTTGTCGATGCTGTTTTCCAGGCCCACAACATGGCCGGCAGAATCTTTTTTCAGCTGACCCACCACATGAATGGCCGTTGTGTTTCCTTCGGATGCCATCTGCTTAGCCTGGCCAAATGTTACATATGTGCTGGCATCTCCGGCCGTTGCCACAATAATGCCGATGGCTACCGCAATAATAACGATGGCTATGATGTGCGAGCGTTTCATCTTTTCAATTAAGAATTAAAATTAGAAAAAAGTTATCGGAGCAAATCAATCAATGACTTTTAACCAATAACTATTAACTACTACTGTTTGTTCCCCTCAAGTCTCTTTTCAAGTTTCGAAACTTTCCGGTCAGTAAAAACCAAAAAAACAATTAACCCGGTGAGGATAACGAGCAAAATGGCTACCACCACATAAATTTTTCCTTCCGAGCGCATGGTGTCGGCCATCTGGGCGTCTTGTGCGGGGAGCTGAGTGTTTATCAGCAAAAACAAAAAGCCAAAAAGGCTACTTACGATTTTTTTCATCTTCAAGATCGGCTATTTTTTCGTCCATTAATTTTATCCGAATGCGCAGCGAGGCTATCCAAACTCCGAGCAAAATCCACGCAATTACAGCAGGGTAAAAAACCATGCGCATTTTGCTGTCGAGATCGTACATATTAAATCCCGGGTTGCCTCCACTGCCGGGGTGCATACTGCTGGTCATCCGCGGGATAATAAAAATGAGAGGGATCATGGCCACAAAAGCGAAAATGTTGTACACCGCACTCAACCGTGCACGTTGTTCTTCATTACTAACCGAACCCCTCAATATAAAATAGGCAAAATAAACCAGCAAGGCAACTGCAGCTCCGTTTTGTTTTGGGTCTCCGTGCCATGGCGAACCCCAGGTGTAGTTGGCCCAGAGCATGCCGGTAATAATTCCTAAAATTCCCAACACCAAGCCCACGGTGGCAAACTCATGCGAGTACACATCGTGTTGATGATTGGGGTTTCTCAAATATTTAATGGCATACGTAGTTGACAGGATGAAAAGGAAAACCATGCCAAACCACATGGGCACGTGAAAATACAGTGCACGTATGGTTTCATTTACAATATTCAATCTCGGCACAGGCAAAAGAAACCCACCCGCAACCGTGTAGGCCAACAACACAACACAAAGTATTTTCCACCAGTTTGCTCTCATTTGTGCGCGAATGTAGGGGTTAAAAAATTTGTCGAAAAATGATTTGTTACAAAAATTCCTAGCTTCTCGTATTTCAACAGCCTGCCTGAAACTTCACGTCTACGATTTGCAATCAATAATAGAAAAAGCCTCACGCGGAGGCTTTTGAATTTTTAGGGCGAGCAATGGGGCTCGAACCCACGACCCTCAGAATCACAATCTGATGCTCTAACCAACTGAGCTATGCCCGCCATATTTATCTTCCAAAGGCATCTTAATTCTGTTTTGGAAGACGATTCCCCCAGTTTTTTACACAAGGGATTGCAAAGGTAACATGACCGGATGAAAATGCAAAAACTACCGATTAAACCGTAGGCGCATACCCGATTTGCCGTCCATTATTTTTTTATCTGAAAAAACCAGATTGCCCGAAACCCATGTTTTTTCTACCAATGCCTGAAAGGCTTGTCCTTCAAATGGCGACCACCCGCACTTGGCCAGAATATTTTCTTTGCCCACTGTCCAGGATTTCTGCAAGTCAACCAAAACCAGGTCGGCATAATATCCTTCACGGATAAAGCCCCGATTTTCAATTTGAAAAAGGATGGCCGGGTGGTGGCTCATCTTCTCAACAATTTTTTCTAACGAAATTTTCCTCCGATGGTAAAATTCAAGCATTGCCACCAGGCTGTGTTGCACCAGCGGCCCTCCGGACGGAGCTTTGAAATACGTGTTGTCTTTTTCTTCGAGCGTATGCGGGGCATGATCGGTTGCTATTACGTCAATGCGGTTGTCCAGCACAGCCTGTAAAATGGCGTGTTGATCTTTTTCTGTTTTGATGGCCGGATTCCACTTGATTTTTGTGCCCAGCGTGTTGTAATCTTTTTCGTTAAACCAAAGATGATGAACGCAAGCTTCGGCCGTGATTTTCTTTTTTTCCAACGGAATAGAGTTATCGAAAAGAGAGATTTCTTTGGCCGTAGAAATGTGTAAGATGTGAAGTTTTGTTCCGTGCTTTTTTGCCATGTCAACTGCAAAAGAAGAAGATCGGTAACAAGCTTCTTCGCTGCGAATGTTAGGGTGCTCGCTGATGGGAACGTCTTGGCCAAATTTAGTCGCCCAGTCTTCTGTATTTTTTCGGATCGTGGGCTCGTGCTCGCAGTGTGTGGCGATGAGTGTAGGGAATTTTGAAAAAAAGCCTTCGAGTGTTTTTTCGTTGTCCACCAAAAGGTTTCCGGTAGACGAGCCCATAAAAATCTTCAGCCCACAAACTTTTTTAATATCTGTTTTTAAAACTTCCTCAAGATTATCGTTGGATGCACCGATAAAAAAAGAATAATTAGCCAACGAATTTTTTGCGGCTATCTGATATTTCTGTTCCAGCAATTCTTGCGTAAATGCGGGCGGCACCGTGTTGGGCATTTCCATAAAGCTCGTTACACCTCCGGCAACCGCTGCACGCGATTCGGTGTAAAGGGTTCCTTTGTGGGTTAACCCCGGCTCACGAAAATGTACTTGGTCATCAATGGCACCCGGCATAAGAATTTTACCTTGGGCATCCACAACTTGGCTGGGCGCGTTACGCTGTAAATCCCTTCCTATTTTTTCGATTCGCTCACCGTTAATCAGCACATCGCTTTCAACAATCTTTCCTTCGTTTACGATTTTTGCATTAAGGATGAGGGTGGAATTCATTGTTCAAAGATAACGATGTCATCGAATTACTTATCAACGTAGAGACGTTGAAGATTAATCCAACCCGATAAAAACCCCTTCCTCGCTTTCGCGGATTGGGAAACACTCCAAGTCCGCGCTTCGTTGGTATGCTTCGCGTCCGGTTTTAAGATTGAATTGGTATTGATGGAGCGGGCAAACCACTTCGCCCATGAAATTAATGCTGCCTCGGCTTAACGAGCCACCGTTGTGTGTGCAATTGTTTTGTATAGCCAGAATTTTTCCGGTGGTTTTCACTAAACAAATTCTTTTTTCCCGAATTATTAATAAGCGCGGTTTATTTTCAAAGAGCACCTCCTCTGCTTGTTCCTTATTTTCAAAAATCTTAATCCACTCCATTCAACCTACAAATTGCAGCTCACAACTTTAGTCGTTCTTCATGTATTTCCAATTTCTGGCTTTGCCTTCGGCAATCCATTCGATGGCTTGCGCCATTCGCTTCTGGCGGGTTTCTTCTGTCTTAGCTTCTTCAAACCATTGGATGTATTCCTTCCGATGCGAATAGGCAAAGTTTTCAAAAATATCTAAAGCTGTTTTATTTTTTTTCAATAGTCTCAGAAAATAACCGGGCGTGTCGATTGTCTTAGAGCCGCGAGGGGTTACTTTAACGTTGCGTTTTACTCCATGCTTGTTCAATGCCACTGCTTGACTTATAAACTCCAGAAGAACTTTATCCGATGGCAAATCTTTCAACGAAGTTATGCGATCGAAGTTGCCCATGCTCCCCCGATCATTAGCCTTCAAAATTCCTTTAGGATCATCCAGCAGCGATGCTTTCCAAAAACCGAACGCACAGTGTTGCTTAAAAGCAGCCATGTTGCAAAACACACCTTTATGATCGAAATTGGGGAAACCCCATTTAATCGTCTCTACTACTTCGGGGCAAGCCTTGTGCACAAGCACACGCAGGTGTTCGAGAATTGGTTTTGCAAACTCGGCCGACTTGGCGATGTAAGCATCTACGCGTTTGTCTTTGGCAGGCATTGAATTTAAGTTTATTTATGCTTTCTTTTCGATTTATGTGACTTTAATTTTTCACGGACTTCAAAAAGTTGGTCTGTTGAAATAAAATTTTCAAAACCTTTTTTCTTTAAACCTGAAATCAATTTTTTGTCACCGGACCAAATCTTGGAATTAAATTGTTTTGAGTAGGCAATGTATCCGGTATCTTTTTCATCAATGTCTTGCACTAATTCATAAGCAGAAATCCAGGTTTCTATCGAAATCTGTTCTTCCGAAATAAACTTGATATCCTTACACACATGGAATTCGGCATCCATGACCTGCTCAATAGATAATTTTGAAAGCGCTGAAAGTTTGAGGTGATGGGATCTGATTTCTAAACGTAAAAAATCAGGAGCAACAAATTCTATAAGTTCATGAGAATTGATCAGCAAGTCGGCAATATTGCTTTTTGTGTGGAGGATACCACTGAAAACAATATTGGCATCGACAATTATTTTCACCGAATAAAACGCTTTTTATTTTTTGCCCACCAAGATGCGTTTACCCCATCGGCCAGCTTGTCCGCATCAACTTGTTTTGCTCTGCTTTTGGAAGTAGCCTCTAAATATTTTGCATAATCAATAAGGCGCTGCAGACTGTAACTGTCAACAGGGGGGGAAATGGTAATTACCAACTTGTTCCTTTTACTTCGCTCTACAATCATTCTGCATCAAAAATAGTCAATACTTTTTTTATTTTAGGTTTATCATTTGTCAATAGGCGCCTCATAAGGATTTTTAATAAAACGCATCTTCAATATGCACAATTTCTTTTTCCCCATTCAGCTCCCTAACCGAAACGATATCATACCGCACATTTCCTTGCCAATTCTTTTGGTAGGTGTATTCTTCGGCTCCGTCCATTATGTTTTTAGCTTTTTTGTAGTCCACAAAATCTTCGGGATAGCCAAATGAATCGGAACTGCGCATCTTCACCTCCACAAAAATGAGCCAATTTTCTTTTTTAATAATCAGGTCAATCTCCGAACGTTTGTACCGGTAGTTGCGTTCAACGATCTCAAAACCTTTGGCCATCAAAAAATCGGCCGCAAGTTGTTCTCCTTCTTTTCCCTTTTTTATTTTATCGTTCACCACAGTACATTTGAATTTAAAATTAAAACAAAGAAATGAAGAAACTCATTGAAGGTTTCGCGCAGCAGCTCTCTCACGCCCTGAAACTTGGCCAGAGCATGGATTTAGTTCGGCCGGGCAGCGACATCCGCAATATTCTGATCACCGGCATGGGCGGCTCGGGCATTGGCGCCAATTTGGTGGAGTCGCTTACGTTTGGTCGTGTACCCATACCCATCTTGGTTTCCAAAGGCTATAATATCCCACAGTTTGTAAGTCCCCACACCCTTTTTATTGCGTGCTCGTACAGCGGCAACACCGAAGAAACGCTGGCGGCCGTGCATAAAGGGCTGCTGAAGAGAGCTCACATTATCTGCGTTACCTCAGGCGGGAAAATGCTTGAGTTGGCTAAAGAGTACAACCTCTTTTACATACAAGTGCCGGGCGGCTCACCAAGCCCCAGGGCGCAACTCGGGTATATGATGACCTCGCTATTGTATGCCCTCTACCACACCAATTTGATAGGCGCTGCTTTTATTAAGGAAACCGAAAATGCCATCGAGCATTTGGACAGGAGTGAGAAGGCCATTCAGGCAGAAGCCGAATTGATAGCCAAAAAACTACGCGGCAAAATGCCGATCATTTATTGCGATGAACGACTAAAGGCGATGGCAATCCGGTTTCAAAACCAGCTGAATGAAAATTCTAAACAGATGGCCCATGTCAATACGTTCCCCGAGATGAACCACAACGAAATTGTGGGCTGGCGTTTTCCCGAAAACATTATACAGCAGGCGCAAGTGGTGTACCTGTATTCCGATCACGATCACGAACGGGTAGAGAAGCGGATGGAAATATGCCGCGATATTTTTGAAAAACGATCGAACCCCATTATCGATATTGTGGCGGAGGGCGCATCGTTGCTCGAACAATATTATTACCTCATCCACCTTACCGATTGGATTTCGTATTTTCTGGCAAAAGAAAACAATGTGGATGCCGATACCATTGACGAAATCAATTTCTTGAAAGAAGAGCTGTCGAAGTTGAAGTGAAACTAAAATCGCAACGAAAGAGTTTGTTAACGTAATGAATTCTGTTCTGAACAAACAAACTCAATTTGTTGACCTGGGCCTGATCGATTATCAAAAGGCCTGGGATTTTCAAACGGATTTGTTTACCAAAACGCTTGCCGTAAAAGCGGAGAACCGAAACCTGGCAACTACCAAACAACAGGTAACGCACAACCACCTGCTCTTCTGCGAGCACCCACACGTGTACACATTGGGCAAAAGTGGGGATAAAAATAATTTGGTAATCCCTCCTCAAAATCTTGCTTCAATTGGTGCAAGCTTTTACGACATCAACCGCGGTGGAGACATTACCTATCATGGCCCGGGGCAAATCGTGGTGTATCCTATTCTCGATCTTGAAAATTTTTTCACCGACATCCATCGCTACATGAGGCTGCTGGAAGAAGCTGTAATTCAAACGTTACAGGCTTTTAACATTGAGGCCGGCAGAATCAAGGGATTAACAGGCGTGTGGCTGGATGAGTCCGATCAGAGAAAAGCAAGAAAAATTTGTGCTCTAGGCGTAAAAACAAGCCGATGGGTAACCATGCACGGCCTGGCTCTGAATGTAAACACGGACTTGAGTTATTTCAACCACATTGTTCCCTGTGGCATCAGCGACAAAGCCGTCACTTCGATGGAAAAAGAATTAAATTCAACTCAGGAAATGAACCGGATAAAAGAGGTTTTAAAATCTAAGTTGTCGAGTGTTTTTGAAATGGAGTTACCATGATAAAAGACATAGCCATACCTGAGGTGAAAAATGTAACGCTGGCCGTAGTGCGCGAAAAAAACCGGATCAACCAAGATGAATGGAAAATTTACCTGATCAATAAAAATGATTTTCCGATCGAAAACACATTGGTGGCAAGCAGTGGTTATGGGGAAAAAGATGGCGAAGCACAACGCACCTCCACGTTGCGGCATTTTTTAGAAACGGTGGCCGCAAAAAGTTGGGCGGTAGTAGAATCCATCGACCCGAAAGTTTTTCACCTCAACAATGAATATTGGGTAAGCTATTACATCGGGTCGCAGATATACGATAAACGTTTTGTGTTTGTGCCCGACACCATCTGTGAAGCAAATCTTGTGTTTATAAAAGAGATTGAAAAAGAGGGCGTCCTCCACTCGTAGTTACCCTACCAAATCTTTGACGATGAGTTTGGCATGCTCGCGCGAATTTTCAATAAACCACTTATTGGTTTGCAATCCTCCACAAACTACACCGGCCAGATAAAGACTCGAAACATTGGTCTCCATAGTTTGGGGATTGTAAACGGGCGTACAATTTTTATCCGATACGAAATCTACCCCGAGCGATTTCATGAAATCAAACGAAGGCTGGTATCCGGTCATGGCCAGAACAAAATCGTTCTTCAATTTTTTGTTGCCTTCCGGGGTTTGTAGTTCGATGTGTGTTTCGCTGATGCTCGTTATCGTTGAATTAAAATAAGCTTTGATTGAGCCTTCGCTGATGCGGTTTTCGATGTCGGGCTTCACCCAATATTTTACGCGATCGCTCAATTGGGGCTCACGAACGATCATCGTCACTTCAGCGCCTTTGCGCCAGGTTTCTAGCGCAACATCAACAGCCGAATTGGCAGCACCGATAACGGCTACCTTTTGCCGAAAATAAGGATGGGGCTCATCGTAGTAATGTTTCACCTTAGGCAAGTCTTCGCCCGGCACGTTGAGTAAATACGGCAGGTTGTAAAATCCGAGGGCCAGCACCACGGCTCGGGCAGAATATTTTCCTTTATCGGTAGCGATAGCAAAGCTTCCCATGGTTGAAAGCTTGGCCGATTTCACTTCTTCATACAAATTAATATTCAGCTGCCAGTGATCGCAAACTCTTCGGTAATATTCCAGCGCTTCAACGCGCGTGGGCTTAGGGTTGTGCGAGATAAACGGGACTTCACCAATTTCGAGCCGCTCGGAAGTGGAGAAAAAGGTCATGTTCATGGGATAGTTGTACAACGAATTGACCAGGCAGCCTTTTTCAATGATCAAATAACTCAGCCCGGCCTTTTTAGCTTCAATGCCGCACGCCATACCAATCGGCCCAGCCCCAATAATAATCAGATCATACCCATCCATACCTCACAAATAGTTTCAACAATACTGAACATTGGCCAACAATCCAAAAGACTCGTGTTACCTTCGAACGATTAATCTTACATGTGAAAAAGAATCTTCGTCCCGGGTATGCAAAATATTTTGTGGCTATTGTTCCTCCATCACCGGTATATGAAAATATTATTGAGCTGAAGAATTATTTCCGCGAAAATTACAGCAGCAAAGCCGCGCTTAATTCACCGCCCCACATTACACTGCACATGCCGTTTTTGTGGAAAGAACAAAAGGAGAGTTTTTTAGTGGGAGCACTCAACGATTTTTCAAAGGGAAAGAATATTTTTAGCCTACAGCTTTTTGGTTTTGGTGTCTTTGCCCCGCGTGTGGTTTTTATCGATGTGAAAAAGAACGAATGGCTTCAGGGTCTTCAGCAGGAGCTCCATCGTTTTTTCAAAATAGAATTGAACTTGTTTAATGCCCGCTACAAAGACCTCCCCTTTCATCCGCACATCACCCTTGCTTTTCGCGATTTAAAAAAACCGGCTTTCGTTAAAGCCTGGAACGAATTCAGGGAAAAAGAATGGGAAGGCAATTTTGAAGTAAACCAAATTACACTTCTCAAACACGATGGCGGGTTATGGCAACCGCTTCACCATTTTCATTTTTAAATCGAAATCATTATTGCTACTTTCGATGCGTAAGCACACCTATGAACAAGCTGTTGGTTTTAATCGGGTTCTTCCTTACCCTCAATGCCTTTGCCCAAACCGGCTCCGAGATATACCTTTTCGATTTGCGCATACGCAAAGAGAATGTATCGATCAGCGGTGGAAAAAATATTACCAACCACCCGGGTTATGACAATCAACCCTTTTTCCATTTTGATGAACCCATCATCTACTACGCAGCTTTTGATGAGAACAACCGCTCCGACATCAAATATTTTAATTACAAAACAGAGAAGACCACCCAACTTACCCAAACCACCGAACGCGAATATTCGCCCACTCTTACTCTTGACGAACAGTATGTTTCATGTATCATTCAGCGCGACAATAATGCGCAAGATCTTGGCAAGTATCCGGTTGAAGGTGGCTTGCCTACGGTAATTATCAGCAGCCTGATGGTGGGCTATCATGTATGGACAGATAACAGCCATGTGGCACTTTTTGTGTTGGACCCCAACGGGCAACAGAACGAGTTGCATTACTTTCTGTTGCCCACCCAATCCGATACCCTTCTTGCCACCAACATTGGCCGATCGCTGCACAAAGTCCCCGATGAACCTGCATTCAGTTTTGTCCATAAAATTTCTGAGAAAGAATGGGTGATCAAAAAGTTTAATACCATCACCAAAAAAATATCTACGGTAGCCACCACTCTTCCGGGTAATGAAGATTTATGTTGGACACCCGATGGTAAACTTTTGGTAAGCGGGGGTGCAAAAATTTTCTGGCTCAATCCTAAAGAAGACGTGGTTTGGAGAGAGGTTGAGATAGATTTGCCGGCTCCGTTAAAAGGATTCTCCAGGCTTGCCGTTAACTCTTCGGGTAACAAGCTTGCCTTGGTAGTGGCAGAATAAATTTCAGGGTTCGCCAAAAGAACCTTTGGCCACGTACCATTTCTTAACATCAAGCTCAAGAAGACCTTCGAGCACGGCCGGGTCGGCCTCGATCACCCTCGGGTCAAGGGTTCCTTTCATAACCAAAATACCACCATCGTTTTCTCCAAAAACCCCTTCGGCCACTACATTGCCCGATTTTTTTATTTCATTCAGGTAATCATCGTGTTTTTTCATAAGCCCCGGCAAACTACCGATATTGAATTTTGCGATGTAGGTACTGAAGCGGATAAATTGATAATCGGTCATTTGGTAGGGCCCCTTCACCTGCCTGGGCATGCCCGTGCGCGATCGGTAGGGCAGCACCTCCACTTTCCACCGGTTGGCCCGCACGCCCGGATCGTTTTGAAGCCACTGGTTTACCTCATTAACCGACTTTGAATTGAAGATGAATATTCCCCCGCCACCTTCAAATGGCCCTGCTACCAACAGCCTGCCGTCAGCTGCTAACTGTTTCATGCTGGCAAAGTGGCCTTTCATAAGTGAGTCGAGTTGGGCTTGGGGCAATTCAGGCTTGTTGGGCAGGTGATGAAGAAATACAAACACCCTATCCTGTGCCGTTAGCGAGAAGCACCCAAGCAAGAATAATAAAACAATCGATTTCATGGAGTGAAAGTAATAAAGAATGCACTCACTTTTTTTTCTGAAGTAAAAGACTATTGTAACTTGCCGTCTTAATTGATCGGGGAATAAAGTATTTACAGAATGATCATCATTGCCGACAGCGGAGGTTCAAAAATTGATTGGCGCCTCCTCAGCAAAGGCCAGACCGTTGGCCAAGCCAATACCAGCGGGTTCAATCCGTACTATCAGAACATTGAGTATCTTCGAGAGATTGTGAAAGAATCGTTGGTACCACAAGTAAATGAGTCGGTATCAAAGATATTTTATTACGGCACGGGCGTGTCGTCAGAAAAAAATGTAAAACTCATTCAATCCGTTTTTGCCGAGTATTTCAATGAGGCTAACATTGAAGTGGGATGGGATCTGCTTGCCGCAGCGCGTGCCTTGTGCGGGCGCGAGCCGGGCATTGCCTGCATACTTGGAACAGGCTCCAACTCATGCCTGTACGATGGTGAAAAAATTACCGACAACGTGGCCAACTTAGGCTGGATCTTGGCAGACGAAGGATCCGGAACGTATCTCGGCAAACGTCTTGTGTTTGACTATTTCCGAAACAAAATGCCCGAAAGCCTGGCCCGGCAATTTCATTCACGCTTCCCCTGGACGCGCGAAGAAATTTTGGAAAAGGTATATCAGCAGGAAAAGCCGAGTGCTTTCCTCGCCAGTTTTTCCAAATTTATTTTTCAGCACGTGAAAGAACCCTACTGCTATCAATTGGCCTACAACAGTTTTTCCGATTTTTTTGAAAATAACGTAATGAAGTATAAAAACTATAAAGACCTGAAAGTTCATTTTACCGGGTCGGTATCGTTTTATTTCAGCGATGTGCTGAGGCAAGTGGCCAACGATAAGGGCATCACTGTAAAAAATATTCTGGAAGGTCCCATTGCCGGCTTAACACTGTATCATCAAAAAGATTTATGATCACCGAGTCGTCATCACGATACGAAAATCTGCAGTCGATGACTGTACGCTTTTTACTCACCTGCATCAATCGCGAGGATGCATCTGTGCCACGTTCTATAAAGAAAAAATTACCACAGATTGAAAAAGTGGTGAAAGCAATAGTAAAAAAGATGAAAGGCGGAGGTCGCCTGTTTTACCTCGGGGCCGGCACCAGCGGCAGGCTAGGCATTCTTGATGCTTCCGAAATTCCACCCACCTATGGCATGCCTTTCGGCAAAGTTATTGGCCTGATAGCCGGGGGAGATAAAGCCATTCGCAAAGCGGTAGAACATGCCGAGGACGATGTACATCAAGCCTGGAAAGACTTAAAAAAGCACAAAATCAATGCAAAAGATTTTGTGATCGGGATAGCCGCATCCGGTAACACCCCTTATGTTATTGGGGGTGTGAACGCAGCACAAAAAAATAAAATAGAAACGGCTTGTATCACCTGCAACCAAGGAAGCAAACTCGCAATGGCCGTAGATTACCCCATTGAAGTGGTGGTGGGGCCTGAGTTTGTAACCGGCAGCACACGTATGAAGGCCGGCACAGCGCAAAAACTGGTACTCAATATGATTTCAACATCGGTAATGATTCAGCTTGGCCGTGTGAAAGGGAACAAGATGGTGGATATGAAGATGACCAACAACAAGCTTATTCATAGAGGAACACGTTTGGTGATGGATGAATTGAAAATAAGTGAAACCAAGGCCAATTTTTTAATCAAAAAATTCGGTAGCGTACGCAAGGCAGTAGCCAGCCAAAGAGGTTAAAGTAAGGATAGTTGTGCCTGACTTACCGGGGCATCGGCAGGAACAAGGTATTGTCTTTTCGTGTTTACTTCCTTGCATAAAACCCGGGTACGTTTCAATTTCCCTTTTTTAAACCACCGTCCTTGTAATCTGAAAACACTTCCTTCCGGAATCTGAGACAGCGTTACAGTTCCTTTCTCACGTTGATCAAACGATCGGAAAAGTTGGGTAAGCTCGCTGTCTGAAAAGCTGGAAGCCTTGGGTGACGCCATGTGCTTGATCAGTCCGCTAAGCAACGGTTCCGGAAAAACCTCCGAAATAAGCAGTGGCTGCATAAGGTTTTGAAAAGCTATTTTCCACTCTAAGCCATGAGCTTCCGCACGATGGCCATAGTTTTTATGAACTCGAAGATGGGCTACCTCGTGGACGTACGTCATCAGGAAAAGGTACGGATGTAAATCTCCGTTGATAGTAATTTGAGGAGCTTTGCCAGTCCTACAGGTGAAGTCGCCTACCTTGGTTTGCCTATTTTTGCGCAGCTTAAAGGTGAAGGGAAGTTCTTGCCAGAGCCGGGTGCAGTAGGCAACAGCCGGGATGGGAATGTGGCTGTCTAATACGGTTACTATTTTTTTTAAATCCATGAAATAAAAAAAGGCTTTAGAGTACTAAAGCCTTTCCCGGGAAATCTCTGATGAAGATTATTTCTTCATCGTGGCTTTTGCAAGAGAATCAGCTTTTGCTACAGAGTCAGCAGCAGCTTTAACTTTAGCAGCAGCAGCATCTTCTACCATTTTGATAGAATCTGCCATTCTGATAGAATCTGCTTTCAGTTTCTCTGTGTCAACGGCTTTCTTACCGCCACAAGCTACGAATGCTACGGCAAAGCCGGTAACCATCATAAGCGCGAACAATTTTTTCATAGTTTACAGGTTAAATAAATTTGCCCGCAAATATAAGGGGAATCATTGATTTTAAATGAAAAAGTAAGAAAAAATTAATAATTGAATAAAAAATAGGCTGACCGCAACCGTTGGCATACTATTTTTTCCTGAAAAATAACCTCACCGGTGTTCCTTCTAGATCGAATTTTTCGCGCAGCCTGTTCTCCAAAAATCGTTGATACGATTCCTGAATGTATTGAGGCAAGTTGCAGAAAAAGGCAAACGAAGGCGTTCTTGCCTGTACCTGAGTAATGTATTTTATCTGGATGAGCTTGCCTTTGATGGCCGGTGGCGGGTAGTGCGAAATTTCCGGAAGCAACGCATCGTTTAGGGCTGAGGTAGGTATTTTTTTGTTTTTGTTTTCGAAAACCTGAACGGCCTTTTCAATAACCTGGAATATGCGCTGCTTGGTCAAAGCCGAGGCAAAAACAAAAGGCACATAATCAATGGGTGCTATTTTCTCGAGCATTTCCTTTTTGATCTTGTCGGCAGTTTTACTGTCTTTTTCAATCAGATCCCATTTGTTCACCATTATCACAATGCCCTTACCTTGCTTTTGGGCTAAGGCAATGATGTTCACATCTTGCGATTCAAGGCCGCGTTGGGCATCGATCACCACAATGCACACATCGGTTTCTTCCAGGGCACGCAACGACCGCAGCACGGAATAAAACTCCACATCTTCCATTACTTTGCTCTTTTTTCTTATGCCCGCGGTGTCTATCAATATAAAGTCTTTGCCGTACATTTTGTAGCGCGAGTGGATGGCATCGCGCGTAGTGCCTGCTTCGTTGGTCACAATGCTGCGCTCTTCGCCCAACAGCACATTGAGCAAAGAAGATTTGCCTACGTTAGGCCTTCCCAAAATTGCGATTTTAGGTATCCCTGCATTTGGGTCTTTAACTCCTTCCGTTGGGAAAACTTTGATCAATTCATCGAGCAGCTCGCCCGTACCCGAACCATTCTCTGCCGACACGGGGTAAACTTCGCCCATGTTGAGCTCATAAAACTCTGAGGCATGGGCAGTTTTATTGGGTGTATCTACTTTATTGGCTGCAATAAAAACAGGCTTCTTTGATCTTCGGATGATGTTGGCAAATTCTTTATCGTAGGCGGTGATGCCTTGTTGGGTGTCGAGCATGAAAATAACGGCCGAACATTCTTCAAGAGCCAATTCAACCTGCCTGCGTATTTGCGATTCAAATTTATCGTCTGATCCTGTTACGTAGCCTCCTGTATCAATCACAGTGAAAAAAACACCCGTCCATTCGGCATAGCCGTAGTGCCGATCGCGCGTTACACCGGGCATGTCGTCCATAATGGCCTGGCGCTGCTCCACCAGCCGGTTGAAGAGCGTTGATTTGCCCACGTTTGGCCTACCTACAATTGCTACGATGTTTGCCATAGTTAATTAGCCAATTATCAATTAGCCGATTAGTCAATTTTGGCGCAAAGGTATCCAACATTGGCTAATGGGCACATCGATCGTTGATTAATTATCGAGGTAGCCGAAATGTTTGAGTTTCAAACGTTCTTTGCGCCAGTTGTCGGCAACTTTTACGTGGGTTTCCAAAAAGACTTTTTTGTTGAAGAATTTTTCCAAATCCAAACGCGCATCCGTACCCGTTTTTTTCAGCGAGCTTCCGCCTTTGCCTATAAGGATTCCTTTCTGCGTATCGCGCTCAACATAAATGGTAGCCCTGATCCGAATGATGGTGTCCTCTTCTTTAAACGATTCAATAATTACTTCCGAGCTGTACGGGATTTCTTGTTCGTAATTCAAAAAAATTTTTTCGCGGATAATTTCCGAGGCGAAGAAGCGTTCGCTTTTGTCCGTCAAATCTTCTTTCGGGTAAAAACCTGGGTGCTCGGGCAAATATTTTTTAATGGACGTCAGCACCTGGCTCAGGTTTTCGCCTGTTGCTGCCGAAACCGGGATGATCTCTTCGGCTTGGATCAGGTCTTTCCAGTATTCAATCTTATCGGCCACTTGCGAACCTTTGGCCAGATCTATTTTATTGATGAGCAAAAGAATGGGCGTGGTTATTTTTTGGATGCGCGATAAAAGCTTCTCGTCATATTTTTCGCCAAGCTCAACGATCAGCAAGATCACGTCTGCATCTTCGAGCGATACTTTTACAAAATCCATCATTGCTTTGTGCAGATCGTACTTTGGTTCGAGCAGGCCGGGCGTATCGGAGTAAACAATTTGGAAATCATCGGCATTTAAAATGCCCATGATGCGGTGGCGTGTGGTTTGTGCTTTGGCCGTGATGATCGAGAGATTCTCCCCCACCAGCTTGTTCATCAGGCTGCTCTTGCCTACGTTGGGTTTACCGATGATGCTAACGAAGCCGGCTTTGTGTGGATCTGACATAAAAATAATTCGAAAAGCTGGTTTTATTTTGGTGTTGGGAGTTGTTATTCTTCACGCAAGTTATCAATCGGGTTTATTCATTTTTACTGTTGTGTTCACTTTGCGTAACGTCAGTTACAAATGATAGCTATAGGATTTACTTCTCAGCCGACTTACCCACATCTTTCGCTAGGCTTACTGCCATATATCCAATCAATAAAACGACTAAAACGATCGCTGTCCAAATGAAATTTTTGTTGGTGAAAAATGATGTGTCTGGCAAGGGCTCTTTCTTCTCATAAACAAGAGCCCCTCCAACCGGGAGACTTGCTATCTGCTTGGGAATGCTGTCTGAAAAAAAACGCAAATCATAAGAAGGTGCCATAAGATTCTCACTCCCAATTTTTATTATGTAATCATTATTAGCAGAAAGCCAGGTGATTAAATATCGGTTCAATTGATAGGCTCGAAGGGAAGTCAGCTCAAGTGGCTGGTTGTCTTCATTGTCGATTATGATTTGAAATTCCTTAAGTCGGCTCTGAACATACAGTTGAGTAGGGTGTGTAGAGCTAACTTCAAATTCGTTTAAAGTATAAAGGTACTTTTCAATTTTACCCTTTTTTACCCTTCTTTCCCTTGGTTCTTCGACAGATGCTCTTCGAAGAAAATATTGTTGCTTCCCTCGCATCGATAAATCAATGCGATCAACAAACTGAACGGTGTCAAAAGAAAGGGTAATGAATGATTGTTTCTTGTTTAAATCGGTTGAAAAAGAAACCTTACCAGGCACCTCTTCATATTGTCCGTTTTCAGTATCGGCTTCGAAATAACCTGCTGTAAGAATATTTATTGGCGCACTTAATGAATCAGAAATACGCAAAGAATAGAATAAGTAATTGCTCATCGGAAAATCCAATACCTTCATTTCAAAAGTACCGCTTCCCCCATCAATTGGAGATAAATTAAATTTTTGTTTGATGGCGAACCAATTTGCGTGATCATCACTCCCAAGCAATGAGGCCTCTTTGGCTACGTCTGCGTTTCTTATCTTGAGATAAATGTTGTTGATCGATTTTCGGTTTGGGTTCTTTAACACGAGTTCCGTGCTTACTTTCGTCTTGTGTCGTTCAAACTCATACTTCTGAAACTTTTCTGTTTGCCGTACAGGGATTTCCTCTCGAATGAGATAAGGAGTTTCTTGGTTGGATTCATCGAGGATTCTCAGGTTGGTAAATCCCGGTACGAGGTAACGAGCGATCTTTGGAGTGACAGGGATTTTATAAAAACCATTTTTAGGTACTTTAGGCAGGTGTATCTCAGCATGATATTGCTGACCGTGAACAGTTGAAGCCAATATCAGTAAAAAATATAGTGAAAGCAGTTTTCTCATTGATTTTCAAGATTATTTGCTTCGTCTCTGAGTATAATTTTTTTCAATCGCTGATACATAAACGAAACGGTAAGTAGCAAAATTCCTAAAGAAATAAAAGCTGCAATTTTCCCTCCTTCAGAGATTCCTCGAATGTCGACCATAAATAATTTCGCAAGGGTGATTAAAAATAAGGTTAATGAAATAATTCTTATATGTCGCTTTTTCCATTTTAGACCAAATGCAATCAGTAAAAATGAAGATATTCCCCAGAGAATTGGAAATCCAATTTTATGATTTTGGGTCAATAAATGTTCTGTTGAATCTGTGTCTGAATACCCGATCCAAACAACAATGTGATCCAGTTCTGCACTGGCAACAAAAATAAAGAAGAATACAAAAAACCAACCGTACAGGTTGTGCGTCTTCAAATTAAACGCTTTGAGTTTTTGTATATTCGTTAAGCTAAGAATGCCTACCGCAATAGTCAAGACTACTAGAATGTAGTGAACCAAAAACCCTGTTCCAGAAATAGAGTTTGAAAGAAAGCCGTTCCTTACCTGTATTGAAAGACCCTGGTAAAGAAGCATGTAAGAAGTTATTCCTATTATTCCAAAAACTGTCAATACTTGCATAAGTTTTTCGCTGACAGCACTCCTTTTAGAGTAGGCCAATAATCCAATAATGAAAACCATGTTATAGATGCCGATGATCAGGAGTCTTGTTGCAGGATCATCAACGAAAATATTCACTTGATAATAAAGTTCAAGCAAATGAGAGATATACAAAACAAGCAAAGCCAACAAAGCCACAATGCGTTTATACAACACAACATTCTCTGTGTCCTCCGTTTTTTCAAACCTTGCAAAATAAAAACACATCGCTAGAGAAATCAAAGAGAACAGCCCTGTGATGTATCCTTTGTTAAGTAGGATTCTCAAATGATCATTCGAATTTTGGCCATAGATTTGGCTCCAGTCCATAACAAGGCTAATAATCATCAAAGCTGAAATGATCAATGAAGTCAGCTTCATCAACCGTATGCCCGACTTTTGTGAGAGCCACAACAAAAGCACGGCTTCCGCAGCCCAGAACATCGTTATATAATTTCCTTCCAGTTGTACAGGTGCAGCCAAACTAGCGAAGGTCAATACCAAGCCTATTAACAGGAACACTACCTTTGAATCAACCCATTTACTTCTAAATAATGTGAAAGCGAATATAAAATTGAAAGCTGCTAATGAAGCGGTAAACAACCCTCGAAATGGATACCCTATTGGATTATTTAACAAATGCATTCCTGCAGCGTAGTAGAGGAAAGTGTTACTGAGGAGGAGACCAATTTCTAGTTCTTGAAAGGAAACACGTTTCCTAAGATTATTAATCATGTTCATTATATAAAATACCAAGTAGAAAGTCGTGGCAAAGAACAAGCCTCCGTTTATCATCGAAACATCATCTTTTTTAAACCGAATGCCTTCCCACGAAGCGAAGAGCAAGAGGGTAGCAACATATGCAATGATATTGATGATGTTCCACTTCTTATAGTACGCAAGTACCAACATACCTAGGTCAAGAATTAGTATGTAGGTAAATAGTATTATATAATTGCCTTCACCGGTACTCACCATGAATGGTGAAGCAAAGCCACCGAGAAGTGAAAGGACAGCAAGTTCTTTTCGATCATAGGCCAACGAAAACAGAACCGCAAACCCGGTAATGACAACCATGATAATAAACGCTATTGTCTGATCAAACAGATGATACTCATGAAAGGCGATGGCAATTGTTAGGTAAAGCACTGCAATTCCACCACCTACAAGTACCGAACTAAAAGCATTGAGGGTTTTACGCAACCAATGTGCAACACCAAGCAGCAATCCCCCGCAAAGAATCCCTATAAACACCCGGCCAATTTCATTGATCCAATTTTGATCGATAGCATACTTGACAAAAAAACCAATTCCTAAAACCAGAATTCCTATACCGATCTTGTTGGCGAGATTTTCACCAATGAATTTTTCGAGGTCAGGATTGCGCTCAAAGAATCCGGGTTTAAATTCCTCCACTTGTTGCAACGGAACTAAGGCAATAGGTTTCTCTATTACGGACTCTTCGACAAGCTCTTTCTCTTTTATATCCACTTCAATGGATTCCTTTTCCTCACTAACATCCCTTTGAAGAGGTTGAATAATTGGAGGAACATAAGTCTCAATAGGTTTAGCGGCAGGGGTATCAATTTTCTTTTCTTCCTTTGGCATAAAAGAAGATTCTGCTTTCCGATTTTTTAAATACCTAATATCATTATGGAGATCATCTAAACGATCATCCAAAGACTGAATGCTCCTCCTAATATCATTTTTGATATTAATAAGGAGAATGATAACAATGATTGCGAAGATTATAATGAGAACTCCCATTTTGGATAAGTTGATTTTCGAAAGATAAAAAAATCTCAAAAAAAGAGTTTAGAGCACTTGAGGAATTTACTCATAAATTGAAGTCATCTCCATTTCAGACAGAGAAGCTCCATAAAACAGAAAACCCTCAAGAAAATACCGAGAAGGCACTCTTGAGGGTTACTTAGTAGCGGGGACAAGACTCGAACTTGTGACCTTTGGGTTATGAGCCCAACNNACGAGCTACCAACTGCTCCACCCCGCGATATATTTTTTATACTTCTATTTTCAATTCCCAACGGGCTACTCCCGCCTTGGCGGGACTCCACCCCGCGATTTGGAGGCACAAAAGTAGAACCATCATCACTAAAAACCAAATCAAATCAAACTTCTGTCTCCTTTCATCTTCGTTTTGTAACTTCAACGCCTAAATTTTTAAGAATGACAATCGATTTACGAAGCGATACCGTAACCAAGCCCACCCAAGCTATGCTTGAGGCAATGATGAAAGCCGAGGTGGGCGATGATGTTTTTGGCGAAGACCCAACGGTTAACCTGCTCGAAAAAAAGTGTGCACAACTGTTGTGCATGGACGGTGGCGTGTTTTGCCCTTCGGGCACTATGACCAACCAAATCGGTATTAAAGTATTGACGCAGCCTTACGATGAGGTGATCTGCTACAATGGATCGCACATTTACAAATACGAAGGCGGTGGTTTGGCCGGCAACAGCAATGTGAGTGTGCGGCTGCTGGAGGCCGATCGGGGGAGGCTTTCGGTGGAAGAAATCTCAGCCAACATCAACAACACCAAAGATGCACACCAAGCCTGGACATCGGTTGTGGCATTGGAAAACACCGTGGTGCGAGAAGCCGGAAGTTTTTATACACTCGAACAGATTGCAGCTATTCATGATTTAGCGAGCGCAAAAAAATTAAAAATGCATTTGGATGGGGCCCGGTTGTTCAACGCGCTAACCGAAACAAAAGACAACGCAGTTGAATACGGGAAACATTTCGATACGATTTCCATTTGCTTGTCGAAGGGGTTGGGCGCACCCGTGGGCTCGGTGCTTCTCTACAAAAAAGAATACGAAACAAAAGCACGGAGGATGCGCAAAGCTTTTGGCGGAGGTATGCGACAGGCGGGGTTTCTTGCTGCCGCTGGAATTTATGCTTTGGATAATCATGTTGATCGATTGAAAGAAGATCATGCACGGGCCAACGCATTGGGAGAATCGCTGAAAAATTTACGGTGGGTGAAATCGGTGATGCCGGTTGATACGAACATTGTGCTTTTCGAAGTTGGCGAAAACCTGACACCCGAAAAAGTACTCGCAAAATTGAGCGAACACAATATCCGGGCACTACCGTTCAGCCATACCGAAATCCGGTTTGTAACGCACCTTGATTTTACTGACCCGATGCTGGACAAGACTATTGAAACGTTTAAAAAAATTTCTTTCTAAAAAGTGTTATTCGCATCGCCATCGCCATTGGCCGAACGTATGCGGCCCGCCACACTCGATGACCTTATCGGGCAAGAGCATTTGGTGGGTGCAACCGGAATTATCCGCAAGGCGGTGCAAACCGGAAATGTTCCATCCATGATTTTGTGGGGGCCACCGGGTGTGGGCAAAACCACGATTGCCAATATTATCGCGCACGATGTAAAACGACCGTTTCACACACTCAGTGCCGTGAGCGCAGGTGTAAAAGATGTGCGCGAGGTTATTGAAAAAGCCAAGTATGCGCAACGTGCCATTTTATTTATTGACGAAATCCACCGTTTCAACAAATCGCAACAAGATGCGCTGCTCGGGGCCGTGGAGAAAGGAACGATCACGTTGATTGGTGCTACAACTGAGAATCCATCGTTCGAAGTAAACTCGGCTTTGCTTTCGCGCTGTCAGGTTTACACCCTCAAGCCACTTACCGAAAACGATCTTCTGAAACTTGTCGATCAAGCCTTGACGCGTGATGAGGTTTTAAAGAAACGAAAAATCATCATCAAAGAACATCAAGCACTTTTGAATATTTCGGGGGGAGATGCGCGCAAACTTTTAAACCTTGTAGAATTGATTTCAGAATCTTTCGAAGGTGATATTGAAGTGACGGACCAGCTCGTTATCAACACGGCACAGAAACACATCGCTATCTACGACAAGAGCGGTGAGCAACACTACGATATTATTTCAGCGTTCATCAAATCGTTGCGCGGAAGCGACCCCAACGCTGCCGTGTATTACCTCGCCCGCATGATTGAAGGAGGCGAAGATGTAAAATTCATTGCTCGCAGAATGGTGATTTTGGCCAGCGAAGACATTGGCAATGCAAACCCAACAGCATTGGTAATGGCAACAACCACATTTCAGGCTGTAAATTTGATCGGCTACCCCGAAGCGCAACTGATTCTTTCGCAATGCGCTATTTACCTCGCCTCTTCGCCCAAAAGCAACTCGGCCACAACAGCTATTGGTGCTGCCATGAATGCAGTAAACGAGTTGGGCGATTTGCCCGTGCCTTTATCTATTCGTAATGCGCCCACCAAGCTGATGAAGGAAATGGGCTATGGAAAAGACTACCAGTACGCGCACAGCCACGAAAATAATTTTGCCGATATGGAATTTTTACCCGACCAACTCAAAGGCACAAAATTTTACGAGCCCGGCAAAAACCCCCGCGAAGAAGAGCTGAGAAATTATTTGAAAAAATTGTGGAAGGAGAAGTACGGGTATTAGTTTATCTCACTTAATAAACCCTTCAAAGTTTTTGTGGTCGCGGTGGTAGAGCACTTCTTTGGGTAACGATTTAAAATACTCGTACGTGATTTTCAAACCTTCGGCACGAGAAACCTTTGGCACCCACTTCAAAATATTTTTTGCTTTGGTAATGTCGGGTTGGCGTTGCTTGGGGTCGTCTTTTGGCAGCGGCTGATAAATTATTTTTTGTGCTGTGCCCGTGAGTTTGATAATCTCTTCTGCAAATTCTTTGATGGTGATTTCGCTCGGGTTGCCAATGTTCATCGGCAATACATAATCGCTCATCAGTAAACGGTAAATTCCTTCTACTAAATCATCAACAAAACAGAACGAACGCGTTTGCGAGCCATCGCCAAAAATAGTCAAGTCTTCGCCCCGCAACGCTTGCCCAATGAATGCCGGCAACACGCGGCCATCGTTCAGGCGCATGCGCGGGCCGTACGTGTTAAATATCCGTACAATGCGTGTGTCCAGTTTATGATAGGTGTGATACGCCATCGTCATGGCTTCCTGAAAGCGCTTGGCCTCATCGTAAACGCCACGCGGCCCAACCGAATTTACGTTTCCATAATATTCTTCAGGTTGTGGATGAACGGTTGGATCCCCGTAAACTTCTGAAGTGGAAGCTATCATGATCCGTGCTTTTTTTGCACGGGCTAACCCCAACAAGTTGTGAATGCCGAGTGAGCCTACTTTTAAAGTTTGGATCGGGATTTTCAGGTAATCGATGGGGCTGGCCGGTGAAGCAAAATGCAAAATGTAATCCAGTTCGCCCGGCACATGCACAAACTTCGATACATCGTGGTTGTAGAACTCAAATTCTTTCAGCTTGAACAGATGTTCGATGTTGCGCAAGTCGCCTGTGATAAGGTTGTCCATCGCAATCACATCAAATCCTTCTTTTATAAAGCGATCGCACAAATGCGAACCGAGGAAGCCTGCCCCTCCGGTTATCAGGATTCTTTTTCTATCCATAAATAATTTGTCTGCCGACACTGTAATACGTGAAGCCCAATTCTTTCATTTGAGCAAGATCGTAGAGATTTCTTCCATCAAAAATAACTTTGCTTCTTAAGAGCGAAGAAAGTTTTTCAAAATCGGGAGTTCTGAATTCGGGCCACTCGGTAGCGATGAAGATTGCATCAGCACGTTCGGCTGCTTCGTACGGGGTTTCGTGATACGAAATTTTATCGCCCAGAATTTTTTTCACGTTGCCCATCGACTCGGGGTCGTGTGCTTTAACAACAGCACCGGCTTGCAGCAATTCATTAATGTTTTCTAATGCCGGAGCCTCGCGGATGTCATCGGTATGCGGCTTGAACGACAGCCCCCAAACGGCAATAATCTTTCCGTTCAAGTTATTTTTGAAATGTTCCTTTATTTTTGAAATCAATTTTATTTTTTGCGATTGATTTACGGCCATCACGGCATCCAGTATTTTAAAATCGTAGTGAGCTTCATCGGAAGATTTTGCCAGGGCTTGTACATCTTTTGGAAAACAACTTCCACCATAGCCAATGCCGGGAAACAAAAACCGTTTGCCAATGCGGCTGTCGGTGCCCACACCTTTGCGCACGGCATCCACATCTGCGCCAACCCGCTCGCATAAGTTGGCGATTTCGTTCATGAAGGTGATCTTGGTGGCCAGGAAAGCGTTGGCTGCATACTTGGTTAGTTCGGCCGAACGCTCATCCATAAACACGATCGGATTGCCCTGACGAACAAACGGAGCATTTAGTGTTTCCATTATTTTTCGAGCCCGCTCCGATTTCGTTCCGATCACCACACGCTCGGGTTTCATAAAATCGTCTACTGCCACACCTTCGCGCAAAAATTCGGGGTTCGACACTACATCAAATTCTACTTTTGCCTTTCGGGCAATATGCTGGTGAACTTTTTCGGCAGTACCTACCGGCACGGTACTTTTATCTACAATTACGGTATAGTCTCTCAACAACGAACCCAGTTCATCGGCTACGCCAAGTACATATTTTAAATCGGCCGACCCATCTTCACCCGGAGGTGTGGGCAACGCCAAAAAAATAATTTTTGCGCCCTCAACCCCTTCGGCCAGATTGGTGGTGAACGAAAGCCTTCCTTGTTTGATGTTGCGCTCGAAAAGGTTTTCTAACCCAGGCTCGTAGATCGTAATTTTTCCGTTCTTAAGTCTTTCCACTTTGGCTTGGTCTATGTCTATGCAGGTGACTTTATTTCCCGTTTCGGCAAAACAAGTACCCGTTACCAATCCTACGTATCCGGTTCCTACAACAGCAATATTCATAATCGAAAAAAATAGAACGACAAAAATAGGCCTTTTCGGGGGCGTATCAGAAATTTTAAACATTTCACAAAAACAAACTAACACTCGTTTGGTTGTGATGGGAAAGTGACCTACTTTTGCCACCTCTTAAAAAAACAGACCCAATATGGAAGTGATGACCGAATCGAAGGCTCAGATCAGCTTTGAGCCCTCAGAAAACCAGAAAATGATAGCCCAAATGGTTCGCGATTTTGGTGCTAAAGAAATCAAGCCAAAGATGATGGAATGGGATGAAAGCCAGATTTTCCCGGTCGATCTATTCCACAAAATGGGCGGCCTCGGCCTGATGGGGGTGCTTGTGCCCGAAGAATATGGCGGCTCCGGTTTTGGATATCATGAATATGTTACCGCCATCGTAGAGCTTTCAAAAATAGATGGCTCTATCGGCCTTTCCATGGCTGCGCACAATTCGCTTTGTACGGGACATATCCTTCAATTTGCCAATGAAGAACAGAAACAAAAGTACCTGCCCAAGTTAGCATCGGGCCAATGGATTGGGGCCTGGGGCTTAACCGAGCCCAACACGGGTTCTGATGCCGGCAACATGCGCACCGTAGCCAAAAAAGATGGGGACTATTTTGTTTTGAATGGAGCAAAAAATTTTATCACCCACGGTAAATCAGGGAACGTTGCCGTAGTAATTGCGCGCACCGGAGAGATTGGAGACTCGCACGGAATGACTGCTTTTATCGTTGAGCGTGGAACGGCCGGTTTTTCGGCCGGGAAAAAGGAAAATAAACTCGGTATGCGCGCAAGCGAAACAGCCGAAATGATTTTTACCGATTGCCGAGTGCACAAGAGCAGCGTGATTGGCGAGGTGGGCGATGGGTTTGTGCAGGCTCTAAAAGTTTTAGATGGCGGAAGGATTTCCATTGCATCGCTCGGTTTGGGCATTGCCATGGGAGCGTACGAAGCTGCACTTCAGTATTCGAAAGAAAGGCATCAATTCAACAAACCCATTTCAACGTTTCAGGGAATATCGTTCAAACTCGCTGAGATGGCCACCAAAATTGAAGCCGCAAAATTGCTGATTCACCAGTCGGCCGACTTAAAAAACAAACACAAGCCCATGAGCAAGGAGTCGGCCATGGCGAAACTTTATGCGTCTGAAATTGCGGTTGAAATTGCCAACGATGCGGTACAGATTTTTGGCGGGTACGGCTACATCAAGGATTTCCCGGTAGAAAAATTCTACCGCGATGCCAAACTGTGTACCATTGGCGAGGGAACCTCGGAAATACAGAAACTGGTGATTTCCAGGGCTATTTTAAAGTAGAATTTGCAAAATTGAACCTATTCAAGCTATATTTGCAGCCCTAATTGTAAAACATGCTGATTATCAACATTAAAGAGAACGAATCGATCGACAAGGCGCTGAAGCGTTTCAAGAAAAAATTTGAAAAGACAGGCGTTTTGAAAGAATTGCGCGAAAGGACTTCATTTACAAAGCCTTCCGTAAAAAGAAGAGGCGAGATTATTCACGCAGCTTACAAACAAAAACAGTTCGCTCAGGATAATTATTAACATTCGATAGACATTTCGTCAACAATCCCCCGCTGATTTTATTGGCGGGGGATTTTTTTTGCTATCTTGAGTGGCAAGCGGATGGGTGCAGTTCATGGGTGATTCTTTCTTAAAATATCTCAAGTTCGAGAAGCGGTACAGCCCCAAAACGGTTCTTTCGTATGAAACCGACTTGCGTCAATTCCAGACTTTCCTCGATCAAGAATTTGATAAAACCCCTTCGCAAGATGCCAACCACGCTCTGGTGCGCTCCTGGATTGTGAGCTTGGTTGAAAATAAAATGGACACCGTTTCGGTTAACCGTAAAATTGCCTGTCTCCGCTCGTACTATAAATTCCTGATTCGGCAAGAAGCAATTGCAAAAGATCCGATGGCCAAAATCAAAATTTTAAAAACCAAAAAGAAACTACCGCATTTTGTTCAGGAGGCAGACACGGTTCAGGCACTCGACAACGCGGTGTTCGAAAAGACGTTTGAAGGTTTACGCAATCAGCTGGTGCTCGAACTGTTGTACGGTACGGGCATGCGCTTGTCTGAACTGATCGGATTAAAAGACGCCAGCATAAACCTGTACGACCGAACGTTGAAGGTGCTCGGAAAAAGGAACAAAGAAAGGGTGATCCCGTTCACGCAAAATCTCGTTCAACTCATCAAAGAATTCCAGCGTGTGAGAAACCGCGAAGTGGAAAAGAAAAACGATAATTTGTTGGTAACCGAAACAGGCCTGCCGCTTTACCCAATGCTCGTTAACCGCATTGTAAAAAAATATTTGAAAGACGCCAACGTAGAGAAAAAGAGCCCGCATGTTTTGCGCCATACCTACGCCACACATTTGCTTAACAAAGGTGCGGAAATCAATGCCGTGAAAGATTTGCTGGGCCACAGCAGCTTGGCGGCTACACAAGTGTACACGCACAATTCCATAGAAAAACTAAAAAAGACCTTCGATCAGGCACACCCTAAAGCTTAGTATGATTAGTATGAATTTTATGTTCCACTTAAATTTTTAATTATGAAACTGCAAGTTCACTCCATCCACTTCGATGCCGATGACAAGCTCATCGATTTCATTCAGAAAAAAGTTGACAAGCTGGAGACGTTTTACGACCGGATGGTAGATGGCGAAGTTTTTTTGCGCCTGAATAATGAAGGCATCGAAAACAAAACCGTGGAGATAAAAGTAAAAGTGCCCGGCAGCCAGCTCTTTGCCAGCGAGCAGGCACGTTCGTTTGAAGAAGCCACCGATCTGGCCACCGAAGCGCTCCGCACGCAATTAAAAAAATTCAAAACCAAAATCAGATCCGGAAGGGTTTAATTTTAACTGATGTTATGCAACCCATAGTTTGGTTGTCGGGTTGAGTTTATCGAAACCTATTTCGATGCTCGAAAACCGCCTTCGACATGCTCAGGCTGACAAAGTTCTGCATGTTTTGCGTAACATCAGATTTTAAAATCCAATAAAAAAGAAAAAAGCTACCAAGAACACGGTAGCTTTTTGGTTGGTAAACGTTGAGTAACTGATAGTTCGAAAAAACAAAGTGCAACCAAAATCTAATTTATTTTTTGATTACGATTTGTTTCCGCCAAACAATGACTTTTTGTTTTTAGGTTGAACATCTATTTAGCAAGAATTTTTTCTAACGCATCAGTTGCACCCACCCGTGTTGGCTGCCCGCTTGGCCGTTTTCGCCCACAAACTTTACAAACCAATAATAGGTGCCATCGGCACACTCGCCACCTTCCCAGCCTTTCAAAACATCGTTGGTTTTAAAAACTTCTTTACCCCACCGGTTCACAATGGTTAACGATGCTGCTTTGATATAATAAAATTCTATGGGTATAAACCGTTCGTTCAGCCCATCGCCATTGGGTGTAAAAACATTGGGCATTTCAAAAAGGTAATTAGGCATTGATGTGTCAATGGGAAATAAACTGGGATCATAAAAGTAGCTCGACAAAAAGTTCGGCAGCCCAACATTGACAGTATTATTGGTTAACCAATTGAATGGAACAGCTATTTGTTTGCCGTTATAATGGCAGGCATTGCCTGCTGAATCTGGGGAATTTATTACCCCCATAAAGGTAGAATCATTTCTGGGGCCGATGAGTGGGTCGTTGGCCACATAGATTTTCCCATCGGGCGCAAGCTGAAGCTGGCTGGTGTGAACTCCTGCACTTACCGTTAACGACACCTTACTCTTCTGCACATCGTCTTTTGAAAGATCAAATTGATACAAAAAATCTCCTGCCCCAATTGTAACATACAAGTATTTTGCACCCTTAGAAAATTCAATGCCATAAGGATAATATTCGTTGTGGTCTTTCTCAAAAGCTTCCATAGTTATAGATTTCGAAAAAACTACTGTACCATTTGAAGTGTCAAAGTCATATAGTTCAACGCCATTATTTTCTAAAGCATTAGCTATTGCACTTGCCAGCATTTTTCCATTAGGAGAAAATTTTAATTGTCCGGCTGAGTTTGAGTATCTTGCTCCATTAAAGTTGTAGTCAGCCATAATTGCCCCTGTTGAACTTAAAACAGGGTATCTGTTCAACCCCTTTGGGTTGATGAGGTAAGCGCGGAAAACATCGTTGCCCATTTCGTGCATCGCCACCCAAATGTCTTGGCGGTTTCGGTGCAGCGTGGCTGCCATTTTCTCGGTGGTGCTTGCAGAGAGTAGAATATTTTTGTCGGTAACGTCTCCCAGTCCACCATTTAAAGACAGATCAACAATTGAGTAGCGAAACCCTTTTTTATCGGGCGGGGTGTAAACATAATCGCCTGCCGAGGCGGTGAAGATGTAATAGAGGCGGTCATTGCCCGGCTGGGGCACAATGAGGGTCTGGGTGGTGGTGCTGTTCCCAAAGAGCCCGGTGCCGTTGGGCATCACTTGCTGGTTCTTATTCCATACATACACACCGTCAGTATAAAAAAGCAGATGGCCGTTTTCGTCTGAGGCAACACTTGAGGCTTCGGCAAACGGGTCGTTGGGGAGGTTATTTGAAGTGATCTTCCCATCCAACAATATTTTGGGTGGCGAATAGTTAAAGTCAAGGCCTAAATAATCGGCAAAATACCAGATGTTGGCCTGCTTTTGGGCAACGGTTGCCATGCTAAGAACAGTTAAAAAAGAAAAAATGTATGCCCTCATTGTGCCACAACAAAACGAATATAAAAAATAAGTGGGTTAACCCGCCACCGTTCAGGTTTACATAGTTAGCCTCACTTGCAATCTGCTTTACCCAGTTGAGGTACTGCGCCTGGGCACAAAACGAAAACGCAAGCAGCAAGAAAAGAACTGTCCGTTTCTTTGTTTAACTCGAAATTTTTCTTTCCACCAACCGTATCGTCCAAAAATCATCGGAAAGGTTTTCGTTCAACAGGTAGTTGTACGGCATGGTAAAATATCCTTTCATGCCCCACCCTTCGCCCCAGCTGTTGCGCACGATAAACCGTTTGCTGCTTTCGCTGTACCCCACGGCCATCACTGCGTGGCCTCCAATTTGTGGTTCCCCTTTTTTGGGCAGGTTTACTTTGCCGCTTTGTGCCACGGCTTCGCTCTCGAAAGATTCGTACACCGTGAAGCCAAACACAAACGGGTAGCCTTCGGCCAGGCAGCCTTTCATCTGATTTAACGTGCGTGCCACCCGGTGATACGAAGTGACCTGATGGCTCAGTGCTTCGGTGTAGCAACTGGGCTGGGGCCTATCGGCAAACTTGGCCGGGTTGTAAGGCCACCTATTTTCGGGGCACACACCTTGTTTGTGTACGGTTTTAATTCCATCGCGCAGCATGGCCCCGCTGTCGCTGTCGGTGGTGTGTTCGATCGCGCGCTCGTTGTAGTAAATGAACAACCGCGAGGGCATAAATTTTTTTGCCTTTTGCTTGATCTGTTCAAACTCGAAGGCCGCGCCAATCGCATTGGCCGTGCAGCTTCCGAGTTGCCCTTGGTTGTAAACAGGCGGACAACTTTTGGTGAGATCGACCTTGTTCGGCAGCTTTCGCAACAACGGCCGTGGGGCAGCATACGCCAAGTCGCGTTGGCCGGGCAAGTCGGGCAACCACCCGTAACGGGAAACCTGATGGGGCATAAAAGGGAAGTTTAGAAGTGAAAAAAATTATTTAGCCGAGCGGTACAGTACCTGTTTGATTTTCTGTTGGCAAAAGATAATGCCGCCCACTAAACCAAACGCACCTACCACAATGGCACACTTGAAGACAATCTCCCTCAGCAAGTTGATGATGGCTATCTGGTCCATAAACTTTCAGGCTGCGCGGTGGGTTCCGGCCTTGTACAGGTTGGCCGACAATACTACATCTTCAAACTCCACGTGCGTGGCTTTGAGCGAATACAAAAGCAGGCGCACTTCTTTTACGTGTATCTGGTCATCGATCTCCGAAAGGCGGTACAGGTGCACCAGGGCGCTGAGCTTTTCGTCTTCGTTGCAGGCGTTGAGCAAGGTGATGCCCCGGTCGTACACATCGCGCTCGGTTTTGTGCGCCACGGTTTTTGTGAAATCGCTGTAGACCGAGTCGGGAATATGCTCTTCGGCCATCAGTTTTTTCATCGCGTCTTTCTCGCGGTTGTCAACGAAGCCGTCTACGGTCACCAGCAGGTGCGCAAAGTGCAGCAGCCCGAGCTGGTAGTTTTGATTTTGGTTTGTTGTTTTCATAACGATCATTGATTCGTTCAAACATTCAACTTCCTCATCTCGGCCACTTCTTCCACGGTCATCAGGTTGGCGTTGAGCAGGTGCACCAGGCGCTCGTGCTCGGGGGTCTCGGTGCCCTCGGCCAGCAGCACCACGGGCGTGGTGCGGTTCAGGCTCAGGTTGCGGATGGACCGCACCAGCTCTATACCGGTAACCACCGGCAGGTCTTGCGCGCAAAGTATCAGATCAAAGTTTTCAACCTTGGCCGCCAAGAGCCCTTCCAGCCCGTTGTCGTACGCTTCCACGTACCACTGCCCCAGTTGTTTTTTGATGTTCTGCCTCACGGCCTCCTGCCGATGCACTACCAGTACTTTCATAACTTAAAATTTAAAACCTAAAACCTATACCTAACCCGGTGGCTTTTGGGGCCAACCGCGCATTGAATTTCATACAAAAAAAAAGGACACTTTTTTGCCTGGGGCTGCAACCGGGCGGGGCGGGCGGGCACGACCCCCGAAATTTTAAAGAAAACGCAGAATGCTAAAAATTTTGGTAAGGATATCCTTAGAAAAAATCAGGTATTCCTTAGTGCGGGTTTGGGCAAAAAATTGGGAAAGTGGCTATCCGGTCTACTCCAACAACCCGAGTTCGTAGGCGGCCTTCACCAAACCCACCGTACTTTTTGCTCCAAGCTTGGATTGTATGTTGAGCTTATGCGATTGAACCGTTTTTTCGCTCAGCGACAATCGGTTGGCAATTTCTTTCAGGCTGATTTCGTTGCATATCAGCCTGAGCACTTCGCGTTCGCGTTCAGAAATTTGGTGTTCGGAACCTGATTCCGACTTGGCGTTATGGGCACGGCCTTTCAGGCTTTTGCGTATGATGGAGTTGAGCAGTTCATTGTGATAGAAATCGTGCTCGAATACAGAATAAATGGCGTTCTCTAATTCTTCGGGGTTCGTATTTTTTTGCAGAAAAGAATTGACACCCAGTTCGAGCATGTAGAGCATGTACTTTTCGCTGTCGTGCGAAGAAAGAATAATAATTTTTAAACCCGGAAACTTTTGGAGCAACCGCTCGGCACACTCCGATCCGTTCATCACCGGCATGTCGAGGTCCAGAAGCACTACATCGGGTTTTTTATCTTTCACCTGCTCGAGGCACTCTTCGCCATTGGATGCTTCCCACACCTCGCCTATGCGGTCGAACGTTTTTAGCAACCGGATCATGGCCTTGCGAAAAATCTGGTGGTCGTCTGTAAGGCAAATGTTTATCTTCTGCATCTCATTGCAAGGTATAACATAACCAAAGAAAATAAACTTGCGTGGTTATCTTTACCGGATAACTTTTTTCAAAATGAAAAAATCTACTTCAAAACTTACACAAAGCATACATGAGGGCTCTGCGGGAGACCCCATCTACGGTGGATTGGTGAACCCGATCTATCCTTCATCCGCTTACGACTACGATACGCTGGTGCGCTATCCGCGATACTTCAACACACCTAACCAGCTTGCCGTGGTTACCAAAATGGCAGCACTAGAAAATGGCGAAGACGGTTTGCTCTTCAGCTCGGGCATGGCAGCGATCATGACTTCCCTGTTTGCTTTGGTAAAGAGTGGCGACCATGTGCTTTTTCAAAAAGATCTGTACGGAGGCACCCACCATGCGGCCTTGAATGAGTTGAAGCGTTACGGCATCGAACACACGATGGCGGATGTATCGGATTTAAGTAAGTTTGAAAAAGCGATACGTCCGAACACTAAAATCATTTACATCGAAACGCCCTCTAACCCGTTGCTAAAAATCACCGATATAAAAGCCGTTGCCACCATTGCAAGAAAACATAAAATCGCAACGATCATTGACAACACCTTTGCTTCGCCCGTAAACCAAAACCCCATCGATCTGGGCATAGACATTGTAACGCACAGCGGCACAAAGTATATTGGAGGCCACAGCGATTTAAGTTGTGGGGTTGCCGTGAGTACTAAACGATTGATTGAAAAAATTAGAGCCAGCGCCATGCACTTTGGTGGAAGCCTGGACGCCCACACGGCCTATCTTGTTGAGCGCAGTTTAAAAACTATTGTGCTGCGCGTGAAACAACAAAACAAAAATGCAATGGCCATTGCCGATTTTCTGGAAACCGAAACCAAAGTGGGGTCGGTGTTTTATCCTGGGTTAAAAAGTCATCCCGATCATAAAATTGCAAAACGACAAATGCCCGGTGGGTTTGGGGGCATGCTCTCGTTTGAAGTGAAGGCCGACCCCGATAAATTTTTAAAGCGTCTGAAGTTTATTCGCAAAGCCGTGAGTTTGGGTGGAGTGGAAAGCACGGTGGCACAGCCTACAAAAACATCGCACGCCAAACTCACACCGCAAGAACGGAAGCAGTTTGGTATCTCTGAGAAATTATTGAGGCTGTCGGTGGGGGCAGAAGATGCACACGATTTGATTGCCGACATTAAACAAGCACTTTAGAATTTTACCAATCCTTACATGAAAAATCCCGACCCTGTAATCCGCGAAGCCACGGCTAAAGACATCCCGCACGTACTCGATTTTCAACTGAAGATGGCGCTCGAAACCGAAAACATTACGCTGGAAATAAGTGCGCTTACACTCGGTGTGAATCGGATGTTTAAAGATCCTACCAAAGGAAGATATTATGTGGCCGAAGTGAATGGCGAGGTGGCCGGCTGCCTGATGACTACCTATGAGTGGAGCGATTGGCGCAACGGCACAATTATCTGGATTCAGTCGGTTTATGTTTCAAAAGAGCACCGGGGCAAAGGGGTTTACAGAAAATTGTACGAACACATACAGCAACTTGTTCAAGACGACCCCGATTCGAAAGGCATCCGGTTGTACGTAGACCGAAGCAATGCCGTAGCACAAACTGTTTACAAAAATTTAAAAATGAATGGCGAGCACTATTCCGTTTTTGAATGGATGAAAGATTAAGTCATCAATTTTTTAAAGACTTCCACCCGATCACTCTTCTACTTCCACAATCATTTCGATTTCTACAGAAATATTAGTGGGCAGCATGTACATGCCCACCGAAGAGCGGGCGTGTTTCCCTTTTTCGCCAAACACGGCCACCATTAAATCAGAAAAACCATTCATTACTTTGTGTTGTTCGGCAAAACCTTCGGCACTGTTTACCATGCCGAGCACTTTTACAATTCGCTTTACTTTATTCAGGTCGCCCACTTCGGCTTTAAGCGAAGAGAGCAGGGCAATGCCTGTCTGCCGGGCTGCTTTGTAACCTTGCTCCAGGTTTAGGTCTTTGCCTACTTTTCCGGTGATGTTGGTGTTGTCGGCAAAGGTGGGGCCGTGGCCCGAGAAAAAAAGCAAGTTGTCCGAACGTACCACCTTAGCATAATTTGCCATAGGTTGGGTGGGTTGGTAGAGTTCAACACCGAGGTCTTTCAATTTTTTGTCGAAATCGATTTTTTGTGCAGAAGCGAGAAAGAAGCTGAAAATAAATGCAGTAGTAATAATTGTTTTCATAGTGTTGATAAAAAATTTAACGAACGATTGCGCGCCAGGGAAACAACAATTTAAATCCACGTTTGTGTTTTCCGGAAAGATCGATGAAGCCGCGTGTGCCACTCAGGTTACCTTGCATATCCCAATAATAGTAGGTTCCAAATTTCCCTTGATTGTACGACATCGCGGTTACCGAGCTTGTCCAGTAAAATTGATTTTGTAACCGTCCGTTGTCGAGTAAAACTTTATTCAACATCTGGGGTGACGAGAGCCTGTAATTTTGCACAGGGTCGATGAGCAAACCGTGGATGAATGTTTTTTGAGAAGTGGCGATAAGCTGCGGAAATTTGTAAAGAGGAAAAGTTTCGTTGCGAAATTGCGCTCGCATCATTGATGTTTGGAAAAGGACAACAACAATGAACAGATTTTTCATAACCGTTGGGTTCAGGAAGTTAAACAATTAATTCGTTATTTCGTTAAGCAGTTATTTCACTAGTGTCCAGTTAAAAAATTAGTTCCTAAACATAAATGCTTGATTAGCATGATTTCAACTCCAAATTTGAACGGTGACGATTTGAAATCTGATTTTCAATCTTTAAAATTCGAATCTTCATTTTTGCTTGATTTCTTGGTTTTAGCGTTTATAAATTTAAGAGACCTTATTTTAACTGGACACTAGTGCAGTTATTTATATCCTTATGAAAGAAAAAGTCCGATGCCCGTGGTGTTTAAAATTTGATCAGTACATTCGATACCACGATGAGGAGTGGGGTGTGCCCGTACATGACGACCGCAAGCATTTTGAGTTTCTGATTTTAGAAGGCGCGCAGGCCGGCTTAAGTTGGAGCACGATCTTAAAGAAACGCGAAGGCTACCGTAAAAATTTTGCCGACTTCAACCCCGAAAAAGTAGCTCGTTTTACTTCCAAAAAAATTGAGAAGATTTTGCAAGATCCGGGTATCATCCGGAATAAATTAAAAGTAAATGCTGCCGTGAATAATGCGAAACGTTTTTTGGAAGTACAGCAGGAGTTTGGAAGTTTTGATCGGTACATCTGGTCGTTTGTAAGCCATAAACCAATTGTTAACAAATGGAAAACCGCAAAGACCGTTCCGGCCACCACCAAAGAATCGGATGCGTTAAGTAAAGACCTGATACATCGAGGCTTCAAATTTGTGGGCAGCACCGTGATCTACGCACACATGCAGGCATGCGGGCTTGTGAATGATCATTTAACCGATTGCTTTCGATACGAAGAAGTTAAAAAATCATGATCGGTTGAATCTCTTAAAAAGAAAACCGACTTCAAGAGCGGTGAAGATGAGGTAAGAAGCCATGAACAGAACCGCGTTTTCCTCCGCTCCTTTTTTGTCGAGGAAAATCAAAACAGAAATAAAGACCCCACCCAAGATAAGCTTCACCACTATGGTGAGCATGTAGTTCTTAATAAAGTCTTCGGATTTAGTTCTTGCCATAAAAAAATAAACCAGCCACGTGGCTGCTGCAAGTACAGCTAAAATCAAAAATAAAAACGTGGGTTGACCCAGTTTACGAGTAAGCGATCCGATGCCAAAAGACAACGCAACCAATGTACTTGTAAAACCGAGTATGTTCTTATTCATTGAGCGACCGATAGAGTTTGTACATCATCCCGCCAAACGACAGCAGCGTGAACGAGAGGAGAAACACCGGGAACGTAAATTCGAAATACCGATCGAGTTTTAGCCCGAGCCACGCACACAAGCCGATGGTCAGCAAAAATTGCAAACCAAGAGTGGAGTACTTTAAAAAATTATTTTGCTGTTTTTTTTCGTTCAAGTCAATTCATTCTCGCTTCGGCTTGAGGCGACCGCACACCCGATGTATCGGAAAGCTTAATATCTTTCACCGTGCCCATGCGGCAGTTGCCGTTGAAAATGGCCCCGGGCTCTACCACCAGTTTTCCCGTGGCAATATCGCCATGAACCACGGCCGTAGATTTCAGCACAAGCAATTCGGTTATGTCTACTTTGCCTTTTACTTCGCCTTCGATGTCGGCATTTTGTGCAACGATGTTGCCCTCTACGTGGCTGCCGTGGCCCAATGCTATTTTAGATTTTGATTTTACGTTGCCTATAACTCTGCCTTCTACACGAATGTTTCCGTGAGTTTCGATGTTGCCCTCCAGCGTAGTGCCTTTGCCAATTACGTTGCTGCTGTTGCTGATTTCGTCAGCGGCTCTCTTCTGCTCTTTCGTTGTTAACATAAATTCTATTATTTTAAAAAGTTACAAACTCTTCGGGGTTAAGCGAGTTGCCGTTGTACCACATTTCAAAATGCAAGTGCGGGCCATCGGTCATCTCTCCACTGTTGCCAACAATAGAGATAATATCTCCTGCGTTTACAAAACTACCAACTTTTTTCAACAATGTAGCATTGTGTTTGTACACGCTCACCAGGCTGCCGCGGTGTTGCACGGCAATAACATAGCCTGCGTCTTGGGTCCAGCTCGACATAACTACCGTGCCATCGGCCACGCACTTTACCGACTCGTTGGTTTTGGCCACGATGTCCACTCCGTAGTGTCCTTTTTTGCTGTCGTATCTATCGCTGATAAAGCCCGTGATGGGTGTAAAGAAAAAAACATCTTGCAGCTCGCGGTACTTGCTGTTGAGCGACACAAACGAATATTGCGACTGCTCAAATTCTTTTCTGAACTGCGAATCGGCCGGGGCAAGCTTCATGTTGGTAACCGAAGTTTTTGCGGGCTCAACGGTTGCTTTCAGTTCGTTGGCCGGGTCTGCAAAACCGTTGGTTGTATCGCCCCGAAGGATGCGCTGAAAATTTTGAATGAACTTCTCCTTGCGGTCTTCTTCCACCGCGAGTGAGTCGAGCCGCTTAGCCAGCGTAATCAACTGCTTTTTTTGTGCGGCTATTTCGTACTTGGGGTCAAACCATTTTGCCAACAATGTTTTTGAAAGGAAAAGGCTTGCGGTAAAAATCAATAAAAAAAGTGCCGACAAAAAAACCAGCAGCCGGCCGTACGTAAACGACACGTTGCTGCGCTCGGCCAGGTTGTCTTCGCTGCGCACCACCAACTGATACCGTGCCGTGAGGCGCTCTGAAAGTGTCTTTTTGGGCTTCAATGATCAAGAAAATTTCTCAAAGGTAGGGATATTCAGCTTCTTCACCACAAAATCTGAAGTTCTATCGTGGCAATACTTTACGGCTGTGTTCGTTCAAAATATTTACCTGATATTTGAGAGTGAAGCAACTCGCCCTAAAGCGTTTTTTTTGGTCTCCTTTCTGAGCGGAGTCACCCGCTTCGGGGACTCCGCGTCTTTCAAACCAAAAATCAATTTGCTTTAGTCAAGTCTATGTCTTCTAATTCCGTATAATTTGTTACGGCATATACTCCTTGCTTTCCGGTTTGATAATAGTTTGACGAACTATGCTTGTATTCATATTCTTCTTTAGCCAAATTCCATATTCCTCGACACGGATTAGCATGTATGTATTCTAATTTCTGATCAATAAACTTATCACTCCTGCATTCTTTCCAATCAAACGATGCCTCGAAAATTCCGTGCTTTTTCCCTTTCCTCTTATCCGTATTATTTACCTTTTCGTATAAATCGGCAAGCAGCTCGTGTTCACCTTTCACCTTCAATCTCTTTACAATTCCATACGAAATAAAACGCTTTCCTTCTCCAACCATTGAGTTGATCGACACACCTCGTGTATTTCTAAAACCGAGCAGCGCATGAAGGTGATTGGGCATGATTACATAACCTAAGATGAAATGTCCATTCTTTTTCAAATGATCGAACCAGTTGTACACCTCATCGTACGCATCGGCAATGTCAAACAAGTGAAGCCAACTGCTGCATGTGATGGTAATAAAGTAAATACCTTCACATTCTGGTATCTCTCTTCGTACACTCATGGACTAAATTTAGCTATTGAATTCATTTCACGCAGAGTCCCTGAGACAGGTGACTCTGCGGGGGAAGGGGAAATTTCACAAAGGTAGGGATATTCAGCTTCTTCACCCACTTCGGGGGCTCTGCGCCTTTCATAATCAGAGGAGAGGGTTTATTTTTTAAGCAGAGCCTGTAAATCACGATTCTTTGTTTCCAAGACCTTAATTGTATCTGTAATCTTATTATTGATTTTATTGGTTGACCCTCCAGTAGGGATCTCAACCATTTTCTCTATTGCAGTTTTATACCACGATGTCCACGCATCCAATATGTGTAGCTCCAATTCGCGCTTCGAACCCTTTGCAATTGCTTCTTTGCTCAATTCATATTCTGTTTGCAGTCGTTCAAGCGAATTCAAACATATTTCATTAATCAACAGAAGAGACGTTGTTTCATCAGCACTTACTAATGTGTAAGCTGCTGCCAATGCACTCACACCAACATTTTTCATTTCCTCTGGTGATACCATCTCTATCCGGTCGGCATCGGTATGATAAAAAACATCCGTAAAATGCCACATGAGTAACCCTGGAATTTTGGCTTTTAGAAATGGTGTGTGGTCGCTTCCGCCTTCAAATGGATTTGAATTCACTTCCCAACCGTTTTCTTTCCCCTGTTGTTGGCATCGGTTCAATAGAAAATCATTAAAATAATGTGGAAACATATCTGATTCTTTTAAATTGGAACAGCCCCATTCCGTATGTTTTTCTTTTCCACGTGTCCAAATGGCAGAAGGGTCTGGCATTTTTTCAATCAGAAAACTACCACCTGTTTTTGAAACATCTTCGCCTACCATGTCGAGGCTTAAACCCCATTTTATTCCCTTTGCCCGCGTTGAATCATCTTGAATATATCTGTCGGTTGAAATGATTTCATCTCCCCACAAGAAAGTAATTGTTCTAATCGGTGAGTATTTTTTTCCTTGAATCAATTCTGCTGTTACCCGTGCCATTTCAGCCAAAGTGCCCACACCAGTTGCATTATCATTGGCTCCAGGCTCCTGCACATGCGCACTGAAAACAAATCGTTCATCGGGATGAGTTGTTCCTCTTGCATTGGCTACGATTGTCAGTTCCTCGGACTGATAGTATCGTGTTGCAATCTTGACTAGAGCTTCAACCTTACCTTTAGTAATTGCCGCTTTCAACCTTTCTTTAGCTTGATAAGAAAGCAGGATTCCCCATTTTTGTTTGATGGAGTCATTGTGTGGAATACCCTCGAACTGAATGGAGTTCCTATATTTTTCAGGTTGAGTATAAGCTGGCATATCATAAGCGAGAACACCTATGGCCCCGTATTTTATCGCCATAACATATAATGAACGAACACTCATTTCGCCAAAGACAATTTTTCCTTTTACATCCATACCTTCGAAATCTTGTACAGTCCCTTTTCCAACATATACCACTTCTGCCATGACACCATCGATCGGAGTGCTTACTGAATTTATCGCGATCATATTACGGTTAGAAGAATATTGCAGTAGCATAGTGTTGTCGCTTGCCAGTGAAAGTGAAGCCGAAATCGGCTCCCATGTAGGTCGGTTCATTTTTCTTTTTTCTATTCGGTAGGTGAGCGGGCCTTCGACCTCACCATTTATTTCTTTTGTATAACCGGCTTGTTGTAAAATTTTCTCTACATACCAGATACTTTCATTGAAACCAGTATTGCCTGCAATGCGCCACCTCTGTTCTACGAAGGCAACAGTTTGGTACGCATTATTCCCTTGAAAAGTGGATCGCAATAAGGGGTAGTATTTATTAGGTTGTCCAATAAGTATTATTGAAACAAAAATGAAAAATACTGTACCAGAGAATGTTTTCACTTATTAATTATTATGTTTTATTACTTATTTAACCTCATTTCTCCCAATCGAAAACCCTAAGCTGATGAATCAGTCCAACGAAAATACTCAGAATAATCAGTTTATTTATATCTGAGTTCAAACAAAAGTGCTAACGTTTGTGTTTAAGGACGGGAATAGGAGGAATTAATAATAAAGAAGGTAACTACTGGGAACTGGCAATAATCGTAAATCAACTTCTAAAACTTATCTTCAAAGGAAGATACTTAAATATAACCTTAGGCCGTTGCGCTTCTCCGCAGAGTCTCGCCTGAAGACTCTGTTTTTTAAAGGAGATCGGGATAAAATAAACACCTTCATTTGCCGCTAACACTTCTTAATGTGTCAGTATGTATAGCAGAGGTCCTAAACAGGTGTCTCTTCTGTGTGCGGTGTCCTGAGGAGAAGATGCGGCTGAGAATAGACCATGGGCAAATAAGCATGTTTACGTGTCAGATTGGAAGACTGACAGGCACAAATCTGAAGTTCAATTGCGGCAATACTTTACGGCTGTGTTCGTTCAAAATATTTACCTGATATTTGAGCGTGAAGCAACTCGCCCTAAAACGTTTTTTTTGGTCAACGGCACTGTCTTTTTCGTTGGTGGCGTGTGGCGTGGAGCAAACTTCGATAACGAGCAATATTTTTCATAACGTAACCGCCCACTTCAACGGCTACTTCTATGCCAAAGAAGGCGCCCGCGAGGTGGAAGAACTGATCTTGAAAAGCCTGGACGATGACCACAACAAAATTTTGTTGCTTTACCCCCGGCTCGATACGGTGCTGGCCAAGTCGTACAAAAAAAATACCGATGAAATTATCAAGATGGCATCTATTTCCATACAGCGCCATCCCAACAGCCTGTGGGTAGATGATAACTATGTGATGGTGGGCCTGGCACGCCTGTATGCCTGCGATTATCAAAATGCCATTCTCACATTCAAGTACGTAAACACCAAAAGCCGCGATGTACGGCTTCGGCACATTGCGTTGATCAACCTGGTGCGCACCTTTACCGAAATGGGCGATTACGACCGCGCGGAAGAAGCCATCCGGTTTCTTGAAAAAGAAAAGCTGGGCAAGCGCAACATGAAAAAATTCTTGCTGGAAAAAGCCAATTACTACCAGGTGCGCAACGATTACAACAACATGGTGAACAATCTTTCGAAAGCCGATACGCTCCTCACCCGGCACGATCGCAGGGGCAGGATTTATTTTATCGTGGGGCAGGTGTATCAGAAGCTCGGCTTCAATGCTGAGGCGTACAATTTTTACAAAAAATGCCTCGCCACAAATCCCGATTACGAAATTGATTTTTACGCCCGCCTCAACATGGCGCAGGTGGCCAAGCTGGGCAGCATGCGCGACATCCGCCTGATTCGGAAGCAATTCGATAAACTACTTAAGGACACAAAGAATGCAGAATTTAAAGACAAAATATATTTTGAGTTGGGTGAGTTCGAACACAAGCAAGGCAACCTCGACAACGCCCTGAAAGACTACAAACTTGCCGCCCATGCCGGAAAAAATAAACGCACGCAAGGCATGGCGTACTTGCGCGTGGGGCAAATCAATTTCGATTCATTAAAAAAATATAAACCCGCTAAGTTGTACTACGACAGTGCCGTTGCTTCTTTGCCTAAAGATTATGAAGACCTTGAAAAAATTAAGAAGAGACAAAATGTGCTTGGCGAGTTTGTAAAATATACCGAAACCATTACCCTGAACGATAGTCTCTTATATCTTTCCACCCTGGACACGGCCACGATCCGCCACCGGTTCGATTCGCTTGCGGCCACCCAAAAAAAAGTGGTGTCGAAAAAGAAAAGAAAGCGATCGCTCGTTGCTAATAATAACGACAGTTCACCTCAAAATAATTTGCCGAGTGGTAACCCTACCAGTGATGCGGAAACAGGTGACTGGTATTTTGCCAGCCGCGATTTAATGGCTACGGGCCAGACCGAGTTTGAACGCGTGTGGGGCGATGTAAAATTAGAAGACAACTGGCGAAGATCGAGCCGCTCAAACTCCACATTGTCCGATGCTTCATCCGCCCAGCCTACGGAGGAGGCAAAAACAAAATCGGATGCCCAGCCGCGACCAACGGAAAAGAAAGAAGACCTGGTTGCCAAGCTCATTGCTCAACTTCCGGATACGGAAGAAAAAAAGAACGAAGCCCTCGCCAAAATAGAAGATGCTTATTTTCATTTGGGCGATCTCTATTATTTTAATCTTAATGAAAAAGACAATGCGGCCGAATCGTACGAAAAGTTACTGGCACGATTTCCAAAATCGGAAAAACGACCGGAAGTGCTTTACAAACTTTACTTGATACACAAAGAGAAAAATGACGGCCAGGCCGAAAAATATGCACAACTTCTGCAGGATGAATACCCCACTTCTACATTTGCAAGGCTTCTGGTAAATCCGGATTACATCAAAGAGACTACCGCCCTGGCCGAAAAACAAAAGCTCATGTACAAAGAGGCGTACACCTTGTATCAACAGAATAACTTAAGACCTGCCATGGAAAAGGTAAACGAAGCCCTTACGGCAGGAGAAACCAATTTTACACCGCAACTCACACTGTTAAAAATTTTGATCACCGGTCGTACGGAAGATGTATCGCAATATCAATATGATTTAAACGAGTTTATCCAAAAATATCCTAAGCACCCGCTTAAAGCGTATGCCGAACAATTGGTGGCCTCGTCAAAAACTTTTGTGGAGAAGGTAGAGAAAGCAAAGGAAAATAAATTTGGTTCTACTTCGGGCACACATTTTTTCGTTGTTGTGTACAACTCTGCCGACCGGATTACAAACCCTGTGGTCGATGCGCTTGAAAAATTCAACGCCACCTCGTGGAAAGGGTTAAAACTTACCACCAGCAACCTTGGTTTTGAAGATAAAACCATGACCATGTGTGTGGAGATTCCGGACCGCGAGAAGGCGATGGCCTATTATTACCAATTTTTGAGCGACCTTTCTAAAAACAAACCGTTTTCCGATTACAAAATCTATAATTTTGTAATTACGAAAGATAATTTTCAGATTTTATACCGAACCAAATCGTTGGATGAATACCTCACCTTCTTCGACAAGAACTACCAAAAATAATTTTCAAAAAGTTTTGAAGTCGCGGTTTGCCTGGATTCCGCGCGCAACAAAATATATTTGGATTGCCTTTTTTGTTTTCTCCCTGGGTCTGCCACTCTATATTTTCACGGTGAGCATTGATTTATTTGGGTTGTACGGTGGGATGCCCAGTTTGCAAGAAGTGGAGAACCCCGAAAATGATTTGTCTTCCGAAATTATTTCGGCCGATAGTGTTTCACTTGGAAGATATTATAGGGGTGTTATAAACAGGAGTCAAGTTCATTATTCACAGCTTTCACCCGAATTGATTAATACACTAAAAATCTCAGAAGATCATCGATTTGAAAATCATTCTGGACTTGATCTTTTAGCTTTTCTCAGAGTTATTAAAGGAGTACTCACATTCAGTAGTGGTTCTGGAGGCGGAAGCACGCTTACACAACAATTAGCGAAAAACCTATACACACAAAATGCTGACAGAAATTTGGATGGGCCACTGGCTAAACTAGGCAAGCTTCCAAAGCGAGTTATCCAAAAAACTAAAGAGTGGATTATTTCTGTAAATCTCGAACGGAATTTTACAAAACAAGAAATCATGGCCCTGTACTTGAACACTTGCGATTTTGGCAGCAATGCGTTCGGAATCAAAGTGGCTGCCGAAACGTATTTTCATAAGCAACCCGACAGCTTGAACCTGCAAGAATCGGCTGTGCTGGTGGGCATGTTGCAGGCTCCCTCCTTTTACAACCCCAAGCGAAACCCCAACAACGCACTGCAAAAAAGAAACGAAGTGCTTTACAAGGTTTACAAACACGGCTATAAAATCAAGACGTTGCAACAATTCGATTCGATTCGGGCGTTGCCCATCGAGTTGAATTACAGTGTTCAAAATCAGAATTTAGGATTGGCTACTTACTTTAGAACCGTGCTTGGAAACTACCTGCTGGCCTATTGCAACAACCGGGGAATCGATTTGTACAACTCCGGCCTGAAAATTTATACCACCCTCGACAGCAAACTGCAACGCTATGCCGAAGAAGCCGTAGCCGAGCACATGAAGCCGCTGCAAGATCAGTTTTATGACGAATGGGATAAACGAAAAAGAAACCCATGGGTAGATGAAGACGGCCATGAGATAAAAGATTTTCTTGCGAGACGCATTAAACAAACCGAAGCCTACAAGCTTTTAGTTGAGAAGTATGGCGAAAATTCGGATTCAATTAAAATTCTGCTAAGATTGAAAAAGCCAATGACGGTGTACACCACCAAAGGCGAACGCGATACACTCTTCAGCACGTACGACTCACTGAATTACTACAAACGTTTTTTGCAAATGGGTATGATGGCCATGGACCCAACCAGCGGCCACATCAAAGCGTGGGTGGGTGGTGTAGATCATAAGTATTTCAAATTCGATCACGTGCGCCAGGGTAAGCGGCAGCCGGGCTCTACTTTCAAACCTTTTATTTATGGCCTCGCCATGGAAGAAGGGTACTCGCCATCGTATGAGTTGCGCGATATATCGCCTCAATTTAAAATACCGGGGCAGCCGCCCTGGTATCCGGCCAATGCCGATGGCCCCCCCAAAGGCACTGGCCAGAAGATGACGATACGCCAAGCCATGGCGCGATCCGTAAATTCTGTCACCGCCCAGATGATGCAAAAACTTGGCGAAGAAAATGTAGTTGAGTTTGCACACCGCGTGGGTATTGAAAGTAAACTCGATGCAGTTCCTTCACTCTGTTTAGGTACCAGCGATGTTTCGTTGTTTGAAATGGTGGGCGCCTACTGCACGTTTGTAAACGGGGGAATTAATACCAGACCCTTTTTTATTACACGCATAGAAGATAAAAACGGAAATGTGATTGAAAATTTTGTTCCCAAAACAAAAGAAGCAATCAACGAGCAAACGGCTTACAAAATGATCTATATGCTCAAAGGTGGCGTGGAAGAACGCGGAGGAACCTCTCAAGGGCTTCCACTTGAGCTGCGCGAGGAAAACGAAATAGGAGGTAAAACCGGAACAACCAACGATGCTTCAGACGGCTGGTACATGGGCGTAACGCACGACCTTGTTACAGGCATCTGGGTGGGTGGCGATGAGCGTGCCATACATTTCCCTTCGTGGGAGTTTGGACAAGGCGCCCGTTCTGCACGGCCAATCTGGACAAAATTTATGACCAAGGTTTATGCCGATCCTACTTCGGGTATTGTTAAAGGTTTTTTTAAGAAGCCCTCATCCGGTTTGGATATTTCGCTCGACCACGGAAGACAACCACAAGATTCGGTGAAGCAAAAAGAAGAAGAACCTTGGGATATTCGGAATTAATTTGTCATCTCATCAAGTTATTGATGTCCAGAAACCACTCATCGGGAAATTCTTTTAAGGCATTAAGCCAGCGGGCACCATTTGAAATGGGAATGTAGGTAATGCTTTTTTGAGGTTTGCCATTTTTCATTGCTGGCAATATCCGTTTTCTAAAAACATCAAAAGACTTAAGGGCAAGTTCATCTATAGTAGAATTTACGGAATTTTCAATTTTTACTTCTACTACTTGACCGTGTTCATCTGTTTTTACCCGAAGAATTTCTAAATAGAATTCGGGCATGTTCACCATCTCCGTAAGTATGGATAATAATTTTTTAAACCCGTGGGGAAAACCCATTCCTCGTTGAAATGTTTCCGGGTAGGAGATGTGTCTTTCAAAGTAATCATTCAAGCTAGTAAAGGTTTTGCTATCAAATATTAATGACTCAGCAACAAGCAAAGGCAAAGAAATGTAAATAGTTTTTTGCGATTTGGTTTCTATAGAGTCAACTTCCGTGTATTCAACATGACGCAATAAACTTCCACGAGAATAGTATTCAGCATCTGTTGGGATCTTTCGTTGAGGGTTATCAAAGTATAGCCATTTGCCAATTCGTTTTCCGTTAGCAAACTCGCCCTGCAATGAACCTGCTTTCCATAATTTTTTTGTGTCTTTCTCTTTCAGGTAGTAATACGTGATGCTAAATTTACCATTGCCATTTTTAATGTACTTGTTATTTGTGTCTGATAATTCCCATATTGTAAAGTTGGTTCCTTCATATTCAATTTTTGATTTCACCGATAAGTCCTTATTGTATTCTGTTTGTATCCCGCTCCGGTCTCCCTGATAGTAATTACCATCGGAAACAAGATGCCCATCCTTGTCGTAGTCGTTGTAGATACCGTCAAACCGAACATTAGCCAAATCAAAGTATGCATCCCTACGATAAAAAAACATTTCTGGCGAAGTTAATTCCCAATCGATATTGTAATAAAACGAAATCTTAACGGGAGTTTGGTTGATATGATTTTGGCTGTTGACCTGAAACCAAATCAGTAATAAAATAAAAGTCTGTATTGGTGAGGGCATAAAAAAATCTTAGAACTCTCAAATATAATTTTTTCATAACCATTTGTAAGAATATAATATCCAGGCTGAGAGGCATGTAGGCTAAAAAACTGAAAATGATCTGTTGTGAAACCCAAATGTGCTTAACGACACGCCCAGCATAAACTCATGCGTGGTGAAGGGTATAGAACCTTTGGAGCCGGGTACTTCAATCACATAGCCAAATCGATAATGTTTAACAATCATTTGCAAAATTAATCCGTACGAATTTAAACCACGGGTAAAAACTCCCGCAGAATAAAAATCTTCGATTTGAAGATTCATAAACAAATCAACCGAGCTTTTGAAATGATCGGATGCGTGCAGCATGGCAGCGGGACGCAGGCGAACCCGTTCGTTAAGAAAAATCATATACGATCCATATAAATAATAGGTGCGGTCGTATACCAAAATCTTTTGACCTTGCCCTTGATCTAACATAACCGGAAGCAACCTCGGAACAGAAAAACCAAACAAATAACGATCGCTTTTAAACATTATCCCTGTTCCAATGTTGACGTGCGAAACATTGTATTGCGAAAAATAGGGGTCGTTCGGTTGGAGATTTAATAACGAGTTGTTGCTCGTAAAGCGCATTAGCCCAAATTGCATACCGAAAGAAAAATATTTATCCATTTTCAATTTTATTTTATATGCGCTTGTTGTAGAAAATTCAGTCATCGTGTTTTCTCCGATTTTATCCTGAGTTGCCATAAACCCAACCCCAACTTTATTGTTGACGATGGAAACGTGGCTGTTGAAATTAAATGTCTCCGGATGACCCTGCACCGAACTCCACTGAGAGCGATACTGTAAGTTTGCGTTAAACCTGTTGTTAAGCCCCGTGTAGGCCGGGTTGATTAAAAATGGATTGTTAGGATACTGCGCATAAGCCGGATCTTGTTGAGCAGATACATCGGCAACAAAAATAAATAACAGCAAGCTTACCCATAATGTTTTCATAGGATCATCGTTTCAGGGAAAGGAAACCCGTTAGCGTTGGGCGACCACTAGTAAAATCTATCCGATAATAATATGTACCGGAAGGCAATTCTTTCCCATTATTGTCAACCCCCCTGAAAACATGATCGTTGTTGTTGTAGTCTGAAATGGAAAATACTTCATTACCCCAACGGTCAACAATCACCACTTTGTTTTTCTTGGTATCTTCAATCTTATCAATGTATTTAAGATTAAAGAAATCATTAAGCCCATCTTGAAATGGAGAAACCGCATTAAACACCTCGACAGAAGCCACCACATCAATGGTTAAAGTACGCTCCGTACAACTGTTTAACGAATCGCATACTTGAATACTGATGCTTTCATTTCCAACAAAAGAAATGCCGGTGTAGTCAAGCACCAGATTGTAGGCCGTATCAAGAGTTGCTTTACTTCCACTGGTTGGTTCTTGTGTTATCTGCAGGGTGCTGTATTCAATTCCGATGGAACCTTGTGTAATTAGGTTTTTCAAGTCAAAAACAACTACAGTTCCTACAGGTATATTGATTATAGCATCAGCTATCTTTGGTGGCGCATTAGTAGTAGTTCCGCCACTGGTGCCGCACGGTTTTCCGGTAAGTGTAACGTTTACCGTATCAGAAGGTGTACTCAAACAATTGACAGCCTGCCCCACTTGAACAGAATAATTTCCTGCTGTCGATACAATAATCTGTCGAGAAGTCTCCCCATCAGACCACCGATAAGAGCTAAATCCGGTAGGCGCAGAGAGACCAACAAATGCGTTGTTGCAAAGCGTAGTCGTTCCCGTAATTTGGATAACAGGTGTAGGAGGAACGCCAGCACTCGCAACACGAACGGTATCAGAGTTAGGGCTTGAACACTTCGGTGTAGAAACCACCACAGAATAATTTCCCGCGTTGCTGATATTAATTGTCTTTGTTGTGTCTCCACTGGACCACGTATAATGAGCAAACCCTGACGGAGCAGATAAGCTTACGATGCTGCCATTACAAAGAGTAAGATCGCCTGTAACTGTGACGATAGGTTTTGCAAGTGCAGAAGAAGTAATCGAAGCAACCTCGGAGGCATCGCTCTGGCAACCATTAGCATTAGTAACCGTCACAATAAAATTACCTGTTGTATTAACAGTGATGGATTGTGTAGTATCACCCGAAGACCAACTGTATTTTGAAAACCCGGTAGGTGCACTGAGGGTAACCGATCCGCCACCGCAGAGTGTGCCTCCACCCGTAGCCTGTATGACTGGCTTGACTGGCTTGGCATTAACCGTAAATGTCAGCGAGTCAGAAGGAGGGCTGGTACAAGTTCCGTTGCTTACTTGTACTGCATATTTCCCAGTGGTGGCAATAGTGATTTGTTGTGTGGTCAACCCATTGGACCATGTATATCCCGCAAAGCCGGGTGGAGCAACCAATGTTTCAGAATTACCCGGACAAACGCTGAGTGTACCGCTGAGATTAAGTGTTGGCTTGGGAATATTAACAATGGTAGCAGCCGTTTCCGTGCGGCTGCTCTCGCACAACGTAGTAGGATCGTAGATGCTTACAAAATAGGAAGTGTCTTTACTTATAGAAGGTGTGGTAAATGAGGTACCGGTGTATAAAATGTTAGATGTTGTATCGCTCACATGCCATCTATAAACCTGAGAACCCGTAGCACCACTTGCGTTTAGCGTAACTGTGCCCGTGCCACAGCGGCTCGCTGTTAAACCCATGGGTGCTGTGGGGGGTGTGCAATTTAAAATGGTGAAAGAAGCAGTATCAATAGCACTCCAATACCCTTTTGAATCTTTAGTACGCAGATACAACTTGTGTTTTCCATTGGAAACGCTTGTCAAATCAATATTAAATTGTTGGTTCACTTGCGCAGCAGGAGAAAAGCTCAACGAAGTAGCTTTGCCAAACCCGGGGTCGGTGTCGATGTAATACTCCAATCGCTCAAGTGTGGTTGTAGCAACACTCCCCTGAAAAACATAAAACGTGCGGTTGTTGAAAATAGACCAATGACCAAGGTTGTCTTGATAGCGAACGTTTAGTTGGTGAAACCCTGTTGTCAGTGCACTTACATCGAGGGTGAACGTGTTGTTCTGTGAAGCACCTGCAGAAACCACCAACGCAGTGCCTTTGCCTGTGCCGGGGTCATGATCAAAAAAATATTCGGCTTTGGTAATGTTGCTCGCTGAAACCAAGCCTGAGGGAGGTACAATATAAAACGTACGCGCTGCCTGCAATGTCCATTTGCTGTGGTCGTCTTGATAGCGAACGGAAAGTGTGTGAAACCCGGGCGACAAACTACTGATGGGTATAGTGAACAAATTATTTTCAGTACCTGCGGCAGCGATAGTCAATGCCGTGCCATTGCCCATGCCGGGGTCGGTATCAAAAAAATATTCTGCTTTTCTTACTTGTATCGAATTCGTGGTGACCACAGGCGGAACAATGTAAAAGGTGCGCTGTGCCACCAACGACCAGCGGCCCAGGTCGTCTTGGTAGCGCACCATCAGTTGATGAAAGCCTGCGCTAAGGCTGCTAACATTTAGCATAAATGAGTTGTTCTCGGTGGCTGCGGGCGTGATGGTAAGCGGTGTAGCTGCGCCCGTGCCCGGGTCGGTATCAAAAAAATATTCGGCTCGTTTGATCGTGGTGGCCGTAGCAAAAACAACCGGGGTAACGATAAAAAAAGTGCGTGTGGCCACGAGACTCCAATGGCCGTTGCTATCGAGCACACGGTAACTAAACGTGTGATATCCCTCGGTCAATGAAGAAATACTCACATTGTAGGTCTGATCGATCGAAGATCCGGCAACTACACTTACCGAAGTTCCGTTGCCTTTGCCCGGATCGGTATCAAAAAAATATTCGGCTCGGGTGATGGTCTGTGCACGTGCACAGGTCAAAAGTATTCCTAAAAAGATGATGAACGTTGATCTCATGGCTTTTAGTTATTGACAGAGTTAAATCAGATTTTTTCTGATTAACTGATAACTAATTATTCACCGTAGCCTTAACATTCACCTTCAGTTGCCCCCCTGGAAGCACCGATGCGTTTTGAATGTTCATGCTGGTAATCTGCGGTATGGGCGGAGGTGCGCTGGTATCATACCCACTGCCGGGTGCACCCCCGCTCGGGAAAGGATACGTACCACCGTAAATGCCCAGATCGGTACCATCGGTGGCATAGTTGTGGCCGGGCGAACCTGTTTGAAGCCTGTAATTATCGGTGGCCGTGTAGGCATTAAAATTTGCCATGGAAGTAAAAAGCGGATCGGAGCCCACAATGTTTTGCCCACCGGTGTTGTTGTTTGCCAAAAAATCATTAGTAGGTGTGTAGGAGCTGATCTTTATAGAAAGGGAAAGATTGTTGGAAAATGTGCAATTGGTTACCGTACCGTTGATTACCTGAGTAGCATCTGAACTGGTAATAATATTATTGGTGATGGTAGAATACGTAAGGTTATAAAAAGCATTACCATGAATAAACAAGTTGTGGTCAATCACCACAGAGCTTACATTTAAGTTTCCAATATTTGCGTTTGCAGTGAAGATATTGTTTTGGATAAGAAGGTTAGTGCAATTATTACCTCCACTAAAACCACCCGTAATAATGTTGTTATAAACAGTGAGGTTGTTCATTGGGTAGCTTGCACTAATGTTTGCTATCATATTCCTGAAAATGGTGACGTTGCTAATGGTTAGAGAACCACTCGTGGTAGAAATATAACCATTGACTTTAAACCCGGTGATCACCGAGCCAGAGCCGTTATTTACACCAGCATCTTTGTACAGATAAACATAATTGACTTGGGTGATCAGGTTGAACTGGTTGCTGGAGTTATAGCCTGCCCCAATCATGATGAGTTTTTTATTCAGGGTAAAGTCGGAGTAGGTGTATTTGGTGCCATTCACATAAATGGTATCGCCCGCGCTTGCCGCAGCCACAGCTGCGGGTATGTCGGTATATTGTGCGGGGTTGTTGGAGTCATTGCTCACGGTACGGATGGTGGCAAAATTTTGGCTTATGATGCAAACAGCCAAAACAGATGTAAAGAGTGCTTTCATATAGATAGTAGGTTTGTTTTTTTCGAAAGTCAACACATCAAAGTACAATTAATTATTTTATTTATTCAATCACATGAATATGTGATTGAATATGAGGCTTTCTTATCAAGGTACAGATTTTGTCCCACAATATCCTATCGGATAAATATCCGATATTAGAGAAAGTGGATCAGGAAGAATATTCTACTTTTTGCCCAGTGCTTTTGCCACCGCTTGGGCTTTGCTGTGTACGTGCAGTTTTTCGTAGATGCTTGAAATGTGCGTGCGCACTGTGGAGATGCTGATAAAATATTTTTCGGCAATCTTCTTGTAACTGAGCCCATCGACCAGCGAAAACAAGATCTCTCGTTCGCGGGGTGTGAGCAACTCAACGGGTTGAGCCGGAACGGATTGAAACGACTGGATTACTTTGCGCGCTATGGCCGGGCTCATGGGCACACCACCGCTGTACAGTTCGCGTATGGCTTCAATGATTTGTGGAGAAGGAGTTTTCTTTAACAAATAACCCGAGGCTCCGTTGCGTATGGCCTCAAAGATTTTATCCTCGTCTTCAAAAACCGTGAACATTAAAATCTGAGTTTCCGAAAAATTTGATTTCACCGTGCGCACGCCTTCTATTCCTGAAATATCGGGCAGGCCAATGTCCATTAGCACTACATCCGGTTTTACTTTGCTCAATTCGCTGATGATATTTTGCAAGTTGCCCAGAGCCACAACACAAGTCATGCCTTCCGTACCGCTGATTAAATGGGCCAGGCTGTTTCTCAGCGTTACACTATCTTCTACAATGGCAACTTTAATCATAGCGTGTAAATTTGTATAAACTAATCCGCATAGCAAGTCAGATGTTTATTTGATTTTCAGAGTCAGCACCATCCTGCTTCCCTGTAAAGAAATTGATGTGAGTTGGAGGTCTGCATTTATCGACAAGGCTCTTTTTCGAATGCTCTTAATACCGTTCCCAGTAAACTCATAGGCAGGATCATAACCTTTCCCATTGTCGGAGACCGTCACCATTAGATTGTATCGATTTAGGTTGACAAGGATGGATGCTTTAGAACACTGAGCGTGTTTCACCACATTGTTGATAGTTTCTTTTAAGATCAGGTAAATGTGCTGACGGTGTTCCATCGGAAGTTTTATTTTTTTAATATTCTCCTGAACCTCGATGGTGTATTCAATATTCCTGGCTTCGAAAAGTTGTGAGGCAAAACGTTTGATTCGGGTTAACAATTTTTCGAGCGAGTCATTGTCGGGTTGGATGCCCCACACAATGTCGTCCATTTTTTCCATCAACGTCAACGCGTTGTCGCGGATCTCCTGAACCATTGGCGAAATTTCGTTTTTACTTTTTTGAAGTACCAGGTCGCCAAGAATAGAAATGGAGCTTAGTGTAGAGCCGATATCGTCATGCAAATCGGTAGAGATTTTGCTCCTGATTTTTTCCTGCATCAAAATTTGTTTAAGCCGATAGCGATAAACAAAGTAGATAACGGCTGCCACCAGTACAATGCTTGCTGCAATAAACCACCACGTTTGCCAAAACGGAGACAGAATGGTAATGATCAACAAATCATCTTTCTGGTTTCTAATGCCTTCGCTTGTAGCCCCCCGCGCATGAAAAAAATAAGTACCCGGTGCAAGGCTGGCGTACTCCGCCTGGCCGGTTGTACCCACATATTTCCACTCTTTATCAATCCCTTCGAGTTTGCAGTAATATTGGTTTTGCATCGGGTTTCTGAAATTGAGCAATGCCCAGTGAAAGGTAAAATTGTTGTGCGTGTGATCAAGGGTAATCTTTTTTTCCTGTTTTTCGGTAAGCTGCCAGGAAATTAATTCATTCTGCGAGAACGTTTCCGTAATCGTTACCTGCGGAGTTCCGGTAGGCTTCAACACCTTGTCTCCTCGAAATTCAGTTATATAGTTTTGTGCCGCGTAAAGAATTTTTCCGTTCGGAAGTGCTTTAATCACTCCGCTCATTTCATTATGAAGCAGGCCATCATTGTTGGTAAATCGGTGAAATACATGAGTGGTTTTGTTGAACGAAAGTAACCCGTGACTGGTAGTAATCCACAATCGCTTTTTATCACTGCAAAAATTGAACACGGTTTTATTAAATTCTTTCGGAATGCTCCAGTAATCAATTTTTTTGGTAGCGGTTGTTACTCGAACAACCTGACCGGAGATTACAAACCAGAGATAGGGCTTTTCGTATACAATGTTTCCCAAGCTATAAAACGACTTAAAAATTTTTTCTGTAGGCCTCGAAAATTTACCGGAAGAAGACTCCCACAGCATCAAACCTTCATCCAGATCGCCAAACCAAATATTTCCTTCTTCATCTTCTACTGCCGTGGCGACAACTAACTTTTTAGAAATTTCTTTTTTGTTGTCAAGGCTTACTATTATTTTTTTAAACGAGCCGTTGGCAACCTCCAACTGCCAGATGCCGCTTCGCCAGGGGAACACCCAATGACGCCCGCGACTGTCGATAAACATATTGGTGAAAAAATTGCGCGTAGGCGTATTGATTTCTTTTTCGGTGAGTTGATACCTTGTCATGCTCCCCGTAGTTTCATTCATCAAGAACAATCCTTGTTCGGTGCAAATCCATAGCTGGTCTTTCGCTTCTCTTACCAAGTTCAGAGCCGCAAAGTTCATCGGGTTGGGGGCATAATTCCGGACAAGCTTAAAAGACGAATCGTAAAGCTTTAAAAATTCCGATCCCATGCCACCCACATAAAGTTCATTGCCTTTGCTCAGCAGTGCCACGGTTTGGTTGGTGATATCGTGTGGCGAAATAATATGATGAACAAAGGGCTGTCGGTTTGGATCTAAAATCCGAACGCCTTGTGGGGTAGAAATCCACAGCAATCCGTCTTGTGAAAAATAGAATCGTGATTCGCTGAAATTATTTTCGATGTCGGTATTTTCGGGCGAATAATTAGTAAATGTTTTATTTTTATTAAAAGCACAGAGCCCGGAAGTCCACATGGTGTAATTGTTTTTCTCATCTGTTGATTCTGCAAAACCAGCAACGGTGGCCAATGTGTTCTCCGTCTTTAATGATTGAATCGTATTTTTATCCGTATTCAAAACATAAATACCCTCTCCCCATAGTCCAAACCAGACGTTGCCGTTGTGATCTTCGGTTAAAGCACTTACTAACTGCGGCTTCGCTGCGCGCGTGATTTTCTCGTATTTATTTTCATTTGCGTACAATCGCCACAACCCACTGTGAGAAGCCAGCCAAATTCTCTTTTTATGGTCAACCAAAATATGGGTCAGCCAGTTGTCATTTCGTTGTGTGGCGGGGATCACCGATGACTTGTTGTAAAACGTATAAAATTTTTTTTCTTTTATGGAAAAGCGCAGAGCACCAACTTCGGTGGCAATCCAAATATTATTTCCTTCAATCTGAATATCCCACATCAGGTTTGCATTACCGTATGGGGAAGTGGCTTGATAATTATTAAATTTTTTTAGGTTGGGATCGTATTCTGAAAGCCCTCCCAAAGTTGTAATCCACAAGTGATGCTGCTCATCTTCACCAAGGGCTGTAATGTGATTGTTGACAAAAGAAGCCGAATCATCTTTTTGGTTGTTGAATCTTTTGATCACCGATCCATCAAATTTATTTAATCCATCTTGAGTGCCGATCCACATAACCCCGTTATGGTCTTGCAAAAAACAGGTAACCCGGTTGTCGGAGAGGCCGTCTTGCTCCGTGATTGAATAAAATGTGAGTTGATGCGATGGGGATTGTGATTTCCCGACCCCAAATCCAATTAATGCACAAAAAGTAAGTAGAAACCTCCTCATGAAATTCAAACATCTAAAATAATCGATTTTATTCATGTTATTTTGATGCCCGAATCGTTGAGGCATTCCACTAACTATTTCTTTTCTTTGTTAAGCGTTGTAACCATTTTGCTTCCGTGACAAAAAACGAAGAAATAAAAAAGACATTGACCGGTTTGCCCGATTCTCCCGGAGTTTATCGTTACTTCAATGAAGCGGGCGAAATGATCTATGTGGGCAAGGCAAAAAATCTGAAAAAGCGGGTGAGCAGTTACTTCAACCGTCAGACCCACGAAAACCGCAAGACCGCGAGGCTTGTTTCAGAAATCAGAAAAATAGAATTCACTATAGCCAACTCCGAGTTTGATGCGCTGCTTTTAGAAAACAACTTGATTAAGCAAAACCAGCCGAAGTACAACATCCTGCTCAAAGACGATAAAACATTTCCTTATCTCTGCATCATCAAAGAGCGGTTTCCGCGCATCATCGCCACCCGCAAATTTATTCCTAAGCAAGGTGAATATTACGGCCCATACAGCAGTGTGGTGGCCATGAAAAATGTGCTGGAGCTGGCGCGGCAGTTGTACTCCATTCGCACGTGCTATTTGTTTTTGTCGAAGGAAAACATTGAAAAGAAAAAATTCAAAGTATGCCTGGAGTATCACATTGGAAATTGCAAAGGGCCGTGCGAAGGATTGCAAGAAGAAACAAATTACCTGGACGACATTGCTCAGGCAAGGAATATTTTAAAGGGCGATTTAAGTGTAGTGAAAGAGGTTTTTACCTTTCGTATGCAAGAGTGTGCCGCGAATCTTGAATTTGAAAAAGCCGACCAGTTTAAACAAAAGGTTGCCCTGCTCGAGGATTTTCAGGTGAAGTCGCTGGTGGTAAACCCCAAGCTCACCAACATTGATGTGATCACCATTACCAGTTCTCCAACCGATGCGTTCGTCAATTATTTAAAAGTAAAAGAAGGCTCAATCATTTTTTCGAAAAATACCGAGATCAAGAAAAAACTTGAAGAAACAGATGAGGATATTTTAAATTCGGCTGTTGCCGAGTTGCGGTTGGCCTATCGCAGTAACAACCCGGAAGTTTTTACCAACATTCCTTTAACCGTAAAGTCTGACGATTTTGAAAACATTGTTCCGCAGATAGGCGACAAGCGAAAACTGGTGGAGATGTCGCTTAAGAATGCGCTTTTTATGAAACGTGAAAAAGAACTGGCCAAAGACAAAAACAAATCGAAGAAGAACGAAGTGCTCTCCATTCTTCAGGAAAATTTACGGCTCGTTCAATTACCGAAAATCATCGAGTGTTTCGATAATTCCAATTTTCAGGGAACGAGCCCGGTAGCCTCGATGGTACGCTTTGTAGATGGCAGACCCGATAAAAAAGGTTACCGACATTTTAACATTAAAACAGTAGTTGGCCCCGATGACTTCGCTTCGATGAAAGAGATTGTAACAAGAAGGTATCAGCGCATCCTCGAAGAACAAAAAGAATTTCCGAGCTTGATTATTGTGGATGGCGGCAAAGGCCAACTGAGCAGTGCGTGCGAAGCATTGAAAGAAATTGGGCTTTACGGAAAAATACCGATCGTGGGCATTGCCAAAAAACTGGAAGAAATTTATTATCCGGAAGATCCGTTGCCGCTGCTGATCAGCAAAAAATCTCCAGGACTTTTATTGATTCAGCAAATCCGGGATGAGGCGCACCGGTTTGCCATCGAGTTTCACCGCCTGAAGCGCAGCAAAAATACGTTTGTAACCGAATTAGAAAATATTCCGGGAATCGGAAAGAAGACTACGGATAAATTACTGAAACATTTCAAATCTGTAAAAAAGATCAAAGAAGCCACATTCGAAGAATTGATCGAGGTAGTGGGAAAAAAGTTGGCTGAAAATATTAGAGGATTTGAAGCAAGGGCCTAAGACATGAGATTTTTAAGCTTTACTTCTCATGTCTTAGGTCTTGTCTCTTGAGTTTTAGTTCACATGTCTTTTTTCGCCAACGGGGGTATTACACCCATGTTGTACCAGGCAAATGCATATTGATCGGCTGTAACATCCAAAGCTTTAGAAAGATTGGACGATCCATGCCCTGACTTAGTGTCAATGCGAATGAGCACGGGTGCTGCGCCTTGCTGATTTTCTTGCAATGTGGCTGCAAACTTAAACGAGTGGGCCGGCACAACGCGGTCGTCATGGTCGGCTGTGGTTACCAATGTTGCGGGGTAAGTGGTGCCGGGCTTGAGCGCGTGTACCGGAGAATACTTTTTAAGGTATTCAAACATTTCTTTCGAGTCATCGGCAGTGCCGTAATCATAAGCCCAACCGGCACCGGCCGTAAATTTATGGTACCGCAACATATCCATTACACCCACGGCAGGCAGTGCTACTTTCATTAAGTCGGGGCGCTGCGCCAACGTTGCACCAACCAACAAACCTCCATTAGAACCTCCCTGAATGGTGAGGTAATCGCTTGAAGTATATTTTTCGTTGATAAGATATTCGCCCGCAGCAATGAAGTCGTCAAATACATTTTGTTTGTTCATCTTCGTACCGGCCAAGTGCCATTTTTCACCATACTCACCGCCACCGCGCAAATTGGGTTGTGCGTAAACGCCACCGTTTTCCAGCCAAACAATTCTTGAGGTATTGAAACCGGGAGTGAGACTGAGGTTAAAACCACCGTATGCATAAAGAAGGGTTGGGTTTTTTCCGTTCAATTCAATTCCTTTTTTGTAGGTAATGAACATCGGTATCTTGGTGCCGTCTTTGCTGTTGTAAAAAACTTGTTTTGTTTCGTAAGCTTCCGGATCGAAATCCACTTTAGGTTTTTCGTACAGTGAGGATTTTCCCGAGGCAACCTCGTATTTGAAAATAGTTGGAGGATAGGTGAATGAGGTAAAAGAATAATACAATTCTTTGTCGCCTTCTTTCCCTCCAAAGCCCGATGCCGTGCCAATGCCGGGCAATTCAATTTGGCGCTCTAATTTTCCGTGCAGATCAAATTGTTTTACCTGGGTTTTCACATCAACGAGGTAGCTTGCAAAAATTTTATTGCCGCCTGTGTTGGTGTTAAGTACATTTTCTGTTTCGGGAATAATGTCTTTCCATCTTTCAGGAGCCGGGTTTTTGAAATCTACTTCCACTACTCGGTTGTTGGGCGCATTCAGGTTTGTTTCGATGATCAGTCGGTCGCCATCGTTGGCAATGACGTTGTGGTTGTTGTCAAAATTTTTGACGATCTGAGTCAACTTCGATGCCGGATTTTTTAAATCCTGAATGTACAATTCATTTCCGGTAGTGCTGTTGGCTGCGCTCACTATTAAAAAACGCTCGTCTTCCGTAAGGCCGCCACCCACATACCTACGCGGGTTTTTGTCATCGCCAAAAATCAATTGATCGCTTTCGCGGGAGGCGCCCACTTTGTGATAATACAGTTTATGGTTTTGGGTTTTAGCCGAAAGTTGGCTTCCCTTTGGTTTTTCGTACGTGCTGAAATAGAAACCTTCGTTACCTCTCCACGAGATGCCACTAAACTTAATGTTGCGCAGGGTGTCTTCTAAAAGTTTTTTATCGGCAGCGTTAATAATGATGGCGTCCGTCCAGTCGGCTCCACCTCTCGAAATTTGGAAAGCAACTTTCGAACCGTCTTTCGAAAACGAAACTCCGGCCATACGGGTAGTGCCATCTTTTGAAAAGGTGTTGGGGTCAAGAAAAACTTCGGGGGTTCCATCAATTCCTTTTTTGCGATACAATACACTGTGATTTTGAAGGCCATCGTTTTTATAGAAATAGTAATAGTCGCCTTCGCGGAAAGGTGCACTGAGTCTTTCGTAGTTGTAGAGTTCTTCCAACCTTTTTTTAATGGCATCTCGATACGGGATTTTGTTGAGGTATCCGAACGTGATATCGTTTTCGCTTTTCACCCAATCGGCAGTAGCTTGGGCGGTATCGTTTTCCATCCAACGGAAAGGATCCGCAACCGCCACACCAAATAACGTATCCACCACTGCGCCTTTTAGGGCAGCCGGATAATTAAACTGCTGATCTCCCTGAGGAGATTTACTGCAAGAGGTTAGCCATAAAATGCCAACCGCAATGAAACCAATTTTTTTCATCGGATTTATTTTGTTAGAAAGTAATGATAGGAAGTTATGAGCAGAGTAGCAATGAGTATTTGATGAGCCGTTAGATCAGGCTTTGAGCTTGTCCAAATACCATTCTACAGTTTTCTGTATGCCGCTGTCAAAATTTTCATCTGCTTTCCAGTTCAATTCTTTCTCAATTTTTGCCGCATCAATGGCATAGCGTTTGTCGTGCCCTGCGCGGTCTTGAACATACGTAATCAGTTCGCTGTGTTTTTTATTGTTTTTGCGGGGATGGAGTTGATCAAGTATGGTGCAAACCGTTTGTGCAATTTGGTTGTTGTTGCGTTCATTGCGCCCACCTATGTTGTAGGTTTCGCCCGTTTTTCCTTGGTGAAAAGCCAGGTCGATGCCCTTTACATGATCGGTAACAAAAAGCCAATCGCGCACATTTTTTCCATCACCGTAAATAGGAATAGGTTTTTCTGCAAGAGCCGTGCGAATAATGGTGGGAATTAATTTTTCCTGATGTTGCTTGGGGCCGTAGTTGTTCGAGCAATTGGTGGTGACCACATTCATACCATAGGTGTGAAAATAACTGCGTACCAGCAAATCGCTCCCTGCCTTTGAAGCCGAATAGGGACTGTTGGGTGCGTAGGGAGTCTGCTCCGTGAATAGACCGCTTTCGCCAAGCGAACCAAACACCTCATCGGTAGAAATATGTAGAAAACGATTTTCTTTTTTGCCATCGTGGAAAACGAAAGGCGATTTCATCCAATGTTTGCGGGCCACATCAAGCAAAGTAAATGTGCCAAAGACATTGGTTTTAATAAATGCTTCGGGGCCGGCAATAGAATTATCAACGTGCGATTCGGCAGCGAAATGGATAACGCCAGAGATGGCGTGCTTTTGAAAAATAGTTTCAACCAGCGAGCGATCCATGATATCGCCTTTAATGAAAGTATAGTGTGGATTGTTTTCCGCTTCTTTCAAATTATCTAACGTTCCCGCATAAGTGAGCAAGTCCAGGTTCACCACTTTGTAGTTTTTATACGTGTTCAGAAAGTGAACCACAAAATTGGACCCGATAAAACCGGCTCCTCCGGTGATTAGAATTGATTTCACTTCAATTATTTAAAAATTGAAAACGGCATCCTTTAAAAGCGGGTGTTTTTTATCACGTTCCGAAATAATGATTTCATTCATCGCTAATTTCCAATCAATCTTCAACGAAGGATCGTTAAAAAGGATTCCTCCTTCGCTTTCGGGGTGGTGGTATTCGTCCACTTTGTATAAAATTTCAGCACTCTCACTCAATACTATAAACCCATGAGCAAACCCTGGCGGCACTAAAAGCTGTTGCCCTTGTTCTGCACTCATTTCCAATTGAAAATACTTTCCAAAGGTGGGTTTATTTTTGCGCAGGTCAAGCACAACATCGAGAATAGTTCCGCTAACTACTCGTATCAATTTATTCTGTGCGTGGGGAGCATTTTGAAAATGTAGCCCTCGCATCACTCCTCTTGCCGAGCGCGACTGATTATCTTGAATAAAGGAAATATCAATACCGAGCGACTTTAGTTCTCGGTAATTATAAACTTCCGAAAAATAACCACGTTCATCACCAATACGATGAGGCTCAATCGCAAAAAGATCGTCAAATCCGGTTTCAATCAATTTGAGTTTGCTCATCCAAAAAGATTTTCGTTTGCCATACGGATCAGATACTGGCCGTATTGATTCTTGCTCAATGGTTTGGCAAGCTCAAGCAATTGCTCTTTGGAAATATATCCTTTGCGAAAAGCGATTTCTTCCAAACAAGCAATCTTCAATCCTTGGCGTTCCTCTATCGACTCGACAAACGTGGAAGCCCGAATCAGAGATTCGTGTGTTCCGGTATCAAGCCACGCCATGCCCCTGCCCAACAATTTCACCTGAAGTTGCCCGTCTTGAAGGTAACTTTTATTTAAATCCGTAATTTCCAATTCGCCCCGTTCGGAGGGTTTGATTTTTTTTGCTCGCTGAATTACACTGTTATCGTAAAAGTATAAACCTGTAACCGCATAATGCGATTTTGGTTTTGCGGGTTTTTCTTCAATCGAAATCACTTTACCGGTTTTATCAAACTCAACCACTCCGTAGCGTTCGGGGTCGTTTACATAATACCCAAACACCATTGCCCCGGTTTTCATTTGGCCTGCCTGCTCCAGTTGCGCTGAAAAATTATAGCCGTAAAAAATGTTATCGCCCAACACAAGGCACGCGGTATCGTCTCCAATAAAAGTGTCTCCAATGATAAATGCCTGCGCGAGGCCATCGGGCGAAGGCTGAACCCGGTATTCTAATTTCAATCCAAATTGGCTTCCATCGCCCAACAAGTTTTTGAAAAGTATCTGTTCGTGTGGTGTTGTGATAATCAAAACCTCACGAATATTGGCGAGCATCAGCACCGACAGCGGGTAATAAATCATGGGCTTGTCGTAAATCGGCAACAACTGTTTAGATACCGACTTGGTTAAAGGATAAAGTCGTGTGCCCGATCCGCCTGCCAGAACTATTCCTTTCATTTATTTACGATTTGCAATTTACGAGGTATGAGTTTAGATGAAGACAATCGTAAATATATTTGTCAATTTAGTTTGGGTCTGATTTCGTGCGCCAATTCGATAGAGGGTCTTGCCTCCTTTAATCCGAAACCGCGCCCTGCCAAAATTTCTGCGTAACTTTTCGTGTGCAACTCGGTAAACCCATCGCTAAACTCAATTTCTTTTCCATTCATTTTCAACGAACGATACGTGCGTTTGCCTTTTGACTTTGCTTCTTCGGGAAGTGTTGTTTCATCGATGCTGAGCATCCAGTTGACGCGTGCTTTCTTCAGTTCCAGATAGCCCGCAGCCGTAGTGGCTGCGTGAGATTTCATCTCTATTTTTTTTACATCGCCAAAGACCCACAACAGCATATCAAAAAAATGGATGCCAATGTTGGTAGCAATGCCACCCGATTTAAGTCCATCGCCTTTCCAACTGTGGTGGTACCACATACCACGCGAGGTGATGTAGGTAAGATCAACATCAAAAATTTTATCGGCTGGCGAAGCCTCAATTTCCTTTTTTAGTTGAATGATATTCGGATGAAGGCGAAGCTGAAGTATAGTATATACTTTTTTGCCCGTCTCTTTTTCGATCTCTTCCAACGCATCTACATTCCATGGGTTGAGCACCAACGGCTTTTCGCAAATGGCATCCGCTTGATGACGCAACGCAAAACGGATGTGCGAATCGTGCAAGTAGTTGGGCGAACAGATACTTACATAATCAATTTTTTGACCGTTGCGTCTCAATTTTTCAATGTGGCGATCGAAGCGTTCAAACTCCGTGAAAAAATCGGCTTTAGGAAAATACGAATCCATAATACCCACGCTGTCGAATCGATCGAGGGCTGCCACCAAATTGTTTCCGGTGTCTCTAATGGCTTGTAAGTGTCGGGGTGCGATGTAGCCTGCCGCCCCAATGAGTGCAAAATTTTTCATTCAATCTTTTTTACAGTTCCGTTTTTCAATAAATATTTTTCTCCGCTTTCCGGGCAAGTAGCAGTTCCGGTCTTGTCGAAAACAAGCTTATGCCCATACTCACTCATCCAGCCCACTTGTTTGGCTGGGTTTCCAATAACCAAAGCATAGTCGGGGATATTTTTGGTGACTACTGCACCTGCACCAATAAATGCAAATTGCCCAATGTCGTGCCCGCATACTATGGTGGCATTGGCCCCGATGGAAGCACCTTTCTTCACTACCGTTTTTGCGTATTGATTTTTGCGGTTCACAGCGCTGCGCGGATTAGTAATATTGGTAAACACCATAGAAGGGCCGAGGAAAACATCGTCTTCACAAATCACTCCCGTATATATTGAGACATTGTTTTGAATTTTTACATTCCTTCCGAGAATCACTTCCGGGGAGATCACCACGTTTTGGCCAATGTTGCAGCGTTCGCCTATTTTGCAGTTGGGCATGATATGCGAGAAATGCCAGATTTTTGTTCCTTCACCTATCTCACAGCCTTCGTCAACTATTGCTGTGGCGTGCGCAAAATATTTTTTTTCTTCAGCCATGATACGATTGAATGGTTTCGCAAATGTACGATAATTCGTCTTCGGTCATCTCCGTATGAATGGGAAGCGAAAGCACAGTCTTCGAAAGTTTTTCGGTTACGGGAAACGATCCTTCTCCAAAACCTTTTTGATGATACGCTTTTTGAAAGTGCAACGGTATGTGATAATAGATCATGGTGGGCACACCTTTTTCTTGCAGGTATTTCTTTAACTTATCTCTGTCGGTGTTTTTTGTTTTCAGTGTGTATTGATGGAAAACGTGCGTTGAATTTTTTGCCCTGTACGGAAGTTCGATAAAGGGAACTTGGGCCAAATGCGTATCGTAATATTGAGCAGCTTTGTTTCTTCTTAATGTGTAATCATCGAGGTATTTTAATTTTACCTGAAGAATTGCAGCCTGAAGGGTGTCGAGTCGGCTGTTTACGCCAACAATATCGTGTTGGTATTTCACCTTTTGTCCGTGTGTTGAAATCATTTTCATCTTTTCGGCCAGCGAGGCATCGGTTGTAAAAATAGCTCCGGCATCGCCAAAGGCTCCGAGGTTTTTGGAGGGGAAAAAAGAGGTGCAGCCAATTACTCCCATCGTTCCTGCACGCATCACCGATCCATCGGAAAAAGTATAGTCGCTGCCCATGGCTTGTGCCAAGTCTTCAATCACATGCAGGTTGTGCCTTCGGGCAATTTTCAAAATAGGCTCCATGTCGGCACATTGGCCGTACAAGTGCACAGGTACAATGGCTTTGGTTTTTTTTGTGATTTTACTTTCGATTTGTGCAACATCAATGTTGAATGTTTTTTCATCAACATCGATGAACACCGGGGTAAGCCCAAGCAAGGCAATGACTTCGGCAGTGGCCACATAGGTATGAACCGGAAGAATTACTTCATCTCCAACCTTCAGATCCAGTGCCATCATGGCAATCTGCAAGGCGTCCGTGCCGTTGGCGCATGTAATAGCGTGTACACCGTTATTGTATTTTGAAAGAGCTTCTGTAAACGACTTCACTTGTGGCCCTTGAATAAATGCCGTTGACATCAATACTTCCTGAATGGCACTATCAATTTCATTTTTTATGCGCAGGTATTGTCCCTGCAGGTCTACCATTTTTATATCCGGTCTATTCATCTTTAGTATTGATTTTTTAAATTGATAAATGGGATACACGTTTCTGCCACCGCCACGCATCGGTTAGCGAATCTTCAAGTGAAAGCTTCGTTTGCCAGCCTAACATTTTTTTTGCCTTGCCCGGATCAGCATAGGTTTTCACTACATCGCCCGACCTGCGTGAGCCGATTTCGAAATTTACTTTTACGCCCGTAGCCTTTTCAAATTTGTTGATCAACTCCAACACAGACACTCCTTCGCCCGTACCCAAATTGAAGGCTTCGTTGTTGGAAGGCATGTTTTTTATTTTTTCCACAGCTACCACGTGTGCCTGGGCTAAATCTACTACATGAATAAAATCGCGGATACAACTGCCATCGGGCGTATCATAATCATTGCCAAAGACGGTAAGTTTTGGGCGTAAGCCGGCAGCTGTTTGCGTTACATACGGAACAAGGTTGTTGGGCACACCGATCGGAAGTTCGCCAATCAGCCCCGAAGGATGTGCGCCAACCGGGTTGAAATACCGCAGCGAGATTACCCGCAACTCTTTTTCCGACCTCACCACATCTTCCAGTATCTGCTCGCACATTTGCTTGGTTGTTCCGTAGGGTGATTCAGCTTTTTTAAACGGTGCATTTTCGTTAACAGGGATTACATCGGGTTGGCCATAGACGGTACACGATGAAGAAAAGATAAACTCAAAGACTTTAAATTTTTTCATCGCGTTGAGCAATTCAACCATCGACCGCAGGTTGTTGTTGTAGTACATCAACGGGTCGCTTACCGATTCGCCTACCGATTTGTACGCGGCAAAATGTATGACGCTATCGAATTTTTTTTGGGAGAATAACTTTTCGAGGAAGGCGGGGTCTTTGCAATCGCCCTGAATAAAATTAGGCTTTGCACCAATGATCTTTTCAATACCTTTTAGTAGCGTGTCGTCACTTTTTGAAAAGTCATCAATCAACAAAGGATCATGTCCTTTCTGAATTAATTCAACGGCCGTATGAGCACCGATGTAGCCCGCGGCACCCGTTAGTAATATTTTTTTTGGTTGTTTCAAAGACTATAATCTGGCGGTTACGGAAGTTTTTTCTAAAAATCCTTTCACATCGTAAATAATAGCGTTGGCTTCTTTTAGATTTCTCCAATCGATAGATGCAAACTCTTTATGGCTAACAGCTATTATTATAGCATGGTATTTTTTCGAAAGAGAAGACGTCAGTTCAAGATTATATTCGTGCTTAACTTCTTCGGCATCGGCATGGGGGTCGTAAACGTCAACGTCTGTTCCAAAACTTTTTAACTCACGGATTACATCTACCACTTTGCTGTTGCGTATATCGGGGCAATTTTCCTTGAAGGTAAGTCCGAGTACCAAAACTTTTCCGTTGTGTATCTGCAATTTATTTTTTGCCATCAATTTGATCACCTCATTGGCGATGTAGATGGGCATGTTGTCGTTAATCTTTCGTCCGGACAAGATCACTTCCGGGTGGTAACCCAGGCTTTCGGCTTTATAGGTGAGGTAATACGGATCTACACCGATGCAGTGACCACCCACAAGGCCCGGCCTGAAGGGCAAAAAATTCCATTTCGTGCCGGCAGCCTCCAAAACTTCGTGGGTGTCGATGCCAATTTTATTAAAGATAAGTGCAAGTTCGTTTACGAAGGCGATGTTCAAATCGCGTTGTGAGTTTTCGATCACCTTTGCAGCTTCGGCTACTTTCAGTGAGGAGGCTTTGTGAGTTCCTGCTTTAATAATTTTTTTATAGAGCGCATCAACTTTATCGGCCACTTCGGGTGTACTGCCGCTTGTAATCTTTTTTATATTTGGCAGGCGATGTTGTTTGTCGCCCGGATTAATTCGCTCGGGCGAATAGCCGGCAAAAAAATCTTGGTTGAATTTCAGTCCGCTTTCTTTTTCCAGAATAGGAACACAGATCTCTTCCGTACACCCGGGGTAAACAGTAGATTCATAGATTACAATGTCACCTTTCTTTAAGACCGAGCCCACAGTTTTGCTGGCCGATTGGAGCGGCTTTAGATCGGGGACATGAAATTCATCAACGGGCGTAGGCACGGTAACAACAAAGTAGTTAACTTCTTTCAATGTATTCCGGTCAGAACTGAACGAGAGGAATTTAGCGCTTTTTAATTCGTCACCGTCTGTCTCCAAGGTGCGGTCGATTCCCTTTTTTAGTTCTTCAATACGGGCTTGGTTGATATCGAAACCGATCACCTCTGTCAGCTTCCCAAACTCAACTGCGAGTGGCAAGCCAACATACCCTAACCCGATAATTCCTATTTTTTCCATAATCAATAGTTGATTTTATAATAGTCTAAATACCAATCGACAAAATTAGAAATTCCTTTTTCAACAGGTGTGTTGGGCGCAAAACCTACATCGTGCATTAGCTCCTCCACATCGGCCAACGATTCGGGCACATCGCCTTCTTGTATCGATACAAATTTTTTGATGGCTTTTTTTTTCAGTTTTTCTTCGATAATCTCAATAAAACGGAGCAACTCCACTTGCTGATGGTTACCTATATTATAGAGTCGATAGGGCGCGAAACTTGTAGCCGGGTTAGGATTCGCCCCATTCCAGTTTTTATCAGGTGTAGGAACATTGGGCATCAATTTTTCGATGCCTTCGGTGATGTCATCGATATAGGTGAAATCCCGTTTCATTTTTCCGTTGTTAAAAACCTGTATCTCTTTCCCTTCTAAAATTGATTTTGTAAAGATAAACAACGCCATATCGGGGCGGCCATACGGACCATAGACACTAAAAAAACGAAGCCCGGTGGTGGGTAACTTGTACAATGCCGAGTAGGCATGAGCCATCAGCTCATTCGATTTTTTTGAAGCCGCATAAAGTGAAAGCGGATGATCTACATTGTGACGAACCGAAAATGGCATGGTTTCATTGGCACCGTATACCGAACTAGACGAAGCGTAAATTAAATGCAACGGCTTGTGTTTACGGCAAACCTCAAGAATATTTAAAAAACCTTGAATGTTGCTGTCGATGTAGGCTTGCGGATTCTCAATGGAATAACGTACTCCGGCTTGTGCCGCTAGGTTAACCACATAATCGAACGACTTCTTTGCAAAAATATTTTCGATCATGGCCCAATTGTGGAGATCGTCTTGAAAAAAAGTGAACGACTTGTTTTTCTTTAAAAGGGAAAGCCGATCCTTTTTTAAAGAAACGTCATAGTAATTGTTGAGATTGTCTAGTCCGGTAACACCATAGCCTTGTGCCAAAAGTTTTTGCGAAAGGTGAAAACCGATAAAACCGGCCGCGCCCGATATAAAGACATGCTTTGAACTCATCCTAATTAATAACTACGCCTTTTATTTTTTGATTGTTTATTGGCCTCGTAAAGTTTGGCATACTTGTAGAAGGTATGGTTGGATTCGGCCATAGCTACCATTAGCCCTTCAAACCCATCTAAAAAGCCCCGTTTAATTATGTAGCTTTTAAAAAAGGTAAAGCTTGCCCTAAAAATAATTTTGAGAACAGAACTTGATTTTTGATGAGCATTCTCTCGGGCATAGATATCCGAATACGATTGGATTTTGCGCAGCGTTTCGTAGGAATCATTGTAGGCTTCATGCAAAATATTTCCTCTCAGTCGTGAAACTTTAGTTCCTTTTTTCAGAATTACTCTATCATGCGGATTGCCTCCACCCCAACTTCCGAAACTTTTATTCCAAAGCCTGATCTTTCTGTCGGGGTACCAGTTACCGTGGTTTATCCATCGGCCTCCGTAAGAAGACAAGCGGCTCATCTCATACGCCTCGCATTTCCAGGAGTTTTTTATTTGCTGAATTGACTCTGTTAGTTCGGTGGATAGGTACTCATCGGCATCCAGAGAGATAACGTAATCGAATTGGGTTTGTGCCAATGCAAAATTTTTTTGTTGAACATACCCGATGAAGGCATTCTCAATAAATTTTACATTTTTGTCAAGACATATTTTTTTTGTGGCATCTTGCGAAAAAGAATCGACCACGATAATCTCATCGGCTATCGTACTCAAGGAATCAATGCATCGCGAGATATTTTTTTCCTCATTAAAGGTGATTACAACAGCGCTAAGCCCCGGCATTGAATTAAGGATAAATGTAGTAGTATAAAATCATTTCAATTCTTGAGCCTTACTCGATAACTTTCTTAAAATTAATTGATCCAACATCACGCTTAACAACGTGCTCAATAAAATAATACCCAAGACCAGGTAGTTGTCGCTAAAATTTTTAAACAAGATGGCGAGGCCAATGTAACCGAGGTTTACCATGGAGAGGATGATCGTTACTGAACTGTGAGACATGCCAAGCCGCATAATCGCATGGTGGATGTGGCTCTTGTCGGGGGTAAAGGGCGAATGTCCTTTGTACAACCTCAGAACGATTATCCTCAGGGTATCGCAGAGTGGAACAATAATAAAGCAGATTGCCGTTGAAATGGTGCCGGCAAATTTAGCAGGATGCCCTACGGGTAAATCGTAATTTAACCCCATAAACTTTATAGTTAAAACGGAAAGCATCATGCCAATCACCATAGCCCCCGTATCGCCCATAAATATTTTAGAGGGCTCCCAGTTAAAAGTGAGAAAAGCTAAAATGCCCCCAATCATTGCAAAAGAGATCAATGAAAACGTAAAGTTATCAGCCAAATAAAACCAAATTCCGAAAGCAAGAAAAGAACAAAGGCCAACACTCCCGGCCAGCCCGTCTAACCCATCGATCAAATTAAAAGCATTGGTGATGACAATAACTACAAACAACGTGACCAGGTAATCAGCCCAAAGCGGGATTTGGTGGATACCCAAAAAACCATAAAATGACCCAATGTGGATGGTGGAAAAAATCAGAACTGCTACGGCTATAATCTGGCCCGCCAGTTTGTGTAGTGCCCTGAAGGGAACGAGGTCATCGCGCACACCAACAAAAAACATAATAAATGCACTTGCCAGGATAAACCGGAGTTCATGCCACTGGGCAATGTCCATCCAGATAAAAACACCAACTACAAAGCCAAAGAATATGCCAATGCCGCCCAACGAGGGGGTAACTTTCTTGTGTATTTTCCTCCGGCCGGGTATATCCAGTAAATTTTTGCGCAACGAATATTTAATAATCAACGGTATGACGGAAAAAGCGATGACAAAGGAAGTAATGCAGGCAATAAGATTTACAGCCATATACTATTATGGAAAGTGCAAAAATAAGAAATATTCAGTGGTTTCAAATTGAAGACAATATTTGCCATCATTTGTTGAGCTAAGGCTTCTTGCTTTTTAAGCTATTTTTTTATTTGGTTTGTCTGAAGTGTATAAAAGGCAGAAAAAAAAGACAAAATAAATCACGCCCGCCCTTCTAACTAGAAAGTTCTCAACGAAACCGATTAATAGAAATGAAAAGATAAATGTGAATTGAATTAAGTCATTATTTAACATACTCTTTTTAAAGCTGTAAATTATGATATATAAAAATGGGATTAACCCAACAATACCAATTGAGGATGCAATTTGCAAAAATTGATTATGCTCATTAAGTTGGATTGTGGCATATTCTGGATGTCCATGTGAAATATAAGCCCTAAAAAGTATATCCTCAGATTCCCCCAGTCCATTGCCAATAATAGGACTATTGCAGAAAACCTCCCATGAAGATTGCCATATATCTAAACGATTTTGGTTTGAGGTTACGATTCCATTAATGGTAGAAAATCTTTTTAAACGAGGATTTCCAACCGTTAGAATTAGAGATGCTCCTAAAATTATCACCATTGCCAATGTGATTCTTTTTTTTACGTATCTCAAAGCAAATACTAAGGTGATTGGAATTAAACAGAACAAAATTATTCTTGAGGAGCATAAGAAAATTGCAATAAGCAGCATAAATGACAGAATCGTCAAAGAAATATATTTGATTTTACCGTCCAATAAAAAGAGAAGAGATGCAACAATGGAAAAGCTAAATAGAAGGTAAACTGACCAATAAATCGGATCAATAAAATACGACAACTCCTTATAAAAAAAATAATTTCCGCCTTGATCTATTGAATACCAAAATTCTTGCCCCCGCAATACCGAGGCGTCGAAAAAGATCTTGTTATCTGTATAATTAATGGATTTAATGAGTGCCCTTGAAAGATTGAATATTAGTGATAGGATATTACCGCTAACAAAACCGAATAGCAGAAATTTTTTTTCATCATTAGTGAATTTAATAAAGCAGAAATACAACCCGATTACCAATAATGGCGAAAGGCGTTCAATGATAATCAGACCTGAGCTTTTATTGTTAGAATAGAAAAGAGAAATTGAATATAGACAAAACAGAAACAGAATTGGCAAAATGATCCAGAATGAATCTCTATGGAAGGTATAGCCCGATCGCTTACCTCTCGTTAACTGAACTAAGAGATTGATAAGGAAAATTGTTACGGAAACATTAAAAATTGCTGTGGATAAAGGCAACGTAACAACTATTGAAAGCATCAAAATGAGATTAGGTCGCTCCTCTAACTCTTTCAAAAAAGAAAAATCTATTTTTCTAATCATCTTGATCTGTGCCTCTCAAAAAAAATAATGATAGAATTATAAATAACGCCCCTCCCTGGGTAACCATCGATGTAAAAAAATATGAAAATGTGAACGTAAAAAAAAATAAGAAAATGAGACCAAAATAGCGATGGCTTATTCTCAGATTGTTAACTAACACGAGAAGGCTGCTAACAAAGAAAATATTAATTAATACCCCCCAATTTCCAAAGTTCATAAATCCATCACTTATTATACCATTATTTGCATGAACTCCACTTTTTCCATAGACATATTCCCCAATAACTAAAGGAGCTGACAATTCATAAGGATAATGGATAAACCTTCTTAACACAGAGTCACTCCAGAAGATAGGATGGCCATCAAAAAATTCAAAATAGGCTAAATCAAGAAGGTTAGGAAGATAAAAAACACGGGTTGTTATTAATCCCACCAAGAAAAAATTATCAAGTGTTTGCGCCAGCACAATGCCAAGACCAATAACAGAAATCAGACCATACAGAAACAATTTCATTTTCTTGAGTTGACTCCAGCGATAGAAGAACACAACCATGATTAATCCAAAGAAAACTGACTTATGCCCCCCCACCATAAACATAAACAATAGCATGCCGAAAGCTGCAATTGCAACAAAGTACTTCTTCTTAAGAAATGCAGTCAATAATAACAGCGGTAAGAGTACGTTGGCTAATGGGGAGTACACATAACCTATATAAGGATTAGTAAGTTTTCTTTGGATATCGCGAGACTCATATATATTAGATAACAAAAGGTTCTGAAAGTCGATGCTTGTACCAAATAGTACTACAAAGGGCACAATCAACACAGAGCTTAAAATCAATAGGAACGGAACCTTCTGATTTTCACTCAATTTGGGAGCTTCAATTTTGAATTTCAAAATACGAGATAATAAAAATACAGAAAGAAAATAGACCACATTAAAAAAGAGAACGCGAGGATCCGCGTTCAGATGTTGAAATAAAACAACAGACGGGTAAATAATTAATACAAGAATTAGACTCAAAAAAGAAAAAATTAAATTGGAAACAGGAAGGAAAATTAAAGAACCAGAAAGTATTACAACAATTATAGAGGAAATAATGATTGAAAAGGAATTGGTATTTCCATTAACAAATTTTACATATTCAGGATAATGTGCAAGAATGATATGATTAAAACAGAATTTTAATAAGAAGAACAGAAGCAACAGTAAAATAGCTATTACAACTTTGTCTTTATTTACTTTCATTAATGTGTACTATCTTTTTTCGATAGCCTTAAAATTAGATAAAAATGAAACGAATACATGAGCAAGTCATTGGTCAAAAGGAGGATGAGGAATTCATCAATGCCAGAGTAGAAATAACTGTAAGTAGATATAGCAAGGGTTGAACAGAAATATATGATTTGCCATAGAACGAGTCTCTGTAGCTTATTTGTTGAAACAAAGACTGAACTAAGGGGTGACACGATAAAGCGAGCAAAAAAGGCAACCGAAAGTATTGACGCGTAATGCCCTGCCTGAATCCATTGAGCACCAAATACAACCTCAAAGATTTTGCTCGAAAAAATGCATAAAGCCCCGAATGGTAATACCCCTATAAGGAACAACATTTTTGTCAGGTGTAAAATCTTATCCTTAATAGGCAATCCTTGCCTGTGTCGGGTTGCGATTTCCTCGAGTAGCACTTGAGAAACTGAGTACGATACAAGCGAAATTGGCGCACTGATGCTTCTTTCTACTAATCCGTAAAAACCAACTTCCTTTTTTTCGGCTATTTTTGATATCAAGAATAATGGCAAACTAGTCGCAGCGGTATTAAGTAAAGCCGCAGGTGTTCCTATTGCAAAATTTCTATATTTTTTTGCAACCGTTCTCAGGTCGCTCCACCTAGAGAATATAATTTTTTTTTTTAAATGTTGAAGCACAATAGATGCAATTTGTCCTAATATCAGACTCACAATTAGCCCCCCCATCAATCTGGATATTCCGAAAGCTATACTTGCCCCTCCTGTCACAGAGGTTTGTGTTAGCTTTAGATACGTCATCTCTTTAAAGCCTTTATTCCGATTTAGTCTATATGTAAGGCTTTGAATTACGCCCGTAAAAAATACACTAAATGGTACTGCATATAACCAATTTGCAATTTCTGGCCTACCCAAAAGCTCAGCTATAGTAGTTTTAAAAAAAAACACCACAAAGAGTAGAGCTATTGAGAAGCCAAAAGCAATAGTGAAGCAAAGTCTTTCTATTGAATCAGCTTCCTCTTCTGAGTGAGGAAGTACTATTGCAAGCTCATAACGTGCCGTTGCAAGTACTGCCAAGAGATTGGTAATCGAAAAAAACAACGCAAAAATCCCAAACTCACTTGGTGTATACAGCCTCGTTACAATTGGAGAAATAGCGATTGGAATGGCCTGCGCAATGGTAGTGCCTGTGAACAAGACGATCACATTTCTGTTAAAACTATTATTTAGGATTTTTTTCAACATCCTCTCAAAATTCTTCAATGTTTAAATTAATAGCGTTATCTACAAAAAATACCTTTTTGATTGTCCTGGTTCTGGAAATATTGCCAACAATAACTAATGGAAGGTTTTCAACCACTTCTCAGCCATCAATACGGAAAACACTTCTTTTGAATTAGTAAACTTGCTGCCTTCTAAAAACTTTTTAAAGTATTCTCTAAAGGCCTTACCATCCAGAACACCTATCTCTTCGAGAATGCTTTTTTGACCAATCTTTTCGATTTCGTCTTTCAAAAGGGTCTTGCACCATTTTGCCTCAGGAACAGTAAAGCCTTTCTTGTCTCGCCTCCATCGTATCTTATTGGGAAGATCGTGAGATGCTTTCCTCAAAAGGTATTTAGACCATCCGTTTTTATATTTTAAATGAACCGGCAAATGAACTAAAAAGTTTACAACTTCGTGGTCGAGGAAAGGGGTTCTTGACTCAATAGAATGTGCCATTGAATTTCGATCCTCATAATGAGTGAGTGCAGGCACAGAATAATGATCGATATCATTAATTTGACGTTCCTGTATTGAATTAGCATCCCATATTTTTACTAATGAATCCGAATTTATTTTTAAATAAGAAGACTGGCGGGACAAAAGTACTGGCATATATCTTTTTGCACTACTTAACTCGAACTGAACAATAGCAGTCCGATATGCTAATGAAAAAAATATTTCTTTTAATGCTTGAAAATATTTTTTTTCTTTTTTTAAACTGTTTAAGTAAAAAAAGAAATATTTGAGATACCCCATAAGTGTCTCATCTCCTCCTTGGCCGCTTAAAACTACTTTAATATTATCTTTCGAGCGGATAAGTTCATAAATCATAAATTGGGCAACTACACTAGCTGTACTGAATGGCTGTTCTTGATAGAACAGGCATTTATCTATATAGTGGACAGCCTGCTCTGGATCAAAATGAATTTTCCGATTCAATAATTTACCCTCTTTTACCATTATATCAATGAATTCTTCTTCATTTTCTTTTTTATCGTTGGATATAACCGAAAAGGTTCGAATAGGGTTTACCCCTATTTTGTTGGACAATGCTGAAATCAACGATGAGTCCAAACCTCCACTCAATAAACAACCAATCTCTACATCGCTTCTCAGCCTTAAGCGGATGCTATTCTCTATTGTCTCATGAAATTTTTCGATTGCTTGATCTTCCGTATATATTGTACTAGAACCATAGTTCCAATATTTTATGATATTCCTGCTCTTATTATTAAGATCTATAACCATGCTTGACTTTGCGGGGATTTTATAGATTTCTTCATAAAAGGTTTCAAGATCATGATCTCTAACCGATTGAAGCAAGAAGGTATTTAGGGTCTTTATATTTGGTTTTCGCTTTTTTGAAAGAAGTAAAATCTGGCGAAGTTCGCTTGAAAAAAAAATAGCTCCATCTTGTTCGAAATAGTATAGTGGTTTGATGGAGAATCGGTCTCGACTTGCAATAATTTTATTGTTCTTAGAGTCAAAAAGTATAAATGCCCACATGCCATTAAACCGATGGAAACCTTCTGTTCCATACTGTAAATAGGTCTTCAGGATCACTTCAGTATCCGAGTCAGTCTTGAACTTGTGACCCAGCTTTTTTAGATTTTCTTTAATTTCTACATAATTAAATATTTCGCCATTAAATACAATCCAAATTCCATCATCTTCCATAGGTTGGTTTGCTTCGGACGATAGATCAATTATTGAAAGCCTTCGATGTCCCAGATACAAGTATGGCTTACTTAAATTGTTATAAAAAATTTTAGATCCTTGTGAATCAGGCCCTCGATGGCTTACCAAGCTTACTGCTTTATCAAAGGTATTGATGAGCTCATCATCAAAATTCCCTTCCAATTTAACAGCTCCAAAAATACCGCACATAGTAAAGATTTGTTTAAAAAAAAATACCTGCTAATTTGTTTATTTCTCACTTTATGCAACTATACAGCAATTTTCATTGTTTCAAAACAAAAGAATAAGCCTCAAACAATTTTATTTTTTCAATGTCCCAATTGAATTGCTCACGAACAGCTTTCAATCCATTTTTGCCCATCTCATAAGTTTTGTTTATATCTTTAATTATTTGGGAAATTGCTGCGGCAATCGACATTGCGTCTTGTGGATCTGCATAGACACCACACTGATGGCTATCGATAAGGCGTTTCCACATTTCAAAGTGAGAACATACTACAGCTAATCCCGAAGACATATACTCAAAGATTTTATTAGGCTGTGCGTTAATGTGATTAGGTTCAGGATGGAACGTAACCACGCCCGCAATGCATTTATTCATAATTTCCTTAACCTTTTTTCGGTTTACATTTCCATAATAATTTACTTTGTTCCACGCTTGTTTAGATACAATCTGTTTTTTGATGTCTTCGTTTTCAAACTCACCGGCTAGCTCCAGTTGAATAGGGATACGCTCCAATGCATCGATGAGCTCACATATCCCTCTTATTTTGGAAATTCCTCCTATATACGCTATTCTTAAGGGCGTGGGTTGCTCGTCATTCGTATATCTGTTTCCAGAAATCTCTGACTGCAACGGATAATTATTAACACACCATGTATTTTTATTTATCTTATCAAATCTCTCTTTTATGTATGGGGTGGCAGTGACTAGGGAATCGAATTTCTTTGCCGCCCAATTTTCAAACCATTCGAATATTATGGATACAGGTTTTCTAAAAATCCCCAGATAATCTTTGGAGAGAATGTCTCGCGGTACATCTTCATGAATATCATATATTACCTTTTTACCTTTGAGTTTTAGAAGGACGGCACCAAAAATAAAGTCGGGATCATGGAAATGGTATATTGAACAATCCAATTCAAGTGCTTTTCTGAATATTGCATCTGATGTTTTTAAAAATCTAAACAGCCTGTAGTTAGTCACACCAACATCATGTATTCTCACGTTATTTTCAAACGAATCACCTTTTCCATCAGCCACAATTAGATGTATTTCATAGAGTGTAGAAAGAGATTGGCATTCTTTTATGAATATCCTTATATCGTGTCTGGAATGTGCTGTTGTCAGATGACAAACTCTAATCATAAGTAAAGTAATTTATCACACAAAATTATACATTTTACAGTCTGTACGAGACTATGATAAGAATCCAAAAAAGATATTGAATATGGCGCACATTTAAACCTCACACATAAATACATACGGCATTGGCTTACTTACTCTTATTTCTATCTTTGCCTGATTTTAGAACCCCATGAAACACCGTAATCCGTTAAAACTCAATCAATCATTATTAAAGGACTATTTATGTTGGGATATTATTAATTGGTCTGCAGCTATTGATTTCTGGAGAGAAAAGATTGAACTAAAGGATCAACATTTTCAATGCTTGGAGTTAGGCGCACAGAATGGTGGTCTTTCTTTATGGTTGGCAATGGAGGGAAACAAAGTAATATGTTCAGATGTATTTGATCCTCAGTTAAAATCAAGAAAAACCCATAGCAAATACTTAGAAGGCGAACTAATCAATTATGAAATAATTGATGCAACTAACATTCCTTACAAAAGTCATTTCGACTTAATCATTTTCAAGTCAATTCTCGGGGGGATTAATAAGAATAAACAAAATCTAGCACCAGTAGTGATTGATCAAATATATGAAGCTCTGAAACCTAATGGCAAGGTTTTGTTTGCTGAAAATGCTTCTTCATCTAAATTACATCAATTCTTTAGAAAGAAATTTGTTGCATGGGGTTATGAGTGGAATTATTTCACTCTGAATGAACTAAAAGTTCTTTTTAAGAAATTTTCGGTACTTGATTATGATACCACGGGGTTTCTTGGTGCTTTTGGACGAACTGAAAAACAACGAAATTTTCTAGGCAAGATCGATCGCTTTTTGATCAGTAAAATTGTTCCTCAAAATATGCGATATATAGTTTTTGGAGTGGCTGTTAAAGCTGAGCAATGAAGATTGTTCTCGTAAATCATTATGCTGGTGGCCCATCCTTTGGAATGGAGTTCAGGCCATATTATCTTGCGAGAGAATGGTCGAAATTGGGGCATGATATTATCGTTATTGGTGCGTCATTTTCTCATTTGCGATCTCAACAACCAACTGGAAAGTATAATGAGATTCAGGTTGTGGACTCTGTAAGATATTTTTGGATAAAAACCAATGTCTACAAGGGGAACGGAGTAGGAAGAATTTTAAGCTTTTTGCTTTTCGTTTATGGTTTATTTTTTAAAACCTCCAAGGAAATTCGTCAATTTAAACCTGACGTTATTATTGCCTCATCAACTTATCCGTTGGATGTATTTCCTATAAAAAGATTAGCAAAGAAATGTAACTCTAAATTCTGTTTTGAAGTACACGATCTATGGCCACTTTCGCCCATGGAGCTCGGTGGCTACTCAAAAAATCATCCGTTCATAAAGTTAATTCAATGGGCTGAAGATTTTGGTTACAAAAATGCCGATTGTGTAATCTCCATGCTGCCTGCGGCATTACCCTATATGAAATCTAGGGGATTGAATCCAACTAAATTTCATTTTATTCCAAACGGAATAGACATCGAAGAATGGAAGGCTAGTGAACCAATACCAGAAGGCCATGCCAAACGATTAGCAGATATCAAGAAAAAATATAATTATCTGATCGGCTATACTGGTAGTCATGGTATTGCAAACTCTCTATATTCATTTCTAAAAGCAGGAAAGCACATCACAACTAACACAGCTATAGTGCTTGTTGGCGATGGGCCAGAAAAAGATAATTTAATTAAATCAGTAAATATAGAAAATATAGAAAATGTTTTTTTTCTCCCATCGGTACCAAAAAAATGCATTCCTGAATTATTACGATCTTTTGATTTTTTATTTATCGGCCTACAGAACCAACCGTTGTTTCAGTACGGAATAAGCCCAAACAAATTGATTGACTACATGATGGCAGGAAAACCAATACTTCAGGCAATTAAGGCAGGCAATAATATGGTGGTGGAATATAAATGTGGAATTAATGTTGAGCCAGAAGATGCAATATCAATTGCAAAAGGGATTGATAAACTCACGCTCTTACCAAGTGAAGAGAAAGTAGAGATGGGTGAGAATGGGAAGAAAGCTGCACTGAAACACCATAGCTACAAAGTTCTTTCCGTAAATTTTCTAAATGCAATAACTTCAAAATCAACTAATAACGTAAATTTAGACCATGTGGAAAGTTCAACTCTTTGAATTAAATTACGATCACCGAGAAGAAGAAGCTGTGGCTCAAGTACTCAAAAGCCGGTGGATCACCATGGGCGATCAAACCAAAAATTTTGAAGAGAAGTTTGGTGCCTACATCGGAGCTTCCCACCTGCCAACAGCCGTTGCCAATTGTACGGCAGCACTTCACATGGCTCTTCTTGCACTCGATATAAAACAAGGAGATGAAGTAATTGTCTCAGGGCTCACTTTTATTGCCGATGCCAATGTGGTGAAAATGACAGGTGCTACCCCTGTAATTGCGGATGTTACTTCTCTTGAAGATTGGAATGTTTCAGCAGGCACCATAGAGGCAAAGATCACGTCTAAAACAAAGGCAGTAATGATTGTTCATTTTGGCGGTGTGCCCTGCGAGATGGACGAAATCGTTAAGCTCTGTAAATCAAAAAACATTGCCCTGATAGAAGATGTGGCTCATGCGCCCGGGGCTGAATACAAAGGCACCAGGTGTGGCAACTTTGGAGATTTATCGTGTTTTAGTTTCTTCACCAATAAAAACCTTTCCGTAGGAGAAGGGGGGATGGTTATTGCCAAAACAGAAGAATTAAACAGTAAAATAAAATTTTTGCGTTCGCACGGCATGTCAACATTAACGTTAGACCGGCACAAAGGTAGAGCTGTGACATACGATGTACTTCAGCCCGGCCTAAACTACAGAATGGATGAAATGCGGGCTGCACTTGGTTTAGTTCAACTTTCAAAACTTGATGAAGCAAACGCTCAACGCAAAGCACATACTTTATATTACCATAAGTTGCTAAGTGAGTTTCAGGGCGTTAAGATCCCTTTTCAAAATACTTCAGAAAAAAAATTGGCGTATCACATTTATCCGTTGATGCTCCCCGGTGGAGTAAATCGTGAGGCCGTATTTAATTCAATGAAGGATAAAGGAATCCAAACGAGCATTCACTACCCATCCATCAAATCATTTACTGCATACCGGGAAGAATTAAAAGATTCTTTCACACCAATATGTGATCTGATAAGCCCTCAAGAACTAACTCTTCCGCTATATCCTACGATGAAAAAGAACGAGATTGAATTAGTTGTTGAGAATTTAGACAAAGCCATAAAAGAACAAGCATGAACTTTGAACTATCGCTCGTTGGCAGAAATAAGAAGTTATTTGTAGAAGATATTGAAGTACACCAACAGGAATTAATTAAAAAGGTAGAAAAATCCTCCTTTCTCGTTATTGGCGGGGCAGGCACAATAGGCCAGGCCGTAACCAAAGAAATTTTTAAAAGAAACCCAAAAGTTCTTCATGTTGTAGATATCAGCGAAAACAATTCGGTAGAGCTCGTGCGCGATATCCGCAGTTCTTTCGGGTACATCAAAGGCGATTTTCAAACGCTCCCCCTCGATTGTGGGTCGGCCGAATTTGATGCGTTCATCAAGAACAACACTGCAAAATACGATTACATTTTAAACCTCTCGGCCCTCAAGCATGTGCGAAGCGAGAAAGATCCGTATTCGCTAATGCGGATGATTCAGGTAAATATATTCAACACCAAAAAAACCGTAGAGCAGGCGGTAGCCATTGGGAGTAAAAAATATTTCTGCGTCTCTACCGACAAAGCCGCGAACCCCGTAAACATGATGGGCGCTTCCAAAAGAATAATGGAATTATTTTTGATGAGAAGCAGCTTAGAGATACCGATCTCCACCGCGCGCTTTGCCAATGTGGCGTTTTCAGACGGAAGTTTGTTGCACGGGTTCATGCAGCGAATCAATAAAAACCAGCCCATCGCTGCCCCCAACGATGTGAAACGATATTTTATTAATTTTCAGGAGTCGGGCGAATTGTGTTTGTTATCTACTTTATTGGGCGAAAACAGAGATATATTTTTTCCAAAACTGAGTGAAGAGTTAAACCTGATTACGTTTTCGGATATAGCCGTACGGTTTCTCGAAAGTTTGGGGTACGAGGCGTTCCCATGTACCACGGAAGAGGAAGCACGGGCAAGAGTTGGCGAACTTAAGTCGCAAAAAAAATGGCCCTGCTATTTTTTTAAAAGCGACACCACTGGGGAAAAGGACTTTGAAGAATTTTTCACCAAAAAAGAAACATTGGATTTATCCACATTCCACGATGTTGGGGTGATCAAGAATAAAGCAACATTCGACAATGACATTCTTAACATATTCGAAGAGTCCATATCAAAAATGAAAAAAAGAGTGAACTGGACTAAAGAAGAGTTAGTAGATTTGTTTTTTAAAGTGCTCCCTGAGTTTGAGCACGAAGAAAAAGGGAAAAACTTAGACCATAAAATGTAATGATCCGAATTGCTGATATAATTTTATCCTTACTCACCATTATTATTTTGTCGCCACTTTTTCTGATTGTCATAATTATTTTGGCAATAACAGGCGATGGCGAAATTTTTTACAGACAAAAACGGGTAGGCCTGAGAGGAGAACTCTTCGGAGTTTTTAAATTCGCCACAATGGCCAAGAATAGTGAAAAAACTGGAACCGGTTTAATTACGATTAAGGGAGATCCCCGAGTGTTTCCGTTTGGTCGTTTTTTGCGAAAGACCAAGATCAATGAATTCCCTCAGATATTTAATATTTTGATAGGTGACATGTCGTTTGTTGGCCCGCGCCCTCAGGTGCCTCCTCATTTTGAGGCTTTTCGAGAGCATGTGAAAAAAGAACTGATTAAAATCAAGCCGGGGCTTACGGGCATCGGCTCAATTGTTTTCAGAGACGAAGAAGGGATATTAGAAAAAAATAAATCTCTCACCTACGAAGAGTGCTATTCAAATGTTATTGCGCCTTACAAAGGAGAGCTCGAATTGTGGTATTTGAAAAAGAAATCTTTTGGTCTGTACTTAACACTCATATTCGTAACAGCCTGGGTTGTTGTGTTCTCCGACAGTAAAATTTTTTTAAAGCTATTTAACGATCTGCCGCAACCACCTGTTGAGATAAACATATAGCACTCAGCACATCCCAATTAATTTCTACACTATGGAAACAACAAAACCAACACCACCTTCTGACGAAATAGATTTGGGGCAACTCTTTTCTAAGATCGGTAAATTTTTCTTGAACATCGGATTGGAGATGGTGAGGTTTATAGCCTTTCTGCGAAATGTCCCCCTCCGGCACAAGACACTTTTTGCAGTTTTAATTGTGGTTGGTGCAGGAATGGGTTTTTTGTACTCTACTCTTATTAAAAAGAAGTTTTACCAATCAACAATGATCTTGAGTTCTGATTATATGAACAAGCGCATTGTTGACAACACCATAGAAAAATTGAATCTCCTGGCCCTGGAAGAAGACCCCAAAGGTTTGGCCAACGTATTATCCATTTCCGATTCACTTGCGGGCAATATTGTAAAATTTGAAGCTAAACCGTTTATATCCGAAAAAGATTTAATTGAACTTGAAGTTCTTAAAGAACAACTAAAGAATGCCCAGGTTAACAACAAAAACGAAAAAGTGGTAGAACAGGTGCTCCAGCGCATTGAAATCGAAAACCGCCATGCGTTTGAAATTACCGTGCGTACATTCTCGCCTACAGTCATCAAGCCTATGCAAGATGCGTTGGTTAGTTTTTTCCGAAACAAAAGTAATGTGGGCAAAAGAATAGAAATTACTAAAACCAATTTACTGGCTCGAAAGAAAAAATTACAACGCGAATCGCAGAAATTAGACAGCCTGAAAAAAGTAATCTACACGAACTACCGCACGATGGCCGAGCAGAGCCGGCAAGGTTCGAACAACGTAATCTTAAGCGATAAATCCGTAACCAACCCGATTGATGTGTACAATCAGGATATGAACCTTTATGCACAACTGGAGTCGGTAGAACGCCAGCTCTTTATTCAACCCGATTTTGAGTTGGTCGATGGTTTTACCGAATTTAGCGAACCCGCGAGCGACAGTAGAACAAAAACAATGGCGTATGCCGTATTGATTGCTTTCTGCCTGGGGTATGTCATTGTAGGCCTTAGAAAACTCGATAAACATTTAGCATCGTATAAATAGTGTGGCATTTATTGCTGAAAGAATTCACGCTTGAGCTCAGGCGTAAGTCGGTAGTAGCCGGGCTCGGATTGTATTTGCTCAGCATGGTATTCATAGTGTATCTCGCCTTTGCACTGCGCCAAAACCTGATTACACCCATCGTATGGAATGCCCTTTTTTGGATCACCATTTTATTCACCGCAATCAACTCGGTTGCAAAAAGTTTTATCGGGGAAAAAAGGGGGCTTGATATTTATATCTACTCCATAGCCAGTCCAATTGCAGTTCTTGTTTCGAAGATCATCTACAATTTTTTGTTATGCCTTGTCCTCTCGCTGTCTGCTTATTTTTTATTTACCCTTTTCTTGAACGATCCCATTCAAGATAAACTGATTTTTATTTTTACCCTTACTCTAACAGCCGGTGGTTTTGCCGCTTCGCTCACCCTGCTTTCGGGTATTTCGTCCAGGGCAAATAACAGCCACATCCTTATGGCCGTTATGAGTTTCCCGGTAGTGATTTCAATTTTATTGATGGCAATAAGAATTACAAAAAATTGTATGGATGGGCTCGACCCCAGTGTGAGTTACGATAAATTACTGGTGCTCGCAGCCATCGATGTGCTGGTGGGCGCAATATCGTATCTGCTTTTTCCATTCGCCTGGAAGAATTGAATTGCGAGGTGAGGAGCTAACCTTTGATGATATTTTTTGTACCTTCACCTCATGATTTCGTGGGCGGAGTTGAAAAAAAAATCACTCAATGATAAAGTGCAGACACTCTACAAGCACGCCACCTTTGTTACCGCCATTCGCTATTACCGCCACAAAGTGAATTTGTATTTGTTGGGTAATGAATACGTTGAAGTATTTGTCAATCATAAAAGGGCCATGATTGACAAAATCGATTTACTCGATCGTTCGCATTCGCGAATGAAATTTTATTCCGATCAGATCAAATTGAGTTAATAAAAAAAGCCCTCCTACTGAGGACTTCTTTTCAATTCATTTATCAGCCCCGAATTATTTTGGCTGATTCGGTTGGCTTCCTTTTCCGGATCCTGAAATCGACTGGCGCATCTCGGTATCGGCCTGCACATTTTGCATTTTGTAGTAGTCCATAATGCCAAGGTTTCCATTTACAAAAGCTTGTGCTATTGATTTAGGGATTTCTGCTTCAGCTTCGATCACCTTTGCGCGTGCTTCCTGTGCTTTGGCTTTCATCTCTTGTTCTACAGCCACGGCCATGGCCCTGCGTTCTTCGGCTTTTGCTTCGGCCACTTTCAAATCGGCAGCAGCTTGGTCGGTCTGTAGTTTCGCACCGATGTTTGCACCAACGTCAACATCGGCAATGTCAATCGAAAGAATTTCGAAAGCGGTTCCCGCATCCAAGCCACGCGACAAAACGAGTTTCGAAATCTTGTCGGGGTTTTCCAGCACCTCTTTGTGCGATTTGGCCGAGCCAATGGAGGTTACAATTCCTTCGCCAACGCGGGCCAAAATGGTTTCTTCGCCTGCGCCACCCACCAACTGTTGAATGCTGGCGCGCACCGTTACGCGGGCAATGGCAATCAGCTGAATGCCATCGGCAGCCACAGCCGCAACTTTGGGCGTGTTAATTACTTTCGGGTTTACCGAAATCTGCACAGCTTCAAAAACATCGCGGCCTGCGAGATCGATAGCTGTAGCTTGTTTGAAACTTAAGTTGATATTCGCTTTGTCGGCAGAGATCAAAGCCCGGATTACGTTGGGAACATTTCCGCCTGCCAGGTAATGCGTTTCCAACTCGCGCGTGGTTACCTGAAGCCCGGCTTTAGTGGCAGTGATCAGTGAATTTACAATTACACTCGGTGGCACCTTGCGAATGCGCATACCGATCAGTTCGCCAATCGTGACTTTTACCCCGGCAAAGATTGCTGTAATCCACAAGCCCACCGGCACAAAGTACATGAACATGAAGAAGCCTATGATGGCGATGAACACAATGAAAATAAAACCTATCTCTTGCATAATGTTAGTTTATGGGTTCTACAAAAATTTGATTAGACAATATTTTGATAACACGTACGCGCTTACCACTTTCGAGATATTCGCCTTGGGTTTTAACTTCAATAATTTTATTGTTCAGTTCGGCTTTGCCCACCGGCCGGAGGGTGGAAATGGTTTTCCCTTCTTCGCCTACTTTCACATCATCCAGCTCTCCTTCATTTACTTTGCTGTCGATTTTTGATTTTAAAGAAAATTTCCCCCAGACGTTTGAGGAAAACGAATAGTATAAAATGATGCCTGCCGTCACCGATGTGCAGCCCACGGTTATCCATCCGGCTTCGCTTCCAAAATATCGAAAACTCAACCCTACCCCTACAATCAGAACCAAAAAGCCAAATATCCCCACCAGGGTAGTTCCGGGCACAAATACAATTTCAACCACAATGAGGGCAAGCCCAAAGAAAATCAACGACACTACTGTAATCCATTCCGTCATGTGGTAAAATTAGTCAATTCGGTGATTAGTTAATCCGGTAATCCCCCACCTGAATAGATTTTATTTACTTTCATTATTTTGCCACTTTCGAACTACTTAATTAAGCCAAGTAACACATGCAGCGAAAGAAACTTCACGAACAAGGACCGACCTTATCTCGAATAATTGCCGGGGCCTGGCGGTGGCATACTGTTTCACCGGCTACCGTAGATCGGCTGGCTCACGTTTCGATAGATCAGGGCATCACCAGCTTCGACCACGCAGATATTTATGGCGATCACAGCAACGAAGAAACCTTTGGGCATGTGCTTGCCAACAATTCTTCGCTTCGCGATAAAATGGAGCTGATTACCAAGTGTGGCATTAAATTCCCTTCCCAAAAAAGGCCGCTCTCACGCGTAAAGCATTACGACACGTCTCTGCAGAATATTGTGTGGTCGGCAGAAAATTCTCTGAAAATGCTGCGTACCGACAGGCTCGATTTGCTGCTCATTCATCGACCCGATCCGTTGTTGGATCCACACGAGGTAGCCCAAGCTTTTTCGCAATTAAAAAATCAGGGTAAGGTGTTGCATTTTGGAGTTTCCAATTTTACCCCAAGTCAATTTCAAATGCTGCAGAAACATTTGCCGTTTCCGCTGGTTACCAATCAGATTGAAATTTCGTTGTCGAAGATTGACCCTTTATTTAACGGTGATCTTGACCTGATGCTCGAGTTGGGGGTATCACCCATGGCGTGGTCTCCGTTGGCGGGCGGAAAGTTGATGGCAGGCGAACGTGAGGTTTTTAGTGTGGCCACTAAATACGAGGCTTCGTACAGCCAGTTGGCGCTTGCGTGGTTGCTTCGGCATCCAGCAGCAATTTTTCCTATTGTGGGCACCACACAGCCCGATCGAATTATAGAGGCGTCAAAATCGATAGGTATAAACATAGATCGGCAAGATTGGTTTGAAATGCTGAAGTGGGCATCCGGAAAAGATGTGGCATAATACCAATAGGCTAATTGCATAAAATTCAATTCTTTATTTTTGTAAATGAGCCTTTTTCCTTTTACCGGGCAAGAGTTAAAACAACTCGATAAGAAACCGATCGTGGTATTGTTGACCACTACGGTTTGTCTGGTGGGTATTCAGTTTCTGGGTAACATCAATAATTTTTCTTTTTTGGTTCAGCAAATTCAGGGAACGCACTTTCAGTTTTACAGTTTTGTGTATTGGGCTTCCGTCACCATCTTCTTTTTTGCCATCGTTCCGGTTGTTGTGATTAAATTTTTTTTGAACGAACCACTACGTGATTATGGATTGAAAACTTCGCAAGTATTTGGCTACTACAAAATCTATGCGTTGACGTTTGCAATACTCTTTCCGTTTCTATTCCTCGCTGCATATACGTACGAATTTCAAGTTACGTATCCGTTTTTTGTTCCACCCATTGAAGAATTTGTTCCGTTCTACCTCATTGGCGAACTTCTTTACGTCTTGACTTTTTTTGCACTTGAGTTTTTCTTTCGTGGGTTTATGGTACTCGGGCTGAAAAAGAATTTAGGTTTTTACTCGGTTTTTGTGATGACTGTGCCCTACTGCATGATTCACTTTGCAAAACCTTTGCCCGAATGTATCGGATCCATTTTTGCGGGCGTATTTTTGGGGCTGATGAGTTACAAAACTCAATCCATTTGGATGGGCTCGCTGATCCACTCGGCAGTGGCTTTAAGTATGAATTGGTTGAGTTTGTGGCACCGCGGTTATTTTAATTGAATGCAATCTGATGTCTGCCTGGGAGAATTTCAAATTGAATAAACAACTTTTTCAAGCCATTGAAGAGGCCGGATTTTCGTTGCCCACCGAAATTCAACAAAAGAGTATTCCATTGATTTTAGGAGGCCAGCAGGTGATTGGCATTGCGCAGACAGGCACAGGTAAAACGGCCGCTTACATTTTACCTCTTTTAATGAAGGTAAAGTTTGCGCAAAGTCAACACCCGCGCGCATTGGTTCTGGTGCCTACTAAAGAGCTTGCCGTGCAAATTCATTCGCACGCTCTAAAACTCTCTAAGTACACCGATATCCGAATGGTTGTATTGTATGGGGGTGTGGGACCCAAAACTCAAATTGAAGAAATAAAAAAAGGAATCGACATCGTTATTTCCACACCGGGCCGGTTCATGGAAATATACTTGCGGGGGGAACTGCCTGCTAAAGAAATTAAGACGCTCGTTATTGACGAAGCCGATCGCATGATGGACATGGGCTTTATGCCGCAACTGCGGAAAATTTTTGAAGTGCTCCCACCCAAGCGGCAAAGCCTGTTGTTCTCGGCAACTTTCCCAGAAAAGGTGGAGAGGCTTTCGCAAGAATTTTTGGCTTTCCCTTTAAAAATTGAAATCACGCCCCAAGCAACCGCAGCCAAGCACGTGGAGCAAGAGGTCTATCACATTCCCAACCTTCGAACGAAAATAAATTTTCTCGAGCAGCTGTTGAACGATGAAGAAAAATTTAATCGAGTAATCGTTTTTGCGCGCACCAAACAAAATGCCGACAATATTTTTAAATTTTTGGAACGGAAAAAAATTGGCCCTGCACGGGTGATCCACTCCAATAAAGGGCAGAACAGCCGCATCAATGCGATGAATGAATTTAAGCAAGGTCAGTTGCGTATTCTGGTTGCCACCGATGTTGCTGCCCGCGGCATTGATGTGGAACGAGTTTCGCACGTCATCAACTTTGATGTTCCGATTTTGTACGAAGACTATGTGCACCGCATCGGCAGAACAGGCCGGGCTTTTCAGGAAGGTACGGCCATCACCTTCGCCACAAAGGCCGAGTTGTATCATATCGAAAAAATTGAAAAACTCATTCGCGAAAAAATACCGGTGCGAAAAATGCCCGCTACCATCGCCACCGCAGAAACTTCTTTTGAGGAAGCCCAGGAAATGGCCCGCGAAATTGACCGGCAAAAGCGAAAAGAAGACCCCGAATACAAAGGTGCTTTTCATGAACGGAAAAAATAGATGTGTATAATTTTACTACATTTGTGTGTATGAAAACCACCCGAACGAATATCGTCTTGCGCGATGATCTGATAAAAGAAATTATTAAAATGGGAGAAGCAAAGAGTAAACGTGAAGCCGTTGAAAAAGCACTTGAACAATATGTCACCTATCTTAAATTTCAAAAATTAAGGTCACTACGAGGAAAAATAGCTTGGGAGGGCGACCTGATGAAAATGCGCGAAGGTCTAATCTAATGTTATTCGATTCATCGATTTGGATTGATTATTTTCGTGGAGTAAAGAATGCAAGTACCCAAGTACTTGATACAAACCTTGAAAGAGTTATCCGTGGTTATATCTGCCCTCCAATTTTACAAGAAGTACTTCAGGGAATAAAACGAGACAAGGACTATTTAGCAGTTAAGGAGTCACTCATCCGGTTTCATTTTCTTTATCTGGATTCTTATTTCGTTGCCGAGGAAGCTGCAAAAATTTACCGTGAGTTGCGTAAAAAAGGCGTCACCATCCGTAAACCCAACGATTGCATCATCGCCTTTTATGCCATCCACTTCAACCTGAAACTTGTACACAACGATGCAGATTTCAACAAGATTGCGCGGCACACGGCATTAAAGGTTTACAAAACGTAAAGCACCAACCCTTTTAAGTATTCTCCTTCCGGATGATAGATAGACACCGGGTGATCGGCCGGCTGCCCAAGGTGTTGCAATACTTTAATCTCCCTCCCTACCTGAACGGCTGCCGAAACGATGGTGTCGTAAAACAATTGCTGATCCACCACCTGCGAGCACGAGAACGTGAAAATAATTCCGTTCGGTTTAATTATTTTCATCGCTTCGGCATTCAACCGCTGATATCCTTTCATGGCCTGATGGCGCGCATCTTTGTGTTTGGCAAACGCGGGCGGATCGAGTATAATCAAATCGTATTGGTTCTTTTTGTCTTTGATGAAATCAAACGTATCGGCATCAAAACATGGGTGTTGGCCGGCATCAAAACCATTGAGTTCGATGTTTTTTTTGGTAAGCTCAACGGCTTTTTCAGAAGCATCGACCGAATGCACCCGCGAAGCACCGGCATTCAGCGCATAGACCGAAAAGCCGCCCGTGTAGCAGAAGGTGTTCAACACAGAAACACCTCGGCTCATTTGCCCCAACAATTTCCTGTTCTCGCGTTGATCCAGAAAAAAGCCCGTCTTCTGCCCCTCTTCCCAGTCCACATAAAATTTGTTGTTGTGTTCGGTGATTACATGAGGCACTACGCCCATGCCGAGCAAATACTCGTTTTCCGCTTTTATGCCGAGCGTACCGTGACTTTTGTAATAAATGGAATGGACAAAATTTAATTTTTCTTGAATGGCCCCGGCAATCGTTTGCCGATCGTTGTGCATGCCCAGACTATGTGCCTGCATTACTGCAACGCCATTGTAAACGTCAACGATAAGGCCGGGCAAACCATCGCCTTCGCCATGCACCAACCTAAAACAATTGGTGTGTTCGTTAACAACTCGCGTTAACACGCGTTGCTCATAGGCGGCTCCGATTTTATTTGAATAGATGGAAAGATTCGGGGCTTTGTTTTCAAACGACAACAAGCGAACGGTGATCGTTCCTTTTTGATAATGCCCAAAACCTAATGTTGCGTGTTGAAAATCTTTTACCTCAACCCATTCGCCATCTTCGGGTTTGCCTTCCATCGATTGAATAGCACCCGAAAAAATCCACGGATGATTCCGCTTTACCGAAGCTTCGCGCCCACGTTTTAAAAAAATAGAGGCTGAAATTTTTATCATGGCACTTTCGTAAAAAAATAATCAATGGTTTTGGTATTGTCACCGATGGAAGCATGGATGTGATTAGCATCTGTTTTTTTGTAATTAATCTTTCTGGGAAAGTCGTGCCGGGGGTTTTCCGCTACGAAAGAATTTTTATTGTACCAAGTTATTTTAAACTCTGTCGAGCCTTGGTCTTTTACGCTAGCAATAAAATAGAAATCGTTTCCTTTCTTAACTATCTTAATCGTTTCGTTAATTTTTTTTATTCCCGATTCTATAGCATACGATTCGGCCAAGAGGTAAGTGTCTTTACTTTTCCAAATTTCAAAAGAAGGTTTGCCTTCTTCTTGCCACTTCCCCACGAGCCAATTAAATTCTTTTTGCTGGGCAAGCAGCAGCATCGGAGAGAGCCAAAGAATTCCGATTATTTTTTTTTTCATGACGATATTTTTCGCATACATTCGTATCCTTCCGTAAAATTAGGAATATGAAGCAACATCTAAATACACTCATCATCGGAATCGCTATTGTATCTACCGCTTTACTGTTTTCGAATGCTTTCAAAAACAGGAATAAAAGAGACAACACCATCCGGGTAACCGGGCTTGGCAAAAAAGATTTTGTTTCCGACCTTATCGTTTGGAGCGGCTCGTTCATGCGAAAAAACTATACGTTAAAAGAAGCTTATGCCGATCTCGACCACGACAATGAAAGCATTAAAAAATACCTGATCTCCAAGGGAATCGCTTCCGAAAAAATAATTTTTTCTGCTGTAGAAATACAAAAAGAATTTGACGATGTGTTCGATGCCAATGGGCGAAGGCTGAAATCTGTTTTCTCCGGATACGTCCTTACCCAGCGTGTGCAGATCGAATCGAACGAAGTAGACAAAGTAGAGGGCATCTCGCGGCAGGTGAGCGAGCTGATCAACTCCGGTGTAGAATTTTACTCCGACAGCCCACAATACTATTATACCGGGCTGAGCACGCTTAAAGTAGAGATGATTGCCGAGGCCACCAAAGACGCCTACGCCCGAGCAAAAGAAATGGCCGAAAACTCGGGCGGAAAAGTAGGGCCGTTGAAACGTGCCGACTTGGGAGTTTTTCAGATCGTGGCACAAAATTCTTCCGAGGAGTTTTCCTGGGGCGGATCGTTCAATACTTCGGCCAAAAGAAAAACTGCAACCATTACCGTAAAACTGGATTATGAAACGGAATAGACTAATAACCAATGAAAAAATGTCAGTTTTATTAGGTTGCAAACCCTGTTGGCATATTTTTCGTTAACATTGAACCACTGAAATTCTGGTGCGGAATTGGCGTTGAATGAGGTGTTTGTCAAAATCAAAACTTTTTGCTGCCGCAGTTCATCCCAACCCGCATGGTTGAACGTAAAAACTATTTCAAAAAAATTATGAAAAATTTTGGAACCCTTCTTCTCGCTGCCATCTTGGGCAGCATCGTTACCATAGCCGGTTATGAATGGCTAGGGAAAAAAGAAAACCGTGGCGTAACCATTTCTCATATAGACGGCCTGCCCACTTCGCAGGTAGCCTACCGCATAAATGAAAAAGGAGAAGTTGTGCCACTTGATTTTACAACCGTTGCCGAAAAGGTAACTAAAGCCGTGGTGCACATTCGCTCTACACAATCGGGCAATACTACGGCAGACCGCAGATCGAACGACCCTATCCAACAATTTTTCTTCGGTCCAGACGGGCCGATTCAGCACGGGCCGAGTGTGAGCAGCGGCTCGGGCGTACTCATCAATGGCGAAGGTTATATTGTAACCAACAACCACGTAGTTCAAGATGCCGATATAGTGGATGTTATCCTGTCGGACAACCGCTCGTTCAAGGCAGAAGTTATCGGCACAGATCCCGATACTGATTTGGCGGTGATCAAAATCAATCAAAAAGATTTGCCGTTCCTCTCCTTTGTAAATTCGGATAACTCAAAAGTAGGCGAATGGGTTTTGGCCGTGGGCAATCCGTTCAACCTTACTTCTACGGTTACTGCCGGTATCATCAGTGCCAAAGGAAGAAACATCAACATCATCAATTCAAATAACCCCTCTCGATACGCCCAACAAGGAGGAAGCACTGCCATCGAATCGTTCATTCAAACCGATGCGGCCATCAACCCCGGCAACAGCGGTGGTGCATTGGTTGACTTAGAGGGTGGCTTGCTCGGCATCAACACAGCTATTGCAAGCAACACAGGCTCGTATGCCGGCTATGGGTTTGCCGTACCCTCCAACATTGTGAGCAAAGTGGTGGAAGATATTATTGCCTACGGCATGGTGCAGCGCGGATGGCTCGGTATTTCGGTTACGAGCGTTAATAGCGATTTGGCAAAAGCCAATGAACTAGATGTTACCGAAGGCGCTTATGTTGCCGGTTTTAGTAAAGACGGTAAAAGTGCTGCCCAGGAAGCGGGCATTCAAGAAGGCGATGTGGTGATTAAAATGGACAACAGCGAAATCAAATCCAGTGCGGCTCTAATTGAGTTTGTAGGGCGCAAACGACCGGGCGATAAAATCAACGTTACCGTAGACCGAAAAGGAAAAACAATGGTGATAGCGGTTGTATTAAAAAATAAGGAAGGGAAAGTTGGCACCGTTAAAAAAGAAGAGCGAGATGCCGTTGCTTCGCTCGGCATTGACCTGAGAGATGTCGATCCTAAAGAACTGAAAAAACTTGATTTGAAAAGCGGTGTGGAAGTAACTGCCCTTACACACGGTGTAATTGAAAAATATACCGATATGCGAGAAGGATTTATCATTACGCATGTTGATAATGCCCCAGTTTCTTCGGCCAAAGATTTAACTCAGATTTTAAATAAGAAAAAGCAGGGCGATCAGGTTATTTTGGCGGGCGTTTACCCCGACTTCCCCCGCGAGTATTTATATGCATTCAGATTCTAAATTAATCAACTTGTTATGAAAAGGTTATTTAAAAAAGGCGAGCGCGTGCGCAGCAAAGTAGATGGCAAAGTGATGGAGGTACTGAAGTACATTAAAAATAAAGTGGTTGAAGTAAAGTGGTTCGACCTGAGCACAAAAGAGGTGCGAACGAATAAAATAAATGAAAACAAGCTGTCGAAAGCCGCTTAAAAGTAAACCCCGAGCAATCGGGGTTTTTTGATGAATGTCCGTAAAGGTTCTTATCTTTGAAGAACACAAAATATAAATGATAGGTGTATTTTCATTTTTCGCAGGAGCCGGATTTCTCGACTTAGGCTTTGAAAAGACCGGACGATACAGTACACTTTTTATGAACGAATACCATAAAGCTTTTGCTGACATTTATGTTGAATCCAGAAAAAAATTAAATATTGCTCCACCAATTTTCGGTTATCAAGTTGCGGATATAACTGAGAACTTAACAAACCTAAATTCAAATTGGCTTTCTGAAAATCTGAAGGAGGCCAAAAAAATGCATGATATCGTTGGGTTTATAGGTGGTCCGCCATGCCCTGATTTTTCAGTTGGCGGAAAGAATAAAGGTAAAACTGGAGAAAACGGAAAATTGTCAGGAACTTATGTTGAATTGATATGCCGCAATAAACCTGATTTTTTTCTTTTTGAAAATGTGAAGGGTTTATACAGAACTACAAAGCATAGGGAGTTTTTTGAGTCTTTAAAAGTTAAGCTAATAAATGCAGGGTACTACATTACTGAAAAACTAATTAATGCAATTGAATTTGGTGCGCCCCAGGATAGGGATAGGATAATTTTGATTGGGTTTCAGAGAAAGACATTGGGTGATTTTGGTTTTAAGTTAAATGGCTCTCCGTTAATTAAAAATTTTAATTGGGAGAAAAATACCTCGTATAAGGCAAATGATGTTTTCAATTTAAAGTGGCCGGCTAAAGAAAAGTTCAAAGAGAATTCTAAACGCCAAAATCCGACAAATATCCCCTTAGAACTTACCGTTGAATATTGGTTCAGAAAAAACAAAGTTGATAAGCACACCAACTCTGTACACTATTTTACTCCACGAGCAGGATTAACTAAGTTTGAAAACATAGACGAGGGCGATGATTTAAAGAAATCATACAAGAGGTTACATCGCTGGCGTTATTCTCCTACTGCTGCTTACGGCAACAATGAAGTTCATTTGCATCCCTACAAGGCTAGACGAATTTCGGCTGCTGAGGCCCTTGCCATACAGTCTTTACCTGAAAATTTTGAAATACCAGATTCGACCACTCTAACGGATATGTTTAAGACAATTGGGAATGGGGTGCCTTTTTTAGCCGCAAAAGGTCTTGCCGATAATATATTTGATTTCATCTACAATAATCCAATTAAAGATTTGAAAGTTTCATATGCAGAAGCTAACGGCAAGCAACATAGTAGCATTCATTAATCAACTAGATAAGAAAGCAACTTATAATTACCTAAACCCAAAAAATAAGGGTGTCATTCAAATAGTTGAAGTTGAGTTGCCCGAAGGGCCAATTAGAATTAAAAGGTGGAATCCATCTAAAGGAGAATCGGCAGTCAAGGAAAAGATCGAACCTATTTCAATTGAGTTGATATGGAGAATAGCCAATGCTTTTTCAGCTAATCAACCAATAAATTTTGATAGAGTACTTGGCGGAAGTTACAACACCCGGAGCGTTTTGGAAGCATTGCTTGCACATACACCGCAATTTCAATTTTGCTATCCTGGACGTATTGAGACGACTGGCGGAAACCCAACAATAAAACGTGGTCATAAACACCTGATGTGGACCCCAGATGAGCCACACAAAAAAGGTGTAGTTAAGGAAACAAAAACTGAAATTGTTATTTCTGAAGTTCCGAATCTAGAGGCTTTTTATGATGCCTTGGTTGTATCTTCTGACGACAAGAAGAATGAAATTGATATAAATGTTCAAAGGAGGCATGCTCAAATTCAAATTGCTCTCTACCACATTGGTTTGCAGTTAGGCTTTAGGACTTGGATTGCTCAAAATGATAAGGGTATTTTATATCAAAATAAAAAGCTCGGTGAGTTCGATGGAATTATAGTATCTCTGAAAGATGAAAAACTAATGTCTGCTTACGATGATGCAATTCGTGCAGCACTACTTATAGATTGTATTTGGTTCAAGAATGGTAAGTTGATGCCTGCCGTTATGGAAGTGGAGCATTCTACTGGTGTAACTAGTGGTCTCTCAAGGATGAAAAATTTCAAGGATAAATTTCCTCCTTTTCCAACTAGATATGTAATTGTTGCTCCTGATGAAGATAGGGATAAAGTTATTAAGGAATCGAACAAACCACAGTTCAATGATTTAGATACTCGCTTTTTTCCGTATTCTGCTGTGGAGGAACTTTATGCACTTTGTCAAAAAAGGAAGCTTAGGGGTGTAACTGAAGAGTTCCTCGATTGCTACATGGAAAAGATATTGAATTAAGAAGCTCGCTATCAAAAAGTTTGAAATACCGGAATACTACCGTTCTTCGATTACCGGAAGAATAAAAGAATCGCGCAGAGGAAAAGATTTGCGAAAGCAAGACTTCACGCCCGCATTGATCGACTTCGGGCCGGTACAGTTTTACATCGCACGCCATTTTGGTTTTTGCTACGGGGTAGAAAATGCCATCGAGATCAGCTACAGGGCACTGGAAGAAAACCCCGGCAAAAATGTTTATCTATTAAGCCAGATGATCCACAACCCGGAGGTAAATGCCGATTTACAAAGCCGTGGCATCCGGTTTATTGCCGATACCGATGGCACACAGTTTATCTCTTGGGAAAAAATTGGCAAGGATGACGTTGTCATTATCCCAGCCTTCGGCACAACACTCGAAATAGAAAACCGCCTGCTCGACAAACAAGTGGATGTTCAAAAATACAATACCACTTGTCCGTTTGTAGAGAAAGTGTGGAACCGGGCAGAAAAACTCGGCAACGAAAATTATACCATCGTCATTCACGGAAAACCCAACCACGAAGAAACGCGCGCTACGTTTTCGCACAGCGCACACAACGGCCCTTCCATAATTGTGAACGACCTGAACGAATCACAGCGGCTTGCAAAATATATTCTGGGCGAAAAAACGGAAGAAGAGTTTTACCGAGAGTTTCAAGGTAAGTATTCGCCCGGGTTTAATGTACCAACCGATTTGCAGCGTGTGGGCGTGGTGAACCAAACCACCATGTTGGCAACCGAAACCCAAGCCATTGCCGATTTTTTCAGGCAGACGATGATAAAAAAATACGGGGCTGCCGAAATAAAAAATCATTTTGCCGACACCCGCGACACGCTTTGTTATGCCACCAACGATAATCAAGATTCCACCTATCGTTTGCTAGAAACCGATGCCGACTTGGCGGTGGTGGTGGGCGGCTACAATAGCAGCAACACCTCGCACATTGTAGAACTTTGCGAGCGAAAATTTCCTACGTATTTCATCAATTCAGAGAATGAGATTATCTCGGAAAAAAAAATCTATCATTTCAACTATCACCGCAAACAGAAGGAGGCTACCCCTCGTTTTCTTCCCGAAAAAAATCCGGTAAAAATTATACTTACCAGCGGTGCTTCGTGCCCCGACACCCTGGTTGACCGGGTGATGCTGAAAATCCTAAGTTTCTATCCACACGCTAAATCCGTGGAAGAAATCATGCGTGCATTTTAACAGTTGATTACTTTGCGTCATGATACGCTGGCAGGCTATTGTTTTAATTTTGATTCCCGGCTTCTCGTTAGCGCAAACTGCCGAGCCCGATACAGCACGTGCACTTACTGAAATTACGGTTCATGCTTACTTGTACAACCGAAAACTCAAGGAAACTCCGGTGGCATTGGGTTTAGTAGGCGAAAAAGAATTGAATCGGTTTAACGTAACGTCTGTGCTTCCGGCCATGAACACCGTTCCGGGTGTGCGCATGGAAGAACGCTCGCCCGGCAGCTACCGGTTTTCCATTCGGGGAAGTTCGCTCCGTTCACCGTTTGGCATTCGCAACGTAAAATTTTATTGGAACGGCCTGCCGCTGACCGATGGAGGTGGCAACACCTATCTTAATCTTTTAGATTTTGATTCCTTTGGCAAAGCCGAAATAATCAAAGGGCCGGGCGGAAGTTTATACGGAGCCGGCAGCGGAGGTGTGGTATTGCTATCGAGCCCGCAAATCAACAAAAACCGTTTGCAGTTTTCTTCTACCCTTGGCAGCTACGGTTTGCAGCGTTATCAGGTTAGCAGCGCTTTCGGAAATGCGCGGAAAAAATTCTTCTTCAACTACGCACACCAGCAAGCCAGTGGTTACCGACAGCAGTCGGCCTTGAGGCGTGATGCTTTTAATTTGCAAAGCAATTTTGTTCTTAAAAATCAGAGCACTCTACAGGCTTCTGTTTTTTATACAGACCTATACTATCAAACCCCGGGCGGTCTTACACAAACGCAGTACGCCAATACCCCTCAAGAAGCCCGACAGCCTTCGCCTTCCGGAACGCCAAAAGGAGCAGTGCAGCAGCAAGCGTCTATTTCCAACAAAACAATTTATTCGGGTTTGTATTACGAAAAACAATGGACGCCACAGTGGTCCACCCGCGCGGGTGTTTATGGCTCTTACACCGACTACACCAACCCTTCGATTTTCAACTACGAAAGACGCACCGAAACCAACTGGGGCGGCCGCACCGACACACAATACGAATTCGAAAAAAAAATAAAAGGGAAATTAACTTTTGGAGCAGAGTATCAATATTTTCATTCTCCACTCACCGACTACGGAAACCAACTTGGAGTAAAAGATACCGTGCAAACCGATGATCGGCTCACCTCCCAAGCGGCCATTTTATTTTCGCAAATTGAATTACAACTGCCATCCCGGTTTTTTTTGACCGTGGGCGGAAGTGCCAATTTTTTGAAATACGATTTCAACCGGGTGGCGGGCACTCCGCTTGGCAGCCAACAACGAAATTTCAGCCCGGTAATTTCACCTCGCCTTGCTTTACTCAAAAAAATAAATGAATCGTTTTCGCTTTTTACTTCGTTGAGCAAGGGTTTTTCCACGCCAACGTGGGCCGAAGTGCTGCCCTCTACCGGAGTGTACAACAATCAATTATCGCCCGAAGTAGGTATCAATTATGAAATCGGGGTGCGCGGAAATTTTTTGAAAGACTTTTCATTTGATCTGGTTACTTATGATTTTGAACTCGATCATGCCATCGTTAGCCAAAACGGGGGAGACTACTTTATCAATTCGGGCGGCACCTCTCAAAAAGGTGCGGAAATATATTTTTCATGGCAAAAGAATTTTATGGCAGCAGATGTGTCTTATCTCAAGCTGTGGACCTCGTGCACGTTTACCAATTACAAGTTTACCAACTATGTCTATAATGGAAGCGACTACTCCGGTCAGCGTTTGCCGGGCACTGCACCTAAAACTATTGTGGGTGGATTAGACATAAATTTTCTAAAAAAATTATACGGCAATTTCACCTCTACGTATGTAAGTGAGATTCCGCTCACCAACGGCAACACGACAACTGCCGCTGACTATTTTCTGGCGGGCGCACGCTTAGGGTTTAAGGGACAGATTGGAACTAAGACTCAATTTGAATTTTTTTCCGGAGTTAACAACGTCTTGAATCAGCAATACAGTTTGGGCAATGACCTCAACGCTGTTGCCGGCCGATATTACAATGCAGCTGCACCCCGAAACTTTTATGTGGGACTGAAAATCGTTCCGGAGCTCTAACCCAAAAATTTTTCTACCTCTTTTATTAAATCTTTTGATTTTAGGTTATGGCCTAACCCGGTGGTGGTAATCAGTTCAGAATTTTTCCAGTTGTTGTGAGTTGTCAACGCATAGCGGTAAGGAGCTTCCTTGTCTTCCGTATCGTGAATGATTAGCCCTTGGCTGGTTATAGTTTTCGCAAATTCTTCAGTTGAAAAATATTCCGGACCGTGGCCAAGCTTGTTTACAAAATACATTAATATCTGCTTCATGCAACGATTGCTGATGCCAACCAAATGCTGGTAGTAGGTTACAAATTCTTTTGCTTCACCGGGGGTTGCCATCGCAACTATTTTTGAAACCGGAAAACTGGATAACCGATAAGCCGTATAAATGGTTGAAAATGCACCCAGCGAATGTGCGAGGATGGCATAAAAATCTCCATGCTCCAAAACAAGTTGTTCAATAAGTCCGCTGTAATGTGGCACATTAATATAATTCCCTTCCGATAAACCGTGCCCCGGTGCATCAACACAATAGATGGTAAATTTTTCTTTCGAAAGAGCTGTGACGACACTCTTCCACCAGTAACTGTGGCTTTCCCAGCCGTGCAGCAGCAACAGTTTTTTTTCTCCCGATCCCCATTTGTAGCCCTGCACCTTTTTGCCAGCATACCATACTGTAAAACGTTCGGCCGTATTTAAAAACTCAAGATGACGGGGTTTTACGGCTCGCCTTTGCGGGTGACAAAACAAATAGAAGCCAACCTTTCCGGCTCTGCCAGGAGCTACCCAGGCCAGGGTGTTCAAGTACATGCGAACTGTAACAATCAGTAAATTTTTCATGGTACCAATCGGTATCTTAATTATTAAATTTTTTTAAACTTCAATTTCACGAATCATATTTTCGAGGTGGTGAATCACGATCCGGATGTCTTCATTGTTGCGAGCCAGTTTGCTCATCATAATCGCACCTTCTAATGAGGCAATCATAATCGTAGCAAAAGAATTTTTATCAACTGATTTTTTGATTTGTCTAAATTCGATGCCTTTATCCAAAATGTGGCAGATAGATTCTTTTAACGTACGGAGAATGACGATCGCTTTTTTTCGGAGCAACGGGTTGCTGTCATCGGCTTCAATGGCTGCGTTCAATAGCGGGCAGCCTCCTTTGATGGGCGGCTCGGTAACATACGATTCAAAATATCGAAGTACCGCACGAAGTTTATCGCCCGCATTTTTTTCGCGCTTGATTTGCTCGCCCAATTTTTCATAAACTTTTAAGGTGAGGTAAGCCAGCGTTTGCTCTTCGAGTTTGTCTTTATTTTTGAAATGACGGTAAACAGCACCTTTGGTATAGCCGGTGGCATCCGTAATGTGGCTGATGGAAGTAGCCCGGTAGCCGTGCACATTGAACAACTCACCTGCCCGATGCAAAATTTTAGCTATAGTCTCCTCGCGGTTTCGCATGGCGCAAAGATACCGATCGGTATCTTAAAAACAAATTTTGAAGTTTTTTAGATTCACAGGTTTCTTATTCCTTTGCATCGTGAAAATTTTGATCCTCCACCAGCATTTTAATACCCCCGAAAAAGGAGGGGCCATCCGCTCGTACTACCTTGCCAAAGCGTTGGTTGACCGCGGTATAGAAACCGTAGTGATCTCGGGTTGCAATGAAAAAAAATACAAATTTGAAAATGTTGAAGGGATAGCGGTACACTATCTTCCGGTTGCCTACGACAATTCGTTCGGGTTCATCGCTCGCAGTTTTTCTTTTATCGATTATATTTTTAAAAGTGTGCGGCTGGCAAAAAAAATAAAAGGAATTGATGTGTGCTATGCCATGTCGGTGCCGCTCACCATCGGCCTTGCCGCCTATAGATTGAAAGCAAAAATGAAGATACCTTTTGTTTTCGAGGTGGGCGACCTTTGGCCCGATGCGCCCGTGCAAATGGGTTTTGTAAAAAATTATTTCTTTGCTTCGCTCTTGTACCGTCTCGAAAAATTTATTTACCGCGAAGCCGAATCTATTGTTGCGCTCTCTCATCCGATTAAAGATGCCATCGAAAAAAAAATTTCCACCAAGAAAATTCACATTATTTCCAATTTTTCGGATTGCGATTTCTACCAACCTGAAACAAAAGACCCGATTTTAGAAGCGAAATACAAAACCGAAAACAAGCTGGTAGTTTCTTACGTTGGTGCTTTGGGCGTGGCCAACGGTTTGGACTATTTCATCGAGTGTGCCCATGCTTCGCGTAAAGCAAATTTGGCTGTTCAGTTTATACTATGCGGGCAGGGTGCCCTATTTGAACACTTAAAATCATCAGCCGAAAAATTAAACCTGACCAACCTAATTTTTACAGGAGCAGTGAATAGGAATACCGTACGTGGAATATTGAACGTAACCGATGTCGCTTTCATTTGTTATAAGAATGTTCCAATTCTGGAAACCGGTTCGCCCAACAAATATTTCGATGCCCTGGCAGCAGGCAAACTTATTGTAACCAATTTTGGTGGATGGATTAAAGACGAAATTGAAAAAAATAATTGCGGTTTCTCGGTTAACCCCAATCAGCCTACAGACTTCGTAAAAAAAATAGAACCGTTTCTCTCATCTCGTTTTAACTTGAGGCCGTATCAACAAGCTGCACGAAAATTAGCAGAAGAAAAATACAACCGCTCAACATTATCAAATCAATTTGCTGATATTTTTGCAAAATCATAAACCGATAACTTAAAACCCCGTTAGTGCATTTTGTAATTTTACGCCTGTCTTCATGAAAAAATATTTTTTAAAACTGTTTCAATACAACGCCTGGGCAAACCGCCAGGTACTTTTTGCACTTAACAAGCAGAATGTGGTTAACAAAAAAATTTTTTCATTGATGGGGCATGTGGCCGCTGCCGAAATGCTGTGGCTGCACCGGGTGAAATCGTTGCCCAAACCTGACGTAAAATTGTGGAGCACGTACACACTAAGCGAGTTGGAAGAAATGTTTAATAACATTGATCGGCAGTGGTTGGAGTTCATCGAAGCCACGGAAGTTTTTGATCGTGAATTAAATTATACCAATTACGCAGGCGATCCGTTCACCAATAATATGGAGTCCATCATCATCCATACGGCCAATCACGCCAGTTATCACCGGGCTCAGGTAGCGTTGCTCCTGCGTCAAAATGGATTTGAGCCGGTAAATACGGATTTCATCACTTACGACAGAATTATGCGTGGACAATTACAAAATTGATTGTACATTGGTAGATCAAGTATTTTCATAATTAAATCAAACTCTTATGGCAAAAGTAATTTCATTGCTCGCATTGATTTTCGTCTGCTCGAAAATAATGGCTCAGTCCGAACCAACGGTTTGTCACACTCCTTCTACCGAGAAGTTTGCCCTCTTTGCGTCCAACAAAAAATTTAACAGCGCTCATCCTCAACCTCTTTTTTACACGCACGTAAGCGAAGCCGGTGGCCGGATGATAAAAATAAAAACCGATGCGGCAGAAGCAAATGCTTATTTAATTGAATCCAAGAAAAAATCGGACAACTGGGTTTTTGTTTTTCAGGAGTGGTGGGGACTGAACGACAACATCAAGCGCGAAGCCGAAACTATATACAACGATTTAGGGAATGTTAATGTACTGGCGCTCGATATGTACGATGGCAAAGTGGCCACCAACGGTAAAGACGCGGGCAAATACATGCAAGAGTTTAAGCAAGAACGTGGTACTGCTATTGTAAAAGGAGCAATGGCTTACGTGGGCAGCAAAGCTAAAATAGGAACGATTGGCTGGTGTTTTGGCGGGGGTCAGTCCATGCAGGCTGCGCTTACGGCCGGAAGCCAAGCTGTGGCTTGTGTTATTTATTATGGAATGCCCGAAGAGAACCTCGATCGGCTGAAAGGATTGAATTGCGATGTGCTCGACATCTTTGCCACACAAGATCAATGGATCAATAAAGATGTAACCTCAAAATTTGAAGCGAATATGAAAGCCGTTGGAAAAAAACTGACGGTAAAATCGTACGATGCCGACCACGCTTTTGCCAACCCCAGCAACCCGAAACACAACAAAGAAGCCGCGGCCGATGCGTATAAAAATTCGATTGCTTTTTTTAAGGCGAGATTAAAATAACCACCACCCTTCGACAAGCTCAGGGTGACACTATTTGATCTTGTCAGTCTGAGCCTGTCGAAGACAGACTTCTAAAAAATAAAATCAAGTCGTGCTTCGACAAGCTCAGCATGACATTTTTCATTTATTGTCTTATCAGAAATTAGCATTGTCAGTCTGAGCCTGTCGAAGACTGACTCCCTTTACTCCTTGCCAATTTTTTGATTGACTCCCAATCTTCTTTAAACAGGGCTTCTTTCTTTTTTCTTCCCCAGCCTTTCAGTTGTTTTTCCCAATCAATAGCCTGATTGACATCGCTAAAACGAAGCCAGTATTTTAGTTTTACGGGTCTTCTCTTGAAAGTAAAGCTTTTCGGGTGAATGCCCTCATTGTGTTCTGATATTCGCCTGTCCAAATCATTTGTTACTCCGGTATAGTACAGGCCATCCGAGCACTCCACGATGTAAACAAAATAATTTCTGTTGAAGGACATTCTCAAAGGTAAAATAATATTATATTCTGTTCGGGGTTCATTGTCAGTCTGAGCCTGTCGAAGACTGCCTCTAAAAAATAAAATCATGTCGTGCTTCGACAAGCTCAGCATGACAGGCTACGAAAAAATAGTATCGCACTGATAACCCTTCGACAAGCTCAGGGTGACATTCCCTTCGACAAGCTAAGAGTAATGGTTCCATAAAAAAGTATAAATTTCAGTCTGAGCTTGTCGAAGACGGACTTCCAAAAAGCCAGAATCGCACTTAGGTAAACTCCGTGAGTTCCAACCTAAATTTTCAAATCTCTACTTCAACCTGATTGTTCAATAAATCTTCCAGGGTCTCTCGTTTGCGGATGAGTTGTGCTTTGCCGTTCCAAATTAAAACTTCGGCCGGCCGCAAGCGCGAATTGTAGTTGGAGGCCATCGAGTAGCCGTAGGCTCCTGCATTTTTTATGGCGAGCAGATCGCCTTCGCGCACTTCATTCAATTTCCGGTCTGTTCCAATCGTATCGGTTTCGCAAATATTTCCGACCACGGTATAAATCTTTTTTTCTCCGTTAGGGTTCGAAACATTTACAATCTCATGATACGCATCGTACATCATGGGGCGGATAAGGTGGTTTAGCCCGGTGTCCACGCCCACAAAAGTTACCGAGGGCGTTGCTTTCACCACGTTGACGTTCGCCAATAGATAGCCGGCTTCGCTCACGAGGTATTTTCCGGGCTCAATCCACAACTCCAGCATTCTTCCATACTTTTTGCAAAAATCGCGGAAGGCTCTGCCCAGTTGCAAGCCCAACTCATCTACGTTTGTAATGCGATCGCCCTCTTTGTAGGCTACCTTAAATCCGCTGCCAAAGTCGATGAACTTCAACTCGGTAAAATGTACTGCAGTATCAAAAAATAAATTGGCCATTTTTAAATACACATCCGTGTCGGTAATCTCCGAGCCGGTGTGCATGTGCAGTCCGTTGATGTTGATGTTGTATTGATTCATCAGTTGAATGATTTGCGGCAACTGATGTACCGAAATACCAAATTTGGAAGCAGCATGCCCGGTAGAAATTTTTAGGTTTCCGCCTGCCATAATGTGCGGGTTAAGCCGAAGGCCACACGGATAAGTGTTCCCGTATTTTTTTCCGAATTTTTCAAGAGCCGAAAGATTATCCAGGTTGATGCAAAGACCGAGTTCAACACCGGCTGTAATCTCACTAAAGTCAACCCCATTGGGTGTGAACTGAATATCTTCGGGTTTAAATCCTGCGCGTAGTGCCAGGTGTGCTTCGTAAATAGAAACGGCATCAATGCCAGAGCCTTGCTTCTTCAGCAATTTTAAAATGGAAATGTTGCTGAGCGCTTTCATGGCATACTTAACCTTCAGGGTGTTTTGCGAAAAAGCGTTCTTCAAGTGTTGAAGTTGGGCAACTATTTTCTCGCCATCGTACACATAAAGAGGAGTGCCGTATTCTCCGGCCAACGACTTCACATCAATGCTCTGCAACGCATACGTTCCGTTAACTAATTCCATTTGGTAAAAAAAATTAAGTTTAGGTTGGTTTTTTCTCCGGATGACGTCTTGTATCAAAGAGCTCCTCGATTGGTTAAGAAAACCCTCATCAATCTTTTTGAAAAACAGTTTTGGGGTCGACAAGGTTATTTTCGTCTTCAGATTCATCAAAAGCTGAAATCACTTCATTTTTTTGTTCTTCTGTTAAAAAATCCCATACACGCCTCGAAGAGGATTTCTCCCTTACTTTTAAAAAATCATAAATGGTTTTTAATAATTGCTCACTTTCAATTGAATCTACAATCTTATGAATGCTGGTTCTCAGTTCCACCGTTTTCATTATTACGATTTTTCTATAAAATTAGTCATTTTAAAATCAAAGAGTGATTCATTATTACATAACCCATAGTATCTTTCTGCTATGAATCTCTTCTTCCGTCAATACGGGCAAGGCAAGCCGCTTGTAATTCTACACGGGCTTTTTGGGTCGTCCGATAACTGGCACTCGCTCGGGAAAGTTTTTTCAGAAAAATTTTCCGTATACCTCGTTGACCAGCGAAACCACGGACAATCGCCCCACCGCGATGAAATGGATTACCAGGTTTTGACCGAAGACCTTGAAGATTTTTTTAAACAAAATAAAATCGAACGTGCGCATCTTATCGGCCACTCCATGGGTGGTAAAACCGTGATGAATTTCGCAGTTAAAAACCCTAGTCTGGTAGATCGGTTAATTGTGGTTGATATTGTGCCCAAATATTACAAAGTACACCACGATCGGCTGATTGAAGGCATGAAATCGATACCGCTGGATGAAATCGCTTCGCGGTCGGAGGCCGATGTAATCTTGTCGGGCTACGAGCCCGATGTAGCCGTACGGCAGTTTCTTTTAAAAAACCTGGGGCGCGATGACCAAGGAAAATTTTTTTGGCGGTTCAACTTACAAGCGCTCTATGCACATTTGGAAGAAATTGGTGCCGGCATGCAATACAACGGAACGTTTGATGGCGATTCTCTTTTCATCAACGGGAAAAAGTCGAATTATTTTAGCGAAGGCGATGACGGCTTGATCCGGAAACTATTTCCCCGGGCTCAATTTACCACACTCGATACTGGCCATTGGGTGCAGGCAGAAAACGCACAGGCTTTTGCTAAAACCGTTTTCGAGTTTCTGAAGTGAGCACGGGCAAACTTTTTCTGATACCCACCATCATTGCCGATGGATCTGAAACTAAAACCATTCCGCCTATTGTTTTCGAAACGCTCAAATCTATTCAACATTTTTTAGTTGAAGATGTGCGCACGGCACGCAGGTATTTGAGCGGCTTAAAAATTTTTGCAAGCATAGAGGAGTTGAATTTCTCTGTGCTGAACAAGGACACCCCAGAGAATGAGTTACCCGAACTTTTCAAGCCTGTGTTTTCGGGGCATCCTCTTGGCGTTCTTTCAGAATCGGGTTGCCCCGGTGTTGCCGATCCGGGCGCGCTGGCTGTAGCTTATGCTCATCAGAAAAATATTCCGGTAATTCCGTTGGTTGGGCCATCTTCCATTATACTTGCCCTGATGGCATCGGGGCTTAACGGCCAGCAATTTGCTTTTCACGGCTACCTTCCTATCGATGCCAAAGAGTGCGCTCAAAAAATAAAACAACTCGAAAAAGAATCTACCCAAAAAAGGCAAACTCAAATCTTAATCGAAACGCCCTACCGCAACAATCAAATTTTAAAACATCTGTTGGATTCGCTGCACGCCACTACGCAGTTATGCCTTGCACTCGACCTCACCGGGGAAAACGAATTTATCAAAACCAAAGCGGTTGCCGATTGGAAAAAGAATGTTCCGAATTTGCCCAAAGTACCCGCTGTTTTTTTGTTTTTAGCTTAGAATTCTACTCAATCAGTAGGTTTAAAAATTACGCAACATAAATGTTAAATAAATACTATTTTTGCCGCTTCTAAGCCGAATGGTTTGGATTAAAACTCGTAATTCTAAATTCGTAATTCGTAATTTTTAGCCTATGCCTTATTTATTCACATCCGAGTCTGTTTCTGAAGGCCACCCCGACAAAGTAGCCGACCAAATCTCTGATGCGCTCATCGATTATTTTTTGGCCTACGATGCCAACTCAAAAGTAGCCTGCGAAACGTTGGTAACCACAGGCCAGGTGGTGTTGGCCGGTGAGGTGAAATCGGAAGCCTACCTCGATGTGCAAGACATTGCCCGTGAGGTGATTAAAAAAATTGGCTATACCCGAAGCGAATATATGTTTGAAGCCAACAGTTGCGGTATCTTCTCTGCGATTCATGAACAATCTTCCGACATCAACCAGGGGGTCGAGCGCAAAAAGAAAGAAGACCAGGGTGCGGGCGACCAGGGTATGATGTTTGGGTACGCCACCAACGAAACCGACAATTACATGCCCTTGCCTTTGGAGTTAGCTCACTTGTTGTTGCGCGAGCTTTCGGTGATCCGCAGAGAAGGAAAAACCATGACGTATTTGCGCCCCGATGCAAAATCGCAAGTAACGATTGAGTACAGTGACGACAACAAGCCCCAACGCATCGATGCCATTGTTATTTCAACTCAGCACGATGACTTCGATAAAGATGCTGCCATGCTGAAAAAAATAAAAGAAGATGTGATTTCTATTTTGGTGCCGCGCGTAATGAAGAAATTACCCAAGCGGGTACAGAAATTGTTTGGTTCCGATATCAAATACCACGTGAACCCTACGGGCAAGTTTGTGATTGGCGGGCCTCACGGTGATACCGGGTTAACAGGCCGAAAGATTATTGTAGACACGTACGGTGGCAAGGGCGCACACGGTGGTGGAGCCTTTTCCGGCAAAGACCCAAGCAAAGTAGATCGCTCGGCAGCGTATGCCACACGGCACATTGCAAAAAATATGGTGGCTGCGGGCATTTGCGATGAAGTGTTGGTGCAGGTAGCGTATGCCATTGGCGTAGCTAAACCCGTGGGCTTATATGTAAATACCTACGGTACTTCAAAAGTGAAAATGAACGATGGCGAAATCGCTAAGAAGATAGAAAAGGTTTTTGACATGCGCCCCTACTTCATAGAAGAACGTTTCAACCTGCGCACCCCAATCTATTCGGAAACGGCTGCCTACGGCCACATGGGCCGCGAATCTAAAGTAGTAGAGAAGATCTTTAACAAGGGACAGAAGAACGAGAAGAAAGTGAAAGTAGAGTTGTTTCCGTGGGAGAAACTGGATTATGTAGATCCGTTGAAAAAAGTTTTTCGGATTTAGCCTCACAGATGGCTGAAAAAAGAAAGCCGATCAAGAATTTTGATCAGCTTTCTCATTTTTATTTTGGTAGCCGTTACTTTTTCACCACCAACGTACTGGCAATCATATCGTGCAGCGCTTGCTTCTTTTCGGTAAAAGCAGCCATGATAAAACCAATACATAAGATCATACTTGAAATTATTTTGCAAATGTTTCTTATCAAAGCTTTCGAAAGATCAAGCTTATTGCCCGAAGCATCCGTAACAATTATCCCCAACGCCAACTTACCCACGGTAGCCTGATATTTTGAGGATTCCATCAGTGAATAATAAAGTACCCAAATAACCGTAGAGATCAACATGGTTATTCCCGCCATGGCAGCAATAGTGCCGAGGATCGGGAGCATCGATGAAGGGTCGTCCGAATCATACGATTGAGCCTCAGAGGCAATACTTAAACCGGTAGCCACCAAAATGGGAACCACAATCACCGAGCGAACGATTCCGATAATAATTGCATCAATGATTAGTGCAAGAAATCGTTGCCAGAAGCCTGCATAGTTTGTATTCATAGTTATCGTTTAATCTTTCAATGGGCCTACATATTTGTAATCGCCAAAAGCCAACAAGGGATACCCTACAATACCCACAAAAATCAGCAACAAAGTAAAGCCTATGCCTTGTCCGAATGAAAGTGACAATCGGTGAACAAGAATGATAAGGATTACAAAGTTTACAATTGGAATCAACAATAAGATTATCCACCAAACGGGTTTATTTACAATCTCCAGCCAGACAATTAAATTGTAAATGGGAATAATTGCTGCCCAGCCTGGTTTACCTGCTTTGGAAAAAATTTTCCAAAAGCTAACAATCATCAAAACTGCAAATATGAGCCAAATAAATCCAAAAGCTCCCAGTACTGCTAAGAGCCCTCCATTATCGGAGTAGTCCACATTTTCCATAGTTAAAAGGTTTGGTTTAGTAAAATGTTTGAGGTAATAACTAAAATTATCAAAACTTTTGCGCAATACAAACGAATAGTTTTTGCGAAATTTCATGCCATCTATAGATCCACGTTATGAAACTCTGGCTTTTCCTATGTACTGCCATAACCTTATGCCATGCACAGGGTCAAGACACTACCCGCATTCTAAAAAAAGATGCGGTGGTTAAGAAAAATCTGGGCTATTACTTCGCCCCCATTTCCATCAAGCACGTGGCCAAATCAAAGAAAATCGATTTTCAGATTGACACGCGCAATTCGTTTGTAAAAGATTTCCCCATTAACGTTTACGGGTTAAACCTGGGCGTTGTAGTGCACGAAAGATTTAGAATGGGGGCGGGATATTATTGGATCAATCAGAACTTCAACAATAAACTTCTCGGCATTTACACAGCAGCCGATGGAGCCGCCAAGGAAGGCCGGGTAATTGTCGGCTCAAAGGGTGTTCCGGTGCCGGTTACTTCTCTGCAAAAGCTGGTAGATGCAGGCAAACTAAATTCCTTTATCTCGGGCTCGCAGCAACTGGATCTATGGTTTGCGTCTCTTGGGTTTATGTACAGTTTTTATGTAAGTCGGCTGGTAGAGTTTGCGCTTCCGATAGAAGTTGGTTATGGAAATTTCTCTGAAAAACTATACGATGTGTCGGGCAACGATTTCAGTTCGTTGGGAGCAGGTCTGAAGCCGGGCACTACAAGCGGAAGTTTCTTACCGGGGCAGGTTGGATTGGATTTGCTTATTAAACCACATCGTTGGGTTTACCTGGAAGGCACCATCGGCTACCGGCAAACATTGGCGCAAAACTATTCGTCAAAATACCGGGCTACCAGCTTCGACAGCCGATTCAATGGCGAATACTACAACATTGGTGTAAAAGTACAGATCGGCACCATCTATAAAGAATGGAAACACCGAAAGAAAAATAAGACCGAATTGTCGATCAAAGAATAAGCGGGGTTCTTCTTTAGCAAAATTCTCTACCTTTAAGTTTTACGAATTGCTATGAAAAAAATTCTATCCTCGCTTTTTATTTTCATTACCGTGTTTGGTTTCGCGCAAACCAAACTTCAGTCGCCTGCCGAATTTTTAGGCTACGAACTGGGCGATCGGTTTACGTACCATTATCGTATGGTGGAGTATTTTAAACACATAGCCGCTGCGGCTCCAACCCAAGTGTTGGTGCAACAATATGGCGAAACCTACGAGCACCGCCCTTTAATTTATGCTATCCTTTCATCTGCCGATAATCTGAAAAACGTAGAAACCATTCGCCTCGACAATCTTAAAAGAGCCGGGGTGCTTGCGGGAACTCCGTCAACCAAAGTTGCCATTGTTTGGCTGAGCTACAACGTGCACGGCAACGAGGCCAACTCGATGGAAGCCTCAATGAAAACAATTTATGAACTGGTAAATCCGCAGAACACTAAAACAAAAGAGTGGTTGAAAAACACCGTGGTAATCATAGACCCGTGCATGAACCCCGATGGCCGCGACCGTTACGCCAACTTCATCAATCAGGTTGGTAATAACCCTCCTAATGCCGACCCACAGGCGCGCGAACACCACGAAGGCTGGCCCAGCGGAAGAGCCAACCATTATATGTTCGACCTGAACCGCGATTGGGCCTGGACTACCCAAGCGGAATCGCAAGCGCGGATAAAAATTTACAACCAATGGATGCCACAGGTGCACGTAGACTTTCACGAGCAAGGCTATAACTCACCGTATTATTTCGCACCGGCAGCCGAACCGTTTCACGAAGTCATCAGTGCGTGGCAGCGCGAGTTTCAAACAACCATTGGCAAAAACAACGCTAAGTATTTTGATGAGCAAGGCTGGCTCTATTTTACCAAAGAAAAATTTGATTTGTTTTATCCGAGCTACGGAGACACGTATCCCATTTACAACGGTGCCATCGGTATGACGTACGAACAAGGCGGCTCCGGCATGATCGTTACCACAGACGAAGGCGACTCGCTCTCGCTGAAAGACCGGCTTACGCATCACTACACCACGGGTATGAGCACCATTGAAATCTCTTCGATGAATGCTTCGAAATTGAACGATGAGTTCGAAAAATATTTCAAAGAAAACGCTACCAATCTTTCCGCGCCCTACAAAACGTACGTAATCAAAGCCGATAATAACCCCGACAAAATAAAAAGAATAACCGACTGGATGACCCTTCAGGGAATTCAGTTTGGCCATTCGTCTGCCGGCAAGCCCGCGCGCGGTTTTGATTTCGCCACACAATCCATAAATAATTTCAACCTAACCACAGACGACATTGTATTTAACATTGACCAACCCAAAGGCCGATTCATCACTACGGTTTTCGAACCTCAAAACAAACTCTCCGATTCACTCACGTATGATATTACTGCGTGGAATTTGTTTTACAGTTATGGACTAAAAGCTTTTGCGCTTTCTGAAAAAATAGGTGTCTCCAAAAAATATCAACCTAAAACTCTAACCGCAGAAAGTCTTCCGGAAAAACCTTATGCCTACATTTTCAAGTATCAAAGCCTAACCGATGCCGAACTATTGGCAGCTCTCCTGAAGAAAGGTTTAAAAGTTCGTTCTGCTAAAAAACATTTTACACTCAACAAGCAAACCTTTGACCCCGGCACGCTAATCATCACCCGCAGAAATAATGAAAAGACTTCCGATTTCGATAAGGTTATTCAAGCTATTGCCAAAAACTTAAACCGAAAAATATACCCTTCCTTAACCGGGTTTGTGGATAAGGGTTTTGATTTTGGATCGGACGATGTGAGTTTTTTAAAGAAACCTAAAGTGGCGTTACTGGCGGGCGATCAGACGTCTTCTTTAAATGTGGGCGAAGTGTGGCACTTCTTTGAACAACAAATTCATTTTCCGGTAACGATGATCGATACGCGCCAGGTCAAAGGTATAGATTGGTCTAAATACACAGTGCTTGTTGTACCCGAAGGCCGTTACAAACTATTTGACGAGTCGCAGCTTACGGTGCTCGACCGATGGGTGGCCACGGGTGGAAAGATTATTTTAATTGGCAGTTCCACGTCTTCGTTTGCCGATAAAAAGGGTTTTGGATTAAAAGAATTTGCAGACGAGGAGGCCAAGAAAAAATCGGAAAAGAATGACAAAGAGCAAAAAGAAAAAGAAGGGCCGGTTAAATACGCAGAGGCTGAACGAAAAGAACTTAGCAATAGCATTTCGGGTGCGATCTACAAAGTAACCCTCGACAAATCGCACCCGCTCGCATTTGGCCTTGATGACTTCTACTATTCGCTCCGCACTGGCGAACTCCACTATTCTTATCTTGAACACGGCTGGAATGTGGGCGCACTCAAAGGAAAACAAAAACCCATATCGGGTTTTGCAGGAAGCCAAATCAACGGCAAGCTCGAAAACACGTTGGTATTTGGGGTGGAAGACAAAGGGAAAGGCCAGGTAGTTTATCTGGTCGACAACCCCCTCTTTCGTTGCTTTTGGGAAAACGGCAAAATGCTTTTTGCTAACGCGATCTTTATGGTAGGGCAGTAATCAACTAAACAAACTGTTCAATTCAAGATCAATCTTGCCAACGATAAGCGAAAAGTCTTCGATGTTTTTTACAAAGTCGAGGTCGTTCATATCAATGGTCAGCAACTTGCCTTGACGATACGAGCCAATCCACTGCTCGTAGTGCTCGTTCAGTTTTTTTAAATACTCTAGTTTGATGTTGTATTCAAAATCGCGATTGCGCAATTGTATTTGCTGTACCAGCTTGGGTATGTCTGCTTTTAAATAGATGAGCAGATCGGGCGGTTGAACAAAATTAATCATCGAATGAAAAAGGTCGAGATAGCTTTGGTAGTCTCGCTCATTGATGAACCCGCTCTTATGAAGATTCGCTGCGAAAATATAGGCGTCTTCATAAATGGTGCGATCTTGAATAATTGTTTTTTCGCTTTCGCGAATATTGCGCACCTGATTGAAGCGGCTGTTTAAAAAATAGATTTGCAGGTGAAACGCCCAGCGTTGCATGTCTTCATAAAAATCGCGCAAGTACGGATTGTGCTCCACCGACTCGTACAACGGCAACCATCCGTAGTGTTTGGAGAGGCGTTCAACCAGTGTTGTTTTTCCAGACCCTATATTACCGCACACGGCTATATGTGTAAGTTTTTTCACTATCGAAAATTTGTTTCTCAAAGTTGAAACAATTCTTTAACAGAAGCAGTTATATTTCAAAAAAAACATCGGTAAAAATGTATATTAACTGATGTTACGCACAATACAGTTTAGCTGTCAGGTTGAGTCAGAGTCCTTTGGACAGACCTACAATGTTTTGAACGGTTTGTGTAACTGCTATAATCTTGTTTTATGAAATACGCAATCGTTGAATTTGCACTTCAATATCAACAGCAGGTCATTGATCTGATTTTGCCCATACAGCAAAAAGAATTTAACCTGCCCATTACCCTTGACGACCAACCCGATTTAAAAACCATTGGTTCAGTTTATCAAAAAGGGTACGGTAATTTCTGGGTGGCACTAAGTGGTAAAAATGTTGTTGGCACTATTGCGTTGATCGATTTTGGCAACTGGCAGTCGGCTTTGCGAAAAATGTTTGTTCATCCTAAGCACCGCGGAAAAGATGCCGGTGTTGCCCAGTTGCTCATGGATGAATTAATTGCATGGTGCACAAAAAAAAACGTAAAAGAAATTTATCTAGGCACCATCGATTCGATGCATGCGGCACATCGGTTTTACATAAAAAATTCATTCACCGAAATCCAAAAAGAAGACTTGCCAAAAAGCTTTCCGTTGGTGCGCGTTGACAACCGATTCTTTTCGCTCAAATTTTAGTGTGCAGTGAAAATAATCAATAGCCACCCGAATATTTTCGAACAAACCACTCTGCGCTGATGAGGAACAACAGCAAAAAGAAAAACAATTTGAGGTGAATCAACGGGTTGAGTGTGTCTTCCGAGTGTACAATAGTCTTGGCCTCGGCTCGCTGGAAATCAGAAATTAGTTTGCCAAAATCGTCTAAGCTATAAAACTTCCCTCCCGTACCCGCAGAAAGCTTCCTTAGCAGCCCGAAATCGGCAACTAAATTTTGTGGTTCGATATTTTGTTGCGCCACAAGAAATTGCCCCGAAACTGTTTCTTTTTTATCATTAACTATTGTGGATGCCGTGTAGTGGTAGCTCCCGGCTTTTAAGCTGCCCAATCGGTAACGCTCTGCTCCGGGGCTCAACGTGTAACTATATCTCGTTGTTTTTTCCTCTTCGTCTTTTAGTTCAATGTCGATCTTGTTGCCATAAATTTTTTCGTATAAATCATTGTACACCTGTCCGGTAAAAACGGGTGGTGTGGCATCGGTGAACTCGTTTTTCTCGGGGAAGAATTTAAACTTTCGTTTGTCTTCTAGCGAGCTCAGGTATTGTATCAGTTTTGAAAAAGTGTCGTCAAACAATTCTGTTTTTTCGGTGGAATAGAATTCTTCCATGCGCCATTGCCACAAGCCATCGCCAATGAAAGCAGCCGTTTTCCTGTTGCCTTCGTCCCACGCCAGCAACATGGGCCGATCGGTGGCAACGCTCCCAATCCGTTGATTCAGCAACACGCGCGCTTGGGGCGGAAAGGTGATTTTACCAAAAGGAACTTGCAGAGGCGGAAATTTTGAAAAAGAAAAATTGGTTTCGGAAAAATCAAAATCGTGAAACGATGTATTTGCAATCGGAGATGCTTTATCTTTTTGGATCGTATTCTCAAATTTAAGCGGAACACCATTGGCGGCTAATACTCTTAAATTTGTACTGCCCCCAAGTATCAGTAAAAGGGAAGTCTTGCTTTTACTGAAGGTTGTATATAGTGGTGTGGTTTTCATATCGGCATCAAAAGGCTGATGAAAAATGATCAGCTCCGTTTGGCCGGGTGTTAAATATTTTGAATCTGTTTTTGTAATGCCCGGGATGTGCACCATCAATTCGTAATTCGGGTTTTTTTCAACCACCGCACGAAGCGCCTTTATATCGGGATGCGGTGCGGGGGCTATCAATAAAATTTTTTTTCTACCATCCACCACATCAACGAAGGTGCTTGCCGAATTATTTTGAAGGTTACGCTCCGACCGACCTGTTGGCGCCACCACCACATCAATTCGGTTCATTCCTTTTTCGGCAGCATCTATCAAAAAATCAAAATCAAGTAACGTTTTATTTCCGGTTTCTTTAGACTGAGTTCCGGCCAGAGTGCCATTCTTGTAAACAGTTACTTTTACAATGGTGTTGGGCAATTTTTGCGCTACTACTTCCGCCTTAACCGGAAACCGATTGCCTTGGTAAGCAATTTTATTGTACGCCACATTTTTTAGAATCAAATCCGGATGCTCAATCGTGTCGCCAATGCCAACGGTATGTATGGGAACCGGCCATGATGTGTAGACCGGAGATGTTCCGGAGTTGTAAATCCCGTCTGAAAATAAAATAATAGACGAAAGGTTTTTTCCTTCCCGATCGGCTACTATCTGTTTGAGGGCTCCTGTTAAATCCGATGATCGTTGATTCCACTCGAGTTTTTTTATTCCCCCCCCATTCAAACCTCTATCCATAACATCGAATCCACTTTTTTTCAACTGTGCTTTAACTTCATTCAGGTGATTTTGAAATTGAGATGAGTCAACCATTCCTTTGAGAGAAGCCGAATTATCAATCAATAAAACAACTTCCGGTTTTTCAGAAATTTGATGGGTTAGTTTTAAGATAGGGCCAACAAGCAAAAACGAAAGTAAAGCAACAACTATAGTTCTCATCAAAAACAACCAATTATTAAGTCTGTCGGACCACGGGTGTTTTATCTTGTACAACAACCAAGCATAGCCGATTCCGGCTAAAATGCACGGGACAATAAATACTGGGCTCGACTCAAAAATTAAATGTTGCATCTCAGCAAAGTAACGTAAAAAAGAACCAACGAGACATAAAAAAAATTGGCTATCAATTTTTTACAGGCGGTAGCATAAAAGCTCTGAAATTTTGCAATTTATTTTCGTAACAGTTTCTTAACTTGTTCGGTCAATGCTATGCTATGAGCACGAACAACAATGAAAAACAAATGGCGATCAAATACAAATATCGTGATGTAAAAGTCCACTCGTCTGACGAATGGATGGCAGACGCCACCAAAAAATACCGCAAGGTGTACGACCGGTACGAAACCTCGTATATCCGGGTTGAGTTTTCATTCTATAATAAACTTTTTGATGAAGACGAATGGGAGGCCTCCGTGCGGCTAAAATGTTTTCATGTAAACGGGAGTCAGAAAAATGAACTCTGTAACCACGAACAGAAACGAAAGATTTTAAAAGACGAAAACATAGTTTACTTCCGCTATTCGTGGGGAAATGCGGCTCTTGGTGCATACTGGCTAAAGGGCGATTACATTTGGGAGGCTTATATTGATGAGGTTAAAGTGGGCGAATCAAAATTTTTTATTGAAGATGTAGGCTTGTCAAAACCAGGAGAAAATCTTTTTTTCGACATTGTCTCCATCAAAGTATTTGAAGGTGACGGGCAAGCATCAACCTTGCCTCAAAAAAAATACCTGAAAAAATTCAGCCAAAAAGATACGCGTTTTGTTTGGGGTGAGTTTACATTCAAAAACAAATCACCTAAAGATTACAACGCAGAAATTTTTTTTAATTTTTACGATAAGGCTGGCCAGTTGAAAGGCAGCAATGCATACCTCACCAATGTGGCTGCCAACACCGCAGATAAAACGTACACCGTTTTTGCGGGCTGGGGTGGTAATGAGCCCGGCCGATGGAAAAGCGATTCGTATACTATGGAAGTTATTTTCCTCGACAGTTTGATTTCAACCGTTCCCTTTTTGGTAGGCGAGAATTTTGAAGAAGGCGATGCTGCGGTGCTGACCGATGCCAATGCGGGCTTCAAAGCAACCGGGGTTACGGCCGGGCAAGCGCCCGAGGCCAAAACTTCTGATGATCTGCTGTTTGAAAGTATGGCTGAATTAAATGCTCTTACGGGGCTCGACAACATCAAGAAGGAGGTGAACGAAATGGTGAAGCTGGTTCGCTTTTATCAGGAAACCGGAAAAGACATTCTCAACAAGTTCTCTTTGCATACGGTGTTCACCGGCAACCCGGGCACAGGCAAAACTACCGTGGCGCGCATCCTTTCAAAAATCTACAAAGGGCTCGGTATTTTAGAGCGCGGCCATTTGGTGGAAGTAGACCGCGAAGGCTTGGTGGCGGGCTATGTTGGTCAAACGGCTATCAAAACAGGAGAAAAAATAAACGAAGCCATGGGTGGCATTTTATTTATTGATGAAGCTTATGCGCTTGCAACGGGTAAAGGTTCTCAATACGATTTCGGTGGCGAGGCCGTACAGATCATCTTAAAACGAATGGAAGACATGCGGGGCAAATTTGGCGTGATAGTGGCCGGCTATACCGAAAACATGAGCGAGTTTATCGAGTCGAACCCGGGGTTAAGATCGCGTTTCGATAAGTATTTTCAATTTAAAGATTATTCGGCCGAAGAGATGTACACCATTGCGCTTGCTCATTTTCAAAAAGAAAGTGTGAAGCCCGATGAAGCTGCGGCATCGCACTTAAAAAATTATTTTAATTTCTTGTTCGGACAGCGCGACCAGCATTTTGGCAACGCCCGCACCGTGCGCCAGGTGGTTGGCGAATCGGTGAAAAATCAAAACCTGCGGCTTGCTTCCATGAAAAAAGACGAACGCACTCAGGCTTTACTGGATACCGTTATTTTGGAAGATGTAAAAGAATTTGAAATTAAAGAAATTTCGCACAAGCCAAAATTAGGGTTTCAGCAACGAGAAAGTTAATAACCAAACTTCCACCAAGTTTTAAAATCTCTGGTTAGGTTTTGGTTGGTGAGCAACGCCCGTACCATTTCAACAGGCATTGGGCCACTCTGCAAAATGGTGTCGTGAAAATCTTTTTCTTTCATTTTTCCGGTGGCTACAAGCTCTTGTCTTAGCGCATAAAATTCTTTAGCGCCAATCATATACGCTAGTTGATACAATGGCCCGTAACCGCCTGTAAAAGACCTGCGCACTTCGGCTTCGGCATTGGCCCGCTCGTGACCCACTTTATCAACCAAAAAATCGATACACTGTTGAGGAGTCCACTTGCTCATGTGGTAATTGAGCGAAAAAATAATACGTGCGCACCGGTGCATACGCCAGAATAACATGCCTACTTTATTTTCAGGAGATTTAGGGAAACCCTTATCCCACAAAATCATTTCCCAATACAGAGCCCATCCCTCCATCCAAAATGGAGTATAAAACATTTGTCGTTGCGTGTTATAGCGGTCGTTCATAAATCCTTGCAAATGATGACCGGGTATCAATTCATGAAAAACGGTGGCCCGGGCAAAATGCTTGTTGTTACCCCGCATGCTCATCATCCGGTCTTCAAACGACATAGTCGATGTGGGAAACGCAATCAAAATATCCTCTCCTCCTAAAAAAAAGGGAGCAAATTTTTGTCGTTGTGCGCTCAGCATGCGCATCCTCCAATCTTCTTTTGCTATTTCCGGAACAGTAACCAAATCATTTTTCTCTAAATACTCTACCGCTTCAGTTGCCAGAAATTGAACGAGCTCAGGTTGTTTACCGGGTTCTACATAATCGGTCTTCACTTTTTCAAGGGCAGCTTTCCAGTCTTGCGCAAAACCCATAGCTTGAGAGGCTTTGAGCATTTCTTTTTCGCACCAGGCAAATTCTTTGTTGGCTACTTCAATCAATTGCTCGGGGGTGTACGAAATAAATTCATAGCCTAAGCTCTTAATGATTTCATCACGGCCGATTGGGTTGCCAAAAATTCCGCTGCCATCGTCCTTCGAAGTGTCTACGGTTTTCCAGGTTTTTAAAAAACGGATGTGTCGGCTAAAAGCTGAATCAAGTTCTTTGTGTGCGATACTTACCCACCAGCTAAACTGTGCATCGTAATCGTTGTAAAAAAAGAATAATTCGTTTAGGGCTTTTTGGTAGTCTTGCGCTGCGGCAACTGCTCGTTTAGAAAATTGTTCGGAAAGCTTGGGTTGTTTTTCTATTTCTTTCCGAAGTGATTGTACGTCATTCTTCAGTTCGGAAAAAAGTTTTGATGTTTTCTGGCCATCAAGCTGTGTCCCTACTCTCCGCTGATGAACGAGTGTCATCACCTTTTCGGCATACGGGATTGTTGATTTGATTTTTTCGAATTCACTTTTTTCTTGTTGCAATTGGTGGGTGTCTTTTTCTATTTCTGTGCGCAACAAAACATAATCTACTTTTCCGTCTTGGCTGAACTTTTCAAACGGATAGTCTTTTAGATTTTTTAGCCAATCGTTGAAAAGTAGCGTGTACCGATTGTAGTACTCATCCGATTCTTTAACCTGATATTTTCTTGCGAGCCCTATTTTATCCGATTGATATTGAGCCAGCGCATCTCGCATTTCGCTGAGGCCGGTTACTTTTTGTTGTGCTTGAGCAACCAATCCGGCTTGAGCGATCGTAAAAAAAATCAGTATTCTTTTCATATCGTTATTGCTTACTGTAATGTTTGTAAAACGTAACGATTGTTTCGATACCGCTTAAAAAATTCTTTACACCATAATGTTCGTTAGGTGAATGGATGGCATCGCTGTCGAGCCCAAAGCCCATAAGTACCGTGTCGAGGCCAAGCTCTTTTTTGAAAAGCGAAACAATGGGAATGCTGCCACCATCGCGCGTGGGGATGGGTGCTTTGCCCCACACTTCAACAAACGAATCGCTCGCGGCTTTGAAGGCTTTTGAGTTTGTTGGTGTTACGGCCGGCTGGCCGCCATGATGAAGGGTGACTTTTACCTTTACCGATTTTGGTGCAATAGATAAAAAATGTTTGGTGAAAAGCTCGCTGATCTCCCGGCTATCTTGATTGGGCACAAGCCTCATCGAAATTTTAGCCGAAGCTTTCGATGGCAGCACGGTCTTTGCTCCTTCCCCCGTGTAGCCTCCCCAAATTCCGTTTACATCAAGTGTTGGCCGGATGCCCGTTCGTTCAAGCGTAGTGTAGCCCTTTTCACCACGAACGTCATCAATGTTTAAATCTTTTTTGTATTCATTCAAATCAAACGGAGCTTCGTTTAATTTTTTACGCTCGTCTTCCGACAGCGAAATCACGCTATCGTAAAATCCGGGTATGGTTACTCGTCCGGTATCATCGTGTAGCGATGCAATCATTTGCGAGAGCACATTGATTGGATTGGCCACTGCGCCTCCATATACACCCGAATGCAGATCGCGGTTTGGCCCTGTTACTTCCACTTCAAGATAACTTAGCCCTCGAAGGCCTACCGTAATGGATGGATGCTCTAAAGAAATCATGGCGGTATCAGAAATCAATATGACGTCCGCTTTAAGTTTATCTTTATTTTCCTTTACAAAAGTTCCGAGGTTGTCGGAGCCCACTTCCTCTTCGCCTTCAATCATGAACTTGATGTTGCACGAAAGTTGGTTCAGTTTCATCATGGCTTCAAATGCCTTTATGTGCATGTACACCTGGCCTTTGTCATCGCACGAGCCGCGCGCAAAAATTTTCCCGTCTTTAATTACGGGTTCAAACGGAGGCGAACTCCACAAGTCGAGCGGATCGGGCGGCTGAACATCGTAATGGCCATAGACCAAAACCGTGGGTAAAGATTGGTCGACTATTTTTTTCCCAAATACAATCGGGTGTCCTTTGGTTTCGCACAATTCAACACGATCGGCACCTGCTGCATTTAATTTAGCAACAATGTATTCAGCCGCCTTGCGCACATCGTTTTTGTGGCGGCTATCGGCACTCACCGAAGGGATGCGCAGCAAGTCAAACAATTCATCGAGAAAACGTTGTTGATGAGTTTGGATATATTCTTTGATCATTTTCTATTGGTTTATATTTTTTAAACGATGTTACTATAATCTCTCGCGCCATGAAGTATTCTAAAAATAAAAATGGACTTCTTTTTTATCTGATAAAATAACAGGTATGGCTCCACTACCAAGACACGGTATTGCAATAATTTCAATCGGTGTTCGCGTGCCATTCTTCCGACCATTGGGTTTTCACTAAGGGCTTGAAAGGCTTTTTCAAATCGATCTAACATTTTTTCGGCAGCCGAAGGCTTGTCTTCCGTAATGTATTCAATGATCTCTATTAAATCTTCCTCCGCCTGTGGAAGAAGCCTAACTTCGCATTTTCTTTTCATCGATTATTTTACGGGCAGATTTCAAAACTTCGTGATACGTCTTCCCTTTTTTCCCGGCATCAAATTGTGCCTGGGCTATCGAGAGTTTGCCAAATAACTCAAGTCGTTGCTGCATCTTCCGGTATTCATGAATGGACAAAACAACCAAATCTCCTTCGCCATTTTTTGTAATGTAAATGGGCTCTTGGGTTTCGTGTGCCAACTCCGATATGGTATTTGATTTGTTTCTTAAATCTGAAATTGGTTTGATGATTGCCATGTATCAAAATTATATCATTAAAATGATAAATCCAATCAGCTCCGGGCACTCGCAGTATCCTCTTTAAAGAAAAGAGAAAATAATACCACAAGTGCTGCCGCTATGGCTGTGGGTATCATCCAAATCGTTTGCCAGTTGTGGCTAGCCTCCGTTTTGTAATTTCCAACGATCTGGCCAGCTACCCAAAAACCAACAAACATACCCACACCATAAGTGGCCAAGGTAATCAACCCTTGTGCGGCCGACTTGTATTCTTCGCCTGCCCGCTTGTCGGTATAGATTTGGCCGGTTACAAAAAAGAAATCGTAACAAATACCATGAAGGAGTATTCCGAGATACAAAAAAGAAACCGTTGAGTCGGTTGCATCACCAAAACTAAAAAGGAAATAACGCAGCGCCCACGCTCCCATGCCAATGAGCAACATCTTTTTGATACCGAATCGGCTAAAGAAAAACGGCATCAAAATCATAAACAACGTTTCCGATGCCTGCCCCAGCGTCATCTTAGCGGCAGCATTAGACAAATTGATTTCATTTAAAAATTTATTGGCTTCCTGATAGTAAAATGCGAGCGGTATACAGATGAGCATGGACGAAACAAAGAAAATCAAAAAGTTTTTGTCTTTCAGCAAACTCAGCGCATCAGTGCCAAGGATGGCATCAATATCTATCTTTTTTCCTTTTGAAGCGGGTGGAGTATCCGGCAAAAAGAAACATAAAAGTCCAAGCGCAAATGAAGTTACAGATGCAAGCTGAAACGTGTTAACCAACGAATTGTTTTTTTCCCAAGACAGCCAACCAATGGTGAGCCCGGCCGCTATCCAGCCGATGGTTCCCCAAACGCGTAGGCTCGAAAATTCTTTTTCAGAGTTGGTTAACTGCCGAAAAGAAACCGAATTGGCCAACGCCAGCGTGGGCATAAACAACACCATGTAAGCCAATAAGTACGGGTAAAAAGAAACAAAGTCGCTTTGCTTTGAAATAAAGTACATCAACCCTCCTCCCGCTAAGTGAAGTACCGCCATGATTCGTTGGGCAGAAAAAAAACGATCGGCAATGAGCCCCACAATAAATGGAGCGATGATAGCCCCCAACGATTGAGTGCCGTACGCCATACCGTTCTCTGCGTCTGTTGCCCCCAGCGACTTGGTCAAGTACGTGCCCATAGTTACAAACCAGGCCCCCCATATAAAAAATTCTAAAAACATCATAGATGAAAGTTGTAGGCGAAGGAGTGGTTTCATAATGGCAATCCGGTTTCGTTAGAATTGAAAGTTACACATTAGATGTTAGGCAACGAACAATAGAGAAAAAATAAAAAGAAGCAGCCGGCAGAATTATTTATCGATCAGTGCATTGTATTTAGATCCTCGAAATATTTTTTGTGCTTCGCTGGTTTGCATCAGATCGGGCAAAGAAATTTTAGGGTTGCGCCTGGAGTATTCGTTTACCATTTGCCAGCCTACCCACGTGCCAATGCGCCCCGGGCATTCGTTGCCTACTTCAAATGTCTTTGGCCGTTCTTTAATAAACCGTTGTTTCATCTGCTGAGCGGTTGAGAACAACGCTTCGTCTTCAACGAGTCGTTTCCAAATCGTTTCCTGATTCGCTTTAGCTCCGTCAATCTCTTTTTGGGTGTAGCCTATAAAAACACTGTCGGGTATGCACGGCATCATTTGCTTGGCGAAATAATACGCTTTGCCGTAAGCGATCATCTCGGCCAGCATAGTGCGATCGTTCATGTCGATCGAATTATAGCGGCTGTCTATACCGTACAACAACAGTGCAGAAGTCACAATAAAATTTTTCTCATACCTGCGCAACATATACTCATGCATGTTGGGTCTGTATCTGGCCTTTTTGCCGAGGTAATAATCAAGCCCGATAATGATCAGCGTGTCGCTCACAAATAAATCGCTCTCCAATCCGGTAATCACCGTTTCAATTTTTGGAAGTGTGAAACCCGGGTAATAATATTTCATATTGGCGAATGCCTGACGAAATTCTTCTTTAAGCGACTCGCCATTGCCAAATACTTTTTTTGTTTCGATCAACAAAGTATCGAAAGAGGGGTGGGTAAATCGCTGAAAAAGCTGATTGATAAAGGCCGAATCGCTGGGGTAGCTCTGTCGAGCAAAAATCAAATCGCGTAGAGCTACATGTCGCGAAAAAAAATCAACCAACTGTTGTTTTGTTTTTATGCTCGGAATTGAATCTTCGAGCGGCAAAAAATTCACTTCAATATTAATCTCGGGTGCAATCACGCATCTTTTTTCTTCCTGTTGGCATGAATAAAAGGCTATGGCAATCAAAAAAAATGAGAGAAAAATTTTTCTCATAAATCAAAAAAGTTGTGCTGTCAAAAATTTACGGATACTCGAATATTCCGGCTGTACTTTTCACGGTAACTTTTTTATTTACCGCTTTTTCTACGTGGCCAATTACTTGTGCTTCTATGCCAAAGCTTTTTGCAAACTGAATTACGTGGTCGGCTAATTTTTCGTTAAGGTAAATTTCCAGCCGATGGCCCATATTAAACACTTTGTACATCTCTTTCCAGTCGGTGCCGCTGCATTCGTGTATAAGTTTAAAGAGTGGTGGCACGGCAAACAAATTATCCTTGATAACGTGGAGGCTGTCTATAAAGTGAAGGATTTTAGTTTGGGCGCCTCCACTGCAATGCACCATTCCGTGAATTTGATTTCTCATTTCGGCAAGTATCGGAATCACCACAGGCGCGTACGTTCGGGTTGGCGCAAGTACAAGTTTGCCAACGTTGACCGGCACTCCCGGAACAAAGTCTGTCACTTTATATTTTCCCGAATAAACCAAATCAGCATTTACATCGCCATCAAACGATTCGGGATATTTTGCTGCATACTCTTTGTGAAATACATCGTGGCGTGCCGAAGTAAGGCCATTGCTGCCCATGCCTCCATTGTATTCATTTTCATACGTGGCTTGCCCATACGAAGCTAAACCAACCACAACATCTCCGGCTTGAATTTTACTGTTATCAATTACTTCGTTTTTCCTCAGGCGGGCAGTTACCGTGCTATCGACAATAATTGTGCGAACGAGGTCTCCCACATCGGCTGTTTCACCACCCGTGCTATGGATTTCCATGCCGTGTGCTCTCAGCATTTCCAATGTTTGTTCAGTGCCTTCGATCACCTCAGAAATAATTTCTCCGGGAATTTTGTTTTTGTTTCTTCCTATGGTGGAAGAAAGTACGATCGGACCCGTGGCACCAACACAGAGCAGATCGTCTACATTCATAACGATGGCATCTTGTGCAATACCACGCCAAATATTTTTATCTCCGGTTTCTTTCCAATAAATGTATGCCAGCGATGATTTGGTGCCTGCGCCATCGGCATGCATCACCGTGCAGAAATTTTCATCTCCCCCCAGGTGATCGAGTACAATTTTGCAAAACGCTTTTGGGAAAAGACCCTTGTCTATATTTTTAATAGCCCGGTGAACGTCTTCTTTGCTGGCGGAAACCCCGCGTTGTGTGTAGCGATCTAAAGTCAATGTAGAATTGATTCTATTTCAGTTTAACCGGAAGAAACAAATAGCCGGGCGATGAAAAAGCATTATACTGATAGCCGCTGGACGCCATCAGGTAAGGCCTGGGGGCCATTCCCGATCGGTAAGCAGCTCTATACGTTGGATCTGTTTGAGATGAGGTCGAGGTGCTTTTTGAAGGCGGGCTATACTTGCCTGTCTCAAACTCAACTCCCAACACCTCAACTTCCTTTTTGTTGATACGAAAAGCTTTGAAAGGAATTTTTGCTTCGTAGATATAGGAACCATCTTCTTGCGCTACAATAATAGCTTCAATTCCGTTGGCGAGGCCCAACCTACTCGAAACAATATTTTTTTTGGCAAGGCCGATTAATTCAACCACTTCAACATCGCTGATTAAATCTTTCTTCATTTCGACCATGGCGTTGCGGTTGTCGGATGCGGATACTGCTTCGGGCTTTTCTTTTTTTATTTCGGTAGCGTCTTTACCCACCGGATATTTTAACCCTACCTTACCTTTGCGCTTGCCACTTGGATTAAGTTTTACCGACAACCCAAACCACCCGATTTTTTGTTGGGTAATATCATCGGCAATCTTTAACCGAACGTATAAGTTTTCGGCATCGTTGCCCACGTTAGAAATAAACTTTCCGTCCGGATCAAGCCACCATTCGGAAGGCCAGTCTTCCATTTTGCCATCGATCACAGGAGGTTTTTCAAAACCAATGCTTTCTTTTAAGCCTTTTTGCGCATAGGCTGTGGTGCAACACACAACAAAAAACAACACACTTATTCTTGACATAACCTTTCGTTTTTCGGTTCAAAATTAACGAATCACTTTCAATTTTATGATTCTATAATTATTTCAAATGGAGCGATGAAAAAACATGCCACGTTACAATACCCACACACACAGAAATATTTAACGAATGTTTTGTGCCTGCTTGTGGAATTTCAATGGCCCGATGCGCCATTGAAACAACCGATTCGCTCACCCCATTTACTTCATTACCAAACACCAAACAATATTTCGCATTTTTTTCGGGGATAAATTTTTGCATCGGTATGCTTTCGGTGGTTTGCTCAACCACAATAATTTGATAATTGTTATCCATCAACTCCTTTGCCACCTCTTCTGGTTTTTCTACATACAGCCAATCAACTGATTCGGTTGAGCCCAGTGCGGTTTTGTGTATTTCGCGATGCGGTGGCGTGCCCGTGATGCCCGTTAAATAAATTTTTTCTATTCGAAACGCATCGGCTGTACGAAAAGCCGAACCCACATTGTGAAGACTCCTTACGTTATCCAATAAAATACAAACCGGAATTTTTTCTACTTGCTTAAATTGATCAATAGAGATCCGTCCGAGCTCATCCAGTTTAAGTTTTTTCATTTATCAAAATCAAGTTGTTGAACCAGCTCGAGTACCTCTCTTGCCTCGCGCACATCGTGAACACGCAAAATAGAAGCACCCTTTAAAAGGGCGATGGTATTCAATGCCGTTGTTCCGTCTAATGCATCATCGGGATTTATTTTTAATGTTTTCCAAATCATAGACTTGCGCGAAAGCCCAACCATAATTGGCCTTTCAAAAATTTTGAAATAATCGAGCTGACTCAACAGCAGAAAACTTTGCTGTGCCGTTTTTGCAAAACCAAAGCCCGGATCAATAATAATGTCTTTAACGCCCAATTCTTGAAGTTCAAAAATTTTTCGATGAAAATAATCGGCCATTTCTTTAACCGGGTTTTCATAGTCGGTCATCCGGTTCATGGTTTGAGGTGTGCCCCGCATGTGCATCATTACATAGGGCACATTTAATGTTGAGATAAGGCTATACATTTCGGGGTCGAGCTCGCCACCCGAAACATCGTTGACCAAACAAGCTCCGGCCTGAATCGCCTCACGGGCAACAGCCGATCGAAAGGTGTCAACGGAAAGAATTGCCTCGGGAAAATTTTTAACAATCGCCTCTATGGCGGGCAATACGCGTTTCCGTTCTTCATCTATTGAAATATCTTCTGCGCCCGACCGGGTGGAATATCCGCCTACATCAATAAAATCGGCCCCTTCGTTAATCATTTTTTCCGACTGCCTTAAAATGGAAGCCTCATCGGTATATCGAAATCCATCGTAAAAACTATCGGGCGTTACGTTTAGAATGCCCATAACTTTGGGTTTGGATAAATCCATCAGGCTGCCTCTGATATTCAGTGTTTTGTTGGCCGAAAATATTTTATTTTGCATCCTTTATTTATGAACCCTCAAACCGAACACGAATATAAAGAGGTGATTGCGGCTTGCAAAAAGCTGTTTTCGCACAAGTTGCACGACTACGGCACTGCTTGGCGCATTTTGCGTTTGCCCAGCATCACCGATCAGATTTATATCAAAGCACATCGCATCCGCAGCATTCAGGAAAAAGGCACACAAAAAGTAGAAGATGATATTAAAGACGATTTCATCGGCATCATCAATTATTGTTTGATGGCAATGATTCAGATAAAGCTGAACCAATCTTCCGAAATAGACTTGAAATGGAGCGAGGTTGAACCATTGTTTGATGAGGCCGTAAATGAAACCTTTGGCTTACTTCAAAATAAAAACCACGACTACAACGAGGCTTGGCGCGATATGCGGGTAAGCTCCATGACGGACATCATTCTTATGAAATTGTTAAGAGTGAAACAAATTGAGGGCAACGAAGGTAAAACCCTCGTTAGCGAAGGTGTAAAAGCTAATTATCAGGACATGATTAATTACGCAGTGTTTTGTTTGATAAAACTAAAGTAACAATAACATAGGTTCTCGATTCATAAGTCCGGAATCTATGTAGGTAAAAAAATCTAAGAGTTTCCAGAGATGCAAAAAATTTTCGATTCCTTCTCGCGCTATTTTGTTGGGGCGCTTTTTATTTTTTCGGGTCTGATTAAACTCAACGACCCAATCGGCACCCAAATTAAGATGGAAGAATATTTTGAGGTCTTTGCTGATGATTTCGGATCATTCTTTCATCATTTCATTCCGTGGTCGCTGGAAATCGGCATGATCATGATCGTGCTTGAATTGGCGCTCGGGGTGGGTATCCTCGTTTTTTGGCGTATGAAAATTACCGGGTGGGTATTATTACTGTTGATGGTGTTCTTCACTTTTCTCACCTTCTACTCGGCTTATCTTAACAAAGTAACCGATTGTGGTTGCTTTGGCGATGCAATTAAACTTACTCCCTGGCAATCGTTCACCAAAGACATGGTGTTGATGGTTTTTGTCGTTCACTTGTTTTGGTACAAGCATACTTACGTACCTGCATTGCGCACACGCGAGGGCGACAGCTTGATCGGTGCAACTGTTTTGTTGAGTTTGTTCCTGGGCACTCGGGCAATCAACCACTTGCCCTTCGTTGATTTTCGGGCCTACAAAGTGGGGAGTGTAATACCACAGCAAATGCAGCCGCAAGAGCAGCCCATCATCGAATACGTTTTTGAAAAGGACGGAAAAGAAATAAAATCTCAAAAATATTTGATGGAAAGCGGCTACAAATATGTTTCTTCAAATATCCTGAATGAAGATAAGATCAAGCCAAAAATTACAGATTACAACGTTACCTCGCCCGAAGGCGAAGACAAAACCGAATATACTTTTGAGGGTAATCGGTTGTTAATTGTTATTGCCAATGCCGACAAGGCTTCTCTAAAAAACATAAAAGCCATACGAGAACTTACACAGCAGCTCGAAGGAAAAGTAGATTGTTTTATTCTCACGGCTTCTTCAGCCGAAACGATTGAGAAAATCAGGCATGAAAATAATCTCGCTGTGCCGTTTTATTTTGTAGATGCCACGGTATTGAAAACAATTATACGGTCGAACCCCGGAATTGCATTGTGGCAACAAGGCAAAGTGCTGGGTAACTGGCACCATAACGACACCCCTACGGCCGAAGAAATTCAGCACCTGATTGCAACCCAATGAAAATTTTTTTGGTTGGACTGCCCGGCTGTGGTAAAACTACGCTTGGGAAACAGATCGCAGAAAAACTAAATCTAGTGTTCATCGATTTAGATTTGGAAATTGAAAAGACTGAAACTAAAACCGTACAACAAATTTTTTCAGAAAGCGGAGAAAGTGCTTTCCGCGTTATTGAATCTAAAACGTTGAAAGAATTGTGTCTTTCTAAAACCGATTTTGTAATGGCTACCGGTGGCGGAGCAGCCTGTTTTTTTGATAACATGGCAACCATGAACCAAGCGGGCAAAACGATTTTCATCCATGTGCCTGTTGATGAAATCATACTTCGGCTAAACAAACAAAATCTTGAAGAACGCCCTATGTTCAGGAATCTAAATCCTCAACAGCTTAAAGAAAAATTAGAGCTTTTACTTTCCGAGCGGATTACTTTTTATCAAAAAGCTCAGTTGAAATTCATGGGGACGAAAATTTCTGCAGAAGAAATTGTGCACAGCCTTAAAGATTAAAGCCTACGGTTACCATCGCAGAAAAATTTCCATTTTTGATGGAAACTACACTGCTGATTGGGTCATCGTTAGAGCGCACCGTGCCCCGGCTGTACGGAAGGTACGAAGAATTCCAAGCCGATTGAATCAACCCGAGGTCTACAAAATATTTGGCTGTTCGGTATCCAACACCAGCAGAATAGCTCGTAATGGAATTGTTTACGCTTGTAATGGTTTGGTTATACGGGCTGGGCGCATAACTATACCCCAACCGAAAACGAAAATTACTATACCTGTACTCACCTCCCACACGAATGTTAAAAACATTTTTAAAGAAGGATCGGATGTTCGAGTTGTCACCAGAAAAATCATAAGGTGTATTGGAGTTCGAGCCAAAACTAGGCTTACTGTAATTTACTTTTTCTATTTCTGCGGTGATCAACCCATGCTTTTGTATAAAGACTGTGGCGCCCGCACGAATTCTCCACGGTGTGGTGAGCGAATACAAGAAGGGTGACTGATAATAAATAGAATCAGCTTTATTGAATAAGGTTTGGTTGTTGCTCGGGTATGTGAGGTCGATGTAATTATAGCCATTCCAATTCGATTTCATGGTAGCTGTATAATCTTCACTCATCACGGGGTAGTAGGTAGGCGTGGATACGGATAAACCAAATTGAACGAAGTCTTTTGGTTTTATGATTGCTCCAATCGTTCCATTTACACCCGTGCCCGTAATGTGTAAATTTTCATTCAGTTGAAACCCGGGAAGCGGTCCACTTGAAAAAGTTTCTTGGTATGTTTTCTGAGAAGTATAATTAAAGGAAGGTATGCCCAGAGCCGCACCCACATAAAAAAAATCACTAAAGTTCAGTCCATACGCAAAGTTCCATTGATATTGAGACCCCGTTGTTTGCAGTTGTTCTTTTTGTAGCGATGGTGGCGTTGCCACATAGGTATGGTACTTGGAAGAATCTCCACCCGGAGTTACTTCACTCTGTGGACCAAACAAGAAATTATCAAAGCCAAGCATTGCCAGGCTGTAATACAAATATCCTCCTTGTTGAAACTGATTTGGAAAAAAATCAGGATCGTACGAATTCTGGCTGCTGCTCTGCCCGATAAAATAGTCGATCATTGAAGAAGCACTGTTCGCGCTCTGATAAGTAATATTCTGATTAAAATTTTTTGTCCTTGTAAGCGATACGGCAAAATTTCCATTCAACATCTTGCCTTTACTGTTCTCATTGTGCAGCACCAGACTGAGTCCGTTGAGGTTGGCGTTGCTTTTTGAGTCTGAGGTTGAAGTTCCAAGGTAGTTGGCCGAAGAATTATAAAAATTAGTTCCGATCGACAAGGTGAATTCAGAACGGTTAAAAAAACCGAGCCCTGCCGGGTTTGAATACGCTGTGCTGTAATCGCCACCCAACGCCACTTGTGCCCCGCCCATGCCCTGAATACGCGCACTCCCTCCCGGGTTATTACGTGTGAGGGTAAGAGCTTCTTCGGCATACGATTGACCAAAAGCAGAGAACGATGTAACCACAAGAAAACCTCCGAGCCAAAGGCCGATACTTTTATTCATATACAAAAGAAAGGGTTTACTGTTGATTGATGTTACGCAAAACTATAGTTAGTTGTCAGGATAAGCTTGTCGAAATCTGATTTCGGTGGGCTAAACGCATTCGACTTGTTCTGGCTGTCAATCATTGAAAACCAGCTAACATCAACTGCTAAGTAAGGCATTTGAAAGAGCTGAAAAATATTATCTCCTTCCTCCGGCATGGCCGCCACCACCGCCACCACCGCCACCAAAGCCTCCCCGCATACCACCACCGCCAAAGCTGCTACGCATGCCACCTCCATTAAAATTGCTGAATCCATTATTGGTGGGGTTGCTCCAGCCAGTCCTCATTCCTGAGTTGTTCCAACCTGATCTAGAATTTGAGTTATTCCATCCGGAATTATTCCATGAAGAATTTCGAGATACTCCGTTGCCCGAAGAATTGTTCCACGAGCTCCTGTTTGAATTGCTAGAGTTTTGTCTCCAGCTGCTGGTATAGTAAGCTGACCTATTTTGGATACCGCTGTTCGTTCTCACAAAATTTCGATTGGCATTTCCATTAAAATACATGGTGCCTCCGGTTGACCTGGAGGCCGAATGGGTATAATAACTTCCATTGTTTGTTGCATAGTGGCCGGCAGGTCGCCTTCCATAAGCAGGCAAATTACTCCGGTCAACATAATTGTTGTTTACAACAACAGATGTAGAGCCATAACCGTATGGGTTGTAATAAGACCCGTAACCCATACCATAACCAAGTCCATAATTCATCATACCCATGCCGTAGCCATAGCCCATACCCATGTATGGTGATCCGTACATACCCATACCATAACCCATACCCATTCCATACATCCCCATGCCATAACCAAGTCCATAGTTCATCATACTCATGCCATATCCATAACCCATGCCCATATACGGTGATCCGTACATACCCATCATCGATCCATAACCGAACCGACCTAAACCGCCCATTCCGTAGCCGAACGGGCTGAGTCCATAACCATAGTTATTTCCGTAGTTGTCTGCATACGAGTTGCAGTTGCAATTATTGCTATACAAACTTTGATTTACAGCAGGCTGATAATTTGGCGAAAAGTATGAAGACGTGGTTTGATTGGAGCCAACCTTTTGGCCGGCCACGTAATCGGGGTTTTCATTTCGTGCTGAATAGCTGTCGGATGGATTGATGCGCTGCACCGTACCCGTGCTTTTAGCCGATGCCAACACAACTTCTTCGCGTGTTTGCAAATTCATCTTGGCCCGATCTTTTGAAGAAAAGTACATGTCGTCAATTTCCTGTGCGAATGCACTTCCGCTCGTCAACGCAAGCAATACGGGTAACACATGTTTGGTTTTCATAAGTAAGAGATTTGATGTGTGTCGTCAGCTAAAAAATTCCTGTAATGATATAACGTAAATTTAACTATTCCAGTTAAAATTTCTTAGAATAGTTATCGAATATAACCCTATGCTAATGCACTTCCGAATATATTTGCGATTCATTGGATTTTGATTAGAGCAACATTAAAATGGGAAAAGAAATTACAAACCGGGCAGCCGATTACTCACAGTGGTACATTGATTTAGTTAAAAAAGCCGATCTGGCCGAAAACTCAGACGTGCGCGGGTGCATGGTTATAAAACCTTATGGTTTCAGTATCTGGGAAAAAATGCAACAAGCCCTCGACAAAATGTTTAAAGACACGGGGCACTCCAATGCCTATTTTCCGTTGTTCATACCTAAATCTTTTCTTGCAAAGGAAGCCAGCCATGTGGAAGGCTTTGCCAAAGAATGCGCAATTGTAACGCATTATCGGTTAAAAAATTCGCCTGACGGAAGCGGTGTGATCGTTGATCCGGAAGCCGAGCTGGAAGAAGAACTGATTGTTCGCCCTACCTCGGAAACAGTGATTTGGAACAGCTACAAAAAATGGATTCAATCCTATCGCGATCTGCCCATCCTGGTTAATCAGTGGTGCAATGTGGTGCGTTGGGAAATGCGCACCCGTTTGTTTCTGCGCACGGCAGAATTTTTATGGCAAGAAGGGCACACCGCACACGCCACTGCCGATGAAGCCATAAAAGAAACCCGGCAGATGCTTGAAGTCTATGCCGATTTTGCCGAAAATTTTATGGCCTTGCCCGTTATCAAAGGAAAAAAAACAGAAGGCGAAAAATTTCCGGGCGCCATAGACACCTACTGCATCGAAGCACTGATGCAAGACGGCAAAGCCTTACAAGCCGGCACTTCGCATTTTCTGGGTCAAAATTTTGCAAAAGCTTTTGATGTTCAGTTCACCAACAAAGAAGGAAAGCTCGAATTAGTATGGGGCACTTCGTGGGGCGTAAGCACGCGCCTGATGGGTGCGTTAATTATGGCCCACTCTGACGATGATGGCCTGGTGCTACCCCCCAAACTAGCACCCATACATGTGGTGATTGTGCCGATCTTCAAAACGGAGGATGAACTGACTAAAATTTCTGAAAAAGCCGAAAGCCTTGCATTGAGTTTGCGCCAGCAAGGGTATACCGTAAAATACGACAACCGTGATAACTTCAAACCGGGTTTCAAATTTGCAGAATATGAAATGCGCGGAGTGCCCGTACGCATTGCCATCGGGCCCCGCGATCTGGAAAACGGCACCATTGAGGTAGCCCGCAGAGACACCAAGGAAAAGCAAGTGATGAAAATGGAAAATGTGGCCAATGAAATTCCGAAACTGCTTGACCATATCCAACAAACTATTTATCAGAAAGCACTGAAGTTCAGAAATGACAACACACTCAAGATCGACTCGTACGATGAGTTTAAAAAAGCACTGGACGAAAAACCCGGTTTTATTTTAGCTCATTGGGACGGCACAACGGAAACCGAAGCGGCTATCAAAGAAGAAACAAAAGCCACCATTCGGTGCATTCCATTGGATGCCCCGGAAGAAACCGGAAAATGCATTTACTCAGGAAAGCCTTCGAACAAAAGAGTGTTGTTTGCAAGGGCATATTAAAATTTAAAGATTAAGTGTTACCATGAAAATAAAATTTGTAGCTGCTTTGGTTGTTCTCAATCTAATAATTTCCTGTGGTCGGAAACAGACCGATGTTTATATTTCCGGAAATGAAGTACTCGCAGAGCAAAGGGTTCAAGTAGCAAAATATTGGAAGAACGGTGTTCCCGTTCAATTAGGAAATGGCATACGGCCCTCCTCTGCAAATTCTATTTTCTTTTTTGACGGAGACCTATACATAGCGGGGGGAGAATCGAACGGCAACAAAATGATTGCCAAGTACTGGAAAAATAATAAATCGGTTAACCTTAGTGACGGAAAAAATAATTCGTTCGCAAGTTCTGTATTTGTAAGTGATGGCAATGTTTATGTTTCCGGCAACGAAATTTTTGGTGTAAAAATAGTCGCTAAGTATTGGAAGAATGGCGTTGAAACATTGTTGTCGGATACAACGCAAAACGCAAGGACATCTTGTATCACCGTATCAAGCGGAGATATTTATGTGGCGGGCTTTGAGGTTATCGAATCCAAAAATGTAGCGAAGTATTGGAAGAACGGTGTTGGTGTTAATTTATCGGATGGAAAAAGTAATGCTTTTGCAAATTCTATAGCTGTTTCAGGCAATGATGTTTATGTTGCCGGGCTGGAGGTTGACTCGGCACGAAACATTGTATTAGCAAGGCTTTGGAAAAATGGCCACGAAATAAAAATCGTAGATGAACAAAGAGCTTCCTCTGCAGCCGTGGTTACGATCTCCGGTAAGGATGTCTACGTGGCAGGGTATGAAGATACCGGCAATGGGTTTGTAGCAAAACTGTGGAAGAACGGCATTTCCAAAACACTTAGTGAAGGATCGGAAAATGCAGGCGCAACCGCAGTTACGGTAGTAGGCGATACTATTTATGCTGCCGGCTACGACTCGAAAGGGCCGATTGCACACATTGCATTCTGGAAAAACGGAGTTGCACTCCCCTTTGCTGAGTCAAAAAATGACGTAACTCCTACCGGGATTTTTGTTACGCAGCCTTAAAAATCATTTCATCGCTTTCACAATATCTACAAACTCTCGCGACTTGAGCGAGGCGCCACCTACCAGCCCACCGTCTACATCGGGACAGGTAAAAAGCTCTTGAGCATTTTTAGCATTTACGCTTCCTCCGTAGAGGATCGAAATTTCTTCGGCCACCGCTCCGCCATATTTTGAAGCCAGGTGTTTTCGAATCACTGCGTGCATATCTTGCGCCTGCTGTGCCGTGGCCGTTTTGCCCGTACCTATTGCCCAGACAGGCTCGTACGCAACCACAACTTTTTTTATTTGCTCTGCACTCAGGTGGAACAATGCTTCCTCTACTTGTTGTTTAACGAGTTGCTCGTGTGTCCCTGCCTCACGAACACTCAACGGTTCCCCACAACAAAATATCGAAATCAAATCTGCCGCGAGAGACGTATCGATTTTTTTTGCCAGCAACTTCCCGTCTTCGCCAAAATATTGTCTGCGCTCACTGTGTCCGAGAATTACGTACGGAATTTTCATCGACTTCAGCATCCAGGCCGAAACTTCACCGGTGTAAGCACCCCATTGGTGTTCGCTGCAATTTTGAGCTCCGATTTTTATTGGCGAATTCCCTACTTGATTTCTTAACGAACCCAGAAAAGGAAAAGGGACACACAAAATCACAGTGGTACTCGTGCCGGCTTCATCGCCTGTCATGGCCATGATCTCAGAAGTAAGAATTTGGGCTTCCTCTTCTGTTTTATTCATCTTCCAGTTGCCCGCTACAATTTTTTGACGCATCGGTTTGTAATTGAATTAAATTTATTTTTTGATATCGAAATTAAATACTTCCGAGGTTTTGCTGCCCGTAAGCCTGGTGCTCTTCACCGGGCTTTTGTAGGTTACGTGCACCAGGTTCGACTGATCATCGCGGATTTCGGTGATGGCATCGTTAAACACTTCCATTGTTTTTAATTTCTTTATGTTTTCAATTTCGATGTACGACACTATGGAGATGTCTTCTTTTTCGTAACCGAGGTAGTTCATCTTAACAAGTTTCCCGTCAATTTTAATACGGAAATGAGCTTCGAAATAATTTTTTATCAATTCTTTTGTAGTCAGGCCAGTGGGTGGCTCCAGCAAATCAAGGTCTTTGTTTTTTTGCTGCGCACGCACGCCAAGTTCCAATTCATCAATAAATATGCGCGAAATGATCTGCAACGATTTTGATTTTTCATTGTAGTTGATTTCCGTTACCGAGATGTGGATGGGGTGCATCAGCGGCCAAAATGCCAGAATGAAACTGTAGATTGTCATAAATAGATTTCAAAAATACTTTTAACTTGGTGAAACAAAAAAGATTTTACAATAGTCAGGCCAAAACTCCGTTTCAAAGGAAATAATTATGCGAATATATCTCTTAGTCTTGGTTTGGGTAGTTTTGCTCACCTCGTGCAAGGAGGTGACGTTTACCGAGGCTCAACCGGCCGGGGTAGCCGCTTTAAAAGAGGTTCCGGCCAATCTTCGGGGTATTTATCAAGCTTACGATCAAATTACCGGAGACTTTTCCGACACACTCATGATCGAATCGTGGGGCTACCACATGAAAGACAAAAAAGATAAAGACTGGCTGGGGCGCGGCAGCCTAAGCGATACGTTGGTTCTTAAATTTTACGAAAACTATTATTTCGTAAACTTTAAAGCTGCCAACCAATGGGTACTCCGACTGATTAAGCAAAACCCAAATGGCTCGATCGAGTTTCTGTCTATCGACTTGCAAGATGAAAGCAAAGGCAAGGAAAAGCTTAAAAAAATTTCCAAGCAGTTGAAAGTGACCGAAGTTAAACGCAGAGACGACACGTTTTATCAGATTAACCCCACTCCGGCACAGTTGATGAAGCTCATTAAAGAAGGCTATTTTACGGGGTCGAGGCTCAATAAAATAAAATAATCAGAGAAGCTGTTCGATCAGTTTACTGAAAACATTTTTCAGCAATACTCTCATTTTGTCGGCACGATCAGTATTATACTCTAATTGAGAGTCGTCCATGTAGTTTACCTTGGTCATTTCCAGTTGAAGGGCATGAACATTTTCTGACGGTTTCCCGAAATGCCGTGTGATATATCCACCTTTGAAGGGATGGTTGTGGCTCACCAAATAGTTACCGTGATCTAAGACACTAAGTGTGGTTTCGATCAGCCCGGGAGAAGCAGACGTGCCATCGGCATCGCCCAAAATCAAATCGGGAAATTTTTCTTTTTGAATCGTGGGCACAACTTGCCGGATCGAGTGACAATCCCACAGCAACACTTTTCCAAATTTCTTTTTTAATCGATCCAGGTGATTTTGGATTTCATTGTGGTAGGGTAGAAAATAATTGTCAACTCGCCTTTTGTTTTCGTTGGCGTCAACTTCTTTTCTTTCATCGATGTACAAAGGCTCGCCAAGGAAAGTAGTGACCGGGCATAGGGCCGTGATGATTCTTCCATCGGTATAGAGTGGTTTGCTCTGTGGGTCGCGGTTAAGGTCAATCACCCAACGGCTGTACTTTGCCGCGATCATGGTCATGCCCATAGCGGGTGCAAAATCGTATAACCGGTGTACAAACCAATCGGTGTCGTCTGGGGCAGCGATTAAGTTTTGACGATATTGATTTTTTAACTCATCGGGAAAATCGATGCCGCAGTGCGGAACGCTCACCAGTATTGGAACTTCATTGCCTTGTGCTGGCGTAATTGTGAAATTCATTTTTTAAGTTTTGAATTTGCTTCTTCAAGCAACTGTGTTTGGCGCGCAATCTCCTCGGCAGCTTTTCGGGCTGATTCCATTTGCCAATGGGCTCTCTGTACACATGCATTTATTTCTGTCTTTAACGAATCGATCGTTATCCGTTGTTGCTCTACTTTTCCTTTCTGAACAAACCCATGCACCAAACTGATAAGGGCAAAGCCGGTAATCGCACCAAATGCAATAGCCGTTGTCCTGGCTCTTTTCAAATTGGCTGCTTTAATTTTTTCTAAATCGCCTCGTTGTTCGGTTTCCATAATTATTTGGATTTTGGTTTGCGGTACAATTTACGTTTTTGTTTTTTGGTAAGTACCTGCTCCATACGCATCCGTTCATCGGCAGCAAGTTTTGTTTGCAGCCTGTGTTGCTCATCCATCTTCAAAGCTTGTACATGAAGTTGGCGTACCTGTTCTGTGGGCGGCACCATGGTTTGTTTCAGATCCATGATACGTTGATACGATTCATTGATTCTGGCCATTGAAATTTCGCCCGTACGAACAAACTTTTTGATGATATCGTGCACCCGGTCTACAGTGCGCTGCTCCACTCCTTGAATGTTGTTGGAAAAACAAAGCACATCCACTCCGGCATTGATCGAAAGCTTAATGGCTTCTTCCAGCCCATAGTTACTGGCAATGGCCTTCATCTGCATGTCGTCCGAAAAAGCCACACCCCGGTAACTTAATTTGTTGCGGAGTAAACTATCGATGATAGCTTTCGATAAAGTTCCCGGCAAAGCCTTTCGGTCTAATTTTTTGTTTACGATGTGGCTTGTCATAATGCCATCAACATATCCGGAATCAATCAGTTGTCTGTAGGGGTTTAGCTCGTAGTCTGTCCAACTATCGGTTACATCGGCCATGCCGAGGTGGGTATCGTTTTTTGAGCTCCCATGACCCGGGAAATGTTTAAGTACGGTAACCACCCCAAACTTGCGATGTTGCTTCACCACTTCTTTGGCAAAGAGGGCAACGGTGTCGGCATTGGCAGAATACGAGCGTTCGGCTTTCACAATTACCGGGTTGTTGGGGTTAACGGCCAGGTCCACACACGGGGCAAAGTTCACGTTGATGCCAAGGCCAGCGAGCGTGGCGGCTGTTGCTTCGGCATAAAATTGAACCGAATCCAACGATCTGAATTTACCAATCGATGCAGCCGTGATGGAGCGCGTAAACCCGTACTTTTCTTTCAGGCGGTTTACTTTGCCGCCTTCCTGATCGATACAAATGAACAACGGGATAGGCGCAGCTTTTTGATAGACCCAACTCATTTTTTTAAAAGCTGCAAATGCGCTGGCCGATTTAGGGATGTTTTTCTCGAAGTAAATCAAAGCGCCTACTTTTCCCTGTCGCACATCTTCCAGCACATTTAAATCGACTTTGGCTTCGGGCATGCCCACCAATATCATTTGGCCAATTTTTATATCCAGGCTATCGGATGTTTGGGCGTTGATTTGTGTCGTAAATCCGATCAAAAAAATTAAACTTAATTTCTTCATGTGTTAAAACTTGTCTCTGATGTTTTTTAAAATTGATTCTATGTGCTTGCGCACTTCGCCCGAAGATGCAGGAAAATTGTTGTTCATAAAACTGAAAATAAACAGTTTATTTTTTTTGGTTACTAAAAAACCACTCAGCGAATGGTTGTTGCTGAGTGTTCCGGTCTTTGCAAAAAGAAAAGGCTTGTCGGCTTTGTACGAGTTTTTGATGGTGCCGCTTTTGCCTCCAACGGCTAGTATTTTAAAAAGCCGTTCTTTAGGAACTGCGGATGCAAATTTCTCCCACAACGCCACCATCGTTCGGGGCGTAAACAAGTTGTATCGCGATAAACCCGAGCCATCCACCCACAACGGCTTGTCGGGTAAGTTGCTTAAAAAATTTTTAAGTGAATACCGTATGGCAATTTCGGGCTTGAGTGTATCGCTCACCACCGATGCACACTGCAAAAGCAATTGCTCTGCAATAAAATTGTCGCTCTCTTGCATCATCACTTTGTACACGCTGTCGGAGGGTGTGCTTTTCAAGGTCTTTGATTCCAGAGGCAATGTAATTTGTTTTAATCCGATTGGTCTGTGCAAGGTGTCGCTCAATAATTTTACGGTGAGGCTGTCGCTGGTTTGAAAAGGAATGGTCCAATCTTTTGATTTTCTTTTACCGGCAAAATAGCTCAACCCATTGGTGTGGTAGTCTCTAATTATTTCTTCCCTCGCATGGATTTCGGGTCTGTACAAAATAAGGGAATCAAAAAAGGGAGGTTGTGCTGTTAACCTTTCTAATTTATTTTTTTGAATTGAAACTACATTTCCATACAGTGGAAATGGCGAGCGCTCGGCCGAGTAATATTCGTTGTAGTCGTCCCACGCCCAGCCCGGGCCGTATTTTTCGGTTTGGAAATTTGTGGACGAGAAGAATAATTTTTCGGGGCGTTCTTTTAAGAACTTGTAAACCCGGCCGTTATCGTGCACATTTTTGTACAGAAAAGATGGGTCGCCCACGCCTTGAAAAAAAAGCGAATCATTTCTGATAAAATACTTCAACGAAGCGATTGAATCGCCCAACAACCTGAGGGAGGTGTAGAATGTAAAAATTTTGGTGTTGGATGCAGGCGTAAAATATTTTCTAGATTGGTATTTGATCAGCGTTTTTTTGGAATCAAAATCGAGCAGGTGAAACCCCAGATGTTCCTGCAACTGTTGTTCTGTTTTTTTTATTTCTTTTTTTATGAAATGGGCTGGCGAGCAACTGATAAAAATAATGGCAGCTGCAAAAAATACTTTCATTTCTTATTGGTGAGGTAGCGTTCTTGTAATATTTTGCGGTGGTGGGTTTCATGCCCCGGTATGATGAAGCCCAGCGCAACAACCGAAAGTTCTTTGTTGCTGGCAATGCCTTTTCGGTTGAGCATTTCGGGGGTGAAGCTTTCAAACAAATCGATGGTTGACGTTCTCAAATGCGCCATTTCTGCGGCCAGTTTTTTCAGCGATCGCCCGGTGGCGTTGGCTTGCGGAGCATAGTCGTTTTCTTCGAAAGGCGACAAAGGGGTTTTATCGTTGCGGGCAAAACGCAAGGCGCGATAGGCAAAAACCCGTTCGGTGTCCATTGCGTGGCACAACACTTCGCGCACCGTCCACTTGCCTTCACCATACGAAAAATCGGCTTTAGAGTCGGGGATGGCATGTACCAACTCCAACATACGGTGGCCCGAAATGCGCAACGCCTGGAGCACATCGGGTTCTTCAATTTGTTTTACATAATTCTTGTAAAAGGAAGGAATGGTTTCAAGGTTGAGCAGCATATTTTTTGAAATTATAGTTTACTTATCAATTCCATGTAAAGCTCGGTTAGTTTGGCTTCCGATTTTTCTGCGGTGGCAATAATCTCGGTTATGTTAACAGGCTTCAGGTTGTCGGGGTCGCACTCATCGGTTAAAACCGAAATGGCACAACACGCCAGGCTCATGTGGTTGGCCACCAGAACTTCGGGTACGGTGCTCATGCCCACCGCATCGGCACCAATCTGGTGGAGAAACCGATATTCGGCACGGGTCTCCAGGCTTGGTCCCTGCACGGCAGCATAAACACCTTTGTTTAACTTTATCTTTTTCTTTTTAGCGATTTCGGTGAGGAGCTTGTTTAATTTTTTTGAATACGGTTGGCTCATATCCGGAAAGCGCGGGCCGAGCACTTCAAAATTTTCTCCGCGCAACGGGTTGTCGTGCAACAGATTAATGTGGTCGTCAATCAGCATCAGCTCTCCTTTTTTCCATTTCAAATTCATACAGCCGGCTGCGTTGGAGATCAGCAAATAATCGATGCCCAAAAATTTCATCACCCGCACGGGCAGCGTGATCTGCTGCATATCGTAGCCTTCGTAAAAATGAAAGCGCCCCTGCATGGCCAACACTTTTTTGCCTTTCAAATCGCCATAAATCAGTTTGCCTTTGTGCGACTCTACGGTGGAGATCGGAAAATGCGGAATGGAATTGTAGTTAATAACCAGCGTGTTTTTCATTTCTTTCACAAAGCGGTTGCCGAGACCGGTGCCCAGAATAACTCCGATTTCCGGCTGGGTAATGCCGTGGCTTTGAATGAACCGTACTGCTTCGTTGATCTGATTGAGCATAATTAACGTGATAAGAACCTATCAAAAATCGGGAAAATGGAGGCCAAAATCAAACTTTTCATTACACGTGCTTCAGGATTGAAAAAAATGTTGTGCTTTCGCAACCTATTTTAAAATGTATCGTATATTTACGATATACAATTAAAGAAATGGCAGCCGTAAGAACCGAAGAATTTAATAAAAAAGAAATTGAACTGGCCGCGTTTGCGAAAGTGATTGCGCACCCGGCACGCGTGGCCATTTTAAAAGAAATTGCCAAACGCGAAGAATGTATTTGCGGTGAAATTGTGGGGGTGTTGCCCCTGGCGCAATCCACCGTTTCGCAGCATCTGAAAGAGCTCCTCAACGCGGGCCTCATCATCGGTACGGTAGATGGCGTGAAGTCGTGCTACTGCATCAACTGGAAGACATTTGAAAAGTTTGAAAAAACATTTACCGAGTTTTTTAATCGCACCAAAGTGCAAAATTCAAATTGTTGTTAAACTATTAAAATTTAATTTTATGAATCCGTTCCCAAGAATGCACGTGGGCTTGTACGTAAGCGATCTTGAAAAAAGCATTGGCTTCTACACTACTTTTTTTAATCAAGAGCCGGCCAAAGTGAAACCGGGGTATGCCAAATATGTGTTGGAGAATCCATCGCTCATTATTTCGTTTGTAGAAAATAAAGAGCGGGTGCAGCAAAATTTCGGGCACCTCGGATTTCAGGTAGAGACCGTTGAAGAATTGAACATCCGGCTGTGGGAAGCGCGCAAAAAGCAAATTGTGGCACGCGAAGAAGTGGGTACCAATTGTTGCTACGCCAAACAAGACAAATTTTGGGTGAACGACCCCGATGGCGTTCAGTGGGAAGTTTATTATTTCCATGCCGATGCCGATTTCAACGATCCGCACTACGAAACCGAAACGGCCATAGCGTGTTGCACGCCAGCCGTATAAATTTGGGCGAATGAAGAAAAAAATTCTGTTTGTCTGTGTGGAAAACTCCAACCGCAGCCAACTGGCTGAAGCGTTCGCAACGATTCACGGAAAAAATTTTGTGGAAGCATTCAGTGCCGGTTCGCGCCCATCGGGGAAAATCAACCCCAAAGCGATTGACGCAATGAAACTATCGGGGTACGATTTAACCGCGCATCGCTCGAAATCGTTGGAAGAAATTCCGAAAACCGAATACGAATACGCCATCACAATGGGCTGTGGCGATGAGTGCCCGATGGTAAAAGCCAAACACCGCGAAGACTGGAACATTCCCGATCCACGCGATATGGATGAATCCGGTTTTAACGAAGTAAAAAATTTGATCGAACAAAAAGTGAAAACGCTGTTGGGGAAAATCAAGTGGGCTCACGCGTAGCGATCGACTTTCAACAGGACTACGGGCGTATTCTTAAAAGTTGGGCGACAACAAATATTTTCCGTAAAACTCTTCGATCACCGCCACCGCCTCTTCGGGTGTATCGACCAAATTAAAAAGATCGAGGTCTTCGGGGCTGATCATCTTTTCTTCTACCAACACTTGCTTAAACCAGTCGATCATACCGGCCCAGAATTTTTTGCCCACCATCACAATGGGGAAGCGCCCAATTTTTTTGGTTTGAATCAGCGTCAACGCTTCCGAGAGTTCGTCCAGCGTTCCGAAGCCACCGGGCATCACAATAAATCCTTGCGAATACTTTACAAAAATTACTTTGCGAACGAAAAAATAATCGAACGTAATGAGCTTATCGGGGTCGATGTAGATGTTTCCTTTCTGTTCGTGCGGCAAATAAATATTTAAGCCCACAGATTTACCCCCGGCTTTGCGAGCGCCCTTGTTGCCCGCCTCCATAATGCCGGGGCCTCCACCCGTGATTACTCCGTAGCCCTGTTGCACCAACCGCTCGGCAATATCTTCGGCAGTTTTGTAATATGGATTGCTGGGCTTGATTCGGGCCGATCCGAAAATAGTTACACACGGGCCGATCTTCGCCATTTTTTCGAAGCCCTCCACAAACTCGCTCATCACTTTAAAAATCACCCACGAGTCGGAGCTTTTGATCTCCGACCAGTTTTTGTCTTTAAATGCCTCGCGGATGCGGTGTTCTTCTTCGAGAGCCTGTTGCATTAATTCGGTTGTCGCTTTCTTTTTTGCTGGCGTCATATCTATTAAAATTTCAAATTACAGAATTTTACAAAATAACTGATGTTACGCAAAACAATAAATAATACGTCATTGCGAGGGAGGGCACGACCGAAGCAATCCCATTTCTGCACTGTAATTCGGGATTGCTTCGCTGCGCTCGCAATGACGAATCCTATCTTGCGTATCATCAATTAAACAAGTCGGCCAGCGCTTCTTCAAGTTTTGAAAATTTAAAATGAAACCCGGTATTTTTAATTTTTTCGGAAGATACACGGCTCCCGTTTAAAACCATCTCACTCATTTTACCTAAAATCATTTTCAATGCGAATGCCGGAACGTTGGGCAGCCAAATTGGTTTATTCAAAATTTTTGCGAGTGCATTGATTACTTCAGCATTGGTGTTCCAACCCGCAATCGCATTATATGCACCGTATATTTTAGCATCATCCACTGCTTTGCTAAAAATAGAACAGAGATCATCGAGGTGTATCCACGACATCATTTGCTTGCCTGTGCCGAGTGGCGAGCCTACAAAATAGTTTATAGGCTTAGCCATTTTTGCGAGGGCTCCTCCGCGCTTGCTCAGCACAATGCCAATTCTGATTTTCACCACCCGTATTCCCAGTTCATTTATTTTATCTGCCTCGGCTTCCCATCGTTGTGTTACGCAAGCCAAAAAATCATTGCCGGGGCCATCGGTTTCGACAAAAATCTTTTCTTCGTTAAATCCATAATAGCCGATCGCGGAAGCAGAGATGAACGAACGAACTTGATTGGAGTTATTTTTTAAAGTCTCGAAAAGCAGTTGTGTTGACCGGGTGCGGCTTTCCAGAATTTCTTTTTTTCTCGATGGCGTCCATCGTTTATCGGCTATTCCGGCACCGGCTAGATGAATAATGGTATCTACTCCTTCTAAAGCAGTTGGATCAACTTCACCGGAAAAAATATTCCAGACAAACGTTTTAACCTTTCCTTGTTGTAACGTTCGGCTGAAGTGCACAACCGAGTGCCTCAGCTTTATCAACTCATCGGTTAATTTCTGCCCGATCAACCCACTTGCCCCCGTGATCAAGATTTTGTGTGCCATTATTTTTAGCTTTGACACAAATTAACGTTTCTATGATAAACAAGTTTTACGCTGCAAGTGCTCTTCTATTTTTTGGCACTCTAAGTTTTGCGCAGACCGTGACTGTAAAAACCCAAAACGAAAAAATTAAAAACGAAAGTATGGGTGGCTACGCTACCGAGCTCGAAGGCAAGCTTGCCGAGGTGGGTTTGCAGTGGGGCAAGTTTTTAAAAGAATGGGGCAGGGTTAAATTATTTTCATCGGAACCGGTTGTGGTTACGGAACCTAATTTTAACGGAACGGTTTACCCCAACGGAATTGTCTATGCGTACACATTCGAAAGCGGCACGCAAACCCGCGTGTGGCTGGGCATCAACCCCACCGAGTGGAACGAAAAAGACGTAGCTGCGGCCAACAAACAGTTGGAAAAACTGGTGTATCAATTCGGCATAAAATATTATCAAAACAAAGTACAAGGCCAAATCAACGAAACGCAAGAGGCAGCCGATGCGGTAGAGAAGCAAAAACAAAAATTAGTCAACCAGAACAAAGACCTTACGCTGCAGCTTACCAACAATGAACAGGAAAAAATCAGGTTGGAAAAATCTACGATGCTCAACAAGTTGGAACACGAAGTGTTGAACGTGAAATTGGAGAAAAACAAAAAAGCGCAAGACTCACTAACCAACGCGGCCGTTCAAATTAAAAAAGTGAAAGAGACACACCTAGAAAGGCTACGGAAAATCAATTAACAGAAAAACCCCGCATTGTTGCAGGGCTTCATTCTAACTACTTAAGAACGTAAGCTAAAAGCTGTATCTCAAACCCAGTTGCGCTTGCCAACGCGAACTAAATTGATCGACTGACCACTTGGAAGTGGGTGTGTTATACGTACCCGTAATATCGTATAGCCCGGTGCCTAAGTTATAGGCACGTGTAGTGATTCCCAACCCGGGGTCAACTGAAGAGTTGATTGTGTTGGGCGTGAAGTAATACACTCCCCAGTGCTTGCTGATCAGGTTGCTGAAGTTGATGATATCGAAAGTGACTTGCAATATATTTACCTTCTTACCGGTGTTGATGGGGAAATCGTGCATCAGGCGCAAATCCATTTGATTGTTCCAGGGTGTGCGCGCACCGTTTCGTTCTGTGAATTGTCCACGGTGTTTGCTTAAATAGGCATCATTGCTGATGAAATTATTAAAGTTCGCATTCATTGTGCCGGTTGCATCCGTAGTATTCAAATGATACGGATCCTCTCCTGCTTTTGGAATGTAGAACATATCAACTTGCTGACCATTTTTTGTCAGGTTGTTACTTGACGTAATACCGTAACTAAAGGGTGAACCTGATTGGAACGTGGGGATTAAAGATAGGCATGAGGTTCCTTTGGTTCCCCAGTTTTTTTTGTACTGAATTGTGCTTACGATGCGGTGGCGGATGTCGAAGTTTGAGTAAGCAAGGCCGAGATTATTCGGGTTCAGTCCTTGATTGGTTTGCCATCCCGATTCGGGAGAGTTGCGGATGCCGTTCAAAACATCTTTCGATTGGCCATACGTGTACGCAGCCATAAAACTCAATCCAAACGGATAGGATTTTGAAATCTGTGCGGTTAACTGGTAACGATATCCTTTGTCTGTATTAGTGATCAAGTACACACTTGAAAAATTATTACTAATCCTTTGACCGGTTGCTGTTGTAAAACTTGAGGGTGGCGCCAAATAAAGAGGCTGCAAATGACTCGGATCGTATGAAGCATACCCAACCGAGTCTTTTAAATTCACTTGCTTAATCATTACGTCTTTGATCGTCTTCGTATAAATTGCTTCCAGGGTAAGTTTATAACCATTGCCCAGAGCTACATCCGCAGCAATGTTGCTTCTCCACATGCGCGGCAAGGAGAAGCTTTTATCGAGCAAGTTAATCTCAGTTCTATTCTTTGATCCATTGGCCGCAGCGAACGCACCAAATTGAGTTTGGTCTGTAGGGATCGTAGTTCCTTTTGCCGGTGGATTTAAATCTAAGGCATTAAAACTTGAGCCATTGTTAATAAATGAATACCCAATCCAGGCGAAGGGAATTCTGCCTGTAAATAAGCCTGCTCCACCGCGTAAAATTACGTGCTGGTCTCCTTTCGCATCATAGTTAAATCCAATGCGCGGAGATACATAAACCCTGCTAAAATATTGGGTGCTTATTGTTGACGGATTGTTGTACGTAAAGGTAGTTCCATAATTCGCTGGGCTTGCGGGAAACTTACTGCGGGATAGCCCATCAGGGCCGGTTGACATAATCGGCAGGTCAGCTCTTAATCCGTAGGTCAGGGTCAAATTCCCTTTTATCCATTGATCTTGTGCATACAAGCTTGTGAGTAGCACCTTAAAGGCACCTACGTTGGCGGCATTGTTGTACTGAGCCGTACGCGAGTTATCGGTTGTATGGTACAATGCCCTCATGCGAGTGGGGGCATCTTGTAAAAAATTGTCCATGCTGCTGTAATCAAAACGGCCGTTCCAGGAGTTGATAAACCCATAATTGATTTTATAAAATTCGTTGTGAGTACCGATTGTAACCATGTGGTCTCCGGTAAAAAACTTCAAGTTATCCGTGAATTCAAACGTGCGTTGACGCATGTTGAAAATACCTGCCTCGCGGTTTGAGCCCACTAAAACGCGCCCCCCGCTGATGCCGTTGATCTGTATCTGGGGAAAAACTGTACCGGTTGGGTCGCGGTAATCTTTAATATCTGTATAACCTACAATCAAACTGTTGCTTACATTGTTGGCAAAGCGACTTTTCAATTCTGCCACTGTACTGTTATTCGCGTTGTGCTGGATGAAGTCATAACTACCAAATTGAAATTCGGTTGTTGACCGCTCCAAATTACTTGCCGATGAAATAATTGTATTGTTGCGAAGAGCAAGTGAATGTTTTTTATTGATCACAAAATCTAAACGGTTGAAGAATTTCACGCTCTTTGAATAAATATTGTAAGCACCAGTAGCTCCGGGGTTGAATCCACCGATTGGATTGTAAGCAGATACTGGCATTGAACTTAGTTTGCCGATAATGACATCCGCCAAAGCCATGTTTGCATACGCAGATTCCGAAGCTGGCACAGCCCCTTTGTCTAATTGACTTAGTGTTTGATTCATAAAATACCCCGGGGAATTAGCCGGGAAGAAAACAGGTACAGAATTGTTGGTAATTTCTTCGTTGGTAAACCAAAACAATTTGTCTTTTACTAAGGGGAATCCGAGCCTGAACCCCGTTTGATAATCATAATAAGAACTGTTTATGCTTCCATCGTTTATTTTATCCGAGCCTTTGTATTTTCCGGTAATGGCAGCACCTCTTCCAAAAGCATATACAGAGCCTTCTACCGTGTTAGATCCGCTCCTCGACACGGCATTGATGCTTCCACCGGTAAAATTGCCCAGCGAAACATCGTATGGTGCAATTTGTACTTGCACTTGCTGAATGGCATCTAAACTGAAAGAGTTTGTTCTGGTGCTGCTGCCCGGTTGGTTTGCTGTTCCGCTGATACCGCCTAATGATGGGCTAAAGCCAATAGCATCGTTATTGATTGCACCATCTAATGTAATGTTGTTGTACCGGAAGTTTGTGCCCGCAAAGGAGTTGTTGCTGCTTTGTGGGGTCAATCTCGTAAAATCAGAAAAACTACGTGTTAGCGTGGGCAGCGACTGGAGTTGCTGGCGGTTAACGTTTGTAGAAGCCCCCGTTTTTTCCGTTGCTTCCTGGTTAACGCCCGTCACAACCACTTCATTCAATTGGTGTGATTCTTCTTGAAGAACGACATCAAGTTTTAGGGTCTCACCGAGTTTTAAATAAACATCATGAAATTTTTCAGTTGTATAGCCTACAAACGAAACGGTTACTTCATACGGCCCGCCCGGGGTAAGGTTTACCACATTGTAACGCCCTTCGAGGTTTACCTCAACTCCTTGGGAAGTATTGGTAGGTTTATAAACGATCAGCACAGTAGCTCCCGGCAGGGTTTCTCCTTTGCTGTCAGCGATTTTGCCATTCACCGCACTGGTAGTAACCTGTGCGGCTCCGATTACCCCAATCAAGAGAATAAACGCAGTAAGTAGATTTTTTTTCATGCAGCTTTTTTTGCTGCAAAAGTGTCAACGCACGGTTACCCCATTTGATGGGTTGTGTTACTAAATCATTAAGATCAGTAGAGAAATATTATCTCAAAATAAAATGGATACAAAATTGTTTGACTATTTGCTGATCGGTACGCGGTTGAGTAACGCTTTAATGATATCAGCCGTTTTCACGGCATCGGCTTCGGCCTCGTAGTTCAGCAAGATGCGGTGGTTCATCACATCCAACGCCACTTCTTTAATGTCTTCGGGCAGCACGTAATCGCGGCCATCCATATAGGCAGTGGCTTTGGCCGAAAGATTCAGGTTGATGCTGGCGCGGGGCGATGCTCCAAACTGTATGTATTGTGCCTCTTTGTCGAGTTTGTATTCTTTGGGCTTGCGCGTAGCCGTTACCAACTCAATGATGTATTTTTCGAGCGACTCCGAAATTTTTACTTTGTTCACTTCATCGCGAATGGAAAAAATATCTTCTTTGGTAAGCACCGTATTCACTTCGAGCGAGAATTGCATGTTCGAAATCCTGCGCATAATTTCAAGTTCTTCTTCTTTAGTGGGGTAATCCACAAACACTTTCATCATGAAGCGGTCCACTTGGGCTTCGGGCAACGGATACGTTCCTTCCTGGTCTACGGGGTTTTGAGTGGCCAGCACCAAAAACGGTTTATCGAGTTTAAAGGTGGTTTCGCCAATGGTTACTTGTTTTTCCTGCATGGATTCGAGCAAAGCCGATTGCACTTTGGCGGGCGACCGGTTGATTTCATCGGCCAAAATAATGTTGGCGAATATCGGCCCTTTCTTCACTTCAAATTTTCCTTCGCGCTGGTTGTAGATCATCGTGCCGATCAAATCGGCCGGAAGTAAATCGGGGGTAAATTGTATGCGCTGAAAATCGAGGTGCAAGGCTTTGGCAAGCGTGCTTATGGTCAGCGTTTTTGCCAACCCGGGCACACCTTCCAATAAAATATGGCCGTTGGTAAAAAGACCCACCAGCAATCGGTTTACCATATATTCCTGGCCTACCACCACTTTACCAACTTCGGTAAAAACCTGTTTTATTTTTTCCTGATGCGCCTGTTGTTGTTCCGTTGTTGTTGCAAATGCCATAGTTCTGAGTTTATCAAACCGCAAGTATAATTAATACGAACGAAGTTTTGAATAGTTTTCTATACGATTGGACTTTTTCAAAAAACCAAAACCTCAGCGCTTTTCGGGTTTACCAAAAATGAGTTGACCAGATTTTGCACAGTGCGGTTTTCTTTTCCGGGCTTCACAAAGTTTCGGGCCGTCTCCAGGTCGCGGATCTGTTCGTGTTTATCAAAGTAACCAAACCCAAAGAAATTCCCTTCTTCTACGAGCACAATCGAATTTTCGTTGTGGGTCCTCCCTTGCCCAATGATGGCGAGCGAATCGCCCTTGCCGTAAAAAGAATCTACTGCCTTCTGTGCGCGCTTGTTGTATTTTTTTGCCGACTCCACGCCCTGGCACGCCCCGTGGCACGTACCCGATTGAAAACTAAAACATAAACCTTTGGCCAACTGCAGGCCGCTGAGCTTGGGGCACAGCTCGAATTCTTTCACTTTCTCCCACCAAAAATTCCACGCATCGCCTTTGGAACTGAAGGTGATGGGCGGGTTGGTTCCCTTGCTCACCAGGTTTACACAAAAACGCAAATACCCATTGCGGTCTTCGTAATCGTAAATGCCCCACTCTTCGGTTTTATATTTTTGAGCGAGATTATACTTTGGCCACAACCTCCGTATTTCTTGCGACTCGAAAATCAATGCTATCAATTCGCTGCCCGTAAGTTCGTAAGTGATGTGATGGATTTCATTGCGAATATTGGAGCGGTTCCACTCGCGCGCTTCGCCTGTAAAATGCCCAATCATTCTTTTCTTGATGTTAACGGCCTTGCCCACATAAATCACCTGGCCGTGTGCATCGAGGAAATAGTACACCCCGGCTTTTGCAGGAAGCAAATTAAATTCTTGATGAGGGAGGTTAGGAGGCAAAATGGTTTCACCGGAGTTTCTTTTTAACGATTTTTCAATTACACCCGAGTTGTCGCGCTTGAGCAGCAGATCAAAAATTTTTGCGGTGGCAAAGGCATCGCCTCCCGCGCGGTGGCGGTCTGTAATTTTTATCCCCAGGCTTTCGGCCAGTCTTCCGAGGCCGTACGAGTGTAAGCCCGGAATTATTTTTCGTGCCAGGCGCACGGTGCAAAGTTTTTTTGAATTCCACGGTATGCCCACGTCTTCAAATTCTTTTTTCAGGAAGCTGTAATCGAAATGGGCGTTGTGTGCCACAAACACACGGCCTTCAAGCCAGCCGTGCAACTCGCGGGCAATGTCTTTAAAGGCCGGGGCTTCTTTCACCATTTCGTAGTTGATGCCCGTAAGCCCGGTAATAAAGTAGGGGATGGTTCGCCCCGGGTTAATGAGGCTTCGGTACTGATCCGTTATCGAATGGCCGTCATGATGATAGATGGCGATTTCCGTTATTCGGTGCCCTGCTGCGTGCCCCCCGGTCGTTTCGATGTCAACAATGGCATACATGAAGCGGCCAAGATAAGCGCGAGGAAAACAATTTTCAAACGCCTATGCCGGGATTGGCGATTTTGACAACAGTGTGCCTTGTGGTTTCTTTTTGATGCGCTCTTCAATAAACCCTTCCGAAATTTTGAGCAGCAACACAATGAACAACTTAATCATGATACTGTAGCCCAGACTATTGCCAAACATGCCGATAAACGGTTCGATAAAAAATTCTTCCAGCACAAAAAGAACAATGGCAATAAAATAAATAATGGCATAAGCACTTCTACCCGCCTTGGCGGTGATGAGTTCGTCAACAGTTTTTTCGAGTTTGGCGTTGCGCTCGGTTAGTTCGCGGTTTGCTTTGTGCAATTTCTTTTCGAGGCGGCCGCTGATCCAGGTTAAAAAGCGGGTCTGCTCCAGCAGCTTTTTATATTCGTTGGTCAGGTTTTCAAGAGCAGCCTTGGTGTGTTCGTGCGTGTTCTCTTCGGCAACAAGTTGTTTATATTGATTGTAAACGCCTACTTCTTTCTTGAAGAGTTTTTCTTCCTGGGGAGCTTTTGCCATAAACGAATTCTGATTTGATTGTACCCGATCAAAGTACCTGTTAAAGACTTCTAAAGATTATCAAAGAAAAGGAAGAATAAAAATGACTTCGTGTCATTTTTTGTAGAGCGTAAGGATTTCATTCAATTTCAAAAGCGCCTCAACCGGGCTGATGGTATTGATATCGATTTTTTGCAAGGCTTCTTGAAGGGCTTTCGCCTTGGGGTCGGTATCAAAAAGTGCGATTTGCGCGGTGGCTTTGGGCAATGCGTCAAACTTTTTCTGTGGTTCGTTTTTATGCTTTTCCTTTTCCAGGAAATGTAAAATTTCGTTTGCGCGGAGTACAATTTTGTTGGGCATGCCGGCCAGTTGGGCAACGTGGATACCAAAACTGTGTTCGCTTCCGCCTTCTTTCAGCTTGCGCATGAAAATAATTTTGTCGCCCAGTTCTTTCACGCTCACATTAAAATTTTTCACCCGTACCAAATCTTCGGCCAGTTGGTTCAGCTCATGATAATGGGTTGCAAAAAGTGTTTTTGCTTTAAAGTCTTTGTGGTTGTGAAGAAACTCAACAATACTCCAGGCAATGGACACGCCATCGTACGTGCTGGTTCCCCGCCCGATTTCATCCATTAAAATCAAACTGCGGTTGCTCAAGTTGTTGAGGATGCTGGCGGTCTCCGTCATTTCAACCATAAACGTAGATTCGCCTTTAGATAAGTTATCGGATGCGCCCACGCGCGTAAAAACTTTATCGACCAAACCTATTTCTGCCACGGAAGCGGGCACAAAACTTCCCATCTGCGACATCAACACGATCAACGCGGTCTGCCTGAGCAGGGCAGACTTGCCGGCCATGTTGGGTCCTGTGATAATTAAAATTTGTTGGGTGTCGTTATCCAGAAAAATATCGTTGGGCACATAGTTTTCGCCTACCGGCAATTGTTTTTCTATTACGGGATGCCTCCCGTCTTTAATGTTGATCTGCGTGGTTTCGTTTATTTCGGGTTTGCAGTATCGGTTTGCTTTTGCCACGGTTCCGAAGGAAAGCAGGCAATCGAGCATACCGATGGTGCGTGCGTTGATTTGTATCTCTGAAATAAATTCTGAAATGTGCCGGACCAACTCATTAAAAATCCGTTGCTCAATAACTACCAGTTTTTCTTCGGCATGAAGAATTTTTTCTTCGTACACTTTCAGTTCTTCCGTAATAAAACGTTCTGCGTTGACGAGCGTCTGTTTGCGGATCCAATCGGCCGGCACTTTGTCTTTGTTGGCGTTGCTCACTTCGAGATAATAACCAAAGACTTTGTTGTACGAGATTTTCAGTGAGTTTATGCCCGTGCGTTCCACTTCGCGTTTTTGAATTTGGAGTAAATAATCTTTCCCCGAATACGCTATTTTTTGAAGTTCGTCTAACTCGGCATCCACTCCTTCTTTAATAATGCCTCCCTGGTTGCTCGCCATGGGTGCGTCTTCGCGCAATTCGCGTTCAATTTTTTCAAGTAGAAAATCGCATTCGTGCAGCAGGTCGGCCATTTTTTTTAACGGAACCGAAGCCACCCCTTTAAGAATTTGTTTCACGGGTGCAATGCACTTGAGCGACCGTTTCAGTTGCAGCAACTCGCGCGGGTTAATCCGGCTTACGGCCACTTTAGAAATGAGGCGTTCTAAGTCTGCCACACTTCGCAAGTGTTCTACAATTTTTTCGGCAACAGCCGGTTCTTTTAAAAAGAAATCTACCGACTCGAGCCGCTCGTCAATTGCATTTTTGTCGCGCAACGGCAACACCACCCATTGTCGAAGCAGTCGTGAACCCATGGCAGTAATGGTGCGATCCAGCACATCGATCAGCGGTACGCCTCCTTCCTGTTGCGGATAAACGATTTCCAGATTCCGAATGGTGAATTTGTCGAGCCACACATACTTGTCTTCATCCATGCGTGCAATCGCGGCAAGGTGTGTCGTGTCTTTGTGCTCGGTGCCTTCGAGGTAGTGCAATACCGCGCCCGCAGCTACGATGGCTTCGTTCATGCCCTCAACGCCAAATCCTTTGAGTGAAGATGTTTTAAACTGGTTAATTAATTTTTCGTAGCCGTAATCGTATTGATAAACCCAATCGTCCAAGGCATAGGTGGAATGATCTGCGCTAAACAGGTTTTCAAATTTTTCTTTGTACTGTTTGCTGAAGATAATTTCGCTCGGGGCAAGGCTTTGAATCAACTTCAACACATAATTTTCGTTTCCCTGCGCGGCATAAAATTCACCGGTTGAAATATCGAGAAAGGAAATGCCCCAGGTTTTTCCAAAGTGAACAGACGCGAGGAAATTGTTTTGTTTTCGGTTCAGCACGTGATCGTTGAACGAGAGCCCGGGTGTTACCAACTCGGTAACACCGCGTTTCACAATCCCTTTCACAAAACGGGGGTCTTCCAGTTGGTCGCATATTGCCACGCGGTGGCCTGCACGCACCAGCTTGGGCAAGTACGTATCCAATGCATGGTGTGGAAACCCGGCCAGAGCCGTTTCGGCAGCCGACCCGGTGCCGCGCTTGGTTAAAACAATGTCCAATACTTTGCTGGCCGTAATCGCATCTTCGCCAAACGTTTCGTAAAAATCGCCTACCCTGAAAAGCAACAGCGCGCCCGGGTATTTCGCCTTGATAGCGTTGTACTGTTTTTGCAACGGTGTTTCTGACGATGCCATTCGCGCGAAGATATAGAAAGGATTGTTTTATTAAATTATAGTTGTCAAGTTAATCTCTACATTGATCTGCATCTGGGGGTTATCTTGTCCGAATTTTTCGGATAAATAATCAGCGTTATCTTTGAAGGTGATATTCCTGTTTCAAATCGGTTTTCTTGAAGTAACCTGGGTAGACGTTATTGATATAGGCCTGGTGGCGGTCTTGTTATATCAGGTTTACAAACTTATTCGCGGAAGCATTGCCGTGAAAATTTTTCTGGGCGTGCTTGCGCTCTACCTCGTTTATTTGATTGTGCGCGCTGCCCAAATGGAATTGCTTGCCAAAATACTCGGGCAGTTTATGGGCGTTGGCGTGCTCGCCATGATTATTTTGTTTCAGCCGGAGATCAGAAAATTTCTGTTGCTCATAGGCCGTACGGCTGAGTTTAACCGCGAAGGTATTTTTAAAACACTTCGCAATTGGCAACGCGACCAGCCCGATGATTTTGATGTTCATCAGCTTATTGAAGCGTGCAAATCGATGAAGGCAACCCGCACCGGAGCACTCATCGTATTTTCGCGCGATATGGAGCTTAAATTCTATTGCGAAACGGGCGAGCTGCTCAATGCCGAAGTAAACAAGCGGTTGATACTCTCTATTTTTAACAAGCACTCACCCCTTCACGATGGCGCTATGATAATCCATCTAGGCCGCGTTCAGGCTGCTCGCTGTGTTTTACCGGTGAGTGAAAACGACCACCTGCCCCCGCAGTTTGGATTGCGGCACCGCTCGGCTATTGGCATGAGCGAGGCAACCGATACGCTCGTGCTGGCGGTATCGGAAGAAACAGGACGTTTAATTTTAGCACGCAACGGAAAATTTATCCGTGGCCTAAAACTGTGGCAAGTAGAGCAAAAGATTCTGGAATACTTGCACAACACAGAACCTCGCAACTGGGAAGAAGTACCTCCTGAGCCTGAAACCCAGGAGCCCGAAGAAGTGAAAAACTGACTATGCGTTTTCTACTTTTTGTTATATCGTTTCATTGCGCACTTCCATCTCTCGCCCAATCTATTGAAACCGTAATTCAACGAGGTCATGAGCTGGCCGTAATTGCTATCAGTGCAAGCCCCAACAACAATTATGTGGTTACCGGCAGCCGCGATAAGTCTGCCAAACTGTGGGAGCTGAGCACCGGCCGCGAAGTAAGAAGTTTTCTGGGCCATGATTACTCGGTAACCACGGTTGACGTAAGCAGCGATGGCAATTACCTGCTCACGGGCAGCAACGATGAAACTGTAAAACTGTGGGCGATGGAAACGGGGAAAGAATTATTTTCGATCAACCCGGTGCACGAGCAAATCAAACATGTGGCCATTAGCCCCGACATGAAATTTTTTGTTACCGCTGCCCTACGCCACAATGTTCAGGTGTACGATTTCAAGTCGAAGAAAAAAATAAAGGAAATTGAAGTTAATCCGGAGTCTAACCGAAACGGAGTAGATGTTGCCATCAGCCCCGACTCGAAATGGATAGCCTTTGGCGAAGACAACCGAGTGGTAACTGTTTATCGCACCAGCGACTGGCAAAAAGTATACACGTTCGAATACGGATCGGGATGGTGTGGCGGCTGTTCTACGTTCTGCCAATTCTCACCCGACTCTAAAAGCCTGGTAATGGCTTCGCACAACGGGTCTGCAAAAAAATACGACCTAACCGGGGGAAAACTGTTGGTGCAATTTGCCGACAGTCTTCGCGATCCTTCCTCCATCGCTGTTTCTCCCAACAACAAAATGGTTGCCCTTGCGCTTAAAAAAGAGATCATCGTTTGGAACAGCGAAACCGGCAACGAGTTGAAGCGATTTAATCCGGGCGTTGAACAGGAGATCAACGAAACAATCTTTAGCCACGATGGCAAGCAATTATTTATCACGTGCGATAACAACACCACCATCATTTGGGATATAAAAAACAGTAAAGCCATAAAGTCGCTTACCGGGTTTCTCAATTTTCGCGACAAGGGTGGTATTACGTACGACCCTAATTTTATCTGGGATGCCCAGATTGCAAAATACGTACGCTTTAAAAATAACTTGATCATCACGGCCGATGGGCAGACGCTCATCAAAGGCAAGTTTGGATCAAAAGTTAAGCAATGGAATATCGCCACCGGCAAAAATATAATGGAGTTTGTCGGCCATAGCAAAGCTGTGCTCTGTTACGATCTCACCAAAGACGGCAAACGCCTGGTTACCGGTGGTGGCGATGGAAAAATTATTTTTTGGAATACCCGCACAGGCGATACCATCCGCACCATCAAAGCACATAACGAGCCCATTCTCGACATTCACTTTAACAGTGACGAAACCAAAGTGGCGGCATCAAGCTGGGATGGGCGAATGATCACTTGGGATGTAACGAACGGAAAATCGATCAACTATTTTGATTTTGAAAACAACTCAGCGCTTAATCTTTTGTGGGGTCCGAACGATTTGTATTTGATTGGCGGGCTCGGCAAAGATTTGAAAATGTGGGAGCTTGACACGCGTTCTGTAGTGCGCGATTTTACGGGCCATAGCGATGTGATCTCTTCCCTTCGTTTAAGTGCCGACAAACGACAATTGCTTTCGGCCAGCTGGGACGGCAGCATTCGCCTCTGGAATGTTGGTACCGGATTGATGGAACAAAAATTTGTGGGGCACCGAGGTGCAGTGCACGTGGCCATCTTCAACTCCGATAATAAAACTATATTCTCTGCCGGAGCCGATCGGCAAATACGCGTGTGGGACATTGCCACCGCAAAAGTCATCCGCACGTTTGACGGCCACAAGGCAGAGGTTACTTCATTGCTCTTCAGCCCCGACCACAAAATGCTGATCAGCCACAGCGTGGACGGCACCACCAAATTTTGGGATCTTAATAGTGGAAAAGAATTTTTCGAACACATTCACTTTGGTGAAAAAGAATGGATGGTTAAAAACCCGAACGGGTATTTTAACGGAACTCAAGATGCACGCAAGTACATCCATTTTGTAAGTGGTATGAAAACCTACAGTGCCAATCAATTCTTTGACGAATTTTATCGCCCGGATCTGCTTCCTAAAATTTTTCAGAGTCGTGGAAATGATGGATCGCAGGGTATAAATAATAAGTTAAAAAATGCTCCGCCCCCAACTGTAAAAATTGCTGTGTTGCCCACTACCGACCCGGCCAAAGCAGAATTGTTCTTAAAAATAATTGATAACGGTGCCGGAGCGGAAAACCTGAAAGTATTTCACAACGGAAAGCGAATCGGTATCGGAAATTTTAAATTGTCGCAAGACTCGGCAAAGTCGAGTTCCGTTCGGGAAACCGTAAGCCTTATTGGCGGGATGAATACTTTTTCAGCTTCGGCAGCGAACACCGACAAAATTGAATCCGATCCGGTATCGGCAGAAATCTTTTCCGAGCTGTCCGACAAAACATCGGTTTGCCACATTATTGCCGTGGGGATCAATCAATACAAAAACCCCAAGATGACATTAAATTATGCCAAGCCCGATGCCGAGTCGTTTGGCAAAGCGGTGAACTCAATCGGGTTATTTAAAGACATCGAACTGCATACGCTCTACGACACAGAGGCTTCTCGCTTCAACATTTTGAAATTACTCGAAGACTGCGCTTCTCGTATTCATCAGGAAGACGTATTTATTTTTTATTATGCCGGCCATGGCAGCATGGTCGACAATCAGTTTTTCTTCATCCCTTCCGAGAGTGCCCGTTTGTACGATCTCTCCTCTCTTAAAAAAGAAGCCATCGATGCTGCCATCCTACAGGAGAAATTCAAAAACATCAAAGCGCTTAAACAATTGATCATTATGGATGCGTGCCAAAGCGGGGGTTCGGTTGAACTGCTCGCAACCCGGGGCGCTGCCGAAGAGAAAGCCATCGCACAGCTTTCGCGCAGTGCCGGCATCCACGTGATGGCCTCTGCCGGCAGCGAACAATTTGCCGCTGAGTTTGCAGAGTTAGGCCATGGAATTTTTACATATCTCCTCATCAAAGGCCTCCAGGGCGAAGCCGATGGTGCACCAAAAGACGGAAAGGTGACGATCTACGAACTGAAATCTTTTCTTGATGACCAGGTGCCGGAGCTTACCCGAAAGCTAAAAGGCAAACCACAGTATCCGTACACGTTTTCGCGCGGGCAAGACTTCCCGGTGGTATTAGACCTTCATTAAGGTTACCATTCGGGTGAGAAGATGATTCATGCTGTGTTTGCAAATACTGATTTTTCTCCTTTAATTTTGCAGGTTCGTTCTTGTCGATACGATTATTTTTTAAACTTGATTTGTTGCGATGAAAGAAGCTAATTTGTTGAAGTACTACTTCGTGCGGTATTTTTTTCTTGCCTTTGCCCTGATGCAGGTAATTGCAGCCGCTGTGCTGCTGCTGCGGTTTCAAGACTCACCTAAAAACCGTTTTGCCATCTTCATCTTTTTCTCGTTGGCCATGATTTTGATTTCCATTCACTTTTTGTTCTTTACCAAAGTGAAGCGCGTGGCCATGAGCAAAACAAAAATTGCGGTGATCGGCAGCTTTAAAGTAAAACAATACGACTGGGACGAAGTGAAGGACCTGAAACTCATGCCCTTCTTAAACATGTACTCCCTCAAAATCAAAGGAAAGAAAAAGCGAATCTATTTCCTGCCTGTGCTAAACACTCAAACATTGTTTGGCCTGCACTCCGATAAACCGGATTCTTTAAAAGAAAGGTTGAGTTAAATTATTTTAACTGGCGTTACGCAAACTATAGTTTTGTGTCAGGTTGAGTTTATCGAAACCTGATTTTGATGCTCGAAAACGTCTTCGACATGCTCTCCGAAGGAGTCCTTTGGACAGGCTGACAAAGTTCTGAATGGTTTGCATAACATCAGTTATTTTAAAACTCCCAATTCTTTTCCTACTTCTGTAAATGCTTTAATAGCTTTATCGAGATGATGGCGCTCGTGGCCGGCAGAAATCTGCACGCGAATGCGCGCCTTTCCTTTGGCCACCACCGGAAAGAAAAATCCAATTACATAAATTCCTTTTTCCAAAAGCCGCTCGGCAAATTGCTGAGCAAGCGGAGCTTCGTAAAGCATAATGGGCATAATAGGGTGCACGCCCGGTTTAATATCAAAACCTGCCTTCGTCATTTGCTCGCGGAAATATTTAGTGTTTTGTTCCAGCTTGTCGCGAAGGAAAGTGGTTTCCGAAAGCATGTTGAATATTTCGATAGACGCCCCGGTGATGGAAGGTGCCAGCGTGTTGGAGAACAAATACGGACGCGAGCGTTGGCGCAACATTTCGATAATTTCTTTTTTGCCCGAAGTAAAACCTCCCGATGCGCCACCAAGTGCTTTGCCCAATGTGCCAGTGATAATATCCACACGATCCATCACGCCACAATGCTCGGGCACACCGCGGCCTGTTTTGCCAAGGAAACCCGTGGAGTGGCATTCGTCTGTCATCACGAGCGCTTCGTACCGATCGGCCAAGTCGCAGATCTTATCCAGTTGTGCGATGGTGCCGTCCATGGAGAAAGCCCCATCGGTAACTATGATTATTTGATTCGCACCCTTTTTCTTGGCATCCTCCAGTTGTTCTTTTAAATCGGCCATGTCGTTGTGCTTGTAGCGGTAACGCATGGCCTTGCACAAACGCACGCCATCAATAATCGAAGCATGGTTCAGCTCATCCGAAATAATGGCATCGTTCTCCCCAAACAATGGTTCAAATACGCCACCGTTGGCATCGAAAGCAGCAGCATATAAAATGGTGTCTTCGGTGTGAAGAAATTCTGAAATTTTCTTTTCCAATTCTTTGTGAATATCCTGCGTGCCGCAGATAAACCGAACAGACGACATACCGAACCCGTGGGTGTCTATGGCTTTTTTTGCTGCCGCTATCACGCGTGGGTGCGATGACAGGCCCAAATAATTGTTCGCGCAAAAATTAATAACTTCTTTGCCATCGGTGGTTTTGATATCGGCTGCCTGCGGGGTGGTAATAATTCTTTCTTTTTTATACAAGCCCGCCTCGCGGATGCTATTCAATTCTTTTTCTAAAACAGGTTTTAATTTTTTGTACATGATCTTTTATTTTGCATAAAGCTACGGGCTTCGAGCTTCTGGCTACAAGTTTTTTGTAAAAAAATTGCTCGCAGCTTGTGGCTTGTAGCTTGCAGCTTTTTTCGTTTAACTTCGCAGCCAATTCAAGCTATTTCATGAAGAAAACTAAAATCCTGTTGATTGGTGCTGGCGGGCAGTTGGGAGCAGAACTTACACAAGGCCTTTGGAAAATTTATGGTCAGGAAAATGTCATTGCTTCTGATATTAAAGACGCACAAGGAGTTTTGAAAGAAGGCCCTTACCAAAAGTTTGATGTGATGCAGCGCGACAGGCTTTTTGAACTGCTGAAGAAAAATGAAATTACTCAAGTTTATCATTTAGCAGCTCTCCTTTCGGCAACAGGCGAAAAAGATCCGCGATGGGCGTGGAAGCTGAATATGGAGAGTTTGCTTTTTGTGCTGGAAGCAGCGCAAGAGTTAAAACTTCACAAAGTATATTGGCCCAGTTCTATTGCCGCCTTTGGCCCAACCACTCCCAAGCAAAATACTCCGCAAGAAACTGTGATGGATCCAACAACTGTGTATGGCATTACTAAGTTGGCAGGCGAACTGTGGTGCGATTATTATTTCAGGAGATATGGTGTTGATGTGCGCAGTTTGCGTTATCCGGGGTTGATCGGCTGGAAAACACCGCCCGGTGGTGGCACAACCGATTATGCTGTCGATATTTATTTCAAAGCGATCAAAGAAAAAAAATACGAATGTTTTCTTTCGGCCGACACGTACCTGCCTATGATGTATATGGACGATGCTGTGAAAGCTACAATCGATTTGATGGAAGCACCTGCCGAAAAAGTAAAAGTGCGCACCAGCTACAACGTCAGCTCGATGAGCTTTTGCCCCGCACAAATTGCTTCAACCATAAAAAAACATATTCCCGAATTTACCATCACCTACAATCCTGATTTTCGTCAATCCATTGCCGACTCGTGGCCCAAATCTATTGACGACTCACCTGCGCGCCAAGACTGGGGTTGGCAACATCAATTTGGTTTGGAAGAAATGACGACTGATATTCTGAGGAATTTGAAAAGCGTATAGTATTGTTGCAAGAAGACAATGTAAAGTATTTTAAAGTTGTACTTCCCAATACGGGAACTTTTGCTTATCTTTGAACAAAATAAAAAAAAAGTAGTGTTTTGAGAGTAATTGCAAAAAAAACACTTCGAGAATTTTGGGTGAAACATCCAGATTGCGAACAACAACTAAAATCGTGGTATCGGGAAGCTGAGAAGAGTGAGTGGAAAAACACTAATGAAATAAAGAAAGAATACCCTACGGCAAGTATTCTTGGAAGCAATAGAATTGTGTTTAATATAAAAGGGAACAACTACCGGCTGATTGTTAAGATTAATTTCCATTATCAAATGATGTGGATACGATTTGTGGGTACACACAAAGAATACGACAAGATTGACGCGATCAAAATTTGACAATATGAACTTAAAACCAATAAAAACTAAAAAGGATTACCAATTAGCGCTTGAAAGGCTTGAGCTGATTTTTGGCGCCAAGAAAGGAACTAAAGAAGGAGACGAACTTGAAATTTTGGGCATTTTGATTGACCGATATGAAAATAAACATTTTCCGATTGATTTGCCTGACCCGGTCGAAGCAATAAAATTCAGAATGGAACAGCTTGGCTATACTCAAACCGATTTGGCTAAGGTAGTCGGGCTTAAAAGTAGAGCCAGTGAAATATTGAGTAAAAAACGAAAACTATCTTTGGACATGATTCGGCAACTCCACAACAAATTAAATATTCCTACAGATGTATTGATTCAAGCTTATTAAAAAGCGACTCACCCGCGCGCCAAGACTGGGGTTGGCAACATCAGTTTGGATTGGAAGAAATGACTGAAGATATTTTGAAGAATTTAAGGGAACCGTGAATTGATCAGTATAAATTCTCTAACAATTAGAATTTTCAGCTATGCAAATGCAAATAATACAATCAATCCAAAACAGGATTTACGAAATAAGGGGTGAGCGGGTGATGCTCGATTTTGATTTAGCTGATCTTTATGAAGTCGAAACAAGAATTTTGAATCAAGCGGAGCGAAATATCGAGCGTTTCCCCGAAGATTTTATGTTTCAACTCAAGCCATTGGAATACGAAGCCATAAAAGATCACGTTAAGGCTCTCCAAAAAAGTTCATCATCACAAATTGTGATGATCGATTTGCCTCAAAACCGCACCAATAAATATCTTCCTTATGCTTTTACGGAACAGGGCGTAGCTATGTTAAGCGGTGTATTGCGCTCGCCCATTGCAATAAATATGAACATTGCCATCATGAGGGCTTTTGTGGAAATTCGAAAACTTATGCTAAAACAGAACGATTTGAAATCGCAGCTTAAAGAAATAAAGGAAAAGTTAGGCAATCACGATGCACAGTTAAACCAAATTTACGATGCCATGGAGAACCTATTGGATAAAAACGCGGGTCAACGAAAATGGAACGACAGGAAAAAAATCGGTTTTTAAATCAGTTTGGGTTGAAAGAAATGACGGAAGATATTTTGAAGAATTTAAGCGTTGTGTAAATCAAAATTTAGTTCAATTGAAGCTACAGTTAGTGCTTTTGTTTCTCTTCGTTGAAACAATTTCTTTTGGGCAAGTCTCCTACAATCACCTGCTTCGCAACAAAAAGTTCGATTGGGTTAAGGACAGCCTTTCGGAGGAGTTAACCATCTACTATCAGCCTAACAGTTGGACGGCTAAGAATGTTGACAATGCAAAACCAAGAATCATAAGATATCTTAATTCTGTGAAGTCATTTGTAGGCATAATTTCTTACCGTAAAATGATCCATTTATTTATTGTTGAATCTCGCCAAGAAATGAAATCACTGGAGGGGCATGAAACAAATGGCTCTGCCTACTATGCCGAAAACGCAATTACTGGAATTGCGTCTGAGAAGATCAACAGCATTTACGCCAACCATGAACTATTCCACCTTGTTGCCATGAACGTTTGGGGTGTACCCGATACCTGGATCAATGAAGGCATGGCTGTGTACGCTGACAATAATTGGCACGGACAAGATCTTTACCAGTTAACCAAATACCTTGTAGATAACAAAAGATATATAGCCTTGAATAAAATGATTAAACATTTTAGAGTTGTAGATGATATAGTTTCTTATCCGTTGATCGGGAGTTTTGTAAAATATCTCGATGAAACGTATGGCCGACAAACACTGATCAAAATCTGGAAGGCCAAAACAAAAAACTTGAAACGATTGACGGGAAAATCAATTAAGGAGCTAGAGAAAGATTGGTTAGCAAAGATTAAGACAGTAGCTAATAGAGAAATAAAATATTGAATACTGAAGCAACACGATCAATTTATTTTCATCACTTAGTCTGAAAACGTTACCGAAAGATTTGTGGAAATCCCCAGGCGAAATCCATTTGCCACATAATTTCCATTTTGAAATGAAGTGGCAAATTCCAACCGGAACAACCGCGCCAAGCCGTTGATGGCATAACCGATCTCAGTATAGTTTTTAGAAGTAGGCGTGGACAGATAATTTACAAAGAAATTTTCGGTTACACCCAACATCCGCGCTTTGGGTATGCGGCTGATTAAAAATTTACGGAAGTGATAATGGATGTTGGCCGAAAAATATTCATCGCGTGTGCTGTATTGATAGTAAGGAAGCAGACGGAAACTGCCCACCTCATCGGTGGTAATGAGTGGTGTTTGGTTGCCCATAAAATGTTTGTAATCCATAAAAAACAGTTTGTTGGCATTTAAAAACTTCCCGGCTTTTAAATTCATATCGAGCACACCGCGGATGCCCATCCGGATCTGTTGCCGCAATCCCACTTCCAATAGATCATAATCTACATCGCTGCCCAGCACGGAAGCAATTCCTTTTTTGTAGTTCAACGAAAGCAAGGGCGAAAGGCTGGCTCTGTATTTATATCCGTTGCGTATGCGGAACTTCTGCCACGGTCTGGCTTCAATACCGATAGCCCCGGTAAAAGCAGTATTGTTGGCAAAACTTGTGGTTGGCAATTCTGCGTTGACGGGCGCATTGGGTGTGTACCTTGTTTTGCTTTTGTCGGTAAACGAATAATTGTTGTTGTTGAAAAGTTCGTATCGTTTTGCCAGCGACCATGACGTGCTGAATGTGAATTTGTTTTTCAAAGATTGCCGAAATGAAACATCAACAAAATCGCGTTCGTAAATTTTCATCCAGTTCTGGCCTTGAAACAACGTGGTGAGGGTATTGACGAACGGGTGAATCGGCTGATCGTTATTGTATTGCGAAATGTACGTTCCGCCATTCACCGTAAAGCGCGCAGTGCGCGTGCGGTAATCGAGGCGTCCGTAGCTGATGAGTTTTTGCCTGGCAAAAGAATAACGAAACACCGGCCTTAGCTCAAGTCTTCGGGTTTCGGGTCTTCGTTCTTTATTGGCTGTATCTTTTTTTACCCATCGTTTGAAATAACTCATTTGATAAATGGCATACACGCCTTCCACCGTGTTGAACCCGCCAAACGGTGTGCGTATTTCAAAGTTGGATGTCTTATTGAGCGAGTAACTGTTTCCGGTAAGTACATCAAAAGGGCTAAATCCTTTGTGTTTTCTTTTTGATTTTAAAGTATCGCCTTCATCGCGTTTGCGTTGCACTTCGCTTATGCTGTCGGTCTTTTTGTAGCCACGTGTTTCTTCTTTATCAAGCGGAGCCGGGCGGATGCTTACCCAAAAAAGCGAATCTTTTTTGTAGGCAGCGGTATCGACTGAGTATTTCGATTCGGAAATTACATCGGGCTCTTTTTGTTGTTTCTGTTCGGCTTTCTCGTATGCCTTTGCCAACTGCCGCAGTTCTTTGTTGGTAATTTCTTTCCCGTTTTCCACCCGTTGTTTTAGTTGTTGGTTCTTCTGGCTGAATTCTTTTTTTATTTTTTTTGCTTCTTCTTTTTCTAATTTTTCATCGATAACCTGCATCTCTACGGGCAATGCCGGGTTGAGTTTGATCTGATAGCTTTTCATGGTAGCCGAGTACGATCCTTCGAACTCGAACCCAAAAACTTTTCCGCCCACCACAGCCTGCTGCGACACCGGCATCCAAACTTTGTCTTCAATGGGGTTGTAAATTTGTTTTACCTGAAACCGGATGCCGAGCTTGGTGGCGAGCAAATCCAGGCTGTGGATACTCCACCACTCTTCCACAATGGAAATCGTTCCTTCAAAAACATTATCTCCTTTGGAGCGGGGGATTACTTTTATCTTGCTGATTTCGTATTTGCCGTCTTTAAACGTACCGAGGTACTCGTATTTGTAATACGAGAAAGCACGTGGCGAAAGTGGCGAAACCGTCTCGGCAATCTCGGGGTTGTAAAAACTTCCGAAAAAATAATTGTTGGGCGAAACATTTTTGTTGCCGCCCGTGGTGTACACGGCAATTACCTTTTCTTCAAATTTATTTGGGCGCGTGTAGTTTATTTTGCTTACCGATTCGCTGATGAACAGGCGATCTTTAGTGATGCCTTCTTTCTCTAAAGCCTTCTTGGCAAGCCACGGGTAATCTTTCAGTTTGCCTTTGCCTTTGATGTAGGCTACAAACGAATATTCATCGAGTTGTTGGGTATGGAATTTTGCTTTGGCTATGGCCTTGCGCATGATGGTGTAGGCCGGGTCTTCTTTAGATGCTTTCACGGTTACGGCCTGAAGCATGATGGTTTGTGGTTTGAGCGTGACATTCACCTCAACAAAATCTGCTGCTACATCAATAACACGTTCGGCCGACTCGTATCCAAGAAACCGGTAGATAATTATATACCGACCGGGCGACAGGGTTATTTCATAATAACCCTGCTGATCGGTGGAGGCACCTGATTCAGTTTGTTTAACATAAATCGAAGCATAGGGAAGCACTCCTGCGTCCGTAGATTTAACATAGCCTTTGATGCCCCCTCCAAATAAGGAACACACAAAACCGAAAATAAAAAGGGGGAGTAGAAATATTTTCATCCGCTTGCACTAAGACGATAATCCGTGCTAAAAAGTTGTATGGTGTTTTACTTGAAAAAACCTTTTGTTCGGATCATTTGCTCAATCACTTCAGGAACGAGGTAGCGAATGGATTTATTGTTCCGTATGCATTCGCGAATGTACGTAGCCGAAATGTCCAGCATGGGTGCGTCTATCATTTTTACCTGTGGATGACGCTTTAATTCCGAATTTGTTACACGCGGACGAGGATAAACGTATACTCCAAACTGATCTAAAATTGCCTCGTGGTTTTTCCACTTCGGGAAATTTTCGAGGTTGTCTTCCCCGAGGATAACTTTAAAATCTTTATCCGGATATTTTTCACGTAAGTGAACCAGTGTGTGAATGGTGTAGCTCGGTTTGGTTAAATGAAATTCTACATCGCTCACCTCGAATTTATAGTTATCGGCAATAGCTGCTTTAACCATATCGTAGCGGTCGAACTCGTGCAGCAGTCCTTTGCTTGGCTTGAGCGGGTTTTGCGGGGAAACTATAAACCAAACTTTATTGAGGTCGGTGTTTTCGGCCATCACATTGGCAATAGCGAGATGACCAACGTGTATGGGGTTGAACGAGCCGAAATAGAGACCGATTTTCATGAAATTTGATTTGTTGGCAAAGATCAAATTTCATTTAAGTATCCATATTTCACAAGGTGCTCCTCATTTTTCATCAAATAAGTTTGGCCGTTTGCTAAAATATAAATTTTATCGGATATGTTCTTTACATGTCGATACAGATGGTCACTTATGATGATGCCTTTTCTGTTCTTCTCAGCAACGATCAAATCTTTCACGATTTCGATATTAGTCGGCATTAATCCGGAGAACGGTTCGTCCAAAAAACAGAAGGGTTGATCGGCAAGAACAATAATCATTGTTTCTAACAATCGCAGGCTTCCTCCTGAGCATTGATAAGGTTTTAAGTCCAGCCAATTTTTCACAAAGGGCAATCGCTCAATAATTTGATCCGGTTGCAAGCGAAAGAATTTAATTGCCGTACGAATAGTAAGATACGAAGGAATCATGGTTTCTTGAGGGAGATAGCCAATCTGCTTTTTAGAAAGGTAGTTTCCATAAAGAGCCGACTTATTTATTCTCACTGATTTGAATTCGGCATTCATACAACCAAAAACTATTTTCATCAAACAAGATTTACCTGATCCATTCCGCCCTAGCAATCCTACTACTTCGCCAGTCGCACAGTTCATTGAAACACTTGATAAAATGGTTCTAAGACCAAAGTTGAGCGATACGCTATCAAATTCTAAAATCTGTTTCATCTCAAAAAAAAATAATAGTGAGTATTACCATGATTGCCCACACCATAAGATCAAACAAACAACTTAGACTAAGCAATGTAACTTTTGTTAAACCTAGATTGTAGTAAAAATAGAATTGCTTAGACTGAAACATCATTAAATAAAACCCGATAAGTACATTAGTGGCCAGCTTGCTAGGAAAAAGAGCAAACACAAAAAAAGTTGAAGTGGATTGAGAAAGTAAAAAACAGTTGGTTAGACTGACGAGAATTGGTGCAAAACAAAAGTTTTTGTAGAAAAGTGATGTGGCTTTTATCATTGCCTGACAAAAGCAAGTATTATGCCTAAGAAGAGAGCAGAGTTTTAAGAGTTGAATTCATCGTAAAGCCTTTGGGCTTCGGTTAGCGAGTTATCCAGGTTTTCGTTCAGCAAGACTACATCAAATTTATCTTGAAACGACATTTCGAACTTGGCTTTGAACAGCCTGCGCGAGAGGCTTTCTTCAGACTCGGTGCCCCGGTCGTTGAGCCGTTGTTTAAGCACATCCAAAGAGGGTGCTTTCACAAAAATGGCGAGCGCTTTGTCGCCAAAATATTTTTTTAATGCTAGCCCGCCCCGTACATCCACATCGAAAATTACATTCTTGCCGCTACTCCAGATGCGTTCAATTTCAGATTTCAGCGTGCCGTAAAAATTTCCGGAATACACCTCTTCCCATTCCACAAATTCATCGGCATCAATTTTTTGTTTGAATTCTTCGGGGGAGAGGAAATAATAGTCTTTCCCGTTTTCTTCCTTTCTGCCCCGCTTATCGCGGGTGGCTGCCGAGATGGAAAACCCGAGATCGGAGTTGTTGTTTAGAAGATGATGTACAATCGTTGTTTTTCCAGAACCGGAAGGAGCCGAAAAAATAATGGCTTTTCCTCCGGCCATCAGGCAGTGGTTGAATTAATTTTCGATCTGATTTGCTCCACCAGGCCCTCGGGGCAGTTGCCTCCGCAGCATTTGGCTTGCAGCAATTCTTTGATGGCCATGTCCACATTGTATTCTTTGTAGCACGGCATGCAGTGGTCCATGTGTGTTTTGAAATAATCTTTTTGTTCTACCGTGGCTTCGCCATCGAGTATCACCTGGAGCATCTCCATGCACGTAGGTTTTTTGCCATCGGCCTGCACGAAAGGATTTTGCGAAGTTGCCATAACTTATGCGTTGTTGTAGCCCATTGATTTTGCGTACGACTTCAATTTTTCTTTGAGCAGGTTGCGCGCCCGGTGCAAGCGGCTACGCACCGTGCCTATCGGGATATCCAATATCTTCGCCATCTCCTCATATTTAAAACCTTCGAGGTCGCACAAAATAATTACGGTTCTGAAATCAACATCGAGCGAATTGAGGGCGTTGCTGATTTCATCGCCAATCATATCTTTCAAACTCTCCACGCGCAGATCGGGTGTTATCTGGCGGTCAACTTCTTCGGAGTTGTAATACGTTTCTACTTCCTGATAATCTACCTTCGAAGGCTCCTTGCTCTTTTTGCGGTAGTCGTTAATAAAACTGTTTTTCAAGATGCGGAACAGCCACGCTTTGGCATTAGTTCCTTTCTGGAAGGATTCTATAAACCGATACGCCTTCAGGTAAGTGTCTTGCACCAGGTCTTTGGCGTCATCGCGATCTAAGGTAAGCCGGTAGCCGAAATTATACATCGAGTGGATGTGCGGCATAAACTCGTTGTTGAAGATGTCTTGCTTCTCCGTTTCAGAATATTTTTGATGCGGTATGTATTCTTCGATCTCCATGAAAAAGCAAAAGTAACCTATAATTTGAAAATTCGGTGATTAGTTGATTTGAAAATTAACTCTCGCGAAACTTATTGATTTCATAGAAATAATAATTTCAGAATATTTTCAGACTTAAATCCAAACTCTTAGCAGAATGAGTGAGTGAGCCCATCGAGATGTAATCAGCTCCACTTTCGGCAACTGCCCGCAGGGTGGCCTCGGTAATTCCACCGCTTGCTTCGGTCTTGCATTTTCCGTTGATTAATTTAACGGATTGCCGCATTTCGTCCAGGCTCATGTTGTCGAGCATAATCACGTCTACCGAATTTGTGTTGAGGGCTTCTTCTACTTCACTTAGAGTTCGGGTTTCTACTTCGATTTTCAGGTTTTTGTTTTTTGATTTTAAATATTCTTTCGCATCGCGCACGGCTTGTGTTATGCTGCCAGCCACATCAATGTGATTGTCTTTGAGCATAATCATATCGTATAAAGCAAACCGATGGTTTCTTCCTCCTCCAATGGCCACGGCCCATTTTTCCATCAGCCGGAAATTAGGTGTTGTTTTGCGTGTGTCCATGAGTTGGCTTTTCGTGCCTTCAATCAATTGACTGAGCCTGTTGGTGTACGTGGCAATGCCGCTCATGCGTTGCATGCAATTGAGCACCAATCGCTCGCCCGATAAAATGGACTGCGCTTTTCCGCTCACCTCAAAAGCGATTTCCCCGGCAGACATGATATCTCCATCTTTTTTAAAAAAAGTAAGCTGAAGGGAGGGATCTATTTCGTTAAAAATTTTTTCGGCTATCGTTATCCCGGCAATTATTCCATTGGCTTTGATCAGCAATTTTGCTTTCGATTTTTTTGAAGGAGGGATGGTGGCAAGCGTGGAGTGATCGCCTTCACCAAGGTCTTCGTTAAGTGCTGATTTTATGAAGAGTGAAATGGCCTCGTCCGTGAGATAAACCGGCAGCATCATTCTTTGGTGAAGCTGATCTCGTGAATAAGATAATTTTTTTGAACCTCACGCACCCGCATCAGCACATTGTAGTTATCGGAGCCGCTGGTGTATTTGCCAATGGCAAACTGCAAGCCTGCTTTCGATGAACCGGTGTGGGCAATGGTGAAATCGGTTGGGCTGTGTTTTTTAAAAAAATCGCGCAGTACAAATTCTGCTTGGGCTTTGCTGTAGGTGTTTACTTCTCCTTCCAGGTTCAGATCAACCGATGAGTTGAAGTATTTCATCAATTCTTTGGCATCTCCGGCTTTCAACGCATTTTTCATAGGCGCGAAAATACTTTGCGCCTGCCCTTCCGCGGCCACCAACAGAAAACCAATAATCCAGAGTTTTTTCATTTGAACAATATACTTCCAAAATTATGCCATAGTTGGCAGAAAAAATCAAGAGTTCTGCTTATTATTTTTATTAGCCGATTCTTCTTCTTTCGTAGAAATAAAGGGCGAGGCTTCCTGGTGCATCCGCATCGCTTTGCGCGAAAAAAATATCCCAATCAACAGCGATGCTATTGCCCCAACCCAGATGCCTGGGATATACGAAATGAACCAAAAATAATCGTACGCTCCGTGAAAAAGTGTGGCTGCCAACAGCCCATACCAGCCATAATGCGCCTTGTTTGTTTCGCACTTGGCAATACCCAGGAAATAACCCATGAGTACGGCAAACGTAGCGTGGGCCGGCACGGCCGTAAACATACGCATCACTCCGGTGGCCACGGCATCATCGCTGTTCATCACATACAGTATGTTTTCGAATCCGGCAAAACCCAGGCTTACACTCACGGCATAGACAATACCATCGAACGGTTCGTTAAAATTTTTATTTGGATACAAAACCCATCGCACAAAAATAAATTTGCTGAACTCTTCGATTAAAGCAACCAACAGAAATGCGTGAATTGCCTGCTCGCTCAGGCTGCGCACCTGAATGGGCACAAGTTTATTGATTGGGAAACTGATAATAAACGTGACAATGGTGCTGGCCACACCGAGAAAAAAAGCCAACACCACCAAACGAATGGGCTCGCGTTCGTATTTATCTTTTAAATAAACGTACAACCCAATGATTGCGCCCGGTGCCAATGCCAAAGCCAGCAGAAAAAACGAATTCATTTCAAGAGATTAATTTTCTACAACTGCCTCAATAGATTCTAATTTGGCATCGCTGTAAGTGCCATCGGTTGCAAACACAATCTTGCCTTCGGTATCGAGCACAAAAAAATAAGGGATATCGCGTCTCTCAAAGTCGAGCTCGTCTTTGTATTTTCTCAATTCACCTTTATAAAAAAGAATGTACGGCAATAATTTAGGATCAACTTTTTTCATGGCTTTTCTTTTGGCGGTTCCGGTAGCTGCGGCATTCACGCCCGTGAACATGGGCACAAAATAAACATTCACATCATAATTGAACGTGGCCATTTGGCCTTGGTTTTTTTGAATAAACGTGGCAAAGATTGGATTGAACCACGTGTTCAGTTCATCTTCCGATTTTTTAGAATACGCCAAACCCAAGAGCGTGTACTTGCCCTTAACGTCTTGCGGGATGTTTACTTTTTTATCGTCCACCGTCTCGGCAGTCATGTCGGGGAAAACTTTACCGATCAGTTGTGCCTTTACTCCAGCAACCAGAGAAACTAAAAAAAAGAATGTGAGCGCCTTCTTTTTCATAATCGAATATACAAAAACTTACGGTAAGATTTTTACGGAGCCGCGGTTTACCTCCATGTGTTTGCCCAAGTATTCTTTCGATTCGGGTAGCCGCAAGGTGTTAACAAACCACCATTCAACTTCTGCTTTTTGTGGGGTAAGCTTTACAAGCATATATCCGTGATCGCGATTGTTTAAGTATTTCAAGTGTGGATTGTTTTTTAGCATCAACTGCTCGTGTGCTTTCACCGAATCGTCCGGGCTTCTCTCATTCCCGTTGCCGGACGAAATACTGGTGGTGACAAATTCGGTTGCAAACGGTGAATAATTTTTGGCTACATCGGTAGCGACTTCTATTGCCCACGAAGAGTGGGCATCACCTGTAAGAAAAATGAGGTCTTTGATTTTATTTTGCAAAATAAACTTCTTGAGTTTCTTTTTCTCGGCCGGGTAGCCATCCCAACTGTCGAAGTTAACGGGCAGTTGCGAATAGATTGCCTGAGTTTTCATATCCGAAAAAATCACCTGGTTGCCAATGATTTTCCAAGCGGCTTTCGAATCCTTTAATTCCTTTTCCAGCCAAGCAACTTGTTCCGGCCCGAGCATGGTTCGGTGTTCGTTTTTCAGCAACGGATCATCGATTTTTTCAACCTGCTTCTCTCTACCGGCCAGTCGTTCATCCAACATAATCAAATCCGCAAGTTTGCCGAACGAAAATGTGCGGTAATGATTTTCGCTTTCGCGGATGGGAATCCATTCGTAATACGCTTGCCGGGCTGCGGCTTTGCGTTTTGCATAGTCGCCTTCGTTGGGTTGGTGATTGCCGGCCCCTTCTTTGTAGCTGTCGTTGGCAATTTCGTGGTCGTCCCAAATGCAGATCATGGGGTGTTTCCTACTTACATTGTGTAATCCTTTATCCAGTCTGTATTGCGCGTAGCGCAAGCGGTAATCTTTAAGCGAAATAATTTCGTGCTTGGGGATATGAATTCTGCCGATGGTGGTATCGCCATATATACCGGTTGCGTATTCGTAAATAAAATCGCCCAGGTGAATGACGGCATTGATGTCGTTGCGCTTTGAAATTTTTTCATAAGCGTTGAAAAAGCCCCACTCCCAGTTGGCACAACTTACCACGGCAATTTTGAGGCTATCCGGTTCTGAGGGAAGCGTTTGTGTTTCGCCAGTCTCAGAAACTGCCCCCAATGCAGAAAACCGAAAAAAATATTTAGTGCCGGGTTTCAAGCCGCCTACATCGGCTTTAACCGTAAAATCTTTTTGCAGCGAGGTGGAGAGCGAATCAGAAAACAGGTCAGAAGAAAAATCAGGCTGGGTTGAAATCTCCCATTTCACCTTTACAACAGTCGTTGAATCTTCGGGTGTAACGCGAGTCCACAGGATGATGCGATCTTGCAATGGATCTCCCGATGCCACTCCGTGATAAAATGGTTTTAAATCAGGATGGTAAAGTGCTGCTGTTTCTTCGGTAAATCGTTTTTCTTGTTCCTTGTCTTTTGTGCACCCTATAAAAACCAACAAGCTAAAAATAAAAAACCGATAACTGTTTATTTTCATTTTTCTATGCGTTCGATGATTTTTCCCGATTTCTTATTTTTTAAAATCACTTTCTTGGCGCCATAATGAGTTACTTCTTCTTTCACGAGGTAATGTTCGGCATCGTACGTTTGCAAGTGGCTGTCTTTGCTCACGCCTGTTTTTCCCCTCCAGATATTGAGTTTTACAGGCTCCCACAATTTGCTTTTTGCCGAGCGATAAGCCGCATCGAGAATGGCATTAACCACGTAGCCGTCATAAAAAGTTTCTTTGGGGGCTATTCCTTTTTCCATGGCGTTGAACATATCCATGAACATGTGGTTGTAGCCGAGCTCGTTCAGTTCATCGCCCACCGGAAATAGCCAACCCGAATTGCTCTCCGCTTTTTCGGCCACATAATCGGCACCTTTGCCACTGGTGAACATCTCGAAACCCGTACGCAAAAAATTGTTGATCCATATTGTTCCTTCCGTGCCCATCACTTCATCGCGCAAATCTAGGCCACCGCGGAAAGTCCAGCTCACTTCAAACTGGCCGATGGCTCCGTTTTCGTACTTCACCAAACCGATGGCGTGGTCTTCGGCATCGATGGGTTTAACTTGCGTGTCGGCCCAACACATCACCTCTACCGGTTTGATGTCTTTGCCGATGTAGCTGCGCGCAATCTCCACGCAATGACAGCCCAAATCCAAAATGCAGCCGCCTCCGGCTTGTTCGATATCCCAAAACCAATCGCTGTGCGGGCCGGGGTGTGTCTCGCGCGATTTTGCCCAAAGTATGCGGCCGAGCGAACCGCTCTTCACGCTTTCCAGTGCTTTCAAAAATTTAGGTGTGTAAACTAAATCTTCGAGGTAGCCGTTGAAGATGCCTGCCTTTTCCACGGCTTCCAACATACGCTGTGCTTCGGCTGCATTGCGGCCAAGCGGCTTGGTGGTGATTACGGCTTTTTTGTGTTTACAACAGAGCATCACCGCCTCCTCGTGCAAATGGTTGGGCAACGAAATGCAAACTACTTCAACTTCTTGCCGCGCAATAGCTTCTTCCAGTTGGGTTGTGGCAAAAGCAACTTGGTAATCGGCTGCAAATTTTTTTGCACTTTCTTCCTTACGGGAATAGACGCTCACAATTTTGTCTTTACTTCGATAACCCTGGATTGAGTCGGCATAAAACCGGCCGATAAAGCCCGAGCCAAGCATGGCGATGTTCATATCAAGAAGTTTTTTTGAATTTGTAAATCAATGTGAGTTGAAGCGCGCGGTTGTTGTATTTGTAGATACCTCCCTGATCATCCAACAAAATATTTTTTGTGCCGATAATATAGTTTACCCCTAATGCAAAGTTTTTGTAGATGTCGTGTTCGGCTCCAATGCTAAAACCAAAATCATTCTTGTGATAGTAATTGGTTATGTTCTGATTATTGATTTTCGTTCCATTCAAAGTAAAGCTAAGATAGGTTCCGGCTGTAAGACTAAAATGTTCGTTTGCCGAATACTTTACCTTAAGTGGGATAGTGAGGTAATTTATGTCAAAGTGGGAAAAGCCAGGTGCACTTCCTCGGTATCCAAGCCCCATGTATTGCAGATTTACACGCACAGCAAGAATCTTTGAAATGCCGTATTCATAGAAAACTCCGAAGGTGGGCTTCAAATCGTTCTTAAAAAAAAATGAGCCTTTCAAGACAGGGCTAAAAACAGTTTGCTCTCGTTGGTTGGCTATATTAATCCCGGCATCTACACCAAAGAAAGATTTTTGTGCGAAGGTTTGAATTGAACCAACGACAAAACAGGCAATGAATATTTTTTGCATTTTCAAATGTAGATTTTTTTTGAGTGCTGACCGTTATTGCACTTCCCAAAAAATCCATTACCTTTGCATCACTTCTTAAAGAAAATGTTTAGAGGGGACCGCAAGTCCCCTCTTTCGTTCTCTGCATTTTTTTATGGATTTGAAGGAAAAAATAACGGAATTGACAACGGCTAACCTTGCAGACCCCGCCCATTTTTTGGTGGACGTGATTGTGAGCAAACACAAGCCCATGAAATTCACGGTGATCTTGGATGGCGATAATGGCATCACCATTGACGACTGCGCCAACGTGAGCCGCGCAGTGAACAACGAATTAGAAAGTTTAGTGGAAGACTCTTATTCACTCGAAGTTTCAACACCGGGTTTAGATCACCCCCTCAAGCTGAAACGTCAGTTTGAAAAAAATAAAGGCCGAAAACTGAAAGTGCATCGGAAAGACAAATCGATTGTGTTGGGTGCTCTTCAGCAAGTAGAAGAAGATAAGATTTTGATTGAGGCCGAAGTGAAAGAGACTGGAAAAGCTGGAAAGAAAATAGAAACCAAAACAATGGAAATCCCTTTCACTGAAATAGAAAAAGCATTTGTAACCGTATCTTTTAAATAGACCGAACTATGGACGCATCAACGTTAATTGAATCGTTTGCCGATTTCGCGAAGCAGAAAAACATCGACCGCCCCACCATGATCCGCATCCTGGAGGACGTATTTCGCAACATGATCCGCAAAAAATATGTGCAAGACGACAACTTCGATATCATTGTCAATGCCGACAAAGGCGACTTGGAAATCTGGCGCTTTCGCGAAATTGTAGATGACGACTCGGAAGACATCTGGGACCACGATAAAATCAGTTTAACAGACGCTCAAAAAATAGAGCCCGATTTTGAAGTAGGCGAAGAAGTTGCCGAAGAAATCCATCTGGAAGATTTTGGCCGCAGGGCCGTGACTACTGCCCGTCAGGCTTTGATGCAGCGCGTAAAAGATCTTGAAAAAGACATTCTCTATCAAAAGTATAAAGACATTGTAGGCGAGATCATCAGCGGAGAGGTTTATCAGGTGTTGAGCCGCGAGGTTCTTTTAACCGATGCCGAAGGAAATGAAATATCCATTCCGCGCAGTGAGCAAATCCAGAAAGACCGCTACCGCAAAGGCGAAACCGTTCGTTCCATCGTTCACAAAGTGGACATGGTCAATGGGAGCCCTAAAATTATTTTATCACGCACCTCTCCGGTATTTCTGGAGCGCTTGTTCGAACAGGAAGTTCCGGAGGTTTACGATGGGCTAATCACCATCAAAAAAGTAGTTCGCGAGCCGGGCGAGCGCGCCAAAGTAGCTGTAGAATCGTACGATGATCGCATCGACCCTGTGGGCGCATGCGTTGGTATGAAAGGCTCACGAATACATGCGATCGTGCGCGAATTGCAAAACGAAAATATCGATGTAATCAACTTCACCGAAAACCTTGAACTGTACATACAACGTGCGTTGAGCCCGGCAAAAATCGTAAGCATTAAAATTGATAAAGAAAACGGCCGCGTGGCCGTATTCTTAAAACCGGATCAGGTTTCGTTGGCCATTGGCAAAGGTGGTTTAAATATCAAATTGGCAAGCAGGCTGGTAGGAATGGAAATTGATGTATTCCGCGAAACCGATGGCACCGAGCAAGAAGAAGACGTTGACCTTGACGAGTTCGGTGACGAAATCGAAAGCTGGGTAATCGATGAACTCAAACGCATCGGCCTCGATACCGCCAAGAGTGTATTGGCACTTAATAAAGAAGAACTTGTGCGGAGAACAGATTTGGAGGAAGAGACCATCGAACAGATCTTAACCATCTTGAAGAAGGAATTTGAACAGCAACCGTAAGCCATTTACCGATAAGAAAACATATAAATCAATAAAATAGCTGATATTTGAGCATGGCCGAAGAAAAAGGAATACGTTTAGGGCAAGCATCGCGCAAACTTAATGTTGGGCACAACACCATTTTGGATTTCTTAACAAAGAAAGGTTTCGATATTGAGAACAATCCGAATGCCAAGTTGACGGCCGAGCAGTTTGCCATGCTCTCCAAAGAATACGCGTCTTCAGCTTCCGAAAAATTAGAAGCCTCCGGGCTTACCATCGGTGTGAAACACAGCGAGCCAGCTGCAAAAGTGACCGAGCCCGAAGTGCACCGCAAAAAGACCGAGGAAGAAGAGAGCATGCTCATCAAAAACCTCGGCTCAAAAGAAATCATCAAACACAAGGAAGAGGCCAAACCCGAAAAAGTTGAGATAGAAAAACCGAAGCTCGAAGGCTTTAAAGTTTTGGGCAAGGTAGAGCTCGAAAAGAAAAAACCGAAAGAAAAAGAAGAGGAGCAAAAGCCCAAAGCCGAAGTTAAAGCCGAAGTTTCTGCACCTGAAAAACAGGCTGAACCCGAGCTGGAATTGATCAAAGCAAAAGCAGGCAAGCTTCAAGGCTTGAAAGTGCTCGATAAAATTGAACTGCCTAAAACTGCGCCTGAACCGTCAAAATCTTCAGCAGATGCTCAGCAACAAAAACGCCCCCGCAAGCGCATCCCTAATTTTAACGATGCCAAAGGTGGCCGGCCTGCCGGTGGTGGAGGAAGAGGCCAACGACCTGCCCCTCGCGTACAAAAGGTTGAACCCACCGACAAAGAAATACAAGACCAGATTCGTGCTACACTTGCTAAACTAAGCAGTGGCCAAAAAAAGTTTACCGGAGCCAAGTATCGTAAAGAAAAAAGGCAAGCCGTATCCGAAGCCGAAGAAGAACGCCTGCAACAAGAACAAGCACAATCAAAGACATTAAAGGTTACCGAGTTTATTTCCGCCAACGACCTTGCCTCGCTGATGAATGTTTCGGTAAACGATGTAATCTCTACGTGCATGGGGTTGGGGATGTTTGTTTCCATCAACCAGCGTTTAGATGCTGAGGCCATCACCATCATTTCCGATGAATTTGGTTACGAAGTTCAGTTTACCACCTCTGAGCAAGAAACAGAATCTGTGCAGGAGGTGGAAGATGAGCAAGACCTGCAACCCCGGGCGCCCATCGTTACCATCATGGGCCATGTTGACCATGGAAAAACTTCGTTGCTCGACTACATCCGCAAAACAAAAGTGGTGGCTTCTGAAGCCGGTGGCATTACACAGCACATCGGTGCGTATGATGTAACCACTGCGAGCGGGCAAAAAATTGCTTTCCTTGATACGCCCGGCCACGAAGCATTTACGGCCATGCGTGCCCGCGGTGCTAAACTTACCGACATTGCAATTATTGTGGTGGCTGCCGATGATGACGTGATGCCGCAAACCAAAGAAGCGATAAATCACGCACAGGTAGCCGGTGTGCCTCTTATTTTTGCTATAAATAAAATTGATAAACCCGGTGCTAATCCTGAAAAAGTAAAAGAATCGCTTTCAAAGATTAATATTTTAGTAGAAGACTGGGGCGGTAAATATCAAAGCCAGGCTATCTCTGCCAAGACCGGCCAGGGTATTGATGATCTCTTAGAAAAAGTTTTGTTGGAGGCTGAGTTGCTAAACCTAAAAGCCAATCCCAACAAGCAGGCCGTAGGCTCGATCATCGAAGCCGAGCTCGACAAAGGCCGTGGGTATGTAACCACACTTATGGTGCAAGCCGGAACATTAAAGATTGGCGACATCATGGTTGCCGGTTCCAATCATGGCCGTGTAAAAGCCATGTTTGACGACACGGGCAAACGCATAACCGAAGCAGGGCCTTCTACACCCGTGCAAGTATTGGGCTTGGACGGTGCCCCACAAGCCGGAGAAAAATTCCAGGTTTATGAAACCGACCGCGAGGCGCGTGAAGTGGCCAACAAGCGCAGCCAGATTTTACGCGAGCAAAATATCCGTACCAAGAAACACATTACACTGGATGAGATTGGAAGACGTCTCGCAATCGGCTCGTTCAAACAACTGAATGTAATTGTTAAAGGCGATGTGGACGGATCCATCGAAGCGCTGTCCGACTCGCTGCTAAAACTTTCTACCGAAAAAGTAGCCGTAAGTATTATTCATAAAGCAGTAGGTCAGATTTCGGAATCGGATGTTTTATTAGCATCTGCATCCGATGCGATTATTCTTGGCTTTCAGGTTCGCCCTTCAGCATCGGCACGCAAACTTGCCGAAAACGAAGAAATTGAAATCCGTCATTACTCGATCATCTACGATGTGATCAACGATGTGAAGGCCGCGATGGAAGGTATGCTCGACAAAGAAATGGAAGAAGTGATTGTTGGCAATGCCGAAGTGCGCGAAGTATTCAAAATTTCAAAAGTGGGAACCGTGGCCGGAACCATGGTTACCGATGGTTACATCAAACGCAACAACCCGATACGCCTCATCCGCGATGGCATTGTGGTGTTTGCCGGAAAGTTGACCTCACTGAAGCGCTTTAAAGAAGATGCCGGAGAGGTGAAGTCAGGTTTTGATTGCGGTATGGGTATAGAGGGTTTCAACGACATCAAAGTTGGAGATGTAATTGAAAGCTACGAGATGCGCGAAGTAAAACGATCGCTTTAAGTCTTAGCCCAAAAAGTATTTTATCCACGCGTAAATTCCCAGCGAAAGTAAAACCAGCCCCGGAATTATTTTAAGCCAACGGCTTCCTTGAGCGTACGGAGCCAATCGCTTGGCATAATGAATTAAAACCCAAAGGAGCACCAGCACTCCAATAGAAGTTCCAAATACATAGCTGTGCAGCAACCCCACAGTACCGAGGTTGATCCAGCCCTGGGCTTTTAAATAGGCGGTGAAGCCCATCCAATAAGGGATAGCCATGGGGTTTAGCAGGCTGAGGAGTAAGCCTCTACGAAAACCGCTGTCGTTAAATTTTTTTGCAAATCCCGAAGTAGATTCCTTTGAAGGCCAAAGATTGAAAATTCCGAGGGCCGTCATCACAACAGCTGCAATGATTTGAAAATTTTCCAATACCACAGGCGAAGTAGTGAGCCAGTATTGAAATTGAACACCGATCCATGCATACGGATATTCAATGATCGCTACGGCAAAAGCAAAACGGGTTGCGATGGCAACTTTTTTTTCCAGTGCCAGTTGCAAAATGGAAACATTAAGTGTACCGGGCGGAATAGAGCCGATAAAGCTGAAAACAAACCCAACTAAAAAAACATAAATGTGATACATCGGTTATCGTGCTTTCAATGCTTTGAATTTTCTATAAACTTCCATCCCCTCACGAAACGAAACATAAGCCACACCGCGCGCATGATTTGCTTTGCTGATGTGGTACATATTCTGCCAATGTACAATTAAATCGCTCAGCCCGCTCCACAAAGAAGCCTGTGGATGGTAAATGTGCGAAGGTTCAGCCCCACAGCCGTTCAGTTCTACAATTTTTACATTCCCTTTTTGAAGATCATCAATCGAGGCACACCGCAGATCGTATCTTCCAAAATAAAATCCGTTAATTCTTTTACTGATTCTATCAAACGAACGAGACAAGTTGTCGGTAATCAGGTAGTTGTTGTTCAGGAACTTAGTGCCGAGGCAATGATTGCCAATTGAAACCAACGTTATTTTTTCTCCCGAAGGAATAACCTCATCAAGACGGGTTTCAAATTTTTCTTTTAAAATCTTCCACTGTAAACAGGCTCGTTTGTTTTCTAAAATTAATTCCTTGAATGTTTTTTTTCCGTTGCCTTCTACCCATAAAAATTCCTTCCCTGTTATTGAACTTACAACTCCGTTTTCTTCGTGAGGAAAGCGCACGTAGAACACACCAAACTCAAGTGGCAAATCAATTAACTCCTGAACTACAAAATCTATTTTGATTTCTTGAAGATATTTTTCGATTCCTTGAGGGTTATCGACTCGTGTCACCATCCAGCCGCGTTCACCCAGATCGGGCTTGCATATAATAGGATAGTTGAGGCCAACTTCATTCATTTTTTTTTGGATGACTTCAGCCGATGAAGGGATTTTTATGAGAATCGTTTTTGGTTTTAATTCATCTGGCACCGCAGAGAGTACTTCAAACTTTGATTCGCCCATCATACCTCCGGCATAAATTCCCGGGTTGGAAGCAGTGAAATAAAAAAACGAACGTTCCCTTAAAGAATACCAAAGCCACATGAAAATAAGCGGCAACTGAATGATGCCAAACGGCCAATACTCCCAATGAAAAAGCCTAGTAAGGAAATTTCTAAACGAAATGCTCATCCTTTTAGAGTACTTGGGCCGGGGATTCCTCGCGATAGCGAATGGTTGATGCCGCAACTCCAAAATCTTTAGCTAGTAGTACCTGTCCTGCTACCTCACCAATACCTATTTTAATAATTGCCATGTGGTGTATAGCGTGTTCGATGTTATAGACAAGTTCGCGAAAATAATTTGTAGCAATCGAAATGTTTTCGTCTGAATTTAAATCGTAGCACGCATTCAGTTGTACAGGCAAGTCGGTGGTTTGTTTGTTCACAAAGGTTTGGATTCTTTCAATCACAGTAAGGGCAATTTTTCGGTCTTGCTCAATGAATCGGTCATGTGCCCGTTTATCGTAATCGACTACGCCTTTCAACAATCCCTGCTCCAAACAAACAAAAAATTCTAGGGTGTGTCGAACGTGCTGACCCACCGTAGAGCCACTCAATATTTTTGAAGGAGCTACGTATTGTATGTCGGTAAGCTGATTTACGGCATCTGCCAGTTGATCTAAAATTGTGCTACAGGAAGCAATCAGTTGACTCATCTGAATGAAGTTTTATCAATATAAAAATTACGGACAATTTTTTTCCAATTATTGTCTGCTTTCAATTTCAACTTGTTTTCGTTTTTGTTCCACACCTTGAGTGTATTGTTGCCCCAAAAATTGTAGAACAAGTAAAGCTTCCCTCCAACAATTTTATAGGTCTCGGGGTCTATTTTTACTTTCTCACCGCTTTCGCCCATCGCGTAGGCACACCAACCTCCGTAGGCCGGTTCATAGCTTGCCGGGTTGGTTTTAAATTTATTTGCGTTGGTTAGTGTGCTAAAAAAATAAGTGATGCCTTTGTACGCAAAAGAAATTTTTTCATTTCCTTCGGCAGGCTGCCCGGCAAAGTAGCTCACCGGGTCGTAACCTTCAAGGGCAATATTGTTTTTGACATTAAAATTATGCTGACGTAAATCATTGCTTTGAGCCAATAACAGATGAACCGAAAGCAATAACGATAACGGGAATAGTCTCATGTGTGCTTATACGTGAAGGTGCAAAATTAGATGATGGAACCTTACCGTTTGTCGTGAAGTTTACAATTCCCGGGTTTCAGTTGAAAATTTCATTGAGCATTCCCCAGACCAAATCCGTTTCATAGCCCTTACCGATAACATAGCGGGCAATTTTACCTTTTTTTATGCGTGGGCCTTCAGCATCCAGTTGTGATGATTTTTTTTTAATCAGACTTTTAAGAGTAATTAAATAATTGGTTTGATCGATCTCGGCAAGTCCGGATTTAATACAGCGGGGAGTAAGTCCTGCTTGTTCCAATTCTCGTTTAATTTTTACTTTCCCCCATTTCAGCATTCTGAATTTGCCGCCCACAAAAGATTTGGCAAAACGTTCTTCATTAAGAAATCCTTCAGAAATTAATTGTGAAAGAATTTCATCAACCTGATTGGAGCGGAGGCCATACTCAAACAATTTATTTTTCACTTCGCGATGCGACCGATCCTGATAGGCACAATACCGGTAGATTTTCGAAAGTGCTTCTGAAGTTGATTTTGGGTACGTGTTTTTGGATTCGGATTTTTCCATACTACTTTTCCATACAAGAATGCAGTAACCAGAAACAGTTATTTCACAAATCCTTTTGTCTTCAAAATACTGGTTACAAATTTGCGCTCGTTGTCGGTGTTAAAAATTTTAAAGGGGAGGTAAATAAACTGTGCTTTGCTAACGTAGAGCACAAAAAAATCTTTCCCGATTTTTGCCCGTTTAATCTGGTCCCACTTCATGGGCATGCCCTCACGGGGATTGAGTTTCATCACAATCTGTTGGCTGCTAATCTCATACGAAAATCGCTCGAAAAGCATTTTGCCTTGCTCCAATTGCGTAACGCCATAAAATTGAATCCACCAAAAAAGCAAATACAACCCTAAACCCAAAAACACGCCAAAAAACCACCACCAACTGGGCAGCCAAAAATAGCCCGATGCAACGGCCAAAACAATCAGCCCAACCCACCACTGCTGTTTCAGCACGTTCTTAAATGCCGTGCGGATGTACACCTTTTTCTCTAACCTGTAATTTTTAGTCTTAACAATCATGTAATCTTAAAATAAGAGCGCAAAAATACGCGCTTTCTGCATTATTAAAACTAATAAATTGTTCAGGTGATTTTGTAATTTTTGTATTCGCCTATGCGATAGCCCGTAAAGAAATGGACAAATCGTTTTATTTTTTCTTTAAAGGCGTATTTTTTTATCGATATGTCGTAATCGAATTTCCAATTTTTTTTTGAGATCCTCTCTTGGAGCGCGTAAGGATGAGTTTCATCAAATAAGGTGAGCGAATCGATATTGCTGTAATCAAATTCTTCTGCTTTGGCTATGTTTTTCTCAATCCAACTGTCGTCATGGTAAAACTTGTTCCAATCTTGTTGTTTGTGTTGCATTGCGCGCGGATCTTTAACCCATCCATAATGATAAATAAATGCATCAATAAGTTTTACCCTCAGTTTGTCATTGGGTTTTTTGCGAAACCCCTGTGCATCGCGATACGAGAAAATATTTTTATCGTTGCGAATCACCCGTATTTCCCTTCGGTACCAGTGCCAGGATTCGCCCACGTAATCGTATGAACCATAAAAGTGTTTGTACTGAAATAAGAGGCCGTCTACAGACTTGTCGTCTTTGTATTTTTCCATGGCCGCTCTTATAACCGGGTAATACTTCTCGTGCACGGCTTCGTCAGCCTGGATGTAAAATGCCCAGTCGCTTTCGGGGGAAATCGCTTGAAATGCTTTATCGGTTTCGATGGCAAAAGTTCTTCCGCCCACCCGCTGGGTTTCATCCCAAACCGTTTGAATAATTTTTATTTTGGGCGAATTAATTTTTTTCACCAGTTCAAGCGTGCTGTCTGAAGAATCTCCCACTGCAATTATAAATTCATCGCACAAGGGCAGGATTGAGTTCACCGCTTCTGCAACCGGGTAATCGTACTTAATTGCATTGCGAATAATAGTGAAGCCGCTTACTTTCATATTGGGCACAAGTTACTGACAACAAATTATGGAACACCCCAAGTGACATAAAAAATTAATGCTTATTGCTACCTTTACTTTTATTTACTTTAGCGAGATTTTGATTGTGATTATTTCATTCCCTCATGACGATTTTGGAGTTAAATTTTGAAAAAGGATGGCGCGGAGGCGAGCGACAAACTTTCTATACGTTACAGGGGCTAAAGGATGTTGGCGTTGATGCCCATCTGGTTTGCCGGAAGGACTCCTATTTGGAAAAATATGCGCAAAGAGAAGGGTTTACTGTTTATTCCTTTCATTCCATTCTTGGAGTAATTTCATATTTACTTAGAAAAGGAAAGAGGTATAATTTTATTCACACACAAACCTCACACCTGCTTACATATTGTATTCTGACAAAGCCCGTGGTTAGAGTACCTGTGCTATTTACGCGAAGGGTGGACTTTATGCCTAATGGTTTTTTTACTAAACTTAAATATAAGGCAACGGATAAAATTATTGCTGTAAGCGAAGCCATAAAAGACGTGTTGTATAAATTTTGCGGAAGAGCAGACATTGAAGTAATTTCTGATATCGGTGTAAAAAAATCATCGGATATTGACTTGGCAAAAAAAAGATTGAATGGCTTGTTGCTTGACAACAAACACATCATTGCAACAACAGCTGCACTCACTCCTCACAAAGATCCTTTCACCACCGTTGAAGCCATAAAAAAACTATCTGCCAACAGAAAGGACTTTATATTTCTCCATTTTGGTTCAGGCGAGTTGAAAGGGTCGATCGAAGCAGCCATAATAAAAAATAACCTGCAAGAATTTTATAAGTTGATGGGTTTTGAAGAAAATGTAGAAATCTTTTTTCCTCTCTTTGAGGCCTTTGTCATGACTTCACAAGAAGAGGGGCTGGGCAGCAGCGTACTTGATGCGTTTCTGCACCAAGTGCCGGTGGTATCTACTAATGCAGGCGGGCTAAAAGAATTGGTGGGCAACGATCGTGGAGTATTGTGCAATGTTAAAGACAGTAACTCGATAGCTGAGGGTATCGACCTTCTGTTGAATGATCTCGCTGTAAAACAAAAATATATTGCACGCGCCTTTGAGTACGCAAACCAGTATCACAGCATGAAATTCATCATAGGTAAATACCTGTATTTAATGCAGAATTATGCAATTAAAAAATGATAGCGTGGTGCTGGCGACTGTCGTTATTTCTTATTACAAAAACATTCCCAACTTATCGTTGGTATTATTGGCGTTAGAGCGTCAAAGCGCCCTCGGAGCTTTTGAAGTGATTGTTTCTGAAGATGATGATAGCCCCGATACGATTGAGTTTCTGGCAAAAATAAAACCTTCTCTTTCTTTTTCGCTCACGCACCTTTCGCAACGCGATGATGGGTTTAGAAAGTGTGGTGCTCTTAACCGAGCAATTAATCATACCTCATCCGATTTTATCATTTTTCTTGATGGCGATTGCATTCCGCACCGCCACTTCGTGAAAGAATACATTGCATCAAAAGGTGCCAAAAAAGTTTTGTATGGTCGCAGGGTAATGTTAAGTGAAGAAATTTCCAAACAGATACTTCGTAATGGTTACTCGGCAGATTTCACAATTTTCAGTCTGCTGTGGAGTGGGAGTAAACGTATTGAAGAAGGTCTGTATCTCAAAACAATACCTCAACGTTTTACACAAAAGAGTTCGGGCAGGCTGTTGGGATGTAACATGGGAATATGTAAGTCGGATTTGATGGCCATCAATGGTTTTGATGAAGATTATCCTTCTCCCGGCTGTGGAGAAGATACCGACATCGAATGGCGCCTTAGTATTTTGGGAGTAACCTTCATTTCAATGAAATTTCGTGCCATTGTATATCACATCCATCACCGGGAAAGGTTTACACATGCAATGGATCTGGCCAACCAACAAATACTTAAAAGAAAAAAAGCTCTAGGTTTTTTTGTCTGTAAAAACGGCCTGAAAAAATCCCATTCGGACTAAAGTCCTGAAATTGCTTGAGAACAAATATGATTGCAAGTAAAACGGCACAACACTCAAAAAAATAGCTGCACACGCACGTGAGCAAATATTCAATTCCATCTGAATACATCTCGCGCTAAAACGCTTTTAGAAATTGTGAAAAAATCAATATAAAGAGGCTTCAAAATTGAAGCCTCTTTATACAATTTTACTTGCTTGCTACCAACTGATCTGCTTTTATCAAACTGATAAACTCGTTGCGATATCCGTTTTTATCTTCGCCTTTTGCATTTTGTGCCAGCGCAATTATCCCATTTTCCGAAAATCCATTTAAATATTCGGACCCGCGGAGCAACATGCCGAACGAAGCCACTGATGCCGCCCATCGGAAGTTGTTTGATGTTTTTTCCAGCGAATTATTTCTGTCCTTCAGTGTATGGACGATCAGCTTACTTACTTCTCCGTCCGGTTTTTTGAAGCGGAATTTTACAGTCATCAGTTCGTTGCTTTTCAAAGCTTGCGGATCAATTTTTGTATTCTGATATTTTAATTCGTCTACTTTGAAAAATTTGCTTTCTACGCCAACCGGAATGATTTCGTATAAAGCCGTTACCGTGTGCCCGGAACCCAGTTCGCCCGCATCTTTTTTATCGTTGTTGAAATCTTCGCTTTTCAGCATCCGGTTTTCGTAACCGATCAAACGGTAGGCTTGCACTTTTGCCGGATTAAATTCGATCTGAAGTTTTACATCTTTTGCAATCGTAAAAAGCGTTCCGCCAAATTCATTCACCAACGCTTTCTGAGCTTCAAGAATGGAATCGATGTAGAGATAGTTTCCGTTGCCCTTGTCGGCCAGGGTTTCCATTTTAGAGTCTTTGTAGTTGCCCATACCAAAGCCCATCACCGTAAGGAACACGCCCTCTTGCCTTTTCTCTTCAATCAATCGTTCCATCGCCCCGTTACTCGACTCGCCAATATTAAAATCGCCATCGGTTGCCAGAATCACTCGGTTGTTCCCTTCTTTATTAAAATTTTCTTTTGCTACTTGGTACGCTAACCTTATACCCGCACCACCGGCCGTAGATCCGCCCGCTTCGAGCCGATCGATGGCTTCGATGATCTTATTTTTGTCGGCTCCGGATGTGGAAGGCAATACCAACCCTGCTGCGCCAGCATAAACCACAATGGCTACATGATCTTGCTCGCGCAGTTGCTGCACCAATAATTTGAACGAAGATTTTAATAAAGGCAATTTATTGTGGTCGCTCATCGATCCCGATACATCGATAAGGAAAACCAAATTAGATGGCGGCAATTTTTCCGTGGGGATTTTTTTGCCTTGCAACCCGATGAGCACCAATTTGTGTTTTTCATTCCAGGGAGCTGAAGAAATTTCGGTATTGATCGAAAACGGGTCCTCTCCCTCGGGCTGCGGATATTGATAATGGAAATAATTCACCATCTCTTCAATCCGCACGGCATCCTTGGGCGGACGCTGGCCATTTTGAATATACCTTCTGATATTGCTGTACGAGGCGGCATCCACATCGATAGAAAAAGTGGAAAGCGGGCTATAGCGCGCATCGCGAAAAATATTTTCGGTAATCCCATCGTATTCTTCGGTGTTGAATTGCTCACGGTTCTCCGAGCTTGTTGGATACGAAACCATAAGTTCGTCTGCCGGGTAAATCGCACCTTGCGCCAGGCCATACTTAGCAGGTGCCGTTCTCATCCGCTTATCTTGTTTAACATGAGTGGTTACCACTTCTTTAAGTGGAGTCATGTCGCTTTCCATCACCACATCAATTCTGTTCTTGTTGGCAACTTTCACTTCTTTGGTTTGCAATCCGATGAAAGAAAATACCAACGTGCCTCCGCTATCGGGCGTGTTGATTAAATAGTTGCCTTGTGCATCCGTTACCGTGTTGGTAGAAGTTCCTTTTAAAGAAACAGTAACCCCCGGTAATGGGCTGCCGCTGCCAATGTGTGTTACTTTGCCCATAATCGTCCGCGTGGGCATCAATCGAAAGCCGGAGATGATAACTATTACCAGCGCCAGCAGAGAAATCCTTGTTTTCATGTTTTATTTTTTTACATCAGATGCAGTGATTTTACGTTTTCCATAAAACCCAACAAAAAATTTTAACTTAACCGCAACATGGCCGACCTTCTACCCGATATAGAACTTATCCGCTCCTATAAAAAAACGGGCGATATTGGGATAATCGGACAGCTGTACAAGCGCTACACTGCACTGGTATATGGTGTTTGTTTAAAATACCTGAAAGACCGGGACGAAGCCAAGGATGCAACGATGCAGGTGTTTGAAAAGCTAATCGGGCTGTTGAAAAGTCATCAGGTCGAAAATTTCAAAAGTTGGCTTTACGTTACAACCCGAAACCATTGCCTAATGAGCATTCGGAGTAAAAAAGGTAAATTCATGGAAGAAATTTCGGATAGACTTGTGGAAACTACGTACGTATTGCATCTGCAAGAAGAACACGGATTGGAACAAGATTTAACCAAGCTGGAAAATTGTATCAATAAATTGGCCGAAGGGCAACAGCAGTGTGTACGTCTTTTCTACCTGGACGAGAAGTGTTACAAAGACATTGTGGCGATGACCGGTTTTGATATGAATAACGTGAAAAGTTTTATTCAAAACGGGAAACGAAATTTAAAAATTTGTATGGAAACAAATGGATAACCTTTCAGACGATATTATCAAATACAAAAAGGGATTGCTCAGTGCCAAAGAAATGCACGCGCTTGAAAAAAAAGCACTGGAAGATCCTTTTTTAGCAGAGGCTCTGGAAGGAAGCGATTTGATTGATTCGACTGATTATGAAAAAGATGTTGATCAATTAAATTCCAAAATAACCGACAAAGAAAAAATTCGTTTCACACCCTTACGCATTGCCGCAGGCCTGATCTTGATTGCTTCTTCCGTTTTCCTTGTGTACCAACTCGCTCCAAGGAAAGAAACCATTGCTTTAAAGACAGAAACAACTACACAGCAAAGTCCGATCGAACATAACGCGGAAAAAAAACCGGCCGACATTCAAACAAAAGAAAACAAAGATGTTTCAACCCAACCCAAGAATGAAGTTGTAGCCGAGAAGCCTACTAAACGCAAAGTAGCCAATGAACCCAAAAAAGAAGCGGAGACTGAATCCGAAATAGAGAAGCCCTCGCATGATGAATTAGCCTTAACAAAAGCTGAAGAAGTAAAACCAAAACCTGAAGCACAAGAGGCATCGCGGGCTGTTTCTGCTCCTACAATTAAGAGTACACCAAATTATTCAATGACAGACAAATCGGAAAATAAAATTGCCCGTGTACTTCATTATTCAAATCAAGGAGCAGGCCTTGCCAACCAAGCCACAAATCGTACAATAACCGGCATTGTTGTTTCCTCAGAAGACAACTCCGTGCTCCCGGGCGTAAATGTTATGGTGAAAGGAACAACTATTGGTTCAGTGACCGATGCGGTTGGACATTTTTCTATCCCCACGGATGAAAAAAATACGGTATTGGTCTTTTCCTTCATAGGACATCAAGCAAAGGAAATTGATACCCGGACAGGAAATTCACTTGTTGTTAAATTAGAAAAAGACGATACACAACTCAGCGAAGTTGTGGTCGCAGATCAACTCTTAAAAAAAGAATCAAAAACATTAGATAATGGTGTACCAAGCCCTGCCAAAAAACAAATAAAAAGTAATACCAAAATAATTTCCGGAGTGGTTCTTTCTTCGGAAGATAATTCAGTTTTGCCGGGAGTCAACGTGGTGGTGAAAGGAACAACCACTGGAACCGTAACGAATGCAAGCGGGCGTTTTTCTATATCCATCGATCAACATAATCGAGTGCTTGGCTTTTTCTTTATGGGATACCGAAGCAAAGAAATCGATATAAAAGAGCAAGACTCACTTGTTGTTAAGTTGCGCCACGATAAGAACTGATTCATCTCATTAAAGTAGTACCAAACCGGAACCCATCAGTAATCAGGATTACGTTCCAATACCGCAAATAGCAGCCTACCAAATAAAAAGTTGCTTTTACTTTTGGTATTAATTTATACTTTTGGGCAACTTTGACTTAACCCCATTTTCATGAGTTTGTTTATTAAGAAGCCTCTTGCACAATTATTAGCTCAAGCAGCCGATTCGGGCCATGCACTAAAAAGAACTTTGGGTGCGGCTAACCTGGTGGCACTTGGTGTTGGGGCAATTATTGGTGCCGGCTTGTTTGTACGAACTGCCGCTGCTGCCGGGCAAGCAGCGGGGCCTTCTGTGGTTATTTCATTTATAGTAGCCGCCATTGGCTGTGCGTTTGCAGGTTTGTGTTATGCAGAGTTTGCAGCCATGATACCCGTGGCCGGAAGTGCTTATACCTACGCCTACGTAACACTGGGCGAGGTTGTGGCTTGGGCTATTGGTTGGTCGCTAATATTGGAGTATGCTCTTGGCGCAGCAACAGTTGCCATTTCGTGGAGTCAATATTTGAATAACTTATTTGGTGGATCGATACCCTTTGAGTGGTGCCACTCGCCCATGGAAATCTCCGCCACAGGCGTACACGGCATCATCAATTTACCGGCCTTAGCTATCTTAACTTTGATCACGTTGATTTTGATTAAGGGTACGCAAGAATCAGCCATTTTCAATGCCATCATTGTAGCCATTAAAGTTACCATTGTTCTCGTCTTCATTGCGGTGGGGTGGCAATTCATCAATCCAACTAACTATGTACCATTTTTCATTCCCCCGGATGCCCCGGATGTTACGGCCTCCAACGGCATGGTTCAATCTTACGCTCCCTTTTTCAATCATGGATGGGGTGGCATGCTGCGTGGGGCGAGTATTGTGTTTTTTGCTTTCATTGGTTTTGATGCCGTCTCTACTGCGGCTCAAGAGACGAAAAACCCTAAACGCGACATGCCAATTGGTATTTTAGGATCTTTGGCCGTATGTACAGTTCTTTATATTTTGTTCTCTCATGTATTGACCGGAGTGGCACCCTACACCGACTTTATTAAAGAAGGAAAAGAAGCTTCCGTTTCGTATGCCATTCAACACTATATGATTGGCTATGGTTGGTTAGCTCCGTTGGTAAGTGCCTCTATCCTTATTGGATTTTCAGCCGTTATCCTGGCTATGTTGTACGGACAATCCAGAGTTTTCTTTTCGATGTCAAACGATGGGTTAATTCCTAAAATATTCTCGGACCTGCACAGCAAATTCCGCACTCCGTATAAATCAAATATTATTCTGCTGATTTTCACGGCCAGCATAGCGGGTTTTGTTCCGGAAAACCTAACCGGAGACCTGACCAGTGTGGGGACTCTTTTTGCTTTTGTACTGGTGTGCGTTGGGGTTTGGGTGATGCGAAAAACAGACCCAAAAACAGAAAGACCTTTCCGTACACCGTGGGTGCCGCTCGTTCCTATCTTAGGGGTGATTGTGTGCACCATTTTGATTGTATCACTCGATCATATAACTCAAATTGTTGCTACTGTTTGGTTGTGTATCGGCCTGATGATTTACTTCACGTACAGTAAGAAGAACAGCAACTTGCGTAATCTCAAGTAATTTTTAATTCACAACTTCGTCCGAAATCTTGAGTGTAGTTTCACTCAGCTCAATGCGGTATTGAATCAGCGGGCGTTGAGCCGGGCCACCTGTGGGTTGGCCATCAGAAAAATTGAAGGTTGATTTACAGGTTTGATCGACCATGAATAAGGTTGAACCGTCTACCTGAACAGCACTTTCATAAGAATCATAAGGGCAGGCACGTTCGTAGGCTAAGTACACATTTTCGCTAGCGCGATAGAGGATAATGCCTTTCATGCCGGCCCCTTCAATATACACATAGCCTCCATCCAATTTCAACCTCTGGTATTGAGGATAATTAAGGTTCACAGTAATTGTAGGAAATGCAGCCTGAGCATACGATGTAACAATGCCCAAAAAACAAAATAAAATAATGAGTGTGTGTCTAATTTTTTTCATAATCGTAATATCCTTTCCCAGTCTTCTTTCCCAACATACCTGTTTTTACTTTTTCTTCCTGAATAACACTGGGCTTAAAACGTTTTATTTGCCCAAATGCTTCGTACACCTGCCTGCTCACCTCGTAGTTTACATCATTGCCAATCAAGTCCATCAGTTCAAAAGGGCCCAGCCTAAAACCTGCTGATTTGGCAAGCGCATCTATAGTGCTGAGGTCGGCATTTTTTTCCTCAAGCAACCGCAGCGATTCGAGGTAAAAATGTCTGGCCACACGGTTAACGATAAAGCCTGGAGAATCTTTTACCCGAACCGGAATTTTATCAATCGATTTAACAAATTCAGTCATTTCATCCATCAGGTTATGATTGGTTTTTTCGCCTTCGACTATTTCAACCAATTTCATTAAATGAGCCGGGTTAAAAAAGTGCAAGCCCAAAAAACGGTTTGGATGTTTTAGCACCGTTGCAATCTTTGAAACCGAAAGCGAGGAAGTGTTGGTGGCTAAAACAGTGTCCGCATCATTTATCAATTCGAGGTCACGAAAAATTTTTTGCTTCAGTTCAAGTTTTTCTATTACTGCTTCAATGATTAAATCTGCTTTAAGTTCGGCAAGCTGACAAGCTTTTAGAAGTGAAAGTGTTTTTGTTTTTTTTTCTGGAGTTGACTTTCCACGAACAATTGCTTGATCCAAATTTTTACCAATTCCGGAAATTCCTTTTTGTATTATTTCAGTAGTTACATCGCACAGCAAAACCTGATATCCGGCACTTGCACAGGCTTGTGCAATGCCCTGCCCCATTGAGCCGGCACCGATTACACCAATTTTTTCGATGGAGCGCACTACATCACGGTTTTAAATTGCTTTAAAAAGCGGATATCGTTTTCGGAATAAAGTCGCAAGTCGTTAACTTGAAATAGTAATTGGGTTACGCGTTCAATGCCCATCCCAAAGGCAAAACCCGTATATTCTTCGGGATCGATGTTGCAATTTTTCAACACGTTTGGATGAACCATCCCCGAGCCTGCAATCTCTACCCACCCGCTGTGTTTGCAAATATTGCACCCGTTGCCTTTGCATATAAGGCACGAGATATCTATTTCTGCGCTGGGTTCGGTAAATGGAAAAAAAGACGGGCGATATCTTATTTTTATATCCTTACCATACATTTCCTGGGCAAAGTGGTAAAGCGTTTGTTTTAAATCTGCAAAGCCAACGTTTTTATCTACATACAAGCCCTCAACTTGATGAAAGAAACAATGCGCACGTGCAGAGATTGCTTCATTGCGATAAACCCTACCTGGCATGATCGAGCGGATGGGCGGCTTTTGCTGCTTCATCAACCGTATCTGCACATTGGAGGTGTGTGTACGCAACAGCCTGTCCGGATTTTTTTCAATGAAAAAAGTATCCTGCATTTCGCGGGCCGGGTGGTTGGGTGGAAAATTCAATGCCGTGAAGTTGTGCCAGTCGTCTTCAATCTCAGGCCCATCGGCCAGATTGAATCCGAGTTTTTCAAAAACTTCTATGATGCGATAACGCGTGAGGCTTAATGGATGTTGGTTGCCTACCCGGTTGGGTATTACGGGCAGCGATAAGTCAATATCTGCAGATGATGAAGCTGATGAATCATCCAGTTCAGTCTGCGATGTCTTGAATTTGTTTTCGGCCAGTTGTTTTAAATCGTTGAGGAGTTTGCCCGCGTTCTTTTTTTCTTCGGCCGATACTTTCTTGAGGTCATCGAACAACGTGGGAATCAGCCCTTTCTTGCTGATGTATTTCAGTCGGAAATTTTCGAGGGTTTCTTTTGACGAAATGGCGAATGCGGTTACCTCGGCTTCGATCGATTTTATTTTTTGCTCCATGGAAAATGTTTTTTCTTTGTTGCGCTTTTTTCAATCCGTAGTTGATCAATAAGCACAGCACCATTACAATCCCCAAAATTAGCATATCATTTTGTTTCCGTAAGAGCCAAGCCAAGGCTATCATAAAAATATTAATACCACCTAAAATCAACACCGAACGCGAGTGGCTAAACCCTAAATTGATAAATTGATGGTGCAAGTGGTTGCGGTCTGCATGAAAAGGCGATAGGCCATGGCGCAATCGAACAATAATTACCCGGAGTGTATCAAACACGGGGATAATCACTACGCAAATAGCACTGGCAACCGATGCCCTAAGTTTGAATTCGTGTTGATCGGGTAAGTTATGGTTGGTATTGATAAACAGTATTGCCAAATAGGAAAGCATCAGCCCAATCATCAGCGCACCGGTATCTCCCATAAAAATTTTGGAAGGTTGCCAATTAAAAATTAAAAAAGCCAGAAGGGCACCCGCAAATGTAAAGGCTATTAAACTTATCGTGTTGTTGCCTACTCCATAAAACCATATTCCAAAAATGGTTAACCCAATTATACCCACAGAGCCTGCAAGTCCATCGAGCCCGTCAATTAAATTATAGGCATTTGTTAATACAATAAAAGCGAGGAGGCTTATTACCCAAACCAGTATAGGGGTGGGCTCTGGTAAATTGAAAAGCCCATAAGACGAATTCAAAGTCGTATTATTGAGAAAGACCAAAATCATAACCGGCAACAACTGGCTATACAACTTTTGTTTTGGTGTTAGCGCCAAGAAATCATCGCGCATACCAATAAGTGCCATCAACAAAAGTGAAATAAAGAAATACTTATGCGAAGTCCATTCTACCCACGGTAGAGCCAACAGTAAAGAAAGCCCAGCCCCAAACAGCACAGCCACACCGCCCATTGACGGCTTGCAGTTCGTGTGGATTTTGTGTAAGCACGGGGAATCAAATAGTTGCCAATAGGTCAACAATTTTATCAGTACCGGAAGGGTAAGAAATGAAATGACAAAAGAAATTACAGTATAGAGACTGATTTGGTCGATAATGTGTTGGGTTTGTTTGGATGGGGTTTAATGCATTTAAACCGGAATAGGTAACTGAAAAAAAAAGAGGCCTTTCGGCCCCTTTTTAGCTACTAATACTATTTTAAACCTTATTTCTTTTTCAGCATATCAAATTTGCTTTCACCGGAAGCTTTCTTAGGGAAAGAATTGTCGTCCAGGTTGGTATCTCCACTGTCATCGTTTGGATCGATCGTCACATTAGTTACTTCTTTGTCTTTCATGAATACTTTCTTCACCTCATTCTCATTGATTCTCCAAATCTCAGCAGGTATCTTCTCAATTTCTTTGGTTCCGTCTGCAAAAGTCCATTCGATGATTATGGGTGTAACCAAACCGCCTTTGTTTTTTAAGGTTAACTCATAAAGATTTTTACCTTGTAGCTTGGCTCTTACTTCGGCATCATTAATCTTGTTTTTGAACTCGCCATTGAATCGTTCGGGGGTATCAATCACGCTGATTTCTTGAGCACCCTGGCTAAAGTCGGTTGTTTTGGATTTCGCTTTGGCCGATGCCGAAAGATCTCCTTTTGAGGCTTTCACATTTTTATTCTCTAAATCACTCTTATCCGATTTCACCTTAAACCATTTTACTTCATCAAGTTCTACATCAACGTTGTCTACGGTATAAAACCATCCGCGCCAAAACCAGTCGAGGTCAACGGCAGAAGCATCTTCCATGGTGCGGAAGAAATCTGCGGGTTTCGGTTGTTTGAACGCCCAGCGCTGAGCGTATTCTTTAAATGCTTTATCAAAAAGTTCAGGACCCATTACGGTTTCGCGCAGCAAGGTCAATGCGGCAGCAGGCTTACCGTAGGCATTTCCGCCATAATCTCTGCCGGGAACATTGTCTGAAGTCCACATGATCGGGCGCATCATATTTTTATCGCCTTTCATGTAGCGGGTCATTCCTTTGGGTGAACCCCAGCTGATGTCTACCTTATACCTCTCGCGTTTTGTTTCGCGCTCCAAAAACGAATTCAACCCTTCGTCCATCCAGCCCCATTGCCGTTCGTCTGAGTTGACAATCATGGGGAAAAAATTATGGCCTACCTCATGAATGATTACGCCCACCATTCCTTCGTACGTGCGCTGCGAGTAGGTGCCATCGGCTTTAGGGCGGCCTCCATTAAAGCATATCATAGGATACTCCATCCCTTGATTGGCGGTGTGCACCGAATAGGCAACCGGGTAGGGGTAATCAAAAGTACGCTGAGAATAAATTTCAAGCGTATTTTTTACAGCCATTGTAGATTCTTTGCCCCACAACGGATTGCCTTCTTTTGGATAAAGCGACTCGGCTAATGGGGTTTTATCTCCAACTTTTACGGCCATGGCATCCCAAATAAATTTACGCGAAGTGGCAAAGGCAAAGTCGCGCACGTTTTCGGCATAAAATTCCCACGTGCTTTTTTTCGTTGAATGTGTCCCTTTTTCTTTGGCTACAGCTTCTTCTTGTGTAACAATTACAACGGGCTTATCGAAGGTTTTCTTTGCTGTTTCGAAACGCTCGAATTGGGCTGGTGTCAAAACTGCCTTGGCGTTTTGAAGAACTCCGCTGGCTCCCACAACATGATCGGAAGGAACGGTTATGCGCACGCGATAATTTCCGAACGTCAACGCAAATTCTCCCTGGCCGAGAAACTGTTTGTTTTGCCAACCTTCGTAGTCGTCAAACACGCACATGCGCGGAAACCACTGTGCCTCGGTGTAGAGGTAATTCCCATCTTCGGGAAAATATTCATAGCCACCACGTTCGCCAAATTTCAGCCGATCTTTTTCTACATAGCTCCACTCCACTTTAAAGGTGAATTTCTCACCCGTTTTAAGTACCGTGGGCAGATCTACACGCATCATGGTATAGTTCACCAAAAACGGAAGGTCTTTACCTGTCGCATCTTTCACCGATTTAATTTTGAAGCCGCCCTCATAGTTGTAGGTGGTACTTGCTAACGGAAACCAACGTGTAGGCACGGAATCGCGAACACTGCTGTTCTCTGTTTTATCGGTCATGTTTCCGTTAGACAGGTTGTTTTGATCCAACTGAAGCCAGAGATATTTCATTGGCTCAGGCGCATTGTTAAAGTAAGTGATGGACTCCTTGCCGGTAACAACTTGTGTTTCGTCATTTAATTCCACATCAATATCGTAGTCGGCACGCTGCTGCCAGTAGTTTGGCCCGGGTGCCCCGGAAGACGAACGATACGAGTTTGGGGTTGGCAATGTCTGGCCCAGTTGCTCAAACTTGCCTTCCCATTTTTTGTCTTGTGCCATTGCTGTAATGCACAACAAGGCGAAGCCGGTTACGAGAATTTTTTTCATGTATTTTAAAGAATTGATATTACGTTGAACTTGAAAAAACCGCCACGTGTTGCGCAGCGGTTTGAATAAAATCAGTTTTTATTTTTTAGTTGATCAAACTTCGAAGGCCCCGAAACCCGCGGGAACGTATTGTCGGTAGTGCTGATATCGGCCGTTTCTTTTTGCGGGTCAAATGTTACGCTGGCCACTTCTTTATCTTTAGCAAAGACTTTAGTCACTTTCGATTCGTTGATGCGCCAGATTTCGGCAGGGATGCGGTCTGTTTCTTTCGTGCCGTCTTTAAACGTCCACTCAATAATTACCGGCATAACGAGCCCTCCTTTGTTAGAGAGGGTTACTTCATAAAAATTCTTGTCTTCGAGTTTCGTTACCACGGCTTTGTCGTCTATGCTGTTTCTAAATTCTCCGTTAAACCGGGCATCGGTAGGGATCACACTAAAGTAGCTGGGGCCGTTGCTGAAGTCTTCGGGTGCATCTTTATCGTCTTTCGATTTGGAGAGATCGGCTACGTTCTTGTCTTTTCCTTCCAAATTACTTTTGGCTGTTCTCATTTTGAACCACTTCACTTTGTCGAGCGATATATCTACGTTGTCGGTGGTATAAAACCATCCACGCCAAAACCAATCGAGGTCAACAGCCGAAGCATCTTCCATTGTACGGAAAAAATCTGCCGGCTTGGGGTGGTGAAACGCCCAACGTTGTGCATATTCTTTAAACGCTTTATCAAAAAGTTCAGGACCCATCACGGTTTCCCGAAGAATATTCAGTGCGGTGGCGCACTTAGCATATTGCTCAGCACCAAACTGCACTACTTGTTCTGAGTTGGTCATCAGTGGACGCATGGATTGTTTGTCGCCCTTCATGTAGGGAACAATTTTGCTGGCCGGGCCTCTTTGTAACGGCATATCCGGATAGTTCTCTACCTGCGTTCTGTATTGTACAAACGTATTTACGCCCTCGTCCATCCAAGTCCACTGGCGCTCATCGTTGTTGACAATCATCGGAAAGAAATTGTGGCCAACTTCGTGCACAATCACACCGATCATTCCCCATTTCAGCCGGTCGGAAACAACACCGTCTTTTCCGGGTCGGCCAAAATTAAAGCAGATCATGGGGTACTCCATTCCGAGCGAAGCCGCGTGTACGGATGTTGCCTGCGGGTACGGAAAATCGACACTGTATTTTGAATACGTAGTGATTGTATTTTTTACAGCACGGGTCGATTCTTTTTCCCACAATGGATTCCCTTCCTTTGGATAGTACGACATTGCCAGCGGAGTTTTTCCGGCTAGCTTAACGGCCTGTGCATCCCAAATAAATTTGCGCGATGTGGCAAATGCAAAATCGCGAACATTTTCAGCGGTAAATCGCCATGTTTTCTTCGCCTTCGATTTCTGTTTCTCTCTTTGTTCGGCTTCTGCTTGTGTACAAATGATTACGGGGTTATCGTAAGAGGTTTTTGCTTTTTCAAAACGCGCAAACTGGTCAGCGGTTAATACTTCTTTTAGGTTTTTTACCATACCGGTTCCGGCTACAATATGATCGGCAGGCACCGTTAGGTTAACTTCGTAGTTTCCAAAGGCCAACGTAAATTCTCCTCGGCCGAGAAACTGTTTGTGTTGCCACCCTACCACATCGTCATACACACACATGCGTGGAAACCATTGCGCAATGATGTAGAGGTAATTTCCATCTTCGGGGAAATATTCCATTCCGCTTCGGCCATCGTTGGGTGAGGCGCCCGTAACACGATTGTGAATATTGAAAGACCATTCTATGGAAATAGAAATTTTCTGGCCAGAGGCCAAAGGTTGAGGCAGATCCAAACGCATCATGGTTTTGTTTACCGTAAACGGGATTGCTTTTCCGCTCGCGTCTTTAATCGATTTTAATTTGTAACCCCCATCAAAGTCGTAAAGCGATAGGGTTCCGGCTATGCTTTTGGTGGGGAGGGAGTCTCGCATAACATTTGTTGCTGTTTTCGTGGTGTTGTTATCTTTCTCGTAGATGTTCTGATCGAGTTGCAGCCACAAATATTTTAGTGCATCGGGCGAATTGTTGTAATACGTGATGGTTTCGGAACCGGTTATGCTTTGATTTTCATCGTTCAGTTCTGCGTTGATAACATAGTCGGCTCGTTGCTGCCAATACTTGGATCCCGGGGCTCCGGAGCCCGTGCGGTACTCATTGGGCGTGGGCAACATCTGCTCGAGTTGCTCAAATTTGCCTTTCCATTGAATGGCCTCCTTTTCGGGTTTCTGTTGTGCCACTACACTCCAGCCGAAACCCAATAGAAGAATAGGTAATAGTTTTCTCATAAACGGTTTTGTTAGATTTAATTTGAAATTAGAAAAACATGCGATCTTTCATCAAGATAAATGCGATACCTGCAATGGCCGAAGACAACACCATCTTCCAATCTCTGCGTTGCACATTTACCAGATCGACCAAAATATAACTGATTACCAGAAAAATAATTACAACAATTATTTGGCCTAATTCCAGTCCCAGATTAAAGGCCAATAAGGGTGATAAGATGTTGTGGCTTTTACCCAGCAATGCCCGTAAATAGTTGGAAAAGCCCATGCCGTGGATGAGCCCGAAAAACAACGCAAAAAAATAATTGATGGGGAGATGCTTTTTACCTATGGCTTCTTCTTTTCTAAAAAGATTAGAAACCGCAGTAATAAAAATGGTTAACGGTATAAGAAACTCGATCAATTCGGTTTTTACAGAGATGATTTCGAGGGTGGCAAGCGCCAGTGTAATGGAATGACCAATGGTAAAGGCCGTCACTAAAATTAATATCTTCTTCCAGTCGCGCACCAGGTAAACCGCGCAAAGGGCAAGCACAAACAAGATGTGGTCGTAGCCATTGACATAATCCAGAATATGCTCACGGCCCAGTTCAAAATAAAGCGCAAACTCACTCATATTTTAAAAAAAAATTGCACTACAAGTATAGTGCAATTATTCAATCTGTGATATGTATTTTACTCGCTCTTTAAATTTTTTACCGGGTTAACGTATATAGCGCGCCATGCCTGCGACCCAATGGTAACCGCTCCAAAAATCAGTAATGCAATTACGCCCATGGCGATGGTTAAAAAATCTATTGAAACGTGATAGGCCAATTGTTCAAGCCACAAGGTATTGACGAAATAAGAAAGGGGCGTTGCAATAACGATGGCAACTAAAAGTATAACCACAAAACCTTTCGATAACAATACAATCAGTGCTTGATCGGTGCTTCCCAAAATTTTGCGAATGGAAATTTCTTTGATCCTTGTTTCGGTGGCGTAGGTTGCCATGCCGAGTAAACCCAAACATGAAATAACGATGGCCAAAAATGCAATCATACTTAAAATACTTACCAAGTCACCGAAGAAGATGTCGTAAATTTTATGCACCTCTCCCGAGAAATCCTTGTAATCGATTTTGAGAGCGGGGTTTACTTTTGCCCACGCCTCTTCTATCGATTTGCCGGCATCTTCATAACTCCCGGTGTATTTCACTTGAAGTATTTTAAATTCGGTGGGTCTGTACACCAGTGCCATGGGGTCGAGTTTTTCAACCAACAACTGGTGATTGTAATTTTTTACCACGCCAATAATTTGCTTACGCGATGAATCTGTTTGTAAAATCAGTTCCTGTCCGATGGCGTCTGCGGCCGATTTAAAATGAAACGCTTCTACCGCTTTTTCGCTCAACACCATAAAATTTTTGTTGGCCTCTCCGTTCTCGGCTTTAAAATAACTTCCCGCCACCATAGGCACTTCGAGGTTTTTCAGGTAGTCTTCGTCAGCCGAATAATAACATAAATTGGTCCAGTCTTTTTCATCGAGCGACCGCTTAAAGTCGTTTCCATACGTGCTCCCTGCGGCCAGCACGTGCGATACGGCCGTTACATTCTCGATGTTGCTAAACTTCAGTAATTCGTTTTTAAGTGTGGTGGGCGATGTGTCGTTCAGCCCCACCACAATTTTGTTTTCCATGTTAAACCCATGATCTGCTTTTAAAAATAGTTGAAGCTGATTGAACACCGCGATAACGGAAATAATAAATACCAGCGAAAAAGTAAACTGCATAACCAAAAGTGTTTTCCTCAGTTTTATTCCCGAAAATAATTTCATCGAGTTCATCCCTTTCAACACCTTGACGGGCTGGAACCCGCTGAGCACCACAGCCGGAAAAAACCCCGCCATAACCCCCACTACAACTGCAAAGGCAATGAATACTCCGTAGATAAAATAATTTACTTCAAGGCTCCAATGCATCAGCCGTGCAAAACTCAACTGCTCGAACAACGGCTTGCTGAGCATAAGAATTAAAACGGCTCCGATCAGCGAGAACAGTGAAACGATTACCGACTCCGATAGAAATTGAATAAAAACCTGCCCACGCATAGCTCCCGTAACTTTGCGTACACCTATTTCGCGCGCGCGCGTAAGTGAACGGGCGATAGAGAGGTTGGTAAAATTGAAACACGAGGTTAGCATTACAATAGCCGCCAGCCCGATAAAAAAGTAAACAAATACCCAGGGCAAAAACGGGCCGATGGGGTTATTGATAAATGTACCGGGAGTAATGTCTTTTAAACTTTGCAAAGAATACTTGATTTTTTGTTGTGAGTCGGGCTTGGGCAAAACCGAAAAATGCTTTTTTTGTATTTGTTGAAGATGCGATTGTATCTCGGCTGCATTTTTTCCTTTCTCCTTCAGCACGTACACCCAGCCCGCAGTGTATTGATACCAGTCGTTTAAATTTTCGTAGTATTCTTTTTTTGTATTCATGTTTTTTAGAGATGAAATGCTGGCGAGTGCATCGAATACAATGTGCGATTTGTTATCGGTCTCTTTTAACACGCCTGTTACTTTGAACAGACCTTGCTCGCCTACTTTAAAAGTTTGGCCAACAGGGTTTGCTTGCTTGAATAGTTTTTTTGCCGCCTTTTTTGTGAGCACCACCGCATTGGGTTCCACCAAAGCCGTGCGGCTATCGCCTTGTTCCAGTTCGTATTCAAACACATCCAACATCTCTGGGTCAACAAAAAAACCCGATACGGGGATATTCACATTCTGTTCAACTTCCAGCCAGGGATTACCAAACCCCCGCACAATGCGCACCGCCTTTTCAATTCCGGTATATCCTTCAAGCAGTTCTTGGCGCAACGGCAACGTAGTGGTAGCGGTCTCGTTATATTCCGTGCCGTTTTCGTTCAGCGGAATACTGTTGATCCGGTAGATGCGGTCGCGTTTTGTGTTGTACCGATCGTACATCATCTGGTCGGCCACCAGCATCATGATGGCCATAGACAACGCCATTGCAACGGAGAGACCGAAAATATTGATGGCAGAAAAAAAGCGATGCCTGAGCAAGCTGCGAATAGCAGTCTTAAAATAATTTTTAAACATACAGAATGAAATTTGGTAAACTACTGATCTTAACTGAAAAGGTTACACCCCTACGGCTTATTGGTTTCGTTTTTCACAATGAAATAGTAAATCAAAAAACCCAACGAAACTGATACAGCAAACAGCCCATATGGCAACGGTGACTGCGGCCGCACCGGTATGTATTCCATAATAATTAACGAAAGCCCGGCAAAGAATGTAATCAGCCCCCATTTCAACGATACGTGTTTATTCTCGAAGGTGTTCTGCTTAAAAATAGCCTGGGTGTCATCGGTTACAAATCCTTTCTCAATCATCTTCTTTTTTAAAATGTAGTTGGTCATCACACTTGCAAAAAAATAGAGGGCGGCTCCAAAGCTTCCAAAAATTGTAAGCGGCATTAAAACTTCTCTTAAATTATGATCCATATCATTTTGAGTTTTACGTTTTGAATTTACTTTTTGCGTGAGACACCGTTCCGGCCTCGCATGTTGCAGTTATTTAATAAAAATAATCCTCACTACGGCCTGCAACATTTTAACTTCGCAGTGCGTCTAACCTCAAAATGAGTAACGACACAGCGCTGGCCTCGCAAGTGGTTCAAGGCAACAGGCATGCTTTTGAGCTACTCATACGCAAGCATCAGCGTTTGGTGACACACATGATAGGTCGTTTGGTTGATAACCGTGAAGACCTTGAAGAAATTTGCCAAGATGTTTTTTTAAAAGTCTATGAAAAAATTTCTGATTTCAATCATCAATCCAAATTAAGTACTTGGATCGCCACCATTGCCTATCGACATGCCATCAATCATTTGCGAAAAAAAAGAATTGAAATAGCCGACTTACCCGAAGGAGAAGAATTTGAAGAACAGTTTTTGGCCGACTCAACCCCCGAAGATGAGGTTGAAAACCTTGAACTGGAAAGTATAACATTAAAGTTGATTGAAAAACTTCCCGCTCAATACCGGGTGGTGCTCACGCTGTATCATTTGGAAGACATGAACTACATTGAAATTGGCGAAGCCACCGGAATGCCCGAAGGAACCGTAAAAAATTATTTATTTCGTGCCCGCAAATTGCTGAAAGAAAAAGTGAAAATTTACATGGCTCAAGAAGTATGAACACAGACGATATTCTTCAAACCCAAATTGAAAAAGGCAATGTCATTCAAGGAATTGATGCCGATGCCTATAAAATTGTTTTTAACGCGTTAAAGCAAGAACCCGACTTCAAGCTTTCCGATGGTTTTGTTATGAGGGTAACTTCTACTGTTGACGAGAAAAAATCATTCGACTGGGATAAGTTACTCATTGCCGTTGGGGCCTTTGGATTTGTTGTTGTTCTCGCTTATGCACTGACTGCTATTAAGCCTACTTTCACTGTAGGAATTTTCACATTTATTCTCAGCTATCAGGGGCTGATTGGTTTTGGCATTGTGTTTATTTTAATGTTGAATTGGATCGACCAAAGACTGATCAGTCGCTCGAAATAAACAAGCCTGTTATTTTATTTCATTTTAGAGTAGTTTATTACCTTTGGCCTCACTAAACCCAAACGCATGAAAAAAACTACATTGCTTGCAGCCTTCGTTGCATGCTGTTCTTTTGCCGTTAACGCTCAGAAAGAATACAAACTCCAGTACACCTTTAAAAAAGGCGACACCTATGAGTGGGCTCAGTCTTCCACCGTAAAGCAACATATTGCCGGGCCTGGTTTTGACCAAAACATTGAAAGCGCTGTAAAAGCAAATGCTACTATGAAGGTAATAGAGCTTACTTCTAATGGCGCCAAATTTGAAATGGAGTACACCAAACTGTCAACCTCATCGCAGCAAGCAGGCATCAACATGGATTCTGAGGGAGACACAACCAAAAACTTTCCGAATAAAGCCTTACAAGCCATAAAAGGGAAGAAGTTCAATTTCACCATTAACAAAAACGGAGAAATAGAATCAGTCGAGAACACCGAAAATCTGTGGTCGGGCATGACTGCTAAAAACGGATTTGCGGAAGCGCAAGTGGCCATGATGAAGCAACAATTGGAAAATCAACTGGGAAAAAACTCCATCAAGGTGAGTCTCGAGAACACTTTGGTTAAGTACCCCGAAAATAAAATAAAAGTAGGCCTTACCTGGAACAACAAAGTTGAAACCGGTGCACCGCTCCCTTTAAAAACGGATTACGTTTGGACGTTAGAGTCTGCCACCCATCCTTCGGGTGTATTAGTTGGCGATGGCCAAATTGGAACCACCGACACCACCAAAGTAATGCCCCTGCAACAAGGCCTTAGAGCCACTACCAACTTTAAAGGCAGACGGGTGGAACGCACAAATATAAACCTGGAAACGGGCTGGCCCGAAAGTTCTAAATCGTATGCCGAACAAAAAGGCTTTATGATGTTGCTGGCTGGTGGCCAGATACCTGAAGACATGAAAATGGATGTGGAAATAACTACCGATTTAGAATCTACCCTTAAGAAAAAATAAACTTTAAAAAGAAAGCAAAAAGAGCCCGTTTAACATCGGGCTTTTTTTGTGTCAATTGTATTTTACATAATTCTCCCACTTCTCAAGTACGCCCACAAAGTCCGCTGGAAGATCTGAATCGAATTGTATGTATTTGTTTGTGGCCGGGTGAATGAACCCAAGTGTTTTGGCATGAAGTGCCTGCCGGGTAATTATTTTAAAACAATTTTCTACAAACTGTTTGTATTTGGTAAAGACCGTGCCTTTGATAATTTCATTTCCGCCATACATTTCATCGTTAAAAATAGGATGCCCAAGGTGTTTCATGTGCGCCCGTATCTGGTGGGTGCGCCCGGTTTCAAGCCGGCATTCGATCAGTGAAACATAGCGTAGCTCTTTCACCAACTTGTAGTGAGTGATTGCAGTTCTCCCAAAATCTCCGTTTGGAAAAGCTGCGGTAACGCGTCTGTCTTTTAAACTCCGCCCTACATTGATGTTGATCGTACCTTCCTCTTCCTTGGGCACACCCCACACAATGGCTTGATACGTTCTTTCAATAGAGTGGTCAAAAAATTGCTTTGCCAATGAAGTCATCGCTATTTCTGTTTTGGCAATTACCAGCAAACCCGAAGTGTCTTTGTCGATGCGGTGCACCAGCCCCGGCCTTCCTTCGTTCCCTTTCATTTGAGGTAGATTCTGAAAATGGTACGTGAGCGCGTTTACCAACGTGCCGCTCCAGTTTTGATAAGCCGGGTGCACCACCATGCCCGCAGGTTTATTTACTACCAATAAATGGTCGTCTTCAAAAACAATGTTGAGCGGAATATTTTCGGGTTTTACATCGGTATCGCGCGGAGGCTCCGGCAATGAAATTATCACAATATCGTTGGGATGTATTTTGTAATTCGGTTTGATGATTTTCTCGTTTACTTTAACAAAACCATCGTGAATTCCATTTTGGATTTTTGTTCGGGTAGCATTCGGCAACCGATCGATAAGAAACTTGTCTATGCGTATCAGGCTTTGGCCCGGGTCGGCAACAATCCGGTGGTGTTCGAAAAGATCATCGTCTTCTTCATCGTTGTCGCCCGCAAAATTGCCCTGCTCGGTTTTGTTCATCGGGCAAAGGTAATGAGTAATGCTAAAGATTGTTTTTTACAGTCTTCACCACCAACTCAAAAAAATCATCAACTGAAATTATTTCAAATTCTCTTCAAACAATTTTAAAATACGTTTGTATTCGTCTGTCCAACTGCTGGGTTCTACAAAGCCGTGGTTTTCTACCGGGTAAACGGCAAGCTCCCAGTTGTCTTTGCCCAGTTCGATAAGCCGTTGCGAAAGGCGAACAGCATCTTGAAAGTGAACGTTGGTATCGACCATGCCGTGACAGATAAGTAAATGTCCTTTCAACCCGGCCGCGTGGTAAATGGGTGAGCTTTTTTCGTAGGCCAAACTATCGGTGAAGGGCTCGTTCAAAATATTGGAAGTATAACCTTGGTTGTAGTGCGCCCAGTCGGTTACGGGTCTCAATGCAGCCCCTGCAGCAAAAACATCGGGTGTAGTAAACAATGCCATGAGCGTGATAAAACCACCATAGGAGCCGCCATAAACCCCGATTCGTTTCGGGTCGATATTATATTTTTCTACAAGCCATTTCGCACCATCCACATTATCGGTTAAATCTTTCCCGCCCATAAACCGATAAATGCCTGTGCGCCAATCGCGGCCATAACCAGCGCTGGCACGATAATCCATATCAAGTACGGTATATCCTTTGTCGGCCAGCAAATTGTGGAACATGTATTCGCGAAAGTAGCTGCTCCACCACTTGTGTGCATTTTGTAAATAGCCGGCACCGTGCACAAACACCACGGCAGCACCGTTGGGCTTTTGTGGTTTGTAAAGCCGGGCATAAACATCGGCACCATCGCGTGCTTTAAACGTTGTTATTTCCGGATCGCGCCATGGGTAGGATTTGAATTCGTCACTGAGTGAACTCGTAATTTGTTGTGGTTTTGCTCCCGCTTTATTTTCCTGAAGAAATAATTCCCATGGTTTGTTGCTGTACGAGTAGAGGTAGGCAATCCATTTTTCATCTGGCGAAATCGAAACATCGTGTGCGCCTGTCGCAGAAGTGATGCGCTCTTTTTTACCGTCTGCTATCGATAATTTGTAAAACTGCTTTTCGCCCGGATGGACTTCGTTGGTAGTGATATAAAAATATTTTTTGTCGTGCGAGAGTTGTGCCTCCTGTACTTCGTATTTTCCGGAAGTCAATGCCGTTTTCTTTCCGCTGTTCACATCTACCGAATACAAGTGAGAGTAGCCGCTTTCTTCGGAGTGAAACCAAACGGTTGTATTATTGATCCAGCCCAAACTCGGGGGGCCAAATCCACTGGTGCCGGGCCCACCGATCCACGCATCGTCATGTTGATGGTCGATAAGTTTTAATTTTTGTGTAGCCAGCTCCAACGATAAAATCCAACGGTCTTTGTTATCTGCCGATCGGATAGAAAACACATTGTTCTTGCCGTCATCCGACCATACCAACGCTTGAAACGCAACCGCCCTGGGGCTGGGTTTGCCATCTTTCTTGTTTCCTTTATTGGATTTATTGGGATACTCTTTTTTAAATACGGGCGTATCGAATATGCCGCTGATATCGTCCAGCTTAATTTCAAGTACGGTGTCTTTCGCTATGTTGTACACAAAAAGTTGTTGAACGTTTTGGGTGCCACCCACTTTGCTGCGCGAGTTAATGTCTTCCGTAAAACCGGATTCGGTAACATAATTGGGAACGATGGTATTTTTGGGCGATGCTGTTTTGGTTACCCGATAAACAATATATTTTTCGTCTGGGCTTAATTGAATATTGTCTACCCGTTTGTCATCGAGGTAAATTTCTTTTGGTCGGTTGGGTCGGTCTCCTTTCGAATTTTTTTCTGCGAGTTTGCGCTCGTCATTTTTTTCTTTTAAAATTTGCAGGTGTGCCAACTGGTCGGCTTTCAGCCACTTTTCTTGTTCCGAACTGCGGGGTTCGTTTCGTTTGGTGCCTTTTTTAAAGTCGGTAAGTTGTGCGGTTGCACCTGTAGCTATCTCCCATCTGTACAAATTTTGTTCGGCTACAAATAGTATTTTCTTTTCATCCGATGAAAACTGTGGCGAAGATTCGCGATCGACCGAGTTGGTAATCTGAATAGTTTTGTTGGCAGCAACATCCAGCAAAAAAAGATCACCGTTTTTTTCAAACACTTTTTTGGTGCGGGCAGAATTGTACCGGCCAAAAAAAGCAGGGAGTTTCCTCCGCTCGGCAGGCGATACCTTGGAGGGCACAAAATTTTTCAACGATACGGTATAAAGAGAATCCCCGGCCTGTTTTTCCGGATTCCAGTTAAAATAGATTTGTTTCCCATCCTCGCTCCAAAAAGCAGTAGACGGAGACACGCCCATCCACTTGGGGTCGCGCATAATTTTTTCGACCGTCAGCGGTGCAAGGGTTTGACCATTGGCAAACACCGGAATGCACAATAGAAATAGTATTTTTTTCATGGCTTGAAAATAATCAAGACCGAGCCTTTTATTTTAGCTGAATTTGATGAATGGCTACAGCCAGTGGCTTACGATCATTCGGCTGTTTTATACTTCTTGCTGCGGGCATTGTTGACGATTTAATTTAGCGTACCTTTGCCTTTCCGTTGATGACACAAACCCAGACGATATCGCTTTACCAACCGCTGCTGCACCGCATCGCCTATAATTTAGTGCGGTGTAAAGAAGATGCGGAAGACATCGTTCAAGAAACTTTTGCAAGGTGGCTTAGCATTGATCAAAAGAAAATCGAAAATACCAAAGCGTATCTGATCAAAGCCGTAACCAATAATTGTTTGAACCACTTGAATTCCTTGAAAAAGAAAAAGGAGGAATATCTCGACCGCCACTTGCCCGAATTGTTAAACAAATTCAAAGAAATCAATCTTTCAAAAATCGACCTAGACATAAACTTAACCGAGGCGTTTAAAGTGCTGCACGTTAAATTAGGCCCTCTTGAAAGAGCGGTGTATTTGCTCAAAGAGGTATTTGATTTTAACTACGATGAACTGTGTGTGGCACTCGACAAGCGGAAAGAGCACTGCCGGCAACTGTTCTGCCGGGCCAAAAAAAAATTAGAAGACGAAACTTCAAAGATTCATTTTTCGTTGCCCGACACTACCGCGATGATAAAAAGCTTTCGCGATGCCTGCGATTTTGGAAACGCCTCCAAATTTGTTCAAGAGCTTAAGAAAAACATTGACTAAAATCATTTCACTCGGGCGCACTTTTTTTGCCCCCGATTTGTACATAGTGAACGACCTATTCTATCATGGAAGCTACTTTAAAACCCGAGATACGCAGAAAGCCCATCTTAAAACAAGAGGCTGCTTTTTTGTTGATCCACCTGATGCCGTTGGGGGCTTTGCTTACAGGCGCTACTCTTTTCGACTGGCTCTTGTGCGCCTTTCTTTACTTCTTTCGTATGTTTTGGATCACGGGCGGATACCACCGTTATTTTGCTCATAAATCTTACAAAACTTCACGCTGGTTTCAATTTCTAATCGCCTTTATGGCGCAAACCTCAGCACAAAAAGGCGCGCTGTGGTGGGCCGCACACCACCGCCACCACCATCGGTATAGCGACACCCCGGCCGATCCGCACTCGATGAAAATCTATGGGTTCTGGTACTCGCACGTGGGCTGGATTGTGGGCCCCGACTTCAAAGAAACCGACTACAAAACCATTGGCGACTATGCCAAATACCCCGAGCTGGTATGGCTGAATAAGCGCCACCTTGTGCCACCCCTTGTGCTCGCACTCGTTGTTATGGCCTTGGGCGGGATAGTGAACGGTGGCAGTATTACAACTATGTTTTCATCGGCCGGGTTTTCGGCCCTGTTCATCGGTTTTTTCCTCAGCACGGTAATCACCTATCATGGCACATTCTCTATCAACTCGATTATGCACAAATTTGGCAAGCAGCGTTACCAGACAGGCGATGAATCGAAAAACAGCATCTGGTTGGCTTTGTTAACGTTGGGCGAAGGCTGGCACAACAACCACCATTATTACGAAGTAGCTTCAAGGCAAGGATTTTTCTGGTGGGAAATCGACATCACGTATTATGTTCTGAGAAGTTTTCAGGCTGTGGGTTTGATCTGGGATTTGAAGGGTGTGCCCAACCACATTAAATTTTCGAGAGATAAGGCGCATGCCCAGGAACTGAAAAAACAGTACGATGCCTCGCGCGAGGCATTGCCAAGCGAAAAATCCAGTACTCTAAAAAAGGATGTCACCGTCTAACGAACAAACTTTTCTCGAGAGCGCCTCCAAACTCTTTCGTTATTACAAAAAGTTAGGCGAAGGAGCCATCGCGCAGCTTTCCGATAAAGAAATATTAATGCGCCCAAACGATGCTAGCAACAGTATTGCGTTAATCGTTCATCACCTCAGCGGCAACATGCTATCGCGCTGGACGGATTTTTTGACCAGCGATGGCGAAAAACCCTGGCGCAACCGCGAAGCCGAATTTGAAGAATCCTATATCGGCAAAAAAGAAATGATGGAAGCTTAGGAAACAGGTTGGGCTTGTCTGCTCACCGCAATTGAAAACTTAAAGCCAACCGACCTGGCTACTGTTATTTACATCCGCAACGAAGGCCAAACCGTGCTGGAGGCCATCCAACGGCAACTTGCCCACTACCCGCACCACGTAGGCCAGATTTTGTACCGGGCTAAAGCCATCAAAGGCAACGATTTTAAATCTCTTTCTATACCAAAGGGCAACTCCGAAAAGTTCAATCAAGAGAAATTCAGCAAGGAGCGGGAGAGAAAACATTTTACGGATACGCATTAATTTGGATTTTTAGTGAACCGAATTAACTTTGCAGTCCTTTTTAAGCGGGAGTAGCTCAGTTGGTAGAGCACGACCTTGCCAAGNNGTCGCGAGTTCGAGTCTCGTTTCCCGCTCTTTTAGCGTTAATCGTTAAAAGTTAATGGTTGATGATTTAGAAAGTGTGAGGGTTTAAACTCACACTTTTTTGTTTACAGAACCCACTATTAACGGATGGCGGATAACATTTAACTCACACCTACCCTGGTGGTGGAATTGGTAGACACGCAGGACTTAAAATCCTGTGGCCAG
>JAFDYU010000006.1 GCA_018267285.1 Bacteroidota bacterium | reverse complement strand
ATCGAGGGTTCGAATCCCTCCTTCTCCGCACCAAGGTATTACTCAAACCTTAACGACTCAATCGGGTCGAGCTTAGATGCCTTGCGGGCCGGGTAGTAGCCCGAAAGCAGGCCTACCATTATACACACCGTAAAGCCGATGGTTATCCAAAACCAGGGCATCACAAACTCCTCAATCTGGAAAACGAACCGAGATAGCAAATTGCCGAGAGTTATCCCAAGCAACACACCTAATATTCCACCCAGAATACAGACAACAATAGCCTCAATTACAAATTGCTGACGAATACGTAATGGTGTGGCACCCAATGCTTTACGGACCCCAACTTCGCGTGTTCGTTCAGTTACGGAAACCAGCATTATGTTCATAAGCGCAATGGAAGCTCCGAGCAAAGTGATGAACCCAACACCAAACCCGCCAAACCTCAGCCCATTGGTAATGCTTTCCATTTCTTCTGCCAACGATTCACTCTTTTCAATCTCAAAAGAGTTCTCCTTCCCTACCTCATCGTGCCTGATCTTGCGCATCACTCCGGTAGCTTCGCCCATGGCAAAATCCATTTGGTTAGGGTCTGCAATGCCTACATTCAAATCGTATTGCAACCCAACACCGGCCGCCAGCTCATTAGCCACAATGATGGGAACGACCATCATATTATCAAAGTTATTTTCAGACAACGATCCCTTCTCCTTCATTTTGCCAATAACCTTAAATTGCATCCCTTTAAAAGAAACCACCGAACCGATAGGGCTTTTATTTTTTCCGTAGAGTGTTTCGGTCAGTTCGTTGCCCAAAATGGCTACGCGCGATCCTTGCTTAATTTCAAAAGCCGAAAAATTCCGTCCCTCTTCAATATTCAATCCTTTTATCGGAATAAATTCTTCGTTGGCTCCGGTTACATTGACATTGGGGTTGGTTTTTTGTGAACCCTGCTTTACTTCAGCCAAAATTGTAAGTTGGGCAGAAAGGCTGATGGTGGATGGAAGACTAAATTGATTGATAAATTTTTGAGCCTCGTTCAACAGCAACGGAGGGTATATTTTTTCTTTAACCCCTGCTTGTGCCGAACCACGATTTTGCTTGGAAGAAATATTAAATGAATTGGCCCCTAATGACGACATGCTTTCGTTCACAGAATTTTCAATACCGTCTATTGCAGTAAGAATGCCAACCAAAGAAGTTATACCGATGGCCACAATTAGTGCTGTGAGCACAGAACGAAGCAAATTGGCCTTTACCGACCGAAGTCCTTCTCTAATATTCTCTAACAGATCCATTCTTCTCGTGTATATTGTTTAGCGATTCACAAACCAAAATTATACCTTTATCCGTTTCCAAAGACAGGGTTTACGGTAATTTGTTACAAATCGATTTTCTTGACTAATACGATGAGTGCACGGATTTGGTTGTTGACAGGACTATTAGTTATCCTCTCTAAAGTATGTTTGGGTAATTCCATCTTCATCCCGATGGATGAAAAGCAGAGCAATCACCTAAAGGCATACGGTATAGCCTTCTGGGTTTTGAAAATGGATATGCAGGTAGATTGGCTATTGAACTACCGGGGCGGGAGTTTCATGTGCAAATACCACCCAAATATTCAAAATGAGTTGGTGGTACGTGGAGTGAGCTACGAGATTATTTCCGATGCGCAAGTCAATGCCATAGTAACCGAGATCAGCAGCCCAGCAGTGAACTACGACCTCATGAAGCTGGAAAAAGCACCGCGCATTGCGGTTTACTCTCCCAAATCTAAGCAGCCGTGGGACGATGCCGTGACCCTCGCATTAACCTACGCTGAGATACCCTACGATGTTATTTTTGATGATGAAGTACTCAACGAGGCACTTGCCAAATACGATTGGCTACACCTTCATCATGAGGATTTTACGGGTCAATATGGCAAATTTTACCATTCGTTTGCCAACATGCCCTGGTACATTGAACAACAGCGCGAAGCCGAAGAAACCGCCAGACGGTTTGGCTTTCGCAAGGTCTCGCAACTGAAATTGGCTGTGGTAAAAAGAATTCAATCCTTCGTTGCGGGCGGTGGGTTTATGTTTGCCATGTGTACCGCCACCGATTCGTTCGATATTGCCCTAGCTGCCGATGGGCTGGATATTTGCGAACAGATGTACGATGGAGACCCGGCTGACCCCCACGCTCAGGAAAGATTGAATTACGAAAACACCTTAGCCTTTACCGGATTCCACCTTTTTCGCGATCCCTACAAATATGAATTTTCCGACATCGACAACGATGCCTCAGAGCGAGGCCTCGCCCCCAACAACGATTATTTTTCATTGTTTCAATTTTCGGCCAAGTGGGATCCCATCCCCAGTATGCTCACCCAAAATCACGAAAAGCAAATCAAAGGTTTCTACGGGCAAACTACGGGCTTTAAGAAAAAACTGGTTAAGCCGGATGTTGTGATCATGGGCGAAACCAAATCGATTAGTGAAGCCAAATACATACACGGAGTTTTCGGCAAAGGTTTCTGGACGTTCTATGGAGGCCACGACCCCGAAGACTACCAACATCAGGTTTACGAAGAACCCACCGATTTAAACTTACACCCCAATTCGCCCGGTTATCGGTTGATCTTAAATAATATTCTGTTCCCGGCTGCCAAAAAGAAAAAACAAAAAACGTAACGATCAAGCCGTTAACTACACATTGATTATTAACTGCTACTAGCAAACATTTTTATGAATCAGAAATTAACTTTAATAGCCGGTGCAACTCTAGGCTTGTTAGGAGTTGCCTTGGGTGCTTTTGGCGCCCACGCCCTAAAAAATAGTTTAACACAAAATGGCCGGCTTGAAACTTTCGAGCTTGCCGTACGGTATCAGTTTTACCATGCCTTTGCACTTTTAGTTACCGGATTATTGATGCAGAAATTTGTGGCTAATCATTTACAATGGGCTTCGCTTCTATTTTTATTGGGCACACTTCTTTTTAGCGGCAGTCTTTATCTCTACGCGCTCACCAATAAAACCGGGTTTGCCATGATTACACCCTTGGGCGGGTTGTTACTGCTGGGTGGGTGGGCTGTAATGCTGTATGCAATGGTTTCAAAGTAAAATTCAATTCAGAATTTTCTTTTCGAGCACGTTGGCAACAAAAGTGATCTGGCTATTGCCGCCTGTTGCATTGGAAACAATTACCGCTACTTTAGTTTGCCGGCCGATCTTGTGTGTGCTGTCAAACCGAATGGTAACTTCGCCTTTGCCTCCGGGGTTAATCGGGTCGCGGGGCCAGCCTTTGGGGGTGGTACAACCACAGGTAACTTCAACATTGGTAATTACAAGTGGTTCTGTGCCCGAGTTACTGAATTTATAGATGTGTTCTTTTTTTTCGCCCTGGGTTATATCTCCAAAATCGAAGGTTGTTTCTTCCCAAGCGATAGCCGGCCCTGTTTTCTGAGCCCATAAACTTGTGAACAATCCTAAAAAAAATAAAACAGTTACTATAGTTTTGTTCATGAAATTTGATCGTTGAAATACTTTAACGCAAATATGAAAAAAGCGGTTCAATCTTTTTATGGAAATCGGCTACGAGTGCGGGTATGCGGGCTGTGCGTACACCAGGAAAAACTACTGCTTGTTAATCACGAGGGATTAGGGGCTAAAAACTTATGGATTCCGCCCGGTGGTGGCTTGAATTTTGGCGAAACTGCCGAAGCTTGTATTAAACGAGAATTTATTGAAGAAACAGGTCTTGAGGTACGTGTAAACCGTTTTCTTTTTGCCTGCGAATTTATCCGTAGCCCGCTCCATGCAGTTGAACTTTTTTTTGAAGTAACCCCACTTACCTTCGGTCTGAAAAAGGGTCAAGACCCCGAGTTGGGAAGTCCATCGCTTATTAAAGCCGTAAATTTTTTTTCGTGGGAAGAAATCGGAGCTATCTCTACAGCCGAACTTCACGGAATTTTTGCAAAGGTTAGCAATCCACAGCAATTATTGAACCTTCACGGCTTTTTTAGCTTGTAGTGTTTCTGCTAAGCGATTTAAAATATTTATATTGCGACAACTGAATCCCAACCCCATTGCAGACCACTACTGTCAATTACAAACTCATAAAAAAAGTTAAAGACGATCGCTTTGATGAGGAGCAGTTGCACCAGTGTACGTTGATAATCCAGACGGGGGCAAAAGACTTTCAAGTAGCCGTAATCGATCAAGAAAATCGGCTGATGCTGTTAGAAGACTATTCCATGGGCAATGTGCAATCGCACACTGAACTTATGGCATCGTTGAAAGAATTATTTGATGCCCATGCCTTGCTCAAGGCCGGCTTTTGGAAAGCCGTGCGTATCGGTGTAAAGAGTAATAAGTTTTGCCAGTTGCCCGCATCGTTGTTCGATCCGAATAAATCGGAAGCCTATCTGCGGGTAAATGCAACAATCGATAAGCAAAAGGAAACAGTTTTAAACTGCAAAAATAAATCGAGCGATATTGTTACGGTCTTTTCTGTGCAAGAAGATTTTTATCAATGGATTTGTGCTCTTTATCAAAATACTACTCCGTCATTTTTTCATCAGTCCGCTTCATTGATCGAAGGCGTTCTGAGTAGGCCTAAGTCTAACGGTCATTTACTTTATCTCTATGTAGATCGTTTCAAGCTGCACATTATATCCGCACAATCGGGCAAGCTAATTTACTACAACCAGTTTCCGATCAAGCAATTTCAGGATTACGTAAAGTGCATCATGCTGGTGATGCGAGGCCTGAACCTGGATCAGCAAAACAGCAGCGTGGTTTTGTGGGGTTATATCGGAAAAAACTCACCGCACTATCAGGAATTTATCAAGTACATACGCAAAGTTGATTTTGGTGGCCGGCCCGGCAAAATAAAATTCAGTTACTTTTTTGACGAAATTCAAGACCACCATTTTTTTGATTTATTTTCTCTTTATCTTTTGTAAGTGAAACGAGTTGCACTATTTCCCGGTTCGTTCGATCCTTTTACCAAAGGCCATGAAGACATTGTGCTTCGTGGGTTGAAACTATTTGATGAAATCATTATTTCAATCGGCTACAACAGCGGTAAAAGCCAACGGTATTTTCCAATCGAAACGATGATAACCAAAATCAGGGAAACCTTTAAAAGTTATCCTCAAATAAGGGTGGAGACCTATGCCGAACTCACTGCCTCGTATGCCCAAAAGAACGGTGCAAAATATTTACTTCGTGGATTGCGCAACACCACCGATTTCGAATATGAAAACAGTATAGCCCAGGTAAACCGCCACTTAAATAATGAGTTGGAATCTGTTTTTTTGATTACCTCACCTCAGTTTGCATCCATCAGTTCTAGTATTATACGCGAAGTGCATCGTTACCGTGGCGATGTTTCAGATTTTCTTCCGTATACTATTTAACAACATTATTTGGCTTTTTCCATACGATAGTATTCTTCAAACACGAAACGGATAGAGCGGTAAGAATTTTCAAGCGCATGGTAAACTTCCTTTTGAGTCATCCACCGAAGCTCTTCAATGTCTTCTTCGGTTAACGGTTTTTGCCGCGAGTCGTCCATCAATTCCATGGCAAACCACTGTGTCTTTTTTATCATGCTGCGCTTATTCATGGTATAGGTATGCCAGGTGGTGCAAATTTTTTTGCCTATCCTTACTTCTACATTGCACTCTTCCTCCACCTCGCGAATGGCCGTCTGTTTAGGGGTTTCACCGGAATCTTTTTTCCCTTTTGGCAAATCCCATTTTTTCATGCGGTAGATCATGAGAAATTTCTCTTTTTTCCGCACTAAGCCTCCGGCTGCCTTGACTACTTTAAACTTCTTTTTAAGGTAATTTTTAATCGAGTCGTAATCGGTTACGGAAATTCGCAACGAAATCAAACTGATAGGTACCTTGGAATTGATTACCTCCAGTATCAAATCCATGTCTTCCGCGTTTGCGTTATTGATCCAAACGTGATTAATCAGCTTGGCTTTGGTTACGGGTTCGCTGGCAGCATCAATAGCAGAATTATAGTCTCCGGCATCCGGCTTTTCGCCAGCCTTTAAAATCTTTACGGGGATGTCGTTTACAAAAAGATTCATAGCGCAACTCGTACGCAAAAAGTCAAAATATTTTCAATCAATCAAATCGGTGTAAGAATAAAAGCAAAAAATGTGGGTAATTCCTTCTAATTTGCGCTCATGAGTTTTGTAAAAATAGAAACAACAACAGGGCCGAAGGTTGCTTCCCTGCTTCTTGATATTGGAGCAATAAAATTAAATTACAAAAATCCGTTTACGTGGAGCTCGGGCTGGAAATCTCCAGTTTACTGCGACAATAGGCTGGCACTCTCCTACCCGGAAATCAGGAATTTTGTTAAAGATGCATTGGCGCAGATAGTTAAAAACAATTTTCCCCAGGTTGAATATATTGCAGGTGTAGCCACAGCAGGGATACCCCAGGGTGCGCTTGTTGCCGATGACCTTGCGCTTCCCTTTGTTTATGTGCGGCCTAAACCAAAAGATCATGGCATGGGCAACTTGATTGAAGGGAAGATTGATGCAGGAAAAAAAGTAGTCCTTATTGAAGATTTGATATCTACCGGAGGCAGTTCATTAAAAGCTGCTGTTGCCATGCAAGAAGCCGGCTTTCAGGTTGTCGGGATGGCTGCTATTTTTACCTATGGATTTGAAACGGCTAAAGAAAATTTTGAGAAATCTAAAATCCCTTTAGTCTGTCTTAGCGATTTTAATTTCCTGTTGGAAGAAGCTGTTCGAAAAAAATTTATTGATGAAAGCGAATTGGCTCACGTAAAAAAATGGCGTATTGACCCGGGTAACTGGAAGTAGGCATTCGAATTTTGAAAGGACCACGGAAACATCACGATTCTTTCCTCAGGGCTTGAAGCGGAGAAGTATTGATAACCCGTCTTGAGTTGAACCAACCAATAAACACGGTAAGCAAAATTACCGAAAGGCAAATAAGCACTAGTTCATAAAAATTTGCTGCAAACTTTACTTCAAAGTAAAAATTAGTCAACAACCAGCCGCCTCCCAACGATAAGATCATCGCGGTAAGCGAACTGAATATCCCCAAATAGCCGTATTCAATTAAGGTTATTTTTACAATTTGATTGGTACGCGCACCCAACGTGCGGAGCAGCACATTTTCTTTCATTCTTACAAATTTGCTGTTGATCACGGCCCCGGCAAGTACAATCAAACCCGTAACGATGCTGAACAAAGCAAGAAACCGGATAACCCAACTGATCTTGCCAAGCAATTCGTTTACGGTTTGCAAAATCAGCCGAAGGTCGATCAGGGAAACATTTGGAAAATTTTGAACCAACCGTTGTTGAAAACGGGTAGCAGTTTGTGGGTTATCTATGCGGGTGGTTGCCACCCAAATTTGTGGTGCTGACGCAAGCGCTTCTTTTGGAAAAACAAAAATAAAATTGGGCGGATCCTTAGGCCACTCCACCTTTCTGATGCCTCCAATAAAAGCTTTAACCAATATGCCCTGAACATCAAAAACAAAGGAATCACCAACCTTCACTTTCAGGTTCTCGTCCATGCCTTCAGAGATGGTGACAAAAACGGAATCTCTTGCTTTTTTAAAATGATGCTCCTCTCCTTTTACAAGTGTTTCGGAAACCGTCAATCCTTCCCGATACGTAACCCGGTACTCTCGGGTAAGTGCCCATTCCCTTACTTTCGCAGTGTCTTTTAGTATTTCTTCTACTGTTCTTCCTTTAAGCTCATGAATGCGGCACGTAACAATCGGCACCAGTTGTTTCAGTGGCAATTTAGTATCGGTCATTAATTTAACTACACCATCGCGTTGCGAAGGTTGGATGTCGAATAAAATGGTATTGGATTGATTTTGATTTCCCTCGAACTCCACCTGACCCAGTAAACTGTATTGAATGATGTTTAGCACAGAAATGATAAAAGCACCGAGACCGATGGCCACCATCAACATTCGTGTTTGATTGTTTGGCCGGAATAAATTAGAAAGGGCATGACGGAAAACAAACGATGCTCGGCTGGGGAAAGACTTCCTGATAAACCATAGCAATCCCATGGCGACTAGTATAAGACCACCGAGCGCGCAACCTATTCCAAAGGCAAAAAGGGTGCCGGTAATCAAATTTTTAGTTTGATACGTTGCGATTCCGAAAGGGAATACAACTATTAAACAAATGATAATTAATCTGGTCTTTGAAAAAATTTTACCGGGGAGAAAATCGGTACGCAAAACGGTGAGGGGCGGCACAAACCGAATAGAAACCAAGGGCAAAAAAGTAAACAACACGGAAACAATCAATCCCAGTAAAACCCCTTCACTAATGGCACGCCACGAGATTAAAAGCTCTACCTGAAAGGGTAGATAATCCTTGAAAAGAACCGGAAGTAACCGATAAACACTTGTGCCGGCCAGTGCGCCCAAAATGCTGCCAACAACGCCCAACACAAAAACCTGAATAAAATAAATAGTAAACGCTTGCCACCCGGAAGAGCCCACGCACCGAAGCATGGCCACCTCTTCTCGTTTTTCGCGTACATAAATGTGAACCGAACTCGCCACCCCAATACAGCCCAGTATCAGCGAAACAAAAGCGAGCAAAGAAAAAAACTGATAAATGGATTTAAAACTTCTGCCCATCCCCTCCTTCCTACGCTCTACCGTTTCGTAACGATCGCCTAATTTTTTTGCAATCGGTTTTACCAATTCAATTAATCTTTTCGTTTCAGTTTCAGATTTTGTCTTTACGTAAATGCTGTATTCCACACGGCTTCCGTATTGAATCAACCCGGTTGAATCCAATGATGACAACGACACATAAACCGCTGGGGCAAGCGTTGCGGAAAGCCCGCCCCTGCCCGGGATTTTAGAAACCGTGCCGGCTATCCGAAATAGTTTTTCACCAAGTTTTAAAGAATCACCAATACCAACTCCAAACTGTTGGGCAAGAGGTTCATCGAGCAGGGCAAAGTTTCCATTTTGTATTTTGTGGTACGCTTCTGAAGGATGTGTGACCATCTCACCATAAAACGGAAATGGGCCTTGCAAACCCGTAACTTTTACCAAACGAGAATCATTTGTTCGAACAAAAAATACCATCGAAGGCATTTCGGCATCTTGAGCGAGAGCTACTTTTTCTTTAGTGAACAATTCGTACCAAGCCGAATCAATTTTTTTATTGCTGTTGATAACCAAATCCGCTCCAAGCAATTCTTTTGCATTTCGGTTCAGTTCATTTTGGAAAGAATAGTTCAACGAGCTGATGGCAACCACGGCCGCGATACCAGTAATTAAAGAAGCCATAAACAAAAAAAGCCGGGAAAGGTTATGGCGTCCATCGCGCCAGGCCATTTTCCATACCCACCGATCGTTGAAAATAGTTCGTGCTCGTTTTTTTATTTTTATGACGTACTCAATCATGTGGATTTGCCCTAGTTGTAGAATCTTGAATTAATCTTCCGCCTTTCATTTGCAGAAGTCGATCTGTTTTTCCGGCTAATTCAAGATTGTGAGTCACCATAATCAGAGTTGTTTTCTCCTGACGGTTCATCTCGAAAAGCAAATTAATAACCTGGTTTGCATTTTCTTCATCAAGGTTTCCGGTTGGTTCATCGGCAAACAAAATCTGTGGAGAAGAGATAAAAGCCCGTGCCATGGCAACGCGCTGTTGTTCTCCGCCCGAGAGTTGTGACGGGTAGTGGTTCATTCGTTCCGAAAGCCCCACGCGCCCCAACAAATCTTTAGCTTTGGTGAGTATATTTTTTTCGCCACGCAACTCAAGAGGCACCAAAACATTTTCTAATGCTGTCAATGTAGAGAGCAACTGGAAATTTTGGAACACAAAACCCACGTACTGATTGCGAAGATATGCTCGGTCATCTTCATTCATAGCATTAAGCTGAAAGCCCATCAGCGAAATAGAGCCGCTGGTGGGCACATCCAACCCTGCACATAGGCCCAGTAAAGTAGTTTTACCGCTCCCCGATGGACCGATGATGGATAGTGTGGTTCCCTGTAAAACATCGAACGATACCTCATCGAGTACAGTTAATTTTTTTTTATCTGCTGATGTATATGTCTTGGTGAGCTGGTTTGCTTGAAGCACTATATCGGGCATTCGCTTAGGTTTTGAGTTTGTGAGGCAATTATCGGTAATCTATTGCAATAAGTTTTAATTGTATCTAACTAAAAAAGCTTCTTTGTTATTTAACTGATGTTACGCAAAGTTGAGGCAAAGTTGGATGCCACATTTAAGTTCTTGTATTTTTTCGAAGGCAGCTTTTAAGGCTACTGTTGCCAAGACGGTTTTCATGGCATAATGATTTGCATTGAGTTTCATCTTCATCAGTTCGAGCTTAAAGAAAGCATACACGCTGGCAAAAATATGGTTGGCCTGTGTGCGTTCTGTTTTTGCCGGTGATGCTTCTAAGGAAGTATTGTTTTTGAGTGATCGGTGATACTCTTCCACACGCCACCGTCTTTGGTATTGTGTGATGATTTGCTGATACGATTCCGTCAAATCAGAACAGGCTAAATACAAGTGGCCTTCGCTTCCATCTTTGTTGACGAACACGTCTTTGATGAGTTGGACGGGGAAGCCCACACCCTTCAAATAAACGTTTACACGGCCACCTGGTTTTAGGTTGAGCGAACTGATCGGCACGTACTGCCCCCGGTGGTGCTGCCCTGCACTCAAGGCCACCTGCCGGTTGGTCTTGAGCGGGAAAATAAAATCCTTTTTATGCCTTCCCTTAATCAATTCCATGTTTTCAGAACTCCCATACCAGATGTCGGCCAGCACGTAGCGGAACTTCACTTGATTGCGGATAGCTTGGCCAATCGACTCACGGAACACCTCGTTCTTACCCTGTTCGGCTTTGCCCTCTTCCCCTTTACGAACCACCCGAAGGCTCAGGGGGATGCTCGTGCCGTTGACTTCATACAACACGCTCATCACGTTGATCCCTTTAACACTGCGCCCCTTGGAGTGGTCATAGTACCAGCCCACAAGGTTGTTCTCATCGGTGTGCGGTTTCTCTGAAAACGAATCGTCCCCAATGAGTACACCGTCTGCTTGTTCCATCTTCCGTAGGTGTGGCTTTACAAGCTTCCACAGCAAACGATCATCGAACCTTTCCTCCGCCAAAAAACGAGTGATTTTATCGTGGCTTACTACTTGGCCTGTCATAGCAGAAAGGCTCGTGGCCGTGGCATAGCGATCGTTTAAGATTAAAAAATCGCTGTACAGGTCTAACATTCCAGCGTTCATAGCAAAAGTTTAAAAAGTAATACCAATTTACCACTTTTGCGTAACATCAGTTATTTAATAGTTTTTACAAAATTAACTACCTCCGTGTCTAAATCTTTTGCGCTTTTTAAAAGCGAAATAAAAGCGCTGCCTACAATACCTCCGGAAGCATACGTACAAGCTTTGATAAATGTTTGCTGATTTGAAATACCAAAGCCGATTAAAAAACGATTTTTGAGTTTCAATCCTTGTAATTTTTTGAAATAAGTTTCCTGTTCAGGGGAAAACTCTTTTTTTGCGCCTGTTGTACTTGAAGACGAAACCGCATAAATAAACCCGGTACTTAGTTTATCTATTTTTTTGATACGATCTTCCGAGGTAGTGGGCGAAATTAAAAATACAGAAGCAATATTGTTTTCTTCAAATGGTTTTTTAAAATCCTTTTCAAATTCATCCAGCGGCAAATCGGGAAGGATAAGCCCGTCAACTCCGGAATCTGATGCATCGCGGCAAAAACGTTCTACACCATATTGATACACCGGGTTAAGATAACCCATCAATAAAATTGGGATCTGCACGTGCCTCCTGATTTCTTTTGCTTGTTGAAGCAATAATTTTACGGTCATTCCATTATCCAACGCAATTTTATTGCTCTCCTGTATCACTGGCCCATCTGCCACCGGATCGGAAAACGGTATGCCTATTTCGATTATGTCGGCTCCTGCTTTTTCTAAAGCAATGGCAATGGTTACGGTGTCGTTCAAAGTGGGAAACCCGGCCGTGAAAAAGATGGAAAGGATTTCTTTATTTTTTTTTTCAAAAAGATAATTGATTCTGTTTTTCATTTCTGTTTCAAAAATTAAAAAATTTCCGATTTATATTTTCCCCATTTGATGTACGTGTCCATATCTTTATCTCCACGCCCCGAAAGATTGATAACCACAACATCTTCCTGATTCAGTTCAAGTTTCGAGAGCGCAGCAACGGCATGGGCACTTTCAATGGCCGGGATTATTCCTTCGAGCCTGCTCAGTTCAACCCCGGCCTGCATGGCCTCTTCATCGGTTGCGTTCAAAAAAGTAACTCGCCCGGTTTCAAACAAATGCGCGTGCATAGGGCCGATACCGGGATAATCAAGCCCTGCCGAAATGGAGTACGGTTCAATTACCTGCCCATCGCCTGTTTGCATTAAAAGTGATTTACTGCCGTGAAGGATTCCAATTTTTCCAAGCACTGTAGTGGCCGCTGACTCGTTCGTATCCACACCTTTGCCGGCTGCTTCCACACCGATCAATTTTACATGCTCATGGTTGAGAAAATGATAAAACGCACCAGCCGCGTTGCTGCCACCCCCCACGCAAGCAATTACATAATCGGGAAAAGGATTGCCTGTTTCCTCTGTCAGTTGTTTTTTTATTTCATCGCTAATCACCGATTGAAACTTGGCCACCATGTCGGGGTAAGGATGTGGCCCTACAACCGAGCCGATAATGTAATGCGTATCCACCGGGTGGTTTATCCAGTGGCGCATGGCTTCGTTGGTTGCATCTTTCAAAGTCATTTTGCCTGACGTAGCCGGAACAACTTTTGCCCCGAGAATAGCCATTCGTTCTACGTTAGGCCGCTGCCGTTCCATGTCGAGTTGCCCCATGTATACTACACACTCCATGCCCATGAGTGCGCAAACTGTTGCTGTGGCCACTCCATGTTGCCCGGCACCTGTTTCGGCAATGATTTTTTGCTTGCCTAATTTTTTGGCGAGCAAAATTTGCCCAATGGTGTTGTTAATTTTGTGCGCACCGGTGTGGCAAAGATCTTCGCGTTTTAAATAAATGGTAGCATTGTGTTTTTCTGAAAGGCGTTTGGCTAAAAACAAGGGAGTTGGCCTACCTACGTAATTTTTTAGCAGATGCATAAATTCTCTTTGGAAATCATCAGATTCGATAATCTGCTCATATTTAGACCTGAGTTCTTCTACATTTGGGTAAAGCATTTCAGGAATATATGCACCTCCAAAGTTTCCATAGTAGCCTCGTTTATCAACTGTGTATTTCATGATGAAAGAATTAAAATCAAGAATTATTGTTTAATGTTTTAAACATCGAGTGTAGAATATTCATGTCTTTTAGGACAGGGACCGATTCGGCCTTACTGTTGATGTCTATTGCGTAAAAGTTGGCATTAGGAATTTTTTTTAAGTCAGTGAGATTCTCGACAGATAAACCTCCACTTAAGAAAAACGGTGTATTGCCATGGAACTTATGCAATAAGTTCCAATCAAATGTTTTACCGGAACCTCCATAGTCGGTAGATTTAGAATCGAAGAGAAAATAATCTACACTGCAGTATTTTTCCGTTTCCGAAAAATCAAAAGATTCATCGATTAAAAAAGCTTTAATCACTTTAATTTTATTTTTCAGCTTGAAGCAAAAATCAGCCGATTCATTTCCGTGTAGTTGGGCGTAATCAAGCGAATGTTTCTTGGCCAGCAAAGCTATTTCGTCTATTGATTGATTAACAAACACGCCAATTTTTTTTATAACGGAAGGAAATAGTTCGGGTATTTTAAAATCTTTGCCCACGTATCGTTTCGATTTTTCATAAAAAATAAACCCCATAAAATCGGGAGCGAGTGAGGCCACTTCCAGAATATTTGTTGGGTCTCGCATTCCGCAGATTTTTACTTTCAACTTGTTCATGACAGTTCGGAGAGTTTTGTGAAAAAATCATTTGCTGCCACTACCGGATTAGGATGTTTCATAAAATTTTCGCCCATCAAAAAACCTTTAAAACCAAACTTTCTTAATTCGATGATGGTGTTGGGGGAATTAATTCCGCTCTCGGAAATTCGGGCTGCTCCTTTGGGAATGAGTTCCGAAAGCTTTTTCGAATTTTCTACATCCACTTCGAAGGTTTTTAAATTTCGGTTGTTTACACCTATCAATCCAATATTAGAATCATAATTTGCTTTCAATTCTTCTTCGTCATGGATTTCAAGCAAAACTTCGAGGCCAAGCGAGCCGGCTAAGATGCTAAAGCTCTTTACTTGTTGCGGTGTTAATATTGCGGCAATTAACAAGATCACATCCGCCCCAATGGCCTTGGCTTCAACAATCTGATATTCATCAATAATAAAATCTTTTCGAAGTATCGGGCATGAATTAGATTTTCTTGCAGTAACTAAATCTTGATTGCTGCCACCAAAAAACTCTTCATCCGTAAGTACGGATAAAGCACTTGCCCCGGCCTGAACATAACCGTTTGTAACATTTCTAACAGATGCCATCGAATTGATAATTCCTTTGGATGGAGATTTTCTTTTGAATTCAGCAATGATACCATGCCTACCATTCTGAAGAGCATGCTTCAAGGAAACCGTTTTTCTTTTAAACAATGAGCTCTTTTCCAAAACATTAATCGGTGCGGACGCTTTCCGGTCAGTAATTTCTGTTTTCTTCTTCAGCACTATTTTTTCTAAAATATTCATTGGCAATCTTATTTACTGAGCAACTGCTTAAATGCTTTTAACGCTTTCCCGGATTCAAGTGCTTCTTCCGCTTTAAGTAAACAAGTGTTCAACTCTTTGTTTTGATTTGCGCAAAACAAGGCCATTCCGGCATTGGCAATAACGGCTGCATTTTGTTGGCTTGTACCCTTGCCTTCTAAAATTCGCATAAAAATAGTTGCCGATTCTTCAACCGAATCCCCTCCCCGCAAATCGTCTGGCAATAATTTCATTTTAACATCTTCGGGTTCGAGCAACAACTCACCCCCGTTAAAAAAAACTTTTGTCGGGCTTGTCAACGAAACTTCATCATAGCCGTCCACCGAATGTACGATCACAAACTGTTTCTCGGTTTGCTGATATAAGTAAGCATATTGACGTGCAAGCTCTAAATTAAAAACGCCCACCAGTTGTATCTTCGGGAAAGCGGGGTTTACCATTGGTCCGAGCATGTTAAAAAATGTTTTTACACCCAGTTCTTTTCGAATCGGTGCAACGTTTTTCATTGCGGGGTGAAACAAAGGTGCGTGCATAAAACAAATGTTTGCCCGCTCCAATGATTTCTTCAGTTCGTCAACATCGTTTGTAAACCGATACCCAAAATACTCCATAACATTGGAGGAACCGGAGAGCGAAGAAACCCCATAGTTGCCGTGTTTGGCCACAGGCTGACCAGCTGCGGCCACCACAAACGATGAAAGTGTTGAGATATTAAACGTATTTTTTGCATCGCCTCCGGTACCGCACAAGTCCATCACGGGCTGATCGAATGAAACGGGCACACACAGCTCCAGCATGGCATCGCGAAAGCCGGCAAGCTCATCAAGTGTAACACCGCGCATCATGTACACCGTTATAAACGATGAAACCTGGCTAGGATTGAATTTACCCGAAGCCAAATCGATCAACACTTGTCGCGCTGTTTCCTTGCTCAAGGATCGATGCTCGATTAATTCACTAAGTATTTTTTTCACATTGTATCTATTTGTTCTTTTTAAATAAGAGACTGTTGTTTGCCGAACGCCTTCAACTTCAGGCTGACAGAAAATTGAATAACATCAGTTTTTTAACCAATTCGAAATTATTTTAGGCCCTTCGGTTGTCATCACCGACTCGGGGTGAAACTGTAATCCTTTCACATCGTAGTGAATATGGCTCAACCCCATAATCAGGCCATCATCGTTTACGGCTGTAACGTTCAATTCAGGGGGAATGGTTTCCGGTTTTACTGCCCACGAATGGTAATGGGTAGTTTGAAAATTTACTGCAACACCCGTGAAGAGTTTTTCTTTTGAATCGATGACTTTCGTTATCGAAGTAACTCCATGCAATACATTGGGTAGGTTGTAGAGTTGAGCTCCAAAAGATTCGGCAATACCTTGATGCCCCAGACAAATTCCCAAAATGCTTTTTGTAGCAGCGTAGCTGTGTATAAGCTGTTTCATAATGCCGGCCTCATCCGGGATTCCCGGCCCAGGTGAAATTAATATTTTATCGTACCGCGCAACTTCTGCAACATCAATCTGATCGTTTCTAAATACATCCGGTTGATGCCCGAGCTCGCGAAGGATGTGCACCAGGTTGTACGTAAACGAATCGTAGTTGTCTAATACCAGTATTTTCATAATTAAATTTGTTCTGCTTGTTTAATGGCTCTGCGTAAGGCAGCCAGTTTATTGCTCACTTCTTGGAGTTCGTTTTCTTTTACCGACCTTGAGACGATTCCACTGCCTGCTTGGAAAATCAATTGATTGTTCTTACTTAAGAATGTTCGGATCATAATCGCTTTGTTTAGCGAACCATCAAAGCCAATCATACCGATTGCTCCACCATAAAAACTGCGGTTGATGTTTTCGTATTTGTTAATCAGGTTCATGGCCATCACTTTAGGTGCACCCGAGAGTGTTCCGGCCGGGAATGTGCCGGTAAACATCCGTACAACAGACGAACCTTTCAGTAGTTTTCCAGACACCTTAGAAACCAAGTGTATCACGTGCGAGTAAAACTGTATTTCTTTGAAAACGTTAACTTTCACCTGATCGGCATGGCGGCTCATGTCGTTTCGGGCCAGATCTACGAGCATCACGTGTTCAGCATTCTCTTTCTCATCGGCAGCAAGCCGCTCGGCTAAGGCCGCATCTTCTTCATCACTTCCGCTCCTGCGGAATGTTCCGGCTATCGGATAAATGAACGCCTCGTTATTTTTTATCTGCAACTGAGCTTCGGGTGAAGAACCAAAAAGTTTAAAATTTCCGTAGTCGAAATAAAACAAGTAGGGCGATGGATTGATCGACCTCAGCGCCCGATATACATTAAATTCATCCCCTTTAAATGAAACCGAAAACCTGCGTGACAATACAATCTGGAATACATCACCCCGAAAACAATGTTCTTTACCCTTTTCTACCATTTTCATAAAATCATCATCGGTGAGATTAGATTGTTCTTCACCAGTTGTGTAGAATTTGAACGTAGAAAACTTGTTACTCAAAATCAGTTGCTCAATCCGATCGAGCGTGTTGGTTCCATCCGTAAATTCGAGCAAAGTCATTTCGTTCGAAAAATGATCGATAACAATAACATACCGGTAGAGTTTATATAACATATCCGGAATCGCATCCTGGTGTTTGGATATCTCCACGTTCTCGAAAAAACGGATTGCATCGAAGGCAGTGTACCCGAACAACCCGAATCGTGGCTCGGGCGTATCGAGTTCGAACGAGTTTCTAAATTCATCGATAACCGATTCCAACCGATTATTTAAAAGTTTAATTTTTTTAGATGAGCTGTCCGGGTATTTAAGCTCTATTTCATCACGCTTCAGTTCGAGCGAGGCAATTGGCTGGCAGCAAATAAAAGAAAGGCTGTTTTCGCGTCCGTGATAATCGGAACTTTCGAGTAAAATACTGCCCATGAACTCATCGCGGAGTTTTAAATAAATATTCACGGGGGTTAGTGTATCGGCCAGAATCTTTTTTTGATAAGTATGTAATTTGTATTTCATTCCTTTAATGGTTTTAAATAAAAAAGCCCGCTCGAATGATCGGGCGGGCTTCTGATTTTATCGTAATTACCTTCCACTAAGGCATAGCCGGACACCGATCAAAAAATGATCTGTACCACCACCATGCATTTGCAGAGATTTTATTCATGTGTTATTCTTCTTTTTTCTTAGCTGTTTTACGAGCTTTAGGTTTTGCGGTTTCACTTTTAGAAGCTGAAGGCTTCTTACTTGCCGTGCGCTTTAAACGAGTTTTAATTTTTTTTCTGTTTCTCGACACACCATACGATCCGTGCGATCGCTTGCCTTTTTTAGATTTTTTGTCTCCTCGTCCCATTGAAGTTTAAAAATTATGGGGCAATAATAAGCAAGGTTTACGAAGTTACAAACATCGGTGCAGTTAAATTTTTACCGATAAACCTTCATCAATGCAAAAATCCCGATCGTACCAGAAACAAACGACCCCAAAAGTACAGCCATTTTAGACTCGTCAACCAGATGGGTTTCATCAAAAGCAAGCAGGGTGATGAATATGGACATCGTAAACCCAATGCCTGCTAATATACCCACCGCAAACACGTGCTTCAGTTGCATACGCTGCGGAAGCACACACCAACCAAGAGTTACACCAGCCCAAGCAAACAAAAAAATGCCGAGCGGTTTGCCCAGCACTAAACCAAAAAATATTCCAAGGCTGTTGTGCGATAGGAGCTCCATGCCAACCGCATTCGGCAAAACAATGGCTGTATTTGCCATGGCAAAAATGGGCAATACTACAAACGTAATCGGTTTGTGTAACCGATGTTGCCAAACAGCAGATAACGAACTATAGTTACCAGTGCCGAGCGGAATGGCAAAAGCTAGCGCAACGCCCGCAATGGTTGGGTGGATGCCGGCCCGATAAAGAAAATACCAGAGCGCACCTCCCAGTGCAAGGTAAAATAACGAGTTTGAGACTTGTAACCGATTTAACACCAACAAGGAAGCCGCAACCAGAGCAGCCATGCCAAAGTGTGTGAACGAAAGGTGATCGGTATAAAAAATCGCAATGATAATGATTGCTCCCAGGTCGTCAATAATTGCCAATGCGGTAAGAAATACTTTAGATGACAGCGGAATTCGTTTGCCCAACAAAGACAGAAGCCCAAGCGAAAAAGCTATATCCGTTGCCATCGGGATACCGTAGCCGTTTTGGGTTACCGTGCCGTGATTGAACACAAAATGAATTAAAGCCGGCAGCAACATACCACCAAATGCAGCAAGCACCGGCAAAACTGACTTCTTAAAATCGTTTAGCTCACCTACAAAAATTTCGCGCTTAATCTCTAAGCCTACCAGTAAAAAGAAAAAAGACATCAATACCTCATTGACCCAAAATTCAAGAGGCTTAGAAAAAAAATTCGTGTGCCAAAAATGAGTGTAACCACTTCCAGTCTGGCTATTGGCTAATGTTAACGAAAAGATCGTGCAGGCCAGCAATAGAACACCTCCTGATTTTTCATTTTCTATAAAAGATATCGAATGTCGGATCCAGGTTCTCACAGAGGGTATATTAGCTGATGTTAGTTGTCAAATTGTCCATAGGAATCCTTCGGAGAGACTGACTATGATTGAAAAGCTGACGTAACATCAGATATTAAAATGGAGGTAAATAAAAATCAAGTAAACAATCTTTTTGATTAAATAGAAATATTAGTGAGAATTGTATTCCATGTTTCAGGGTGTTATGAAAAACAAAATGTTTATTAGTATAATAGTTACACTCTCTATCCCTGCTTATTCGCAGTACAAAAATGTTAAGCTCGTTGAGCAGACCACCAACCCCAGACCTACCATTACCATAAATAAAAAAAATGCTGAAAATATTGTGGCCGGAATTGTGGCTGAAAGTTTCGTGATTTCCAACGATGGCGGTAAAACCTGGAACGAGAAAACACTCAAATCATTATCCGGTTCGGGCTTTTATCCTTATGTTGTTTCTAATTCGAAAGGCTCCTTGTTTTATTTTCACGTTCCCGATATTCTGAATAATAGCAATACGGGTGAGCTGCCTTACCGCATCGCATGCCAGAACTACCTTCAAGAAGAAACCATGTTTAGTCCAGGAACTTTCATAGAAAACAACTCCGAGGTCGCTCAGCGTAATGCCTGGCCTTTGGCTCATCCCAAAAAAAATTCTGTATTTGTATCCTACACACAGTTCAATAAAAAAGAAAAAAATGAGCCCGGTTGCCAATCCAATATTTTCGTTAGCAAATCAATGAACGGAAATAAATGGTCGAGCCCCAGCCAAGTAAATAAAAACTCCGGAGGCTGCGAGAACTACGACAACACCATGGCAAACGCCCCACTTGCGATTGGTACGGATGGGAAAATGTATTCGGCATGGGCACACGAAAAAAAGATTTATTTTGATCGTTCGTATGACGATGGCAACACATGGCTTGATACTGATTTAACCGTATTCAAAAAGCCCATTGACTGGTCTATTGAAATACCGGGAGTGCAGAGCTACACTAGTTTGCCGTTGCTGTCAATAGATAATTCCAACGGACTTTTTAAAGGAACGCTTTACCTGCTGTGGGCTGACCAATCGATGGGCAAAGACGACACCGACATCTGGATTATCCGCTCGCGCAACCATGGCGACTATTGGTCTGAGCCGGTGCGCGTAAACAAAGACGAGCCGGGCAAACATCAGTTTCACCCCTGGATTTCGGTTGACCCTACTAACGGGAACGTTTATGTCGTTTATTATGATCGAAGAAATTACGACAACCTGCAAACCGATGTTTACCTTGCCTACTCTGTGGATGGCGGAAATTCTTTCGATGAGGTTAAGATCAGCGAAAGCCCGTTTTCTCCTGAAACAGGAAAAATTTTTAACGGCACATGCCACATCGATGCGCATGATGGCCTCATCGCACCAATCTGGACGCAAAATGACAACGGTAAAACCAGTATTTGGACAGCACATATTGAAGCTAAGAATTTGCCACACCGCGAGAACGATGGCTCGGGGCCTAGTCGCAAAAAATAAAAATACGCTAACAATTCTTTTCAGCTACATCGCACACCTCGCCTTGCAGACTTTCTGCACTGACTTCGGTTAGTAGCTTAACAAAAGTTTCGGTTGGCTGCGCACCCGAAACACCGTATTTATTGTTAACAATGTAAAACGGAACTCCCGAAATACCCCTTTTGTAATTTAACTTTTCCGCCTCTCTTATTTGGTGAGAAAGATCATCGCTCGCTAAAAATTTTTCAACATCATTTGCGTTAAGACCACAATCGGAAGCGATCGCAACAAGGTTTTTGTTTTGTGTCAGGTCAATATTTTTTTCAAAGAAAGCGCTCATCAACGCTTCTTTGATTTCTTTTTGCTTGTTGTGAAGTTTTGCAAAAGCGATCAACCGATGTGCATCAAACGTGTTGGGCGTTACCAGGGCATCAGAAAAATTGAATTTTATATCTTCTTGCAGCGCAATTTTAGTTACGTGGTTATGGATTTGCTCATACCGTTCTGTACTGCCAAATTTGTTAAGCAGGTATTCTTTATGGTTGACGCCTTCTTTTGGTGTATCGGCATTAAGTTCGAACGGGTGGTACTCTACCTCAACTTCGATTTTGTCTTTTAATTGATCAATTGCTCTTTCCAGCCTTCTCTTTCCAATGTAGCACCACGGGCACACCAAATCAGATATTACATCTATTTTAACGAACGGTTTTGTCATCTACTATAATTTGTAGTAAAACCGTTGCTCCTACAAAATAGTTCAAAATAAATTTTTCGAAATATTATTTGCGCTCTACCACACAGTTCTCGAGCACCAGCATATCCATTTGAGTTCTCAAAAAACAATCCAAAGCTTCTTGTGGCGTGTTAACAATAGGTTCGTTTTCGTTAAACGAAGTGTTTAATAAAATAGGTACGCCCGTTTTTTGTCTGAATTTTTCGATGAGTGCATGGTATCTCGGAGACACTTCCTTCCTCACGGTTTGCAAGCGACCAGTGCCATCTACGTGAGTAACAGCCGGAATAGTTTCTCTTTTTTCTTTTTTTATCGGAAAAACTTTCTCCATAAAAGGAACCTCTTCCACTTTTTCAAAATATTCACGGGTGTATTCGTTGAGGATAGAAGGCGCAAACGGGCGGAAACTCTCTCTGCGTTTAATCTTGGAGTTCAACAGTTCTTTAGCTTTCGGATTTCTGGGATCGGCAATAATGGATCTTGCGCCAAGAGCTCGTGGTCCAAACTCAGCGCGGCCATTAAACCAGCCCACTACACCCGGTTCAATCAATTTATCCACGATCCGATCAAACAGCTTATCGTCATCGAGTCGTTCAAAAATGATGTTTCGCCCTTTTAAAAATTCTTCAATCTCATCGTTCGAAAACTTGCTGCCGGTATATGCACTGTAAATGGCTGGGGCTCTTTCCTTCTTCAGCAAATGATTGTACACATACAAGGCACTCCCCATACTAATCCCCGCATCATGGCCTGCCGAAGGGATGTACAGGTTTTCGAATCCGGTGTTTTCCAAAATTTTTCCGTTGGCAACTGAATTTTGTGCCACACCACCAGCGATACAAATATTTTTTAACCCTGTCTTTTTGTAAAGGTGATTTAAAATATGAAAAATCAATTCTTCGCACACACGTTGCACGCTGGCGGCAATGTCTTTATGTTTTTGTGTAAGCTCCTCTCCCGCTTTGCGCGGCTCTCCGAATACCTCTACAATCTTTTTTCCATATAGAGTTGAGGTGTCGGCCACATGCGTTGAGTAATCCAGCTTGATTTGTGTGGCGTTGGCAAAGTAATCTTCATCCCAGTTAAACAATCCATTATCGGTGAACTTCAATGACTTTTTGATTTCATCTGCATAAACAGGGTTTCCATAAGGTGCCAAACCCATCACTTTATATTCGTCTCCATAGTGTGGAAAACCGAGATATTGTGTGAAGGCCGTATAAAACAATCCTGCGGAAACAGGAAAGTCTACAGAATCGATTACGTTGATTTGATTGCCCTTGCCGGTGGCGATCATGGTCGTAGTAAAATCTCCCGATCCATCAATCGACAAGATCGCGGCTTCGTTAAAAGGGCTCGCAAAAAAAGCTGATGCTAAATGGGCACGGTGATGTTCTACGTTTACAATCTTTGGTCTAATAACTGACTCGCTCAAACCACTGAGTGTTGCCAGTTCATTCTCTATGGAAGCAATCTTCTTGGTATTCTTGATCCGATCAGTCAATAACGTGTTTTTCTTGTGCACATTTTTAAGCACAAACTGCACCTTCTTCCAAAACTTGGCTTTTGGGTCGCGGCCTATGCAAATGTGATCTACTTGATCCAGCGTAACGCCTGCTTCGTGTAAGCAAAACTTTATCGCTTCACTTGGGAAACCTGCCCAGTGTTTTATTCTGCGAAAGCGTTCTTCTTCCGTGGCGGCTATTAAAATTCCATCTTTAAAAATGGCTGCTGATGAATCTGCGTGGTAAGCGTTAAGTCCGAGGATGATCATAGTGGTTTTAGAAAATTCAAAACTATGATTTTATGAGTGGTCTCTAAAATCGTTTTCTAAAAAAAGATTAGTGCCCTTGGCGCTCTTCAGCGATAAGAATGGGAATTCTATCAACAATAGGGTAATAGAACCCTTCTTTTTAACTCAAAAATAGCTTGAGGTACTCAGACTTAAAATCTTTCGAGTTAAAGTAGTCTTTCGCGAGTTCAGTTGCACCTTGGCTATGAATGGAGTGTTCTTCTTGTCCCATTTCAACAAACTGGTTTATGCCGGATGCCCAAGATTTTACTTCATAGTTGGCAATAGTTACACCGGCATTCTTCATTTGTACATCTCCCCAAGGAGTATACTTGCTTAGCAAAACTGGTGTACCAACACTCAAGGCTTCATAAATAGCGTGTCCGAAATTCTCCCCTTTGCTTGGAAGAATAAATAAATCATATTCGGATAATTTACGCTGTACTTCGGTTGGGTTAACCAAACCTCTATAAGTTATCTCATGAATTTGCTTTTGAAAAAGCCTTTGGCACTTTTGCCAATAGTAATGATCCTTTACCGGGCCATAAATATCAAAATGAATCCTGGTTTTCAAAAGCTTTAAGGCCTCCAGTACTATATGTAGATTCTTCTTTTCTGTTATTAACGACAAAAAAACCATTCTAAGCGCTCCAACCTTCTTTCCCTCTCGATAAAACGATACCGGATGCTTGGGGATATTAGCCGCAACGGTCACTAGCGCATTCTCGCCAAAAGTTTTCTTAATATCTTCCCTCTCCTGAGCATCCGTTGCGTGCCAAAGAATGCCCTTATGCAACCTGAAAAACTTAAAGAGTTTCAAAAAAAAAATTTTCTTTATCGGCTTAACTGCAAGAGCACCTGTATGAAGCATCCCCCTTGGGGACATTATTACTCGTTGCTTTTTCTTGTTGATCCATATAAGAGGAAGCCAATTATAAACCGGGAGAAAAATGCCATTAATAAAAATAATATCGGTGTTACAGACTCTAATAGCATCAATTACAGCCGCCCCTCCACTTCCTGTCGCATAGAACACCTCAACATTATCGAGATAACTATTCCAAACATCAGGAACAATCCCTTTAAGTAATTGTGTCTCTTGCAGATCATACGCACTACAGACCACTCGGATTTGAAAATCGTGTTGTAGTAATTCTACCAGATTAGCGAGAGACTGTATTGGCCCACCTCCTTTGAAAGCTGGCGGAAAATGAGAATACAAAATGAGAATGCGCTTCAAGATGGCACGGGAAATTGAGTATCTAACTTCTTTTTGCGTTCACCTAAAAAATTATAGCGAGCATAATCTATTGCAAGGAAAATAATAAATCCCTTTACCAGCGCATTAAGGAAAATGTAAAAATCATTGTTGGCCCGGATGAGATAGCTGAGAATAAATGGTATCCAGATAATGTTTATGGGATCTGGTATGACATACTTAACAGTAAACCAACGAACAAAAAAAGAAATGAATGCTCCAAAAATAAACAATCCTATATAGGAGCCATACCTGCCAAAATTTATGTAAAAATCTCCCAGCACCCCTATCGACATCGATGTTTTGCCACGCAGCTTATGACCAGTGTATTTAAAAAATTTTTCCTGTGAATTTACGGATTTTTTGTCTGCTACAATTAGTCGTGGAATCACGGATGAGCCAATATCAGCAAGCATCTCCTTGCCTTGCGAAATCGGCACCTTTTTTGGCACTTGCTTCAACGTGAGCCCCAGGTGCCACCCTTCACATAGCCGCCCAATTGTTCGAACAATACCTTTCGACCTGGAAAAAGGTTCATCATCCTTTGGTTTATGTTTCTCTGCCAAGTCCGAAATAAGTCCAATACTCCCCTCTTCCTTGCCGCTCCATACTCTTTTTCTATAATCCTCCTTTACGCCTTGTATTGTGATAATCACCGGGATAAATAAAAAGAAAGACAAAAACCTAATCCAAAAAGACACTGAATACTTCAAACCAAAGAAAACAACCAGATAAAGAGACCATATAAAAAAGCTTACAAAAACCCCTGTCCTCAAAACTAGAACTGCCAGCTCGATATAGATCAAGCCAATCAAAAAGTAACTAAATAGTGAACCCGAGAATAAAAAACAAAATGCCGCAAGATATTTCAATTGCCCAGTAAATGAAGCCACTGAACCGATCGCGGGAATGCCTATAAAGCTTAGTCCATCAAAAAAAAGCGAAATCAGCAAAAGAACGTAACCCAGTTTCTGCGCATCTTTCGCAGAAATTTTATGGATGTATTCCTTAATGTTGACTTCCTTTTGAAACAGGAAAACACCGAGAAATAAAAAAAATATTGCAGGCAAAGTATAACTAAAATACATCTCCTGCGAAATCGGCATGTACGCTTTCAACTCACGATAGTTATTGTAAATGACATAACTCGTAAAAATGTATTGAAGAAAATAGAAAAAGAAAAATAGGTGTAATATGGGGAACGTTTTGCTAGCCTTCCGCATCAACAAGAAGTAAGAAGTAAGCAATACACCTAAAGTCAAAAGTCCCATCTAGTTTAAATTCGTTGTATCAATTCAGCGAGTGTTCTACCTTGACAATCGGTGGTTAATAACACAGCCGCCCGATTCGCAAGCTCTAATTTACAATTTTCAGTTGCCATTTTATCATTCAACCACGTTATTAGAGATTGTTTGAGGGCGTCAACTGAATTCTCATTGAATACGAGGCTCGGATTTTTTACTAAATCTGGCAAGTGACCTGATTCAGAGACCAGACAGAGGCATCCGCAAGCCATCGCTTCCTGAACTGCTCTGCCGTACTGCTCTTTAAATTCTTTGGTTGTAATAGATGGTGCCACTGCAACGTCAGCTGCTCGCATGTAGTTTGCAATCTCATAGTGATTTGCCTCAAAAAAAATGACGCGGTCTTCTAACTGATTTTCTTTGATTAACGACTGAATGTACGTAGCATATTGATTTTGCGGGTCAAAAGCATGATCAAGCAGCAGCTTCCATTTCACCGATTTCAACTGCGACAGTGCCTGAATCAAGGTGTGCACACCCTTCTGTCGTGACATCCTTCCAAAATAGGCTATCAGTGGAGTATCTGGGGAAATTTGCAACAGCGAACGATATTTCTGCCTAAGCGATTCTTCGAGGTAAAAGATACTTTTATCATAGCCAAGTGGAATGAGCGTTACTTGCTTGTAGCCGTATTCTTTAAAAATCGAATCGCTCTCTCGGTTAACCACCAGCAATGCATCGACCTTTTGCGACATCCACTTATTGAGCATATAAATAGTAAGGTTCTTTGGCAAGGCTTTCCAGCCTTGTTCACGTATTGTTGAAATCACCCCGCGTCTTGTGTTCTCGTACGTTTGACAAATCAGTTTTTTTCCGTGCTTCCGACACCAGCTCGACAACACGAAGGTCAATTTAGATACCGGGTCGTTCTCTATAAGCACTACATCCGGGCCCCATTGATTTAGTTGATCAACGAGTCCATCGTATAGGTAAGTCCTGGGATTGTTTCCATTTAGCTCAAGCGGAACTAACTGTGGATCACGATCAGCTGCAGGCTCGTATTTTAATTCTAACCCTGAGGCCGTTGTCACTTTTTGAGGAATAATAACTTTAATATTAGGAATAGAGTTGGCTAGCTCACGATACACAGATCGATTGATTTGCCGTATGCAGGCATGAGAGACTACCAATATCTTTATCTCTTTATTCATTGCTCCGTGAAGTATTTTTGAAGAAAGAGTTTGTGCTTTTCTCTGAATCCTTCGTATGCGAATTCGTTGTGCACTCGTTGAATTGCTCCTAGCGACTTCTCCTGACGGAGGTGGCGATCAGCCAGCAAAGCAGAAAGTCTTGTCGCGTGCGCTTCAAGGTCAAATGGATCGATTACAAAACCATTTAATTCTTCAGTCACTGCTTCTTGAGACCCATCCTGATTGCCTACGATTACAGGTGCACCACATGCCATCGCCTCGAGTGGCGTTAAGGGAATTCCTTCACCGCGCCCTTTGCCTCTGTCTGACACAAGGGAGAATACATAAGCCGACCTGTAGATGTCCACCAAATGTTTCTCGTCTACCATTCCTGTAAACGTTACCTTACTAGTAAGCCCCACGTTATCAACAAGAAGTTTCAATTCTTCCATCCAATCTCCCTTTCCCGCCAACACCAATCGCGCCACTGGAAACTTTTGATGAATCTTAGCAAATGTTCTGATCAATCGATCATATCCCTTATGTGCAGCGACCTTTGCCATTCTTCCAAGCGTGACTATTAGCTGGTGGCGTATAGGGTCAGGAATGCCGTATTTTGTCAATGCCTCCTTGCTCGCTTCGGCTGGAAAGAAACGCTTCAAATCAACGCAGTCCCAGATCACAACAACAGAATTTCTTGAACGCCATTGCTCGTCTTCCAGGTACCGGGCTGTAAAATGGCAATCTGAAATAACATAATGAGCTTTTCTCAAACCATAGGCCGCATCTTTTGTGAGTCCGCTCCAGACCTCCAGCCCATACGTATTCAGCACAACCCGAACTCCCGAAATGCGCGACAACAAATAGGCCATCCCTGAGAGATTCACATGTCCGATCCAAATGATATCAGGTTGCCAAAAAAAGAAATTCTTGACAACGAACAGCACAAAACGAATTTTACTGATCGCACCAATGCCACCCCCAGCAAAATCAACATCAAATGGTTCTTCAAAGTCATCGGGTTTTCGTCCGTGGAGCGAGCAGACTTTCACATTATGTGAACCTTTTAATTCGCGAAGTGCCGTGATCTGGTACCTATTATATCGACTTATTCCCCCTTTGTCAAAGCAACCCGGAGTCAGGTAAATGATCTTCATGGTTATTTTTTGCTGTTCGGCTCTGCCGTATATATTGCATTACTTTCAGTGACCTTGCTTTCCACATGCGTGAGTACGCCAAGCCAAGTACCATCACTAATCGTAGTTCCGGGTAAGACTACGGAGTTCAAGCCAACAGCAGCGTGATCACCGATTGCCACAGGAGACGCAATCAAAAATTGATCCTCCTTTGGAGCCATCGAAGAAAAAGAATAACGCTTCTGGTCTTGCGGATCATTCAAGTTTCGGTAGTGATGAGATAATGTGTACACTTTTGCACCTGATGCTATAGTTACATTTTTTCCAATGGAAAGGCCTGCGTGCGATTGAAGAAGAACAAACGGAGCGATGTGAGCTCCGTTACTGATTCTCAAATGGCCAGGCTTACCACTGTAACTCTTATTTACTTTATTGTGAAACTTTCGGCCAGATGGTGAGAACGGCCCAGCGATAAGAAGGACATACTTATCGATCCATACATAATCTCCAAGAAAAATTGATTTAGGACTTTGAAAAAATACACCCTGCTCTATAATCACACCCTTACCACAACTGCCCAATCGCCTCCGATAATAAGAATAGCGTATTGCGCGTCCAATTCGCCCGCTGATATTTCTAATTAAGAATTCGATGAAACCAAGAAACTCATCACCCATTTAAGATTGCTTTTATTTCACGACAAACTATCTCGACTTCTTTTTCTTTCAAGTCAAAGTAGGTAGGCAAGTTAATACCTTTCACGTAAGTATTCATGGTTACCGATGTATTTACCTGTTGATTCAGATACGGCATCATAGAAAGAGGATAGAAAAATGGACGCGAATCTACGCCTTTACTCTTCAACTTTGCAATAAATTGATCTCTTTCATTTTCATTCCACTCACTGTAATACATGCAGATAAGCCAATACGAATTAGTGGCCCATTCACTCGTGCGATTCAACCCCACTCCTTTTACATCTTTCAATTCACGTTGGTACCAATTAAATAGTTGCTGTCTTTTCAGCATGAGTTCACTTATGCGTTCGAGTTGTGCACAACCCAAAGCTGCCTGAATGTTTGTCATCCGGTAATTAAACCCAACCTCGGTGTGCCAGTATCTTTTTTCTTTGCTCATGGCATGATCTCGCAAGTAACGGCACCGAGCATTGAGTTCCTTATCGTTGGTGGTGATCATCCCGCCTTCGCCCGTGGTTAGGTTCTTATTGCCGTAAAAGCTGAACGTAGCACATTTGCCCCAACCCCCTACAGTCTTTCCGTATGCTTTTGCTCCGTGAGCTTCTGCCGCATCCTCTATAACTATCAATTTATGTTGATCAGCTATCTCCAAGATTCTTTTCATGTCGGCTGGATGGCCGTACAAATGCACGGGCATGATTGCTTTTGTTTTGGGGGTAATCGCCTTTTCAATAGAAGCCGGATCGATACACCAATTATATGGATCGATGTCGACAATTACAGGTTTAGCGCCCGCATGTAAAACGGCATTTGCCGTTGCAACAAATGTTAGGTTGGGTATGATCACTTCATCATCAGGTCCAATCCTATTTCCAATCAACGCCAGATGAATAGCCACTGTACCATTAGATACTGCGATGGCATATTCAGTTCCGCAAAACTTTGCAAACTCCGCTTCAAATTGGTCAATGTATTTTCCTAAAGAGGATATCCACGTAGATTTAACTGCATCGGTGACGTAATCAATTTCCTTTCTTGTTATGGAGGGCTGTGAAATTGGAATCATTATTACAGGTGCTAACGGTCTTATTTTTTTTCTTCGATTAAGGTGGAGAGCAATTGCACCAAGTCATTCGTTCTTCTTTTATAAGAATAGTCTTTTGAAACAGATTTACTTCGCGCATTTTCTCTGATCTGATATACTTGACTCTGATTCATGTTCAAAAGTCTGCGGCACTGATTTATCATATCGGTGATATCAGAATAAAAAAATATTTCACTGTCCCCCTCGAAAAACTGTCTTTGTTCACCACTGTCAGGGGTTAAAAGTATACCACCTACAGATGGAACTTCAAAGGTGCGCAAATTATGCGAGCCTTCATTATGGGGTCTAAAGAAATTTAACTGAACACGATACTGTCTTATCACTTTCCAAAATTCCAAGGGATCTGCCCAAAATGAACCACCCTTTCTTGGTTTGTGAATTGTTACCCACTCAGACTCTTCAAAAGATTTTTCCCATCCGAAACCATAGAGGTTTACTTTGATTTTGGATTTCATTAATTCTTTGAATGCGGTTATTCGCAGCTCATCCGGGTTGCCCACAAAACACACTTCGTTAATCTCAGATGGTTCATTTTGAATTATTTTTTCAAATTGCTGATCTGTTAATTGGTAACCAAATGGAAGAACTGCTGTCCTTACACCATAGTGTTCGTGAAGTTGCTGTGCAATGATTGAGCTATATGAAATATGAAGATCATAATACGGTATCGCCTCTTCTACAAACCTGTTTCCTGTTCCTTTAGAGAAGTGCGTGAACGGGTGATCCAAATTATAATTTACCAACTTGACATTTAGTTTTTGCACCTCTGACAAAGATCGCTTACTGATCTCCATTCCTTTCAGAATTAATACTGCATCTGGCTTAAAATGCTTTACCTGATTCACAAATAGCTTATCCATCCTATCCACAATCAGTCTTGGGAAAAAAAGGTAAATAAAACGCATGGGTAGTGATTCCATCAGTTCCGTAAATCGATCGGGGAAAGACAGAATTTCAAAATGAATGAAGTTGTCTATGTTGCTGTAAATAAAAGCTCCGACAGTATTTGTATTCTTTTTTGATCCGGAAACGAGAAGTCTCATATTATGCAATATTGTCTTTGATTTTAGACACTAACCGACCAAAGATTACATCTTTCGACAAGGCTTCGTCTGTAATTTTTATTGCATTTGCTTTCATAGCAGAAAGCAATTGACTATCATCATACAATTTTGTGATCCATTGGGCGATAGAATCTGAATCAAAAGGTGGTACTACAAATCCATTATAGCCCTCCCTTATGACATCTGATGCGCCCGTATGTGTCGTGGTAATTACTGGTACGCCACATGAAAGTTGCTGAGGAACCACCTGTGCAAATCCATCTTCTATAGATGGGAATACACCAACATCGGCTTGTGCTATTAGTTTTGGCAATTCTTGCTGTTGCACAAATCCGAGGTACTTCCAATTCGGCTTTTTTTTCTGTTCAAATTCTTCGCGGATTTCCTTATCAGCTCCTCCAACAAACCAAACCTCGAAATCAGAATCATTTATGTTAACTTTTTTCAACGCTTCAAACAAATACTTTAGCCCCTTGCGGATACTAAGTTTTCCCAAAAAAAGAATTGTAAACTTCGACTTTGTTTTTTGAACCAAATCGTAACTTGGCTTGAACAAATTCGAAAGAGGAATAGGGTTGACAAATATTTTTTTTTCGTCTATACCTCTATCAATAAAAGATTTTTTGATGAATGAGGAACAAACATAAATGCAATCGGCTAGTTGATATTCAGCAAGCTCTTTCCTAGTGATGCGACTGTCTCCTTTATACTCCTTACCATACTTTGAAAATTCAGACCAGAGAATTTCATTTTGAGATTCAATGTGGCAGGAGTAGCGGGCTACCATTAAAAATTTATTTTTCTTTTTTGCTATTCTCAAAGTGCGTTCTCCCATACCACTCCACGTCATAACTGCCTTATAGTCGTTTCGGCTTTCTATCCGACTCGCCACCAATCTATCAAATAAATCATTGTATATAGAGCTTGGTTGAACACGTTGCAGCGCCTGAAGCAACCAAAAGTCTGAAATCAGATTTAAATCAATTTTCTCTGAATCCCGTCTCTTTATAATTTTATTGACCCATCTCTCCTTTTGCGAGGCAAAGCCTGTGTACAAATGCGCAAGCATGTTTCGTTGATTTAGGTCTTCCGCCATCATAAACGCATCGAGTTTGGGGATGGTGGACAATATCACCATAACTTTTCGACTAATACATTGTTTACTTGTCCAAACACAAATTCATAGTTTAGTTCTCGTTGAAAGTCTTTCACCGCTTGCTCAGATATAAATTCGTAATCCTGAATTAAGGATTCCAAAACAACTTGAATTTCGTTTATTTCAATATTTTTCAAAAATTTAATCCACCGATAACTTGAAAATTCGGTTCGGAAATCTTCTCGCTCGTTGAGCAGCACAGGCAAGCCCACGGATGCATATTCAAATATCTTATTCGATGCCGTACTCATTGTTCTTGTCATTGAGTTGTGTGGTGGATAGATGGCCACACCAATATGGCATGATGCCGTCAATTTTGGAAGCTGATCATAAGGAATCCTTCCATAGATATATAACCACTTTTTCACGTCAAGTTCATTGGCCTGCTGAAGCAATTTCATTTTATACTGTTCTGATATGGGGCCGACCAGATGCAATTCAATCTGTTTATCCATCACTTTATGCGGAAGCTGTTTTACAAACTCCTCAATGTCCATGAGACTGCTAATGTGTCCTTGAAAAATGATCTTGAAGGCCTCACCAGCTTTTGTTTCACTTCTCCACTTTCCAAAGAGCGTTTTGGAAGGATAGTTTGGAAGGATAACCAGTTGGCTTCTTAATTTATCAACAGGAAAAAATTCAAGCCTGGCTTTCGTGGGCAGCGTAAAAAGATCCAGTTTGCGGAAATTCTTTCTCTCGATCAACAGAAACAATTTTGCAATACTAAACTTACCTAACTCGCTCTTAGCCGTCACATCGTGGTTGTGATACCAAACAAATGGCTCTTTTCTCGGCAGTCGTTTTTTAAAAAGGCAATACAAGGCAAACGGTATCGTATCATAAACCAGAACCAAACTTGGCTTATGTATTTTAGTTAACTCCCTTAACTTATTTCCAAACTGAAAGTATGACCAAAGCTTTTTTACAAAAGAATACTTCGTGGTGTTATCAATCGTATCGAATTCACTCACAACAATCAATTCTACATTTTTCGGATATTTCCATGTACTAACCAAAACATTTCTGCACAATACATAGATCTTATCGAATCGAGGCGAAAGCAAATGCAGGGCATTCAGCGTAGGAGGATAAAATTCAGCGTGCGAATAAACCGCCACTATCGCGGTTCTACTTTCTCTTTTGGTTTTACTTGATTGCATCTTAAGTTTCAGCTTCCAAAATACTTCTTACAAAAGCCAGCGAGCTGGTCTATCTCATCTTCAAAATGGTTAGCGGTAATAAACCCTGCTTCGGTTAGTCGTTTTGACTTAATGACATAAAAAATTTCTTGAGTGGGGTTACTTCCTTCAGGCAAGGAAATAGGAATATGAGTGTCTACTGTTTTTTCTGCAGCTCGCTGAACTAATTCCGCCATCTTCATCACAGGCATTGAAACGCCCGATGATAAATTATAAATCCCATTTGCAGTAGAATCACTCAATAAAAATTTCGTAGCTGCCGTCACATCGTTCAAAGTAACAAAATCCCTATACTGACATCCATTGGAGCTTAGTTTTATCTGACGCGTTGTCACCGCCTGACGACAAATGTCGTTGACAAGTAAAGTCCATCTATTAACGTTTGGCAAAATGGGGGTACCAAATGAATTCGAGAGTCGCACTACAATACCATTAATCTTTCCCTGGTCATTTGCAGCAATAACATAATCTTCTGCCGCGCGATGTGTAATGGCATACGGATGTGTTGGCCTTGGCAAGGTTTGCTCGTCTATTTCACCGGCAAGGGATTTACCATACACATGAATGGTGGAGAAGTAAATAAATCTCTTCACTCTCCGAGTGATTGCATTCTCAAGTATTTTCCTTGTTTGGTTTATGTTGACTTCAATGGCCAGGTCAGGTTGCTGCACAGAATCAATTTCATTCAATGCCGCTAAGTGAATAACTACGTCAATATCCTCTGGAAAAGAAGTGGGGCTAAGTAAAGAATCGTGTTTTAGAAACGAGGTTGTTTTTAGCAAAGCCTTCGCTTCGGCTGGCGGCTCATTTCTAGAACTCAAAATAACTACGTTGGATTTAGACAGTTCTTGCGCCAATCTTCCTCCGACATACCCTAAGCCACCGGTGATGAGAATTTTTCTCATTATATCGGCAATTTTATTTTACCATCTGTCACAGAGCTACTTTCTGCCTCTGTCGGATCGTGTTCTATTGATGCAATATTGAGAAGTAAATTATTTCCATCACCAACACCTTCGAAAGCAAGCCACAGGCCAGGCTGAATCGTGAGACGAGAGTAATTCTCAGCCGGAGAAAGAGTAATCTGAAAGTATTGACCTTGGGTCTCACTGCCTTGGCGGTCATCGTAAATAATAAATCTGATTTTCCCCTCGGCCACAATCAGGTTCAACACCATTCGTTGATGTTTCTTCCATCCTTTTACATATCCTTTTTTTACCGTAGAGAAATACGCTTCACCAAAAGATTGAAAGTCGCTGTCGCTTTGCTTTAGGCCATGGCGAACATCGCCCAGTTCACCCGGAATTTTCTTCAGCAGTGTAACGACCACTCCTTTCATTGGGCCCACGACAAGTTTTTCGTTGCTGCAATGCGTGTATACTCAGTTATCTGCTGCTGTGTAAAATCAAAAATAGCAGACTTAGAATAAAATTGAATGTACCACAACGCTGTGAACTCGGCTGCTTGATTAAAATTAAATACAGGCTTCCATCTCATGTCGTGCAAAGCTTTATCGCAATTCAACTTCAGTAGCCCTGCTTCGTGGAAATTCTTGACTTCGTTCAATATGAAGTACTCATTTAGCTCATTCGATTTCCAATAAGTAGACATTTCTTTAAGAAGCTCAAACACGGTATGACTTTGGTCTGCGTTAGGCCCAAAATTATATGCCTCACCATGGCCCTTATCAGGAGTTTGTGCAAGTTGCTGTGCGCTTCGCAAATAGCCACTCAGCGGTTCGAGTACGTGTTGCCATGGGCGCGTAGCATTTGGATTCCTTAGTTCCACAGGTTTATTCTGAACCCACGCTCGAATGCAATCGGGCACAATTCTATTTACCGCCCAATCGCCACCACCAATCACATTACCCGCCCGCACTGATACCAACTTGATATTACTTTCCGGTTTTGAAAAGAAAGAATGGAAATAAGTTTTCACCATTAGCTCCGCTCCGCCTTTTGATGCGCTATAAGGATCTTTTCCTCCCAAAGGGTCGTTCTCGCGATAACCCCAGGTCCACTCCACGTTATCATAACACTTATCGCTCGTGATGATCACGGCATTGCAACGGTTTTTCAATCCGCGCAGTGCTTCAAGAATATTCGCGGTGCCTACTACATTACTTGTGATTGTCTCAATGGGGTTGGTATACGATTCAGAAACAATTGGTTGGGCAGCCAAATGGAAAACAAAATCTGGCTTCTCGCTATCAAAAATTTTTTTCATCGTCTCGATATCGCGGATATCTTTCTCGTAGTGCTTGATTTTGTTTTTCAGGTCAAGCACTCCAAACATAGATGGACTGGTAGGAACATCTTTGGAAATTCCCACTACCTTTGCTCCCAATTTCAAGAGCCACACCGTTAGCCACGCTCCTTTGAAGCCAGTGTTGCCCGTAACTATTACTTTCTTGTTCGCGAAAACATTACCAAAGCCTACCATACTTTCCATTTAGGGTTTTTGCTATCCCACAGTTCATTTAATTGATTTTTATCGCGTAGCGTGTCCATGCATTTCCAGAAACCCTCGTGCTTGTACGAATACAGTTGCCCTTCCGAAGCCATACGCTCCAGAGGTTCTCTTTCAAATATCGTTTCATCCCCTGCAATGTAATTCATGACTTCCGGTTGACATACAAAGAATCCACCATTAATCCACGAACCATCGCCCTTGGGTTTCTCCATAAATGCATCAACCTTATCAGATGCACCGAAAGACAGCGCTCCAAATCTTCCCTCTGGTTGCACGGAGGTCATCGTAAGCAGTTTCTTGTGCGATTTATGAAAATCAACCGTCTTTGCAATGTTCACATCAGCGACACCATCGCCATATGTCAACAAGAAAGGCTCTTTATTGATGTATTCTTTCGCTCGCTTGATGCGGCCACCGGTCATCGTATTCAATCCGGTGTCCAGCAAAGTAATTTTCCATGGTTCAGAGTTGCTGTTATGCACATCCATCTTGTTGGTGCTGAGATCAAGCGTTACATCACTTTGATGCAAATAGTAGTTGAAAAAATATTCTTTTATCTGATAGCCTTTATAGCCCAAGAGCAGCACAAATTCATTGAATCCATAGTGTGAGTAAATTTTCATAATGTGCCAGAGAATTGGCTTACCACCAATCTCAGCCATAGGTTTCGGGCGAACTTCGGTCTCTTCACTAAGGCGTGTACCAAAGCCACCAGCAAGAATTAGAACTTTCATATATAGCTCTATTTGCGACACTCTAGTGCCACTGCATTTTGAAATCTGCCTTCACTTTCCACGTACTTGAACATTTCATCTATACTGTCATTAAACTTACATTTTCGAATTTCCGAAAATCCTCCCTGTAATAGTTCTTCGGTAAGAGACGCATGATCCCACATCCACAGATGGCGAGAATTACCAAAAAAGGACGAAATAAAACCCCTTAAGCCTCTTGGCCGGATATTGATTCCGAGCAACGTTTCATTCATGAATTTCAGGCTGGCACTGTGGTCTCCCGCACTCAGTATTCTGAGGTACTCTTTTACGGAATATTCCAAATCTGGAACAACACATCTGAATATTCCCCCTTTCTTTAAAAGTCTATAAGAATTTTGAATTGCAATTCTAAAATCAGTTAGTGATAGGTGTTCCAATACGTGTGAGCAATATATTCCATCACACGACATATCTGCGATTGGTAGCCCAGTAATTATATCACCGTACTTGACATTACTAGGAAACTTAGTGTTGAGATGCTTTCTTAATAACATACCCAGCACTATCGTATTTTGTATTCTTAGCGTAGGAGATACATCGAAATTAATCCACTGGCTTGGTGCTGACAGACCACACCCATATTGAACATAAATCTTTTGGCTCTTGATCTCAGGCATTTGAATGTATTATTTATTTGATCCTTGCTTGTTAAATTAAATTGATTCAATTTTTTTTCAACAAAAATAACCCTTTTAACGAATTGAAAGTTGTTAACTCTCCAATCTACTTCCGAAACATCCTGTGTAGTTTTTTCAAAACCACGAATCAATTATTCTCTGTACTTTATCAATTTAGCTGGTGTGCCACCGTATATACCATTACATAGTAATCTTCCCTTCACCACACTATTTGCAGCCACAACAACACCATCTTCAATAACAGTTCCCGGCTGTATCAAACACCCCCTACCTATCCATACATTATTACCTATACTAATTGGCGCCACAATATCGGGCATATACTTCATTGATCGCTCATCAAGTTTGTATTGATGTGTACTATCTCGTATCGAAGTATATTCTCCTATTTGAACATCGTTGCCAACTGTGACTGATTGGCTACAAGCTATCAACACTCCATAAGAGAGAATCACATGGCTCCCAATCAGCACCTTACCCTTGGCCGAAAATTCAAAAATACAGTTATCATATATACTCGTGTTCGCGCCTATTTTAATATTGTATATCTGCCCCTGAACTGAAATATTTCGTCCTGTAACAAGATCCCAATTTTTAAATCTATATGCATTCAAAATACGCCTACCAACATATTGTCTCCTCTTCGTAAAAAAGAAAAATAACTTCCTTAAGAGATCAATTAAAGAATGTTCCTTAAAAAACGATATTGCTCTGTTAATTCTCAATCATGCATTGGATTAGAGCCTGAATAATTTTCCGGATAGTTTCGTTTCACTTTCTTTAAAATAGAAAACCAATATTTAACTGGTACAGGATATTGCATTATCAATTTCCACGCAACACTGATTCTTAATCGCATCATCTGCTTAATCAATATCCTTAAAAAACCTGAATACAAATTAGTAAGTGCTGCTTCAATCTCAATTTGAGTAAAGGGGCATTTTTCATGCTTCAACATTTCTAATTGAATCCAAAGACAGTGCATTGTATAAAGAGCGGCATCTTTCAAAAGTTTTTCAGAAGCTTGACCATTATTCCTTCTCCACCAAGTTGCTGCGTCTGGAATGATTACACTATTATAATTACGTGCGAGTTTAAGTTGTATATAATAATCTCCGAGTTTAACATTAAACGTAAATGGAATATCTTTCTGAAGGGCTGATGTTTTGAATAAGACTTTCGTAAAATTAATTCCGCATATCCCCCTACCCAGATATTCAAATGAATAAAACTGGTGCGGAGTTATCCGCTTTGGATAAATTATCTTTTCATGCCATGGCCGTGCTATAATCATGGCACAGTCTGAATAGTTCGCAACAAATTGCATCATAAACTCCAGTCCGTTCGAGTAAACTACATCATCAGCATCAATAAAAATTAGGTATTCACCCCGTGCCAAACTGATTGCTTTATTTCGATTGGCATACTCTCCAATATTCACTTCATTTCTATACCTTTTAATTCGTCCATCAGTGTATGAATCAATTATTTGCCAAGTGTTATCTTTTGAATTATCATCTACAATAATCAATTCAAAATCAAAATAAGTTTGATTCAAAGCACTCATTATCGCCTCTCCAATAAATCGCTCGGAATTATAGGAAACCATCAATATTGAAATAAGTGGGCGTCCTATGGTAATCAATCTTTTAAAATTAAGGTGTTATGGTAACTGCGTTACCAATTCTTCACGTAAGCTACAATCAATATTTAAACTAGGTCTCTATCTACTTCAAAATTTTTCTGAGAGATCTCAATGGAGTTAGCAATAAATAACCCAATCTAAAACTGCGTGATTTCTTAATCCCATCAATTAGAGCCTTAATGGCAAACGAATCTTTGAATAAGCTTGAACCTACATCAGGCAAAGCCAAATCAGAGGCAATTGCTATTATGTAGTAGCTTGTAAAACCTTCTTGACGCGTTATAGCGTCATAATTTCCTTTATACTCAACAAAAAATTCGCTCCTTCCTTCGGCAAAAATTAACGATCCATAGAAAGTTTGCTGGTGCAAAAATGTTGCCATTCGAAAATTTTTATTAATCAAGGCCTTGAATTCGTTTTCATACAATTCTTGAACATGAAATGGATTTTTGTAAGCCGACCTATCAGTGTAATTAAGCTTATTAGGCGAAGACATAATCATCAACCCTTTATCCTTAAGAACTCTTTTTATTTCGAAAAGCATTTCATCATGCTTGTCGTGATGCTCAATTGTTTCAAAGCTAACTACGACATCTATGCTTTTATCAGGTATTGGTATGTGATCGGCCGAACCTACAACAAAATCGAGGTTGGCTTTCCTATATTTCTTCTTTGCATTTTCTATAACCTCTTCCGACACATCTACACCAATAACATTAGAAGCCACATCGCTCAACAGGTTAGAACCATAACCTTCCCCTGATGCAATGTCTAAGACCACCTTGCCTACTGCTAGTTGAATAGCTAAGGCATAGCGATGAAGGTGTTCAAATGTAGTTTCAGAAAAAACAAACGTTTCCAATCTTTCTCCTGTCCAGTTTTTCATTTTTTACTTTTTCGCATTTATATTCCACCTAAGTAATGGGCGCACAACTCCGCTAAAATGACTTGTGGTTAATCCTCTCGCACTTTTTCCATCATATGTGTCTACAATACTAAAAACCACAATATCTCTTTCATGAAAGTGAATCCTATGCTCAGAATGATTAAATACACCACTGCCTATAATGAATGTTCCTTCAGGTAATAAGTTCGCGGGTATCCAAGCAACGGAAGAATACTTACCCTTTTTGTGAGGCTTCACGTACAAGTCAGTGCTTACGCTGTGTGTATCAAAAACATTTACTCCCTCAGAATTGTACAAATTGTGTCCTAACCACAATACATTATTATCTTCAAGGACCTCATAGTTCATTTCAATTCCAATTTCCTCGTTAATTGAGAAAGTATCCTTCGAATATCTGGACGCATCAATCATGCGAACACTATTCAATTTAATAATATTATTGCCTGGCCTCATCTTTCCAACCCATTCTCGCTCGGAACTTTTCCCACCGCTACCAAGCACATAACTATTCATCACATCAATCGATCTTCCTGATTCAATAACTCTTCCTCCACTAAGAAGAATTGCATTCGAACAAAGAGCACTAATGACATTCATGTTATGGCTAACAAAGAGAATGGTACGTCCTTCATTCTTGCTAACCTCCTCCATTTTGCCTAAACACTTCTTTTGAAACTGTGCATCGCCCACGGCTAGCACCTCGTCTACGATCAGAATCTCGGGTTCAAGATGTGCTGCTACGGCAAAAGCTAAGCGCACGTACATGCCGCTACTGTAATGTTTCACAGGAGTATCCAAAAATTTTTCAATTTCGGCAAAAGCCACAATCTCGTCAAACTTACTTCTGATCTCTGCGCGGCTCATGCCCAGGATCGCTCCATTTAAAAAAATGTTTTCTCTACCTGTGAGCTCAGGATGAAAGCCTGTGCCTACTTCGAGTAAAGAGGCTACACGGCCATCTATTGTAACGCGCCCTTTAGTCGGCTCAGTGATTCGGCTCAATATTTTCAGTAAGGTGCTCTTGCCGGCTCCGTTTCTTCCAATAATGCCTACACGGTCGCCCTTATTAATTTCAAAATTGATGTCTTTCAGCGCCCAGAAATCTTCTTTTGCGGGTATGTTAGTAGTTGGCTGCGCAGGAAAGGAAAATATCTTTTTAGCACGTCTTGCCACCACATCGCGCAGAGAGGTGTAACGCTCTTGTTTTTCGTGAGAGATAACAAAGCGCTTAGATAGATTTTCAACTTTTATAACCGGTTCGCTCATAGCTCAAATATTGTCCGCAAAACTCCGTTCCGTTCTACGGAAATAAAAAATACCAATCACCAAGAAAAGCAAAGTCATCGAAAAAGAGGTAACCAGGCTCGGCCAATACAACGGTTCACTAATAATGCACCACCTAAATCCATCCACTACGCCCACCATCGGATTTAGAGAATACCAGAATCTCCACTTTTCTGGAACCACGGTGCTGCTGAAGCCTACCGGGGTAATATATAATCCGATCTGAACAATAAAAGGTATTATGTATCGGAAATCCCGGTACTTTACGTTCAGTGCCGTGATATATAGCCCAATACCAAAGGCCGCAATAAAGGCAAGTAAAATAAATATAGGGAGCAAAACTATTTTTGTACTGGGCATGTATTGGTAAAATACCATCATGCCTAATAAAATAAGGAAAGATATAGCAAAGTCAACAAAGCTGGTGATAATGGAGCTGGCCGGAATAATCATTCTAGGAAAATAGACCTTTGAAACAAGATTAGCATTGCCTATCAAACTGTTACTTGCCTCGCTCAATGAATTGGCAAAAAATTGCCACGGCAGCATCCCCGCAAAAACAAGAATGGAATAAGGTGCTCCACTTACAGAACCCAGCTTTGCTACACGGCTAAACACAATGGTAAATATAATGGTGGTAAGTAACGGGCGAATGATACTCCAGGCTGCACCGATTACGGTCTGCTTGTACCTCACTTTAATATCGCGCCAAGAAAGAATATAAAATAACTCCCGAAACAGCCATAGATCTCTCCAATAATTTTTTTCGGATCTACCCGGTTCTATGATTATTCTAGTTGATTGCATTTCTTAAATTTCAGCTATTCCTGTTTTTAACCTTTAAAAATAATGGCCAAAAATAAGTCATTAATATTTCTCATTACATTCATTCTATTCTAAATACACCTTTTCTTTCAACTCTGTTTCAGAAGGGTAGCTGATCAGTACCGCCCGATGCGGGCGCTGAAATACAAACAAACTTCCTGCAGCCACTGCCGATGCCCCGTGGCGCACCGCTTCTTTAAAGTCGGCAACCGAGCCGGCTCCGCCCGCCACAACTACCGGAATACTCACCGATGAACAAATCATATCTACCAAATTTAAATCGTAACCGGCAAACGTGCCATCGCGATCGATGGAGTTTAACAAAATTTCACCTGCCCCGGCTTCTTCTATTTTACTTACATAATCTATAGGATCGAAGCCGGTATTTTTCGCTCCATTTTCGATAAAAACTTTGTACCTGCCGAGCCAGTCTTTTTTTACATCGACAGAAACTACAATACTCTGGCTGCCCACGTACGAGGCACCCTCGGAAATTAGTTTTGGATTTTTGTAAGCGTTTGTGTTTAGAATAACTTTTTCCACGCCAATGGAAATAAGTTTTTTTATTTGTTCTACGGAAGAAACTCCACCGCCATAGCCGAGTGGCATAAAGGCTTCGCTCGCAAAATCTTCAATCGCTTCAAAGTTAGGGCCCGAAGCAGATGCTGTTCGGTCGAGCATCACGATCTCGTCAACGCCCTTTTCATTAAAAATCTTTACGGCATTGATCGGATCGCCTACGTATTTGTGGTCTTTAAATTTGATGGATTTAACCAAGCCACCGTTTTGAATGAGCAAACTAGGGATTACCCGTATTCTTTTCATGTGTAATTCTTTACAAAATTCCCCAACAACTGCATTCCAAATTTATGGCTCTTTTCCGGATGAAACTGCACGCCAATGACATTATCACGCCCCACACCTGCTGCAAATTCATATCCATAGTCTGCCCAAATCAAAGCATCCGTAGGGTTGGTAAGCTGTGCGTGGTAGGAATGAACAAAGTAAAATCGTGAACCGTTGTCTAACCCTTCCATAATACCGGAAGCTTTAGCCGGGTGCACATCGGTCCAGCCCATGTGCGGTATTTTCAAACCGTTAGTTAATTTTTTACTGTCGAATTTTACGTTACGTCCTTTTATCCAACCCAACCCCGGCTGTTTGCCTTCATCGCTTCCTTCGAGCAACAACTGCATACCTACGCATACTCCAAGCACAGGAGTTTTATCAGCTAAAGCTTTTTTCGTGAGCGAGTTGATCAATCCCGAATTGTGAAGTTGAGTGGCGCACGTATCAAAAGCGCCTACTCCGGGCAAAATAATATGCGAAGCTTGTTGCATCACTTCATCTTCTGCCGAAACAACGGCCTCCACCCCTATCCGCTTCAGCATATTTTTTATGGAAGCTAAATTGCCAACACCATAATCGAGAATGACTACCATGATAACAAATTAAATAATCATCCCGGCACCTACGGTTTCGTTCGTTCCTTCTTCAATCAAAATAAGGCTGCCTGTGATTCTGTTTTTTCGATAGCTGTCGAAAAAACAAGGGCTGTGCCGTGCGTATCCTAAATATCTTTTTAAAACACCTGACCACCACATCGCGTAGGGAGGTACAGCGTTCTCTCTTTTCGTAAGAGATAATAATTTTTTTAGACTGTTAGTTACCTGTATAACTGGAGGCATGCTTACTTAAAATTTGAAAATGGAAATTGCAAATTTTTAAAAAAATAATGGTTCAGTCAACGAGAGAATCAACATCTAATTCCCTACGCTCTCCTCTATGTTCCATCTTAATCAAGGAAATTTTTTATAAATTTTACTTCTATGTAGCACCCTCACAAACCAAACCTTATTATTCCTGATAATTAACCCAACGCGGTAGTTATTTTCAATTTCAATTCTGTAGTGAACCTTGTACTTGCGAAGTTTTACTAGTCGATGAATATTGGAAATGCCTGAAGCTTCTTTAACCTGCACAATAATTGAGCTTATCGATTTTTTTATCAGACGGTCGCTAATTTTCGATGCATCCCTTCTGAAAGCTCCCTTATAGGCAACTATCATTTTGTATGCAGGGCCTTCAATACTGATTTTTCGGAAACGGTTTCAGTCTTCATGCCTTCATCAATTAAGGCCGCAAAAATGGCATCTTCAATTTCAAATTGTTTCATGATACGGGCACGAATACCGGCTTTCTTAAAAAATGTCTTTAAAAAAGTTTCTTCACTTTTATTCTTGATGGCAACTATGGCTGTCCTCATATCATTTTTCAAATTTAACTTATCAACAAAGATACAAATTTGCATTTGAATCCAACTCAACAAATGCCTTAAGAGTGAGAACCGAAAATATCTTTTGTTTAATTTCGCCTACTAGTTCATAGCCGCACCCCTTCTTTACTTTCATTTTGATAAAGAAGTGGCCTACTCCGGGCAAAATAATATGCGAAGCTTGTTGCATCACTTCACCTTGTGCTGAAACAACAGCCTCCACCCCTATCCGCTTGAGCATATTATTTATGGAAGCTAAATTGCCAACACCATAATCGAGAATGACTACCATAAAATAAAAAATTAAATAATCATTCCAGCACCTACGGTTTCGTTCGTTCCTTCTTCAATCATAATAAGGCTGCCTGTGATTCTATTTTTTCGATAGCTGTCGAAAAACAAGGGCTGAGCTGTGCGGATTCTAACTCGCGCAATGTCGTTCATCACCAGTTGATCTGCATTTTCTATGCGCTGCAAACTGTTGATGTCCATTTTATACTGAATTTCTTTGAGTATCCCTTTCACTTCGCGTGTGGTATGCCGTATAAAAAATTTTTCTCCGGGCTTCACAGGTTTTTGGTTCATCCAGCAAATCATCAGATCAATATCTTGTTCGGTTTGAGGGTGATTGTTTGGCTTAGCGATCACATCGCCCCGACTAACATCTATATCGTCTTCCAGTGTCATGGTAACCGACATGGGCGCAAAAGCTTCTTTCAGTTTTTCGGATCCGGAAAAGATCTCTTTTACTCGCGACTTAAATCCTGAAGGAAATGAAATCACTTCATCGCCTGCTCTGAAAATTCCTCCGGCCACACGGCCGGCATACCCGCGGAAATCATGATTTTCTTTTGACTGTGGCCTAACCACGTACTGCACCGGAAACCTGCTATCGATATGGTTTTGATCGCTCTCGATGTGCACCGTTTCGAGCATATACAACAAAGCCGCTCCTTGGTACCAACTCATTTTTTCCGAACGGTTCACCACGTTATCGCCTGTAAGTGCGCTGATCGGCACAAATTGAATGTCGTGCACCTCAAGCTTTGATGAAAATGCCCGATACTCTTCCGTGATTTTATCGTAGACCTCCTGTTTGAAATCAACCAGGTCCATTTTGTTCACACAAACAATGATGTGCGGGATTTTTAGCAACGATGCGATGAACGAATGTCGATAGGTTTGCTCTACCAAACCTTTGCGGGCATCGATCAAAATCAAGGCAAGGTTTGCCGTAGATGCGCCCGTTACCATGTTGCGGGTGTATTGTATGTGGCCGGGCGTATCGGCTATAACAAATTTTCTTTTGGGTGTAGCAAAATACCGATAGGCAACATCGATGGTGATGCCCTGCTCGCGTTCCGATTTTAGGCCATCGGTTAAGAGCGAAAGGTCGACATAATCAAATCCTTTTTTCGAACTTGAATTTTGGATGGCCTCAAGCTGGTCTTCGAAAATAGATTTGCTATCGTACAGCAACCGACCGATCAATGTGCTTTTGCCATCGTCAACACTTCCTGCAGTAGTAAAACGTAATAGTTGGTTCACTGGTTATCGTATTAAAAGTATCCTGATTTTTTCCGGTCTTCCATGGCGGTTTCCGATCGCTTGTCGTCAGCCCGTGTGCCGCGCTCGGTTTTTCGCGATGCCGCAACTTCTGCAATAATTTTTTCCATGGTATCTGCCTCCGACTCCACCGCTCCGGTAATGGGCATGTCTCCGCAGGTTCTGAAGCGCACGCGTTTAATTGCCGGTGTTTCTCCGGTGCGTAACGTTAACCAGGGCGATGTGGAGAGAATGGCGCCATCGCGCACAATCACTTCTCGATCGTGGGCAAAATAAAGCCGGGGTATTGCAATCTTTTCGGTAAAAAGATATTGCCACACGTCCATCTCTGTCCAATTCGAAATCGGGAAGACCCGGAAATGCTCACCTATTTGTTTGCGTCCGTTAAATAAATTCCATAGCTCCGGTCTCTGATTTTTGGGATCCCACTGTCCGAACTCATCACGGTGCGAGAAAAATCGTTCCTTGGCCCGTGCTTTTTCTTCGTCTCTGCGTGCACCACCAATAGCTGCATCAATTTTATGGGCTTCGATGGTATCTAATAACGTTACGGTTTGCAACGCATTACGGCTTGCATTTATACCGGTCTCTTCTTTTACCCTTCCTTTGTCGATGCTCTCTTGCACCGACCCAACAATTAGGTTTACACCAAGCTCTTTCACCAACCAATCGCGGTACTCCATCGTTTCTGGAAAGTTGTGCCCCGTGTCTATGTGTATCAATGGAAAAGGAATCCGTGCCGGGTAAAAAGCTTTTTTCGACAAATACGATAGAACGATCGAGTCTTTTCCTCCGGAAAAAAGCAATGCGGGCCGCTCGAATTGTGCAGCCACTTCGCGGATCACAAAAATCGCTTCCGACTCCAACTCTTTTAAATGACTTAAATAATACTGGTTCATGGTTTAATCCGGTCTTCAACTTTTTTCAATAGTAAATTAATAGCCTCTTCTTGATTTATCTTATCGGTTTGCACTGCAACATTTGGGTGTTCAGGTCTTTCGTAGGGAGAGCTTATCCCCGTAAAATCTTTTAGCTCGCCTGTACGTGCTTTCTTGTAAAGTCCTTTTACATCGCGCTGCTCGCATACTTCGAGAGGTGCATCCACAAAAACCTCAAAATACCTGTCTGCTCCAACAATTTTTTTTACCAAGTCGCGGTTTTTTTTCCAGGGCGAAACAAATGCCGCCAACACTACCATGCCCGCATCAACCATCAGCTTGGCAACTTCGGCTATGCGCCTCATGTTTTCATTTCTTCCTTCTTCCGAAAAACTCAGATCGCTGTTCAACCCGGTGCGGATGGTATCTCCTTCGAGCAAATACGTTTTATAGCCTTTTTTAAAAAGCAAAGATTCCAACTGAATTGCCAGCGTTGATTTGCCTGACCCCGACAAGCCTGTAAACCAGATCAGCAGCGGAATTTGCCCCATTGCCTCAACCCGGTCTTTATACATGACTTTCGATCGTACAGGATATAATTCTTTGGGTTGCGACATTACAAATGATAGTAGTAAGCAATAAATACGATGCAAATAACGGTGTAGAGCACGGTAAATGGAACACCTACCCTTACAAAATCTTTAAAACGATAACCACCAGGCCCATAAATCATCAGGTTGGTTTGGTACCCGATGGGTGTCATAAAATCTCCCGATGCCGAAAATGCTAACGCAACAAAAAAAGGAGTGTACGACAGGTGCATTTGATCGGCAATAGACATAGCGATTGGAAACATAACTGCCACCACAGCTGCATTGGTTACCAATGAGGTTATCAACGTTGTTACAATAAAAAATAACGATATAACACCAACTGGCCCCAGTGAATTACCAACCTTGATTATTCCATGGGCAAGCATGGGCGCAGTGCCGGTCTTGTCGAGTGCCACACCGATGGCCAACGCAGACACCATGATCAACAACAAGCCAAGATCAAGTTCTTTGCGGATATCCGTTATATCCAGAATTTTAAATGCAATCATAGCCATGAGAAGTATCATGCACACCATAAAGAGTGGAAGCACGCCTACGATGCCGGCAATCAAAAACAAAAAGCAAGCTGCTCCAAACCAACGAATCCATTTGTTTTCTTTCGAATCGATTTTATCGGGAACGGAAACAAAAAATAAATCGGTAATCGAGCTTTGGTTGAGTGTTTCATCTTTGGTGAGCAAAAGCAAAAAATCGCCACCGCTCATTTTCATCTCTCCTACTTTGCCGGATACTTGTTTCCCATCGCGGTGGATGGCGATGATGGAAGCGTTATACCTTCTTCTAAAATCAGAATCTTTGATGCGCCTTCCTACCAACTCCGACCCGGCAGGTATCACCGCTTCCACAAAATTAAATTGGCCTTCTACCTCAAGTTTATCTTGTTTGGGAATGCGCAAGCCGTTATCGTCTTTTATCAGTCGGTAGATGGATTGCTTATTGCCCGAAAAAAAAAGTGTGTCGCCCTCCATTAATTTCATTTCCGGGCTAACCGGAGAAATAATTTCTTCACTGCGAATGATTTCAACCAGAAACACATCTTTCAGGTTTCTCAACCCGGCATCTCGCACCGTTTTACCAATGAGCATAGAACCGGAAAAAATTTCGGTTTCAACAATATACTCTTTTACATTTTGCCTGAACGCCTCAATACGGCTGGTGGTTTCCGGTAAAAGTTTATACCCGAAAAAATAAAGATACGCCCAGCCTGTTACGGTAACAATCAATCCCAAATACAGAAAATCGGTAAACACAAGCATGGGCAGTTTGTATTCCTGAATCAACCCGGCCAAGATCAGGCTGGTAGATGTACCGATAACGGTGATCATGCCACCGAGAATAGTAGCCATGGAAAGCGGGAACAAAAATTTAGATGGCGCATGGCCGGTGCGCTCCGCCCAGGCTTTTACATACGGTATCATAAAAGCAACGATGGGCGTGTTGTTTAAGAACGCTGAGATGGATGATACAAACATCGTCATCCGCAGCAAGAAAGTTTTTGGCTTTAAGTTGAAACTAAATAAGCGCGCAAACCACTCAACCCCAAAAATAGTTCGGATGCCGGCCGTTACCAGCACAAGTAGAAATACAATAACTACTTGCTGATTGGACAGGCCTCGCAATAAATCTGCCGGAGAAATTGCTTTGACGATCAGCAGGGCAAGGGTAGCAATAAAGAAGGACAGCGATGGATTAAACAATTCCTTGTACAAGGCGTAAATCAGGAAACAAATCACCAGCAAAACGTAAACCTGAATGAGTTCCATTTATCTTAACAAATTGATAACCATAAATTTTTGTAGTAGCTTACTCTATCTGGCGCAAAATTTTGTGGCCTTTCTGCAGCAGGTGCAGATCGCGCTTGAAGAGTTCTACATCGGCATGAACCATTTCCTTAACGAGAGCTGGGAGATCGTACTTTGGGTTCCAATTTAATTTTGATTTTGCCTTTGATGCATCGCCTATCAAAAGATCTACTTCGGTGGGCCTAAAATATTCTTTGTCTATGGCCACCAAAACATCGCCCGGTTTTGGGTTTTTACCTGCTACAGGAACTTTGGTTTCGTCTACAGAAACAAGAATTCCTTTTTCTTCGTTGCCCTTTCCTTCAAATTGAATTTGATACCCCACTTCGGCAAAGGCCATCGTTACGAAATCGCGCACGGTGGTTGTTTTGCCGGTGGCAATAACAAAATCATCGGGTTCATTATGTTGCAAAATCAACCACATGGCTTCTACAAAATCTTTTGCATGACCCCAATCGCGCTTAGCATTTAAATTACCGATGAAAAGTTTCTGTTCCAGCCCGAGAGAAATTTTTGCAACTGCCCTCGTGATTTTGCGCGTTACAAATGTTTCGCCACGCAAGGGAGACTCGTGGTTAAATAAAATTCCATTGGAAGCAAACAAACCATATGCTTCCCTATAGTTTACGGTGATCCAATAGGCATACAATTTGGCAACGGCATAAGGAGACCTAGGGTAAAATGGAGTTTTCTCCGATTGTGGAACAGCCTGAGCTAACCCGTAGAGTTCGGAAGTTGAAGCCTGGTATATTTTTGTTTTTTTTGTTAACCCCAGCATCTTCACGGCTTCGAGTATGCGCAGCGTTCCGATGCCGTCTGCATTGGCCGTATATTCCGGTGTATCGAAGCTCACCTTCACATGGCTCATCGCTGCCAAATTGTAAATTTCATCGGGCTGTGTTTCTTGAATAATCCGAATCAAATTCGTTGAGTCGGTGAGATCACCGTAATGTAATTTTAGTTTAAGGTTTTTTTCGTGTGGGTCTTGGTAGAGATGATCTATTCGGTCTGTATTAAAAAGTGACGACCTGCGCTTAATGCCGTGTACAAAATATCCTTTGCTCAGCAGCAGTTCGGTTAAATAAGCTCCATCTTGACCTGTAATACCTGTGATAAGTGCTGTTTTCATTTTATGTTTTCGTTGCGGCTCAAAAAATCTTGATACGACAATGCAATGCCGGAGTGTAGGTCTGTTTTATGATGCCAGCCGAGTGCACGTACCCTACTTACATCCATCAATTTTCTTGGAGTGCCATCGGGTTTAGATAGATCGTTTATTATTTCTCCCCGGTAGCCTACAATCTGAGCAATGAGTTGAGCTAATTCCAGAATAGAAATTTCAACACCACTTCCTACGTTAATAATTTCCGGAGAATTGTATTCGTTCATCAAAAAAACACAGGCCTCGGCCAGATCATCTGCAAAAAGAAATTCGCGCAAGGGCTTGCCGGTGCCCCACAGCGTAACCGATGGTTGATTGTTTATTTTCGCTTCGTGAAATCTTCGAATCAATGCCGGAAGCACATGCGAATTTTGCGGGTGATAATTGTCGCCATACCCATACAAGTTAGAGGGCATCACACTAATAAAATTATCTCCGTATTGCTGGCGAAACGACTGGCACATTTTTATACCGGCAATTTTTGCTACAGCATACGCATCGTTGGTTTCTTCAAGGATTCCGGTGAGTAAAGACCCTTCCTTGATGGGTTGCTCTGCAAACTTTGGATAAATGCACGAAGACCCAAGCAACATGAGTTTAGTTGTGCCTGTATCATGGGCAGCTTTAATAACATTTGCTTCCATCATCAGATTATCGTAGATGAATTCAGCTTTATACAAACTGTTGGCCAGTATGCCACCCACTTTAGCAGCTGCCAAGAAAACATATTCCGGTTTTTCTTGTTCGAAAAATAACTGAACCTCTTTTTGATTGCGCAAATCCAGTTCGGATGAGGTTCTTCCAATAACAGATGAGTAGCCTTGTTTTTTCAGTTCTCTAATAATAGAAGAGCCTACCATTCCCCGATGGCCTGCAACATATATTTTAGATGATTTCTTCACGCACTTCTAAGAGTAGTACCCGTCCCCATTTTTCTTTTTCCCGTAGCCGTAGGCATAGCTGTATCCATAGCCATATCCATATCCATAACCGAAGCCGGATTTATAGATGTCGTTCAATATCAGGCTTATGTTTTTTAGTTTACCCGTGTTGTAAAAATCGCTGATGTTCCGAAGGAAAGTTTTTGGCGTATAATTTTGGCGAACTACAAACACAGTATGATCGGCATATTTTGAAAGCACAAAGGCATCGGTAACCAGCAATAACGGAGGCGTGTCAATAATTATATAATCGTACAACTTCAGAGCATCCTGAATCAATTCACCGAACCGATCTGTTAAAAGTAATTCCGCGGGGTTAGGTGGAACAGGGCCACCGCTAATCAAATCCAGATTTTCGACCGTTGTGTTTTGTATTACTTCTTGCAGGGTGTTTAATCGGCTCAGATATCCGCTCAACCCTACCCGGTTATCCAGATTAAAGTCTGAATAAATTTTTGGTTTTCGCATATCCGCACCGATAATGAGCGTCTTCCTACCGGACATCGCAAAGACAGTAGCAAGATTGATCGTAGTAAACGTTTTCCCCTCACCGCTGATCGAACTACTCACCATGAAAACTTTCTTCAACACATTGCCTGTAAAATAATTGAGGTTCGACCGGATGGCTCGGAATGACTCGGCAACTGCAGATTTTGGGTTTGCGGTGATTGCCATATTATCAACCAAATCGCTGTGCCCGATACCACCCGAAAAAGGTAAGTCAGAAAATTTGTCGATGTCTTCTTTCGATTGAATTTTTTGATTTACAACTTCGAGCAACACAAAAATTCCAAGAGGGATGAAAAGCCCAAGCAAAAAGCCAATTGTATAATTCTGTCGTGTGTTGGGTGTAATGGCATCTCCTTGCATAGGCGGATTAACCACTTCAATATCCGATACGTTAGACGCTCTTGATATGGCCGCTTCAGACATTTTCTGCATCAGAAATACATAAAGCCCCTCTAACAACGAATAGTTTCGTTGTATGGAAACAAATTGCCGTTGTTGCAGGGGTAGTTGGTCAATCTGTTTTTGCAAATCACCAATTTGTTTTAAAATAAGATCGCCTTTTATTTTATCCGTCTTTCGCAGTGCACTCACCGACTCCTGTAAATTATCTTTTAACTCATTCACCTTTCTCATTGCAGATTGCACGGCCGGATTTTCCTGCAAATTTTTACTGATAAATAATTTTATTTCGAGTTGTAATTCAACCATTTTATTGATCATGTTGGTGAGTACCTGATCATCAATGCCCATGGCTGAGGGCAGTATCACTAAATCCAGATTCTTCCCTTCTTTAATATATTTTGTAAGATAATCGTAATAGTTAGATCGGATGGTCAATTCAATTTGCTGGGCTTCGAGCGGAGTTAATTTTTCAAAAATTCGTTTTGTGTCTTCGTCCAGCTTATCCACCGAGTTGACCATCTTAAATTGCTGGAGTTTAAATTCAAAATTTTTCAGCGAATCCGTAATTTCCGACAACTGGCCTTTTATGAATTGTATGGTTCGTTCGGCTGCTTGGTTTTTCTTTTCAAGATCGTGTTTCTGATAGGTCAGAATCAAGCTATTCAAAAAGTCAATCTCTTTATTTGTATTTGCTCCATTAATGGCCAAATTAATTACACCGGCACCTTCTTCTGCCCACTCCACTTTAAGCGCATTTACGTAGCCTCCCGTTACACTTAAGGGATCTAAAAAAGTAAGTATGTATGGATCATTTTTAATTTGATTGATGCGATCCAGGTCGTTCTTTATTAAAAAATGATGGCCGTTGTAAACCACGCTATCATTGAATTTAAAAATCTGTTCTGCATGTTTTTCTCCGGGGTCATTGCTGCTAATGGAATAAGTCTTTTCGTCAAGTGCTTTAAAATTTAGCGAAGCGTTGTACGATCCGTTTCGCTTGAGCAATTTTACCTTTACCGGAAGGCCGTACGATTCCGTTGTTTTAATATTTCCTTCTTTAAAAAAAACAACTTCAAAATTCAAGTCCTCAACCACCTGTTGAATGATTGGATACGACCGAATAATATAGGGTTCGTTTAAGTAATTTCGGTAGGGATTGATCAGTGCGTTATTATATAAGAGTTCTGCCCCGCTGGTTTCTTCTTTTTCTTTGATGATAACGGAGGCCGTAATCGGGTATATGCGTACGGCATAGCGGTTTCGCAGGTAGGCAATGGTGAGCGAAATAACTAATGACAAAACTACTACATACCAATACCTTAACGACCGATCGGCAACGCGTTTAAAATCAATTTTAAATCCTTGATTGTGCGGTTCCTGAGAAAATGAATCCATCCCTTGCATTCCCATATCATTTTTTATTTAGGGTGATTAAGAGGAGAAGGATTGATACGGACGAAAGAATCAACGACACGTTCTGACCGAAATACAAGCGGTAAGGGCGCTGACGAAGTGGAGGCACAATGATGAGATCGTTCTGATGGACATAATAAAAAGGAGAATTAAGAAAGTCTTCTTCCAGAACATTCACGTAGTGCACTTCAACCTTGGAGTTCTGTTGGCGAATGATTTTTATATTGGATCGATCGGCCAATTCTCCCAACCCACCCGCCATGCCAATGGCTTCCATCAGGCTTACGCGATTATTGTTAAAGGTAATGTCTCCTTCTTTTTTTACTTCGCCCAAAATAACCGCCCGGTAGTTGAGCAACCGCGCCTTAACCACAGGAGCTTCCAAATATTTATTTGCCAACGCCTGAAGTGTGTCTTGTATTTGATAGATTGTGAGGCCTGCTACTTTTACTTTACCAACCACCGGCATCGGAATCTCGCCTTTTTCGTCAACCAGGTCACCGTACAACAGCGCGCCACCAATGTACATAGAGTTTCCTATGTTGGTTTGATTTTGTGAACCTAAAAAGTCGAACTCTTTTTGTGTAAGGCTTTGGTAACGAACCGAAATAATATCGTTGGTCTGAATTTTATAGTCAAAGCCCTTCAATGTGTATGCCCGTGCAATAGATGTATCGGCCCGGTGCTTAACCAAATCATTTTTTTGCAAATACAAAACCTTTCGGTTAGGCACACAGGAGCATGCTAAAGCAGCCAATAATAGCAAGAGGGTGGGTTTGTGCATGAATAAATTAATAGAATAATCGCGAAAATTAGGAAATATTAGCAGACATATAAAATTTTGAAATCCATGGCTTAATATAGCTTAACCACCTTTTTGATTGCCTTCCCTTTAGAAGTGGTGATCCGGACAAAGTAAATTCCCGATTGCCAGGCAGCAGCATCCAGTGAAATACTATTTTGTTCGTTAGATATTGCAATCTGTTGCTCTGCAATTTTTTGCCCTAAGGTGTTCACAACAGTAATGTCAACAGATATTTCTTGCTTTGTTTTTAATGAAATATTCAATTTATCCTCTTTCAGAGGGTTTGGAAAAATATCAAAACTTAAATTATTGTCTTCATTTGTATCTGTAAATCTAAAAACAGGTATCCCATAGCCAATCCTGTTATCGGGTTGTAATCGTTGTGTACTCATCAAAATCAGGCGGTTGCGAATATCGTTTGCCGACTCTTGTGGAAACATCTGATGCAAATCGGCCACAAGCCCCGCTACCAATGGGCAAGAAAACGATGTGCCGTTACCTGTTACACAACATTGAGTTGGCGTAAAGACAACACTGTTTACACCCAGTGCAGACACATCGGGTTTAATGCGGCCATCGGCACTCGGGCCTATAGAGCTAAACGCTGCAACCAAGCCCAGCGAATCGGTTGCACCCACGGCTATCACACCATCGGCATCGGCAGGTGCTAAAATGTGGCGCCAAGACAAAGCCCCCTCGTTGCCTGCAGAATTTACAACTGAAATACCACGCAAAAAAGCTTTACGTGCTGCGCGAGATATTACCGTTGTGCTTCCGTTCATATCGGCATAGGTGTAATTCATTTTTGCATCGTCAAACTCATTATAGCCTACGGACGAACTGATTACATCTATCCCGGCACTATCGGCACGTTCGGCAGCAAAAAGCCAGTTGTATTCTTCAATGCGGTATTCGCTCGAAACATCTTCGGTTATGTACAGAAAGTAATTTGCAGCGTACGCGGCCCCCGAATACGTGTTGTCGATAGTACCGGCCAATATGGAGAGCGTTTCCGTGCCGTGTTGATGAGCAGTAAAAACATAACTGTCGTTGGTAACAAAATTGTAGGTTTCTTTTATTCTATCCTCTTGAAACAAGGGCTGAAACCCAACCAGTGTATATACACCAATAAAACCACCATCAAATACCGCAATATCAATTCCTTCACCGTGGTAACCGGCAGCATGTATTTGATTAAGGCCGATCATTTGGAGCTGAACTTTATCTATAATTGTAGTTGAGGTGTTTGTCCTCTCGAATTTATTCGTTACCGTTTTTCTACCTCCCATCAATTTTGTTCCCGGTGCAACTAATTCTGTTTTGGATACAAAAGGAAGGTTTTGAATAGTGCTCATCACCGTAGAATCTGCTTGTACAAGCACACCATTAAACCAACGCGAAGTAAAATAGGTTGATGCTCCCGCTCTTTTAAGTTGATTTACATACGATGTGTCAACCGGCAGGTCTTCTTCAATAAGATTAAAATATTCGCGAGCTCTTCGGTCCAGGCTTTTTTGCGACAAAAATTCGAGTGGCCGCGTGAGTGAATAATTTGTATTTGCTTTATCCTTAAATGAAACAAAATATCGGTTCGGCTGACCGAACAGCGGCAATGGCAACACAAACAATAAAAAGGCAATTTTATTCATGCCCGTAGCTTTCCAGTGTCTGCATATAGATTAACCCATTTTTCACTTTCTGTTGACCGTAGCAAGGATCCTGAAAGTAAGTCAGTTGGGTGGTCTCTTTGTAAATCAAGCCGATGCCTGCTGCATATACTTCAATTCGTTTATCTTGATACACAAAAAAATCCTGATTATCGCTTTGAACTACAGTTACGGAAGATGGATATTTTGTTCCCGGATAATTGGTTGTTGTCGACAAAGTATAGGATTGTCCTAAATTTTTTAATGTATAATCTTCTTCGCCTTGGTCGTTGTATAAATTGCCGTTCCATTTTTCGTTTGCAAAAAACATTAAGGGCAACTTTACATACGAAACATTGCCCTGTGTTACAATAATCTGGTTACTCGTTATGCGTGCCGTCCACGTATCTAAATCTGTCCAGGGTTGTGTGCTGTCCGGGCGGGTGTATCGGTGAATATCGTAGGTGAAACTGCCATCTGTATTTTTAGAAGAATCGGTAATCAATGCTTTAAGCTGATAGTCTTTTAGTGTTTGCCCGCCATCGCCACACGTCAACTGCTCAATGTTCGTTTCAGCAACAGAATAAATTCTGAAATCGCCCGTTTGTAAAGGGAAATATGCTTTACCGGATACCAAAGTGCTTTCTGAATTGCATGCAGAAAGCAGAAACAAGCACACCCAAGCACTCCCTACAATACCCTTCATAAAAATCTTTTCGAAAGAAAAATAATAATATAACCTCAAAGTTATTTTTTTCTTTTCAATATTTGAGCCATGCTAAAAACAAAAGTAAAAGTAGGTAACATTACCAACCTCAGCGAAGCTCGCTATTGTGCAGGCATGGGTGTAGATTTTCTGTCATTCCCTGCGGCCACCGTTGATACCAAAACTTTTCAAGAGATAACCGGCTGGGTGGCCGGGCCAAAGTTTATTATTGAAACCGATTCAATCGAAAAGAATGAATACGAAGCGGATTATTTTGAGCATACCATCGATTCGCTCGAAAAATTTAGCCATGGAAAAAACGTATTTGTCAGCCTGCGTATAAATGAATGGTTCGAAAAAAAAGTAAAATTGTTACCGTTGAAGGAAAAAATCATTGGCATAGATCTACACATTAATTCGATTCGTGATTCTGAAAAAATTATAGAACAGATAGCAAAAGAGTTCGATGTCTTCATCAACAATCCGTTGCCTTCCGATCTGGAATTTATTCTTGAGTTGCCTGTTACAGGGATAAGCCTGAATGGAAATGCCGAGTCGCGGCCGGGGTTAAAAGAATATCCGCTTTCCGAAATTTTGGAGAGCCTGGAAATAGATTAACTCTACAGCTTCTTTAATCCTTTTAAAGCTTCCTTTTCGGCCTCTTCGAAACTAATGGCATAACCACCGCCTGCAGCTACGTATTGCGATAGCTTGGATTTATTTGTTACCCTAAATTTTTGAATGGTATAAGCTTGCGGGTTGGTTTTGTAATGCGCCTCTTTTCCATCGGCATAAATGGTAGCGATGTAATCTTTGTTGGGATCTAAAAAGTCGAACATAATTTTAGACACCCTCGGCACTTCACCGTTTACACTCCCCAAAAACCACTTACCGGTTTCTTTTGCTTTTCTTGCCACGGTGATATAATCTCCGGGCTCTGCCTCAAGGTATTTGCTATCGTCCCAATCGACCGCCACATCTTTAATAAATTGAAACGCATCGGCAAACCGATTGTAATTTTCCGGAAGATCGGCAGCCATTTGCAATGGGCTGTACATGGTTACATACAATGCCAACTGGTTTGCAATTGTGCTGTTGCAATGAGAATGATTGCTGGGATTAAGTTTACTGATGTCCATTTCAAAAATGCCGGGTGTGTAGTCCATCGGGCCACCCAACAACCGTGTAAAAGGCAGCAGTGTAACATGATTGGGCTTAGACCCGCCAAATGCCTGATACTCCGTTCCGCGTGCCGATTCGTTTCCGATCAGGTTAGGATAAGTACGTGCAATACCCGTAGGTCGCACGGCCTCGTGTGCATTCACCATAATTTTATAGTGAGCAGCTTTTTCAATGGCATACTGGTAATGATTAATGGTCCACTGATTGTAATGATTCTCGCCACGGGGAAGAATCGCGCCAACATAACCACTCTTCACGGCATCGTAGCCATTGGCTTTCATAAACTGATACGCTGCATCCATGTGTCGTTCGTAATTTCTTGTCGAGCTTGAGGTTTCGTGGTGCATAATCATTTTCACGCCCTTGCTTTTGGCATACTCGTGCAGTTCGCTCACACCGAAATCAGGGTAAGGGGTTACAAAATCAAAAACGTTTTCTTTTGAATTGCCAAACCAATCTTCCCAACCTACGTTCCACCCTTCCACCAGTACGGCATCAAACCCATTTTGAGCGGCAAAGTCAATATATTTTTTCACGTTTGCCGTGTTGGCCGCATGCGTACCGTTTGGTTTTGCTTTCGAATAATCGGTAACTCCCAGTTGAATGGAAGGATAATCATTGGTGTATGACCAAGAGCTTTTGCCGGTGATCATCTCCCACCACACACCCACATATTTTATGGGTTTTATCCACGATGTCTCTTTCAGTTTGCAGGGCTCATTCAAATTGTAAATCATTTTTGAAGAAAGAATGTCGCGGGCATCATCGCTTACAATAATTGTACGCCAAGGCGAAGTGCAAGGCGCTTGCAGATACCCTTTATCTCCTCGCGCATCGGGTGTTAGCCACGATTGAAAAACCATGTTCTTGTCATCGAGATTTAAATGCATGCAAGAATAATTGATGAGGGCGGCTTCGTGCAGATTAATATAAATCCCTTCATCGGTTTTCATAAGTAATGAAGTTTGCACACCGGTTGAAGAAAAAGAAGTTTGCGATAAATTTTGAGTCCTTGCTTTTTCCTGAAGGCCTCTGATTTCCGAGAGCCTTGATTCGGTAAAATCGTATTCTTGCGTGTCGTAATCGCCCGGAATCCAAAAGGCAATATGGTTGCCCGTCATAGCAAACTGTGTACGTTCTTCTTTTACTACAAAATAGGTCAGATTTTTTTGTTCCGGAAACTCATATCTAAAACCAAGGCCATCGTTGAAAAGCCGAAATCGAATAATCATGATGCGGTTGGTTTGCTTGTGGTTGAGTGTAATGGCCAGTTCGTTATACTGATTTCGGATGGTTTTAACCTCACCCCAAACAGGGTTCCAAGCTTCATCAAATGAAGAAGTCTTTGTGTTTACAATTTCGAAATTATCGTAAAGAGAAGACGCTGAATTAACCGACTTGAGTTGATTAAACCCACCCGATTGATTTCGTTTTAATTCCAGACCGAGTTTACTCGGTTTAATAACCGGATTTCCTTTATACATCAGCGCGTACGATGGAACACCATTTTCAACGATCGAAAAATGCAATACAAATTGCCCATCGGGAGATTTTAATTCTTGCGCCCCCAACAGGTTGGCCAATCCAATCCATAGTGCCGCTATCAACAAATTTTTCATCTATTTTATTTTTTAAACTTAAATCTCAAATATTTAATCTTTTCTCCTTCGGCCGCAAACATTTCTTCATACCGTGTTTTAATATCGAAACACTCTGCTTGCAAATCCGATTGATACAGATCGTGGGTAAACTTAAACTCGTTGATGTCTGTGCGCAGGCTTAATTCGTCAAGGGTATAATTAAACAAACCGGTATTGTCGGTTTTGAACCGAAACCAGCCGTCTGTTTTCAAAATCTTTTTAAACATTTCGAGAAACCGGGGGCTCGTGAGCCTGCGTTTAATATCGCGTTTGCGTGGGCGGGGATCCGGAAACGTGAGCCAAATTTCATCGATTTCATTTTCGTTGAAAAAATTTTCAATATTTAATATTTGAGTACGCAAAAAGCCAACATTTTTAAGCCCCTCTTCATGAGCCCACGTGCTCCCTTTCCACAACCGATCGCCTTTCACATCTACACCCACAAAATTTTGATCTGGAAATTTACGCGCTAAGCCAACCGAATATTCTCCCCGGCCGCAGGCAAGTTCTACCGTAAGAGGATTGGAGTTTTTAAAATACAATTCGTTCCAACGGCCCTTCACCCGGTCATATATTACTTTTCCGGGCTCTATCACATTTTCACGACCGGCAATAATTTCAAAACGCTTTAATTTGCTCTTCATAGATTCGCAATTTCTGCCACCACAAACGTACTTCCACCTATAAAAATCATATCCTTGGCCGATGCTTTTTGCCGGGCTTCCGCAATGGCTTCGTTAACGCCTTCAACCACTTTCCCAAACAAACCAAATTGATTTGCTTTTTCTTGAAGCTCGTGAGCGGAAAGTGCGCGCGGAATTTTTGCCTGACAAAAAAAGTAATATGCTTCTTTGGGCAACAACGATAACACCCTACTTTGATCTTTGTCTTTCACCATGCCCCAAACCATAAATAGCCTTTCGAATTTTTGCTGGGCAATTTGATGGAGCACTTCTTTAACTCCGGCTTCATTGTGGCCGGTATCGCAGACTACAAACGGCCCCTCATTCAATGTTTGCCAGCGGCCTTTTAGGCCAGTCAATTCAATGGTTTGTTGCAATCCTTCTTTAATATTTTTGCTCGAAATCGAATAACCCTTTGCCCTCAACTCATCAATAGTTGCCAGTACGCCTGCTAAATTTTTTTCTTGATAATTACCTTTAAGATCGAGTGGATAGGTTTCCTCTGAAAAAATGAACGCCCCATTTTTCATTTTTTTAAAACGGAATTTATCCGAGGCAAAACTAATCGGGCTGTTTGTTTCTGCGGCTTTACTTACAAAAACATCAGCAACTTCTTCTTGCCGCTCACTGATTATCACCGGAACACCCGGCTTAATGATGCCTGCTTTCTCTGCAGCAATTTTTTTTAGCGTATCGCCCAGTAAATCGGCATGGTCCCAACTGATGTTGGTAATCAGTGAAACTTCGGGTGTAATTACATTTGTGGAATCGAGCCTCCCGCCTAGCCCTACCTCTATCACAGCAATGTCCACTTTTTCGCGGGCAAAAAAATCGAAAGCCATGGCTACGGTAGTTTCAAAAAAGGAAGGATGTACACGTTCAAGTACCGGTTTCAAACGTTCTACAAAATCAACTACAAACGATTGCGGCACCTCTGCACCATTAATTTTAATGCGCTCGGTAAATTCTTTTAAGTGAGGTGAAGTATAAAGCCCGGTTTTATATCCGGCTTTCTGAAGTACGGCTGCAATCATGTGCGATGAACTGCCCTTGCCATTGGTGCCCGCTACGTGTACACTTTTAAAGTTCTTTTCCGGATGCCCGAGGGCAGCACACAAAGCAACAGTGTTCGTCAAGTCATTTTTATACGCAGCAGCCCCCACCCTTTGAAACATGGGGAGGCGTTCGTACAGATAGCTCAGTGCTTTTTTATAAGATTCCATTTTTCGCAGCCGCGAAATTAGAATCAAAATCGATAAAGAGAAAAGTTACTTTTTTTTCTTTTTCTTTTGGATGATAAGCCCATCTCTGTAGCTCTTGTAAATTTTTTTAAGCCGATCAATTTGGTCTTGATTTAACATGGGCTTTAGCTGTGTTTCCATGGAATCTATGGCTGCAATTCCTTCCCTGCGGCTTCGCGTCTGAATAGAGTCTATATCGTCCAAAGTCTTTTCAATTATCGGGCGAATCGTTTTTTCTTGAATTGAATCTGCATGGATTTTGTTCAATATTTTTTTTAATAGCTTTTGGCGTGAACTTACCCGTATCTCTTTATCGTGAGGAATTTTTTCTTTATTGTAATGCTGGCGTGCCAACAAACCGGTACCGAGTACGCCAATAAGTACCCCAATTAAAAACGTACCAATAACTATGGCTATGGTTTTTTTTCTTTCCGGTGTCATTGTAGCTTAATTAGTGAGTTCGTTAAACAAATCTAAGTTCTCGATCAAGTCGGAGTCCGAACCGGCCGGCTGGTTCTCAAACCCTAGCACAGATTTTACAGTTATGGTATCCGACAAAAAAATATTCAAAACAATCAGTGCGATTACCAACCCAACGGCTGCCAGTTGATATTTTTTAAAAAAGAAATAGATCTGGTAATCAATTTCTTTACTCAATCGTTTAATTTGGTTTACAACGCGTTCAGCAAAAAAAGGGCCAAACGAATCTTGTTCTTTCCGCAGCAACAACTGGCGCAGCTTGCCGTGTTGCGCTAACAGCTTCTTTGCCTGTATGTCGTTTTTCGTGTGTTGCAGTTCGTCAAGTTCAACGTGCGATAAGTTTGCATCGAATGATTTAGCCAAAAGTTCTTCGTTTACATTCTTTATCATACCCTATTCATTAAGGTGTTCCGATAATCCTTTTCTTAATTTAACCTGAGCTCTTGCCAGCCTCGAAAGCACGGTACCCAACGGTACTTTTAAAATCTGGGAGGTTTCTTCCGTAGAATACCCTTCGATCAATCGTAACGTAACCACCGCACGAAAATCAGGCTCAAGCCGATCAAGTTCAAACAACAGCAATTCTTTCAAATCCATTTTATTCTCTTCGGCCGGTATCGCGGAGCCCTCGTCTTCCAAACTAAAAACCGACCACCTTCTTTTTCTCTTTTTTATTTCGTTGAGTGAAAGATTAATAGCTATCCTCGTTAAATAAGTTCCGATGGATGCCTCTCCTCTGTATTTTTTCAACGATTCGTAAAATTTGATAAAGACCTCTTGCCCTACATCTTCTGCATCTGCCGTGCTGCCCAGCATGGAGCGGGTAACCCCGGCTACCTTCCCTTCATATCTCTTCACCAAATCTTTAAATGCCCCCAGATCTCCACTTTTGGTTTTGGCTACTAACTCATCATCTGTCTCCATTCCAAAAGTTAATAATTCTTATGCTTTAGACACTAACTTGTGCCTAATTATTCCCCTCTTGAAAATATTTTTTTAGGATGGAATATTTTAAGCAACCGAACAGTCTAACTCAAAAAATATCAAAAAAATGAAGCTAACTGCCAGAAATACTCACCGCGATATTGCCTATTTCTATGTAGGGCTGATCCTCTCGTTTGCCCTTTCGGGGATTGCCCTCAACCACCGCAGGTCGTGGAACCCCACAAAATATACCTACGACAAAAAACAAATTACGGTATCCGTACCTCTCACAGATTCGATCAACGATGCCTATGCGGTTGCCTTTAGCAAGGTCAATGGTTTTGACGATGACCTGCGCAGGATTGGCGTTGAAGAGAATACTTTGAATATCTCTTACGTCAATCACACCGTAGAAATAGACCTGAACACCGGACAGGGTAAAATAGAGAGTTTTATACCCACTCCGGTGCTAAGTCAAATGGTAAAACTTCATAAAGACACCAGTCGTTGGTGGATCTATTTTTCCGATGTATTCGGCCTTGCGCTCTTCACGCTCGGTCTCACGGGCATGTTCATTGAACGAGGCCGATTGAGTTTTAAAAGCCGAGGCTGGAAACTGGCGTTACTTGGAATTGCTTTTCCCCTGATCTTCTTATTTCTATTATCATAAAAAACTTAAATCAGATGAAATATTTGATGATACTCATTGCTCTGATCAGTTGTCTTTCAATACAATCAGAAGCTCAGACTCAAGCAGAGATAGACACAAAAGTTGAAAATTTTTTACGTGAACATAAAAATGAATGGCACGATCTAAATGTGCCGTACGTAGACGGCCAAACCTTGCACAACATTATAGTAAGCCACGGCTACACCTCCGCCTTGGAAATCGGCACTTCCACCGGGCACTCCACCATTTGGCTAGCCTGGGCCATGAGCAAAACCGGAGGCAAAGTAGTTACGCTGGAACGAAATGAGAACAGGCACAAACAAGCACTAAAGAATTTAGAAGAAGCCGGGTTATTAAAGTATGTAGAAGCGCACCTCGGCAACGCACATGAAATGGTAAAAACACTTTCCGGTCCATTTGATTTTGTGTTTTCCGATGCCGATAAAGACTGGTACAAACAATACTTTATTGACGTTTCGCCAAAGTTAAAACCAAAGGGTTGCTACACCACTCATAATGTGATTGATGGAAACGCACCTCAGGAGTACCTCGACTTTGTACTGGCCGACAAAAAGTTTGAAACCACTATTGATCGAAAAAGCCGCTCGGGCATAATGATCAGTTACAAAAAATAAATCACAGTAAATATTATTTATCAACCAACGAATTGCCCAAAGCAATTCGAGTGAAACCACATTGTAAACACTTTCTATGTCAACACTGATTTTGCTTTTTCTGGGTACCATTCTATCGTTTTGGATGAGCGCTATTTCGGGTGGAGGTGCCAGCTTGATACTGATACCCATATTAAATGTACTGTTGCCACCATCGGTTGTTCCGTTTTCCCTAACGGTTGGAACTTTCGCAAGTTCTGCTTCCCGAATCGCTGTTTTTAAAAAGCATATCCGTTGGCAAATGTTTTGGCGCTTTGTGCCCAGTTCCATACCTGCCGTTTTTATCGGTGCATATCTGATAAAATATTTCAATCCGGTTTACCTACAGGTAGTCATTGCACTGTTTTTAATTTCCAATTTGCCACAGGTTTTTAAGCAGAAAGAAGAATACAAAAAACCAACAAAAGTCTATCCACCACTTCTATTACCGCTAATGGGTTTTATGGCCGGCTTTATTTCGGGGTTAATGGGTGCGGTGGGCTTATTATTCAACAGGCTCTATTTAAAGTATGGGCTAACCAAAGAAGAAATCATTGCAACGCGGGCGGCCAACGAAATTTCTCTGCATTTAATTAAGTTGATAACGTATGTCTACTTAGGCCTGTATTCCACAACGGCATTCTACCTGGGCATTTCAATCGCAGCAGCTTCAATAGTATCTTCTCTAACAATAGTGTATGTATTACCGCGCATCAGCGAATTGTTGTTCAGGAAAATTGGTTTTGGTGCCATGGTGCTTTCCGGATTTCTTCTGTTAGCGAACACCACCGTTAATAGAGCAGAGCAAGAAATAGAAACTACAAATACAGATAATGATCGTGCACAAAAAAACATAACAGCCCAAAAAGGTATAGAATCGATACTTCAGCATAAACATCATTGTACAAATCAAAAGGCTACCTATTTTGGGCATTAATGATTAATTTGCCACAAAAAAATAAGTAGCGTGGTTTGGTTTCGCGAATGGGGTTCGACCCAATGGATAGTAGTTGTAGCTTTCATACTTTTCTACACAATCTACATTGTTAAGATTGTGCGCATAAGCCGCACCCTCCATACTCCATTTTATACTATTTTTATTAAGCTCATTTTGCGCACAGCTTTTGTTATTTTATTACTGGTGGCATTCTTGGGGCCAACGTTTGGCGATTCGAAACGTGAAGTGAAATCCATCGGTAAAGACATCATGATTTGTGTTGATTTATCTAAGTCGATGGACGCATTTGATGTGCAACCAACGCGGCTGGAGAAAGCCAAATACGAAATGAAGCGCATTGTAGAAGCATTTAACTCCGATCGCGTGGGGGTTATTATTTTTTCATCGGAAGCCTTTATGCAATGCCCGCTTACCTACGATCAAAATGCCTTGAATCTATTTATCGAAACCATGAACTCCAGTTTGGTTCCTTCCAGCGGAACCGACTTTGGCCCTCCGTTGCGCATGGCTTTGGATAAGTTGGAAAACCAGGAAGGCCCCAGCACTCAACAAAAATCTAAGGTTATTATTTTGATCAGCGATGGCGAGGATTTTGGCGAACAAACCAATGAGATTGCACAAGAAATTGAAGACAAGAACATCAAACTTTTTACACTCGGCATAGGTACCGAAAAAGGCGGGCAGATTTTGGCCGGACGGGGCTATAAAACCGATGCCCAGGGAAATGCCGTTGTAACTAAACTAAACCCGAAGGAGTTAAAATCACTGGCAACTAAAACCAACGGCCAATATTTTGAAATCAACGAAAATCAAAACGATGTGGCCCGCTTGATAAACACCATAGGAAAAATTGAGGGAGAGCTTCGCGATGCCCGCATGGTGGACGTATCGGCTAATCAATATTACTATTTTTTATTGGCAGCTCTGTTGATTTTGGTTTTAGATTTGCTGGTAGATGTAAAAACGGTAACCATATGAAATGGCTTGCTTTTATTTTCTTTGCGCTCGTTGCGCTCACCGACCCCACCAAGGTGAGCAAAATAAATTCTTTGAAATCGGAAGCCAAAAAAGCATTCCTTGCCGGAGAATTTAAAACCGCTATTGCCAAGTACCGTTTCCTCATCGATTCCATGCACGTAAGCGAAGAAGAAATAAACATGAACCTGGCAAACGCTTACTTCCGAACCAACGATACCACCAATGCGTTTACAAATTATCAACCGCTAACCGTAAGCAAAGATGCCAAGCTAAAGTCCTGGGCCAATCAGCAAATGGGTGTAATGGCCAACCGCCAAAGCAAATTTGAAGAGGCTCTGAATTACTTTAAGCAGGCACTTAAAGCAGAGCCTGCGAATGAACAAGCACGATATAATTATGAAATGGTAAAGAAAAAGCTGGAAGAACAAAAAAAGCAACAACAGCAAAACAAAGATCAGAATAAAGAAAACAAGGATAACAAAGACAAAAAAGACGAGAAGAATAAAGAACAAAACAAAGACAACAAAAACCAACAGAACAAAGACCAAAAAGATAAACAAGACCAAAAAGATCAGCAGAACAAAGACAAGCAAGATCAACAAAAGAAAGACCAGAAAGATCAACAGCAAAAAGACCAAAAAGACAAAGAGCAACAAAAGAAAGAGCAGAAAGACAAAGAGCAACAGCAAAAGGAGCAAGAAGAAAAAAATAAAAACAAGGATGAGAAAAAACCGGATCCATCGTTGGCCGAAAAATTGAAGGACATGCAGATTAGTGAAGATAAAGCCAAGATGATTTTAGAGGCCATGAAAAATCAGGAAATACAATACCTTCAGCAGAACAAACGCAAGGCAACAAAGCCAAAAGAAAAAGGTAAACCGGATTGGTAGGAAATTTGTAAATCGAAAACACACATATCATGAAAGAAGTTGTAATTGTATCGGCCGTTCGCACTCCTATTGGGAGTTTCGGTGGTAGCCTCGCCAGCCTATCGGCTGTTAAACTCGGATCCTTAGCTGTGAAAAGCGCACTCTCTAAAATTAATTTAGACGGCAAACACGTGCAAGAAGTTTTTTTTGGCAATGTGATTTCAGCAGGCTTGGGCCAGGCTCCCGCAACTCAAGTAGCCGTAGGTGCCGGGCTTGGTTACAACATTCCTTGTACGCTTGTAAATAAAGTCTGTGCATCGGGCATGAAATCCATTATGATGGGCGCACAATCCATCATGCTCGGTCAAAACGATGTGGTGGTAGCCGGTGGCATGGAAAGCATGAGTAACATTCCATACTATTTAATGAAGGCGCGCTACGGCTATAAGTACGGTGACGGACAAATACTGGATGGTTTAACGTACGATGGCCTCACCGATGTGTACAATCATTGCGCCATGGGTGTTTGTGCCGACAACACCGCCAAAGAAATGAACATCAGCCGGGCAGTTCAGGACACGTACGCCATTAACTCGTACAAGAGATCTGCAGCCGCCTGGGCTGCCGGTAAATTTAAAGATGAAATTGTGCCCGTTGAGATCACGGGTAGAAAAGGGGAGGTTACTTTGTTTGCCGAAGACGAAGAATACAAAAATGTAAACTTCGATAAGATACCAAGTTTAAAACCGGTGTTTACAAAAGAAGGAACCGTAACGGCTGCCAACGCCTCAACCATCAATGACGGTGCCGCTGCTGTGGTGTTAATGAGTTCGGCCAAAGCCAAAGAACTTGGTTTAACTCCCATCGTAAAGATTCTCGGTTTTGCCGATGCCGCACAAGACCCCATGTGGTTTACCACCACTCCTTCTCTCGCAATACCCAAGGCAATGAAAATGGCGGGTGTAGAGAAAAAAGATGTGGGGTTCTACGAAATCAACGAAGCCTTTTCGGCTGTGGCTATTGCCAACAACATTAAGCTCGGCCTCGATGAGGCTAACGTGAATATAAATGGCGGTGCCGTAGCGCTCGGCCATCCGCTCGGAGCTTCCGGGGCACGCATCACCATTACACTCGCCAATGTGTTAAAGCAAAACAATTCGTCCATCGGGGTTGCGGGTATTTGCAACGGTGGCGGTGGTGCATCGGCACTGGTAATCGAGAAATTGTAAGTTTTGCAACACCTGAGTTGAGGAATAAAAAAAATCGGCAACTTCCTGAACTAAATTTTGCGTGAAGAAAGTATTAAAGATTCTTCATACAGTTTAATTTTTGGTTTTTCAAACTCAATTTTGAAAACAATTCTTCGTTATCACATTTTATTTATGCGGCTTCTTGTTATACTATTATCTCTGCTAAGCCTTCGGTCTGTTGCACAAAAGGAGATCAAAACATATTACGATGAAAGGAAGTCTCGCATTGCAGAAGATTATTTTGTTCTCGATGACAATCAGACCATGGAGGGCAAATACCGAAAGTATTTCATCAGCGGTAAGCTCGCCATCGAGGGCAATTTTGTAAACGGAGTGCGCTCGGGCACATTTTACGAGTACAGCACAACCGGCATTCTTCTTCGAAAAATCAATTACGAAAACGGCATGCGGCATGGCGAAGTGGAAGTATACGATAGCAAAGGGAGGCCGATCCAAACGGCCCATTATCTCAACAACAAATTAGTCGACAGTGTTCGTTCGTATTTTCCAACGGGGGCACTCAAAATGGAGAGCCGATTTGAGAAAGGCAAACCCGATGGCCTCGTGAAGGAATATTATCCTTCCGGAAAAATCCACAGGCAGATTGAATACAAAAATCAAAAGCCAAACGGCATCACCAAGACTTTTTATGAGTCGGGAAGCATTGAAACGGAAGCCAACTACAAAGATGGTTTTATCAGCGGATACTACAAATCATTTTTTGATAACGCGCAACTTGAGTTGATCTACACTATTAAAGAAGGCGACAAAGAAGGTGAGTTTCTTAGCTACGACAAACAAGGGCATCTGTTGCTGAAGGGGCATTTTATGTACGGTAAATTACACGGCAGCAATGTTGGTTACTTTGCCGATGGAAAAATCCGCCACGAATATAATTTTTACCAAGGCGGAAAAACAGGCACTAACCTGGACTACCATCACAACGGAAAAATAAAAACCAAAGAGCAGCTTGCGCTCAATGGCATTGACAGCAAACTGACGGAGTCCGATAGTCTCGGCAACAAACAATTTGAAAAGAATTTCAGACATCAAGTTCCGCACGGCACTTGGTATTTTTATTTTAAAGACGGAAAGACGTTATCCTTAAAAGAAAATTATGACGAAGGGCAATTAACCGGCCTGCGTACCTCCTATTACCCGAACGGTGAAAAAAAACTGGAAGAAACCTGGAAGTTTAATCTGGTGACCGGGCCCGTAAAAAACTATTACGAGAACGGGAAACTTTTAAGCGAATGCGAGTTTCGCGCAAACCGCATGCACGGACTTTATACCAGCTACTGGCCCAACGGCAAACTAAAAGAGCAGGGTGAATATGTGGCCAACAAAAAGCATAAAGAATGGAAAGAGTTTGATGAAAATGGTAAAGTAATTAATACCCTGTATTTCCGTGCCGGTATTTTGGTTGAGCCAAAGCCTGCCGAAAAAAAATAACTCGCCTTTTGGGCGGCATCTCCAACATTCGTCTTAATTTGCCGCAAACTTTTTCCCTCCATGGAGGCCATCAAAGAAACGAACTTCAAGTTTAAAGGGCAGACAGGATTTTATCGTGGCAAGGTGCGCGATGTATATTATTTTGGCGACAAGATGGCCATGGTGGCCACCGACCGGATTTCGGCTTTTGATGTTGTGCTCCCGCGTGCTATCCCCGACAAGGGAAGGGTACTCAATCAAATAGCAGCATTTCACCTCGCAGAAACAAAAGAGATCGTTCCGAATTGGGTCATTGCAACTCCCGATCCTAATGTGGCCGTTGGATATAAATGCAATGCCTTTGCCGTTGAGATGGTGGTTCGCGGATACCTCGCAGGCCATGCTTGGCGCGAATACAAATTAGGCAAGCGCAAAATCTGTGGGGTAACGTTGCTCGAAGGCCTGAAAGAAAATGACCAACTCCCCCACCCAATCATCACACCTACCACCAAAGCGAGTGTGGGGCATGACGAAGACATATCGAAAGAAGATATTATTTCGCGCGGCATAGTGAGTACGGCAGACTATGAAGCACTGGAAGATTACACCTTAAAACTTTACGCCAAAGGAACAGCCCTCGCTGCTGCACGTAATTTGATTCTTGTCGATACCAAATATGAGTTTGGGAAAAATAACGGAAAAATTTATCTGATTGACGAGGTTCACACCCCTGATTCATCGCGTTATTTTTACAAAGAAGGGTATGAACAACGCCAGCGTGTAGGCGAGCAGCAAAAGCAGCTTTCAAAAGAATTTGTACGCCAATGGCTGATTGAAAACGGATTTCAAGGAAAGGAAGGCCAGCAAGTACCGGAAATGACAGATGAAATAGTAAAGGGTATTTCCGAGCGATACAAAGAATTGTACAGCTTGGTGATGGGCAGTGCGCTGCAGCCTGTAAATTATTCGAACATTATGGAACGAATCGAAGTCGGTATCGTTAATTCAATAAATTAAATTATTTTAGCTCCAAATTCACTATCCCCACATGAAGTACACCATCGATAAACAAGAAAAATACACACTCATCCGGTTGCACGAAGAAAAACTGGATTCGAATGTGGCCCCGCAGTTAAAATCTGAAATGGTAACGCTCCATGCCGAAGGTGTTCGCAACATTATTCTGGACCTAACCGAAGTGAAGTACACCGATTCATCCGGGCTTAGTTCCTTATTGGTGGGTAACCGGATATTGCAGGAAGACGAAGGCATTTTCATCCTTGCTTGCCTGTCCGATCACACCATGAAACTTATTAAAATTTCTCAACTCGACAGCGTGCTAAATATTTTGCCATCGGTAGAAGAAGGCGTGGATGCGGTGTTCATGCACGAGATTGAGAAAGACATGAAAAAAGAATAATCTTATTGGCGCTTAGTCTTACAATCCTCGGTTCAAGTGGCGCGCTTCCGGCCATAGGCAGATATCCTACTTCGCAGCACCTCGTTATTCAAAATCGGCATTTCCTCATCGATTGTGGTGAAGGCGCCCAGATGCAACTGGCTAAACTGCAACTCTCGTTTCATAAAATAGATCACATTTTCATCAGCCACCTGCACGGAGACCACTATCTGGGATTGATGCCCTTATTGTTTTCTATGCACCTTCACAAACGGGCTACAGATCTGCATTTGTTCAGTCCGCAAGGGTTGGATGAAATGATTACGCTTCACTTAAAACACGCGAAGTCTGCGTTGAATTACAAAATCGTCTTCCATCCGTTCGATCCGAATAAAATTGAAACACTGATAGACAATGAAATCTTAACCGTTGAAACAATACCGTTAATTCATAAACTGGAATGTGCCGGGTTTTTATTTCGTGAAAAACGAAAGCCCCGAAGGATCAACAAAGAAAAAATAATTGATGGGCTAAAACTTCAGCAAATTGCCTCACTAAAAACCGGAGCCGACATTTTCGATGAACAAGGCAACCTGTTGTACAAAAATGAATCGCTTACCTTACCGCCACGGCCTTCGCTTTCGTACGCCTATTGTTCCGACACCGCCCTAAATACCCAGATGGTTGAGCAGATTAAAAATGTTGACCTGCTCTACCACGAAGCCACCTTTGCCCATGCCGACCTGGCCAAAGCGGTAGAAACAAAACACAGCACGGCTTCGCAAGCCGCAGAAATTGCCCGGCAGGCATCGGTACAAAAAATGGTGATCGGTCATTTTTCGGCACGGTACAATCGGCTCGATCTGCTGCTCGATGAAGCCCGAAGTATTTTTAAAAATACCGAGCTAGCCACGGAAGGAACAACCTTTACTTTACAAGATTGATTTTATCTTTACAACATGGTCGAGCAAAAAAAAAATAAGCTGTTTGTTGTTTTATCGGGGATATTCTTAACAAACGCAATCATTGCAGAGCTCATCGGTGTGAAAATTTTTTCGGGCGAAAACACGTTAGGCCTCCCGCCCGCCAACCTTCACTTGCTCGGCTTCACCATGGATTTCAACCTGACGGCCGGGGTTGTGATCTGGCCGGTGGTGTTTATAACCTCCGACTTAATCAACGAATATTTTGGCAAGCCCGGTGTAAAACGGATCAGTTACCTCGCAGCTATTTTTATTGCCTACGCCTTTGTAATTATTTTTCTTTCGATGAAGCTGCCGCCCGCGCAATGGTGGCTGGACGCCAACAATAAAGATGCTTCCGGAAATTTTTTTGATATGGATTTTGCCTTCAACAAAATTTTGGGTCAAGGCCAGCGGATTATTGTGGCTTCGCTTGCGGCCTTTTTGTTGGGGCAACTGGTTGACGTTTTTGTTTTTCAAAAACTACGAAAAGTAACGGGCAGCAAAATGCTTTGGCTACGCGCCACGGGCTCTACGCTGGTCTCGCAGTTTATCGATAGTTTTGTGGTGCTCTACCTCGCCTTTACCGGTATTTTTTCGAATCAACAGATTTTGGCTATCGGTATCACCAATTATATATACAAATTCACCATTGCGATTTTGCTGACACCGCTGATTTATGCCGGACATTTTATTATTGATAAATACCTTGGTAAAGAAGATGCCGAAAAGCTTTCGGAAGAATCGGCACAACAAAGCAGTTCATTTTTTTGAGCGAAACACATTATCGAGAACAATGCCTGTGGCAATGGCGGCATTCAGCGACTCTGCCCCTCCTGTTTTTGGTATGGTGATGCGTTGCGACACAAAACGGCTCACTCTATTCGAAATTCCATTCGATTCGTTGCCAATTACAATGAGCCCGCTTTTACCAAAATCAATCCGATGCACATTGTCTCCATCCATAAACGTACCGAAAACAGGTTGGGTATTCCGTTGTAAAAAATCCGGCAGGTCGGTATAAAAAAAGCTAACCCGGCAAAACGACCCCATGGTAGCACTTATGGTTTTAGGGTTATAGAAATCGGCCGTATCTTCCGATGCAATGATGTTTTTTATGCCGTACCAGTCAGCGGTTCGTAGTATAGTGCCTACATTTCCGGGGTCGCCCAGGCCGTCAAGCACCAGGCAAAACTCGTCCTTTAAATTAGGGGCCACATTCGGCTTCATTTTGGCCACCGCAAGCGCAGCATCGTTGGTTTGAAAATGGCCAAGCTGGGCCAGCTCTTTTTCATCGGCAACCACGTATTCAACTTTTCTCTTTTGTATTACGTTTTCGTTCTTTTTAAGAAACATTTCGGATGCCGCCAGCCAGTCTATCGTATAGTTGGAGTGCAGAAGTTCTTCCACACTTTTTGCTCCCTCCACCACAAAAGATTGTTCCTGTTTTCTGTATTTCTTTACTTGCAGGGATTTGACGAATTTAATTTTTGCTTTGGATACCATTTCTTTAACTTTTAAACAATTCCGCCATGCCATTTGCCTGCTGTCCGTGGGTGCAGTAACGGGTGGCTGCATTGGCACAAAGCATCTTCAAGAAAACGAAAAGTTGCTGTACCACCAAACGTTGGAGTACCCCAAGGGGTTTACCGCTTTGGGCATAGCCGACTTGTACGTAAAGAAAACAAACAGCCGACTGAAGCCTACCGCCATCAGCATGCCGGTGGCCATGTATTACTTCGGGAAAAAAAGATTCAAAAAAGAAAAAATCATAGAGAAAAAAGAGAGAACAGAAGCCAAATTCGATAAGAAAATCGAAGCCACCAAGAAACCAAAAAAGATTGCCAACCTGCAATACCGAAAGCAAAATGCTTCGGAAGCATTAACTAAAAAAATAGACAACGGAAATTTGTTCATGCAATGGGGTGAGCCGCTCGCTATTTTCGATACTGCTGCGGTAAGACAAAGCCGCATCAAAATCGAAACGTACTTATTTAATAAAGGATACTTTCATTCTAAGGTTGACATTGTAACAACCGAAACAAAGAAAAAAAGAATGGTTGTTACCTACAAAATAACACCCGGACCCGCTTTTGTATTTGATTCTATTTTCTACAACATCCCCGACTCCCGCGTTTTGTCTTTTGTTTTAAAAAATGAAGCAACCTCGTTCCTTAAAAAAGGCGAGCAATACGACCAAAGTAATTTAAGCAAAGAACGCGACCGGATCGATCTGTTGCTTAAAGACAACGGCTTCTACGATTTCAGCAAACAGTATATCAATTTCGCACTTGACACCAGCACTACCAAACACAAGATCAGGCTGCAACTGCAAATACTCAATCCGGCAAAGCGCGGGTACCACAAGCAGTTTAAAATAGACTCTGTGATTTTCACCACCGATGCAGCCGTAACCGGAAAAGAAAATAAAAAAAGACAAAGCAACATTTTTCGGCACATCACGTTCAATTCCTACGAAGATGTGTACAGTAAAAAAGTATTAGCCCAACGTGTGTTCGTCTCGAAAGATAGTTTGTATAGCCGTACCAAAACCTTTAACACCCAGCGCCAACTTGCCAACTTAGATAATTTTAAGTTCGTAAATCTTAATTATGATACCAGCGGTGGTCATTTTATTGCCAACTTATTTACAAGCCCTATGGATCGCTACACTTGGGGCACGGAAGCCGGCATGACGGTTACACAAGGTTTTCCGGGGCCGTACATCAGCAGCAATTTTAAGAAACGAAATGTTTTTAGGGGAATGGAAATTTTGGAGCTGAACGGACGTTTTGGCTTTGAAGGCGTGGCGGCCGTAACTTCCGATCAAGGATTTTACCGCAGCACGGAAGCATCCATAAATGCATCGGTATCGTTTCCGCAATTCTTGTTTCCATTTCAAAGTGCAGCCGCTATACGCTACGCAAAAAACAACCCGCGCACAAAAATTCTGGCCGGATACACCTACACCGACCGCCCCGAATATCAACGTTCCATCACGGCTTTGTCGGCCACCTACACCTGGGACCTGCAACGTAGGCTGCAGTTTTCTTTTAGCCCGGCCACACTTAATGTAATCAATTCTACTAAAAGCCACGCGTTCGATTCGTTGTTAAATTATTATCAGAAATTTCAAGGCAACAACCTCATCAATGCGTTTAAGCCTTCGTATGTAAGCAGCATGATCTTTTCCATGACCTGGAACAACAACTATGGGGTGGCACAGAAGAGTTCTACCTTCATCCGCACGGCAATTGAAAGCGGAGGCACGTTGCTTAACGTGTACTCGCCAAAGTTTATCCAAGATCAGGGGCTTGAGCCTTACAAATATTTTCGGGTAAGTTTCGATCTGCGCAAGAATATTGCCATCAGCAAAACACAAGCACTCGCCTACCGTTTCAATACCGGGTTTGGTTATGCGTACAGTTCGAACAAAGTGTTGCCGTACGAAAAAAATTTTTTTGCCGGAGGCAGCAACAGCGTTAGAGCCTGGCGGCCGCGCAGGTTGGGTTTAGGCTCCGACCCGCCTCCCGTAAATGCCAACCCAGCTTCAAGCGGATATTTTAATTATCGGTTCGAGCGGCCGGGGCAGTTGCTGATTGAAGCCAGCGTTGAGTGGCGGCAAAAACTAATTGGTTTTTTAAACTATGCTTTGTTTGTAGATGCCGGCAACGTGTGGGCGGTGCAGACCAACTCAAACCCTAACGCAAGTTTTGCTTTCGATAAATTTTATAAAGAATTTGGCGTGGGCACCGGCTTTGGGTTGCGGTTCGACTTTACGTTTTTAATCCTTCGCTTCGATGTGGGCATTAAAGCCTGGGACCCTGCCCGCCCCGTGGGCAGCCGCTTTGTGTTGCCGTTGATGAGTTTTAAAAAACCTTATACGTTTCACGAGCCGGTTATCTATAATATAGGTATTGGGTATCCTTTCTAATGTATAGGTCGGGCGCAGACCTGTAAAAAAATCTACAGAAAAAAATTTTAAACCTAAGGATATCCTTACCAAAAAATTTAGCATTTCGATTTTTCTGGAGAAAAATTGAAAATAATTATCACAATGCTTGGAAATGAGTAAGTGAGAAAAATATATTTGTCTATATAAGTGGTAGATAAACCACTCGCAAAGACAACCATGTCAAAAATAATATGCAACCAAACCCCAAGCTCATGAAAAATTATACTCAACTCAACTCAACTCAACTCAACTCAACTCAACTCAACTCAACTCAACTCAACTAGAAGAATATTTTTTATCTTACTGTTGTGCGTGCCCCTATTAACTCAGTCTTTCGCCCAAACCGCCAACACCTCGCCACTCCCGGCCGGTGAAACGGTTATCGGTGGCTACCTGCACGTAGGCAATGGCAACGAGGTGTGGAGCGATGCAACGTCTCTGTTTTTTAATTACCGGGGCAATGCCACCACCACCAATTTCTGGAACAAGGCCACCAACAGCCCAACTATGTCTATTGTAAACTCAGGCACCGGCATGGTGGGCATTGGCACGGCTTCGCCAATCTCCACATTACAAGTAATGGATGGTTCGTCAGGCGGATCACCAACCGGAACAACACCTACCCAAGGAATATTGATCTCTGGAAACAATACTGCAGGGTCCTTAAATATGGGTATTGATGCAACCACAACTTTTTATTCTTGGATTCAGTCACGGAATAGAACCAATGGCACATTTTACAATCTTGCCTTAAACCCGGGTGGTGGCTATGTAGGTATTGGCACTACAAATTCACGTAACCAACTTCAAATTGGCTCAAACCCGCTCGATTGGAATGGGAATGACTTCGTGGTATCAAACTGGCATGGTGGGTTGGCGATATATACCGGCCCAACGGATACCTTTTTACATAGCAATAAAGACATTAATCTGAAGCCGGGTGGCAACACTTCTGTTTACCTCACTTCGTCTGGCAAGGTGGGCATCGGCACCACCACACCGGGGGCACAGCTAACGGTGTCACGCCCTGGGTACACGGGTACGCCTGCCAACTCTTCGCTAGCCTTTATAAACCAATCTACAAACCCGAACGGAACGGATCTAATGCCTGCGTTGGAGCTCAGCAATAACGGCTCAGACGGTTATGGGCTGGTGAGCTATGCCACCAACAACTACCTGAGCGGCATCGTGGGCATTGGCACTACCTCGCCCGGAGGGTATAGACTGGCGGTGGCCGGAAAAGTGGCAGCCGATGGCGAGGTGCGCGTGTTCAACACCGGCACCACCACCTTCCCAGATTATGTGTTTGACCCCGCCTACCAACTGCCTACCTTGGAGGAGACGGAAAAATACGTGAACGAAAACCACCACCTGCCCGAGGTGCCGAGCGCGGCCGAAATAGAAAAAGACGGCATGAGCCTGAACGGCATGAACGTAATCCTCCTCAAAAAAGTGGAAGAGCTCACGCTGCACCTCATCCAACTGAAAAAAGAAAACGAACAACTGAACCAACGCCTGAAAAAACTCGAGAACCAATGAAACTGAAACCCATCAATGTCTTGGCTTTGGCAATGCTCGCGGGGTTTGTGTGGCTGAGCGGCTGCCGAGATAAATCAGTTAAGCCATTCAACCCGTGTCTCGCTCGTAAACCTCTCTTTGCAGATTTCAAAGTTGAGGAAGATTTTGGGTATGTAGTGCCCAACTGGAAATACTATTCCACAGACACAGTTGTCACCGAATATGTGAGATTTACGGCAAAAGATTCTATCGCAACAAAGTTTGAATGGCAGATAGGCTCAGGCATATATACAGATCGAAGTTTTACACTTACTTTTCCTCCTGAATTTTTAACTATCCATGAGTCTATTGACATAACCCTAACAATCCACAAAAAACCAGATGCCTTATGTTTTCCTGATGATGATTCGGTAAAGACCTTGACCAAAAAAATATATTTTACCGATTTCTGTACAGGCTTGTACAAAGGCTCTTTTTACGGTTACCTCGAAGAAGATACAACTAAAAAATTTACTATCACCATAGATCCTTGTTACTGGTATAATAATGATAAGGTTATCCGTATGGACAACTTTCCGCAAAACTGCCCTGACAGTAATTTTATTGTAAGTTATTATGTCAATAATATAATGACTTATCGCAAATTCACCTTTGGAGGTAACGGTTGCTATCATCCAAGTGGTACAGGGTATATTCTCAATGATAACAAAACACTTATTTTGGAATACACTACATTAACTTGCTTAAGCCCTACCACATTAATTTCACCAGAATGCGGAGTTTTGGTAAAGCACAAATTTATTGGAGTACGAAAAAACTAAAGAAATAAAAAATGAAAATAACTTGTTTACTTGGTCTTTACCTCATCATCAGTTTAACAATCTTAGCTCAGTCGCCATGCCCATTAAATGGCATCTCAACTGATCCGAATAATCCAGTCCCAGCAAACTCAGGTTTTAAAACAAATACATTTAATTGGATGGATGAGGTGTTTCATCCCTATAACGATCAAGATTATACTAGTCGTGGATGGATTACTAATTTTTTTTATTATAGTAACACGTTTTACTCTTCCTTTATACAAGGTGTAGCCAGCGATTTTTATCCAAAGGATGGATGGGAATTGATAAAGCGAGATTTTGGCCTTCTATCCGATGAAAGTATCAATGTTGAAACCAGAGAGGGGCCTTACTTCATTTTATACAATAAATATTCAGGTAAGCTTAGAGTAATTGGTACATTCCCAGGCATTGGGACACAACAAGCAATTCTGGTAACTCTACGTTTAATACCACCAGAGGAAAAGGTCGGTAAAAAACCTTCAGCAATTCTTGGTCTCTATGGGAATAATGCTCAAACCTTAGATCAAAAGACTGCTGTTACTACGGTTGTTTCACCAGCTTCTTGTCCCGGAATGGATATTGCATTTTTTATGGCAGACTTTCAAATGGCTTATGATGCTTGTACATGCCAATTTGAATCTGGTTTAAATATATATTTTAGCACTTTAGAGACTGCTGATTTAAAACTGTACGGGAGGGGGTTGGGAACTGAAGATCCCATTAACATCTTTACTGAAGACGCATCGATTAATAGTTTAGACGCAACACGAAGTTTTCTTACTTCAGTCTATGCCATTCCTGCAAATGGAATTGATCAAATTGAAGCAGGCCATTTGATTTATAAGGATATAAATAGTTTAACTAATGATTACAAATCAAAATCATCTTCTGCTGATTTTTTGGCTTTAGATTTTTTTGGATCAGTTTTAACAATGGGCTAAGCATAGTGAAAGATGAACTATTTTCGAAATCATTTGATGCTATCTCAAAATTTTCCGAGTTTTTTTCCAGTAAAATCATGTCTGATAATGATAATCAAACCTATGTCCCCCCTTCTGTTATCCACGAGGAAATGGCAATGATTGGTCAACTTAGAGAAGAAGTCCCATCTGGAGCTACCACAATATATATTGCAAACCCTGGGAGCCTAAATAGCAATAACAAGCCTGAATATAATGATGGTGTACCTCCTCGCCCTGTGCCAATGGATGTTGACTACCCAATTTATAATGAAGTACTTGGGACTTTTGCTCTGCTAGAAAGCCCCTATATTATATCATACCATACAGCATCAGATCTTCCTTTTTGTCGTGATGAAAATGGTTTACCTACAATTTCACAATACACTGACAGTTTTCAAATAGCTTCAGATATTAAGTACGTATTTAATCCAGCTCTAAATATTGATATAGACAAAACTACGATAAAAGCCGCGATAATATTAAAGGTAAATGAAGGGATTCCATCTTGTGAAGAAGCCAAATATAATATCGATTATTCTGATCTATCTCCAGACAATTTGGAATTTATCTCTGAAGCTACCAAAAATGGAATTACCACAGACAAATATATTTCTCCTTTTATCCCAATAGATAGACTTAACAGCTTTTCAGCAGGCATAAGTGGAGTTGGTTACTACGTACAAAAGATTTATGTACGTTTTTCAATTCATATGGTATCAAAAAATCTGGATAAAAATGGAAAGCCTAATCAATCGGTTTTCGTTGCAACATATGAAGTCCCCCAACAAAATATATTTGGTAAAGACATTAGCCCAGACCAGTTTATGTCATCGGCAAAAGATTTGATTTTACAATCAAATAATGATTTGTGGACGTTGAACGCATCGAATTCAATAACTATAAATGGTTCTATTAGTAATTCAACATCTTCCAACTTATTTTTGGCATCACCTTCAATACAAATTAATTCAGGAGGAAGCATTGGATCAAATATCACCTTAGTTTCAAAACAATCGAACGAAGGGATTCCCGTACCTCCACAAACTCAAGCATATGTTGCGAGTTTCTGTGACGCCCAAAATGCTTCATATAAGTACAAAGCGAATACATTTGCTGTAGATAGACAACTTCAATATAAATATGTGGAAAATCTATCTAAAATAAAGTTTTCTGATAGCGAAAGATATGAACCCACAGCCTACCCCAACCCGGCCCAGGGCAATGTAAACTTTCAATACTATGTGGAGCAGCCTTCCAACGTAAAGCTGGCCATCACCGATCTCACGGGCCGCACGGTGTCGGTGGTGGTAGAGGGCTTTCAGGAAGCCGGCCCCTACAACGTAGATTTTGAAACCACAAGCCTGCCCGTGGGGGTTTATATCTATACGCTGGAAACGAGCAAGGGCAAAGAGTCTAAGCGGTTGGTGATTGTGAAGTGATGGGTTCCATATAGTAAGCTACGATGTCGGAGTGAGCATGGGGCATTGATGTGCCCCACTCCTACACGTGCTCACGCTCGCAGCGTTTTTGAACTATTTGCGTAAACTCAGTCACGTAAATTAATTTCAAAATTCGAGAAGTTTTCTCAACTCCGCCTCTACCTTCCCGGCACTCGGCAGCATCATCTTCTCTAAACCAACGTTGAGCGGAACAGCGGGCAGGTTGGCAGCACCCAACGTCATTACAGGCGCATCGAGATGTTGAAAACATTCTTTCGAAATTCTTCCGGCCAAAGATTCGGCAAAAGAATTGAGCAGCGGCTCTTCCGTTAGCACAAAAGCTCGGCTGTGTTTTTCTACCGATGCTTTTACCGTTTGCCAGTCGTATGGGTTGAGAGTGCGCAAATCAATGATCTCGATTTGCCCTTCAAATTTTTTCGAGGCTTCCTTCGCCCAATACACGCCCATGCCGTAGGTTATTACAACCGCACTTGCTCCCGCTTCAATTTTTTCAGGGCTCGCTTGCAGTACAATGCTGGCTTTCCCCAACGGGATGATGTAATTTTCATCGGGCTCAATGGTTTTGGCATCGAGTGTGCCGGGCACTTTGCTCCAGTACAAACCCTTGTGCTCGAGCAGCACCACGGGGTTGGGATCGTAAAAGGAAGCCTTGAGCAGACCTTTCATGTCGGCCGCGTTGGAGGGGTACACCACTTTTATGCCACGGATATTTAGTAAAGTAGATTCGATGCTTCCCGAGTGATACGGGCCGCCACCGCCATAGGCACCAATCGGCACGCGGATCAATGCCTGAACCGGAAATTTTCCTTTCGATAAATAACAACTCTTCGAGAGCTCTTCCACCAACTGATTGATGCCCGGCCAGATGTAATCGGCAAATTGAATTTCAACGATGGGCTTCACCCCCACCGCGCTCATGCCGGCCGTTGAGCCAACAATGTAGGCTTCTTGAATGGGTGTGTTGAATACACGGTTCTCGCCATACTTTTGCGCCAGCGTAGCTGCTTCGCGAAACACACCGCCCAATCGCCCGCCCACATCCTGTCCATAGAACATGGCCTCCGGGTGTTTGCGCAAAATTTCATCTACGGCATGAAGTGCCGCATCCACCATCACCACCTTTTCACCGGATGAAGGAGATCGCTCACCCTTTTCTTCAACTATTTCCGTGGCGGCAAACTCGTGCGAGTCGAAATCGTGAACATCGGGGTCTGGCGCTTCCACTGCCTTTTTGTAATCGGATAAAACTTTTTTTTCGGCATCGGATTTTATCGCGTCTAATTTTTTTTGAGGGCAGTTTTGCTGCACTAAAAATTTTTCAAGTTTAATAATAGGGTCATCTTGCTGATGTACCGTTAGATCATCGCCCCGGTACCATTCTTTGCGAACACCCGAAGTGTGGTGCCCCAGCAACGGGCACTTGGCATGAACGAGAATTGGAGAACGGTGCGCTCGCGCAAATTCAAAAGCGCGTTTCATTCCCCGATAGGAATCGACAAAATCCGAGCCGTTCACGCGTATGCGTTCCAAACCTTTAAAGCCGGCAGCGTACTCGTACGCGTCCATGGTGCGCATCTCTTTTCCGGTTGCCGAAATCCCCCAATTATTATCTTGAATGAGATAAACGATGGGGAGCTTTTTGAGCACCGCCATTTGAAACGCTTCGGCCACTTCGCCCTCGGTAACGGAGCCATCGCCCAGCGAGCAAAGCACAACCGATTTATCTTGAAGTAACCCTTGCGATTCCAAATAAGAAATTCCGTGCGCCATGCCCGTGGCTGGAATGGTCTGCATGCCCGTGGCCGAACTCTGGTGAGGAATTGTAGGGAACCCTTTTCTTTTCAAGGAAGGGTGACCGTAATAGCTTCGCCCCCCCGAAAAAGGATCATCGCGCTTGGCCATGAGTTGAAGCATAAGCTCGTACGGCTCTAAACCTATGGCGAGCAAAATAGATTCATCGCGGTAATACGGAGAAGCAAAGTCGATGGGTTTTAATTGCAGCCCGGCAGCAAGCTGGATGGCTTCATGGCCACGCGAAGTGCTGTGCACATATTTGCTGCACACCTCTTTATACTCATCGTACAACTCAGCCATGCGCTTGGTAGTGCACATCAGCCGGTAGGCATCGAGGCCAATCTCTAAAAAATCTTTATCTACAGCTTCTTTTGTTTTGTTCAACAGTGTGTCCATACACCTCAAAGGTATCAATTAGAAATAAGAAAGAGGTTTGAAATTCTTTCTTTTACAAAAGGTGTTAACCTGATTATTGCTTCAATAATCTTTTGACATACTTCCCGATGATATCAAACTCCAAATTAACCGTATCGCCCACTTTCATCTGGCCAAAGGATGTTTTTTCGAATGTGTAGGGAATGATCACCACAGAAAACTCTCCCTCTTTAGAGTGAAAGCAAGTTAAACTCACACCATTAACGGCAATAGATCCCTTCTCAACAGTAATGTTGCCAAACGTTGGATTGTAGGCAAACGTTATCAGCCAACTGCCGTCTTGATCTTCAATTGATTTTACTTTGCCCACCTGATCGACATGCCCTTGCACAATGTGGCCGTCAAACCTGCCGTTGGCAATCATGCACCGCTCCAGATTGATTTTACTTCCCGGTGTAAGCCCGTTCAAATTAGATTTAAGCAACGTTTCCTGCACGGCAACCACAGTATGGCATCCATCGGCAACATTTACAACCGTGAGACAAACTCCATGATGAGAAACGCTCTGATCAATTTTAAGTTCGTGGCTGATGTTGCTTGCTATTTTAAAATGCTTGTTTGTTCCCTCTTGAGATAGGGCAAGCACTTCGCCTACTGTTTCAATTATTCCTGTAAACATTGATTACATATGAAGATGCAAGAAACTAAAAATTTAAACTGAAAAGAAGTCGGATTCTGTACAAGGCAGATTCAAAAACAAAAAAAAAGATACGACCGACTCGGTTGTTTGGAAATCAGTTTTTAGTTGAGCGATGGAGCGGGGAACACGTTCGGTATTTCAATAAAAAATTTAGTTCCCTCTCCCAGTTTTGATTGTACGGATATCTTTCCGCCCAACTTATCAACGGTGCTTTTCACTATGTACAATCCAAGCCCCGAACCTTTGCTTTCGAAGCTGGCACGGAAAAACATTTTAAAAATATTCTCTTTAAACTCTTCGGCTATCCCCACACCGTTATCGGTAAATGCAATGTGTGTTTTTTCGCAAGACGAGCTGATGTCTATCTGCAAAAAGGATTCTTTGTTCTTATCCTGATACCGAACAGCGTTGGAAATGATGTTGTTAAAAATAATCAGCAACCTGCTGTGGTCTGAATAGAACGGCTTTTCATCGGTGATGTTGATGATTGACCTTACGGCATCTGCATCTTGCATGTACCTCAACGACTCGATCGATTCTTTTACAAGCGCATGAAAATTTATTTTGCAGGGCATCATTTCCATGCGCGAGTTGCGCGAATAGTGAATGATGTCGGTAATAAAATTATCGAGCCTGCAAATGCTGTTCTCAATCAGTCGAAGGTAATGGTCGCGTTTTTCGGTATCCGGATCAATCTTGATCATGTTCACCAATCCCTTCACCGACATTAAGGGTGCCCGTAAATCGTGCGATGCACTGTACACAAACTGATCCAGTTCCGAATTGATTTTGGTCAGTTCTTCGTTTTGGTATTTCAATAAATCCTCTGCCTCGCGTTGTACGGTAACATCGCGCGAATAAATGGTTAATCCGGTAACCTGGCCATCTTCCACAATGGGATACGTCTTAACCTCAAATGTTCTTATCGAATTTCCGATCGGGTATGCTTCGTAAAATTTTCCGGGCCGCCCGGTAAGGCCGGCTTCGTAGCGCCCGAGCCAGGTTGCTTTCATTTCGGGCATATCGGCAGGTACGAAATCAAAAATGTTTTTTCCGCGCACCAGTTTAACCCCAAACGCCAACTTATATTGTTTAAAAAATTCTTTGTTGAAATCAATCAATTCGAAATTGCGATTAATCAGCCAAATGCTGCTTTCAATGGTATTTAAAATCGAGCGCAAGTTGGCCTCGTTTCCAATAATTTTTTTTTGATATGCTTTTCGCACAGACACATCGCGGCTAAAGACCGAAACAAACTGGCGGCCATCGGCAAAAGCCTCCGACTTAACGTGTATCTCCCAGTTATACTGCTTGCCATCAATTTCAAACTCATCTTCTACTTTAAGCGGTGTGCCGCTAACAACCGTGAGAAATCGTTCTTTCCATTGGCGGCCCAACGAAGGGTTAACTTCGTTCATAGATTGGAGAATGTTAGCCCCCCTTTTTAACTCTACACCGTGGGTTTCTAAGAAAGTCCAGTAGAACCCGGGGTTAACGGTTACAATCTTAAGTTCGTCATCGAGCAATAAAATATTGGCATCCGAATCTTCTATAATTGAAGTAAATAAATCCTGCCACGCCCCAACTTCCGCCTGATCAAGCATCATCGTCCTTCTTATATTTTAAGTCTGAAAAGACTTCGTTTTTGTATAAAATACCGCTTTTGGTGTTATACCAAACCGCAAAGATAACCCATTGGTTATTAACCGCCTAAAGCATAATCTGAGATGTAAGGAAATGTGCTTTTAAGGCCTTATTAAAAGTTCGGTAAAAGCTGATAAATTATTGACAATCAATAATTAAAGAAATGCAGGATACAGCAACACGTTAATCCATAAACATAGAAACCCGCTTTAATGTCTCATCCGGATTTTGGCCGTTTTGAATATTGCTTCTGATGCTTTGGATCAATTCGCTCGATTTATTTTTAGGATAGCCAAATTTCACGGCAAACAGATCGCAAAGCTTCATTTCTTCCGGATGTATCTGCTTATCTATGCTCATCATGTGTACCAAATCATAAAACTGATGGAAGCGCTGTTTTCTATCTGTGGGCAGTTCAAAATTGATTCCTTGCGGATTACTGCGAATACTTTTTAATTGAGATTCGGAAATATTGTTCTTCTTCGCTATGGTTTTTAAGAGATCGTATTCCACGTTATCAAAATTGCCGTCTACAGCTGCCATTTCGATAAGGTTTTTCATGTGGCTTTTGGCTGTGGCCTTTCCGGTATTGAACAGCCCGAGGATTTCTTGAAAGTTCATAGACAATAACTTTTTAATGAGACATCAATGTAAACAGCTTAAACGAAAATTGAAAGTTGTAAATCACTATTTTTACTAAACCTGTTTAGATATTTGAATCACTATGCCAGCTAAAATAGTTGCCTTCCTCTTCATTGTTTTGTGGTTTCAACAAAAACCGAAAACCATATTGTTTTTTGGAGACAGCCTAACGGCAGGTTATGGGCTTACCTCACCACAACTTGCGTTTCCTGCACAGCTCGAAGTAATGTTAAACAAGTCTGGAAAAAATGTTGACGTGATAAATGCAGGCTTAAGCGGTGAAACCACAGCGGGTGGATTAAGCCGGATCGACTGGGTGCTGCGTAAACCCATAGATGTTTTTGTGCTTGAATTAGGTGCCAATGACGGGCTTCGCGGGCTGCCACTCGACCAAACGGAAAAAAACCTTCAAACCATTATTGACAAGGTCCGGGCTAAATACCCCAAAGCAAAAATTGTGTTGGCGGGTATGATGGTTCCACCCAATCTCGGCAAGCCTTATACCGATCGGTTCAAAAAAATTTACCCGGGCCTGTCCTCTAAAAATAATTGCCTGCTTTTCCCATTCCTCCTCGAAGGCGTGGCAGGCAATGAAAAGCTCAATCAGCGAGATGGCATACATCCGAACGAAGAGGGCCACCGGATTATCGCCAAAAACCTTAGTCTTTTCTTTCAAAAAATCATCTGAACTTACATTTGCTTCCGCTTCTCGTAAATAATCGCGATCATTAAAAAATATTTCAACCTATGCGCTTCAAGGCAATTCTTTCGCTGATTGGTACAGCCGTATTGGTCTATTCTCTCAATCGTTCATGGAATTTTGGCAAGCCGATTCCTCCGTTGGGTAAGTTTCTCGATCCGTTTCATGGCTTTTGGAAAAATGCGGAGACAAAAAGTATGAAACCGGGCGAAGCATCGCTATCCGGTTTATCGGGTAACGTCTCGATCGTGTACGACAGCACACTGATACCTCATATCTATGCCGCTAACGAAGAGGATTTGTTTTTTGCACAAGGTTACGTCACCGCAAAGCACAGGCTCTGGCAAATGGAATTTCAAACCATGGCTGCGGCCGGAAGAATATCTGAAATACTCGGACCAGCAGCTGTTGACTTCGATCGGGGCCAACGAAGAATCGGCATGGTGTATGCCGCACAAAATTCGCTCAACGAAATGGAGAAAGACCCGGTTCTGAAAAAAATTACCGAGCGCTACACCGAGGGCATCAATGCGTACATCACTTCGCTCAATTACGAAAAACTGCCGCTAGAATATAAGCTGTTGGATTACCGCCCAGAACCCTGGACTCCACTCAAGAGTGGGCTCTTGCTCAAGTACATGGCCAAAACATTGAACATAGGCGAGAAAGATTTTGAAATGACCAACGCACTCAAATTGTTTGGCAGAGAAACCATTGACTTGCTTTTTCCCGACAACGAGCACGTGGGCGACCCCATTGTAGACAATACAGGCAATTGGAAATTTAAACCGACCTTAATCGATAGTGTTGCCCCTGCCCTTCCAAAAGAATTGGTGCAGATCAAACCGATGGAAAAATCTTCCCCCGATGTGGGCAGCAACAATTGGGCTGTTGCCGGCAGCAAGACCGCCTCGGGCTCGCCCCTGCTGTGCAACGATCCGCATCTCGAACTGAACTTGCCATCAATCTGGTTTATCATTCACCTCAACGCACCCGGCTTCAACTCCATGGGCGCATCGTTGCCGGGAGCTCCAGCCGTGATCAGCGGATTCAACGACTCGATTGCCTGGGGAGAAACCAATGCACAACGCGATTTGGTAGATTGGTATAAAATCCAATTTAAGGACAGTTCAAAAAACGAATACTTTAGTGACGGCCACTGGAAACCTGTTCAAAAAGTAGTTGAAAAAATATCCATCAAAGGGAACAAGCCATTCTTTGATACCGTGGTTTACACACACCATGGCCCTGTTACTTTTGACGAGAGCTATCATGGAACCAACGAAAAAAATCATTATTCGTTTCGGTGGATTGCGCACGATCCATCTAAAGAATTGCTGACTTTTTATTTATTGAACAAAGGAAAAAACCACCACGATTACACCGAGGCATTGAACCATTATGCGTCACCTGCACAAAATTTTGTTTTTGCTTGCGTTAACGGAGACATTGCCATGCGCATTCAGGGAAAATATCCGGTGCGGAGAAAAAATGAAGGGCGGTTTGTATTGGATGGAACAAAAACCTCCGATGAGTGGCACGCCTTTATCCCCAACGACCAAAACGTGATGTACAAAAACCCAACCCGTGGATTTGTAAGTTCAGCCAATCAATACCCGGTAGACGATACTTATCCGTACTACGTGATGTCGAATCATTATGAAGCCTACCGCAATCGAAGGATCAATCAACGATTGAACGAAATGAATAAAATCACGCCTCAGGATTTAATGAATTTGCAAGCCGACAATTACAACCTCAAAGCTGCCGAGAGTTTGCCAACTTGGCTTACGATGATCGACACCTTAAAATTAAATCCAACGGAAAAGCAAGCGTACCAAAAATTGAAAACCTGGGATTACATCAACAACATTGAATCGGAAGGGGCATCGTATTATGAAGCCTGGTATCGTGCGCTTTATGCGATGATCTGGGATGAAATGCAAAACGACAAACTATCACTGCCCTACCCCACTGCCTACACCACAATCAAGTTGGTAAAAGAAAAACCGGATTTAAGTTTCTTCGATATTATTTCAACACCCGAAAAAGAAACAGCAGCAGGCGTTGTTCGGAAATCTTTTTCGGAAGGCGTAAAAACAATTGAAACATGGATGCAACAGAATAAGAAAAGCCCCACGTGGGCAGATTACAAAGATTCGTACATTCAACATCTTGCCCGGCTTGAGCCGCTGAGTTATCACGTTAAACATGGAGGCAACAACAACATTGTTAATGCCCACAGCAAGCGCAACGGCCCAAGTTGGCGTATGGTAGTGAGTTTAGAAAAGGCCGGAGTAAAAGCGTGGGGTGTTTATCCGGGAGGCCAATCGGGTAACCCGGGAAGCCCCTACTACAACAACATGATAGACGTTTTGACAGCCGAGCATTATTTTGATTTACATTTCAACACTTCGGCTGATCAAACTAAAAAATTTGCAGTATCCACACTTACTTTAAAATCGAATAGCAAATGAAATTTATTATTCAAACACTAAGCTTGATGTTGGTCTGCTTTGCATGTCAGTTTTTTCTTCCGTGGTGGAGCATGGCAATAGCAGCCTTTCTGTTGGGGTATTTTTTTAACAACAAAAAAGGCCAATCTTTTTTTGCCGGCCTTCTGGGTGTTGGCATCCTTTGGTTTGCAATGGCCTATTATATTGACACAGCTACCGATTCCATTCTAACCGAAAAAATGAACAAGTTGTTACCCTTAAATACATTTTTGCTAACCACCATAATTGGTGGGCTTGTGGGTGGGCTTGCAACGCTTAGTGGTTCACTATTCAACAAAAGAAAGACATCAAAGTATTATTAAAATAACCTATGTTCAACGAGCCAATATTTACAGAGAAGCATAAAAATTTATGGGTGGGATTTATATTAACTACGTTCTTGGGTTCTGTTCTTATTTACTTCTCTAATAAGCATCACGATTTTATACCTCCGCTTGAAATACTTTTATCGACAATTCTTGCAATGATCATGTATATGTTTGTTGCGTTACTCGTTTTCGGTATTACTCTGATCTTTAAAAAAGAAAAAACATTCGAAAGGCTACTAAGAATATCCATTATAGTGAGCGTAATAGCTGTGGTATTTGATTTTATAGGCTTTGTTATGTTCCTAGGAGGACGGTAGCAAGAAAATAACTTTAGCTCACGCAATTATTTTTACCCTTAATAAAAATCGGGCTATATTTGCACTCTTTTTAAGCCAGGGAGAGGTGGGTGAGAGGCTTAAACCAACAGTTTGCTAAACTGTCGTACGGGTTAAACTGTACCGGGGGTTCGAATCCCCCCCTCTCCGCCAAGGTCTCATAGCTCAACTGGATAGAGCAGCTGCCTTCTAAGCAGCAGGTTGCTGGTTCGAGTCCAGCTGGGATCACAAAATAAAGTTGGTAGTTGAAGATGTTTATCTATCTTCGCGCCTTCAAAATTTTGGGTGTAGCGTAGCCCGGTATCACGTGGCGCAGGGGCGCCAAGATTGCAGTTCAAAGTATGCTTGGAGTTGCTTGAAGTCTTAAAATAAATTATTCGGGGTGTAGCGTAGCCCGGTATCGCGTGGCGCAGGGGCGCCAAGATCGCAGTTCAAAATATGCTTAGAGTTGCTTGAAGTCT
>JAFDYU010000005.1 GCA_018267285.1 Bacteroidota bacterium | reverse complement strand
TATTCATTTCGGGCTCTTCGTCAGCAGCTCATGGGTACAATCATAACAGGCGTACACCGCATTAACCAAACAACAATTTCACTAACCCTTGATTATATCAAAGCCGTCTCAGTTGAGGCGGCTTTTTTCGTTGAAAATTTTTGTAATCAGTTAAACAAGCTGATCTCCGGTTTGTAAAACTGCAACAACAACATAAAGATACAATAGTAAATCGTTGGTATATAAGTATCGTATTTTTGTACTATTGTATCTTAGATAATGAATTTAGTAGCTAATAAAATTTACCTTAAACAAATTCCTCTAAGCATTTACTGAGCAATATGAGTTTAATCGTTAATGAATCGCACATCGAATACAGCTTTGTTGGAAAATTAGCCGACCTTAAATATACTGTCCGGCAGGATATTCGTGACCGCAAGGCGCTGGAAGAAAATTTCAGAAAAAAATTTGAAGCGCTTAACAGGGTTCGCCTATCAGATGCAGAATTTGCCCGCCTGCGTGACGAGATCATCAACCCCGATGTATTTGCTGCATCTAAACTTTTACGCCAACGCAATACGTTTATTCGCGAAGACGGCACGCCGCTGCAATATACCCTTGTCAATATCAAAGATTGGTGCAAGAACGATTTTGAAGTTGTCAGCCAGTTGCGGATGAATACCGAAAACAGTAATCACCGCTATGATGTGATACTATTGATAAACGGAGTACCCGTGGTACAGATTGAATTGAAAACGCTTGAAGTCAGCCCACGCCGTGCCATGCAGCAGATTATTGATTACAAAAGCGATCCTGGCAATGGCTATACCAATTCGCTGCTTTGCTTTATGCAGCTTTTTATTGTAAGCAATCGCAGCCATACTTACTATTTCGCCAACAACCGCAGTCAGCACTTTGCTTTTAATGCCGATGAACAATTTTTACCCGTGTATCAATGGGCCGATGAAAACAATAAGAAAATCCCCAACCTCTATGATTTTGCCGAAAAGTTTTTAGCGAAGTGCAGGCTGGGTGAAATGATAAGCCGCTACATGGTGCTGGTAGAGAGTGAGCAAAAACTGATGGTGATGCGCCCATACCAGATATATGCAGTGGAAGCCATAACAAAGTGCATTGAACAAAACCGTGGCAATGGCTATGTCTGGCATACTACTGGCAGCGGTAAAACGCTTACGTCTTTTAAAACATCTACGCTGTTAAAAGATAATTCCGAAATTGAAAAGTGCCTCTTCGTCGTTGATAGGAAAGACCTCGACAGGCAAACCCGTGAAGAATTCAACAAATTCCAGGAAGGAAGTGTAGAAGAAAATACCAATACAGAAACATTGGTGTGCCGGATGTTGAGCGAAGACTATGCCGATAAAGTGATTGTTACCACCATTCAAAAATTAGGTTTGGCGCTCGATCCTGCTAATAAAAGGAATTATAAAGAGCAATTGCTGCCGCTCAGCCATAAGCGTTTAGTATTCATCTTTGATGAATGTCATCGTTCGCAGTTTGGTGAAAACCATAAAGCCATCAAGGAGTTTTTTCCCAATGCTCAACTGTTTGGATTTACCGGTACACCCATTTTTGAAGCGAATGCCAACTATCAGCAAATAGACGGCACTGTCGGCTCCTATAAAACCACCAATGATATTTTTCAAAAACAACTGCACGCCTACACCATCACCCATGCCATTGACGACCACAATGTGCTGCGCTTTCATGTGGATTATTTTAAACCGGACGGAAAGGTAAATATTGGAAGTGGCGCTCATCGTATCGCTGTAGTGGAAGCTATATTAAACAAGCATGATGCTGCGACTAATTTCCGGCGCTTTAATGCCGTGCTGGCAACAGCTTCCATTAATGAAGCGATAGAATACTATAACCTGTTTAAAGAAAAACAAAAAGAAAGAAGAGAAAAAGATGAAAATTTTCAGTCGTTAAATATCGCCTGCGTATTCTCTCCACCTGCCGAAGGCAATAAAGATGTGCAACAGATACAGGAAGACCTGCCGCAGGAAAAAGCCGATAACGAAGTTGCACCTGATGAAAAGAAGACTGCCCTGCGTACCATTGTCAATGATTACAATGAACAATATAGTACTAACCATAACATCAGTGAGTTTGACCTGTATTACCAGGATGTACAAAAACGTATCAAAGACCATAAATACTGCAATACCGACTATGCGCATAAGAACAAAATAGATGTTATGATAGTGGTGGATATGCTGTTAACAGGTTTTGATTCTAAATACCTTAATACTTTGTATGTAGATAAGAACTTGAAATACCATGGTCTGATACAGGCTTTCTCTCGTACCAACCGCATACTGAATGACAGTAAGCCTTACGGCAACATTCTAGATTTTCGCAGGCAGCAGGCTTCGGTGGATGAAGCTATTGCTCTATTCAGCGGTGAAGATACCGGCAGCGCTAAAGAAATATGGCTGGTAGATGCCGCACCGGTGGTAATTGGCAAATACGAGAAAGCCGTGGAAGCCTTGGGCAAATTCATGCAAAGCCACAACCTCGGGTACAAGCCTGAAGAAGTAAACAACCTGAAAGGCGATGCCGCCCGTGCCGAATTTATCAACCACTTCAAGGAAGTGCAGCGACTGAAAACACAGCTTGACCAATACACCGACCTGGACACAGACAGCGAGAAAAAAATAGAACGACTGTTACCACAGGAGCAATTACGCTCATTCCAGGCAGCATATCTGGAAACAGCCAAACGCCTGAAAGAAAAACAGAATAAAGAAGGCGATGATGCCGACCCCGCTGTGCAGCAATTAGACTTTGAATTTGTACTCTTTGCCTCTGCTCTGGTAGATTACGATTATATAATGGCGCTGATAGCCCGCTATACCCAAACTAAACCGGCCAAACAAAAGATGACGAAGGAGCAGCTAATAAAGCTGCTTAGCTCCAGCGCCAACCTTATGGAAGAACGGGAAGATATAGTAGCCTACATTAACAGTCTTGAAACAGGTAAAGGTCTCACCGAAACCGAAATACGTGAAGGCTATGATACTTTTAAAGAAGAAAAACATGCGCAAGAGCTTGCTGCCGTTGCCCTTAAACACGGCTTGCAGACTTCCGCACTGAAAAGCTTTGTAGATAGTATTATAGATAGGATGATATTTGACGGTGAAAAATTAAGCGAGCTGTTAGCACCGTTGCAATTAGGCTGGAAAGACCGCAGCAAAAAAGAGCTGGCTTTAATGAGAGACCTGATACCACAATTAAAAAAATTAGCGAAGGGACAGGAAATATCCGGATTGAAAGCGTATGAGTAAAAGAAATGCGATAGTGCATAAGTTTGGATAAACATATTGAAAAGAGGATAAGAGACTGATGCAATAGCTATTTCAAAACCTTTTGATTAATTATGAGTGGGAAGAAAAAAATATATAAGTATAAAACTTTAGCTAATGTAGCGGTTAGGTTAAGAGATGATTTGAACAACCATAATTTCGTTCTGCTATATGCTTACAATGGCACGGGAAAAACCCGTCTTTCCATGGAGTTCAAGAACAAAAGTAAAAAGCGGAAGAAAAATCCTTTAACAGATACAATTTATTATAACGCATACACAGAAGACCTTTTCCATTGGAACAACGACTTAGAAAATGATTCTGATAGACATTTAATAATCAACAGTAATTCAAGATTTTTTGAAGGCTTCAGGGAGTTGGCGCTTGAGGAGAAAATTTTTAATTACCTGAAACGCTATGCAGATTTTGACTTTAGAATTGATTACGATAATTGGACTATTACCTTCACCAAGGGAGAGCAGCATAATATCAAAGTTTCCAGAGGGGAAGAAAATATCTTTATTTGGTGCATTTTTTTGGCTATTTGTGAATTGGCAATAGATGATGAAGGAACAGGTCCGTATGGTTGGGTGAAATATATTTACATAGACGACCCCATTTCATCTCTTGACGACAATAATGCAATATGTGTTGCCAGCGACTTAGCCAAACTTTTAAAGCGGGGAAAGAGCAAAATAAAAGCGGTTATCTCTTCTCATCATTCATTGTTTTATAATGTAATGTACAATGAACTAAAAAAAATAGAACACAAAAGTCATTTTTTGTATAAAAATGGTGCTGATGGCTATAACTTAAGAACAACTGATGACACACCTTTTTTTCATCACGTAGCATCTTTAAGTGAGTTAAAAAGAATAGCAGATACGGGTAATATAAACACCTTTCATTTTAATATGTTACGAAGCATATTAGAGAAGACTTCAACTTTTTTTGGATTTGACGATTTTTCCAGTTGCATCAATGGCGTTGAAGATGAGGTTCTGTTTTCCCGTGCATTAAACCTATTAAGTCACGGAGATTATTCAATATATCACCCTGTTGAGATGAATGAGGATAACAAAAATTTATTCAAGAGAATATTAAAAGCATTTCTGGAAAAATACGAATTCCAGTTGTCTGAAATATTTGAATAAGATTAAAAATAAATTAAGCAATGACCGCAATAGAACAACAACAACTCGGTAAAGCACTTTGGGCAATAGCAGATGATTTGCGCGGAGCAATGAATGCAGATGACTTCCGGGATTATATGCTATCATTTCTCTTTTTGCGTTACCTGAGCGATAACTACGAAGCAGCAGCCAAAAAAGAATTAGGCGCAGATTATCCTGTATTGGAGAAAGATGATAAACGTTTGCCTTTGTCGGTATGGTACAAAGCAAATAAAGCGGACATAGAAGATTTTGAAAAACAGATGCGCCGCAAAGTGCATTATGTAATAGAGCCGAAATATCTGTGGAGCAATATAGCAGAGCTGGCACGTACACAAAACGATGAGCTGTTACATACACTTCAAAAAGGTTTTAAGTATATCGAGAACCAGTCTTTTGAAAGCAGTTTCCAGGGCTTGTTTTCAGAAATCAATTTGGATTCGGATAAGCTTGGCAGGGGTTACCCCGAACGGAATAAAAGGCTATGCACTATCATTCAGAAAATAGCCGAAGGCATTGCAAAGTTTTCTACCAATACTGATATATTAGGCGATGCTTACGAATACCTCATTGGTCAGTTTGCGGCAGGCTCGGGCAAGAAAGCGGGCGAATTTTATACGCCTCAGCAGATTTCTACTATACTTTCAGAAATCGTAACATTAGATAGCCAAGACCCTTCTTTGGGCAAAAAGAAAAAGCTGGATAAGGTATTGGATTTTGCCTGTGGCTCAGGATCATTGTTATTGAATGTGAGAAAGCGTATCAAAGACAATAACGGGAACATAGGAAAAATATATGGGCAGGAAAAAAACATCACCACCTACAACCTTTCCCGTATGAACATGCTGCTGCATGGTGTAAAAGATACCGAGTTCGACATTCACCATGGTGATTCATTGCTGAACGATTGGGACATACTCAACGAAATGAACCCGGCTAAAAAAATGGAGTTCGATGCCATTGTAGCCAACCCGCCATTCAGCTATCGCTGGGAGCCATCGGAAGCAATGGGAGAAGATTTCCGTTTTAAAAGTTATGGATTGGCGCCTAAATCTGCGGCAGACTTTGCTTTCTTATTGCACGGTTTTCATTTCTTGAGTAAGGAAGGAACAATGGCGATTATTTTGCCGCATGGTGTTCTATTCCGCGGCGGTGCGGAGCAACGCATCCGTACCAAGCTGTTAAAAGACAACCATATTGATACGGTAATAGGGCTGCCTGCCAACCTGTTTTTTTCAACCGGTATACCTGTTTGCATTTTGGTGTTGAAAAAATGCAAAAAGTTTGACGATGTACTCTTCATCAATGCCAGCGAGGATTTTGAAAAAGACAAACGGCAAAACAAGCTGAACGAAGCGCATATCGAAAAAATTATTGACACTTACCAAAACCGGAGGGAGATAGAGAAATACAGCCACCGGGCCACTTTACAGGAAATTGCCGGTAATGATTACAATCTTAATATTCCCCGCTATGCCAACAACTTTAAAGAGGAAGAAGAAGTTGACATACAGGCAGTGATGAAGGAAATAAAAACGCTGGAAGCCAAACGCAGTGATTTGGATAAACAGATTGAAGGGTATTTAAAGGAATTGGGATTAACGGATTAATATCGTTCTCCTGGTGTCAGGAAAACGATACTTCTAATACGAAAACAAGTAAATAATGAAAGATATTTCAAAACATAACCTATCAGTTTTTGAACAGATTAGAAAAACCGATGAAAAAGGAAATGAGTTTTGGAGTGCCCGGGATTTGGGTAAAGTATTAGAATATTCTGAGTACAGGCATTTTGTTCCTGCAATAGAAAGAGCAAAAGAAGCTTGCAGAAATAGTGGGCAACAGATTGGATACCATTTCGAGGATATTCTCGAAATGGTATCTATTGGCTCCGGTGCTCAACGAAGCACCGAAAATATAAAGCTTTCACGCTATGCCTGTTACTTAATTGTACAAAATGCTGACCCGTCTAAAGAAGTAGTAGCCCTTGGGCAAAGTTATTTTGCCGTGCAAACAAGGTTGCAGGAAATAACACAGATGGAAGCCTATAACCGCCTTAGCACTGAGGATGAAAAAAGGCTTTTTCTGCGTAATGAAATGGCTAAGCATAATATACATTTAGCGGCAGCCGCTAAGAATGCAGGCGTAATTACATCTTTGGATTATGCCGTATTTCAAAATCATGGCTACAAAGGGTTGTATGGTGGGCTTGATGCCAGGGGAATACATAAAAAAAAGGGACTTGCCAAGAGCCAGCATATACTCGACCACATGGGCAGCACCGAACTGGCGGCTAATTTATTTCGTGCCACGCAAACGGAAGAAAAGCTGCGAAGGGAAAATATAAAAGGCAAGCACAATGCTAATGAAACTCATTTTGAAGTAGGCAAAAAAGTACGCAAAACCATACAGGAACTTGGAGGAACTATGCCAGAGAATTTGCCGGTAGCTGATAGTATTAGAAAGTTGGAAAAGACTGCTAAACCAAAGCAACTGAAACCTAAAAAGAAAAAATAATTGATACACGCTAAGTAAGCAGGAGCAGCATACCATTTTCCTGATGCCGGGAAAATGCTGTATTTACAAAAGAAAACCCTTAATGTTTATAGCTAAGAAATAGAATGACCGAGATGCAGAAAAAAAAACAAAATAACAAGAACGTTCCAAATTTGAGATTTAAGGGA
>JAFDYU010000004.1 GCA_018267285.1 Bacteroidota bacterium | reverse complement strand
AAAACCGAAACAACGGCCACGGAGAGGTCATCCAACAACGACTTCAAAAAGATTTTCTGTATTCAGGTATTTTATAGCCGCATCTTTTAGTTTGATACTATCGATGTTATTGATTGCTATGACTAAACGTGTGTAGTAATCGACCTCAAGATTGTTGAGTCTTATGTTTTTAACTTTCTCAAATGAAGCAAAAGGATTTGCTGCTTCAAGTTGAAGATTTCCGAGTAAATGATTTTTTGCTAAGTGCAGTTCTTCATCCGGGATTGGTTCATCGGCTAAGAAATTCATTTCGTGTTTAATCTCTGAAAGAGCCAAGTTTGATTTCTCTTTACCAACATCGGCCCCGATGGAAAGTATTGATTCATTTTTAAATAGAACGATAGAAGAATAAATTCCGTAAGTAAGGCCTTTTTTTTCTCTAATATTTTTCATCAATCGTGAGCCAAAGTATCCTCCAAGTATGTGGTTTAAAAGCAGTACCGAAAAATAATCTTCATGATTTCGATTAATGGTAAGCTTGCCAAGCCGAAGAGTACTTTGAATGCTTTCTCGTTTAATATACTGTGGTGTTTGACCGGAAACAATTTGAGTATTTTCTTTTTCAATATTGGGATGAGAAGAAAATTTAAAACACTGAGAGATCAATTTTAAATGCTCATCATCAAGATTCCCGATTAAGAATATTTCATGGGGTGTGAAGCTTGAAATGAAATAACTTTGAAGATCATCTATAGTGAGTTTGACAACATCTTCTGTTTCGGTGGAGTGCCCATAAGGATGGAAATATCCAAAGATATTTTTTCGAATTAATTTTGAGGCTAAAAAACTATTTTTCTCGTTGTTGATTTTTAGGTTTTGTATGAATATATCTTTTTGAAGTTGTAATTCTTCACCTTGAAAAGAGGGTTCAGTTACAATTTCATAAAAGATAGCTATAATTTCTTTGAAGTATTTTTTTAAACCGTACAAAGTAACTGTTGCGAAATCGTAGCCGGACGTAGCTTCAATCTGAGCTCCATAATAATCGAGCAACTCGGCAATTTGTTTAGATGATTTTAGCCGTGTTCCTTTGTCGAGCATTGATGCTGTAAAGTGGGCAACTCCAAACTTTGGTTCAAACCATTTGCCTGCTTTGTAAACGACTTCTAACTTGAAAACTTCCTGGTTAACTTTAGGATGGTAAATCAAATTTACACCAGATAAATTAATTATCTCGGGCTGAAGTAATTCAAATGAAAAATGCTGGAGAAAAGCCGGAGGGGAACTGCGGTCGAGCATCAGTCAACTGAAGATTCGTTTTGCTTGGTTTCTTTTACCGGTAGAATATAAAATAAAGTGAACCGAATGGTTTCGGCCAGCGCATATTGACCAAGGACTGTTGGTATCATGTACGACATGTCCATACCCAAGATATCGCGTTTAGCTGATTCGTAGCGGAATCCAATCCCTGCGGTTAAGTATTTTCGGTTGCCTGTAGATTTAGCTTCATAAAAATAACCAACACGGGCAGCTATATAATCGCGATACCAATATTCCAGACCAGATGAAATTGTAATTTCCTTCAGTTCTCCGGCAAAGCCATTTCGCGAGTCGGTGAAAGAACCTAAAACACCGCTTAGCATAGGTTTGGTAGAATTTCCGGGGCCTGGGCTTGGCACCATTAGTTTGTTGAAATCCAATGCAAAAGTCAAACTGTTGAATACGTCAAGTTGGGTTTTATAGGCACCGCCAATTCGAAGATTTGTGGGAATAAAATTTTTGAAAGCAGCACTGGTATAGGTCATTTTTGAACCGAGGTTGGTAATGGCACCACCCAATGAAAGTGTAGCGTTTCTGGATTCGAAAGGCTTTGTGTAATAGACCCCTAAATCTACGGCTACTGAATTTCCGGGGCGGGCTCCGTAAGAAGAAGAAAAGGCTCCGGTAAGATTTGAACGAATGTATCTCAAGGTTCCACCGATACTTAAATGTTGGGTAAGTAAGCGAGAATAGGTAACATCAATAGCGTATTCACGCGGATTGTATCTGCCGTTTTCAACATTTTGATCGGTTCTGAATTGTATATCGCCCATATCGAAATACTTCAGAGAGGCTGACACTGCTTGTTCCCTATCGATCTTGTAAAAACCGGTTAAGTAAAGCAACTTCATGTCGTTTACAATCTTTGCCAGCCAAGGAGTGTAGGAGGTCGAGAATCCATACCCTTTGTCAATAAAAGCAAGTTTGCCGGCATTCCAGTAACTTGAGTTGGCATCGGCAGATGTGGCGACCCCCACATCGCCCATTGCGCCCGCTCTTGAATCGGGTGTAATGGTAAGAAATGGAACAGCTGTTGTAATGATATTCTGCGTTGTATCTTGGCCAACAATCTGCCCTCCCCCTGTTTGGGACGAGGCATTCTGGATTCTACAAAGAAAGATAATTGAACCAATAAATAGACTTTTCTTCATAAGCGCTTTAGGCTTTAAAGGTAATCAATTCAGTATAATTAGTTTAACGGCCTTTTGATTTTGTGAGCCATCGGCAAGTGAACGAACAAAAAGCCTAGCAACGTATATTCCTGCTCCTAATTTTGTTCCATTTAATGATTCGCCATTCCATTGTGGAAGATCCACCTGATAATCGCTTGTGCTAACATTATAATCTATTTTGGCCGCCATTCTCCCGGTAAGTTCATAAATGATAAGGTTGGCTTCGAGGTCTTCGCCTGCACGGGTGTGGGTGAACCGGAAACTCGTAGTTTGGTAATTGGGGTTAAAAGGATTGGGGAAGTTGTAAAAATCACCAATATCAATGCCGGTGCCTTCCGTCACGGTGAAATCAATGGAAGCCGTTGATTGATTGTTGTAGTTATCGGAGGCGGTAAGCGAAAGGTGGTGCAATCCTTTTTTGAGTGTGTCGAGCGGATAAATGACAATGCCCTTCTGAAAATTGTTGCTGTCTGATTCATAGTAGTCGTTCAGCATGTACGACCACCGGTTATCAAGAGTAGCGACCAAGTTGTTTTGAGGGTTTGTAGAAGCAATATTGATTCCGCTTTTATCGGAAAGCACAGCAACCAATTTAGTATTGGCTCCGATTATTCCACCGTTGATAAATGTGGTATCACTTACGAAAAGCTTTATCGCAGGAGGCGTGGTATCGGGTTGTGGATCCGGTTCTCGTCCGCCCACCGAAAAACTTGTAGAATAGCCCACGGCTTCCGTTCCGGCATTGCCATACGCATATAAACTTAATTTACCGGAAGCAAAACCTGAGTCAAGATTACTCGGCATGGTAAAATTGATTTGAAAATCCCCTTGGTTTACAGAAGCAGATCCGTAAAATAATTTATTGGGGCGATCAACATATTCATAGGGCGGAGAAGGAGGAGTAACTGTTTCCTGAGGATCGCCAAGCGTTGTAAGTTTTTCGTTTTTATCGAACAAAGCAGCTACAACCCTTCCATTAAAATAACTGAGCTTAGTTCCATTATTTTGAATCTCTCCTTTAATTGTTACTTGCGATAAAGCTTTGAGCGTATCGGAGCCCGAGGCAGTGACGATTTGTGTTGGCACAATTTCATTGTCGGCCAAGGCAAGTTTCATAGACGGATCTCCAAGCAATGAAAAATTTCGGTTTGAAACACCACTAAAACTGTTGTTTTTGGTTTCGCTTACGATCGTTCCTAAACGCCTGAATTGGTTATTATTTTTTTTGAACAATGCCTGATACAACGCTTGATTAAGTTGGAAGTTTGAAACCGAATAGACCAAACGCGAAGTAGTGACCGCACCGATACCACCACCTTTTTTTTGAAGCAATAAAAGCTCGGCAGAAGAAATATTTGAGGGGTCGTCATTGCGGCCAAAGTCGCAAGTTGCTGTAATAAACAACGGATACTTGGGTGCGTTTTCCAAACCGTATATCAAGTCTGGCGTGAGCAGTTGTTCTTGCGCCCACACCTGTTCGGAACCATGCCCCGTGTAGTTGACAAAAATCTTCCCTTTCCGAATGGCTAAGTCAAGTGCTTTGGTGGCATCGGGGACGAATTGCCCGGAAGGTTTCATAATCTGCTTGTACGAATCCAAAAAAAGTTTTTGGGTATTAAATTCGGAATGATTTTGCTCGATGTTATCGGCCAGTTGATCGGCTTCATTTTCGTGTAAATTGTAATCGCCATCATCGGCTACGAACAAGAAATTTTTTCGCCATTCGCCAAACTGATTGGGGCTGGTATCGTACTCGATAAGTTTGTCGACCATGTTTTGGGCATCCGCCAGGTTTTTGGCTGGAAGCCGCCCTATCCCAACGTCCATCGAATAATTAACCGCTGGGTTTTCGGCCCATTCGCCTTCGTTGTCTTGCAGAAAGCCGAAATAATCGTCTGAAGAATACGATGAGAGCGGGTTGAGTGATTCATACGACTCATATATCGGAACAAGATTGGTGTTGTTAAATACACGGTCTTTGTAATCGTAAGAGCCCCGGCCAAACAATAAAACATACTTCAAATTGTAGTTTGATTTTTTGTACACGTCACGGATGAAATCGCGGATGGCAGTGATATCGGGTTTGCCACCTGCATACTCGTTATAGATTGCTGAAGTAGTTGCAGTGGCAACTGTTAGTTGATCGTGTGACTGGCGATGAGCAGCCAGTCTTGTGGCTTGTGCCAATAATGAAGGGTGCGAGATGATAAGCAAATCGGCCGAAGTGATGGCGTGCAAATTTTGATTGGTAACAGCCGATTCGAACGCGGGCTTAGAAATCTTGGATGCATCAAACACCACAAAACGTTTTAGTGAATCGGTATTGGTTGAGAAAGTAAAAACACCATTATTGAATTGAACCGTTTGATTTTGTGTATTAAGAACATTTGTAATATCCCAAACTAAGTTTGATTGAGCCACGTCATTGATTTGAAACGTAGAGACCGGATAGCCTGTGCTTTCAACGGATGTGAAGAAAGATTGCCCGTTGTATAATGCCAATTTTCTTTTTACGCTGAACAGAAAATAATCTAAATACCCTACCGAAATTCCCGGAGTTCCACGGTTAAATTGATAATGAATCTGTTGAGCTGTGTTTGAAGAAGCACGTACGGTGCTTTCGTTGAAGGTGATGGTGTCGGCAGTTATTCTTCCTTTAATATCGTATTGAGTGTTGGGTATTTTTGCAATCGGCTGATTGATGATTGCGTTGTTATTGAAAGATAGATCGAACGAGCAATCGGTGATGGATTGTGCCATGACATGGCTTGTTAATTTAATATCTGAATTGGGCACAATGCCCGCAATGTCAAACTGAATGGTGAGCGAAAGCAACTGGTCAAACTGTTCGCCAAACCATTGACGACCCGAGTGGAGCAAATTGTATTTGTCTGTTTCGTAATACGCAAAGTCATCGTACTGACTGACGATGGGATAGCTCCCGGGAATATTCTGATTTTGCGTTATTCTTTTTCCGGGCGAAGAAGAGATGGTGAGGAAATAAAAATTTTTATCTGAAAAAAGATTGTTTTGGCAGCTGAAGAAATTACTTTTCACATCATACGAAAACACATCTGAACCTTGTCCATAAAAAAGAATAAGGTCATCGGCATCAAACTTTCCATCTGTTTCGCCCACCACATCAATCGGTATTTCCACCAAATCAGTTAGGCGGTTTTCGTTATTGGCCTGAGGCAGCATGCCGATCTGGCCTGTATATATTTTTAGATTTTTCGGATTAATCTGCGATGGATTTATGCCGGCACTTCGCAGTAAAGCAAAATCAATTTTGTAAACGCCATCTTTCGATACGGAAAATTTATACCAACTGCCTGTACTGAGCACCGAAGACTGGCTCAACGAAAGGCCAGCCATTAAAACGAAATAAATAGACAGGAGGCTTTTTATCTTCACGAATGTGTTTGGTATAACTATCCTTCCAAGTGCAACGCTTTTCCGACTAACGAAAACACAATGTAGGTTAGTATGATCAATGGCACTGCCGGTTTGCCCAACAGTATGAGTAATAATACCGCTGAGGCCAAAAAAGTAAATCGTAATTTGTTATCAGCCCAAGAAAAATTTTTGAATTTGAAAGCAAGGATATCGATTCTGGATACCAACAAGAGCGAAAAAATGATAGTAACCAACGACAATACCCAATCTTGTAGCGCAAAAGAACCAATTTCTCCGGTTAAAAAGGGGAGCGATGTGATAAAGATAGAGTTGGCCGGAGTGTTTAATCCCTTAAATGAGTGGTGTTGGGTTTCGTCAATATTAAAAATTGCCAGACGGAGTGCCGAGCAAACAGCAATTAGGAAAGCAAAGAAGGGGAAATAAAAATTGCCGGATACAGCGCTCATCATTTTATACATAACCAACGAAGGGAGCACGCCAAAGCTTACCATATCGGCTAATGAATCGAGCTCTTTGCCAATGGGCGATGTGACCTTAAGCGCCCGTGCTGCAAAACCATCGAAGAAATCAAATATGCCAGCTGCCCACACGAAATATGCTGCGGGTATATTTCTGTCTTCTAAGCAAAAGACAATACCCAGACAGCCGCACAAAAGATTGCCGCACGTAAGTGCATTGGGGATGTGTCGCTTCATTGGATCAGGCTTAATGCGCAAAATGGATTCGAAATTTTCTCTTCGCCAATAGTTGTAATCGGGCCATGGCCCGGGTAAACAATGGTTTCATCGGGTAGAGCAAATAGTTTTTTATGTATGCTTTCGATCAGCGTATCAAAATTTCCTCCCGGCAAATCGGTGCGGCCTATGCTGCCCGCAAAGAGTACATCACCACTGAAAATTATTTTTTCTTGTTCATCGTAAAAACCAATATGGCCGGGTGCATGCCCCGGCAGAAAAAATATCTTCCAAACGGTATTGCCAAATTGTATCCGGTCTTTTTCGGTAAGCAGACGATCGGGTAAAACTTCGCGGTAGGCATCGAAGCCATACAAGGGTGCATAATTTTTTACAGCCCGGAGTTGTGGCTCATCCAATTCATAGATGAGCAGGGGTACTTTGTATTTGTCTTTCACAAAATCGTTGCCTAGTACATGGTCAACATGGCTGTGCGTAGACAGGATGTAGTTAAGATTCAACTTTTTTTCTTCTATGAAACTGCTCAACTCATGTTGCTCGGAACGCGCATAGCAACCGGGGTCGATAATCACGGCCTCGGAGGTCTCATCAAAAACCACGTAGGTGTTTTCTGCAAAAGCATTAAACGTAAAAGTTTGAATCGAAAGCATCCGGCAAAGGTAATTCAAATTCAACTTGTAAAAGCTTAAAATTCAAAGATCGTACTAATTTTGAACCTTAAACGAAACAAGAAACATGTTCTATATACGCTTACAGGTGGTCTGCGATACGGAGTTTTCAGAAATACTAATGGCTGAAATTGCGGAGGCAGGATTTGATACATTTCTTGAAACGGAGAAAGGGTTTGAGGCGTATGCCGAAAACGAAAAATTTGATGCCAGCGCAGTGCATCACATTCAAGAAAAATATAAACACATCTCGCCCTTGTCGTTTTCTCAAGACCGGATTCAAAAGCAAAATTGGAATGAAGAGTGGGAAAAAAATGTGGAGCCTATTTTTGTAGAAGATAAAATACTGGTGCGGGCAGCATTTCATAAAATAGAAAAAAAGTTTCCCTACGAAATCATCATCACACCAAAAATGTCGTTCGGCACAGGCCACCACCAGACTACACAGTTAATGCTGAAGAGCCAACTGTCGGTAGATCATAAAAATAAAAACGTGATGGATGCGGGTTGTGGCACAGCCATTCTCTCCATTATGGCCATTAAGCTGAACGCAAAATTTGTCGATGCCTTTGATATTGACGAGTGGAGCGTGACCAACGGAAATGAAAATGCTCAGATTAATAAATGCGAAAACATTCGTATCCGTCAGGGGAAAATTTCAGAGCTTCCTTTTGAAACCGATTTCGACCTCATCCTTGCCAACATCAACAAAAATATTTTGTTGCAAGAGATGGAGCAATATGCAAGCTACCTCAAATCAGGTGGCTGCTTGTTGCTGAGTGGTTTTTACGAAAACGATATAGCCGATCTTAAAAACAAAGCAGAGAAATACCAGATGTCTGAAATAGGCCGCAACAGTTATGAAAGCTGGGCGTGCCTTACCCTTCAGAAGAAATAATTAAACCCGGTTTTCGTTCTTGATTCGGTTAGAACTTTAGCCGAATATTTCCGAACTTTCAAGCCTTTGCGATGTGAAAAAGCTTCTTCCTTATATAGTTACATTACTCGGTACGCTCTCGCTGCAGGGTCAGACGGATGCACCCGCTAAGCTGAGTTATCAGGATAGTGTACGCGTGGTGCTTGAAAACACCAAAGCCATTGATGCTTCGGCCATCGGAGCTTCTTTGGGCACTGCGTGGATCAACCTCACGCCCGATCAACAGTTGGCAATTAAAAAGCAAGCCTTGTTGATGAAAAAAAAAAAATACCGGGTACAACCTCATTTCGTTAATTACTACGGGGCGATTGTTGCTGCCATCGACATCGAAAAAGCAGACCCGGCAAAGCTCTCTTCTTTTTTAGAGGTTGCCGGCAAGGTGATCGAAAGAAATAATTCCAATCAGCTCAATATTTTTTTACATCAAAGTCGCGATTTTTTCGAGCACCACTCGCTCAACTATGAAAAGTATTTACGGCTAACGGCTTCCGATGACAACTATCGTTTTGATTACCTCGAGCCCCAACCACCCGATACCACAGCAGTGGTTTACGATCCGAAAGCAGACTCCATTGCTGCCACCCTGCCGGCCTGGCAGAAGCCGATTGTACAGCCCGAAGTATTGGGGCCGGTGATTGCCTTTGCGCAAGTATCACTCAATTTCGTCACACCGTTCGATTCTGCTTTTCTAAAAAACACAAAAGGCACATTCTCACTTTTCGATCGGATGTTTGTGGGTGAAGGAGGTCGGTTTGATTGGTCGCCTGCGGGTTTGAGTGCCGACTCGGTTTATTACGAATTCAATAAATATAATTTTAAAACCACCGAAGCTACACTTGTTGCAGGTCAGGGAAAACTCATGTACGTGGGGCGGTTGCCCGGCAAAATTCCTGGCACGTTCAATTTCAAAAGTGTGAGGCACCCGAAGATTCCGATTTACCCGCGTTTCAAATCCTATGAAAATAATATTTCAATTCTTGGTTTGAGCTCCGACAAGTTGAAGTACACGGGAGGATTCAGTTTGGAGGGCACGCTGATAACCAGTACATCGGTGGGTGGGCAACCTGCCACGCTTGAACTACAGGGAGAATCGGACAAAAAATTTAAAGCCACCGCGTTTTCATTTGTATTTAAAGACTCACTGGTAATTGCCAACCGCGCGCACATGGTAATTTATCAGGGAATAGATTCGATTACCCACCCTGCTTTAAACATGCGGTACGAACTGGGCAAAAGAGAGAGACTGACACTAACCAAAGACGGAACACCTTTAAGTAAAGCACCTTTTTCATCTTCTTATTTCGGAATTGATTTTGATGCAGACGGGATAGTATGGAGTTTGAAATCCGACAGCCTCGATGTTTTTATGCACGGCAGCGGGCACGTGGCCCCGTTGGTTATCGAATCGAAAGATTTTTACGACCCCGAAGATTACCGGTTGCTTCGCGGCAATTTCGATTTTAACCCGCTGTTGGTTTTTGTTAACCACGCGGCCAGCAATGGCACGCAAGATTTTTCGGTGTACGAACTGGTCGATTCAAAAAATACAGTGGGGGTGATGAGTATGGCTGCCGATTTCCTTTCGCAGAAAGGCATGATCGATTACGATGCTCGCACCGGAAAAGTGCACGTGAAAGATAAAGCCATGCATTTTGTGGAGGCAAGAAGAGGCAAGGTGGATTACGACAACCTGAAAATCCATTCCCTTGCCGACACGATTGCGAACGCCACCATCAACCTCAAAAAAAATGAAATGATTTTACGAGGTGTCGAAGAATTTAAAGTAAGCGATTCGCTCAACGTAGAAATAAAACCCGACAGCAGCGACATTGTTTTTAAACACAACCGCGATATCGAATTTAAAGGAACCATCAACGCGGGAAATTTTGAAATCACCGGCAAGGAGTTTCTGTTTAAATACGACAGCTTCTTTGTAAACCTAAAACACATCGACTCCATCCGGTTTTATGTTACCGATAAAAACGGAGTACGCAGAAGGGTAAACAATTCCATGGTGGGAACGGACTCCACGGCAGCAGCCGAAAGTGGATTGCAGGCCTCGGCCAATAAAACTTCGGGCACGCTTTACATTAATATGCCCGACAACAAATCGGGCCGAACCCGATACTCCAATTATCCACGTCTCGATGCCAGTGCAGGAGGTTCAATATATTTCGACCGAAAAGATGTGCTTAACGGAGCTTACGACAAGTCGGTGTTTTTTGTAGTACCACCGTTTAAGCTCGACAGCTTGAACGATGCCGATCCGGCCTCCATCAATTTCGAAGGTGTGTTTGTGTCGGGTGGGATGTTCCCCAGTTTTCGAGAAAAACTCCACACCATGCCCGACAAGTCGATGGGCTTTACACACGCAGTGCCCCAAGGCGGTTACAATTTATACAAAGGCGAAGGCAAATTTTACGGAGGGATAAACCTCGATAACTCTGGCATTCGTTCGGCCGGAAGCATTGATTATCTCGCAACGCATGTTGAATCTCCCGATTTTATTTTTTATCCCGATTCGGTAATTGCCAAAGGGAAAGTAGGCGAAATCAAAGATCAACAAATTGGGAATGTAAATTTTCCGCAAGTGAGTTTTTCCGATTTCCAATTGAAATGGCTTCCCAAACAAGACAAGTTCAATTTAAAAAACCTTAAAGACCCGTTTGCGCTTTATGAAAAAACGGCTACGCTTAAAGGCAACCTCACCGTTTCGAAGAAGGGCGTTACCGGTAGCGGAAGGCTAAGCACCCGCGGCTCTGAGGTTCTGTCCAGAAATTTAAATTTTTCGTCAAAAGATTTTGGCGCCCGCCATGCCCGCTTTGAAGTTAAAACCGGAAACCCCGATAAGCCTGCACTGGCCGGGAATGATGTGCGCGTTAAATTTAAGTTGGATCAAAATTTTGCCACCATCAGCCCCGAGGTACAAGGAGTTGCAGCTATCGATTTTCCATATGCGCAATTTAAAACTTCCATTACCGAAGCACGCTGGGATTTGAACACCCAAAAAATAACTATGGCCAAAGCCAAAGACGTGGCCATTGAAGATTCGTATTTTTATACTACCCGAAAAGACCTGGATTCGCTGCGCTTCAATGCCGAAAGTGCCGAGTACGACATCCAGCTACAGCAACTCAAAGTGAAGGGCATTCCTTATATTATAGTAGCGGATGCAAAAATCACCCCCGAGAACAACGAAGTGCTCATTCTTGAAAATGCCAAGATCGGGCAACTGAAAAATACGGTGATAGTGCTCGACACACTCAATGGTTATCATCGCCTCACCGATGGAGTTGTTGACATTATTTCGCGCAACGAGTTTTCAGGATATGCCACCTATCAATACGTCAATGCGGCCAACGACACCTTTAACATTAAAATGACCGACTTTCATTTAGAGCCCATCGCCCCCGATGAAAGCAGAAGGAAAAGATCGGACGTAACCGCCACACAGCAAACGGTAGCCAATGGAGCGGTAACGGCTCAAGAGAAATTAAATATTGCTCCCCGAATTTTTTACAAAGGCGAGATGGTGATGTACGCTACACGGCCGGCTTTGCAACTGAAGGGGTACATCAAACTTGATTTAAGAAAAATAAAAAACTACGATACGTGGATTGCCTACAACCAAAGCGGAGACGAAAAAGATATTTATCTCGACTTCGATAACTCCGTAACCGAAACCGGACGTAAAGTAGAAGCCGGGCTGCATTTCGCAGCCGACAACAGTTTGTACATCACCTTTGTGTTTGACAAAAAAGATGAGAATGACGATGATTTTTTCCTCGCAGGCGGATCGCTATACTTTGATAAGGAGAGCAGCGAATTTAAAATAGAAGACCGGCAAAAAGCAGCAGGCGAAAAACTTTCCGGGAAGGTTTTTAATTACAACGAAGACAAACAGGAAGTAAAGTTTGAAGGGCCGGTAACCTTTTTCAAGGGCTCGAAAGATTTTAACCTCACGTCTAGTGCGCTGGGCAGCGGCAACTTAGAAACCAACGAAATAAAAATGAATACCCTACTGCTGGCCGACATGAACATCCCTGCGGCTGCGTATCAAATGATGGCCGTAAATCTGCAAGAAGTAATAAAAAACGAAGGCGCAAGCGAAGGGCTGGGCGACCAGACGGAATTGCTCTATAAGATTGCTAATCTGTTTGGCGAAAAAATTGCAAAAGATTACGAACAAAAATCGCAACTGGCGTACACACCGCTCGCCACCATTCCTCAATTTGGTGTACCCATTGTCTTTTCGAATGTGAACCTGAAATGGTCGCAAAAGCAAAAAGCATTTTACAGTGAAGGAAGCATTGGTATCAGCAACATTGGCCGTGCCGACATCAACGGTGGGTTCGATGGATTTATGGAGATTAGAAAAAATGAGGATGGCGCTCCGGTGTTTCATGTTTTCTTCAAAGCATCGCCCGAGGCCTGGTATTATTTTGGGTATGAAGACAACCGGTTGATGGTACATTCGTCCAATCAACTTTTTAATGATATGATTGCCAAGAAAACCAACGCCAGCAAAGCAAAAGTAGGAGAGCTTGTTTTTATACCCGGCACAGACGAAGAAGCCCTGGCCTGGATTAACAAATACCGATTGGTTTACTACGGCCTTGAAGCACCCTACGAATTGGCTTCGGGAACATCAGCGCAAAAAAACGACAACAAAAAGAAAGAACAGAAGAAGGAAGACGATGGATTTTAATTCGATTGTAAGACATTGAATATCGCTGAAGAGTATATTTGCAGTTCAATTTTTTAGCACATGAACAAAAAAGTGTTATTGATGATACTCGATGGCTGGGGTATCGCAAAAAATTTAAAAGTATCGGCCATCGATGCGGCAAAAACTCCCTACATCAATTCGTTATATAAAAAATACCCACACAGCAAATTGCAGGCGTCAGGTTTGGCGGTAGGGTTGCCCGAAGGACAGATGGGCAATAGCGAAGTAGGGCACATGAACATAGGCGCGGGCCGAGTGGTGTATCAGGATTTGGTGCGAATCAATAAAGCGGTAGAAGAAAAAGAACTGGATACCAATCAAGAATTGCTCTCCGCATTTCGATATGCCAGGGAAAATAAAAAATCCGTTCATTTAATCGGCCTTGTGTCAGACGGTGGTGTTCACTCTCACATCAATCATTTAAAAGGAATTTGCACAATTGCACAAAAAGAAAACGTAGAAAATCTTTTTGTACATGCATTTACCGATGGGCGCGACACAGACCCCAAAAGCGGGCTTGGGTTTATTTCGGATTTGCAAAATCACATGCAAAAAACTGCCGGGCGTCTGGCCGGCATTGTTGGCCGTTATTATGCCATGGATCGAGACAAACGCTGGGAACGGGTGAAGTTAGCATACGATTTATTGGTGCACGGCCATGGCGAGAAATTTTCAGACGCAAAACAAGCCATTCAAAAATCGTACGATGAGGGCGTGACAGACGAGTTTATCAAGCCTATTGTGTTGACCGATTCAGAGGGCAACCCGGTTGCAACTATAAAAACCGGAGACGTGGTAATCTGTTTTAACTTTCGCACCGACCGCGGCCGAGAGATTACAATGGCCTTGACGCAACAAGATTTTCACGAACAAAACATGTACAAAATGAAATTGTACTATGTTACCCTTACTAATTATGACGACTCTTTCAGCGATGTAAAAGTAATTTTTGACAAAGACAATCTGAACAACACCTTGGGAGAGATTGTATCAAAAGCCAGAAAGAAACAGATTCGTATTGCAGAAACCGAAAAGTACCCACACGTTACTTTCTTTTTTTCGGGTGGAAGAGAAATGGTTTTTGAGGGCGAGTCGAGGATACTTTGCCCTTCGCCAAAAGTGGCGACCTATGATTTGAAACCCGAGATGAGTGCTGCCGACATCCGCGATAAGATTATACCTGAGTTGGAAAAGAAAAGTGCAGATTTTATCTGCCTCAACTTTGCCAACCCCGATATGGTGGGGCACACCGGAGTTTTTTCGGCTGCCGTGAAAGCGTGCGAAACGGTAGATCAATGCAACGAAGCCGTGACCGAGGTCGCACGAAAAAACGATTATGCGGTAATCATAATTGCCGACCACGGTAATGCCGATATCATGATCAATGCCGATGGCACACCCAACACGGCACACACCACTAATTTGGTGCCGTGCATTTTGGTGGATGACAACTTTGAAGGAACCCTGAACGATGGAAAATTGGGCGACCTTGCTCCTACAATCCTAACCTTGATGGGAATCCCTGTTCCTAACGAAATGACGGGAAATGTGTTGATCGGAAAACAATGAAAAAAATTGTTTTTGTCTTTTCAATAGCTGGGCTTTTTGTTTCGTGTCAACATAAAAATCAAGTGTACAACAAACCCTATTTTGATTTTGACAGCCTGCTTCGGGTGCAAGTTAAATCGTTGGCTGAGGCACATGCAAAAATTGAAAAACGGACCATCTTAAACGGAAAGGCCGACACGTCATTCTTTGTGCCCGATTCCACCCAATGGCACTACGAACTGGATGCCTTTCAGCAGTTGGATGTCATCAACAAACCGGCTTATAAAAATAGTTTTGACAGACAGATAACAGACGATGCGCACAGCAATTTGCAGGTGACAAGATATAGTGCCAAGGGAAAGTCCACTGTGCCCGAACTAAAATTCTATTACCTCGGAAAAATAAAACTTAAAAAGATAGAAGCCACGCTGGTGGAAGATAACCTGATGATGGCGATCTCTCAAAAACTAGTTTTAGAATTTGATGACGGCACCGACCACCAAAAGCTTATCCGCTATTTTGTAGAAGGGCAACAGAAAATGATTTTAAGCAACCCGGTTAAGTTTTCGGTTGAGGCGATTGTAGATTGACTAAAAAATTCGGGTAACCCAAAAATACTTTTTGAATATTTTCGTTATTCAAAAACCATGAGAAAATTCCTTCTGTTTCTGCTATCACCGGGTTTGCTTTTTGCGCAGCAAACCAATGAACCCCGTGGAGAAGAAGGCCAGTTTACGTTCGATACCGATAAGCCGTTTAAGCTACTCACCCTCGAAGAAAAAATAGACGAACCCATAGCCACCAAAAAGAAGAAACCAAAGCCCCGGGTTTTTTATGGGATAAAGACCAAAAAAGGATTTGCCCGAAGAGGCTACGGCAATAAAATGACGCTGGAGCTTTTTTATGTTCTGAAAAAACGAAACCAAAAAAATACGGGATTTGCGCGAGATATATATTGGTATGATTACAGACGTGCCGAGGTGAGAAAAACTTCAACCTTCGATCCAAAAAAAGGAGTTCTACTTCACGGCCCCTACAAAAAAATGATTGGTGATGCCACGGTAGAGGAAGGAATTTTTTTTAAAGGAACTAAGCACGGCCGATGGATGGCCTACAATGTGCAAGATTTGGTGGAGAACAAATCGAAATATTACAAGGGCTGGCCCAAAGATTCGTATGTTACGTATTACGACCCCAACGAACGCAAACATTTAAAAGAAGTAGTGCCGATCGAATACAATGAAAAAGAAGGTTACTATTATATGTTGTTTGAAGACGGCAACGTGGCCGTGAGGGGCGAGTATAAATGGGACAATAAAGTGGGAGATTGGATTGAAAATTACCCCAACGGAAAACGAAAACGCATCATCGCATATCCGCAAGATCCTTTCGATAAAGAATTTGTCCCCTACATACGCATTGAATGGGACGAGAAAGGCAAAGAGATTTATTCGAGATAGTTTGAGGTCAGCCGAAACCTTTGTAAGTTGTTTTCATAATTTACCGCTATGAAAACACGCCTTCTGATTTTCCTTTCAATTTTTTCTAGTGCCACTTTCGCACAAACCAATTCAAAACTTCAGGCTAGGCTTATGCTGCAGGCAAAAGAGTTGGAACCCAAGCTGATTGAATGGCGCAGACACCTTCACCAATTTCCGGAGCTGTCTAACAGGGAGACAAAAACAGCAGCCTATATTACGGAGCACCTTCAATCACTTGGATTGAAAGTACAGACCGGAGTTGCAATAACGGGTGTAGTGGCATTGCTTGAAACGGGTAAGCCCGGCCCTGTGATTGCCCTCCGAGCTGATATAGATGGCCTGCCCGTTACCGAGCGAAACAGCCTGCCGTTTGCTTCAAAAGAAACGGCCGTTTACAACGGCCAGTCCACCGGGGTAATGCACGCGTGCGGCCACGACTCGCACATATCTATTTTGATGGCGGTGGCTGAAATTTTAGCAAAAAATAAAAATGAGTTGAAAGGAATTGTAAAATTTATTTTTCAACCGGCCGAAGAAGGTGCTCCGATTGGAGAAGAAGGTGGTGCAGAGTTGATGGTGAAAGAAGGCGTGCTTGAAAATCCGAAAGTAGATGTAGTATTCGGGCTGCACATTCAATCGGGGTTAAACGTGGGCAAGATTGGTTATCGGCCCAATGGGATGATGGCCTCATCCGATTGGTTTACAGTAAAAGTGAAAGGAAGACAATCGCACGGGTCGTCACCGTGGTTGGGCATCGACCCCATCGTTACAAGCGCACAGATTATCAACGGCATCCAAACCATTATCAGCCGGCAAACGGAATTAACAAAAGAGGCAGCCGTAGTTACGGTGGGAAGGATTCAGGCCGGCAACCGGGAAAACATCATTCCTGAAGAAGCAACTTTTGCCGGAACCATCCGCACCTTAGATAAAAACATGCGCGCAAAGATTCACGATAAACTAAAACTCACCGCAACTAAAATAGCCGAAAGTGCCGGAGCCATTGCAGAAGTTAACATTGTGCAAAAAACGTTAGTCACGTACAACGACCCAACACTAACTGAAAAAATGCTACCCAGCCTGAAGCGGGCAGCCGGCAATGATAATGTTATGGAAGTTCATGCGGTGATGGGTGCGGAAGATTTTTCTTTTTATCAGGATAAAGTTCCGGGTCTGTTTTTTTTCGTGGGAGCTAAGCCAACCCATGTTGATTCGAATGTAATTCCGGCTCATCATACTCCTGATTTTATGATTGATGAGCGCGGGTTTATCACCGGCCTGCAAGCCATGCTAAATTTAAGTACCGACTACATGTTTATGAAGAAATAATTTTCTGAAAGATATTTTATATGACTGTTTTATTAAAACTTGAAGACGCAGCAAAGTTTATTGGAGCATATTGGTTGAGTTTGTATTTAGGGTATGCCGGATGGGTTTTCTTTGTATGGCTGCTTGTTCCCGACATAAGCATGATCGGTTACCTCTTTAACACTAAAGTAGGCGCAGCGGTTTACAACACAGCGCATCACCAAGGGCTTGCGATAGCAGTAACCGCTGTCGGATTTTATTTTGCAGTTCCTCATGTAACACTGGCCGGAATTATTTTGTTTGGCCACAGTGCAATGGATCGGATGCTCGGTTATGGATTGAAATTCTCCGACAACTTCAAGCACACCCACTTGGGTTGGATTGGAAAAAAATAACTATTTGATTCCCAAAATACGAAAGGGCAATAGTAAAATTGCACCGATAAATTTAAACAAAGCCTCAAGTGTAAAACCGATAATTTTAAATGGAAGCAAGACAAGCCAAACCAGTGGAAATAAAAAAAGAAAGGCTATGGCCAAAGGCCAACATAACGCAAAAAGAATACACCAAAGAACTACAGCAATTAAGGTTTTCATAAAGTTGTGTTAACTGATCTATACAAATGACGAGCCAATTAGAAATGAGTTGAAAATTGATTTTTTGGTTCAATCAGTTTCAAAAATGTACACTGGGTCGAACGCAAACGAACACTCTATATGAAATTATTGCCTCGATATAAAACGCTGATTATCTACATGGCCAAATGTGTGTTGGGCATATTGCTTTGTTCGTTGGTTTCAGTTTATTTTCACGAATGGATAGATTATTCCTGGAGTTTGATTTCGGTGATGTTGGTGCTTTCGCCCGAAGGGAAAGATGCCTTGGAGTTGGCGTTGACTCGGATCAAAGGAAACCTGGTTGGCGCGGGCGTAGGTTTGCTTTTGCTCTGGGTGCAACTACCGAGCCCCTGGAATATTGCAACAGGAGCAGCCGTTGCACTTTTAATATGCGATTGGCTAAAACTTAACATTGCGGCAAGGTCCACGTTGGCCGCTGTGATAATAATTTTGCTTCATCACGATACTCCCACACGATGGGGTTCGGCCGCAAGCCGTGTGGGGGCGGTTATTGCCGGTTGTGCGTTGGGGCTGTTCATCACCTTTGTGGTTCACTCGTTTATCAAAACGGAAACACCGGCACTCAATTCAGAAGCCACAAAGAAAACCCGAGAAGGTTAAATTCTTGCGCTTTACTTAACCCCTTTTTCAGGATTCCAACTTCCCTGAAGTTTCCTTACGAAAATGATCTGCCCCGTATGATACGCATTATGGACATTCATGTTCGCGATGTTTTCATACCAATCGTTTAGTTTTTCTTCATCGGCTTTTTTTATGGCGGCTTCCCACGCCAGTAAATTATCATCCAGTTTTTTAACCAACTCACTCCATTGTTTTTCATCAAACTTGTCGAAAGTCTCTTCGTTGTTGCCGCTAAACTTATCTACAGGTTCGTTGTTAAATTGCTTTAACAGGCGTTCGTTCCAATAGAAGAGATGAAAAACAAGTTGGCCTACCGAGTGGTTGCCGCTGCCGTCTTTCCACATGGCTTGCTTTGCCGTAAGACCCTCGGACGCAATATTGGCGGGCACAAACCACTGCTTGTCGTTGTGGGTGGTTTTTAATTGTTTCAGCAAAACGGTTTTAGTGGAAGCCTTGGGCTTGTCGAAAACGGTGTACATGTTTGCAATAAGCCACCGGTTGTTTTCTTTTAACCATTTAGCCGTGAGTTTGCCGGTATAAACCCCGGTATCGCCTTGGGCAAGCATTGCTTTTTGCGCGTAGGTTCCATCTACAATGGCGGTGTCGCCCGCGAAAGAGATCGAAGATGCTTTTGTTTCATACGAAATTAAATTGATGTCGGACGGATTAAACGATTTTAAAAATTTTCGAATGGAGTCGCGGCCCACAAATTTCTTCATGCCTTTGCCGCTGAGTACTCCGTTGGCGGTGTAGGTGTCGGCAATCAAGTCAGCATTCATTTGTAGCGACATTTTGTCGAATTGATGCATAGCCTCTTTGATTTCGGCTTTACGATCGGCACAGGCTGCTAACGTTAAAACGATGGCAAGGGAACAAATTATTTTCATGGCGTTGGCTTTTTAAGTGGCAACGAATAACGAGGAATAGCCTTCAAAAACCAACCCCCAGTATTCGGTATAAAATAGACAAAGGCGTATCCTATTTTTTCTTAATTTTCATGCCAATCTCTTCTCAATAATGGAAACAATCAATCTGAAACAAAAATTTTCTAAGGTCAACGAGCATTGGCATCCTTATATCATCGGTGAGCTTAACGACAATTATATAAAGCTAGCCAAAGTGAAAGGAGAATTTGTTTGGCATCAACACGATGAGGAAGACGAACTCTTTATGGTGCAGCAAGGAACACTGTTCATCGACTTCAACGATAAAACGGTAGAAGTGAAACCCGGAGAAGTTTTGATTGTTCCGAAAGGCACGCAGCACCGACCCTACACTCAGGGAGAAGAAGAAGTTCACTTGGTGCTTATCGAACCGAAACAAACCAAACATACGGGAGAGGTAATTACCGAAAAAACGGTAGAGAAATTAGAATGGATTTAAGAAGCGAAACATTTTTTCAACTTGTACATCCGTATAAGCTTAGTAATTTTATTGCATGAAATTTTATTCACTACTTTTTTTAGTTTTTACAGTTTGTAGTTCGCAAGCTCAGATTCAAACCGGCAAAGCATCGTTTTATGCCGATAAGTTTGAAGGTAGCCCCACGGCCAGTGGAGAAAAGTACCACGCTCATAAATTTACTGCGGCACACAAATCGCTTCCGTTTGGCACGGTGGTGAGAGTGACCAATCTTGCTAACCACGAAACAGTAGACGTTACCATCAACGACCGCGGGCCTTTTGTAGAGGGGCGAGTGATCGATCTTTCCAAAGCGGCTGCCGAAAAACTGAAATTCTTTAATCAAGGTGTTGCCGAAGTGAGTATTGAAGTGATTGATGAAGGAGATGGAAAAGGCAAAACACAGCCGGTGATGGTTGACCATGTTACCGTAGACGAAAAAGAATTTTACAACTTCGATATTTCAAAGGCAAAACTAAAAGGCTTTGGCGCACAACTCGGTACGTATCAAGAGTTGGCAAATTTATTTCGCATCACTGATCATTTAAAAAGTACATACAAGAAAAGAGTGATAGTGCAGGTGAAAGTAATCAACGGAGTGAAATTCTACAGTTTGATTCTTGGGCCGTTTTCATCGCACGAAAAAGCTTCTGTTTTTGTGAGTGGAGTAAAAACTCAGTTTCCCGATTCGTTTGTTATCGATTTATCCAAACAATAAAATTTGTGCTTGATATTATTGGTTACGTGTGCTCGGTGATGGTAGGAGTTGTGTTGGGGTTGTTGGGCGGTGGTGGCTCAATCTTATCAATACCTATTTTGGTTTACTTGTTTCATGTGGAGCCGGTATTGGCTCAAGCGTATTCACTTTTTGTAGTGGGTGTCACCAGTTTTGCCGGGGCGATACCCAAGTACCGCGAAAATCTGGTTAACCTTAGAACGGGAATTTTGTTTGGCATCCCCTCTATCGCGGCAATTTTTTTAACACGAAAATGGATTGTACCTGCCATTCCGAACATACTGATTCAATCAAACGATTTTGTTTTCACCAAACGCGAATTGCTGTTGGGCACGTTTGCCTTGCTGATGGTACTGGCATCGTTCCAGATGATCCGGAAAAAGAAAGAAGTAAAATCGGATAACCAAAAGTTCAGGGTCTTTCTGGTTATTGTAGAGGGAACGCTAATCGGCTTTCTCACCGGGTTGGTGGGCGCAGGCGGAGGGTTTTTAATTATTCCAGCGTTGGTATTTCTTACGGGGTTGCCGTTTAAAACTGCCGTGGGCACATCGTTGTTTATCATTGCCATCAATTCACTCACCGGTTTTGTCGGTGACTTATTCAATCGAACTATTGAATGGCAATTTTTAATCACCATCTCTTTGCTTGCAGTGATCGGTATTTTAGCCGGCAACTTTATTTCTCGAAGGATTGCCGCATTATTTCTTAGAAAAACATTTGGCTGGTTTACGTTGGTGGTAGGAACTGGTATCCTTGCCAAAGAATTTTTTTTCTCTTGATTCGAAAGTAATTTGCTGAAAAAGAGACATGAGGGTTACCCGCGAAAATAGCCATGAAATAAAAAAAGTCTGTGTAATCGGTCCGGAGTGTACCGGGAAGACGGACTTATCGCAATTTTTGGCACAACACTATCAAACTCCGTGGGTAGAAGAATACGCACGTGCCTATTTAAATAAGCTGGGGCGCGCGTACGATCAAATCGATTTGCTGAAGATTGCCCACGGGCAACTTCGCATGGAAGACGAATGGATCTACGAAGCAAACCGGATTTTAATTTGCGACACCAACCTGATTGTGATTAAAGTGTGGAGTGAATATAAATACGGAAACTGCGACCCCGATATTTTAAGAAAAATAACAGAACGAAAATACGAGCTGTACCTGCTCACCCAAGTAGACATACCTTGGGCAGATGACCCGCAGCGCGAGCACCCCGACAAACGCGAACACTTTTGGCAGATTTATAAAAAAGAAATTACTGCTACAGGAGTTCCGTTTTTTGAAATTTCTGGCGAACGCGAAACCCGTAGAAAGCAAGCCGTTGAAGCCATTAACTCTACCTTTAAATTTTAATGGATAATTCCACACCTTACAATCCCTATGCCGCTATGCAGGTGCGCGATTTCCGCTTGTTCATTTTATCGAGGTTGTTCATCACATTGGCAATTATGATTCAGGCCGTGGTAGTGGGGTGGCAGATTTATGAAATCACCAAAGACCCACTCTCGTTGGGGCTCATCGGGTTGACGGAAGCCATTCCGGCCATTGGCGTTTCGCTTTATGCGGGCCACCTTGCCGATGTAGTGGAGAGAAAAAAAATTATACTTATCTGTGTAATTACGTTGGTGCTTTGTTCGGCAGCGCTGCTTTTCTTCACGCTAAATATTGGAGCATTCTTATTACAACATGGCCCCCATGCTATTTACGTTGTCATTTTTGTAAGCGGTATAGCTCGCGGTTTTTTGTCGCCCGCCAATTTTTCATTCATGCCGCAGTTGGTTGACCGCTCGCTGTACCAAAACGCAATTACCTGGAACAGCACGATATGGGAAGGCGCAGCTGTTGTGGGTCCTACGATCGGGGGACTGATCTACGGTTTTTTTGGAATAACGGCAGCCTATACGGCTGATGTCTCACTTACCGTGGTTGCCCTGGCGTGCTACTTCCTTATTCCGCGCAGACCATTGCCACCGGTTACGGAAGAGGAAGGCATCTGGCCTAAGATAAAATCGGGAATAAAATTTGTGTTCAGCAACCAAATAATACTCGGTGCCATCACACTCGATCTGTTTGCTGTTTTGTTTGGTGGTGCCGTGGCGTTGCTTCCCATATTTGCGGATGAAATTTTACACGTGGGTGCCATCGGTTTAGGATTTCTGCGAGCGGCACCTGGGGTTGGTGCGTTGCTCATGGCGGTGTACATCACGCATCACCCCATCAAAAAATACATGGGCAAAATTTTGCTCGGTTGTGTAGCGGGCTTTGGTTTTTGCATGATCGGGTTTGGCCTCTCCGAATGGTTTTGGCTTTCTATGGTCTTGCTGGTGTTGAGCGGTGGGTTTGATTGCGTAAGTGTGATTGCCCGCAGCACGATGATCCACACCCTTACACCCGAAAATATGAAAGGCCGGGTTTCCGCAGTCAACAGTATTTTTGTGGGTTCATCCAACGAAATCGGATCTTTCGAATCGGGAGTGGTTGCAAAACTGATGGGCACCGTTCCGTCTGTAATTTTTGGTGGAATGATGACGCTGGTGGTTGTAGCCACAACCGGATGGAAAGCGGTGAAATTGCGCAGACTCGATAACCTCCACTGATTATAGATTATTAGTTACGTAGCATTGTCACCTTTCCCCTAAATGAGGTTTCGACAAGCTCTCCGAAGGAGTCCTTTGGACAACCCGGCAACCAAACTTAATAGTTTGAGTTACATCAGTAACTTAAAATCTATTTCAGGATACTCAAATAGACCTGACCAAGGTTGTTGGCAATGACTTTTCGATATTTCTCGCTCTTGCGAAATTCCGGAGTTAAAAATTCAGCCCAAATTTTATCCCAGTCGGTTTGTTTTGACATTACGAAAGCCAATTCCTGAGGCTCACCAATTTGAATATTTTGTTTTTTAACAGGAAGATGTTTGCGAGTGGCGTCAACATATTCGGTGAAATCCAGAATCGTAAATAATTTGGGGTTGGTAGAAATTTCTTTCAGAATCTCGGGGCCCGATGGCCCCGTAGAAATTTGTAAAGCAGGGAAGTTTTCCGATTTAAGTTGATCCATGTATTTTACATGCACACTCCCGCCAATTACTTTGGCAGAGTATCCTTTTAGCAGAGCAGAAATTTTTCCAGCACTTTCAACCGAAGGTGCATTTTTATGAGTAATCAGAGTTTCCTCGTTTGAAAGAAAAGCAGGGGTGAATTTTAAAATTTTCTTCCGCTCTTCCGTAACGGTTACATTTGTTACACCGAGAATGTTGGGGGTGGTTTGGCATACTTTCAAAAAATTGTTGAACACCGTTTCTGCGCCAAGGTATTTTACCGTGATTTTTTTATTGTATTTGGCTTGAACAAACGCAGTAAACTCCGTGAGTAACTCGGCACAAACACCTTTCATTTTTCCCCCTTCTTCGTAGATCAAACCGGCTTGCGGGTAATAGACTACCCCAAGTGTGCCACTGCCTTTGCTGTTAACGGCAGCCCAACTATCGCCCGAATATTTCTGTGCAAAGCCAACATTAGAAACAATCAAAAGGATAGGTAAGAACTTTTTCATGACCTGATTTTTTGTACGAATATTAAAAAATAATTTAATTCTTCTTTTTTTCTAACTGAATAATTTTGTCCGGTGCGGGCTTCAGTGCCAATTTTCGGATAAGCAGTTCTACCGCTTTTTCAATTTGTTCATCACGGCCTTTCACCAGCATTTCATAATGGTTTTTGATTTTGTACGTTGGCTCAAGTTGAGTGTTTTCCAGGTACTTTCCATCGACTCCTACCATACCCACTTGCGGAATTCCAAATACGAGAGTTGGATCAATTTGCTGTTCCCACCACACCGCTGTTCCTGTTCCCGGAATAGGCATTCCTACGGTCATGCCCAGGGCCTTGGCATCATAAGCATATGGAAACATGTGCGCATCAGAATAATTGCTTTCGCCAATCAGCACTGCAGATGGCTTGGTCCATTTGAACTGCGGCTCGAACCCGATGTATTGGCCTCGTGGAATTACGTCAATGTATTTTTTTCCGCTCAAAAAATTGGAGAGATCTTCATGCAACCAGCCTCCGCCATTTGATCTGGTGTCAACAATTAAGGATTCCTTATTGGCATATTTACCAAGGGCCTCTTCATACACCACACGGTAACTGGGATCGTTCATTCCCCGTACATGGATGTATCCTATTTTTCCTTTCGAAAGGCTATCTACTTCTCTTGCCCGGTTTTCTACCCATCGCCTGTACAGCATTTCGTTTTCCTGCGATAAGGCAACGGGCTTTACTACTTCTTCCCATCGATTTTTAGTAGCGGGGTCAAATAAAGTAATCAACGTATTTTTTCCCGCTTTGCGGTTCAGGTATTTGTAGATATCAGCGGTTGATGAAATGTAATCGTCATCTATTTTCTCGATGATTGTTCCCTTTTTTGCTTTTGAATCTGCCCGGTCAAACGGCCCCCTTTTTAGAACAGATGAAATGCGCATACCTTCTCCAGCGAAATTTTGATCATAGACGATGCCCAGAGAGGCGGTGGCATCCCCGTTTTTAGTATCAGGGGTGTAGCGGCAGCCTGTATGCGAAGCATTGAGTTCGCCTAACATTTCGCTTAGCATTTCTGCAAATTCCCAGTTGTTGCTGATGTGCGGAAGGAATTTGGCGTATTCTTTTTTATAGAATTCCCAGTCTACGCCCTGCATATCAGTTCTGTAGAATTTTTTCAGCATTTGGCGCCACGAATGATCAAAAATGTAAGCAAGCTCCTGTTGTTTGAAGAGTTGCATTTCGCTATTAATTATGATGGGCTCCTTTTTCCCGGACTCCGTTTCAACCTTGTAGAGCTTCCCGTCAGCCAGCACAAAGAGTTTTTTCCCATCACTGGTCAAAGACAGCGAACCTGCATTCTCTCCCAGTTTCGTCAGAATTTTTGTTTCGTGCGTGCGCAGGTTGGTCATCCACAGGTCTATCCCTTTTTCCATCCGCGCGAGGTAGTATAAATTTTCGCCATCGGCAGAGATAATCGCGTCATTCAACAACGAGGAATGGATGGTGAGTTTTGCCTTGCGGTCTTCTAGGCCATTGAAGTCAATGACAATGGCATCGGTCTTTTCTTCAGCATCTTTGGCAGAGGCTTTTGCTTTTTCCTCCTTGTCTTTGTCTTTATCCTCTTTTTCTTTCAGCAGTTTGTAATCTACTTCATTGAGGCGAAAGCGATCAAACGCGTCTTGTGTGAAAAACATTCCGTACACATCACGGCTGGCCCCCCAGCTGCCGTGATTTTTCATACCATCGCGGTCGCTGAACCAAAGCATCATTTTGCCTTTCATCATCCAGCGTGCGTTTCCATCGTTGAAACCGCTCTTGGTAAGATTAATGACCGCGTCATTGCCCGTTGCACTCACCAGTCCGATTTCACCAATCCAATGGTTTTCCGGAAGGAATTCAACCAAGAACCACTTACTATCAGGTGACCAACTGTAGTATTGATCGCCATCGCTGTAAGAATAATTTTTATTGCCCGGCAAAATAGTTCGGGTAGCTTTAGTTGCCAGATTAATCACTTTCAAGGTAGTGCGGTCTTCGAGGTAGGCTACTTCTTTTCCATCGGGAGAAAATTCGGGTTGGAATTCCTCCGCACCGGTGGTAACCAACGGTTCTTCTTTTAAAACGGTAGAGGCATAAAAATAAGGTTCTTCTTTTCTTACGATTGATGTTTTATAGACATTCCAGTTGTTATTGCGTTCACCTGCATAAACAAGGTTCTTTCCGTCCTTGCTGAAATTCACACTTCGTTCTTGTTCGGGCGTATTAGTGATTCTTTTTGTTGCTCCGCCCTCTACGGAGGTCACAAAAATTTCGCCCCGCACTACAAACGCAACTTCTTTCCCATTTGGTGAAACTGATAGTTCGGTTGCTCCGCTGTTTATAGACACAATCTCATAAGGATTCAATTTTGCTTCGGTTTGAATTTTTATGTCCACCTTTTTTGGTTGCTCTCCCTGACGAAGCGTATAGATTTCTCCATCAAACGAGAAGCAAAGGATTCCATTAGAAGAAATTGACAGGAAGCGAACTGGATGTTTTTTAAAATCAGTAACCTGAGTTTTCTCTTTCGATGCCTTCAACCCAAGACGGTGTATATTGAAAGAGCCACTTTCTTCGCTGAGGTAGTACATGAAATTTTCCTGGGCATCGATCACCGGGTTGCGGTCTTCCCCTGCAAACGTGGTGAGCTGAGTGTAACTTCCCGTTTTTGAATCGTACACCCAGATATCGCGGGCGATGGAAGATTGATGATGTTTGCGCCATGGATCTTCATAGCCTTTGCGGTCTTGAAAGTAAATTTTATTTCCAACAGCATTATAGACTGCAGCTTCGGATGGTGTAGTAAGCACCAATACGTTGCGTCCGCCATTTACGGAAACCCTGTAGAGCTCCGGCATTGCTCGATTGGGGAAATCGGCATAGGCATCCAAGTCCATACGGGTTGAATTAAATAAAATATCCCTTCCATCGGGTGAAACCGATGTGGGGTAATCGTTTGAAGAATGGTGGGTCAGCCGGGTGGGCATCCCTCCTGATGCTGAAACTGCAAAGACATCAAAGTTGCCGTAACGATCAGACGCAAACGCTATTGTTTTTCCATCGGGTGTCCACACTGGCATAAAGTCGTGTGCCGGATGAATAGTGATAGGAGAAGCCTTGCCGCCAGTTGTGCTTACCGTATACAAATCACCCTGGTAGGTGAAGACAATCTGCGTGCCATCGGGAGAGATGGACGGGTATCGAAGCCACAACGGATTTTGCGCGCCAGCCGTTGCGCACACTAGTGCGAACAATAAGAGTTTGAAGTTCATGTGAATAAATTTTTATGAAATTATGAGAATTCCACTGTAAAAGGAATAGAATTTTTTACGTGACGATTTAGAAAGAATCTCATCAGTTAGAAAATGATTGAAAGCGAAAAAAGTCAGCAAATTATTTAGGGAAGCTCTTATTCTGCTTTACACGAATGGCTTGGTTGATATGCTGTATTCAAGCTGAATTAATAATTATAGTACGGCTTTTATAGTTGAATTTAGGTGATATCATACTCTCGCTTTCATCTGGTTCATCACTTTTGTTTGTACTTGTATCGATTCGTGGTGAATCAATTTTAGCAATTCGGTGGTAAACTCTTCGCTCAACCCCATGGCTTTGCACAGCGCAATGCGTGTGTGTATAATCTCTTCCCATCGGGTTACCTGAAGGATAGTTACGTTGTTTTCTTTTTTGTACTGGCCAATCTTTTCAGAAATTTTCATTCGCTGCGCCAATTTTTGCATAACCTCATCGTCAATCTGGTCAATCTGTTCGCGCAGCAGACTCAGTGTATCTTTAAATGTTTTATCCTCGCTCGAAGTTTTGCGTACCACCAGTTCGCTGATAATTTTTCCGAGCACAGCCGGTGTAACTTGCTGCTTGGCATCGCTCCAGGCCGCATCGGGGTTGATGTGGCTTTCGATCATCAAACCTGCCATGTCGAGATCGAGTGCTTTTTGCGAAATGAATGCAATGAGATCGCGGTTGCCCGAAATGTGGCTCGGATCGCAGATGATATCAAGCTCGGGAAAACGCGTTTTCAATTCAATGGCGATATCCCACATGGGTAGATTTCTGAACGGCCCTTTTTCGAACGAAGAAAACCCGCGGTGGATGGCAGCCATTTTTTTGATGCCGGCTTTGTTCAATCGTTCGAGCGCACCTATCCAAAGTTCTAGGTCGGGGTTCACCGGATTTTTTACCATCACCGGAATGTCAACGCCTTTCAGGGAGTCTGCAATTTCTTGTACCGAAAACGGATTTACGGTGGTGCGTGCGCCTATCCATAAAATATCTACACCGGCTTTCAGGCACGCCTCAACGTGTGCGGCATTTGCAACTTCTGTGGTTACGGGTAATCCGGTTTCTTTTTTTGCAGACATGAGCCACTGCAGGCCAATATCGCCCGCGCCCTCGTATTGCCCGGGCCTTGTGCGGGGTTTCCAAATGCCGGCACGCAAGGCATGTACTTTGCCGGTGGCTGCAATTTGTTTTGCGGTAGCCACGGTTTGCTCTTCGGTTTCTGCACTGCATGGCCCGCTGATGATGATGGGCTTTTCGGTGTTCATCCAACTCTTGATCGATTGCAGTTCTAATCCTTTCTTCATGTTCGTTAGTAAGTTTATGTGTTTAAGTTTATGAGATAGTTTATAGTTAGTTGGCTCTCTGATTAAAGAATGTCATTAATTTTTTAGAATTCGTTTAATGTCATTGGCTTTTGTCATAATCTTATGAAGTTCTTTGGTATCTCGTTTTTGTAAAAAATACTGAAATTTTTGCAAGTGCATGATGTACTCCAGCAACGCCTGACTTAAATACTCTGCATTTTGTTCAAAAATAGGAGCCCACATATCGGGCGAACTTTTGGCCAACCGCACCGTAGAGGCGAAACCGCTTCCGGCAAGGTCGAAAATATTTTTTTCGTCATTTTCTATATCGAGTACGGTTTGGCCGAGTAAAAAAGAACTTACGTGAGAGAGGTGCGAAACGTAGGCCACGTGCTTGTCGTGCTCTTCGGGTTCCATGAAAATGGTTTTTAAGCCCACCGAGTCAAAAACTTTTTGAGCGACACCCAACGCGTAACTTGAAGATTTTCCGCGCTCGCATACAATGTTGGTTTTTCCCTCGAACAAACCGAAGAACGCAGCCTCTGGCCCCGAAAATTCTGTGCCCGCTATGGGATGTGCGGCTACAAATTGTTGGCGGTTTGGGTGTGCGGCTATCGTTTTGCAAATCAGGTTTTTTGTCGACCCCATATCCATCACCACGGCAGTGGGGCTGATTAAATTCAGTACGGTTGGCAAAAGCACACAACAGGCATCCACCGGAATGGAAATAATCACCAAGTCGCTTTGCGACAATTCATTTTCAGAAATCATTCGATCCACAATACCCAACTGCACCGCTTTGGCAGCATGCGCAGGGCTTAGATCTATGCCCAACAAGGATGTGGCCATTCCGCTTTTTCGGAGTGCGATGGCCATCGAACCACCGATCAAACCCAAACCAATAATTGTTACTTTCATTTTTTCTTTATCCGTTAATTGTCGATTGTGAGTTTTTCCGATTAACGGATAATTTGTAACGATTAATCCTTTCCCATGCTTCGTTCAATTTCTCTTCACTTGCACAAAGCGAAATACGAATGAATCTTTTCCCTGCGTCACCGAAAATAAACCCCGGAGTGATAAATATTTTCGTTGCATATAGAATTTTGTCAATCCATTTTTCAACATCAGCGATTTGATCGGGGGCTTTTGCCCACACAAACAATCCCGATTGTTTTGAGGAATAACTGCAATTCAATTCATCCAAGATTTTGAATGCAAGCTTTTGTCTTTTTCGATAAATCGAATTTTGCGTAGTGAACCAGTCATCTCCATTTGTCAACGCTTCGACAGCGGCATGTTGCAAACCTAAAAACATTCCGGAGTCCATATTGCTTTTCACGCGCAGCACGGCATCGATATATTCTTTACGGCCTGCTGCCCAGCCGATGCGCCAGCCTGCCATATTGTGCGATTTGCTCAGCGAGTTCAGCTCAAGTGCAACCTCGTGCGCACCCTCAACCGATAAAATGCTGAGTGGATTTTCGTTAAGGATTAAACTGTAGGGGTTATCGTTTACAATTAAAAAATTGTTTTCGCGGGCAAGGCTTACAAGTTCTTTCAGTTCGGTTATCGTAGCTACTCGCCCGGTGGGCATGTGCGGAAAGTTTACCCACATGATCTTCACTTTCGATAGATCTCTTTTTCTAAGCGCAGAAATATCGATGCCCCAGTTTAACGCCTCCTTCATTTCGTAGGTAACCGTTTTTGCACCGGTGAGTTTTGCAGCAGAGGCATACGTGGGGTATCCCGGATCCGGAATCAACACCTCATCGCCTTCGTTTACAAAGGCCATACAAATGTGCAGGATGCCTTCCTTCGAACCCATAAGCGGAAGAATTTCCGATTCCGCATGGAGTGGCACTGAATAAATCTTTTTGTAAAACCCCGATATGGCTTCGCGCAGTTGGGGTATGCCTTTGTAATTCTGGTAGCCGTGATGGGCGGGGTTTTTGGCCGAAGCGATCAACGCCTCAATCGTATTTCCGGACGGAGCAAGATCAGGACTGCCGATGCCCAGGTTGATGATTCTCAATTCAGGAGTATCGAGCGATCGTACTTCCGCCAACTTTTTGCTGAAGTAATACTCCTCAACACCTTGTATTCTTTTTGCAAACTCTATCATTGTCTTATGGCTAACGACTTAATGTCTTGTGTCTATTTTACTTGTACTCAATCTTCCCTTTCTTATACTCGCCAAACACATTTAAATTGTGTGTTTGTTTTTGCACCTGCTTCATGGCAGCTTCATAATTTTTTCGGTGTGCCCACTCTACATCTACATGAATAGAATATTCGCGCGGCTTGCCAATTACGGGTATGGACTGGATTTTACTCAGGTTGATTTGGTTGGTTTTAAAAACGGTGAGCACATCGGCAAGGCTACCCACTTCATTAAAAACTTCAAAGCACAGCGAAGCCTTGTTGCTCTCTTCTTTACTTTTTGCTGCACGCGACAACACCAAGAATCTTGTAAAATTCTTTTTATGAGTTTCAATTCTGCGCGCAAGCATAGTCAGGCCGAACCGCTCGGCCGCAAACTCATTGGCTATGGCTGCCGTAGCTTTATTTTTTTTCTCGGCTACTTTTCGGGCGGATATTGCCGTGTCATCGCTTTCGCGCAGCTCTATTCCGTTTAGCTTATGTAAGAAATCGTAACACTGGCGGATGGCCATGGGGTGGCTTTCAATGGTTTTGATGTCGGTGAGTTGTGCGCCCGGCAATGCCAGCAGATGAAGATGAATCGGCAAGTAGATTTCTCCCACAATGGAGAATTTATATTCTTGAAGCAGGAAATAGTTGGGGAGGATGCTTCCGGCAATGGTGTTCTCAATGGCCATCATGGCGAAATCACATTCATTTTTTTTCAGCGATTCGCAAAGCTTGTGAAACGTGAGGCACTCCACCGGGTCTATCGCATCTTGAAAATATTCGCGGGCGGCAACTTCATGAAAGCAGGTGGATATCCCCTGAATGGCTATTTTTAATTTCTCTGGTTTACGCATGTGATCTTTTTCTCTTTTTATATAAAATAAAAAGTCCCGGTTTTTGCCGGGACTCTCTGATGTTTTCGTTTGTCTGTTTTTCCTTTTACAAAGCGATTTTACCTCAAGTCCCGATGGGATTGAAAAAAGTAAAACCAAAAATAAAATCGCTGTACGGTGTTCATTGGGTCAAATAAAACAGAATTTTTTTTACTACGCAAATGAGGCAGCAGCTTTTTCTTAAATATTTCAGCTAACAACTGTTTGACCCCCACTTTTTTCAACAGACTTCGGGCAGCCTCTATTGAAATGGAAAGCCAAATTTGAATTGCCGCGAGTAGTATCAGAAATAGGATTCATCTAAGTACATTTGACCCTCCAAAATACTATGACTTCAAAGAAAATTACCCGCGCCCTGGTTTCAGTTTTTTACAAAGATGGGCTGGATGCCATTGTGCACGAGTTGGCCAAACAAAACGTAGAATTTATTTCTACCGGTGGCACTCAGGAGTTTATTGAGAAGTTGGGCTACCAAGTAACGCCCGTAGAGCAACTGACGGGTTATCCATCGATTTTTGGCGGACGGGTGAAAACGCTTCATCCGGCTGTATTTGGCGGAATACTTTATAGAAGGGAGGAATCGGGAGATGTGAAAGAAGCAGAAGAATTTAAGATCGCACCCATCGACTTGGTAATCGTTGACTTGTACCCGTTCGAAGAGACCGTTGCCAAAGGCGGAGGCGAGGAAGACGTTATTGAGAAAATAGACATCGGTGGTATTTCACTGATTCGCGGGGCAGCCAAAAATTTTAAGGATGTGCTCATCGTTTCTTCGCGCGCTCAATATGCCGAGGTTTTGGAATTGCTGAAAACCAAAAATAGTTCTTCCGATTTGGCCGACAGAAAAAGATTTGCCGCGTTGGCCTTCGAGGTTACCTCGCACTACGATTCCGCTATTTTCACGTATTTCAATCAAGAACAAAACATCATTAGTTTTAAGTCGAGTTATCCAAACGGAAAAGCACTACGCTATGGCGAAAACCCGCATCAACGAGGAGTATATTTTGGCGAACTGGAAAAACTTTTCGATCAGCTTAACGGCAAAGAACTTTCGTACAATAATTTAGTAGATGTTGATGCGGCCATAAACCTAATTAAGGAATTTGATGAAACGGCCTTCGTCATCATCAAGCACACCAACGCCTGCGGAGTGGCCACCGCATCTTCGGTTAAAGAAGCTTACCTCAAAGCGTTTCAAGCGGATACGGTTTCTGCCTTTGGAGGTGTTTTGGCTACGAACAAAAAAATTGATTTGCAGGCAGCCGAAGAGATCAACAAACTTTTTTTCGAAATTTTAGTGGCCCCCGAGTTTGATCTAAGCGCGTTAGAATTATTGAAGTCGAAAAAAAACCGGATCATCCTCAAACAAAAACAAAATCTCACAGCTGCAAAACAATTCAAGAGTTTACTCAACGGAGTGATCGAACAAGATTTGGACTTGCATACCGATTCGCAAGCAGACTTGAAAACGATGACCAGGCGCGCTCCAACGCAACAGGAAACAAACGCGCTCCTATTTGCCAGTAAAATTTGCAAACATACCAAGTCGAATACCATCATTCTGGCGGTTGAGGGGCAGATGTTTTCGAGCGGTGTTGGCCAGACCAGCCGTGTAGATGCGTTGAAGCAGGCGATTGAAAAAGCAAAGTCGTTCGGTTTCGATTTGAACGGAGCAGCGATGGCATCCGATGCCTTCTTTCCATTTCCCGATTGTGTTGAGATCGCCAGCCAGCACGGCATCACTGCGGTGATTCAGCCGGGAGGCTCCATCAAAGATCAAGACTCCATTGATTTCTGTAACAACCACAACATGGCTATGGTCTTTACGGGCTTCAGGCATTTTAAGCATTGAGAATAATCGCACATCTATAAGTTTCTTGCTGAATTGGTGAAAAATCCGGTGATTATTTCTTTAATTTCGGGTTAATTAAATTTTTCAAAAAAGGAGGACGCTCTTCATGGCACTTTTCGACTTTTTCACCAGCGACATCGCTATAGATCTTGGCACGGCAAACACGCTCATCATCCACAAAGACAAAGTAGTTGTAGATGAACCCAGCATTATTGCCATCGACAAAAATTCAAACCGGGTGCTGGCCATTGGGCGCGATGCTATGCAGATGCACGAGAAAACGCACGACAACATCCGCACCATCCGCCCGTTGAAAGAGGGCGTTATTGCAGATTTCCACGCGGCCGAGATGATGATCCGGGGCCTGATCAAAATGATCGACACGGGACGCAGATTTTTTCCGCCCTCACTTCGAATGGTAATTTGTATCCCTTCGGCCATTACCGAGGTGGAGAAACGTGCCGTTAGAGATTCTGCCGAACACGCCAACGCCAAAGAAGTGTACATGATTTACGAGCCGATTGCGGCTGCCATCGGCTCCGGTATAGATATTGAACAACCCGTGGGCAACATGGTGGTGGATATTGGCGGTGGCACCACCGACATTGCCGTGATTGCCTTGTCGGGTATTGTTTGCGATCAATCCATACGGGTGGCCGGAGATACTTTTAACCGCGATATTCTCGACTACATGCGCAGGCAACACAACTTATTGATAGGTGAGCGATCGGCCGAGCGGGTGAAGATCGAGGCCGGGTCGGCCATGACCGAATTGGATGACGGGCCCGATGATTATGAAATCCGTGGCCGCGATTTGATGACGGGCATACCGAAAACAATAAAAATATCCTATTCGGAGATTGCGTTTGCGTTAGACAAGTCCGTATCCAAACTGGAAGAAGCCGTACTGAAGGCACTCGAACTTTCGCCCCCCGAGTTGTCGGCTGATATTTATGAGCAGGGAATTTACCTAACCGGAGGTGGAGCCTTGCTGCGCGGGCTCGACAAGCGCCTTGCACTGAAAACAAAACTGCCCATTCATGTTGCGGAAGATCCGCTTCGGGCTGTGGTGCGCGGCACCGGTGCAGCGCTGAAAAATATCAACCACTATCGTAAAGTGCTCATGACTTGATGAATGGAACGCCTATTTAAATTTCTTTACTACTACAGGGCTTCCTTTACTTTTTTGTTGTTAGAATTTTTTTGTGCTTGGCTGATTGTGGCCAACAATCAGTACCAAAGCACAAAATACTTCAATTCATCCAATCGTGTTGTGGCATGGTTAAATACTTCCGCGCAGAACATCCGGGAATATTTTTTGTTGGCCGATATCAACGCAACCCTTTCGCGCAACAATGCGATGTTGCTCAATAAAATTGAAGAGCAGAGCCAGCGCCTCTACCGGATGCAACTGCACCAACGCCCCGACTCCTCCGTAGAAAAAAATTTTCAGTACATCCAGGCGCGGGTAATCAACAACTCAACAAAATTCTACAAAAACTTTATCACCATCGATCAGGGGCAAGCCGATGGTATTTCAGTTGGAATGGCTGTAACCAACTCATTCGGGGCAGTGGGCAAAGTGAAATCGGTTTCCAAACACTATGCTGTTTTAATCTCTCTGCTGAATATTGATAATCAAGTTTCGAGCGTTCTAAAACGCACGGGCCAATTTGGAACAATTCAATGGGATGGCACCGATCCTTCCTACATCGACCTGAAGTACATCCCCCGGCATGTAATACCGTTGGTGGGCGATTCAGTTGTTACATCCGGATACAATGCCGTTTTCCCTCCAGGCATTTTCATCGGTAAGATCAAAGAATTTAAGCTGCGTGACGAAGCATTATTTTACGACATTAAAATAGAGCTTGGTCAGGATTTTGGGAGGCTGAATTTTGTGGAAGTGATCAACGCCAAACGTAAGGCAGAAAAAGATTCGTTAGAACTGATAACCATTGGCGAACCGAGATGACACGATCAAATATTATATTCTTCATTTCTTTTTTTGCGTACGTAATCGCGCAAGCCTTTTTAAAAAAACTGGTGCTGTTCAATTCAGGTTTTTGTTTTTTGTATGTGGCGTTCATTCTTTTAATGCCCATAGAAACCAACAATTTAGTATTGATGCTTTTGGGTTTTATCATGGGCTTTACAGTCGATATTTTTTACGACAGCCTGGGCTTGCATGCGTTCACTACTGTTTTTATTGCGTACATCAGAAACTATTGGCTAAGTGTAATTACACCACAAGGCGGATACGATGCGGGAGCCGTTCCAAAAATTTCCGAACAAGGGCTGCAATGGTTTTTGGTTTACACATTGCCCCTTGTCTTTATTCACCATTTGGTTTTATTTCTGGTTGAATCAGCAGGCACTTTATTTTGGTATTCGATGCTGAAGACCATCAACAGCATGATGTTCACTATGCTGGTTATGGTGTTGTTACAGTACTTAACGTCAGATCGCGCGCGCACATGAATGAGGGCAGAAAAGAAATTTTCCAGTTGGTGTTTGTGTTGGTTGGGCTGACCTTCATTGTAAAATTGTTTTTTATTCAGGTAGTGGATAACCACTATGCCGAACTGGCCAATAGCAATTCCATTTTACGGCAAGTTGAATACCCTTTTCGTGGACTGATTTACGACCGAAACCGAAAATTGATTGTTTACAACACTCCCGAATTTGATTTGCAAATTATCGTAAACGATGTAAAAAAATTTGACTCCGCTAAATTTTGTGAGGTGTTTAACCTAACGCGCGAAGAGCTTAGATTAAAATTCAAAGAACTTAAATCCCGAAAAAAAGAATACTCGCCTGTAAAGCCCCTGAGGTTTATCGAACGGTTGTCGAACGAAGACATGGCAAGGATAGAAGATCGGCTGGATGAGTTCCCAGGCTTTTATATTCAGGCGAGAACTACGCGTGCGTACACATCTCCGGCATTGGCAAATGCGCTGGGGTATGTGAGCGAGATCAGCAAAACAGAATTGAAAAAAGACACCACCGGAATTTACCGCCAGGGAGATTATATCGGGCAAAGCGGTATCGAAGCTTTTTACGAAGAGCAACTGAGGGGGAAGCGTGGTGTGCGATTTAAACTGCGCAATGTGAAGGGAATTGAAAAGGGATCATTTAATAATGGAGAGTACGATACGCTTTCCGTGCCGGGGCAAGATTTAGTTTCCAGCATCGATCTGGAGTTGCAGCAGTATGGAGAAAAATTAATGAAAGGTAAAGCGGGGAGCATTGTAGCCATCGAACCCTCATCGGGCGAAGTGCTCGCCCTGGTTTCGGGGCCATCGTACGACCCCAATTTATTAACCGGTAAAAAATACAGTTCCAATTTTAAAACGATCAGCAGCGATACCCTGAAGCCGCTGTTCAACCGGCCGTTGATGGCACAGTATCGCCCCGGTTCAATTTTTAAAATAGTACAGGCACTCACGGCCCTGCAGGAAAAAGTGATCATTCCTGAAACACGAATTCCCTGCGACCGAACGATTATCAACTGCCACGGAGACCATTCGTTTGAAGACCTGCAAGGGGCGATTGCCAACTCCTGCAATCCTTATTTTCACAACGTGCTCCGCAGGATGTTAAACCAAAACAAATCGACCGACACGTACGAAGATACACGCCTCGGCCTCACCGAATGGGACAAACACATTAAGAGCTTTGGCTTTGGCACCCAACTTGGAATTGATCTGCCCAATGAGAAAAGCGGGTTGGTGCCAACACCGGAACTATACGATCGGGCATACCACAACAAACCGTGGAAATTTTCGAACATCTATTCTATTGCAATTGGCGAAGGAGAAAATCTGGTGGTGCCTTTGCAAATGGCCAACTTTGCTGCAACGGTGGCCAACCGCGGATTTTATTATACACCTCATCTGGTCAAAGCTATAGGTAAGGAAGGAAGGCCATTGCATCAATACACGTTGCGACATTACACTACGGTTGACTCGACCTATTTCAAAGTAGCTGTGAGTGCGATGCAGCAAGTGGTGGAATCGGGAACGGGACAATGGTATGCAAAACTTCCCGATGTAATTGTATGCGGAAAGACCGGAACCGTACAAAACGAACCCTTCCCCGATCATTCTGTTTTTATAGCCTTTGCTCCGCGCGATAACCCAAAAATAGCCATCTCGGTTTATGTCGAAAATGCAGGGCAGGGCGCACGGGCAGGGGCAAGCATTGCAAGCTTGATGATTGAACGGTATTTGTTCAAACAAACGCGTAGGCAATACATGGAAGATTATGTTTTGGCAGGGAAATTTTTAGATTGAGTATGAGGCGAGACGATGACCTATCGGGTACTATCGATTGGACAACCGTGTTCATGTACGGAGCGCTTGTTTTATTTGGGTGGCTGAACATCTACGCAGCAGTTTATGACGAGACCCATCAATCTGTTTTTGACTTGTCGCTCAATTCAGGTCGTCAATTACTTTTTATTGTTGCCGCTTTTCTCGTTGCGTTTGTTATTACCATTATCGACATGCGTTTCTACGAAACGTTTGCTTATTTTTTTTATGGGTTGATTTTATTTTTATTGTTGCTTACTCCGGTAATTGGCAAAGAAGTAGGGGGTAACAAAGCATGGATCGGCATAGGCTCATTTGGTATTCAACCCTCGGAGTTTGCAAAGTTTATCACGGCACTTGCCGTGGGTAAGTTTATCGGTTCTGTTGGCTTCCGGATGGAAAATTTACGAAGTCAATTCCTGTTGTTTGTCTTAATAGGCTTGCCGATGGGGCTCACCTTTCTTCAAAAAGATACCGGAACTGCCCTAGTGTTTGCTTCGTTTATTTTGGTTTTTTTTAGAGAAGGGATGTCGCCTTTTCTTTTGATTGTAGGCATTTGTGCCGCAGTGATTTTTATTTTAACGCTGCTCGTTCCGGATCCAACTTATCTGTACGTAGCGATTGGCGCAATCCTGGTATTGCTTATTGTTTTTGACCGCAGAAAAAAAATCAAACGGATCGTTACACTTACCCTTGCTGCCCTAATGATTAGTGGCGTGATCGCCAGTGTGGACTACATCGTAAAAGATGTTTTAAAACCACATCAACAAAATAGAGTTAAGGCGCTTATCAATCCCGATGCCGACCCGCTGGGATTTGGCTGGAATGTAACTCAGTCCAAAATTGCCATAGGCAGCGGAGGTTTTTTTGGGAAAGGGTTTTTGAAAGGCACGCAAACTAAATTTGATTTTGTGCCGGCCCAAAGCACTGATTTTATTTTTTGTACCATAGGTGAAGAACACGGGTGGATTGGCAGCACTATTGTGATTGGTTTGTTTGTTGCTTTTTTGTTGCGCATTCTTTTTTTGGCAGAGCGCCAGAAAAACCGTTTCACCCGCGCGTATGGGTACAGCGTGGCTTCAATTTTCTTTTTCCACTTTGTGGTAAATATCGGCATGACCATCGGGCTGGTTCCGGTTATCGGCATTCCGCTTCCGTTCTTCAGTTACGGTGGTTCTTCGCTGTGGAGTTTTACAATTTTGCTTTTTATCTTATTGAAATTAGATGCCCAAAGGGGCCACGTGTTGCAACGGATTTAATTTATCTGCGGCTGCCGTAAAAGAGCGTGATGAACACCGTGGGGTAGAGCGAATAATTTTCTACCGGTGTGGAGGGGTCGGAATACATCAAATTTACTTTTTTAAAATACGCATCGAGTAAAAACCCGGCCTCAAACCCCGACACCTGATTTTTGCTTGCCCCCAATTCAAAATTCAATGCTACTTTAAAATTCCCGCCCAATTGAATATTAGAATTGCCAATTCCCTGAAACAAGCTTCCCGAACCTTGAATATTATTGAAAGGCTGATCGTTGGGTCCTGTATAGGGAACATTCACCGTATTGTAATACGGAGAGCTAGGATCGCTTATTTGCACGTAATAGGGAGCAACAATGCCGATGGTTGGGCCGGCCGCAAACACAGCCTTAACTTCTACGCCTTGTTGAGGCCCTTTGGTGAAGAGTATAATGTCGCGCCCGTATTGTGTGCGGAGTGCGTATAAATAATGAGTCTTACCAAATAAAAAATAATTTCCGCTGGACGAAGATTGCAGGCGCACTTCGTGTGGGTTTTTTACGTTCATGATTTCAAGGCCAAAGGTCTCGAACATGTTTTTGTTGATCCTTCGGGCAGACTTAAATGTAAATCCACCAATCAACCCCCCGAATGAATTTTTGTTGATGCCCCAGGTAAATTCAGAATTGTACGCGTAGCTGTCCTGCGTTTGAGCCGGCAAGACAATCACCGAAAAAAGAATAAATACGGCTAATAAAATATTGCTGATTCGCTTCACAACACCCTCAATTATTCGGAAATTTACTCCCCAAGATTAACGAAAAAAAATCAAATTGAGTTTGTATGGAAAATGTTATGGCAACGGTAACCTATTTGGGGGATTTACGCACAGAGGCGGTTCACTTAAAATCACAGTCAACAATTCATACCGATGCGCCCACCGATAACCAGGGGAGGGGAGAAGCATTTAGCCCCACAGACTTGGTTAGCGCGGCATTAAGCAGTTGTATGATGACCATTATGGGGCAGGTGGCCAATCGCGAGGGTGTTGTTTTAAAAGGATTGAAAACCGAGGTGGTGAAAGTTATGACGGCCAACCCGCGTAAAATTGCAGAGATAAAAATCACATTTTCACACCCAAACTTGATCGCCACCGATGTTCAAAAACAAAAATTAAAAAATGCGGCCATCACATGCCCGGTGGCGATGAGCCTATCCGAGGCACTTAAACAAACGGTTAATTTTGAATGGTGATTCGGCTGGAAATATTTTAATCGTATAAATCTTTCCAAAGATCGCGTTCGCGTTTGTCGTAGCGGGGTTTGCGTATTTTTTCTTTCACTGCGCGCGGTTGCGTGTCGTTCTTTTTGAAAAGCTTGGCCCATTTCAACTTCAAGTTCATTAATACCGTGCGATCTTGCTTTACATTGTTGCGGTAACCGTGGGCAAACTGAGCATCGGGGTGTAAATTTTTTCCGTTTGGCTTGCTCATTTTTACATTGACTTGCAAATCTTTGATCCGGGCATTGGCTCGGCTTGGAGCAAAAACCATCAGTGCACCTTTTTTGCTGTTTGGGTTGTGAACGTATTTTTTCATGGGCACCCGGCCCGAGCGTTTCACATTTTTATCAAAGACATTAATCCAAACCAATTTAATTTTAGAACTGTATTCAAGAGCCCGCAACGAATTTTTTCCGGCCGATTCTCCTTTTAGCGCTCCGAGTGCAGCTAATTTATTGCGTTCGTATTCTTTGGCAGGCGTACGCACAGCCATGCCACCAATACTATAGGTGGATTTATCAGGCCGTTCTTTTTTCAACGCTTCGGCTTTGGCGTTGGGGTTATGAATATATTTTTTTGAGAATAGCTTTTGACGGATAAAACCACTGTACCCAATGCTCCGGGCTTCGGCAGTAACCGGAATTTGAACCATGATTGGCTTTTGGTCGTTGTTCCAAAGTTTACCGCTCACGCTGCCACCGCCTTTCTCAGGTCTTCTTGCTTTGATGTTGCCCGAATAAATTGATACTTTCAGTGCGGCAGGTAAAAATGATTTTCCCTGAATTGGGGAATTGTGGTTGTTCCAAAGTTTGCCGCTTACACTACCACCACCCTTCACAGGTCTTCCTGTTTTAATGTTTCCCGAGTAGGCATAGCCGGGTTGCTCAAAGGCCTTTACCCCTTTCAGGGTTCCCTGATAAGTAGAAATGCCCTGTGCGCCTATGCCCGGGGCTCTTACATCGATAGGCTGGAAGAAATTATTTCTGGGTTGCCCGCTTATGCTTCCGCCTCCTTTCACAGGTCTTCCGGTTTTAATGTTTCCGGCATAGCCATAACCCGGTTCGCCAAAAGCTTTTACGCCTTTCAGGTTTCCCCGATAGGTGGAAACTCCAAGTGCACCTATGCCCGGTGCTCTTACATCAATAGGCTGAAAGAAATTATTTCTAGGTTGCCCGCTTATGCTCCCGCCTCCTTTTATCGGTCGGCCTGTTCTTACGCTACCCGCATAACCGTAACCCTGTTCGCCAAAAGCTTTTCGCCCTCTAATGTTTCCCCGATACGATGCAACAAACCGTGCACCCATGCCGGCTCCTTTTACATTGATTGGTTGCCTGTTGTTATTCCATCGCTTTCCGCTTATGCTTCCACCTCCATGGACAGGTCTGCGTGTTTTAAAATCGCCCGCATATCCGTAACCATTCTGGGTAAATCCTTTTTGCCCGCGTATTGATCCTTGATATCTGTCGACAAATCGTGCGCCCAAGCCGGGACCTTTTACATCTATGGGTGAGCCTCCGTTGTTGAACGTTCTACCACTGATGCTTCCCCCGCCCACTTGCGAACGCTGCGCTTTAATGTTGCCGCGGAAAATATCAAGAAAGCGCCCGCCTATGCCGGGAGGTTTTTTGTCTAGTGGCCGGCCGTTGTTGTTAAAATTTCCGGTTATGCTACCTCCTCCTTTTACGCCTTTTAAACCTCGCAGCCTAAACGAATACATAGCAAAGCCAATGGCTCCCAATCCGGGTTTGGTGCCGGGTACTGCTTTAGAGGTACGTCCTGACCTGGAACGAGAAGCATAGCCGCTGCCGGGCAGTGGTTTGCCCGCACGGGTTTTCCGGGTAAAGGAAAGTACAGCATACCCTTCTCCGACTTGCTGAGATGTTTTGGGTTTTCTCCGCCTTATTGCATGCCCCGAAATATCCCCGCGCCAGGGTCTATTTATTCTTGGCGATGATACGTACCTTTTATTGAAAGTGTCTTTATACGGACGGTCGCCTGCATTTCGTTTTCGTTGTTTGTAAATAGCATTTGCAGGGATTACGCCCAACCCGGGGGTGTGGAAATTTTTTGCACGCAAGGTTCTTCCCGTGATGTCTGTGGTGATGGGCCTTTCTCCTTTTCTAAATTTTCCCCAATACACATTTTTTCGGCCACGTGTTACATACGAGCGGGAGGCCGTTCGCCCGGTGAGGATTTTCTTTTTTACCGGTGGCCTCGGTTTGGTAAACATAGCTTTGGCCCTCATTAAAGCCTCACGATTGGAGACTACATGCTGGTTGTCGCGGGGGCGAGGAGAGGGGTTGCTGATGAACTGGCTTGTATTGGGAAAAACATTATTGCGCGCTGCGTCCGCAGATCTCGAACGTATCTGTGTGCTCTTTCCGGGCGGGAACTTGTAAGGCCTATCTTTACCCTTCGATTTTCTTTTGGCGTACGGGGACGGCTGTACGATAACAGCGTGGGCAGCCGATGATTTATTTTTTGTGCGTATCCGCCTTCTCCCCGAAATATCTCGGGTGTATGCTTTGTCTCCACCTTTTTTCTTCGATTTGATTTTTGGGATTCGAAGAATTGGATTTTGTTTTACCGCGGGCTTATCGCCTTTGGTGTTCTGAGCAAAAACGGATGAGGGTAATAAATAAAAAGAAAACACCGCCAAAACAGCAAGGAATGGTGCTATCTTATTATTTATCCTGACTTTATTCAATTTTTGACTTGGTAAATGCAGGCTAAGATAGCCAAAAAACAGCAATCGATATTTTCCGTGTTTGTCAGGTCTTCCGACCTGACACAAACAAAACTTGCACCGTCAGGTTGTAAAACCTGATCGTCACGCAAACATCAATATTTCAAAAGTTTTTCAATGGTTGCCTTCAACCTCTGTTTGGGCAAGAAATTATTCTCTAATGTAGGTGCAAAAGGAATAGCCGTATCAAGCGATGCCACACGCATTACGGGCGCATCCAAATGATTGAAACAATTTTCGCTTATCCACGCGGCAATCTCTCCACCAATTCCTCCGGTCAATGTGTCTTCATGCAAAATCAAAACACGATTGGTTTTCTCCACCGTTTCTTCAACGGCCTCTTTATCCCACGGAAGTAAGGTGCGTAAATCGAGTACATCGGCTTTCACTTCTTTCATTTCGTCAAGAATTTCCTGTGCCCAGTGCACGCCCATTCCGTAGGTGATGATGGACAGGTCGCTTCCTTCGTTTACTAATTTTGCTTTTCCGATCTCAATGGTAAAGTAATCGTCTGGCACAATATCTTTTACAGAGCGATACAAAAGTTTGTGTTCAAAATACAGGTAAGGGTTTGGGTCTTCAAGGGCTGCACACAGCAATCCTTTGGCATCGTGGGGGTTAGAAGGATAAACAATTTTCAATCCCGGTGTATGAAAAAACCAAGCTTCGTTGCTTTGCGAGTGAAACGGCCCTGCTGCGGTGCCCGCGCCTGTTGGCATGCGCACCACCACATCAGCGTTTTGCCCCCAGCGCCAGTGCGTTTTGGCAAGGTTATTTACAATTTGATTGAAGCCTTCGGTTACGAAATCGGCAAACTGCATTTCTACCATCGCCTTCATTCCTTTGATGGAAAGGCCGAGGCTGGTGCCAACAATCGCAGCTTCGCAAAGGGGAGTGTTTCGCACCCGGTCTTTGCCAAATAGTTTTACAAAACCATCTGTAATTTTAAACACACCGCCATAGTCGGCAATGTCCTGGCCCATCAATATCAGGTTGGGGTGTTTTTCCATACTCTGCCGTAGGCCATCGCTGAGGGCATCAATAAATCTTTTTTCCGATTTTTTTTCCGATGAAGGATTGATCACAATTTGATCGAAGGGTGCATACACATCGTTCAATTCTCTTTCTGTACTTGGCTCCGGGTATGTTTCTTCAAAAGCCGTAGCAAGCCCATCTTCAATCCACTTTTTTATTTTTTTGCGTATGGTGTCGATCGTTTTTTGATCGATAACATCTTCTTTTAATAAATACTTTTCAAAATTTTCGACCGGATCTTTCTTAGCCCAGGCTTCCATCAATTCCTTCGGAACATATTTTGTGCCGCTGGCTTCTTCATGCCCGCGCATTCTAAAGGTGAGGCATTCTAACAACATCGGCCTTGGTTTATTACGAATGCTGCCCGCCAGGTTTTTTACGGTATCGTACACTTCAAGAATGTTGTTGCCATCAACCTGTACACCTTCAATGCCGTAGCCGATGGCTTTGTCGATAAATTGTTTGCAGCGAAACTGTTCATTGCTCGGGGTTGACAACCCGTAGCCGTTGTTTTCGATCACAAAAATCACGGGCAGGTCCCACACGGCTGCCACGTTAACCGCTTCGTGAAAATCTCCTTCGCTTGTGCCGCCATCGCCATTGAAAACAACGGTTACTTTGTTTTCTTTTTTCAATTTTGTGGCAAGTGCAATTCCATCGGCTACTCCGTTTTGCGGCCCCAGGTGCGAGATCATGCCAACAATATGATGCTCGTTTGTGCCGAAGTGAAAAGACCGGTCGCGCCCCTTGGTATAACCTTTTAGAGTTCCTTGCCACTGTGCAAACAGGCGGTCGAACGGCATGTTGCGCCCGATGAACACACTGAGGTTTCGGTGCATCGGCAAAATATATTCGTCTTGATCCAGAGCCGAGGTGATGCCCACGGAGATTGCCTCCTGGCCGATTCCGCTAAACCATTTGCTGATTTTATTTTGACGTAATAAGATGAGCATTTTTTCTTCGATCAGGCGCGGGCGAAGAAGCGATTCGTAAAGAGAAAGGAGCGTTTCGTCTGTATATTTTTTGCGTGAAAACTTCATGGAATAAAAAATTGAAGCGTAAAGTTAATGGAGTTTAGCTCAGATTGCACGGATAACCACAGATCAGTTTTTTGATGAAAATAATCGGAGTGAAGCCAATTATTTTTAAATTTCGAGCGATGAAAATTTTTGTAGCTTTTATTTTTTTAGGGTGTGCAAGTAACGAATTGAAAGCACAATTGGTTACTCCTAAATTTGATGTGCAAGGCCACCGTGGTGCACGAGGCCTTATGCCCGAAAACTCCATTCCCGCTTTTTTGCTTGCCCTTGATTCGGGCGTAACTACCATAGAAATGGATTTGGCTATCACCAGCGACAAGCAAGTGATTGTTTCGCACGATGCGTATATGAATTCTAATTTCTGTCTTGATCCAAATGGAAACGAAATCAAACCGACCGATGAAAAAAAATACAACATCTATCGGATGACCTACGAACAAGTGAGGCTGTGCGATTGCGGCTCGAAAGGAAACCCTGAATTTCCGCAGCAACTAAAAACAAAAACCATCAAGCCGTTGCTGGCCGATGTAATTGTGGCTGTAGAAAATCATATCAAAAATTTTGGCCGCTACGAAGTTGATTACAACATCGAAATAAAAGGCTCACCGCGCACCGATGAAAAATTCTACCCTAAGCCAAATGTATTCTCCGATCTGGTCTTTAATTTAATAGACGAGTACTTGCCGTGGAACCGTGTTGTGATTCAATCGTTCGACATGCGGGTGTTAAAATACTGGCACCAAAAACACCCACAAGTAAGGTTAGCGTTGTTGATAGAAAATTTAAAAACGATTAACGAAAACCTGAGTGATTTAGGATTTGTACCCGACCTCTACAGCCCGGAGTTTCATCTGCTTGACAAAAACGAAATTATTTTTCTGCACGGAAAAACCCCCACACGAGAAACCAAATCTACGAATAACCTTGCCCGGTTACGGGTTGTTCCGTGGACGGTTAATGAGGAGATAGACATGAAAGAATTAAAGGAGATGGGTGTTGACGGTATAATCACCGACTACCCCGACCGCGCCAAAAAATTAAAACTGAGTCTGAACGGAAAGAAATAAATCACTTCGACCTTACGTCCTTCACTTCTTCGGGAGTTACGGCAGAGCCTTTATTGCCAAACGAATTGCGGATGTAGTTGAGCACATCGCTTGTTTCACGATCGGTCAGGTCGAAGGCTCCCATCTCTCCAGTGTATTTTTTGCCTTTCACTTTTTCTTCGCCCGAAGTTCCATACAATACCTGATGAATGGATCTTCTTTTGTTCGACATGAGGTAGTCTGATTTTGCCAATGGCGGGTAAACATCTTCAATGCCTTCGCCTTGCTCCAGATGGCACGTCATGCACTGTGCTATGTAGATGTCTCTACCTCGCTGAATACTTTCCTTTAGGTTGAATGGTTTTTGTTGAAATGAAAAAGAAGAAACAACACCGAGAACAACAGCAAGAACAAAGATTTTTTTCATGACTCAAATGTAGTAAAAGACAAAACTAAAAATTTTTAAAGTTCATTCATATCAAACGGCAACACGCGAATACGTTTTCCGGTCAGATCAAAAATAGCATTGGTAAGCGCAGGGGTGAACGGTGGCAATCCGGGCTCGCCTACACCTCCGGCTTTTTCTTCGTTGTCCATTACGTGCACTTCAATTTCGGGTATGTCGGCAATGCGGGGCATTTTGTACGCATCAAAATTTTTCTCTACGGCTTTGCCATCGGCAAAATGTGTGGCGTGTTTGGTAGCGGCTCCGAGTGCCATCACAATACTTCCTTCCACTTGTGCAGCAATGATGTTGGGGTTTACGTACCATCCGCAGTCCATCACAGCCCAAACTTTTTCAATTTTAAGTTTCCCTTCTGCATTTTTCGAAACTTTAACAACCTCACCCACAATACTGCCAAAGCATTCGGTGATGGCCACACCCCAACCCGAATTTTTTTCGCGCGCTTTCCAGTTGCTCACTGCTTCGAGCTTGTCGATCAGATCTTGGTAACGCGGGTTGTTTAAATGTTGCCTGCGGAAACTCAGAGGGTCTTTATCTGCTGCCAAGGCCAACTCATCTATAAAACTTTCTAAGGCAAATCCGTTTGTGGAAGAATACACCGATCGCCACCACATCACTGGGATAACCGATTCGAGTGGGGAATCTCCAAAAGTATAGTGCGGAATCGATTTAAAGTAAGGCTCTAAAAAACCTTCTACCACATCGCTGTTGTAGGTAGACCGGTCGGCTCCCGGATTTTGCACATCCATATTTTGCCCGGCCATTCGGGTTTCAAACGCAGCTATGCGTCCACCGCTCACACCACCCTTGCATTGATAGACCATCCCCGGGCGAAATGGGCCACCCGTCATGTCGTCTTCGCGTGTCCACACCACTTGTACGGGTGCTTTGATTTCTTTGGAGATCATCACGGCCTCGTAGGGATAATCGGTAAACGCCTTGCGGCCAAACCCACCACCCAAAAAAGTCATATTCACTTTTATTTTAGAGGGCGGCAACTTTAAAGCCTCGGCAGCCACCGACTGAATCCAATCGGGCCCTTGCATGGGTCCCCATATTTCGCAGCTGTCTTCTTTTACATCGGCAATGCAATTAAGCGGTTCCATACAACTGTGCGACTCGTACGGTGTTTCGTAAAGTGCTTCGAGTTTTTTTTCTGCTTTTTGAAAAGCATCCGGAAAGCTGCCTTGTGTTTTGTACGAAATCAAATTTCCCTTTTGCAGTTGATCTTTCATCTTTTCATACAGTTGCCCTGTACTGTGATGATCGAAGCCGGAATCGTCCCATTCTACTTTTAATACTTTCCTGCCCTGCATAGCAGCCCACGTACTGTTGGCTACAACGGCTACCCCTTCGTACAAATGTCCGAACACCAGACGCTGTGTCTTGAAAACATGTGTAACGCCTTGAACTTTTTTTGTTTCGGAATCGTCAAAACTTTTTACTTTTCCTTCAAAGCGGGGGCTGCGCTCTACCACGGCATACATCATGCCCGGCAATTTTTTATCGATGCCAAAGACGGCCGTGCCGTTTGTTTTTAGCGGGGTGTCTTGCCGGGGCAGAGGCTTGCGTATGATTTTGTAATACTTCGGGTTTTTTAATTCTACTTGTTTAGGTGGTGTGAGTTTGGAAGCATCGGCTACGAGCTCGCCATAACTTAGTTTTTTGCCGGAAGGCTTATGTACGACCATTCCGTTTTCGGCATAGCATTCTGATTTGTTTGCGTTCCATTTGCCGGCAGCCGCTTCAATCAGCATTTCGCGGGCAGTGGCGCTGAGGTGCAACAATTTTTTATAGCTGCCACGGATGGTGGAACTCCCACCGGTAATCTGGCTTCCGTATTTTTCACGATTGCCCTGAGCGAAGATAATATTCACTTCGTTGAGGTTTACCTCGAGCTCTTCGGCCACAATCTGCGGCACAGATTGAAACGAACCTTGCCCCATCTCCGCACGATGGTTGGTGATGGTCACCTTCCCGGAAGCATCGATCGAAATCCAAGCATTTAATTCAATGCCGAGGTTCTCGGCCGATTCTGTTTTTATGATTTCGATTTCTTTCCCGTTAGCCGGAAAATAAAACCCGAGGGATAACGCAGCGCCCGTCATGCTGCCGAGCTTTATGAAATTTCTGCGCGATATATTTTGTGTTTCCATAGTTGACTTCACCCTCCGACCACTCCATTGGAAAGGAGAGGGTGTTTAAATTTTTATGTTGAGAGTTGCTTTCATTTTTCACTAAGCCATCTGTGAAGCTGTTTTTATCGCTTTGCGAATGCGCACGTACGTGCCACACCTGCAGATGTGGCCATTCATGGCTGTATCAATGTCTTTGTCGGTGGGCTTGGGGTTTCGTTTCAACAACGCTGCAGCCGCCATAATCTGCCCGCTTTGGCAATAGCCACATTGCGGCACCTGTTCTTTAATCCAGGCTTGCTGCACAGGGTGCGAATTATTTTCCGACAACCCCTCAATGGTGGTGATGTCTTTTCCGGCAACGGCTTTTATGGGCATTGAGCACGAACGGATTGGGTTGCCGTTGAGGTGCACCGTGCAAGCTCCACATTGGGCAATGCCACACCCATACTTAGTGCCGGTGAGCCCCACCTGGTCGCGAATAGCCCAAAGCAAGGGCATCGAAGGGTCTGCTTCAACGGTGTGCGTTTTGCCGTTGATTTTTAATGTAAACGAAGCCATACATTTTTTTGATTTGAAAGTTGAATATACAAATTCGATGAGTAAAATGCGGGAGTTTTTATAAGTGGGTGTTTGGCATGCGATTTTTCAGGTATTTCTTATCTTGAAAACACTTTTTCTTATTTGAAAAAAGTACAACTTTCAGTACGAAAGGCTGTATACATCACCAATGAGAAGATAAAAACGTATGAATAAATTTTTCTTGCCCATTCTTTGCATTCAAGTTCAAATTGGCGTCACAGCACAGGTATTGCATGGAATAATTCGAGATTCAAAGACAGATAAAGCCTTACCGTATGTCCACATTGGAGTGCCAAATAAAAATATGGGCACGATTTCACACGAAGACGGAAGATTTAGTATTGACTTGTCTAAAGCAGATCGAGATGACTCTATTTTTTTCTCTAGGATAGGTTATGCAATAGAAAAAAAACAAATTAAGTCCATCATACTCTCACAAGAAACACAAATTAAACTTGTAGAAAAACCTCAACAATTAATGGAGGTTGTGGTTCGCCCAGACAAACCCAAAACCACAAAGCTCGGGCGGTTCACACCATCAAAAATCACGATCGGCCATAGCCTGACAAAAGAGTTTGGCTTGGGAGGCGAGTGGGGGCTTAAAATTTCTAATCACGGCAAGAAGTATTGGATAGACAACATCCAATTTCATATGAGGTTTAATACCGTAGACAGCATTTTGTTTCGCATACAGATATATTCGATTAAGGATGATGTGCCCGACAAGAGTTTACTTTCCCACGAAACTTTTGTAAGCAGCCGAGCCAACCAACATTGGATAGTTAGAAACCTTGAAAAAGAATACTTGATTTTGGATCAAGATGTAATCATCACGTACGAAGTGATACGTGTTTATTTTAGTAAGAAGGGAGACAATGAAATATTTTTCACGTACGGGAAAGGTTATGAAGAAGGTAAAATATATTCGAGGGCATCAAGTTTTGACGCCTGGAAAATTGGCGAACCCGCACCTAAAGCAATACCCGTTGCTATGTTTATGACGGTGTCAGAATATTGAAGAAATTTAATTAACATTGGTTCGTCCACTCAGTAACACAGCTAATGAAAGAGAAATAACGGACGAATGAAGGTCGTTTTCAATTTGCTATATTGTCTTTGTATTAATTTTAACTCCATGAAAAAAATAACAACTTTTGGATTCATTTTAAGTTGCGTGCTCTCCTTCGCGCAAAAGAAAAATGACCGACTCGCTGGTGTCGATGCCAAACTTCAATCTTTGCTCACCGAATGGAATGTGGCCGGCTTTGCGGTAGCCGTAGTTGAGAAAAATAAAGTGGTTTACGCCAAAGGTTTTGGCTATCGCGACTACGAAAACAAAAAACCGGTAACGCCCAACACCTTGTTTGCCATAGGCAGTTGCAGTAAAGCATTTACTTCGGGTTTGTTGGGAATATTGAGAAATGAAAATAAACTTTCATTCGATGAAAAACCTTCTGTGTATGTTCCGGATCTGCGATTTTTCAACAATGAATTAAATGATAATGTCACCGTTAAAGATCTGATGTGCCATCGCACGGGCTTACCGCGTCATGATTTATCTTGGTATTTTTTTAATACGCCTTCTAAAGACAGCCTGATACGAAGGATTCAGTATTTGGAACCTTCGGCACATGTGCGCGAACGTTGGCAGTACAACAACTTCATGTTTTTGGCCCAAGGCGTTATTGCAGAAAAAATTACGAACAACACGTGGGAGAAAAATATAGCCGATAAGTTGTTCAAACCACTTGGCATGACTACTTCCAATACCTCGGTTACAGAATTGGAACAGAGTGCGGAGCCTTCCCTTGGCTATGAAGTGAAAAACGAAAAGGAGATCAAGAAAATGGATTATTATCACATCAGCGGCATGGCACCTGCCGGCAGCATCAACAGCTCGGTAAATGAAATGGCCAACTGGGTGATTACTTGGATAAACGGAGGAAAATTCAACGGCAAAGAAATAGTACCCTCAACTTATGTAAAAGAAGCGATGAGCTCGCAGATGGTAATCAGCGGTGCAACTCCTTCCAAAGAACATCCCGATCTACATTTGTCGAATTATGGTTACGGCTGGTTCGTATCATCGTACAAAGGCCATTACCGCGTAGAGCATGGCGGCAATATTGACGGGTTCTCGGCCAACACCAGTTTTTTTCCGAGTGATAGTATTGGCATAGTAGTGTTGGTGAACCAAAACGGTTCTTCCGTTCCTTCGATTGTCAGAAATATTTTAGCTGATCGCTTGCTCGGCTTAACGCAAAGTGATTGGAGCAAAGAGTTAAAAGAAACTGCCGACAAAGCAAAGAAAACAGCAAAAGAAGTTCAAGCAAAAGCTACTGCTAGTGGTAAGAAAGGAACAAAACCTTCGCATGTGCTAGAAGAATTTGAAGGGAAATATTCTCATCCCGGCTACGGCACATTTTCCATAGTGGCAAAGCACGATTCACTTTTTGCTACACTGGGCAAACAAAAACTGTGGTTGAAACATTTTCATTACGATGTATTTCAGTCCTTTATAATTGACAAGCAAAATAAAATTGATACAGCCGATAAAGTTCAAATTCAATTTAATTTCCGAACGAATAACCTGGGTGACATTGAAAGCGCGTCTGTCAATCTTGAAGCTGCTTTAACCAAACCGATTGAGTTTTCGCATCAACCTTCTATAAAAGAGATTAAACCCGAAGAACTAAAAAAATATGTGGGCGAATATGAATTGGGCACTGTGGTTGCTAAAGTCTACACCAAAGCAGAAAAAACATTGTTTTTGTTTGTGCCGGGCCAGCCGGAGTACGAACTCGTTTATCTCGGTAACGATAAATTTTCAATAAAAATATTGAGCGGTTACAAGGTTGAATTTCAACAATCGAATGGCGTGATTACCGGTTGTGCTTTTGTTCAGCCTAACGGAACGTTTAAAGCGAAGAAGAAATAAGTTCATGCACAACGACCCCGAACTCAGTGGAAAATATTTGGGCACAATCTCCCAGGATTTTGTAAAGGTGGCCGATACGTTAAAGGAAGCATCTTATCAAATTCGCCAAAAAGGATTTGAATTCCCGGTGTTTCCTATTTCGAAAGAAGAAATCCAGATCGGTCAATTATTGATCGGAAAGTTTGAGTTGAACTTAGATTGGAATTACTACGCATCGTTTATGGATGAATTTGTGCAGCGCGAACTCATCGCCAAAGACAAGCAGGATGATTTCGTCAACGCGTACAAAGACCCGGACGAATTTTGCTGCCTCTTTGTGGTGGATGAGGAGTTTACAAACTTTGTTTTTATCCCTTACCCGGAAGATTGATCTTGGAAATTGGAAGCTTGCTTCCAGATTCCAACCTCCAATTTTATTTCTTTTTGTAGAACACAAATTCCCCGCCTTCATCGCCATTTACTTTTAGCGGATTCCCGATCGGAGTTTGGTCGGCATACTCGGCCACGCCCAGTTTCACCGCTTGGATAAGCTCGGATACCGTCACTTTGTCTTTCTTATTTTCTTTTAAAAATTTTAACAACTGAGTAGCAAAAGGACTGTTGGTGCCCTGCGCTCCGTCTGAAACAGCCTCCAACCTTCCCGATGCCAACCCCCAGCGCGATTTATATTTTTCTACATTCTCGGCATAGCCTCTTTTTTGCTCGCCAAAAAGAGAACCCGAGAAGCAGGCATCGGCCACAAGAAATGTGTGCTGCGAGTTGATGCTCTCGATGATTTTTAAAATAGAGGAGTTGGGCAAATAATCGCCTTCTTCGTTTAGTCGTGCTTCGTACGGAATCCAGTAGCCTTCGTTTAGCAGTTCATCAAAATGGCCGTGACCCGAAAAATAAATTACAAGGTTATCGGTTGCGGACACCTGATTTATATAGTTGCGCAGCGTTTTGTAGATGTTGCTTCGGGTGGCCTGCTCATCGCGCAGTACCGTTACATTGGAGAAGTCAAAATTATACAAACCCATTAGCGTGCCGGCCATATCGTTGGCATCTTTCACGGCATTGTTGAGGTGTGGCCAGTATTCATAGTTGTTAATCCCCACCACCAATAAAAAATTCTTTGCCTTGCTGGCATCGTAATCGCCTCCGGTCAAATCTTTTCTGAGAATGGAAAATTTTTTTAATGCAATGTTATCGTTTACATCAGTCACTTCGATGGTTACAAAATTATCGCCCATACTTAGCGGTAGTTTGATTAGAAAATTTCCGTTGGATTTAATAGGCGTTTCGATGCCGTTGATGCGCAACCGCCTCACACCCGATTCGTCAATTACTGAGCCTGTGATGTCGATGATGTCTTTCGAATAGCGAACTTGGTTGTCTTGAATGTTGGGTGGGTTGGAAACAAAAATCTGTGGTGGGTTTACATCTTTTTTATCCTTAAAGCGAAAAACGGGCGAAATATTGAGCGACTCAATGTTCCAGTATTTCACTTCGTTAACAAACTCCTGAATGGTTGCAGCTTCTTTTCCATTGGGGCTGATGGCCACCGCGAGCACCGGGGTTTCAAAGTCGTTAAGTTTTAGGGCGGGCAACCCGGTGTTAAGATCGTACGCTTCTACTGCATTTTTTTCCAGAGCTGCAAAAAGATATTTGCCATCGCTTGAGAATCCTAAATCGTAAATCCATCCGCGCTGAGGGAACTCACGAATTTTTTTTCCGGTTTCGATTTCCCACAGAATTATTTTTTTGTCGTCACTGCCACTTGCCAACGTTTTACTGTCGGGAGAGAATGTTACGGTGCGCACCCAGCCGTCATGGCCTTGAAATTTTTTTATCACCCCTCCGGTCGTAGCATCTCGCAACAAAATGTCTTTTTCGGCACCTGCAGTAGCTATCCATTTTCCGTCTGCGCTTGCGTCAAGTCCGCGAATGGATTTCTGGTGCTCCTTTTTGCTGTACAACAGTGTTCCGGTCTGGGCATCCCAACAATTCACCGTTTTGTCGGCTCCAATGGAAACAATGTTTTTGTCGGTATTCGTAAATCGCAAAGCCAACACTGTTCCCGAATGGCCTTTAAGTGTAGAAGTTAATTTTCCATCGGGAATGGACCAGAGTTTAACCGTGCCATCTGCACAAGCGGCTGCCAATATTGAATTGCTGTTATTAAAAATAAGATTTGTTGCACCCCGCGAGCCGCTTATGGTGGTGGCGCGGGTGTCGGTGCCCGCGTTAAATAACACCACCTCATTGGGTATGGCCACAGCGAGGTACTTGTTGTCGGGTGAATACGTTATTGCCGATGGTGATTTTATTTTTGCCGTGGAAACCAAAAGGTCTTGCGAAAACAATTCCGTTGACAGCACAACTGCGAAAGCCAACGGTAGGGTTAGCTTTTTCATATTGAGTTTTTTTATTTTTTCTTTCCGATGTTGTAAGTGAAGCCTGTTTTGATTTCAATCATGAAACTCACATCTGCCCAGAATAATTTTTCAGAGAAACTTTTTACGCTCGCTTCGAATACGTTCCAATACAAGTGATTGCCGTACCTGCGCATAATGCCGATGCCTCCGCCCACCGCATTTTGTTTGGAGGCCAGCCGAAAGCCCTTGTCTTCTACAATTTCAATGCGGCCATAGTTAAGGTTTACATAAGGCCTCCACCGCACCGCTCTTCCGGCAGATAACCGAACATCGAAACCACTGTAGGAGTTATATGCTTTAGAGTCTCCGCTACCAAAATTGAAGTTAAAATCATTGGAGTTATAGCCGCTGCCCCGTAGGCTGTTCGAATAAACCCAGCCCACTGCAATATTTTGTGTTACCTGCCAATGTGCGCCAAGGGCAATGTTGGTGGTTTCCATTGCTTTTAGTGTGCCGTCTTCATGTTCTCCACCCGGAAGTACGCTTTGAGAGATCTTCGCTTCCACATCTATGCGCGGTAGCGTAAATTGTGCTTCAACCTTGCTCAGCGAACAAAGCACAAACATCAACCAAAGAATCGCTTTACCTCGCATACTTAAAATTGAAGGTTACGGTCTCATTCTTGTTCGGATTGTTGTTGGTTGGCGAACCCGGCTGCCACCAATCAACGGCATAGATATTTAGCAAGATGTCTCCGTGCGTAAATAATCCACGAAGCAACATCAATGGATGAAAATAGTAGGTGTCGTAGTCGGTAGGGCTGCCGTTAGAGCCACCGCAGTTTCCTCCGTTGTTTTTTATGTCTTCAAACTGAAGTTGTGTAATGATGGTACTGGTTTGAGACGAGCTAATGATATACCTCGCATTGAAGCTACCGTTGTTTGCCATAAGGTTGGCACCGAAACAGTTGCCACTTGATCCATTAGGGCAATTGCAATTACTGTAGCTGTAATTGTATCCGCTGTACGAGAGTGGATTTCCGCCCAATGCCGGTGCGCTGTTGCTTGAGTAGGTCTGGTACGAAAGATTTAGTGTACCTGCCTTGGAAGGAGTGGTGGGCGATTTGCGAACCAGGCTGGCAACGTAACCCGAAGAATTGTAAATGAGTGAATCTTTGTAGATGGTTGTGTCTGCCGAAGGAATAGATGTATAAACCCTCGATCGAATGTTGGTCAGCTTCCAGTTGATATCATAATAAAACGAGTACCATTCTTTGAGCTTATTATTTTGATAAACGGTTGAAGAACGAGGGCGCCCATTTGTATAAAAGTAATTTTTGATTTCGATTCCACCCGATGAAATTTTGCTTCTGAATATCATTTTGGTTTTAGAAAAAACGGGCCACTCAAGAGTTGTTTGTTTTACAACGGAACCATTTATCTTATTGTTGATGTCGATGGGTACGGAAACGGGTGTTTGATAAAGCGAGTCCGTTACATTGACGGAATAGGTTTGAGGCGAGGCTGTATTTAAATCCTGAACGATTTCTATGCCGGAGAGCTTTAATTGATTTAATTGATCGAGGGAAGTGACATCACTATCCTTCACAATGGAGCACGAAAGGCCCATCAACAGAGAGCCAAGCGTTAGAAGCTTTTTGAAGCGCAACATAGAGGGTAAGTAGATAGCCAACTATAAATATACCAAATTATCTATTGATGGACTGCAGCATGTATCTGCTAAAAATGCTTCCATCCCTGCGCTTGCAACGGCACAACTGTTCCTTGTTTGGAGATCATCACATTTTGTTTAGCGTTGTCGTGCGTGTGGCCAATGAAGTGGATATCCGGGTGATTTTTCAGTTTTTCAAAATCGGTAGGGTTGATAGTGAAAAGCAGTTCGTAATCTTCGCCCCCGTTGAGCGCGGTTGTAGTGGGGTCAATCTTAAACTCGATGGCCGTGTCGTACGTCTGCGAATCGATGGGTATTTTATCTTCAAAAATTTTGATGCCGACATTCGAATTTTTCCCGAGGTGAAATAATTCGCTCGCCAGCCCGTCAGAAACATCGATCATAGAAGTGGGGACAATATTTTTTTCGGCCAGCTCATGCACAATATCCATTCGTGCTTCGGGCTTTAATTGCCGGCCAACGAGGTATTCGTATTTTTCAAGATCGGGCTGCATCTTCGGGTTTGATTTGAAAACTTCTTTTTCGCGCTCTAAAACCTGAAGGCCAAGAAATGCAGCACCTAAGTCTCCCGTCACACAAATGATGTCGTTCGCTTTCGCGCCACCGCGCAATACGGTTTTATCTTTTGCCGCACGACCCATCACGGTAATAGAAATCACTAATCCGGTTGGCGATGAAGTAGTGTCTCCCCCCACAAGATCTACCCCATAATTTTTGCAAGCAGTTTTTATTCCTTCGTAAAGAGCATCTACTGCTTCGAGCGAAAAGCGGTTGCTCAGCCCAAGCGAAATTACAATCTGTTCGGGTTTGCCGTTCATGGCGGCAATGTCGCTCACGTTTACGGCCACCGCTTTATAGCCCAAATGCTGCAACGGCATGTACGAGAGATCAAAATGAATTCCTTCCAGAAGCATGTCGGTGCTCACGAGGAGATTTTCCGTACCTGCGTTAATCACCGCAGCATCATCGCCAATGCCTTTGAGTGAAGTTGGATTTTGTAACGAAAAATTGTTTTTGATCCGTTCAATCAATCCGAATTCGCCAAGCTGAGAAAGTTCTGTGCGCTTTTGTTCCATGAAAAAGATTTTGACAAAAGTACGATTAGAAAGACATAAGCACACAGAGCAAATTATCAGGTTGTAAATAGTTTAACCAAATTGTGACTGTCGGGGTCTTTCCTACCTGACTTAAACTATGCTGCCATCGCAAGACCGTCACAATAAGCGACTGCCAAGTTCATTTGACTGCAAAAAATACGGTTTTGAAGTTATGGCTTCTCGGCCTATGTATTAAATCCAGTACTTCGTGCAAAAAAAGCATGAAAAAGTGTGTTGCAGTTTTTGTCTCGGCATTAATCATTTTGAGCGGCTGTGGTAACAAGCCCGCGTACAAAACCACCGAGGGCAAACGGAAACTGAAATACTACAACGCCATTCAATTTGGACAGAAAGAAAGGCCAAAGAAAAAATTCTAAAGTTTACTGTCGCAACGGAATAAATTGAAAAGCAGATCCTTTTTCAAAATGGGTTTGATTTATCTGTAATTCCAAAAACCCATCTACTTCTTTGAGGTTGGCAAAATCACCGGAGCCGCCACCGACATGGGGATGCGCCATCAGTTTTCCATTTTCGTTTTCGATTTTCACCTGAAGGAAATAAGTGAGTTGGGGTGCAAATGAAAAATCACTGGCAAGAATGGCGGTTTGTGTTTTTAATTTTTCGCCAAAACTTTTCTGAAGCCACGGTTTCACATAGCGATGAAAACACATCAACGTAGAAACGGGGTTGCCCGGCAAAGCGAACACAAAATTTTTGTTGGAGACACCAACCCACATCGGTTTACCCGGCCGCTGGCTCACGCCATGAAATATTTTTTTCACTCTGAGTGATTCCAAAACGTTCGGCACAAAGTCGAACTTGCCTTTCGAAACTCCACCCGAAAGAACGATGAGCTCGTATTTTTCTAGAATCGATTTTAAATTTTTTGTCAATTCAGCTTCATCGTCTTTTAAATGATAAGAGTCGGCTTCACAGCCCAGTTCATTCAAAGCCGACACCAGCGCATAACTGTTTGATTTTCTGATTTGATGCGGGAGCGGGGTTTGGTCAACATCAACCAGTTCATCGCCCGTAGAAATCACGGCAGCTTTAGGAGTTTTAAAAATTTTGATTTGTGATTTCCCAACCGATGCGAGCACCGCAATTTCTGCAGGCGACAGTTTAGTTCCCGTATTCAATAGTACATCACCGGTTTTTGCATCGAGGCCCTGCCGATGCACGTTTTGATTTTTTGAAATCCGTTCATCCAAAACAAAAGCAGTTTTGTCTTTTATGTTTAGGTTTTCATAAGGTATCACCGTATCCGTTCCGCTTGGCAAGGGGGCACCCGTCATCACTTCGATACATTTTTTTTCATCCACCAACTTTTTCCTAGGGCTTCCGGCCGACTGCAAATTTTCGATTACAAACTCCTTAGCTCCGTGCTCAAAGGCCAAATAGGCAACGGCAATCCCATCCATCGTAACGCGGTCGAAGGGCGGCAAATCTCGGTCGGCAACTATTTCTTCAGCAAGAATTTTTTGGTTTGCATGGAAGAGTGCAACGGATGAAATAAGAGGTTTGAATAATTGCTGTTGAATAATTTCTTCTGCCTCTGCCACACTGACCATTGAATTTGTATTTTTGTTAATGCCTAAGGTATGAAGAAAAAACTCAGCCATATTGATCGATCGGGTATGCCTGCCATGGTAGATGTATCAAAAAAAAAAATCACCACCCGAACAGCCACAGCACGGGCTGAGGTCTTTTTGCCTAATGAAGTTTTGAACGCCATTGTCAATAATGAGTTGGTTACAAAAAAAGGCAGCGTATTTCAAACTGCGATAGTTGCCGGAGTAATGGCCGCAAAAAAAACATCTGAATTGATTCCCCTGTGCCATCCTTTATTTACAGAAGATTGTCAGGTAAAAATAGCTCTGAAAAAAAATCACGTCATAATTGACTCATCCGTTAAAGTAACTTCAAAGACCGGTGCCGAAATGGAAGTGCTTGTTGCTGTTTCGGTTGCGGCTCTCACTGTTTATGATATGTGCAAAGCACTTTCGCACGATATTATCATAGGGCGGATCAAATTAATGTCAAAATCAGGGGGAAAAACCAACTATTCCCGTAAGGAGCCACAATAGCCTAGTGTATGGTTTAGGATTTTTTTTATCCTGCACTTGTTAGCTTCACTTTAGTTCCTATCTTTGCAGTCCTTTTTGCGGGAGAAAACCCCCAAACTGGCTTAAAATCAGCAAAATAGGTTTCAATTATGCCTGGAATATTAGGACGTAAAGTAGGAATGACCAGTGTTTTCGGCCCGGATGGCCAAAACATGGCAGTTACTGTTATCGAGGCAGGGCCTTGTGTTGTAACGCAAGTGAAAACGCAAGAGTCTGATGGATATAAAGCAGTGCAACTGGCTTTTGGAGAGAAGAAGGAGAAAAACACCCCAGGTGCAATGGTGGGTCATTTTAAGAAGGCCAACACCACACCTAAAAGAAATGTAGTGGAGTTCCGTGATTTCAGCGATGAATTTACCTCCCTCATTGAAATGGGTAAGGAAATAAAAGTTAATGATGTATTTGTAGAAGGTGATTTTCTGGATGCCGTGGGCACATCAAAAGGTAAAGGGTTTCAGGGTGTTGTAAAGCGCCATGGATTTAGCGGAGTGGGTGGCCAAACGCACGGCCAGCATAACCGCCTCCGCGCACCGGGCTCAATGGGTAATGCCTCTTTTGCCTCGCGTGTTATTAAAGGAAAACGTTTGCCGGGCCGCATGGGCAGCGAACGTGTGAAGAACACCAACTTGAAGGTGGTTAAAATATTAGCAGATCAAAATATTATTCTTGTGAGCGGCTCTGTGCCGGGCGCAAAGAATTCAACGATAATCCTTCAGAAGTAATGGACGTAGCAGTTGTAAAACATAGCGGTGAAAAAACCGGACGCAACGTGAGCCTCGCAAGTGAGGTTTTCGGCATTGAGCCCAACGATCACGCAATCTATTTGGATGTAAAAAGTATTCTGGCCAACCAACGCCAGGGCACGCACAAATCCAAGCAGAGAAATGAAATCACAGGCTCATCTAAAAAAATCAAGAAACAAAAAGGAACGGGCGGTGCACGTGCGGGTAATATCAAAAACCCACAGTTCAAAGGTGGTGGTAGGATTTTTGGACCAACACCCCGCGACTATTCCTTTAAACTGAATAAAAAAGTTAAAGACTTGGCCCGTAAGTCAGCCCTCAGCTACAAAGCAAAAGATAATTCTATTGCCGTGGTTGAAGATTTCAACTTTGAAGCCCCTAAGACAAAGCAATACCTCGGCATGCTCAAGTCGCTGTCGTTGGGCGATAAAAAGACGTTGTTGGTTCTTCCTGAGGCAACAAGGAATGTGTCGCTTTCAGGCAGAAACCTTCAGCATGCCAAAGTGATCACGGCTTCACAGATCAACACGTATGATGTGCTCCATGCCGATCATTTGATTTTGGCCGAAAGCGCTGTAGAAAAAGTAAGTAACCTGTTAAATCATAAATAACCATGAGTATTTTAAAAAGCCCATTGGTTACCGAAAAAATTTCTGCTCTCAATGAGAAAGGCAGATATGGTTTCATTGTTGAGGGCACGGCCAACAAAATTGAAATCAAAAATGCCGTAGAGAAAATTTACGGTGTAAACGTGAAGAAAGTAAACACAATTAATGTGTTGGGTAAGAAGAAGTCGCGCTTTACAAAAGCCGGAACGTTGGTGGGTCGCAAGCCCAATTACAAGAAGGCAATTGTAACCTTGGCCGAAGGCGAAGTAATAGATTTTTATAGCAACGTATAATTTAAGACAACCCTAATTAAGGTCAGTCATGGCAATGAAGAAATTAAAACCAGTAACCCCGGGCACTCGTCACAGGCTTTCCCCTGGATTTGACGACATCACGGAATCGCGCCCTGAAAAATCGCTGGTAGTTACATTAAAGAAGACCGGTGGCCGCAACAGCCAAGGCCATATGACAATGCGCTACATCGGTGGAGGCCATAAGCAAAAGCTTCGCCTAATCGATTTTAAACGCGATAAATTTGGAGTTCCAGCAGTAGTAAAATCGATCGAGTACGATCCTACCCGCACGGCACGTGTGGCAAAATTGTACTATGCCGATGGATTCAAATCATACATTGTAGCTCCACAAGGAATTAAAGTTGGGCAGACGCTTATCTCAGGCCCTGAAGTAGCACCGGAGGTTGGCAACGCATTGCCGTTGGCCAAAATACCGGTAGGTACTATCGTTCACAATGTGGAGGTGAAGCCCGGAAAAGGCGCATCGTTTGCACGCAGTGCAGGTTCTTTTGTACAGCTTGTGGCACGCGAAGGCGAGTATGCAACACTGCGTATGCCTTCGGGTGAAATGCGTAATGTGTTGGTTAACTGCATGGCCGTTGTTGGAGCAGTTTCTAACGCTGAGCACATGAATGAAAAGGTTGGGAAGGCCGGACGTTCGCGTTGGCGCGGTATCCGCCCTCGTACACGTGGTGTTGCCATGAACCCTGTTGACCACCCCATGGGTGGAGGCGAAGGGCGTGCTTCAGGCGGTCACCCGCGTTCGCGTAAGGGCTTGTTGGCAAAGGGTAAGAAAACCCGTCACCCTAAGAAATATTCGGATGGTTTAATCATTGCTAGAAGGAAAAAATAATGGGAAGGTCAGTTAAAAAAGGTCCATACCTCGACAGCCGCTTGCTCAAAAAAGTGCAAGTGATGGAGCAAGCAGGTAAGAAATCAGTGATCAAAACCTGGTCGCGCAGAAGTACAATCACCCCCGATCTCATTGGGTTTACATTTGCCGTTCACAACGGAAACAAATTTATCCCGGTGTATGTAACCGAAAATATGGTGGGCCATAAGTTAGGTGAGTTTGCACCCACACGCACTTTCAAAGGCCACTCAGGAAATAACAAAGCCGAAGCAGCAAAATAATTTATAGCTGAAAATGGAAACGGAAAAGAAAACAAAACGATCGGTTGTAAAAAGAGAGAAACTGGCAGCTATTAAAGCCGCTGCTAAGTCGGGCCCGGCTACAGCCTATCTCCACAACTCGCCATCATCTCCACGCAAAATGAGATTGATTGCCGATTTGATTCGTGGTGAGCGGGTAAGCAGAGCACTCAACATCCTGAAGTACGATGCAAAGCATCCTTCCGCTAAAATGGAAAAACTTTTGTTGTCGGCCATTAACAACTGGGAAACCAAAAATTCGGACGTAAAACTGGAAGAGGCCGACTTATATGTAAAAGAAGTTTTTGTTGACGGTGGCCGGATACTTAAGCGGCTAAGACCTGCTCCTCAGGGACGGGCTCATCGTGTAAGGAAACGCTCGAATCACGTGACGTTGGTGGTAGACCGGATGCCGGCTGAAGCCAAGACAGGAAAAAAAACAAAAGCAGTTAAAGAAACTAACGAATAATGGGACAAAAAATTAACCCGGTAGGCCTTAGGTTAGGCATCGTTCGCGGATGGGACTCCAGTTGGTTTGGAGGCAGCACGTTTTCGGATAAACTGGTCGAAGACCACAAAATCAGAAAGTACGTGGATGCCCGTATTCAAAAAGGAGGTATCTCTAAAGTGGTGATCGAACGCACGTTGAAAAGAATCACGTTAACCATCCACACGGCACGCCCGGGGGTAGTGATCGGAAAAGGCGGCACCGAGGTTGATAAGATAAAAGAAGAATTAAAAAAGCTTACCAATAAAGATGTTCAAATCAACATCTTTGAAATTAAGCGCCCCGAGTTGGATGCGAAATTGGTAGGCGAATCCATTGCACAACAATTAGAAGCCAGGATTTCGTACCGTAGGGCTATGAAGCAGGCAATTGCTTCAACCATGCGCGTAGGTGCTGAAGGTATCAAAGTAAAATTGTCGGGTCGTTTGGCCGGTGCCGATATGGCCCGTACCGAACAATATAAAGAAGGACGCATACCCTTGCACACCCTCCGTGCCGACATCGATTACGCAATATCCGAAGCTCAAACCGTGTATGGCAAAATCGGTATTAAAGTATGGATTTTTAAGGGTGAAGTTTACGGCAAGCGCGACTTATCGCCTAACGTAGGAATGGTAACCAATGCAGGCGGTAACGAAGGCAAAGGTGGCGCACCAAGTGGTGGCGAAAGAAGAAGAGGTGGAGGGAGAGGCGATCGTAGAGATGATCGCGGTGGCCGCCACGAAAGACAAGACCGGGGCGAGAGAGGTGAAGGCCGTAGAACAAAAAAATAATTTTTTTAAAGATTTAAGGTAGCAATCATGTTACAACCGAAGCGAACGAAATTCAGGAAGATGCAAAAAGGCAAGATCAAAGGACTGGCCACGCGTGGTCATCAGATTGCCTTTGGATCCTTTGCTTTGAAAGCATTAGAACCGGGTTGGATTACCGCGCGACAGTTAGAAGCAGCTCGTGTGGCGGTGACGCGCGCAATGAAGCGCGAAGGCCAGGTTTGGATTCGTATTTTCCCAGATAAGCCCATCACCCGCAAACCCGCTGAAGTGCGTATGGGTAAAGGTAAAGGCGCCCCGGAATATTGGGTGGCTGTAATTAAGCCGGGCACAATCCTGTTTGAAGCAGGTGGAGTAACAATGGCTACAGCGAAAGAAGCCTTGGCTTTGGCCGATGGCAAACTGCCAATTAAAACCCGCTTTACGGTTCGCAGAGATTATGTAGAACAAGCGGTAATTAAAAAATAAGGAAATGAAGAACGCAGAAATCAAAGGATTGACCGTAACCGAGTTGACCGCAAAAATCGAGAGTGAGAAAGAAACCATGCGCAAAATGAAATTTGCTCACCAGGTTTCATCCATTGAAAACCCGATGACGATACGCAAAACGCGTAAACTTATCGCCCGATTGAAAACAGAATTGACTGCGAAAGAACGCCAAAAGTAATTGCGCATGGAAACGAACGAACGAAATAACAGAAAAGAAAGAGTAGGTAAGGTGGTGAGCAACAAAATGCAAAAATCCATTACCGTTGCCCTGGATCGTAAAGTGAAACACCCGATTTATGGCAAGTTCATGACCAAAACAACAAAGTTTATGGCTCATGATGAAAAAAACGAAGCGAACATTGGCGACACTGTGCGAATTATGGAAACACGCCCGCTTAGTAAAAATAAAAGATGGAGATTAGTAGAAGTCGTTGAGAAAGCGAAGTAATTAACTGTTTATGATATCAACCGAAACCCGACTAACCGTAGCAGACAATAGTGGAGCAAAAGAAGTGCTTTGCCTTCACGTATTGGGTGGCACACACAGACGCTCTGCCAGTGTTGGAGATAAAATTGTGGTGACTGTAAAATCCGCTCTGCCCACGAGTCAAATAAAAAAAGGTACAGTAAGCAAGGCCGTGATTGTGCGCACCAAGAAAGAAGTACGCAGAAAAGATGGCTCTTACATCCGCTTTGAAGACAACGCAGCGGTGTTGTTAACCCCACAAGATGAACCTCGCGGCACCCGCATTTTTGGCCCGGTAGCACGCGAACTTCGTGAAAAGCAGTTTATGAAAATCGTATCGTTGGCGCCTGAAGTATTATAACCATGGAAAGGAGATTTAATTCGCAACAAAAATTGCACATCCGCAGAGGAGACACCGTAAAAGTGTTGTCTGGCGATGATAAAAACAAGACCGGAAAGGTGCTTGAGATATTGACCCAAAAAGGCCGTGCCATTGTGGAGGGCATCAACATTATTACGAAACACCAAAAGCCATCGGCAGGCAAGCCGGAGGGCGGCATCAAAAAAATTGAAGCCGGAATACATTTGAGTAAACTGATGTTGGTAGATCCTTCATCGGGCAAGGCTACCCGCACCGGGCGCAAGCTCAACGAAAAAGGCAAGCTTCAACGCTATTCAAAGAAATCAGGAGAATTTATTAAATAAGAAGTCATGGCAGCGCCAAGATTAAAAGAGAAATACACAAAAGAGGTCGTTCCGGCATTGAAAGAAAAATTTCAGTACAAGTCGATTATGCAGGTACCTAAGATTGAGAAGATATGCATCAACAAAGGTATCGGAGCAGCCGTGGCCGATAAAAAAATGATCGATGTGGGTATGGAAGAGATTTCATCCATCACCGGCCAGAAAGCCGTAGCCACACGTTCTAAAAAAGACATTTCGAACTTTAAACTTCGCTCCGGGCAGGCTATCGGTGTAAAAGTGACTTTGCGCGGCAGCAAAATGTACGAATTCTTAGATCGTTTAATGAACGTGGCACTACCCCGGGTTCGCGATTTCAAAGGCGTGAGCGATAAAGGGTTTGATGGTCGTGGAAACTACACGCTGGGCGTGAAAGAACAGATTATCTTCCCCGAAATATCTATCGATAAGGTGAACAAGATCAACGGGATGGATATTACCTTCGTTACCAGTGCAACTACCGATGAAGAAAGTTATGAGCTCCTGAAGGCTTTCGGGATGCCGTTTGTAAATAAAAACTGATCATGGCAAAATTATCAATTGTAGCAAGAGACAATAAGAAAGAAGCGCTGGTGAAACGTTATGCGGAAAAGCGTAAAGCGTTGAAAGAAGCCGGAGATTATGCGGCTCTTGACAAACTTCCACGTAGCTCTTCAAGGGTGCGTTTACGCAGCCGTTGCAAACTTACCGGAAGGCCTCGTGGCTACATGAGCAAATTCGGCCTGTGCCGAAACCAGTTTCGTTTGCTGGCTCATCAGGGAAAAATCCCTGGTTTGACCAAGGCAAGCTGGTAGCTTGAACTAAATTATAGGTTGCTGAGTATCCAAGGTCGGGCAAGGCAAATTAGCCACCGAAACCAGGTAACAGTTTGGAGAACCAAAATTGTTAATTATCTTTGCAGCCCGTTTCATAAAACGGGTTTGCTTTTTAAAGTAAGTGATATGAAAATTACGGATCCGATCGCAGATTATTTAACCCGTGTTCGCAATGCCATTAAGGCGCGACACCGTGTGGTTGATGTGCCCGCCTCTAACCTCAAAAAAGAAATGACTAAAGTTCTTTTTGACAAGGGCTATATCCTCAACTACAAATTTGAAGATACCGAAAACAAACAAGGCAACATCAAGATTGCATTGAAGTACAACCCCGAGACGAAAGAATCGGCTATAACAAAAATTGAACGCATCAGTACCCCTGGTTTGCGTCAATATAAGCCTGCCTCCGATCTGCCCAGGGTACTTAATGGGTTGGGCATTGCTATCCTGTCAACTTCAAAAGGTGTAATTACCGACAAGGAAGCCAAGGCTATGAATGTAGGTGGAGAAGTTTTGTGTTACGTTTATTAATAGAGCACGACCATGTCACGAATAGGAAGATTACCAGTTAGCTTACCCAAGGGTGTTACGTGCACTTATTCAGAAGCAGACCATAAAGTAACCGTGAAAGGCCCTAAGGGAGAACTGAAGCAAGCGATTGATCGCGATTTTAAAATCACGATGGAAGAAGGTGCTGTTTTGGTGCAACGCCCTACCGAACAGAAAAGGCATAAAGCGTTGCATGGTTTATACCGCGCACTGATCGCAAATATGGTTGAAGGTGTAAGCCAAGGATACAAAACTCAACTTGAGGTTATAGGCGTGGGGTACAAAGCAACGGCACAAGGAAACGTGCTGGACCTCAGCTTAGGGTTTTCACACAGTGTGATTTTGGGTATCCCTTCCGAATTGAAAGTGCAAGCTCTCCAAGAAAAGGGTCAAAACCCTATGATTATCTTGGAAGGGATAGATAAGCAATTGATTGGCCAGATGGCTGCAAAAATAAAATCACTCCGTCCGGTAGAGCCTTACAAAGGCAAAGGTATCCGTTATGTGGGTGAATATGTACGTAGAAAAGCGGGTAAGGCTGCGGCTAAATAATAATAGTTATGCCAAACATTAAAGACAGAAGACAGCGGATCAAATTAGGTATCCGGCACAAAATAGAAGGCACTCCGGCTCGGCCAAGGCTTTCGGTGTTCAAAAGCAACAAAGCAATTTATGCCCAGCTGGTTGACGATTCAAAAGGACATACCCTTCTGGCGGCATCATCGAAAGATGTAAAAGAAAATGGCGGAGTGAACCTCGAAATTTCCAAAAGCGTGGGCAAGAAAGTAGCCGAACAAGCGCTTGCCAACGGCATAAAAGAAATTGTGTTCGACCGCAACGGCTATTTATATCACGGTAATATCAAAGCTTTGGCGGATGGCGCCAGAGAAGGAGGCTTAAAATTCTAATCCATGACACAAAGTAACGTCAGCGCAGTAAAGGCCAGCGAAATCGACTTAAAAGAGAAAGTTGTAGCTATTCAGCGGGTAGCCAAGGTGGTGAAGGGTGGACGCAGGTTCAGCTTTGCAGCCATTGTTGTAGTAGGTGATGGCAACGGAGTAGTTGGTTATGGATTGGGTAAGGCCAATGAAGTAACCGATGCAATTACAAAAGGCATTGATGATGCTAAAAAACATTTGGTAAAAGTTCCGATCATCAAAGGAACAGTGCCGCATGAATCGCTTGGCAAATTTGGTGGTGGTTTTGTGTTGTTGAAGCCGGCTTCCCCAGGTACAGGTGTAATTGCCGGAGGTGCAATGCGTGCTGTATTGGAGAGCGCAGGTGTACACAACGTGTTGGCAAAATCGAAGGGTTCTTCCAACCCGCACAATGTGGTGAAGGCAACCTTCAACGCATTGACGATGATGCGCGACCCCCAAACTATTGCCCGCAATCGTGGAATATCATTGTCGAAAGTTTTTAACGGATAAGCAGTATGGCAAAAGTAAAAATCACCCAAATCCGTAGCACCATTAAAAGGCCCGATACCCAATTGCGGACTATTCAATCGTTGGGTTTGGGCAAACTCCACGCTTCTGTTGAAGTAGAATATACTCCTCAGATTAAAGGAATGGTAAAGAAAGTAAATCACTTAGTAAGCGTAACCGAATTATAAGATGAAGTTGCACACACTGAAGCCGGCTACCGGTTCTACAAAAACAAATAAACGCCTTGGCCGTGGCCAGGGAAGCGGTGGCAGCACGGCAGGCCGTGGCCACAAAGGGGCTCAGTCGCGTTCGGGCTATCACAAAAAAATTGGTTTTGAAGGCGGACAAATGCCGCTGCAAAGACGAGTTCCGAAATTCGGCTTTAAGAACAACGAGAAAATTTATTTTAAGCCGATCAATCTCGATATACTGGAAGAGCTTGCAAAAAAGACCAATGCTTCGGCTCTTAACATTCAATTAATGCGCGACAATGGTATTGTGGGCAAAAAAGATTTAGTAAAAGTATTGGGCCGTGGAGAATTGAAAGTAAAAGTTTCGGTAGAAGCACACGCTTTTTCGGCAACAGCAACAAAAGCAATTGAAACGGCAGGTGGCAGCGTTACAATCGTGAAATAATGAAGCGTTTTATTACGACCATAAAGAATATTTTTTCCATTGAAGATCTTCGTGTGAGGATTCTCAATACGATCGGCTTCCTGGTTATTTTCAGACTGGGCTCCTACATCGTATTGCCGGGGATCGACCCCAACAAACTCACCGGAAATCAAGGCGGCATCTTCGACCTGCTCAATACATTTTTGGGTGGATCGTTTACCCGTGCTTCAATTTTTGCTTTGGGTATCATGCCGTACATTTCTGCTTCTATCGTGGTGCAGTTGATGACGGTGGCTGTTCCTCACTTCACCAAACTTCAAAAAGAAGGTGAAAGTGGAAGAAAAAAACTCAATCAGTTCACCCGCGTGTTAACGATCATCATTACAGCAGCTCAGTCGTTTGGTTATTTAAAATCCATAGTTAATCCGGAAGCGATCATTCAACCGGGTTTATTCTATACTATTTCTTCAATGATTATCATCGTTGCCGGAACCATGTTTTGCATGTGGCTTGGTGAGCGCATCACCGACAAAGGAATCGGTAACGGAATTTCCATGTTGATTATGATAGGCATTGTGTCTCGCTTTCCGGTAGCAATTTTTCAGGAAATCGACAGCAAGGGTTTGAATGGAGCTTTATTATTTATTATTGAGATTTTAGCATTGTTCTTCGTTGTAGTTGGGGTAATTGCATTGACACAGGCCACACGTAAAATCCCGATTCAGTACGCTAAGCAAGTAGTGGGGAATAAATTATACGGAGGCAAGAGAGATTTCATTCCTTTAAAACTGAATTCAGCCGGTGTTATGCCGATCATTTTTGCGCAAGCATTGATGTTCATCCCTCCGTTGATGGCAGGCATTTGGAGCGACAGCGATTTGGGGGCTTATGTGGGTACCACGTTTGCAGACTTTACATCTTGGCAATACAATTTATTGTTTGCATCCCTAATTATCATTTTTACATTCTTCTACACAGCGATCACTGTTCCATCGAACGACATCGCAGATAACTTGAAAAGAAATGGTGGTTTTGTTCCCGGCATTAAACCCGGAAAACAAACGGCAGAATTTATAGATGCTATTTTATCGAAAATAACTTTACCCGGAGCAATATTTTTGGCAATGGTGGCCATACTTCCTGCGTTTGCAGTGAAGGCGGGTGTCACCCAGAATTTTGCCTACTTCTACGGAGGTACATCGCTTTTGATTTTAGTTGGTGTGGTGCTCGACACCCTTCAGCAAATTGAAAGTTATTTGTTGATGCGCCACTACGAAGGGATGATGAAATCGGGTAGGGTGAAAGGACGTTCTCAATTTGCTGCGGCTTGAGTTGAATGATTCACTTTAAGTCGGCACAGGAAGTAGAGGTAATAAAAGAAAGCGCTGTTATTTTAGGAAAAGCGCACGCGGAAGTAGCCAAGGCCATTAAGCCGGGAGTGAAAACCAAAGACCTCGACAAAATTGCCGATGAATACATTCACGATCACGGAGGAACCCCCTCGTTCAAGAACTATCATGGGTTTCCTTCAGCCCTGTGCATCTCCGTTAATGACGTGGTGGTACATGGGTTTCCAAGCGGATATGAATTGCGCGAAAGCGATATAATTTCCGTGGACTGTGGTGTGAAGTACAAAGGATTTCACAGCGACTCGGCCTACACGTATCCGCTGGAAGGGGCTGACGAAGAGGTGTTGAAACTTTTGGAGCGAACGTACGAATCACTCTTTCTTGGCATTGCTCAGGCAAAAGTCGGAAACCGGATCGGTGATGTGAGTTTTGCGGTGCAAAGCCATGTCGAACAGTTTGGTTACGGAGTGGTGCGCGAACTGGTTGGCCACGGAGTGGGGAAAGATTTGCACGAAGACCCCGAAGTGCCAAACTATGGCAAACGCGGCAAAGGCCCGAAGATTATGCCGGGGATGGTATTTGCCATCGAGCCGATGATCAATATGGGAACAAAAAATGTCGTTCAGGAAAAGGACGGCTGGACAATTAGAACAAAAGACCGGAAACCATCGGCACATTTTGAGCACATGGTGGCGGTTTTTGAAGATAGAACGGAAATAGTAACAACACACGAGTACATCGAAGAAAGTTATAAGTTCAAGTGGCGAAGCAAAAGAGCATAGAACAAGACGGAACGATACTCGAGGCTTTGTCCAACGCGATGTTTAAAGTGCAGTTGGAAAATGGCCACGAAGTGTTGGCACATATTTCGGGTAAGATGAGGATGCACTACATCCGCATTTTGCCGGGCGACAAAGTAAAGCTGGAGATGTCGCCTTATGATTTGACAAAAGGAAGGATAACTTTTAGATATAAGTAAGTTATGAAAGTAAGAGCATCAATTAAAAAGCGAAGCGCAGATTGCAAAATCATCAGGCGCAAGGGCAAGTTGTATGTAATCAACAAAAAAAATCCACGGTATAAACAAAGACAAGGATAAACTATGGCACGTATTGCAGGTGTAGATATTCCGGATAACAAGCGAGGTGAAATCGGCCTCACTTATATTTTTGGTATTGGCCGCAGGTCGGCTCAAAAAATTCTTTCACAAGCTAATGTCAATGTTGACAAAAAAGTGAAAGACTGGAGCGATGAAGAATCGAATGCGATCCGTTCGATTATTGCTGAGCAATTCCGCATAGAAGGCTCGCTGAAGTCGGAGATCCAATTAAGCATTAAGCGTTTAATGGATATCGGTTGCTATCGTGGACTTCGTCACCGCAAAGGGCTTCCGGTGCGTGGGCAGACCACAAAAAACAACGCCCGTACCCGCAAGGGCAAGCGTAAGACCGTAGCCAACAAGAAAAAGGCAACTAAAGGATAAAATAGATACAAGTCTGTAGCTTATATCTTTAGATAGCTGGGCAATGACTTGTATTAAGAACTTAATAGCAGGAACAAAAGACTAAAAATATGGCAACAGCACCTGGAGCTGAAAAGAAGAAGGACAAAAGCAAAAAGCGCACGGTAGTGGTTGAGGCTATTGGCCAAGCACACATTCGTGCCACCTTCAACAACATCATTATTTCGCTCACCAACAGCACCGGCCAGGTTGTAGCTTGGGCATCGGCCGGAAAGATGGGCTTCAAAGGCTCTAAGAAAAATACTCCGTATGCAGCTCAGGTAGCAGCACAAGAAGCCGCAACCAAAGCGTTCGACCAAGGACTTCGTAAGGTGGATGTATTTGTGAAAGGTCCGGGTGCTGGGCGCGAGTCGGCTATCCGCAGTATTGCTGCGGCCGGCATTGAGGTGATGCAAATTAAAGACATGACACCGCTGCCACACAACGGTTGCCGTCCTCCAAAGAAAAGAAGAGTTTAAAAAAATTGAACGAATAAGATCATGGCAAGATATACCGGCCCCAAAGTAAGAATTTCCAGAAAGTTTAATGAGCCCATCATGGGCGAAAACAAAGCTCTGGCAAAAAAGAACTATGCGCCTGGCCAGCATGGAAAAAATAAAAAAAGGAAGCTCTCTGAATACGCCACACAGCTGGCTGAAAAACAGAAGGCAAAATATATCTATGGCGTATTAGAACGTCAATTTGAAAACACATTCGATAAAGCAACGCGTAAAAAAGGTGTTACCGGTGAGGTGTTGTTACAGATGCTTGAAGCACGCTTAGACAATACGGTGTACCGGTTGGGTGTTGCCCCTACCCGCAGAGCGGCCCGACAACTGGTGGTGCACAAACACATACTGGTAAATGGCGAGGTGGTGAATATTCCTTCGTTTACATTACGCGCGGGCGACAAAGTTGCAGTGCGTGAGAAATCAAAATCATTGGAAGCAATTACCAACTCACTCTCGATACAAGGTGTTAAAAAATACAATTGGCTTGAGTGGGACGGAAAAGAACTGGAAGGAAAACTGATTAACCTCCCGCCCCGTGAAGATATTCCTGAAAATATCAACGAGCAGTTGATCGTTGAATTGTACTCTAAATAATCTTGAACTAAAAAGTAAATCGCTTATGTCAATATTAGCATTTCAAATGCCGGATAAAGTGGTAATGGAAAAGTCGGACGACTTCCATGGCGTATTCACCTTCAAGCCCCTCGAAAAAGGGTATGGAGTTACCATCGGCAATGCACTCAGAAGGATATTATTGTCATCGTTAGAAGGCTATGCCATTACCGGAATTAAAATTCCCGGAGTGTTGCACGAGTTCTCTACCATTGAAGGCGTGGTAGAAGATGTGGCCGAAATCATTTTGAACTTGAAGCAGGTTCGCTTGAGAAAAGTAGGTGAAACCAACGAAAGTAAAATTGTTGTTAACATCAAAAAGCAAAAGCAATTTAAAGCAGGCGATATCGCCAAGTTTACTTCCGGCTTTGAAGTGCTAAACACCGAGCATGTAATCTGTAATTTGGATGAGTCTGCACATTTTGAAATTGAGCTGACCATCGAAAAAGGCCGTGGTTATATGCCAGCCGAAGAAAACAAGCCTAACGAACAGGTTTTTGGATTTATACCTATCGATGCCATTTTTACACCCGTAAAAAATGTAAAGTATAGCGTAGAAAACACCCGTGTTGAGCAAAAAACGGACTACGAAAAATTGATGTTTGAGATTGAGACCGATGGCTCAATCCATCCTGAGAAAGCATTGGAAGGAGCTGCATTCATTTTGATTCAACACTTCCGCTTGTTCTCCGACAAATCAATCGAACTCGAAACTACGAAGGACAGCGAGGTAGAGCAGGTAGATGAAGAGATGCTGCACATGCGCAAGCTTTTGAAAACCCAGTTGCACGATTTGGACCTTTCGGTTCGTGCGTACAACTGCTTGAAGGCTGCCGATGTAAAAACGTTGGGCGAGTTGGTGCAGCTTGATATTTCGGATATGATGAAATTCAGAAACTTTGGTAAGAAATCATTGGCCGAATTAGAACAACTGGTTTCGGATAAGAACCTTACGTTTGGTATGGATCTAGGTAAATATAAACTGGACGAAGAGTAATGAGACACGGTAAAAAAGTAAATCACCTCGGAAGAACCTCTGCCCATAGGCACGCGTTACTTTCCAATTTGGCATCTTCGCTCATTTTAAATAAGCGGATTACCACCACAGTGGCTAAAGCAAAAGCGCTTAGAAAATATGTAGAGCCATTGATCACCAAAGCAAAATCAGACTCTACACACTCGCGCAGAACAGTGTTTGCTTATTTGCAGAACAAAGAGTCGGTTAAAACATTATTTGGCGAAGTGGCAGGCCGTACTTCAGAAAGACCCGGTGGCTACACTCGCATTATCAAACTGAGCGATCCCCGCTTGGGCGATGCAGCCGACATGTGCCTGATGGAACTCGTTGATTTCAACGACATGTATCAGAAAGACGGTGCGGCCAAAAAAACCAAGACGCGCAGAAGCCGCAAAGGCAAAAAAGAAGAAGGAGCGGTTGAAGCCTCGGAAACTACTCTGGCTGAAGAAGCAAAGCCAAAAAAGGCTACGGCTAAAAAAGCATCAAAAAAAGAAAAATAAAGGATCGCTTTTTAAGAATAACAGAAAAAGGATCGGACACGTAGTTCGATCCTTTTTGTTTATTGGTTCAGTCTTTAGGCTTGGGGAGGGAAGCTTTTTTAGGTGCCCGTGTATGTTTAGCTGCACGAGCCTGCTTTCTTTGGATTTTTAGCTTTTTGGCAGACGAAAGTGATTTCTTGCCGTTTTTGTTTTTTCGATTTTCTTCATGCACAAAACGCTGATCTTGCGTAAGTGTGCTGGCCTCATCCTTGTTCAGCTTTTTGCTTTTCAGCTTCTTATCCTTGCTTTGCGAAAACGCAAGACTGCAAGCCAACAGTAGACAAATCAGCAGTTGTAGTCTTTTCATGTTTCTCTAATCCTACCATAAATTTCGTAAAAAAATCACTGTTCAATAGGTTGATAGGAGTTATTTTTGCCAAATTTAACTTATCATGAGCGGTAAAGCGTATTTGTTACTTGCGGATGGCCTGATGTTGGAAGGGCGTGCTATAGGTAAGCGCGGCACATCAGGAGGAGAGATATGTTTCAATACTGGCATGACCGGCTATCAGGAAATTTATACGGACCCTTCATATTATGGTCAGATTGTGGTGAACACCACCGCACATATTGGCAATTACGGAACGATAGACGAAGAGCAAGAATCGGAACGGCCACAAATCAGTGGAATTGTAGTGAACGAATTTTCGGATGAATTTAGCCGTAAGACTTCAACAGAAAGCCTTCAAAACTACCTTGAGCGAAACAATGTAGTTGGAATTGCCGATGTAGATACCCGCAAATTGGTACGGCACATTCGCAGCAAGGGCGCGATGAATGCGATTATATCTTCCGAGCACACCCCCGATCAGTTGAAGGAGGAATTGAAAAAAGTTCCTTCAATGGATGGGCTCGAACTATCATCGGTGGTGAGTACTAAAAAATCGTATTTTGTGGGCGATGCAAAGGCGCCCGTAAAAATTGCCGCAATAGATTTCGGAATCAAAAAAAATATTTTGCGCAACCTCGCCAAGCGTGGTTGTTATGTTCAAGTGTTCCCGGCAAAAACTACCATAAAAGAACTCGAAGCGTGGAACCCGGATGGCTATTTTTTATCCAACGGCCCGGGCGACCCCGCGGTTATGGATTACGCTGTGAAAACGGTAAAAGATATTTTGGCAACCGACAAACCACTATTTGGTATTTGCCTGGGGCATCAGTTATTGGCGTTGGCTTGCGGGCTCTCTACTTACAAAATGCACCACGGCCATCGGGGGCTTAACCATCCGGTAAAAAATTTAATTACCGGGTTAGGCGAAATGACTTCGCAGAACCATGGATTTGGCGTTAGCGAAAAAGAGGTTGAAAAAAATACAGATGTAGAGGTTACCCACGTACACTTGAATGACAACACCATCATGGGCATCCGGCTAAAAAGCAAAAAAGCATTTTCGGTTCAGTATCACCCGGAGGCATCACCGGGCCCGCACGACTCTGCTTATTTGTTCGACCAATTTGTATCAACGGTAAAAGAAAATCAGAAAATATTAGTTTAACAAAATCAATCATTACACTTATGAGTTTTATCGAAAGTATTTACGCACGCCAGATTCTTGATAGCCGGGGTAACCCTACCATTGAAGTAGATGTGTTTACAGAAAGCGGTGCGTTTGGCCGCGCTGCCGTTCCATCGGGTGCTTCTACGGGAACCCACGAAGCTGTTGAACTTCGCGATGGCGACAAAAAAGTTTTTCAGGGAAAAGGCGTTCTTAAAGCTGTTGATAATGTCAATACAAAAATTGCAGCAGAGGTTGTAGGCTTTTCCGTATTCGATCAAAACCTGATTGACCAGGTGATGATTGAATTGGATGGCACTGCAAACAAAGGGAAACTTGGAGCTAACGCAATACTTGGTACTTCACTCGCGGTTGCGCGTGCGGCCGCCATGGAAGCAGGCCAATCGCTTTACCGATACATTGGAGGGGTGAATGCCAACACGCTGCCCGTGCCTATGATGAATATTTTAAATGGAGGAAGCCATGCCGATAATTCCATCGATTTTCAGGAGTTCATGGTTATGCCCGTAAAGGCTGACACATTTTCTGAATCGCTTCGTATGGGCGTTGAAGTTTTTCATACGCTTAAAAAAGTTTTGCACGACAAAGGTTTTTCGACAAACGTTGGCGATGAAGGCGGCTTTGCACCAAATATTAAATCAAACGAAGAAGCCATTGAAGTGGTATTGAAAGCGATAGAGAAAGCAGGGTTTAAACCGGGCGTAGATATTTTCATTGCTATGGATGCTGCGAGCTCGGAGTTTTATGATTCTAAAACCAAAACGTATCACTTCAAAAAATCGGATGGAAAGAAACTCAAATCCGATGAGATGGTTGAATATTGGGCAAAATGGGTAAAAAAATATCCGATCATCTCCATTGAAGATGGGATGGCAGAAGAAGACTGGGCCGGATGGAAAAAGCTTACCGACAAAGTGAAAGACAAAGTTCAACTGGTGGGCGATGATTTGTTTGTAACCAATGTAGAATTTTTGAAAAAAGGGATAGACCTGGGCGTGGCCAATTCTATTCTGGTGAAAGTAAACCAGATCGGCTCCCTCACTGAAACTATTAACGCTGTAAACTTGGCTAAGAAAAATTCGTACAAGAGTATCATGTCACACCGATCTGGCGAAACGGAAGACAGCACCATAGCCGATTTGGCCGTGGCGCTGAACACCGGACAGATTAAAACCGGATCTGCGTCACGCTCCGATCGGATGGCAAAGTACAATCAACTGTTGAGAATAGAGGAAGAGCTTGGAGAGACTGCTTATTTCCCCGGAAAAAACTTTTAAACCCATTCCCATGAAAGTCAAACTTGACTCAATCGACCGGAAAATCCTTGAACTGCTTCAAAAGGATTCAAACATAACCAATGCACAACTGGCGCAAGAAATTGGGCTTTCTCCGGCACCAACGTTGGAGCGCGTGAAAAAACTGGAAACCCAAGAGGTAATCAAAAGCTACCATGCCGTTATTGACATGGCGAGTGTGGGCATCGGTGTCTGCACCTTTGTTACGGTTTCTCTGAAAGGACACAACAAAGACAACATTGAAAAATTCACGAATGCCATCAGCAAAATAGATGAAGTGGTAGAATGCCACCACGTTACCGGCCAAGCCGATTTCATTTTAAAAGTAGTTGCCTCTGATATCCCCGCTTACCAGAATTTAATGTTGGAAAAAATGACCAACATCGAAGGCGTGGACAACATGCACTCAACTGTAATTTTATCTACGTTTAAAGACAGCCGGGCAATTCCTCTGCCATGAGCGAAAAAACTTTGGTGTTGAACCCCACTCATGTGAACCAGAAAATCCGGAGAATTGCTTTCGAGATTTACGAAAATAATTTTTTAGAAAAATCAATAGTGCTGGCCGGAATCGATGGGCAGGGTTATGCGTTTGCCGGGTTGCTCGAAAAAGAACTGAAAGCCATTTCAACACTGAATATTATTTTGGCGAAAGTTTCATTAAACAAACTTTTGTCCACACAAAGCGAGGTAAAGTTCGACATCCCCCATAAAAACCTGAAGAAAAAATGCGTGATATTGGTTGACGATGTTCTTAACTCTGCCCGAACCCTTGCCTATGCCATGAAACCTTTTTTAGAAAATGAGGTTAAGCGTGTTGAAGTTGCCGTACTGGTGAACAGAAGCCACACGGTTTTTCCAATAACCCCAACGTACACAGGGTATGAATTGGCAACAACCCTGACCGATCACGTTGAAGTTAAATTGGGGAAAGGAAAGGATGCCGGAGTGTATCTGAGGTGACTCAAAAATGGAAAAAGAAACTGCATGTCTGTTCATAAGAAAACGGAGGTAAAAAAAATCACGACACACCAACTTCAGGAAATGAAGAACCGGGGTGAAAAGATAGCTATGCTCACGGCTTATGATTACAGCATGGCACGAATCGTTGACGGAGCAGGTATTGATGTAATTTTGGTTGGCGATTCTGCATCGAATGTCATGGCCGGCAACGAAACCACACTGCCCATTACGCTGGATCAAATGATTTATCACGCCTCTTCTGTGGTGAAGGCGGTGAAGCGCGCTTTGGTTGTAGTCGATCTTCCGTTCGGTTATTACCAGGGAAGTTCAGGTGAGGCGTTGCGATCTTCTATCCGCATTATGAAAGAGTCGGGGGCTCATGCCGTAAAACTGGAAGGCGGCAGCGAAGTAAAAGATTCTGTGCTGAGAATTTTAAGTGCCGGGGTTCCGGTGATGGGGCATTTGGGATTAACACCCCAATCGATTTACAAATTTGGAACGTACACTGTTCGTGCAAAAGAAGAGGCAGAAGCAAACAAACTCATTGAAGACGCGCAACTTTTGCAAGAATGCGGATGTTTTGGGCTGGTGCTCGAAAAAATTCCGGCCGCACTCGCCAAAAAGGTTTCCGGCAAATTGCAGATTCCGGTTATCGGTATAGGTGCTGGCCCTGATGTAGACGGCCAAGTATTGGTGATGCAGGATATGCTCGGCATAACCCAAGAATTTAAACCCCGGTTTCTCCGCAGATATGCCGATTTAAATTCGGTAATAACAGGCGCTGTTAATAAATATGTATCCGATGTGAAAGCCAAAGAATTCCCGAGCCAAGAAGAAAAGTATTGACACAATTTATGCAGGCATTACAAAAATCTCTAAATTCGAAACTCTCTAAATAATTTAAATAAGCAATAGATCATGAGCGACCAGAAGATTAGCATCAGCAATGGAAAACTAAATGTGCCCGATATGCCAACCATTCCATTCATAGAAGGTGATGGAACCGGTGTTGATATTTGGCCCGCATCAAAAAATGTATTCGACTCCGCCATAGAAAAAGCCTATAAAGGCAAACGTAAAATAAATTGGAAAGAAGTGCTGGCCGGAGAGAAAGCTTTTAATAAAACAGGCAGTTGGATGCCCGATGAGACCATGGCCGCTTTCCGCGAATATCTCGTTGGTATTAAAGGCCCTCTTACCACTCCGGTAGGTGGTGGTATTCGTTCATTAAATGTTGCCCTTCGTCAAGATTTGGATTTGTATGCGTGTGTTCGCCCGGTGCAATGGTTCAAAGGCGTTCCATCTCCGGTGAAGGAACCGCATAAAACCAACATGACAATCTTCCGTGAAAATACCGAAGATATATATGCGGGCATTGAATTTCAACAGGGAAGTGAGGATAACAAAAAATTTCTTTCATACTTTAAAGAAACGTTCTCTAAACAGTACAAGAAAATACGATTCCCCGAAACTTCCGGGATAGGCATCAAACCCGTTTCCAAAGAAGGAACTGAACGATTGGTGCGTTCTGCCATTGAGTTTGCGATTACGCATAAAAAACCAAACGTAACATTGGTACATAAGGGAAACATCATGAAGTTTACCGAAGGTGGTTTTCGCGATTGGGGATACGCCCTTGCAAAAAATGAATTTGGCGCTAAAGAAATTGATGGAGGCCCGTGGATGGAAATCAACAACGGTGGCCACAAAATTGTGATTAAAGATTCCATAGCCGATGCCTTCTTACAACAGATTTTATTGAGACCCGATGAATACTCCGTGGTAGCTACTTTAAATTTGAATGGCGATTATATTTCCGATGCACTCGCTGCTATCGTTGGAGGAATTGGCATTGCCCCCGGAGGAAATATCAATTATGTAACCGGCCATGCGATTTTTGAGGCCACACACGGAACTGCACCAAAGTATGCCGGGCAGGATAAGGTAAACCCCGGCTCTGTAATTCTCTCTGGTGTAATGATGCTGGAATATATGGGCTGGCAAGAAGCCGCTGATTTAATTGTTAAGGGATTGGAAGGAGCGATTTCTGCAAAGCGAGTAACTTACGATTTTCACCGCCTGATGGAAGGAGCAACACTTTTAAAATGCTCGGAGTTTGGTAAAGAAGTAGTGAAGAATATGTGATTTCACTTGTGAGAAAATGAAAAGGTCTGGATAATTTATTCAGACCTTTTTTATGGGGTCAACATTTTTACTACCGTTACTGCGGCCTCTTCACCCTTGTTGCCAAGTCTTCCACCGGCCCGCTCAAGAGCTTGTTTTTTATTCAGCGTTGTTAACACACCAAAAGCCACCGGTTTGTTAAACTTCAAATTTACATTCATAATGCCATTTGCTACTGCCTGACAGATGTAATCAAAGTGAGGGGTATCGCCCTGAATCACACAGCCGATGCAGATCACCGCATCAATTTTTTTTTGCCCGGCCATTTGCTGAGCACCCAGCGGAAGCTCAAAACTTCCCGGAACATTTTTACGGATGATGTTATCTTTCTTTGCACCTAATTCAAGCAAAGCCTGATATGCGCCATTAAAAAGGGTTTCGGTAATCTCCTCATTCCATTCGGCCACTACAAGGGCAAATTTTTTATTCTTGAGGTTGATTTTATTTTTTCCTGAAACGGATTTGAGTATTCCTGCCATAAAAGGGATTTAAAATAAAAAAGGGATAGATGTCTATCCCTCTTCAAATATCATTAATAATTTTTTAAGAATTGGTCTCTAATCTTGCTTTGTACTTCTTGGCGTTTTGCACCTCGCTGCTTTCGAAATACGTATCAATTATTTTTTGGTAGGCTTCTTTTGCTTTGTCGTTCTGATTGAGCTTTTCGTAGGCCAAAGCAGCCTTCATCAAGTACATGGGTGTAAATTCTTTGTTGGGGTTATGCTCACAAGCTTTATTGTACCACTTCGAGGCATCTTCAAAATTCTTTTGTTCCATAAACGCATCGCCAATCAGGCTGTAGGCACGTGCCTGCACCAACATATCGTTGGCGTTGAAATCTTCGAAATAATAAATGGCAAGCGGAAATTTGCCCTGCTTCAGGTGTATCACTCCGGCATAAAAATTGGCAAGGTTGCCGGCCGGGGTCATGCCGTAATCTTCAATGATTTGTTTAAAACCGAGATTGTTGCCGTCTCCGTTGAACGCGAGGTTAAGGCTGTCGGCTTCGAAATAATGAATGGCCTGAAACATTTCTTTTTGAGCCACGGCTTCTTGGCCATCGATATAATATTTCCATCCAAAATAACCGCCAACGGCAATAACGATGGCACTCAATACCCCAATGATAATTTTAGGGTTGCTTTGCACCCAATGCTCAACTCCTTCAAATTTTTCTTTGAGCGCCTCCGAGCTTTCGAGCAAATCTTTGCTTTCTTCCTTTTTCGCCATTTCTGTAAATATTAACCTATCTGGTTTTGACAGGGTCGCAAAACTAAGAATTTCACGGTTGAATTAAAAGCTTTAAACTTCTATTTGAGCCCATCAGCCCTTGCATCAGTCTAGATGGTGATACTAATCCACTATAAATGGATAGTCTTCTTGCATGTAGATGTCTTTCATGGCCTCAGACGGATCGGGGAACTTAGATTCTTCGGCAAATTTTACGCTTTCTTCTACTTGGGCAAGTACTTTACTTTCGATGGCCTCCAGATCGGTTTCCAAGGCAATTTTCTTGTCTAAAATTGTTTTCCGTACCTGCTCAATCGGGTCGCGGTGCTTGTATTCTTCTACTTCTTCTTTCGTGCGGTATTTCTGCGGGTCGCTCATGGAGTGGCCTTTGTAGCGATACGTTCTGAATTCGAGAAGCGTGGGGCCATCGCCTGCCCGTGCCCGCTCGGCAGCGCGCACCACAGCCTCGTGCACTGCCTCTACATTCATGGCATCCACCGGTTCCGAGGGCATATCGTACGAATCGGCCAGTGTGTAAAGTTCGGTTACATTCGATGTTCGCTTCACCGAAGTGCCCATAGCATAGCCGTTGTTTTCGATCACAAAAATCACCGGGATTTTCCAAAGCATAGCCAAATTCAAGGCTTCGTGAAATGCCCCCTGGCGAACAGCGCCATCGCCCATGTAGCAGATGCACAGATTTCCTGTTTTGTTGAATTTCTCGGCAAAGCCAATGCCCGCACCAAGCGGAATCTGCCCGCCCACAATTCCATGGCCTCCAAAGAAATTATGCTCCTTATCAAAAATATGCATGGATCCGCCCTTGCCCTTGCTCACTCCTGTTTCTTTGGCAAACAGTTCGGCCATCACCTTGTTGGGGCTGGTGCCCAGTGCCAGGGGGTGAGCGTGATCTCGGTAAGCTGTAATGTATTTGTCTCCTTTCTTCAAAGCCGAAACCGCCCCGGCTGCACAGGCCTCTTGCCCAATGTAGAGGTGGCAAAAGCCACGTATTTTCTGCATGCCGTAAAGTTGCCCCGCCTTCTCTTCAAATTTGCGCATGAGCAGCATGGATTCGAACCAAAACAGATAGGTTTCTTTGGAATGCTCGGTTTTCGAGGTTTTATTTTTTGCTTGGGCGGTAGCTGCCATAACTGTTACTTTTGAAGTTTGGAACTGCGAAAATAGTGGATGACGGGGCAACCGCCAAACAAACAATTTAGGAGCGGATTAAAACGATAAAATCAGATTAAAATCCTCCGTATCCTTCAACCTTGTGTTGCACTTTAGCCGAACCTATATTTGATAAAAACTAGATTTTATGACTAACATGCTTACTTACTTATTTACACCCTTTCGGAAGAAAAAAACTTACATACAGTATGGATATAAAAAAGTCTCTTTTGAACTAAAAGACGAAGGCGTTATTGAATACGCACAATGGTTGCACCCGGGAGAGCATGGAAAATCAGGAAGAAAGGTAACTCAAGAACAAGTCGATTTTCTTAAAAAATATATCAGGAAAGGTGATTTGGTTATAGACATTGGTGCTCATGAAGGGGACACCACCATGCCCATGGCATTAGCAACCGGTAGTAATGGGATGACATTGGCATTTGAGCCTAATCCTAATACTTTCAAGGTTTTGCAAGTAAATGCTGGCTTGAATAAAGACAAAACTAACATAACTCCATTTAATTTTGCCGCAACCCATGAAGATGGCGACTTTGTTTTTGGATCGGGCGATGCTTCTTATGGAAATGGCGGAATAGTGGGGTTCACTCATAATCAAGAAAGAAATGTTCGCTACCAGATGAAGGTCAAAGGCAAAAACCTTCAAAAACTTTTGAAAGAGAATTATGCAGAACATTTAAAAAATTTGTCATTTATAAAAATTGATACTGAGGGCTACGACAAAGAAGTTATTAAGTCCATGCCTGAAATAATTGATGTTTTCAAACCTTATTTGATAGTGGAATGCTTCGGGCCATCAACTAAAGAGGAGAGAATCGAATTGTATGATTTGTTGAAAAACAAAAACTATTCATTGTACAAAATGATCTCGACAGATATCTATGAGGAAGCTGCAATATCAGAGCAGCAGATTACAAAAGACGAAGTAATTTCAAAACACACATTTAATATTTTCTGTATTCCTCAAGAAAAAAAATAAAGAGATTGGGCGTTATCTAAATTTTTTTGATGCGATATGTTTGTGATGTTGCTAAAATTTCAGCATCTATTTTTAAGATTATACCCTAACTTTAAAAAGTGGTTCTTCAAGATTTAAAACTTTTCAATTTTAAAAATTATTCCGAGGCAAACTTGAGGTTTGAGCAGCCACTCACGTGTTTTCTCGGAAGCAACGGCAGTGGCAAAACAAACCTGCTCGATGCCATTCATTATTTGTCGTTTACAAAAAGTGCTGTAAATCCTTCCGATGCTCAAAACATTAAACTTGGCGAGAGCCAGTTTATGATCAAAGGACTTTTTAAGATGAATGAAAAGACGAAGGAAGTAGTTTGTTCTTTTCAACAAGGTCAAAAAAAAATAATTCGCGAAGACGGGCTCGATTGCCAGAAATTTTCGGAACACGTGGGCAAATACCCGGTGGTTTTAATCGTGCCGCAAGACATTGAATTGATTTGGGATGGCAGCGAGGTGAGGCGAAATTTTTTCGACAGCCTCCTTTCGCAAATTGATCATGGCTATTTGGAAAACCTGATCGTGTACGCCAATTTTCTTAAACAAAGAAACAGTACGCTGAAGATGTTTGCCGAACGCGGCCAGACCGACCACGACTTGCTGGCGAGCTACAATGAAAAAATTATTCCGGCTGCAAAGTTCATTTTTAAAAAACGGAAAGAATTTCTTCAAGAGTTTATCCCAACGTTTCAACGGCACTACCAAAACCTTTCCGATTCCAAACTGGAGAAGATGGATATTCAATACCGATCCGATTTAGAGGGTACGGATTTTACCGAATTGCTTACTAAAAATTTGCCACGCGATTTGCTGTTGCAGCGAACCGGCAGCGGCATTCACCGCGATGACTTTTTGTTTTTGTTGAACGGCAATGAAGTAAAGAGGTTTGGGTCGCAAGGCCAACAGAAGTCTTTTTTAATAGCCTTGAAGCTGGCGGAGTTTCAGACCATCGCTGAAAAGAAAAAATTTAAACCCCTGCTGTTGCTCGATGATATTTTCGATAAACTGGACGACATCCGAATCGATAAAATTTTGAAGTTGGTTTCGGAAGATACGTTTGGTCAGTTATTTATTACCGATGCCCGCCCCGCACGTTGCCGCGAAATAATAGACCGAATGAGTCTGAAAGCCGGAGTGGTAACGATAGAAAATGGTAAGTTTACAGTATAGATGCGAAAAAATAATGCCCCACAACCCCCACGACATACAGCACATCGGCCAGGCCATAAAAGACCTACTGAAGCAATACCACCTCAAACCAAAATTTGATGAAGCCAACGTGGTGACATCGTGGGAAAAACTGGTGGGCAAGCCCGTAGCCCGCCATACTAAGCGGATTTATGTTAGAAATAAAGTATTGTTTATCGAGTTGGATTCCCCCGCCATGAAAAGCGATTTGAGTTTTCACAAAAACCATCTTTTGAAAACTTTAGAAACGGAGTTTGGCAAAGATGTATTGAAAGAGATTGTGTTGATGTAGATTTTTTTACAGAAACACGACAGGTAAAATTGCGATGACTTAAATGGTCGTCTATTCATAAAAAAATATTTTATTGAGATGTTTTCTTTCTTTCTTTCTTTCTTTACATTGTACTGTAGTAGTTCAAAAACACAGACGGAATAATAATTAAGAATCATCATAAAAATTTAAAACGATGCACGGGATAATTTTTTTACAGCTCCAAAGGTTCATTAAGTCAGCCGCCAATCAGGAAGTGCTAAACACAATAATGGACGATGCTAAATTTCGCGGGAAATTTTTTGATGCCACCAAAAGTTATCCAGACGAAGAGTTAGTAGCGATCTTAAACTCTGCCTGTAAAGTGTTGAAGCTCGATCAGGAAGTTGCCCTGGAAGAATTCGGAAAATATATTACCCCTTCTTTATTAACCACTTACAAACCATACATTAAAAGCGAATGGAAATGCATGGACCTGCTCGAGAATGTTGAGACAACCATTCATAAAGTGGTGAGGGCTTCCAATCCGGGGGCAACACCTCCGGAATTAGTAATCACACGGATTAATCCAAACGAGGTACAGATTGACTACACCTCAAAACGAAAAATGATTAGTTTGGGCATTGGAATTATAAAAAAAATAGCCGAACACTATAATGAAAGTGTTACTGTATCAAAAATGAGTATCCCTAATGGTACGCGCTTAAACATTAAGAAATCAGGTGTAGGCAGTAAATAGCTCTGTTTTTTCTTTAAGAAACGAACCAATTATTAGGTCGGAGCTTTGTTTCTTTGCTTCGAATTTGCCGATACCGAAAAACCGTATAATTTTGCACTCCCTTTTTCGAGGAATGGCCTATGCATTTCGTGCCTGAAGGGAAAGTTCTTTAGTAAATATTGAAAAATCGGGGGAGATACTCAAGCGGCCAACGAGGACAGACTGTAAATCTGTTGACTTATGTCTTCACAGGTTCGAATCCTGTTCTCCCCACAAATTATGCGGGAGTAGCTCAGTTGGTAG
>JAFDYU010000003.1 GCA_018267285.1 Bacteroidota bacterium | reverse complement strand
AGTTCGAGCGCGTGGGGTACTTCTGTCTCGATCCCGACACCGAAGAGGATCTTCCGGTGTTCAACCGCACGGTCTCGCTGAAGGACTCGTGGGCTAGGATCGAGAAGGCCCAGGCCTCAGGACAGACGAGGTAGACTCGACTTTCGTTGCCCGATAGCTCAATTGGCAGAGCGCCTGACTCTGGATCAGGAGGTTCCAGGTTCGAGCCCTGGTCGGGCAACAATAGTCCCGCCTTCAAACAGTAAGGCGGGACTGATTTTTAAAAGTCATGGCAGTAAAGATATTTTCAGGAAGCGCAACCACCTATTTGGCTGAAAAGATAGCCGATGCCTATGGCGAGCCCTTGGGCAAAGTTAACTACCAGCATTTTAGCGATGGGGAGATGTCGCCTTACATCTCAGAATCGGTACGCGGCCACGATGTTTTTTTAGTACAGTCCACGTTTGCGCCTTCCGATAATTTCATGGAGTTGATGCTCATGATCGATGCAGCCCGCAGGGCAAGCGCACAAAACGTAAACGTGATCATTCCCTATTTTGGATACGCCCGTCAAGACCGAAAAGACAAGCCGAGAGTTGCCATTGCAGCCAAACTGATTGCTAATCTGATATCGGCAGCCGGGGCAGACCGCATTATGACCTGCGATTTGCATGCCGACCAGATTCAAGGATTTTTCGATATCCCCGTAGATCACCTCGATGGTAATTATATTTTTGTTCCGTATTTAAAATCACTGAATTTAAAAAACATCATGTTCGCTTCACCCGATGTGGGCGGCATTAAACGTGCGAGAAGTTTTGCCAAATTTTTTGAAGCGGAACTTGCCGTTTGCGATAAATACCGCAAAGAAGCCAACAAGATCGAAAGCATGCGTTTGATTGGTGAAGTAGAGGGCAAAGATGTGGTGTTGGTGGATGACTTGGTTGATACGGCCGGAACAATCTGTAAAGCGGCAGCTCTTTTAAAAGAGAAAGGCGCCAACTCAGTTCGTGCGGTTTGCACTCATCCGGTGTTGTCGGGCAAAGCCTATGAGAACATCAAGAACTCGGTTCTGGAAGAAATGGTTGTTTCCGACACAATACCGTTGAAAGAACACGTGTCGAAAATAAAAGTTTTGAGTGTGTCGGATCTTTTTGCAAAGGCAATCCGAAAGATACACGATCACGAATCGATCAGTTCATTATTTATCAGACTATAGAATTTTCAATTAACGTTTAACTATTAACCATTTACAATTATGAAGACTGTTGAGATTATAGGGTATCGAAGAGCAAATCTCGGCAAGAATGACTCCCAAAAAATCAGGGAAGAGGGTCAGGTGCCGTGTGTGTTGTACGGAGGCGATTCGCAAGTGCATTTTTATGCACCCGTAATTTTGTTCCGCGATTTGGTGTACACCAACGAAGCTCACTTTGTGCATATAAACATCGAAGGCGAAGAATGCCAAGCGATTATGCAAGAAGTTCAGTTTCATCCGGTGAGTGAAATTATCCTTCACGTAGACTTTTTGCGCATCAGCGAAAGCCGCAAAATTAAAATGCTGATCCCCACTCGTTTGGTAGGACAGGCTCCCGGTGTTGAAAAAGGCGGCCTGTTGGTGAGAAAGCGGGCGGCATTAAAAGTTTTGGCTTTACCCAAAGATATGCCCGATCACATCGACATTGATTGTTCGTCATTGGATTTTCACCACGCCATTAAGGTTGGTGATATGAACGTGGCAAATCTGGAATTTTTGGATCCGAAAGCGGCTGCCATTGCAGCTGTTGAAGTACCTCGTGCTGCCAAAATGGTTGAAGAGGCTGCAGCCGCTGCCCCTGCCGAAGGCGCTGCTCCTGCTGCTGCAGGCACTGCTCCCGCTGCGGGTGCTGCTCCTGCCGATGCCAAGAAAGCAGAGGCTCCGAAGAAAGAAGAGAAGGGAAAGAAATAATACCTTTTTAGAATTTTGTATAAATCCCGTCCGGAAATTTTTCGGGCGGGATTTATTTTTTTCATCTTTAACTCAAATTGTAATTTGTAATTTTTAAAGATGAAATACCTGATTGTTGGTTTAGGAAATCCGGGCACCGAGTACGAGCTAACCCGTCATAATATCGGGTTTCTTACGCTTGATCGGATAGCCGATATTCATAAAATACATTTTGAAACCCATCGGCTGGCCGATAAAGCCGAAATCAAATACAAGGGTCGTCAACTTTATTTGATTAAGCCGAACACGTTCATGAACCTGAGCGGCAAAGCAGTTGCTTACTGGTTGCAAGAACTAAAAATTTCAAAAGAAAATTTGCTTGTGCTGGTCGATGATGTTGCGCTGCCGTTCGGAAGTTTACGCCTTCGTACCCAAGGAAGCTCTGCAGGACACAATGGTTTAAAAAACATAGAACTGATATTAAATAGTCAGGTGTACGCCCGTTTAAGGTTTGGTATCGGTAACAACTACGCCAAGGGGCAGCAGGCCGACTTTGTGCTGAGCAATTTTTTGCAAGATGAGTTTATAGAATTGCCCGACTTGCTGGATAAAGCAGCCGAAATGGTTTATTCATTTTGCACAATCGGTGCTGAACGAACCATGAATTTTTTTAACAAATAATTTTTAATTTTATATCTGTCAGTTTACGGACAGTAGATACCATTACATAGTGTGTTATTTGTACCATGAAAACAACTACCCAGTGGATCGCGCGTATCATTGCGGCAGCTCTCATGCTGCAAACGCTGTACTATAAGTTTACGGGGGCATCCGAGTCGGTTGAGCTATTCGAACAGTTGGGGGCAGAGCCTGAAGGACGAATAGGTACTGGGGTTTTTGAGCTCATTGCATCGGTGTTAATTTTGATTCCGGCAACGGTTTGGCTTGGTGCATTGTTGGCTGTTGGTTTAATGAGCGGAGCAATACTATCTCATGTTTTTGTAATCGGGATTACACGAAATGATGGCGGCCAATTATTTTGGTATGCGGTGATCGTTTTGGTGTGCTCCCTGTATTCTTTTTGGGTAAACCGGAAGCAAACACCAACGTCAGTCAGGAAATTTTTCCCCTTATTTCTTCAATAGTATAATCAGTTTTTCCGCCTGACTCAATAAAGCAGGCTTATCTTTTAAGGATAACTTTAAACCTTCGATCTGATAATTTGGAACAGACTCTTTTTTGTTTAGTTTATTCTGAATATCGTTCAGAATATCAAGTGCATCTTTTTGAGTAGGAAAATTTTCGGCAGAGATTTCTGTTAAAAGCTTTTTTATTGCTGAAGTTTCCCTGTTATCCGTGGGAACTGTTTTAAGAATATTCTTTGTCCTTTCATCAATACACAAATTGTACGCTTCAACGATCTCGATCACGTTGCGTTTACCCAACTTGCCTTCTTCAATTTTGTTTTTAACAGACTCACAATCGGATAAAAAATTCGACATGTATTTTTTAAAGCCCAGATTAGGGACGTCCATGCCCGTTCCATCGTTTTTGTATAAGTAGTTGCCATCCCACACCTGAGCGTTTGTGGTGTTGAAAGCGTAGAGGCTGAGGTACCCATGTTTCAGCACTTTCATAAATTTGAAGGAAGTTTCATGTTTCACGGGGTGATACGTGTCCCCATTTTTTACAACACGTTTGGTTTGTAAAGCGGTAAAAGTCTTTTTTTTAGAATTGAAGATAACCTGAACTCGGTCAATACCTTTATCCATGCTGATGAGCTTTAATTCACCGGGTATAGAATCGCCAGCGAGGGTAATGATATAGTCTTTCTGTTGGGCTCGAACCGATAGCGAAAGGGTAAAAAGAAAAAATAGGACAAGGATTTTCTGCATAATTATTTATTAACCGAATAAAACAACATATAAAAAGTAGAGTAGAATCAAGAAGATCATAACGCCATACATGATCAGATCAATCCGAACGTATTGCCGGTATTGTTGATAATATTGCTTCAACTTTTTTATCATCCTCCAAAAGTAGGTAAAACCGACCAAGGGCTACATTTTTATTTTATGATTCCAAAAAATGAATGTAGCTTTTGCGTTTTTAGTTTTAACCTATGAGGCTATTCCTTGTCTTGATAGTATTTTGTTGTGCCACTATTATCCGGGCACAGGAAACCTCGGTCTTTGCCACAAATCCTGCATCGCTTAAATGGTATCAGATTAACTCACCACACTTTCGGGTGCTGTATCCCAAAGGGTTTGAAGAACAGGCACAACGAATGGCCAACACTCTTGAAACCATCCGCGAGCCCGAAGCTCGTTCTATGAATGGCCTCTGGAAACGTGTTACACTCGTGTTGCAAAACCAAACCACGGTTTCCAACGGTTTTGTGTCTATGATGCCCAAACGATCCGAGTTTTATACAATGCCCTCACAGAATTACAATTTTGTAGGCAATAATGATTGGTTGAACATGCTCGCCACCCACGAATACCGGCACGTGGCTCAATTCAGGCACGCACGCAGAGGCTTGAACAAAATTCTTTTTTATGGATTAGGCTATAATGCTTTAGCTGGAATGGCCAGCGCTGCCGCTCCCCAGTGGTTTTGGGAAGGCGATGCGGTGGCAACAGAAACGGCTTTCACTTCTTCAGGTCGTGGGCGCATTCCAAATTTTGATTTGGTATTTAGAACCAATTTGCAGGAAGGCCGCACGTTCAACTACCACAAGCAATACTTAGAGTCGTATAAAAACAATATCAGCAATTGGTATGTGTTGGGTTATCACATGGTTTCGTATCTGCGAAAACGAACGGGTGACCCCATGATTTGGGATAAAGTTACTGCCCGAGCCTGGAACCTACCCATCATTCCATTCCGATTTTCTTCGGCTTTGAAAAAAGAGACCGGATTGTTTGTTACCGACTTGTACAAACAAATGGCCAGCGACTTGAAAAAAGAATGGAAGGAACAGCAAGACACATTAAGGCTTACCCCATTTGAAAACATTACTGCAAGAACAAATCAAGCCTATACGGATTATTTGTATCCACAAGAATTAGAAGATGGGAGCGTGGTGGCACGAAAGGTTGGTATTGGAGATATTGAGCAGTTGGTGGCAATAGGCAAAGGGGAAACAAAAACTATTTTTACTCAAGGATTTATCAACGAATCGGGAATGCAGTCGTCAGCACAAAACCGGGTAGTTTGGAATGAATTCCGATTCGATCCACGTTGGCAAATGCGTACGTACTCTACTCTTGTTGGTTATGATTTCAAATCTAAGCATCGGCAGGTCATTACACACAGCCAGCGCTATGCCGGAGCAGCCCTCTCGCCCGATGCAAGCCAAATTGCTACTGTTGAAACAAGTACCGATTACCAAACCAGGTTACTGTTGATTGACTACAACACCGGGCAAGTGAAAATGACTTTTGAAAACCCCGATAATAATTTTATCTCAATGCCTCACTGGGCTAAGAACGGAACGGAAATCGTGGCTCTGCTAACCAATAAAAACGGAAAGGCCATTGTGAAGTTTGATGTTGCATCGGGCGTAATGACAAGACTCACAGATTTCTCTAATGAAAACATAGGTTACCCTGTTCCGTTTGAAAAATATGTTTTGTACAATTCCCCCGTCAGCGGGATAGACAATATTTATGCACTCGATGTAAACTCGGGAGAGTGTTTTCAGATTACAAGCAGTAAATACGGTGCCTATAATGCGTGTGTCTCTCACGATGGAAAAACCATTTATTACAACAACCAAAGCAGAAACGGAATGGATGTGGTGTCTGTACCCTTCGATCCTGCCTCCTGGAAACCATGGAAGAAACACGAACAACCAAAAAATAATTTTGGTCATTTAGTAGAGCAGGAGGGTATGCCTTCTTTGTTGAGCCAAATACCCCAACATAAATTTGAGTACAAACGGTTTCATCGGTGGAAAGGAATAATAAATCCATACAGCTGGGGACCATCGGTGGGCACGAGTTTAACAAATACTCAAGTGCCCATTGGCATTACCTCGCAGGATATTTTGAGCACCACGCAGTTATTCGCAGGTCTTGTTTATGACCGAGCCGAAAACAATTGGATAAAAAAAGCATCGGTGAGTTTTCAAGGATGGTATCCGGTTATTGATTTTTCTGTAACGGAAAGCGACCGTAAAGTAAACGAAGGCGATGTGGTAACTTCCATTGTAAACTTGAACGATTCAACGGTTTCGTATTTGCAACCCAAGAACCTGACCTTTAAATGGAAAGAAAAAAATATTGAAGGCGGCCTCAGGCTTCCGTTGGTTACTACTGCTTCAAAATTTATAGGTCAGGTTACAATAGGCAACACGGTTGGGTTTACTCAGGTATCCGGATTTCAAAATTCTTTTAACAACTCGCGCTACATCCCGGCCGAGATACAAATTAAGGGCAACGACACAACTACCTACGTTTACCCTTTCATCAACTATCAGGGAAATGGTAATCTGATTTACAACCATTTTTCCATTTCTGCCTACCGACTCTTAAAAAAGAGCAAACGAGATATTTACAGCAAATGGGGTCAGTCTTTTTTTATGGATTCGTACGGAACACCTTACGGAGGTAACTACAACGGGGCACAATTTACTTTTTATGGCATTCTGTATTTCCCCGGGCTATTTAAACATCATTCGCTTTGGGGCTATTGGGGCTATCAGTATTCAAGGCTAGTGCCGATCGCAAGCGATATAAACAACTATACTTTTAGAAATCAATTGCCTTTACCGAGAGGTCTTGGCATTACACGCTTTCAGAATATGTACACCATGTCGGCCAACTATACCATGCCTGTGTGGTATCCGGACATTGCCCTCGGCCCGCTGCTGAATATCCAACGGGTAAGGGCCAACGGTTTTTTTGATTATGGATTTGGGAGCGGGCGATACGGGAACCGAGTGAGTCAAACCTACATGTCCACAGGTATTGAAGTGAAATTCGATATAAACGTAATGCGGTTGCTCCCGCAGTTGGACATTGGGTTTAGGTACTCAAGGGGTTTAAACCCTTCAGCTTCTCAGTTTGAGTTCCTTCTCGGTTCTATTAATTTTTAGTGTAATAAAACAATTTCACATTCCTCTAAAATCAATTATTTTTGACTTTCAAAGTAATTGGAGACATAATTCCTTAATCAATAAATCAAAAAATGGCTGAGATAGTACGGATGCCCAAAATGAGCGACACCATGACCGAGGGTGTGATTGCCAAATGGCATAAAAAAGTTGGCGATACAGTAAAATCGGGTGAGTTGATGGCCGAGATTGAAACGGATAAAGCAACAATGGACTATGAATCGTTTAATACGGGAACGGTTCTTTACCTCGGTGCGAAAGAAAAAGAAGCCGTACAGATTAATGACGTACTGGCCATCGTTGGGAATAAAGGAGAAGATTTTTCGGCTCTCCTTGCAAGTGCCAAGAGTTCGGCAGCAGCAGGAGGTAAAACGGAAACAAAAACGGGAGCAGTTACCGCTGTTGCCGAGGCCTCTGCTGTAGATGTTTCGGGTATCAAAGCAGAAATTGCCCTCATGCCTAAGATGAGCGACACCATGACCGAGGGCGTGATTGCCAAATGGCACAAAAAAATTGGCGACCCGGTAAAATCGGGTGAGCTGATGGCAGAAATTGAAACCGACAAAGCAACGATGGACTACGAATCGTACAACACAGGTACTTTGCTTTATGTTGGTGCTAAAGAGAAAGAAGCTGTAAAAATAAATGACGTGCTGGCCATTATCGGAGATAAGAATGCCGACTGGCAGACTTTGTTGAAAGCTCATCAGGCAAAATCTTCGGGAACAAAAAGCACTTCATCAGCCCCGGCTGTTACTTCAGTCCCCGCTTCGGTGGCATCTTCTTCATCCAATGGGTCAGCTTCAACTAACGGAAGACTGAAAGCTTCGCCCTTGGCTAAAAAAATGGCTAAGGATTTGGGTTATGACATCAATAAAATTCAAGGTACCGGAGACAACGGCAGGATAACAAGACATGATGTAGAAAGCTACAAACCCGGTTCAGCTCCGGCAAAAGGCGAAAGCAAAGCCGCAGCCATCACCTTACCACAGGTGGTAGGGCAGGAGAGTTTTGAAGACATACCGGTTTCTCAAATGCGCAAAACCATTGCCAAGCGGCTTGCCGAAAGTAAATTCACCGCTCCTCATTTCTATCTCACGATGGAGATCAATATGGACAAAGCCGTAGAGGCGCGCAAAAGCATAAATGATATCGCTCCGGTTAAAATTTCGTTTAACGACATGGTTATCAAAGCGGTGGCTGCAGCCTTACGCCAACATCCGGATGTGAATGTAAGTTGGCTTGGAGATAAGATCCGAAGAAATAACCACATCCACATTGGTGTGGCGGTTGCCGTGAAAGATGGATTGCTGGTGCCGGTGATTCGTTTTGCAGACAATAAATCGTTGTCGCACATCGCTGTTGAAGTAAAAGACCTCGCCCAAAAAGCACACGACAAAAAATTACAGCCGAGTGATTGGGAGGGCAGCACGTTTACCATATCAAATCTTGGCATGTTTGGCATTGAAGAGTTTACAGCTATTATCAATCCACCCGATGCCTGCATTTTGGCCGTGGGAGGAATTAAAGAAACTGCAATTGTTAAAAACGGACAGCTTGCGGTTGGCAATATTATGAAGGTGACCATGTCGTGCGACCACCGTGCGGTTGATGGTGCGGTGGGTTCTGCATTTTTGAAAACACTAAAAGGCCTGCTCGAAGACCCGGTTAGAATATTAATTTAATCATGACGGAGGTTCGCGAACCGATCAATGTGTACCGGCACACGAACTTAATTTAAATGAATACCATTCACGCTACAACCATCCTTGCGGTGCAGCACAATAACACCGTAGCCATTGGCGGTGACGGACAAGCTACGTTAGGAAACACTATTGCCAAAAGCAACGTAAAAAAAATCCGTAAACTTCAGGATGGCAAGGTGTTAACAGGTTTTGCAGGTTCCACCGCAGACGCCTTTACACTCCTGGATAGGTTCGATGAAAAGCTCAATGCTTACGGAGGCAACATGAAACGTGCTGCTATTGAATTGGCTAAAGACTGGCGTATGGATCGATACCTTCGTAGGCTGGAGGCTATGTTGATAGCCTGCAACAAAGATGAAATACTCATGCTGTCGGGTAATGGCGATGTGATCGAACCCGATCATCAGGTGGCGGCTATCGGATCGGGTGCTATGTATGCCCAAGCTTCGGCTTTGGCTTTAAAAAAACACGCACCTAATCTTTCGGCAGAGGAAATTGTTCGCGAAAGTTTGAACATTGCAGCCGACATTTGTATTTACACCAACCACAATCTGGTGATCGAAAAGATCAGTTCGAAGTAAAACAAAAAGAAATTAGGTTGGCGCCCATCTTCAGTGCCTCCTGTCGTTTGGTTTCAGGGTCGTTATAGATTCGTTGGTCTTCCCAGCCATTGCCGAGGTCGCACTCGTACGAGTAGAACAAAACCAGTCTCCCCTGGTACAAAATACCAAAGCCTTGTGGTGGTTTGCCGTCATGCTCGTGTACTTTAGGAAGGCCATTTGGGAAATCAAATTTTTGGTGATACACGGGATGAGTGAAAGGTATCTCTACCAGTTCTGATTCAGGAAACACTTTTTTCAATTCGAGACGAATGAATTTATCAAGACCATAATTGTCATCTACGTGTAAAAAACCCCCGCCTATTAAATAGTTCCTCAAATTGGCAGCCTCATCTGCAGAGAATACCACATTGCCATGGCCGGTCATGTACACGTACGGGTAATCAAATAGGGCAGGGCTTCCCACTTCTACCACATCTTCTTCTGCGAGAATTGATGTGCCGAGTTCTTTATTGCAAAATTTAATGAGGTTTGGTAAGGCTGTTTTATTGGCGTACCAATCGCCACCGCCATTGTATTTTAGTTTGGCGATTTTTAGTTGTGCAATAGCTACGGAACAACCTAACAAACAAATTATTGTGAAACCGAATGTTAATTTCAACGGATTCTGCGTTAGTCTTGATGTCGGCATTTTTTTATTCGAATGGTTACTCCTTATTTCGCAACTGTATTTCTAAACCGGATGAAAGCTATCAATAAAAAATTGAGTGTAAAAAGTATTTCTGTATTAGGCGTAGTTTTATTGGGGGTATTTTTTTCCTGCAATAACGGAAATGAAGTCTTTAATTCGGTCGATACTCAAAACATAAACTCAATTAATGTTTCATCTGCTTTCTATGCCGAGGGCTCAGAACTGGCACTAAACCTTATTAAAGGGCTAAGCACTGCACAGTATGCCGGATCCAGAACAACGGATGTGATAAGCGGCCCGGAAAAATACGATGTTCGGCTTACGGGTGCCACCGTTACGGTAACGAGGACAGGAACTATATCTGCACCTGCTGGTATGATCATTATGGCCTACGATTCGTTAAATAAATCCACAACAGGAGATGGTATAATCAGAAAAGGAAAAATACTGATCGATTATTCAGGAAAAAAATGGGATGCCGGGTTTGTGGTGAACCTCCAGTTTCAAAATTTTTATTGGAACTATACGCACCTCGAAGGCTCGGTAACTGATTCTATTATCTTGGCCACCGATACAACCCGGTTGCAATTTGCGTCAAGGCTTGAAAACGGCAAGGTTACCTTTGGCGATGGAAAATTTATTTTGCACAATCACTCACTTACACGCATCTGGTACCGCTCTTTGTTGAGCGAAAACAACGAATGGCACATCACCGGGTCAGCTTCCGGCAACAATAAAAAGGGCAATGAATACCAGCTATCGACTCAAACGGATTTGGTGTACCGGGTATTTTGCGTTGGCAGTAAGTCGTACATTCCCGTGAAGGGAACAGCAGTAATCAACATAATTTCGGGCGAAAAGAAAATGTACCAACTAAATTATGGTGATGGAACATGCGATAATCTGATCTCTGTAAAAGCAGATGGCAACGAAAAATTGATAAATGCCACTACGGACGGAAATTAAATTTTTTTTCCTTTTAAACTTTGTGGTTACCAACCTGTCTGATTGAAAATTAAAACAAAATAAAACTTCCATAAAATGAAAAACCTATTTTCGATGAAAACGATCTCTTTGGCTGCTGTAGCGAGCATTGCACTTTTGGTGTCCTGCTCAAAAACCACGGAAAACCCGCTCAATTCAACCGATTCTCAAAACGTTAATTCTGAGGCAGTGGCCGCGTGTTCTACCGATGAATCTGCCGATATGACGAGCTCAGTAGTGGCCGGAGTAAGCGACTCAAAGCTTAATTCCGGGTCAAGAATTGCCGGAAAAATTGCCGGAAACCTTTTCGACCCGCGTTTGGCTGGTGCAACCATAACCATTACCCCGTCACCCAATTCTACAATAGATAATCCGAGCGGCACTATCACCATTGACTTTGGCACCGGCCAAACGGTTAATGGTGTTACCCGTAAAGGAATTATTAGCATTGCTTACATGGGAAAACGATGGACCGAAGGTTCTTACCGCACCATAACGTATTCCGATTACTATAGAAACGATGTTAAGGTTGGTGGTTCTTACAAAGTGACCAACGTTTCGCAAGATTCTTCTTCTACATTTATATTTCACCACCAGTTGACCGATGGATTGCTCTCTTTCCCGGATCAAACAACCGTTTCGCGTAACGCAGACTACAATGTTGTTTGGGATTTTGTTAAAGGAACTGTTTCAATAGAAAACAGCGGTGGTACCTCTTCGGGTACAACTGCAACCGGCACCACACGTAAAGGAAAAGATTACACAATGACTATTGTAACCTCATTGGTGTATAAAGCAGAGTGCCTTGCTTCAAAAGTAAATATTCCGGTTAGTGGCGAGAAAAAAATTACAACGGGCAATATAACGTACGATATCAACTACGGTGATGGTGGTTGCGACAACACCGTAACAGTTACCATTGCCGGCAAGAAAGTGACCATAACTTCTACCAGCAACGGCAATTAATTCTCAATACTTTAGTGAGCATGAAAAAGTCTCGCATTTTTGCGGGACTTTTTTGTTTACTTTTTCTTCGGTTATTTGCATTAAAAATGTATTAAATGAAGCAGTATCTGGACTTAATGCGCGATATACTTGACCACGGGGCAATTAAGACCGACCGCACAGGCACAGGTACTAAATCCGTTTTTGGTAGGCAATTGAGGTTTGATTTGAGTCAGGGGTTTCCGTTGGTGACCACCAAAAAACTCCACCTCAGGTCGATAATTCATGAATTGCTTTGGTTTTTGAAAGGAGACACAAATATCAAATATTTAAAGGACCACGGAGTAACCATCTGGGACGAGTGGGCTGATGAAAACGGAGACTTGGGTCCGGTTTACGGAAGCCAATGGCGTAGCTGGCCTGCATCCAACGGAAAAAAAATCGACCAGATTGAAAGCGTAATAAATCAAATCAAAACCAAACCTGATTCAAGAAGGCACATTGTTTCGGCCTGGAACCCCGCAGAGGTAGACCAAATGGCGTTACCGCCCTGCCATGCGCTTTTCCAATTTTATGTAGCAGAAAATAGACTTTCTTGCCAGCTCTATCAGCGAAGTGCCGATTATTTTCTCGGAGTTCCCTTTAACATTGCCAGTTATGCGTTGCTGCTGGAAATGTTTGCTCAACAATGCGATTTAATACCCGGAGAGTTTGTGTGGACAGGCGGAGATGTGCACTTGTATGCCAATCATTTTGAGCAGGCAAAACTGCAGCTTTTACGAGAACCATTTCCGTTGCCTCAACTGAAAATAAAACGTAAACCACAGAATATTTTTGGATACGAGTTTGAAGATTTCGAAATCGTAAACTATCAATCGCACCCGTCAATTAAAGCTCCCATCGCTGTTTAATTTCTTTCATGATAAATTACAATCCCAAAGTTTGGTTTGACCTGATCTTCCATTCGTACAGCAAACAGGTACTCCGCACACTGTTGCCCGCCTTGGCGTTTATGGGGGCATTCACTACAATTGCTTGCTATATTTTATTAGAGCATCTTGATGAGTTCCCTTCGTCCACCACCGTGCACTCGTTGCTGGGCATTGTGCTTGGCTTGTTTTTGGTGTTTCGCACCAACTCTGCTTACGACCGCTGGTGGGAAGGCCGCAGGTTGTGGGGGGCATTGGTAAACAGTACGCGCAACTTTGCTATAAAATTGAGTGCGGTACTCCCCAAGGAAAATCATCAGGATCGTCTTTGGTTTGCCCAGATGATCGCTAATTTTGTTTATGCCACCAAAGAAACCTTACGCAGCGGAGTTGATTTCAATGAGTTGGAAATTGACGATCAAGATTTCCTGAAACATTTAAAAAATTCAGGGCACAGACCAAATATCATTGCCCTCGCTATGTACTCAAAAGTAGAGGGGCTGTTGAAAACTAACATCATTACGGGCTTTCATCTTACTAACCTCGACAAAGAACTAAAAGATTTGATTGATTTTATGGGGTCTTGCGAACGAATTAAAAAAACACCGATCCCGTATTCGTACACGATGTACATTAAGAAATTTATTTTTATCTACATCATCACGTTGCCGTTTGGATTTATTCCTACACTGGGATATTTCACTATTCCAATTGTGATCCTGATTTCCTTTATCCTTTTAAGTGTGGAATTAATTGCGGAAGAGATCGAAGACCCCTTTGGGCGCGATATCAACGATTTGCCCACCGATGACATCTGTGCGGCCATACGAAAAAATGTAAAAGAGATTTTGTGTTGATTATTTCTTAAAATCCGAGTCCAGGATTTTATCCCATAAAATTGAGCTTACGCCATAGCCTTTGTCGGGCTCCTGAAAATGATGACGCATGTGGTGCTGCTTCATTTTTTTTAAGATGGGATTTTGGAACGACCCGTGGTGGAACGCATAATGGGCCATGTCGTAGATCAGGTACCCAATTAGAAATGCAGCAAAGAAAGCCGGTAGCCAGGATGCCGGTAGTACCGACCGAAACAAAAAGTAGAAGCCAAGCGCCAGAGGGATACTTACCGAAGGCGGCATAACCAACCTAAGCCGGTCGTTTGGAAAATCGTGGTGAACGCCATGAAAAATAAAATGCAAACGCTGCCCCCAACTCGAAGCAGGCACATAGTGAAAAACAAACCGATGCAGGAAATACTCGGTGAAGGTCCAGACAATCAGCCCACAACCAAAGCTCATAGAAAAGGCGGTAAAGCTAAATGTTTCCGCAGAAAAAGATTTAAATAAGAAAATGCAAATAACAGGAACATAGATAATTAACGGAACGCTATAATGTACTTTAGTAAATGGCTCTAACCAATTGCTCTTAAACATACGGCTTGATTCTTTCGAATCGGAAACGAAGGTCTTCATTGCTCAAAGATAGTGTGAATATTTAAAAAAAATTGATTCCACTTCGCGGCTGACTTATTAAAAACTTATCCCATTAAAATAAAATTTGCGTTTGCATACATCCTTTTGCCATATTTTTGCGTTTCGAACCATGATTCATCCATTATGCCTGAGAAAAGCAGCATTTTTGACATGATTGGCCCGGTTATGATAGGGCCTTCCAGTTCGCATACAGCTGGTGTTGTGCGTATTGCCCGTGCTGCGGTGAAGATTTTGGGCGGCATACCCGAACATGCTGAAATAACATTTTACAATTCGTTTGCCCGAACGTACGAAGGGCATGGCAGCGACCGGGCGATATTGGCTGGCCTCATGGATTTTGATACTGATGATAAACGGATAAAGCAGTCGATTGAAATTGCCGATGAAACGGGTTTAAAATACCATTTCAAATCGGTGGGTAATGCTTCCACACTCCATCCTAACTCCATTCGATTGAAGTTGAAGAAAGGGAGCAAGGAAGTTGAGGTGTTGGGCGAAAGCAAAGGTGGGGGAATTATCAATATTGCTGAGGTAGATGGTTTTAAAGCCGACTTTACGGCTAGTCTCCACACCCTTATCATCTTTGCTGGCGATGTAAAAGGAAGTATTGCGTTCATTGCCGATGTACTTGCCCATGACGATTGCAATATCGCCACCATGTCGGTTTCGCGGAAAGGCAAAAACGACTTGGCGTGTCAGGTCATCGAGATTGATTCGGGCATAAAGCCTGTAACATTTGATTATTTAAAAAGTCTAAGTTGGATAAAAGAAGTTATTTATATACCCCAGATATGAAAAGAAGAATTTTTTATTTTTTGATCTGCCTTGGATCTATTTCTGTTTCATTGCAAGCACAGCAGATGACGTTGCAAGAGTGCATACGTGTTGCGTTAGACAATAACTTAACCGTAAAGCGCAGCGTTTACAATGTAGAGACAAACCGAGTTAGCTTTCTGCAATCGAAAGGTAATTTCCTCCCTACCTTTTCATTGAACGCATCTTCAAGCCAGAACTACGGCCGAAACCTGAATCCAGTAACGTATACATACTTTCAGGGAATGACCAGAACAGTTAATCCGTTTGTTCAAACTCAAATAACCTTGTTCAATGGGTTTCGAAATCAAAATACGTACCGCCAAAACAAAAAGAATGTTGCCGCTGCCGACCTTGATTTAGAGAAAGCAAAAAATGATGTGATCATCACTGTGGTTACGAACTACACCAACGTAATCCTCAACAAAGAACTTTATGAAAACGCAAAGTTTCAACTGAACTCCAGCCTGCAGACCTTAGATAAAATTGTAAAACAAGTCGAAGCCGGAGCATTGCCCAAGAGTAACCAATTGAACCAGGAAGCCGTGGTGGCCACCAATGAAACTAACTTGATTACCCAAGAGAATGTGTACAATCTCTCCGTACTTCAATTGAAGCAGTCTATGCAAATTCCGGCTTCGAATGAAATCGATGTGGTTGTGCCAAACATTGCTACAGAAGATTTAATCATCAGCGGTACTCCCGATGAAATATATGCTATTTCAGCCCAAACATTGCCACAGGTAAGAAGTGCGTTGCTCAAAGTAGAAAGTACACAGTTTGCATTAAAAGCTGCTCGTGGAAGTTATTTACCCAGGCTCACGGCAAGTGCCTCCGCAACTTCTAATTACAATAGTGCCTCTGATACAAAACGTTATGGATATGACTTCACTAACAAAATTCAGCAGACTGTTGGCTACTTAAATGGAGATCAAAATCAACCTGTAACAAACTTAACACCATCGTCATACCTGATAGCCACACACTACGATGTGCCACAACAAATTCAAGATAATTTATATAAAAATATTGGATTGAGCTTGTCTATACCTATTTTAAATGGCCTTCAAACCCGTTCTAGTGTGAAGCAAGCGGTAATCAATCGCGAACTGGCGGAGATCACGGTGAAAGAAACGGAAAACACCTTGCGTCAATCTATTGAGACCGCTTACAACAATGCAGTAGCAGCCGCCAAAACGTATGCAGCCGCCAATAAGCAGGTGAAAGCCAATGAAGAATCGTTTCGGATGACTCAGCAACGTTATGAAAACGGGGCGGCTACGTACATCGAATTCCAGGTTTCATCAAACGATTTATTTTCTGCTAAGTCAGCTTTGTCGCGGGCAAAATACAACCTGATACTCACTAAAAAGGTGATCGAATTTTATCAAGGCAAGGCCATTGAATACTGAGCATTATCATTTTTTATCATATACTAATTTCTAACCCTTTCAAGCTTTATGGCTAAACCTAAGAAGAAGTCTAACCGCATGATGTATTGGAGCATCGGTGCGCTGGTGTTTGTTATTTTGTTTTTAATCCTTGGTAAGTCGATGGGCTGGATAGGCAAGGCGAAAGAACTTGAAGTGGAAATGGCTAAGGCTAAAAAAGTTTCGATCACCGAAAAAGTAAGCGCATCGGGCACGGTTCAGCCGGTAACCGAAGTTAAGCTGGCGCCTGAAGTTTCGGGAGAAATTATCGAACTTAATGTGGAAGATGGCGATCAGGTTACCCTAGGTAAGCCACTCGTTAAAATTCGCCCGGATATTTTAAAGAGCCAACTGGAGCGAAGTGAGGCATCTTTGAGTCAACAAGAAGCCAACGTAGAAGGGAGTAAAGCCTCTCTGCAAGTTGCGAAAGCTAACTTAGCCAAGGCCGAGGCCGATTACAAACGCCAAGAAAAATTATGGAATGAGAAAGTGATCTCGGAAGCCGACTGGCAGGCTGCCATTCAGGCGTACCAAGTCGCAAAGAATAACCTGGCATCGGCAAATCGAAGCTTAGAGGCTGCAAAGTACGTGGTGAGCAGCACCGAAGCTTCGGTTAAAGAAGCACGAGAAAACGTTCGCAGAACAACAGTAGTCGCGCCTATGAGTGGTACAGTTTCTAAACTCAGTGTAAAAAAAGGCGAACGCGTGGTAGGTACAGCCACTATGACGGGTACTGAAATGCTGCGCATTGCAGATCTAAGCAAAATGGAAGTGCGGGTAAACGTAAACGAAAACGATATTGTGCGCGTACATTCAAGAGATACTGTAATTATTGATGTAGACGCCTACTCCAGTACCGGAAAACAATTTAAAGGCATAGTTACCAACATTGCCAATACCGCAAAAGATAAAACCTCTGCCGATGCGATCACTGAATTTGAAGTGAGAATATTGATTTTAAGTTCTTCGTACGATGACCTTGTTAAAGCCGGAAACAAATTCCCTTTCCGGCCCGGCATGACAGCCAGCGTTGAGATCATCACCAGCCGAAAGGATAATGTACTTTCGGTTCCGTTGGCAGCAGTTACCACCCGCAATCCGGATGAGAAGCAACCTAAGGTGGAAAACAAAAATGACGATGACGATGACAAGCGAACCGTGACCAATGCCAATACCAAAGCACCCGAGAAAAAAGAAGACAAGGTTGTAGTTTTTGTAAATGAGAATGGCAAGGCAAAGATGATTGAAGTTAAGACCGGCATAAGCGATTATGATAACATTGAAATCGTTTCGGGAATTACAGATAGTGTTGAAGTAGTAACCGGGCCATTTCTGGTGATCTCCAAGCGGTTGAAAGATGGAGACAAAATAACCCTGTTAAAAAAAGAAGATAAGAATAAAAACGCTGACGCTAAGAAGTAGGTCGAATTCGCTAAAGAGCTCAATGTTTTAAGTTTGGAATATTTTCCGGCTTTTACTTTGAGCTTTTTACTTTCTATTTTTACTTCATGATCAAACATCCTTGGCACGAAACCCCCGTTGGCTCAAACCCTCCGGAATTTGTAAACGGCATTGTCGAGATTTCTACCGGCATGCGCACCAAATACGAAGTAGACAAAGAAACGGGCCTTCTTAAATTGGACCGCGTTCTGTATTCGGCAGTTTACTACCCCGCAAATTATGGATTTATCCCACAGACGCTGGGCGATGACCATGACCCGTTAGACATTATGATTTTGTGCCGCGAACCCATTCAACCGCTTTGTCTGGTGCCGGCTCGTGTGATTGGCGTTATGCGGATGATTGACCAAGGCTTGGGCGATGAAAAAATTTTAGCCGTTGCCGAGAACGATGCCAATACCAAACATGTAAATGACATCAGCGAATTTGCCAGTCATTTTAAATTAGAGCTTAAAGAGTTTTTTGAAAGCTACAAGAAACTTGAAAATAAAGTAGTGATCGTTCCCGATTTTCAGGGGAAAGAAATTGCAAAAGAAATTATTTTGAAAGCGGTTGAGGCGTACAAGCTGCAATTCAAAAAATAAATGCCTCCATTCTCAAGTTTTTTAATTATTCAGACGGCATTTATCGGTGACGTTATTTTGGCTACCGGTTTGATTGAAAAATTGCACCAAAGTTATCCGGAAGCTAAAATTGATTTTTTACTACGAAAAGGGAATGAAGGTCTCTTAATAGGCCATCCGTTTTTGCAATCGGTTTTGATCTGGGATAAGAAGCAGTCGAAAGTTTCTAACCTGATAAAGATAATTTTAAGAGCACGAGCCAGCCGGTATGATTGTGTGGTCAACGTTCATCGCTTTGCAAGTTCAGGACTTATTGCAGGGCTGTCTAACGCAAAAATAAAAATCGGTTTTGATAAGAATCCAGTGTCATTTTTGTTTACTAAAAAGATTAAACATGAAATTGGCAGTAAACACGAAGCGGAACGCAACCACCTGTTGATTGCTGATTTTACAAACAATCAGTATGCCAGGCCTAAGTTGTACCCATCAGATGCTGATTTTGCAAAAGTTAAGTCTTTCAAAAGTGGAAAGTACATTTGTATTGCACCAACCTCAGTTTGGTTTACGAAGCAACTCCCTGCCGAGAAGTGGATCGATTTATTGAAGTCTGTCAGGAATAAATTTGAGAATATTTATTTGCTTGGTGCTCCGGCTGATAGCTACGTATGCGATTCCATCCGTTTGGCTGTAGCCGATGAGGCGGTCCATAATCTTGCAGGAAAATTATCCTTTCTTGAATCGGCCGCATTGATGAAAGATGCCGAAATGAATTACGTTAACGATTCGGCACCAATGCACATTGCGTCAGCTATGAATACCCCGACTACAGCTGTTTTTTGTTCAACCGTTCCCTCATTTGGCTTTGGCCCGCTCTCCGACAAATCATTTATTGTTGAAACCAGAGAAAAACTACTGTGCCGCCCGTGTGGGCTTCATGGCTACAAAGTTTGCCCCGAAGGCCATTTTAGGTGTGCCCATTCTATTGTTATCGAAGACTTGGTAAGAAAATCAGAATGATTTCAAGCGCTCATAAACTTTGTGTATGGGTAGCCCCATCACAGTAAAGTAAGAGCCTACAATTTTTTCTAAAGCCACCATGCCAATCCAGTCTTGTGCTCCATAGGCACCGGCTTTGTCGTACGGTTGATATTTTTCAACATAAAATTCTATTTCTTCAATTGTCAGATGTTTGAAGGTAACCTCAGTCCGATCATCAAAACACTCTGATTTATTTTTATCAAGCAAACATACCCCGGTGATAACTGTGTGCGTATGTCCGCTTAAATCACTTAGCATACGAATTGCCTCTGGCTTGTCGGCAGGCTTATTCAATATTCGATTATGGAGAATGACAACGGTGTCGGCTGAGATCACGATTTCATTTTTAATTTTTGGCAATAGTGCAGCTGCCTTTTTTTGTGCCAAATAAACGGGTACACTTTCAACCGCCATTTCTGCGGGGAACGACTCATCGATATGGGGTGGGGCTACAACAAACGATAATCCGATTTCTTTTAATAAATATTGCCTGCGTGGTGAGGCCGAAGCAAGGATGAGCGGCCTTTCGAGTGAAATCATTTGATTACATTTAATGTAAAGGTAGCAGCGAAATTATTTTTGGCAAACGCGTAACCTTTGCAACTTCATTAAGTTTCCCTCACAGAATCTCAACATTTGGAAGCGCTTTCAGACAACTACTTGATGGCTAAGGTTCGGGACGGTGATCCCGACAAGCTGGGCTTGCTTTATGAGCGGTACAAACGGCCGCTGCTTGGTTTTTTTGTGTGCTTGGTGCGCGATAAAGAATTGGGCGAAGATTTGGTGCAAAACACATTTGTTCGGATTCTGAAGTACCGACATCTTTTTCGGGGAGATGGAGATTTTAAAACCTGGATGTTTCACATCGCGCGTAATGTAAAGAACGACCACTTTAGAAAAAACAAGATGGTTCATGAAAAAGTAGAAAAATGGGAGGATAGAATAGAAGATGCACACAGTCATCTCTCAATCTGGCAAGCCGAGGATGAACAAAAAATGCTATTGGTAGCACTCGATAAATTACCGGAGGACAAAAGAGAGATTCTATTGTTGAGCAAATTTCAGGAGAAAAAATACAAAGAGATTGGGGAGATGCTCGGCTGCCCTGAAGGAACGGTGAAAGTGAAAGTGTTTCGGGCGTTACAGGAACTGAAAGCCATTTATCATCAAGTTGAAAAATCAATGTGAGTTGCACGAGATAAAAAAATAAATATGGAAAAGAAGCAAATCGAGGAACTAATCGCCAAGTACAACGAAGGCCTGGCCGATCCAACAGAAACTAAAACGTTAGAAAAACTAATAGAATTGGGAGAGGTGCAGCTTACCCAACTTCAAGAACTTTTAAAACTTGATGAAAACCTGACTAAAGTAGTAGAGCCAACTCCATCGCAAGAACTCGATAATCGGTTTTATGAGATGCTTGCTAAAGAAGTACAAGAAAAAAAATTAGCGTACACATCGAGGCCTTGGTCTTTTATGGAATCATGGTTTGCTAAAACAAGTGTGGGTTTGGCATTGGTAACTGTGGGGCTGATCTCCGGCATATTCGTGCAAAAATTTAATGGAAGCGATGAAGACGTGAAGGTGTTGGCACGAGAAGTTACCGACCTCAAAGAGATGATGATGATCTCGATGCTTGAAAAAGAATCGGCCACCGACCGACTTAAGGCGGTAAGCCTGAGCGAAGAAATTACTGGGCCGAGCAAAAAAGTAACCGATGCACTTTTTAAAACCTTGAACTCCGATCCCAGTGTTAATGTACGGCTTGCTGCCCTCGATGCATTGCACAATTATGCCAAATCATCGGCAGTACGCGAAGGGTTGGTTCGGTCTATTACCAATCAAGATTCACCATTGGTGCAAGTGGCGCTGGCAGAACTTATGGCGACTCTGCAAGAAAAATCTTCCGTTCAAGAATTGAAAAAAATAATGGAACAAAAAACAACGCCCAAAGAGGTTAAAGAAAGAATTGCAGAAAGTATTAACGTATTAATTTAAAAAAATTATGAAACACATATTAATTGGTATGCTGCTTCTTTCGAGGGTAGCGTTAGCTCAGACCTTCACCGATAAAATTACCCGCGAACTTAAGTTTGAGAAACCCGGTATTAATAACACGCTCGTACTTGCCAATCTTAATGGCTCAATGAATGTTCGGGGATATGAAGGCGACAAAATTATCATTGAAGCAGAACGAATAATAAAAGCAAAATCCGAAGCCCGGCTTGAGCAAGGCAAAAAAGAAATACAACTCAAACAAATAGACCGACTCGATACGTTGATTATTTATGTTGGTGGCGGTTGTAATCATTTCACCTATCGTAAAAATAGCAAGCATGGTGCCGGTTGGGGGTATCATTGGAATTGCAACGATGAGGAATGTAACCCTCCGTATGATTATACATTTAATTTTTCGGTTAAAGTACCGGTTGGCCTGAATATCGAAGTCTCAACCGTAAACGATGGCAATGTATTTATCGAGAACATTAAAGGAGCTGTCAGTGCAAATAATGTTAACGGATCGATCAAGCTCACATCTATACAAAGTACAACTTACGCCAGCACCATCAATGGAAATGTGGATGTTGATTATTCGCGTAACCCCAGCCAAGATTGTAAGTATTATTCGTTGAATGGCGATATCAACGCGTTGTTTGAAAAGGGGCTTGCCGCAGATGTGAGTTTCAAAAGCTTTAATGGCGACTTGTACACCAACGTGCAGCGTTTGGAAAGTTTGTCGGCTCTGGTGGAAAAGAAACAAAGCGAGGAAGGCTATTCGATAAAAATTGGTAGAAATCGTTTTAAGGTAGGGCAGGGCGGGGCCAATCTCGACTTCGAGACTTTCAATGGCGATGTGATTGTAAAAGAAAAATAGTTCAACTAAAAAATAATTTGATTATGAAAAAGTTACTGACGATGACGATGGTGTTGATGTTTGTTTGTTACCTCACAAGTGCACAAAATTCGGGAGAATTTACTGTTCCTTTCTCGAACCCAACGGGCGCAATGAAGTTGATTGTTGATATTAAAACCGGATCGGTAAAGATCAAGGGAACAGCCCGCAAAGACGTGTTGGTGAAATACGAAAATATAAGTGATAATGACGAAGATGACCACGACAGGGACCACAAAAGCAATCGCGATGGTTTAAAAAAGATCAGCAGCGGCACCATGAACCTCGAGGCGTCTGAATTCCAAAACACGGTAAAGGTAATGTCGGAAAACTGGAGCAATAAAATAGAAGTGACTGTTGAGGTACCAACGGCAATTACAATGAAAATTAAAACCTACAACGATGGAGACATAGAAATAAACAACATCACCGGCACGGTGGAGCTGATCAATTACAACGGGAGCATTATGGCCACCGGAATCTCCGGAACTGTAGTGGCCGAAACGTACAATGGCGACATCAAGATTGCTTACGATAAACTTACACCCGACACGCCTCTTTCGTACGCGAACTTCAATGGAGATATAGACCTTACGTTCCCGGCAGGTTTCAAAGCAAGTTTTAAAATGAAAACCAAACAGGGAGAAATTTATTCCGGCTTTGATGCGCAAGTTCAGAAGTCGGGACCCGTTACCAAAACTGAATCTAAAACTGGTATTTACAAAGTTCAGATTGATGATTGGGTAAAAGTGGATGTTAATGGAGGCGGCCCCGAAATTAGCATACAAACTTACAATGGCGATATCTATTTAAGGAAGAAGTAAGGCTGAGCAGACTTTTATCGAGGCTGTCTCCTGCATTTGTTAAATCAAACTCAGGAGGCAGCCTTCAGTTTTAATACTGATTTTTTAATTTGGAATTTGATCTACGATTATTGATTTTTGGTTGTTTAAGCGGGAGTAGCTCAGTTGGTAGAGCATCAGCTTCCCAAGCTGAGGGTCGCGAGTTCGAGCCTCGTTTCCCGCTCTGAGAGATCAAACGATACATTCTTTCGGGTAGTTTAGCATTTGTTAGTCAATCTTTAAGGGCGGGCCAACAACTTTCATGTCATGGTCTTCAAACACAATTTCTATTTCTTTTTTTGTTGGAGGTGTAACCCATGAGTCTGTGACTTTAAAAAAATCTTCCATTTTACCTGCCGGCATATAAGACACAATTACCTTGCCCTTGTCTGTTAATTGTACGAAGGCGTGCGGAACATGTCTTGGTAAAAAAATCGTATCGCCAGATTTTATCAGGTATTTTTCATCCGCCACCTGAAAAAGATATTCGCCTTCTACTATATAAAAGAACTCGTCCTGGAAGAGATGGATATGTAAAGGTGGGCCACCTTTGGGAGTAAATCCATTTTGCTCAAAAACAGACAGTTCACCATCCGTATCTTTAGAAGATATTTTAATATCTAACACATTTAAGGTAACACCCTTCATTTTATAGTGTGTGCCAAACCTTGCTTCACCGGAATTTACTTTAAATCCCTTACTCGTTCTTGTTGCCAATCTTGACAATAATTTAGCAAAAACTGTAACCGGCATGATAGCAAGAGTTGCTAAAATAAATTTTGTACGATTCATAACGTATCTATTTTATGGTATTTACAAAAATAGATAAAGTTAGTGTTGTTGGTGTCTAAACTTTTTGAAACATTGATTACGGGTACTTTTGTTTTTTGAGAGCGAGATCGTTGGTGAAGAACACCAACGATGGCAAAGAATTAAGAACAACAGAAATGTTTCATCAAAAACTTCAATACATACACGATAATCCCATAGAAGCTGGGTTCGTAGAACGAGAAGAAGATTATTGGTACAGTAGTGCGCGTGATTTTTATGGTAGAAAGGGGTTGATTGAGCTGAGTTATGTTGTTTGAAAGAAAGAGAAAGCACAAGCGAGACGCTTGCGCCAGAAAGATGTGTCGGCTGCCGGAAGAATATGAATACTCGAGTGCTCTACGCCCTTGTTGGTGTTCTTCACAATAGTCGTTAACTTAAGGGAGTTGGTGAAGAATTTTTCCTGAGGGAATAATTCACCGCAGCACAAAATGTTAAATCCACAAAATGATAAATTTGAAACATGGATAACGGGGCAGATCTTTTGCCCCTTCGTTGTGGTGACACTACGTTGGATGCAGCAGATTGGTTGACTTGAAATGTAAAGGATAGAAACATCAAAATCAGTATTTTTGAAGATAAATAGGGAACTAGCATGGAGGAGACTTTTTTAAGTAGAAGAAGAGCGCTTTTTTGGGATATCAACGAAAAAGAAATTGATAAGGCTTTAATCCATTCAAGTGATTGGGTTGTCAATCGTGTATTTGAATACGGCAGTATTGAGGACATCCGCGAAGTGATCCGTTTTTACAAGGCTGATAACGTTAAACGAATTTTGGAACATTCACCTCTAAAGCCGTTAACCAGGGCCATGGCTTATTTGTTTTTGGGTATCGATAAGGATGGACGATATGCTGTATAAAGAAACTATTGGCCATGATTTGTTAGAAATCCTAAGCAACTTAACACGTATCGAAGAATTATTCCCCTTCCGGCTTGTTGGAGGAACAGCGATAGCGTTACAACTTGGACACCGTAAATCTGTCGATATAGATTTATTTTCAAATGAGAAGACGGATAAAACTAAAATTCGGCAAATTCTGAATAAGCATTATCCAAGCAGTGAGATTTTCGTTACGGAAAGTAATATTCAAACCGAAATTAAAGGCGTACGAGTAGAACTCTACGATAACTGGATGATCCCATTCAGATGCCCTGCTATGCAATCCAATGCATTACGTTTGGCAGGACTGGAAGATCTTGCGGCTTTCAAGTTAAGCGCGATTACCGGACGTAGAGAAAAGAAAGACTACATTGATCTATATTTTTTGTTTAACGAACTTGGGACTGATACGGTATTAAAAAATTTTCATCTATACGAGCCCTTAATGTCGCCAAAGTCTGTTTCGTTTGCCTTGGTTGAAATTGAGACAGCTATACAAAATAATTCACCCATGCCGGATATGTTAAAAGAAATTGAATGGCGCAAAGTGAAGGCATCCATGATTGATGCGTCAAAAAAATATCTTACGATTGTTGAGCAAAGCAGAACAAACAAAACTAAGTAGTGAGTTTTTATTCCTGTACTAACTAATCACTACTGAGGCAGAAGCAGTATTTTTTTGTAATCTGCTGTTTTATTGAGCAAGTCTGCTGCGCGTTTCACTTCTTCATCGTGGGCAAGCGAAAATTCGGAAGCTCCTTTTTCAAAATAGTAGCGGTTCACAATTTCACGTTCAAGTGCCAGTTTTATCTGGTTGCGAAACACCATAAAATCAGATTGGTGTATTTCAGAAATCTTGTTGGCCACCTGATTTAATTGTGCCTTAATCAATGGCAGGTATTGCGAATGTAACGCTTCTGCTTCGAGTTCTTTTAAGCGGGTGTCGGTAGGAGTTTGATAATCCAATTTTTTATTTTTTATCCAAACCAAAAAATCGTTGTATTCGGCTGACAAAAGCGAAAATGTTTTGATGGGTGCAATGGAAGGGTGCTTCGAGGCGTATTCGGTAGCGTAATCAAAAATAAATCCCTGCTTGTTCAGTGCAGATAAAATGCCGGGTGCATCGTTGCTTGCAAACGTAACATCGGGGTCGATGCCGCCACCATCGTAGACGGAACGCCCGCGCGAGGTTTTAAATACTTTTTTCACGGAGTCGGGCACGGTGCCCACGCTTCCATCTTCTCTACGGTGTGAGTAGTCGAGCACTTGTATGCATCTGCCGCTCGGTGTGTAATATTTGGCGGTGGTTATTTTAATGTACGAATTGTAAACGAAAGCCTTGCCCATTTGCACAAGTCCTTTGCCATACGACCGCTCGCCCACTATTACGGCACGGTCGTAATCTTGCAAGGTGCCTGCAACAATCTCCGAAGCCGATGCGCTACCCCGGTCGATCAGTATAACCAGTGGAATGGTTTCATCGAGCGGTGCGTATTCGGTATCGTATTCTTTTTGCTCGCTTTTGCCTTTGGTGGACACCACCAGCTTTCCTTTCGGGATAAAAAAATTGCAAATATCTCGTGCTTCGTTCAGATGTCCGCCCGGGTTGCCGCGCAGATCGAGTATCAATTTTTTTGCGCCCTGCTCTTTAAGGGATTGAATGCCTCGTTTTAATTCTTTGCTGCAGTCGGCCGTGAACTCGGTTAGTTGTAAAAGCCCAATATCTTGCGAAGGGATCATGCCAAAATAGGGTACGCTATTGATCTTAATTTTTTCGCGCTTGAATTCAAGTTCAAGAGGTTCGGGCTGGCCAAATCGTTTTACCGTTACTTTAACGGGTGAGCCGATCTGGCCTTTCATCAGCCGGTTGGATTCATCCTGTAGAATTTTGGTTAAATCTACTCCGTTGATTTTCACAATCTCATCGCCTATTCGTAAGCCGTTTTTGTAGGCCGGATAATTTTCGAAAACCATGCTCACGAGCATGCGCTTATTGATGTAGATGGTGGTAGCTCCGATACCTCCGTACTGTCCTGTGTTTTGGGTGCGGTAATCTTCTACTTCATCTTCAGCAATATAATTGGTATAAGGATCGAGTGAATTGAGCATGGCGTCTATGCCATGGCGGGCCATCGTAGTAGGGTTTACGTCATCCACATACAGGGCATTAACTTCGCGAAACAGCGAACCAAATATTTCCAGGTTTTTGGCAATTTCAAAAAAGCGATCGGCCGGAGGGGTGAACGAGAGTAACGTCAATCCGGCAAATGCCACCAAAGCAATAATTCCTTTTTTCTTCATATTCAACACAACGTCAGCGGGCGGTGGTATGTTTCCCCATCCATCAAAACTTATCCGGTATTTGTACGATGCGCACCACAATTTCATGCGGATCGCCATCTTTATCGAGTAAATTAAACTTCACCATGGGGTTATCGCGGTTGATGTTGGTTTGCACTTGAACGATTTCGTTGTCTTGCAAATGTTTTTCTATATCCTTTTGCAAAATAAACAAGGCATTGGCCAAATCAACTTCGAGCGGACTGGGATTGTACGAGGACGTTTTCATGAATCGTTAATTGTTAATCGTTACTTGTTAATCGTTACTGGTTATTGCGAGACTGCTAACGAATAGCCATAACTATTAACGAATTTTACCACCGGATCAACGCAGAGGCCCACGTGAAACCACTGCCGAATGCGGCCAGACAAAGTACGTCATTTTCTTTGATTCTTTTTTCTGCCCACGCCTCGCTCATGGCTATAGGTATTGAAGCGGCCGTGGTGTTGCCCATACGCATTATGTTGTTGTACACCTGGTCATCGCGAAGCGAAAGTTTTGCCTGGATATACTGGCTGATGCGCAGGTTGGCCTGATGTGGTATCAGCAGGCTGATCTCTTCCTTTTTTAAGTTATTTTGATCGAGTGCTTCTTGTATCACCTCCATAAAACGAGTAGTGGCGTGCTTAAAAACCTGGTTGCCGTTCATCACTACTTTAAAGGAGGTGGTATCAAGAATTTGTTCGGGTTGGCGCTCGGCATGAGGCCTGCTGCTGCCGGGGTCTTTCACATAGAGTTCTTCGGCAAAACGTCCATCGGAGTGCAGGTGTGTGGAGAGAATGCCCTGCTTATCCGATCGCTGTAAAATAGCAGCTCCGGCACCATCGCCAAAAATCACAGCGGTATTTCGGCCACGCGTGGTGATGTCGAGTGCAGTAGATTGTATTTCTGCGCCAACAACCAAAATGGTTTTATACATTCCGGTTTTGATGAATTGATCGGCAACGGAGAGGGCATAAATAAAACCCGAGCAGGCGTTGCGAATGTCGAGGGCTGCGATGCGGCCATCGAGGCCTAGTTCGCGTTGGAGCAAAACGCCCGAACCCGGAAAAAAATAATCGGGAGTGATGGTAGCGAAAACAATAAAATCAATATCTTTTTCGGTGAGGTTTGCTCGTTGCAAAGCCATTCGCGTAGCTTTGGCAGCCATGTTGGCAACGGTATCTACTTTTGGGTCTATCCATCTTCTTTCTTTTATGCCTGTACGTTCGGTTATCCATTCATCGTTGGTATCCATCAGATTGGATAGGTATTGATTGGTGATTACGGTGTCGGGAACATGATGCCCCAGGCTTACTATTTTTGAAGAATACATACACAGATTTTTAACGGACGTGAAGGTAATGAAAATGTTGTTGAATGGCCGTTGGCATCATTTTTTGGTAGTGCGCTTTTAACCAAATCTAACTTTTTTTAACATTAATAAACATTACTTGGAGCGATATTTACAGTCTAAAAGAAAAAAACAATACTATGAATACAATAAAGAAAAATAGAGTTGCCGGTCTCAGTTTGATCGTGCTTCTCTTAATTACTAATGTGCTGCTGGCACAACGTACCGATTCTGTCCGCACCATGCGGTCGCATAAAACTTTTCAATCCCGCTCTGGAAATGGCATGCACGTCATACCCAATCTTACAGACGACCAGAAAGCAAAGATTAAAGCTCAACGTGTGGCTTTTGGTAAAGAAACGTTACCACTCACCAATCAATTGGCAGAAAAACGGGCACACCTCCGCACGTTGCAGACGGCTGCTACCGTTGATGTTAACGCAGTAAATGCTACCATCGATGACATTGCAAAAACACAATCGCAACTCATGAAAAGGCAAGCTGCAAATTATGAGGCGATCCGCAAGCTGCTCACCGATGAACAACGGCTTGCATTCGATTTGCGTAAAGGATTCGGCCGAGGGAATGGAAAAGGCCATGACCGGATGAGACAAGGCCACCGCAATTAATACGTTGGAAGTTTAGTGTTTGAAAAATGGAGAGTGATTTTTCACCCTCCTTTTTTTTTATTTTTTATTTTATACAGGCTGACAACTGTTTGAAAGCTTGCTGAACATCAGGCAATAATTGCTTGAGGAATTTGTCTAACTGCGTCAGAAACTTAAACTAAACAAAAACTTTGCAGCTAAATTATTTTCTGTTTTTTGAAATTGGTATGAACCGTACCGATAAAATACACCTCCACCCACACCCCAACGGGCTACGTTGGCATAGTTCCCTCGGATGAGGTTGTTCAGCCCTATACCGGACTCATAAAAACCTTTGTCAAAGCTTTGAAGCGTGAGCCCGAGTTGCGCACTTTGATTATCTAATATTCCAACACCCATATTGTGATAGAGTACCAACTCGGGCTTTGAATATTTTTTGTTTAATAAAATGTTTCCAAAGTTGTGGTTAAGGAAAAAGGAAGCATATTTTGAAGCGGTAAATTCATAGATGCCCATCGTTTGAAAATAGTCGTCTACCAGATACCCGGTTGAGCTTGCACCCCGACCCGTGTACAGCTTTCCATACGGGGCAACTCCGTTAACAACACCGGCAGCAAAATAAAATCTTGTTTTGCTGCCGTTTCGGTGTTTGAATAATTGCTTGGCCGAAAAATCGAATTTGGAGTAATTAAAACTTTGTGCATTATACCAAGGGGTGGCTTGTGCATAAGAAAAGGTAAATACCGGAAACCGCTGCCCCAGAAATATTTTCTTCCCTCGCAAACTCATGTAGCTTTCATCGTGCACATAACGGAGGTTGACACCGGTTTCGGCAATTAAAAATTGATTGCTTGGCTGGTTATCTACAGCAAGTTGGTAATTGTAGGTAGGATTGATTTGGTTTCTTGAGGTGAAGAACGTGGCGTGCACATCGGAAAAAACCCGATAACCGATTTCGGCTTTGTACGTTTCGATCCGGTCGTAGCGCGAAGAAATAAATACCCTGAAACTTTCCGAACCGGGCAGTTGCCCCTCACGGTTGATGTGCGATGAGCCTGTCTCATAAATGTCTTTGGCATAGCTGAAGCGGACAAAGAAATCCTTATCCAAATTGAAATTGAATTTCATCTCCCCGCCATATTTCCATTGTTCATCCCGAAAACCATAGCCTGCATAGCCGCCTACACGTACCCATTTTGAAAACCGGTCGTTGGTGTAAAGCCCTGCGCCTAACCTAAAGGATTCGTATCGATTGACTTTACTGATCTTGGTCAAATCAAGATCCAGAAAACCAATGGGCACTGTCTGCGTAACTAAGGTTTCTATTACCTTGTCCATCCATCTAACTTTACGCATCGTAGAATCTACCAACTTGTAGGTTCGTTTTTCTTTAAAATCTAAATCACCGTTTCGAAAGTGATTGAGTGTTACTCTGTTTTCTTCTTGTTTTGGTAAACTGAGTTCCACTTTCATATCGCCAAATGAAGAAGCCTTGAGGATCGGATTGATTTTAATATCTTTTAAGAAACTTTGATGCTGAATGAGCATGTGCCGCCCGATGATGATGATATGATAAAAATCCATGTCGGTGTTGAGTTGCACCGGAAACCAATGCCCATCAATCTTTTCATAATTTTGCTGAATACGAATGCCCATGGGGGCCAAGGAATCGGCCGATGTGGCGATCACATTTTTAATCGCGAAGCCATCGGTACAGATTGATACCATTCCCTTTAGTCCGTTGAAAAGCTTGCCTGTCTTTGGTTTGTAGCGAATAGTGAAAATTGTGTCTGCGTTATAATAGGTAGTATCGGCCAGATAAAAGTCATAGCGACCGAATGTCCCCTTACTGATTGGATTGATAAAATCTTTTTGGAGTAATGAGATGTTGTCTTTATAAAATGAAAACGGCTGGTAATCGGTAGCTACATTAGTAAAGAGCGGGCTTTTAAAACCTGAAACTTGCAGTGCCAGAAGTTTTTCTTTCTCTTTATCAGGATTGATTTTCTGTTTTTCTGTAACAGATTCGCTCAAGAAGAAGTGTGTGGTGCGCACTAGACTATCAAAAGAAACCAGTCGCTGCCTGTTTTTCTTGATTTTCACTGTATCAGGCTTGGTTGGAGATTTTCTTTTTTTGAATACAGATGTATGCAGATCTTTCTGTTTTATTTTAGGTTTCGGTTTGTAAGTTCCTGCCTTTATTTGCTGGATGACGGAGTCCATGTGTGCTGAAGGCGCGCTCATCGTAACTAAGAATTTATTATATGATATGTATTCGTACGATTTAAGATGATCGGGGTCGTGTTCTTTTTTATGTGCTATAGCCTGACGGATAATTCGAAAGGCAGGGTTTTCAGCTTTGGTAGCCGTAACGGCTACCATTTGTAAAAGTGTCGTTGAGGGCATCAGCGCAACAATTCGGTGTGTGTGAAAATAATTGACACCCAACAGTTTCTTTTCATAACTAACATGAGAAACGGTTACTTTTCCGGTATAATTTGCAGGGAGCATTAATGTAAATTTTCCCTCAATGTCTGAAGAGGTACCGGTGCGGTTATCATCGAGCATGATGCTGGCAAAAGCTATAGGCTGACGTGTAAGGCTATCCACGATATTACCTTGCAACGTTTGACTTCGGGCAATATAAAATGAGAATAAGCCAAGAATCAGAGAGCAAAGTTTAAAAACCCTTGTGAACATAGAAAAGTTAAACAACAATGTTCACGATTTTCCCCGGCACAATAATCACTTTTTTCGGGGGTTTTCCATCGCTCCATTTTTGCACAGCTTCCGAGGCAAGCACAAGTTTTTCCATATCAGCTTTTGGCATGTCGAGCGCAAAGTTCATTTTGGCACGCACTTTTCCGTTGATGGAGATGGGGTATTCAAACGCATTCTCTTTCAGCAGTTCTTCGTTCAATGCCGGAAAGGTCGCATTTAATATACAATCTTCGTGTCCCAGTTTTTGCCAGAGCTCATCGGCAATATGGGGTGCGTACGCAGCCAGTGTAATGGCCAGCGGCTCAAGGATCAAACGCTTGTTGCATTTTAATGACGACAGTTCGTTGGCACAAATCATAAACTCGCTCACCGATGTGTTGAACGAATAATGCTCCACATCGTACTCTACTTTTTTGATGAGCCGATGCAAAGCCTTTAGTTCATCGCGGGTGGGCTCTTCGTTGCTCACTATAAAATTTCCATTGGCATCGTGGTAGAGATTCCAAAAGCGTCTTAAGAATTTATATACGCCATCAATGCCGCTGGTACTCCAGGGCTTCGAGGCTTCGAGCGGGCCAAGAAACATTTCGTACAACCGCAGTGTGTCTGCTCCATATTTATCAATGATGTCATCGGGGTTCACTACGTTAAAGTACGACTTGCTCATTTTTTCAATGGCAGAACCGCAGATGTATTTGCCGTCTTCTTCAAGGATAAACTCGGCATTTGCAAAATCCGGTTTCCATTTTTTAAACGCTTCGGTGTCGAGTTCTAATCCGTTTACAATATTGACATCGGTTCGGAGCGCATCGGTTTCATGTTGATCTTTTATGCCATACGAAACAAATGTATTGGTACCACGAACTCGATACACAAACCTTGAGTCGCCCGTAATCTTTCCTTGGTTAATCAACTTTTTAAACGGCTCGTCAAAATTAAGATAGCCAAGATCGTGTAAAATTTTTGTCCACAGCCTTGAATAAAGCAAGTGAGCAACGGCATGTTCGGACCCACCGATATACACATCCACCTGATTCCAGTAGTTCAATTTTTCTTTGGAGGCAAATTCTTTGGTGTTGTGCGGGTCCATGTAGCGTAAAAAATACCAAGCAGCACCTGCGTGCGTGGGCATGGTGTTGCTGTCGCGTTTGGCGTTGTCCGAAAAATGAATCCAGTCTTTCAAGTTTGCCAGTGGCCCTTCGCCATTGCCGGAGGATTTAAAATTATCGGTGTCCGGCAAAGTCAGAGGCAACTCGGTTTCGTTCATGGGGTAGGGCATATCGTCACGATACACCACCGGAAACGGCTCGCCCCAGTAACGCTGTCGGCTCCAGCCCGCATCGCGCATTTTGTAGTTCACTTGTCGTTTTCCAATTCCTTTTTTCTCAATCTCATCAATGGCAACATCAATGGCTTTGTGCATAACCATTCCATTCAAAAAACCGGAGTTTTCAAGAGTTGCCTCTTTGGTAGGATTTGCCTCTGTTCCCGTATAGTGTGAGCCAATAATATTGGTAACCGAGATATTGAAGTGTTTGGCAAATTTATGATCACGCTCATCGCCACAAGGCACGGCCATGATAGCACCAGTGCCATATCCGGCCAAAACGTATTCGCTTATCCACACCGGTATTTTTTTTCCGTTGAATGGATTGACGGCATACGCTCCCGTAAATGCCCCGGTAATTTTTTTTACTTCGGCCATGCGATCAATTTCCGAACGGCCGGCTACATAGTTCAGATATTTTTCTACTTCCCCGGCTTGAGATGAGGTTGTAATTTGCTTTACCAGTTCGTGTTCGGGCGCCAACACCATGAAGTCAACTCCAAAAATAGTGTCGGGGCGTGTGGTGAAAACACGGATTTTAGCTTCGCCATGAGAGAGGCTGAAATCAAGTTCGCACCCAACCGACTTGCCGATCCAGTTGCGCTGGATTTCTTTCATCGAGTCGCTAAAGTCGATTTCGTCAAGCCCTTTGAGCAGACGGTCTGCGTATTCGGTAATGCGCAGGTTCCATTGTTGCATTTGTCGTTTCACCACCGGAAAGCCGCCACGGTAACTTACGCCATTGATTACTTCATCGTTGGCGAGTACTGTGCCCAATGCCTCGCACCAGTTTACATCGGTGTAAGCCAGGTAGGCCAATCGGTATTGCATCAGAATTTCCTGTCGTTGTTTTTGGGTGAACGTTTTCCATTCTGCTGCCGTAAAGTTCTGAATTTCGAATTTTGAATTAGGTACCGGATGTTCGGCATTTCCTTCGTTTTCAAAAATCCAAGTTAAGGTAGTGATGCGCTCGGCTTTTTTATTTTTCCGGTTGAACCAACTGTCGAAGATTTGTAAAAATATCCACTGCGTCCATTTGTAATAGTGCGGATCGCACGTTTGCACTTCACGACTCCAGTCGTAGCAAAACCCGATCTTACCCAATTGGCTTTTAAAATTTTCGATGTTTGCCCGTGTGGATGCAGCCGGATGTACACCGTGTTCTATGGCGTATTGTTCGGCCGGAAGCCCAAAGGCATCGAAGCCCATGGGGTGCAGCACATTATACCCCTTCAGGCGTTTGAAGCGGGCGATTACATCGGAGGCAATGTAACCCAACGGATGCCCCACGTGCAGCCCGGCCCCCGATGGATAGGGGAACATATCCAATACATAATATTTTGGTTTGGACTGGACTTCTTCAACTTTATAAATGCCACGCTTTGCCCACTCGTTGCGCCACTTTTCTTCTATGCGCTTGATCTCTTCTTTGCTGTAATCGGCCATAAAATCTGAAATAGAAAAACAAATAAGGGGCAAAGGTAATCCAAACGAACGAAATGCGTAAACCCGTTTTTAATTCAGGTTCTGATTTTTGTAAAGATCATCGTAGGTAAGGTGAGAGGTTGGCCCCGGTTTGCTTTTGATGATTTGCAGGTGCAATGCCAACGCCAACGCCATTAACAAAAAAATGAAGATGTACCCCGCACTGAAAATTACCGGATCGTATGTCGAGAAGCCCTCGTAAACAAAAATATCGTAACCAAAAACATTGAGGGCGAGGATTAGAGAAATGGTGAGCAGCCCCGAACCTGTGCGTTCGTTTACCCATGCGCGTATAACCGTGTACCCGCAGTATAATAATAAAATAGCTGAAACGATCAGATAGATATTGAGCCCTCGGGTGAAAAGACGAGGTTCGGAATAAAGTGTAAAGGCAGCGAAGATAATATTGCCAAACACCAGGCTGTATTTAATAATTACATTCGATTCGCTTTGGAAGATGCTGCCTACAAAGAGCACTGCCCAAATCATTGTCAGGTAGAGTGTCACATATTCAATACGGATCATTATGAACCAATCAAATCCCGGCAAGAAACTGATGGAAAGGTAAAGGTTGGAAAACAAGGCACGTACAGCCCAGGTTATGCAGAGCAGTGCAAAATATACAGTTACTTTTTTCGTACGGAATATAAAAACAGCTAAATAAAATATGCCGATCAGAAACAAGGCAGCCGCTTCAACGATATTGCTCATAACTGAAATGTTTCTTTTGTGCATCATGGTTTCAGCCTTTCCCAGGAAGATGGATTCTTTAAGTCCTCCTTTGGCGTGGTAAAAATTCGATACTTGTAATACCAGCGTAAGCGTATCCGACTCCGCATGGAAGGGAACGGTTTTTGGTAACCACTGAGGAATTGCTTCGGCTTTTGTTGTTCCCACCGTTCCGTTTTCGGCAATGATCTTTTCGTTAGCCCACAACCGGTAGCTGCAATACATCTGGGGTAGTGCTAAGGCCAAATCCTTTTCTCCGGTAGGCAGCAAAACGGTGAGTTTAAAGGTGGCGAATTCTGTTTCTTTATCAGTGTCGAATAGTTTTGGAAAATCAACAAGGCTACCCAGTTGGCTTTTACATTCGGAAGGCGATAGCAATTGGTTTTCGAAAAAAACACAAGTTCCGTTTAGTGCCAATGTAGTTTCACTCGTCCAATTACGAGCGTCAATTATTTCGTTAGTATTTGAAGTCTGTGAAACCGAAGCTTGGGCATACAGCACGAAAAAAAACAGCAGTGCCAATCTTGTTATGGTCATTTTTGAGATGACTTGTCGTGCAAATAGATTTAGAAAGGAACTCACAGGTGATGGGTATCGACAAAGATGATGAATCTTGGGAAATTTCCTTGTGTATTTATAGGGTTTATCTTACATGCTTTCAGTTGGCCACCAACCATTTGTTCCACTCTATAATAATGGTGACGGTAATCATCGTAAGCATGAAAATAGGCATGACTACGTGAATCCAAGTATTGAGTTTTTTAGACAATGCCATCCACGAAAGTGATGTCATCACAACCGTTGGGCCAATTAAATTTACCCACATAAGCGGGCGGACGATAAAGCTGTCGAGTATGGAGAGAAGCCCGAGGATTGCGCCAAACAAAAAAATCTTGCGGTAGTTTTCAAAATAAAATTTTTTCAAATCAATTTCTCCATCAGTAAAGCCAAACGGAAAAAGAAGACGCGCCAATACAAACAACACCACCGGATAGAGAATAATAAAAAGAAACACGGGCAAACGCCACGGGCCATAACCGCGCAGTTCGAAGGTTACCCACCATTCTTGCACATGGAGGATAAGTACCAACAGTACCCATATTAAATGTGGCCAGTAGATTTTTACCCGCCTGTTTTGATGGATAAGGTCGGCAATGCCGGTAAGAATTTGCGTTACCCCAAGGCCAAGGATGATCGAAATAAAGACCGTTACGTACTCAAATGCGCTGATCATGAAGTTGGCTAAAATATATTCTACAATAAATGTAAAACATTTTTTTCAGCGTATTGCTTTACTGATGCTATGATCGTCTGTCGTTTATTTACTCACGCCTGATTGCTTCTACCGGATCTAATTTGGAAGCCCTCATGGCAGGGTAGGTGCCAAAGACGATACCTACAATTAACGCGAGTATTGAAACAACCGTAATGGTGTTCCAGGTGTAAGCAGCCTGAAAAGGAATTTTAGTTAATGCTTTAACGATGGGGATGACGAGCATCGTTCCCAGTATGCCGAGTATCAAACCCAGCAAACTTCCAAAAAAAGAAATCGTAATCGACTCGGATAGAAACTGAAGAATTATATCTCTTCGGTTTGCACCCACCGCTTTTCTTACCCCGATTTCCGAAGTGCGTTCGGTTACGGAGATCAGTAATACATTCATTACGCCAATGCCACCTACTAAAACGGAGATGCCTACAATCATGCCCATGATCACGCGGAAAAGTCGAAAGCCATTGGCCGCCTGCTCAACCCGAAATTCATTTGTTGAAACCAAGAAATCATGCTTGTCCGAAAATCTGGAGCTAAGAAATTGACCTACATCTTTTTTAATGGAGGCCACGTCTTCAACATGAATTGCTTCAATCAGGCATACCGGAGGATTTGCATTGAGGTATTGATTGGGCAACACGGTGATCGGGAAGAAAACTTCAGGAGCTTTAGAATGTTTCATACTAACAACTCCGATAATTGTTAAATGAGTTGTATCGATTTTCAGAACTCTTCGCAGTATATTTTTTTTGTTATACCCGGCAAGTATTTTGGCCAGAGCATCGTTTACAACGGCTACAGGCTTTCGTTGCAACAGATCTTCGTCTGTAAAAAGTAGCCCGGTACGGATTGTGTCTGCATTTAATCCCATGATCCCGGTTGAGAATGCACCTACGGTTGCGGTATCGTTTACGATCTTAATTTTTTTGGATTGGCGTTGAAATAATTGGATTGTTGCCGGGTATTTTAAAGTTTTTTTCAAAGCGTCAAAATCTTGGGGGAGAAGAACGGTAGCTGAGTCTTTACGAAACGCAACACCGTCTTTTTCTGTGTACTGGTCTGTAGTTACACTAATCATATTAAGAGATGTGGTGCTGGCGATCTGTTCGTGCGCGAATTTCTCCATACCATCGATCATAGATAAAATAGCCACCAAAGCCGCAACCCCAATCACAATGCCCAACAAAGAAAGAATGGTATGAAAAAAATGAGAACGAATATTCTGAACAGCCAGCAGAAATGAAATGATGATTTTCTTCAGCATATTTAATTTTATCTTAGCAGACTAACTCGTAGTGAAAATGTTACATCTAAAAGTAGATTTTTTTAAAGTGTTTACGAAAGTATGATTGGAATTTTACTTTGCGGTGGCCTAAGCTCACGAATGGGAGAGGACAAAGGGCTCAGGGTACGCAATAAAATGACCTGGACTGAAATCGGGTTGAAGAATTTTTCTGATATCAAACTGCGTTCTTGGGTGTCGATCAACGGCAATCAAATTCAATTGTATTCTTCCCGGTTTCCAAAAGTGAATTTTGTTGTTGATGATTCTAATCTTAATATTAAAGGCCCCTTGCACGGGCTGTCGAGTGCCCATATTGCATTTCCCGAAGAAGATATTCTGTTGCTTGCCTGCGATTTGATCGACATGCAGCCTTATATTCTTAACAAGTTGGTAGCTGAGTTTGATTACACGGATGCAAAAGCAATGGCTTTTAAAGGAGAGCATATCGAACCCTTGTGCGCCATCTATTCTTCAGCAGGCTTGAAAAAAAATTTGAACGATTACTATGCCGGTGAGTTAAAACAGTTCAACATGAGCCGGGTGCTCGATCGGTTGGGTGCAACGTATTTGCCGATAGCTGAAGAATGGAAAAAATATTTTATCAATTACAATAGCCCGGATATTATTTCTCTTTAAATAATTCCAAACTCCTTCAATGCCTTTGGAAAATTTTTGTTTTCATGGCCCGGTCGCGAAAGCTTGATCAGAGCAAAACGCTGTAGTACTCTCAACGATCGCCACTGGTCTAAAGTCATGGTTATTTCAAGCTCACGTAACTTGGTTTCAACTTCTGGAGAAACAGCCTCTTGTGCACATGAATTTATTTCGTTTTTGCTACTAAACTCGGTAACAGTTTCTCCGGTATAATTTTCGATAAGCGTGCTTAGCAGAGATTGGTACGTTTTAATATTTTGAGGCGAATCAACAGACATAACTGCCAACTGTTCGCGTTCGGAAGAAGTCATCTTGCTCCAGGCTTTCAGTTTAAGTTTTATGCCACAGGTATCTAGTTTGAAGCGGACAATCATTGGAATACACCGAATGTTATCTTCCACAAAATCGTCTTCAAACTTAAAATATTCAATCGCGGGTAGCGGGATCATAAAAATGCTACAGATTACTGTTTTTGTTTTGAATGATGAGGCTTTACTTTGATCACAATAGATTTGGCAGCCGGCATATTGCTTTCGGGATCCACGCTGTTGATTGACATAAGTACGTTAGTTTCCGGATAGTAGGTAGCTGTATTTTGTTCGGGTATGTTGTACGGCACGATAATAAATAATCGGGCACATCGCTCAACTCCATCGTAATAACTGAAAAGGTCAACTCGGTCTCCGGCAGCAAAGCCATCTTTTTTCATGTCTTTTTCATTCATAAACAGCACGCGTCTTTCGTTGTTTACTCCGCGATACCGGTCTTCCAAACCGTAGATCGTAGTGTTAAATTGATCGTGACTTCGAATTGAAGCCATGAGGTATTCATCGCTTTCCAATGTTCTTTTCGAAAGCTTGTTGATGGTGAAGGAGGCTTTGCCGCTGAACTTCACACTATTGAACTTGCCTTCGCGCGGACCGTTTGGCAAATAAAATCCACCGGGCTGACGAACGCGTTTGTTGTAGTCGTTAAAACCTGGGATTACTTTTTCGATGTCGTCACGCACTTTGTCGTAGCTGTTCGCATATCCATCCCAATCGATAACGGTGCGTTTACCGAGTGTGGCCTTTGCAAGCCTGCAAACAATTTGCGTTTCATTTAGTAAATTTTTAGCAACCGGATCGAGCATGCCTTTCGATAGTTGCACAACGCCCATAGAGTTTTCTGTACTTACAAACTGCAATTCGTCATTGACAATATCTTTGTCACTTCGCGATAGCGTTGGCAAAATGATTGACTCTTCACCGTGCACTAAGTGCGAGCGGTTGAGTTTGGTAGAGACATTGACGGTGAGCTTTAATTTTCGCAGGGCTTCGGCCGTGTAGCCGGTATCGGGTGTGGCCGAAAGGAAATTGCCGCCCATTCCAAAAAAAACTTTCACGTTGCCATTGTTCATGGCTTTGATGGAATCAACCACATCGTAGCCGGGCTCACGTGGTGGTTCAAAACCGAAAACTGATTTCAGCTTATCGAGTTGTTCTTGTTTGGGGCGTTCCCATATCATGAGCGTGCGGTTGCCTTGAACATTGCTGTGGCCCCGCACCGGGCAGAGGCCGGCCCCGGGTTTCCCAACGCTGCCTTTCAACAACGCCAGGTTAACGATTTCATTGATTGTATCTACGCCATTTCTATGTTGCGTAATGCCCATGCCCCAAACCCAAATGATTCGCTTCTTGTGTTTGATTATATCCACAACCTGCTGCACTTGTTCGAGTGGTACGCCAGCAGTTTGTGCCAATGTATCCGGGTTGCAAGACTCAAGATGCTCGATCAGCGAATCGTACCCCACTGTATTTTTTTTAATAAAGTCGTGATCAAAGACTTCGCCCGGTGTGATTTTCTCTGCTTCGTATAATAATTTTTCGATGGCCTTGAGCAGCGCGAGGTCTTCGTTTATTTTTACTTGCAAATACAAGTCGGCAAGTTTAACCGGGCTGAACAAAAATCCACGAACCTTTTGCGGGTTTTTGAATCCCATGAGTCCTGCTTCGGGCAGTGGGTTGATCGCTATTATTTTTGCGCCACTCTTTTTGCCTTTCTCCAGAGCGCTGAGCATGCGGGGAGCGTTGGTGCCGGGATTTTGCCCGATAATGATAATTGCATCCGTATCGTAAAAATCATTGAGCCTCACCGTTCCCTTGCCAAGGCCAACGGTTTGGCTTAACGAAGTACCCGAGGCTTCGTGGCACATGTTGGAGCAATCGGGAAAATTGTTGGTGCCCAATTCACGCACAAATAACTGATAAACAAACGAGGCTTCGTTGCTCGTTCTGCCCGATGTGTAAAACACGGCTTCGTGCGGAGACGGTAGCGCATTTAGATGTTCTCCAATTTTTTGGAAGGCATCATCCCACGTTATCGGTTGGTAATGGGTTGATCCGTAGGGCAGGTGCATGGGCTGAGTTAACCTACCCAGTTTCCCGATTTCCATATCCGAAAGATTGGCCAAATCGGCAACGGAATGCTCGGCAAAGAATTGAGCTGTGAGTTTTTTAGTGGTAGCCTCTTCGGCCAACGCTTTAACACCGTTTTCGCAGTACTCGGCAATCGTATGGCGATCATCATCCGGATCGGGCCATGCGCAGCTTGGGCAATCGAACCCATCCTTCTGATTCATTTTTAAAAGCCCTTTAACACCTCGAATTACTCCGGGCTCTTGAACGACATCTTTTATAGATGAAATTATTGCCGGTGCACCTACCGCCCACTTTTCTATCTCCGTAACGTGCAGATCATTTAATTTTTCAGGGTTCTCGGCAGAGGCTTGTTCTTTTTTGCCGGGCATATAACTAATTTTTTTGCTCAAGTCTACTTAAAATAACATTTCAAGTTACTTATTTTTCTTATTAGCTTGTAGTATTACACTTTCTAATTTTTTCATCGAATGACTCCTTCTGTAATTTTTAAATCAGAGATTGTAAAAGTCAACGACAACTCTTCGCATTGCACACAAGACGAAGTAGCCGTTGAAGAACCTCTCGAAATCCGTTTAACCTATGGGCCAAAAAATAACCGCATCAAAAAAAAAATATCAGTAACCATGCGCACTCCGGGAGACGACCGTGCATTAGCTCTTGGATTTTTATTTACGGAAGGAATCATCGGCAGTTATAAGCAAGTCGAATCAGTGAGTGGCGTTGAGAATGCAATTGTAGTTGCACTAACCGAAGAAGCAAAACCGGTATTGCACTCTGCCGAACGCAACTTCTACACCACCAGCAGTTGCGGGGTGTGTGGCAAAGCGAGCATCGATGCTATTGAAACCGTTTCGCCTTATGCAAGCGTAACATCTAGAGTTACTATCAACTGGGAGATGATCTATAAAATTCAAGCTTTGTTAAGACAGCATCAGGAAACGTTTAACCGAACCGGGGGTTTGCACGCATCGGCTCTATTTTCTCCAACTGGCGATCTGCAAATTTTGAAAGAAGACGTAGGCCGACATAACGCACTGGACAAAGCCATTGGTATGGCTCTTGAAGACGGGCTATTGCCTTTGAGCAACTCTGTTTTGATGTTGAGCGGAAGAATCAGTTTCGAGCTGGTTCAGAAAGCAGTGATGGCAGGAATAAAAATCGTAGTGGCCATCGGGGCTCCGTCCAGCCTTGCGGTGAAAACGGCAAAAAAATACGATATGACTTTGGTGGGGTTCTTACGCCACAAACATTTTAATATATACTCCGGTGCTCAACGGATATTGCCCGAATACGAACACTAATCCTTTCGCCATTCTTCGAAATATTTTCGCCCCTTATCGTAACTTATTTTAAGTTATCAAGTATAGTGTAGTAATTCACGATCACCACAATGCGCTCCCTATGATCAAAAACTACCTGCTCATCGGTTTTAGAAACCTTACCAAAAATCTCGGTTATTCATTTATCAATATTGCAGGGCTTGCCACGGGCATGGCGGTTGCCCTTTTGATTGGCCTTTGGATTTGGGATGAACTTACGTACGATACGTATCATGAAAATTACGATCGGATTGCCCAAGTCTGCCAACACAACAATTACAATGGTAAGATACAGACTCAAGTGTCGAACCCTTACTTAATGGCCGAAGAGATAAAAAATAAATACGGCAGCGACTTTAAATATGTATTGCAGTCGTCATGGAACTTCTCTCACATTATTACCTACGGAGAAAAAAAATTTAACAAACGCGGAAGCTATTTCGAACCCGAAGTAACCGAAATGCTTTCGTTAAAAATGTTGCGGGGAACACGCGATGGGCTGAAAGATCCTTACTCAATAATTTTGTCCGAGTCGGTGGCGAAAGCCTACTTTGGTGAGGATGACCCGATGAACAAAGTATTGCGAATCGATAACAAAACGGATGTAAAAGTTACCGGGGTTTATGAAGACCTTCCACACAACTCCACCTTTAGAGAAGTAAGTTATCTGCTGCCATGGGAGTTGTACCTGATCTCTAACGATTACATAAAAAAAATGGAAGACCCCTGGGGCAGCAATTTCACTCAGACTTTTGCTCAGCTTGCCGACAAGGCCGACATGGAAACGGTTTCGGCAAAGATTAAAGATGTAAAACTCAACAAGAGAATTTCGGAAGATGACAGAAAGTATAACCCTCAGGTTTTCCTTCACCCAATGAGCAAATGGCATTTGTATTTTGATTTTGAAGATGGAAAAAACGTGGGGGGCCGAATTGAGTTTGTTTGGATGTTTGGGGTTATCGGGGTGTTTGTTTTGATATTGGCGTGCATCAATTTTATGAATTTGAGTACGGCACGCTCGGAGAAACGCGCCAAAGAAGTAGGCATTCGAAAATCCATTGGCTCCATGCGGCACCAACTGATCAGTCAGTTTTTTAGCGAGTCATTAATCGTATCCGTTATTGCTTTTATTATTTCCTTGCTGTTGGTTCAACTGGCGCTGCCCATGTTCAACGATGTGTCGGGTAAAAAATTAACACTGCTTTGGTCGAGCCCTTTGTTTTGGTTGGTTGGCATAAGCTTTAGCGTATTAACCGGAATTGTTGCCGGAAGTTACCCGGCCTTGTACCTGTCTTCTTTTCAGCCGGTAAAAGTTTTGAAAGGGACTTTCCGTGCTGGCCGCTTGGCATCCATTCCGCGCCAGGTGCTGGTTGTACTTCAATTCACCGTTTCAATCATTTTGATTATCGGAACAATAATCGTTTTTCAGCAAATTCAGTTTGCTAAGGACAGACCAATAGGCTATAATCGAAACGGACTGATCAATATTTTTCTGTTCACTCCTGAAGTGCACAAACATTTTGAAGCGATTAGAAATGAACTGAAAAGCTCTGGAGCCATTATTGAGATGACGGAATCCGGAAGCCCGACTACACAAGTTTTTAATTCTAACGGAGGCTTTACCTGGAAAGGAAAAGATCCCGGCCTTGCTGTAGATTTCCCCAACAACGGTGTAACGTACGAATATGGCAAAACCGTAGGCTGGACGTTTAAAGAAGGCCGCGATTTTTCGAGAGACCATGCCACCGATTCGCTTGCTTTTGTTATCAACGAAGTGGCAGCCGATTTCTTAGGTTTTAAAAACCCGGTGGGAGAGACGCTTACTTGGGACGATAAACCCTATACTATAATTGGCGTTATTAAAAATATGATTGTGGAGTCGCCTTACGAACCGGTTCGGCCTTCGTTGTTCCACATTTCAAAAGATGAAGAAAACCTGGTGATACTAAAACTAAATCCGGATCGAAGTTCTACCGAATCCATTGATAAAATAAAATCTGAATTTACGAAGTACGATCCCTCTGCCCCGTTTGAATATCAATTTGTAGACGAAGACTACGCCCGCAAATTCGACAGCGAGGTGCGTGTAGGTAAACTGGCAAGTTTCTTTGCCGTGTTGGCCATATTTATCAGTTGCCTCGGCATTTTTGGGCTTGCCAGTTTTGTGGCCGAACAACGCACAAAAGAAATTGGCGTGCGAAAAGTATTGGGAGCTTCTGTGGTTAATTTGTGGGGCATGCTCTCACGAGATTTTGTAGTGCTCGTAATCGTTTCCTTGGTGGTGGCTGTGCCAATAGCATTTTATTTAATGAACAGTTGGCTGAACAAGTATAAGTACCATACTGAAATTGCGTTGTGGGTGTTTGCGGCAGCAGGTGTGGGCGCTATGCTCATCACTTTATTAACGGTAAGCTATCAATCGGTTAAAGCTGCGCTTGCCAACCCGGTGAAAAGCCTCAGGTCGGAATAACTATTAATTCGGACGAACCAACACTTGCAGGGCAGCGCGAGAGGATTGTTCCAAAATTACTCCGTTCATGGTGTGGTATTCGTTGAACGTTTTTTGGTCGTAGTTTTTAATGGTGATTAATGTCAATCCCAGGTTATAGTAAACTTCAAAATGTTTACTCAAAAGCTCGATGAGCTTCATCACTTTATTCTCGCGGAAGTCAACACAGAACGAAAAGGTGATGGCAGAGTTCTGCATAACGTTTATGCGCATGTTGCTTTCGCTGATGGCATGGAATATTTTTCCGAGCTGTTCTTCATTAATAAAAGTATAGTCGGTAACCTTGCACGAAACCAGGCATTGGTTTTCTTTGTGGATGATAAGCGGTGGCAGCCGGTCCACGTGGCATTCGTAAATTTTTGTTCCCGGCAATGACGGATCGATAAAACTTTTTACGAACAAGGGAATTCCTTTGTTGGCCAACGGCTTAACTGTTTTGGGATGGATTACAGAAGCACCGTAGTAGGTCATCTCCGCAGTTTCTTTGTAGGGCAGTTCATCAAACACTACTGCGGTGGGTATTCGCTTTGGGTCTGCGCTCATCACTCCGGGTACATCTTTCCAAATAGTAACCGACTTAGCCTTGAGCGAATAACCAAAAATGGCTGCCGTAAAATCGGAGCCTTCGCGCCCTAATGAAACGGTTTCTTTTTTTTCGTTAGCACCAATAAAGCCCTGCGTAACAAGTATTTTTTTTTGCAATACAGATTCAAGAGTTTTTATTTTTTTTTCCGTTTCATTCCATTGTACCTGGCCCTCGCGGTAGGTACTGTCGGTCTGTATGTAGTTTCGTGCATCAATCCATTGCGATGCAAAATTGTTTTCCGATAAATACTGTTCAACAATCAGGCTTGATATAATTTCACCATAGCCGATCATCTGATCGTAGAAAAAATCGTATTCAGTTTTTGTTTTCGATAGTTTTTCAAGCTGGGCGAATTGCTCGGTAAGCTTAGTTTTTATTGTCGTAGAATCGGGAAGGAGTTCTTGAGTAATTTGAAAGTGGTATTCTTTAAGTGCTTCGAGCTCGGTATCGAAATTTTTTCCGGAATGAGCTTTGTGTACAATGATTTCGAGTGCGTTAGTAGTGCTGCCCATCGCTGAAACAACCACCAGTAACTCGTTTTTATTGCTGCTTTTAATAATGGAAGCCACGTTTCGAATTGCGGTGGCATTTTTTACAGACGCACCACCAAATTTAAACACCTTCATTTAGTTTTTTATTGGTTTCAAACGATTGCAATGTATCTTTGCACAAATTTAACAGCGTAAAATTAAGATTTAAATCACTGTGGAAAGTTCTCGCATCGCCCTGCCCATCGGAACCGCCCTCGATCGGTTCATAAAAAACAACCAGGATCAGTTTCAATATGCCAGTGGTGAGCTTTCGCAGTTGTTGCGCGATATTGCGTTGGCTTCCAAAGTAGTTAATCGCGAAATCAACAAAGCCGGCCTGATCGATATTATGGGCGCCATGGGCTCGCAAAATACCGCAGGCGACCAGCAACAGAAATTAGATGTGCTCGCCAATATTCGGTTTACACGCGCCCTCACAAAAGGGGGCGAAGCCTGTGCTATTATTTCTGAAGAGACTGAATCTTTTGTCGACCTGAGTAACGATGGTAAATATGTTATCGCCATCGACCCGCTTGATGGTTCATCGAATATTGATGTGAACGTTTCCATAGGAACGATTTTTTCTGTCTATCGAAGAGTTTCCCCTGTCGGACAGCCGATTAGCGAGCAAGATATATTGCAGAAAGGCGAAATGCAGGTGGCAGCCGGATATATTTTGTACGGCTCATCTACCATGCTCGTGTTTACTACGGGCCACGGTGTAAATGGCTTTACCTACGAACCTTCGCTCGGTGAATACGTGCTTTCGCATCCACACATGGAAATGCCTAAAACCGGAAAGATGTACTCCATCAATGAAGGCTCTGCCAATTCGTTTCCGGATCCGGTAAAAAAATATGTACAATATTGCAAAGACAGTAACTACACCGCTCGTTACATCGGCTCACTCGTAGCCGACTTCCATCGAAATTTACTTAAAGGTGGAATCTATATTTACCCGGCCACGGCCAAAGACCCAAAGGGAAAACTGCGGTTGATGTACGAGTGCAATGCGCTGGCGTTTATTGCCGAACAAGCCGGTGGCAAAGGCACGGATGGGCGTGGAAGAATTTTAGAAATACAACCTACGAGTTTGCACCAGCGCACCCCGTTTTATGTGGGTTCGGCAGACATGGTGACCAAAGCAGAAAGCTTTTAAGCTTTTGCTTCTTCTTTTTTCAATACTTCGGGAGCTTCTTTTAGCAGGATGTCGTACCATTTTACAAGCTTCTTGATATCCGAAACATACACCCGTTGCACATCAAATTCGGGGAGCACCGATTTCATAAACGCCTGCAATTCTTTTCCATCCGAGTTTCCGTCTACGCCCAGGTCAGCACCAAATTGCTGGTTTATTTTTTGGAGCACTTCGGCCAACGAAACCGTACCTTCTTTTGTAGTGGTGTAAATAGAAATTTCATTTAATACAGAGACCCGATGCGTAGCACCCGCAACAATTTTGTTTTTTGCAGTGTCCATAGATTCAAGCACTACACCCGATTTACCTGGTTTTAGAATTTTATACAAACCACCTTTGCCGCTAATTGATGCAATCTCTGTTAATTCCATAGTTATTTTTTTGAGAGCGCAATATTAAACAATCTCGATAAAAAAACGTGCTATATTTTGTATCATTGTTGGAATGATTACGGTATCAAATCTTAAAAAAGAATACGGAACGGTTCAGGCTCTTAAAGGGATTTCGTTTTCGATTGCCGAAGGAGAGTTCTACGGTTTGTTAGGCCCCAATGGAGCGGGTAAAACCACTACCATTTCAATTATGAGCACCATTCTGGAGCCCACGGCAGGAGAGGTGAACATTGCGGGTTATGATTTGAGAACAAACCCGATAGAATGTAAAAAAACAATTGGAGTTGTGCCGCAAGAAATTGCGCTCTATAACGATATGTCGGCCCAAGACAACTTATTGTTCTGGGGAAGTTTGTATGGCGTTTCTAAAGGTGAGTTAATAAAACGCATCGATGAGATTTTACATCTGTTTGGCCTGCACGAGCGCAAGAACGACAAAGTAAAAACGTACTCCGGTGGAATGAAACGCAGGATCAACATTGCTTCGGCACTGCTTCATCAGCCCAAGGTTTTGTTTATGGATGAACCTACGGTTGGCATCGATCCGCAAAGCCGCAACCTGATTTTTGAAGTGGTTGAAAAATTGCACCAAAGCGGGATGACCATCGTTTACACCACACACTACATGGAAGAAGCCGAGCGTTTCTGCAACCGCATCGGTGTTATCGATAGCGGTCAGATCATTGCCCAAGGCACATTGGACGAGCTACGCAAATCAAGTTCCATAAAAGAAACGATAGCCATTGCTTTTGCCAACCTCACCGATGAGCTGTTTCAAAAAATTTCGTTAGCCTGGCCGGAGGTAAAACGATTTGACCAAACCATCCATTTTTTTACATCCAATTCTAAAAACGATCTCGCTAAAATTATTTTAAATAGTAATGAACTCGGATTGGATATAGTGAACATTGAGATAATGAAAGTTAATCTGGAAACGATCTTTTTAAGTTTAACAGGTAAACAACTACGCGACTAATATGTTTCAACTTGCGTTTAAAGACTTAAAACTTTTCTTTACCGACCGAAGGGCAATGCTGCTTACGTTTCTCCTGCCGGTAACACTCATCACGCTTTTCGCCTTTGCTTTTGGAGGAATTGGCAAAGCAAAAAACGAAGTAAAAGAATACGATCTGCCAGTTTGTGATCTTGACCTTACCGAAGATTCGAAAACAGCTATTGCCGCACTCGATACCGACAAAGCAGTGCACGTAGTTATGGTCACTTTAGAGCAAGCACAAGAAGACGTGAAGAAAGGCAATAAAGATTGCGTGTTGATATTCCACAAAGGTTTTGCCGACTCCCTTTTATATGGCTCCCCGCTTCCCGTTGAATTGCAATACGATGAGGCTCAGGAAATACAAGTGAGTATGTTGCAACGTGCTTTGTTTACTACGCTGGCCATGGTTCCGTACAGCAACAGAAATAATGCGCAACGGATGTTAAATAAACAATTCGATAAATTGATTGGTGGCGGCAACGAGCAGTTAAAAGCACAAGTACACGCACAATCGGATAGTCTGTTTAAGTCGGTGGGGAAAGGAGTTGAAGCTAATCCGAAAACCAGCAGCTCAACAAAAATTGCAATAGGCTCGGACATTAAAATGACAAAATTAGTTGAGGCCAAAGAAGAAAATTCTCCGGGGCTGATTCAGGCAGTGGCGGGCACGGCCATCATGATGTTGTTATTTTCGGTAGCCGCTATTGGAGCCGGCTTGCTTGACGAAAAGCAGGAGGGTACACTAAAAAAATTGTTGTATTCGCCCATGCACCCAAACAATATCCTTTTCGGAAAAATGATAACCGCAAACAGTATATCCATCCTTCAATTAACGGTAATGTTTATCTATGCAACGGTGGCCTTCGGTTTGGATATATTTTCGCACGTACCTTCCCTTGTATTGATGATCGTTGTTACAGCTTATGCGTGCTCAAGCTTCGGGGTGCTGCTGGCATCGTTTGCTAAAACACGGCAACAAGTACAGGGTTTTTCAACACTTATTGTTTTGGTAATGAGCTGCATTGGTGGCAGTATGATACCTATTTTTATTATGCCGGAATTCATGCAAAAGATTGCTGTAGTTTCTGTAAACTATTGGAGTATACAAGGCTTCTACGATATTTTTTGGAGAACACTGCCCTTAACCGATACTACTTTTTTAACTCGGATTTTGGTTTTGTTTGTAATCGGAAGCAGCCTCAATCTGGTGGCGCTCCGCATGTTCAAGAAAAACATTTTGCAGATTGCCTGAACCCTTAACGTGTTGATTCTATTTTCTGAAATACTTGATCAGAAAATAGATCACTGTTAGCAACGCAATAAACACACCGATACTCATCATCTCCTTTATGGTTAAGTTAGACAAGAACCAGAGGATGGTGATTATGGCAATAACCGGAACAACAAAACCGCCCGGTATTTTAAATTCCGATGAATCGGAAGGTTGTGTCAGTCTTAATTTGATGACGGCAGCCGCTACTCCGAGGTAGATTAATAACGCTGCCGAAGAAGCAAACATTGCCAGCGTTCTGAATTCTCCCGTTATCGAAAAAATACAACACAAACCCGCATAAAAAATTACGGAAACATAAGGCGTTGCAAACCGTGGATGCACTTTTACCAGTAAATTCAGCTGCAGCACCTCATCTTTAGCCGAACGAAACAACACACGCGGCATGTTCATGCTGTCGCTGCTAAGGTAGCCCATCATGGAAATAGCCATGGCAACAATCATCACCGTAGTTCCTACTGAGCCAAAAATTTGGTTGGCAACCTCGGCAAGAGGGGCTGCTTTAAAGTGTGGCAGCGCATTCCCTAAAACACCTTGTGCCACCAACTGAATGGAAATATAAAATACAAGGATGATGGAAAAACTTAAAAAGATAGCAAGAGGTACGTTGCGCTTTGGGTTCTTTACCTCACCACTGATGCTCAAACTTCCTTCAGCGCCCTGAAAAGCAAAAAATAAAACCAATGAAATTTTTCCGAGATCCGTTATGCCCGGGAAACTATTCCAAGCTAAATTGTCGCCAACAATTTTTGTTGCGCCAAAGGCAATCAATAAAAGGAGTGGAACTAATTTGGAGAGGGTAGTGATCTTCACTAAGGTTATCCCTTTTTTTACTCCAAGGATATTTATTCCGGCAAGTAAGCTGAAGATGAACACCAACAATAACGCTTTGGCGAGAGGCGAATTAAACAAAGGCCAGAAATACGCAATGGTACTTGCCAGCGCGTTGGCCACTGCCGATGCAGCCATTAGCGAAGCACCAAAAACAAAAATGATGGTAGTAATAAAACCAAAGTACTTTCCAAAAGCGGTTTCGATATAAGAGTACGCTCCACCGGTTACGGTAATCCGGCTTCCCACTTCTGCAAAGCAGAGCATAATTATGGTAATGAGGAACCCACAGAACAAGTACGCCAGCATGCCGGAAGCACCGAGTTGCTCGCTCACGATGGCCGGCAACACAAAAACGCCTGACCCGATAACGATGTTGATGATGTTGGAGGTTAACCCCCACAAACCAATTTCCCGCTTTAACCCTTCGTCCACCATGAGCTTACCTTTTTATCCAAGGCTTCCGAAATAAAACTTAAAATCTTATCCCTGCCCGATTTTTTTTCGGCCGAGGTAACAAAAATAGGAGGGAGTTCTTCCCAGGTTTCGAGAAGTTTTTCTTCGAAGGCCTTTCTTGATTTGGAGAGCTCCTGTTGTTTTAGTTTATCTGTTTTGGTGAGCGCAATAGCCAGGGGCAACCGCTGTTCACCCATCCAGGTAATGAACTCTAAGTCGATTTTTTGCGGCTTCAACCGAGAATCGATGAGCACAAAAGTGCAATACAAATTTTCGCGGTGGATCAAATACTGTTCGATCATCGCACCCCAGTTGCTGCGCTCCAATCGGCTTACCGAAGCATAGCCATAACCCGGAAGGTCGACCAGATTCCATTTATTGTTTACCAAAAAATGATTTATGGTTTGTGTTTTGCCGGGGGTGGAGGAAGTCTTTGCGAGGTTTTTCCGATCGACCAACGTATTGATGAGCGATGACTTACCCACATTAGATCGGCCGATAAAGGCAAATTCGGGGTTTCGAGGGGCGGGGCATTTCTGCCATTCCGTGTTGCTCATCAGGAACTCTGCCGATAGGATTTTCATAATTTACTTAAAGTGTTAATTGAATGCCAAAATACTAAAGATGTAATAAATAATACTTTTATGAAAAAATAGCTATTTCTAATTATTAAGATTTTTATTTAACTTGCCTTTCTGTCTGACAAACAATTTTTTAGATATGATACTACTCAAAAGGGCATTTGTATTTTTAGCCCTATTCATGATTGTCGGCTTTGCGTCTCTTGCTCAAGAGCAGGATAAAGAGCAATCGAAGCTATACATGGATCAGGCCAATGAGATTATGGCTGCTACGCGAGCTATGGACGATGCCCGCGACATTATGATTATGGGTGCGGATTTCGACACAACCAATGTTTTGGCCAACTTTGAGGCCGGGCACATGCAGATCGAAACCATTAACCGCGACCGCGCTGTTAAATATTTTTTGAGAGTTTACAGGCAGAACCCCAACTACCGTTTCGACCTTGAATTTTGGATTGCCAAGAGCTATCACTACGGGCTGGCTTTTGATAAGGCTATTGATTTTTACTCACGCTATAAAAACAAGCTGACCAAAAAGCCCGATTATGGCGGAAAGGACAAAATTGATATGAAAGAAGTGGACTTATCCATTTCGCAATGCAAAAACGGAAAAGAATTTTTGGCCGACCCCCAACCGTTTGCCATCACCAACATCGGTGGCCGCATCAACTCCGAGTTTGAAGATTACGGCCCTGTGCTTAATGCCGATGAAACTGAAATTATTTTTACAACCCGCAGGCGCGATGGCAACACCTACGAAAACGTGGGCGATGACAACAAACCTTACGAAGACGTGTTTATCTCTGACAAATCGGGCAGCCAGTGGAGCGGTGCCAAAAATATAGGGCCGCCCGTTAACACCAACTACAACGAATCGAACCTTGCCCTTTCGCCCGATGGGCAAAAATTATTTATCTACCGCGATGAGAATGGCGGAGATATTTTTGAAAGTACGAAAAACGGCAACGGCACCTGGAGCGAACCCACACCTTTACCCGGAATCATCAATTCATCGTTTAGAGAATCTTCTGTTACCGTAACGGCCGATGGCAACACATTATACTTTGCAAGCGATAGGCCGGGCGGGTTCGGAGGCTCAGACATTTATGTGTGCACGAAAGATTCAAAAGGAGAGTGGAGTCGGGTAAAAAACCTTGGCACAGTGATAAATACAAACTTAGACGAAGACGGCCCCTTTATTTCATTCGATACCAAGACACTTTACTTCAGCTCTGAAGGACACAAGGGGATGGGTGGGTTTGATATTTTTAAAACCACGCTCATCAATGCCGATAAAAACGAGTGGAGCGAACCCGAGAACATGGGCTATCCCATCAATTCTCCCGACAACGATGCGTTCTTTACTTCTTCAAAAGACGGAAAACGTTGGTACTATTCTACGGTTCGCGAAGACGGAATGGGCTACGATGACATCTACATTATCACGGCAGTAGACGAAGTGAAAAAACCTGAGGTGGCCGTTAAAGAACCTGTTAAAGAAGAACCCGTAAAAGAAGAAGTAAAACAGCCGGTAAAAGAAGAGCCGGTAAAAGTAGCGGTGCAAGAGCCCGTTAAAGAGGAACCTAAAAAAGAGCCTGTTAAAGTTGAGCCTAAGAAACCTATACTTCCAATTAAATATGTGGTAACCGTAATCGATGCGTCCACCAAACAGCCGCTCGATGCCAAAGTGCGTATGCAAGGCGCAAAAGATAAAGTTGTGGTTGGTTCAGTAGAGCGCAGCGAAGGAGTAACCGAGTTTGCCATAAAATCTACTTTATCAAAAGAGTATCGGATCTCCGTTGAGCGCGATGGGTACATTTTCCAAAATATTAAAGCCAAAATTGCCGGGGCAACCACCGATGAAAAGTCCATTGCCAAGACTATTGAAATGCGAAAAATTGTAGTGGGTGAGGTTTCCATTTTACGCAACATTTACTTTGATTTTAGTAAAGCCACCTTCCGTACAGAAAGCTATAACGAGTTGAATAAGCTGGAAGCCATGATGAAGCAAAATCAAAACTTGAAAGTAGAGATTTCAGGACACACCGATTTTGTGGGCTCTGCGAAGTTCAACAAATCATTGTCTAAGCGAAGAGCCGATGCCGTGAGGAGTTTCCTCACCTCAAAAGGGGTTGACCCTAGAAGGGTTAAAGCCGTTGGCTATGGCGAAGAAAAGCCAATTGCGAGCAACGATGACGAACGTGAGGGCCGCGAACTCAACAGAAGAGTTGAATTTAAAGTTCTTGGAAATTAAAGACAGCCGCCCTCATAAATATTTTCGCTTGCCGCCTTTTATATCTTTGTAAAAAAATCACGTTGACAGTAGTACCATACAAAAACGATGTAGCCCCCAAGAAAGAGCAGGTGGCGCGCATGTTCGATTCCATTAGCGGCAAATACGATTTCCTCAACCATTTTTTAAGCCTTGGCATTGATATTCGATGGCGGAGAAAAGCAATAAACTTTTTGCAAACCGATAAGCCCAAATTGATACTGGATGTAGCAACCGGCACGGGCGATTTTGCGCTTGAAGCGATGCGGTTGCATCCCGAAAAAATTATCGGAATCGATATCTCAGAAGGAATGCTGGAAGTAGGGCGCAAAAAAATTAAATCGCGTGGATGCGAGGGGTTTATCGAATTAAAGTCCGGAGATTCTGAAAACCTTCCGTTTGAAGAAAATAAATTCGATGCCGTAACCGTTGCATTTGGAGTGAGAAATTTTGAAAACCTGGAAAGAGGGCTGAGCGAGATTAGGAGGGTGCTAAAACCGGGAGGACGCATGGTGGTGCTTGAGTTTTCGAAGCCCGAGAAATTTCCTATGAAACAACTCTATTCATTTTATTTCCGGTGGATTTTGCCGAAGATAGGAAAAGCCGTTTCACACGATGCCACGGCTTATACTTATTTGCCGGAATCCGTTCAGGCTTTCCCTGACGGACAAGATTTTATTTCCGTACTTTCAAGACTTGGTTTTAAAAATACCGCATGCAGGCCGCTTACATTTGGAATAAGCTCGTTGTACACAGCTACAAAGTAATTTTCTTGCTCGCTGCACTGCTGCCGATGAAGAGCCATGCCCAGATTTTTAGGTGGGCACGTCAGCATAACCCCAATTACGATGACCGCAAAATTTCGTACGGCTTTGCCATAGGCATACACACGTCATCGTATCAGGTAAAATATTCCGACAAATTTGTAACTCCTAAATTCGATACGGTTCAGTCTGTGCAACCCGTTTTTTTACCCGGCTTTTCATTGGGCTTTTTGGTTAACTATAGAATCAATGAATTTCTTGATTTGCGCCTAATGCCGAAAGCCGGATTCTACTCTCATAAATTATACTACTACTTTACGAATGCACCCACGCAATCGCAATTAATTGAAAGTACACTGGTTGAAATGCCACTTTTGCTCAAATATAAATCCATGCGCAGAGGCAACGTGCGCATGTATATGCTGGGTGGCATCACACCTGCATTCGAAGCTTCCGGAAAAAACGATATTGGCAACTCAACAGCCGGCCTTTCCATTCAAAAGCATAACGTAAGCCTCGATATGGGACTCGGTTTTGATTTCTATTTTCCTTTTTTCAAGTTTTCGCAAGAGATACGTTTCTCGCGCGGTGTCAGTAATATGTTGGGCGATAAACAAACGGCTTACAGCGATCCCATCAAACGTTTAAATACCAATACCATCTCGGTTTATTTTATCTTTCAATAAGCACATGAAAAAAATTGCATTAATTACAGGCGCTACTTCGGGCATTGGCGAAGCAACAGCACGTGTATTGTCTAAAAATAATTTTGATTTGATATTGTGCGGCAGGAGAAAAGATCGTTTAGAAAATCTTTTGAAAGAGCTGTCGTCAAATACAAAAGTAACTACACTTTGTTTTGATGTGAGTAGGCAAGAAGAAGTTGCGGATGCCATACAATCGTTGCCCGATTCATGGAAAAATATTGATGTACTTGTAAACAATGCGGGCAATGCACACGGGCTTTCTCCTATTCAAACTGGGGACACGCACGATTGGGATAAAATGATTGACATCAATGTGAAAGGCTTGTTGTACGTATCGAAGCAAATCATGAACGGAATGATCGACCGGAAGTCGGGGCACATTTTAAATATTGGTTCTATTGCTGGGCAAGAGGTTTACCCTAATGGCAATGTGTACTGTGCCAGTAAGTCGGCTGTTGATTCAATCACTCGCGGAATGCGTTTTGATTTAAACCCTTATGGAATTAAAGTAACGGCAATTAATCCCGGCCTTGTTGAAACAGAATTTTCGTTAGTTCGGTTTAAAGGCGATGCCGAACGTGCCAAGAACACCTACAAAGGAATGCAACCATTAACCGCGCAAGATATTGCCGAGCTTATTTTGTTTGTGCTGACAAGACCCGCACATGTGGTGGTAGCCGACCTGCTGGTGTTGCCCGTGGCTCAAGCAAGTGCTACGGTGGTGAAACGGGATAACGTATGATTTAATTTTATAGAAGACATTCAAAAAGCATGTGCCAAATTAAAGAAGAACTGATTGTCTTCTTTCGATACGGCATAGTCAAATCTAAGCACCGTACTTTCATTCCATGCTATACGCAGCCCCATACCTTCTGAGTGACGGAGGTTTTTTGTGTTCATAGTTGAAAATTCATCCCATACGCCTCCAAAATCGAAGAACGGTACGGCACTAAATTCCAGATGCTGTTTGGCGAATTTTGTTTGAGCAAATCGCCAACGCAATTCAAAATTGTTGAAGTTGGTAACTCGCCCCAAAAAACGACTCTGTTTGTAACCCCGCAAGGTTGTTGGGCCACCCAACCCTTCGATGCTTCCTTCAGAGCTCCACTGATCCTGGTATTCGAAGAAAGGTGCATCGAGGGCAGTGTAACCCATTGCCACGCGCCCTGCAAAAACCAAACGCTTAAAGATGTTGGGAAATAACTTTTTGTAATAATTTACGTGTGTGAAAGTTTTATTAAAGTTAAAGGCAGAGCCAAAAGCTTTCAACGATAATTCGTTGGTGATCTCGGCAAATACTCCATTGCTCGGGTCGGGTTCGAGATCGCGCGTGTCGTAGATCAAGCCCACTTGTGCAATACTTATGTTATTGGTACCGAGGCCCAACACCTTTCCGTTGTTGTAGTCATCGCGAATAAGCGAGCTGTCGCGAAAAGCGGTCATGTTTACCTGGGCAAACTCATACCCAATCAACGCACGTAGTCTGCCTTCCAAATACGAGTGTTCCATACTCACATTAATAACCGATTCTTTTTTGTAATAGTTATTGTAAAACTGATAAGGGCCAACCATGAAATTCTTTTCATAGTCGTGGTACTTGGCATTGTTTACAACGTTGCCGCTTGAGTTGGTGTACTGCAACGGCTGGAGACTTTGTGGGGCGGTAATACCAAAGTATAATAGATTTGGGTTGGCCTCGTAACCGCCCTCGGCACGCAGCCGCCATTTGGTATTTAAAATGTAGGGCACATCCAAACGAAGGAAAAATTCTCTTTGTTCGCGCGTGGTGTTGAACACAACAAAATCCAGTTTAGCGCGATAGGGCGTATAGGCAAAAAAAGGATCGTTGCGGTGGCCGTTAAAAAAGATGGAACCTTCGCCACCATATCCAAAACCATTGATCGGATCAGAGCTGAGGTCGGGTGCACCGGTTATATACGCGCCTTCTTTTTTATCCTTCAGATCTTCATCAGACATCCGTTTTTCATCGGCAATGGCAAAGGGAAGGCGTGTGCTGTCTTTTTGTTGTTGGGCCGAAACAGTTGAGCTCAAAAAAAAGCACCCAACGAGAGAGGTGATTGTTAAAAACTTCATAGGTAATGAATTTATGCAAAGTTTGCTGCTGATTTTGAAGATATTCTGAATTTTAGAACCGAATGGAAAACGTATGTATTTTATTTTCAAATTGATAAACAGCAGACCACCCGTGCAATTCTGCTATCTTTTTTATGATGGCGAGACCCAATCCGGTACCTTGAGATGACGGATCTATCTTTGTAAATCTTTCAAAAATTCTCTCCGATGGTAAAGGTTCACTCAGCCCGGGGTTTGAAAACGAAAAACATTCTTCGGTTATGGTAATTAGAACAAAACCATTGGGCGTGTTGTGCTTGATCGAATTGAGAAATAAATTACTAATGAGTATTTCAGTTAAAGCAAGGTTCGCATTTACATGAATAAGCACTTCCGAATTTACTTTTATTTCTATCTGTTTTGACTGAGCTTGTTCTGTAAAAAACTCCATGTTTTTTTGAATAAGCTCGTTAATAAATATATTTTCAGATTGCGGAAACTGGTCGCGGTCAATCCGGGAGAGCAGTAACAGGTTTTTATTCAGTCGAATTAACCGCGTAACAGATGAATTTATTTTTTCAAGCCCTTCCGATTGCTCTTTGGTTAAATTTGATTGTTGATAAAGCGTTTCAATTTTTCCCTGAATTACGGCCAAAGGAGTTTGCAACTCGTGTGCTGCATTTTCCACAAACTCACGTTGTCTGTTGTAAATGCTTATGTTTTTGTTGATGAGATTCTCGATTGCAGCATTTTGCCGTACAAACTCTACCGTGTTGGTGTGCGGGTGATTGGCATTCGGCATTTTATCAACTTCAAATTTTTCTAAAACAGCCAGTGAGCCATAAAAAGGTTTCCACAGCTTTGCAGAGATTAGCCGGGTTATGAAATAAAGCCCTACCAGTAGCGAAACGGTTAAAACCAGAAATAAATACACGATGCTTTTCATCGTTTCTTCCTTTTCGATTAAGTTGATTTTCACAGAATAGCTGTAACCCTTTCCTTCAATGCTTACCGATGTGCGCAGAACACGGTAGGGCTCACGTTTCCTCTTTAAAGTGTCGTAAAAATATTGAATAGAAAACTTATCTCGTTTGTGTTTTTGCTTAGCAGGCTCAATTTTTTCGTCACGGTTATATTTATTCCACTGAGAAATGTCTGCCTCTCGTAGGTAAGGTTGGTGAAAATGAATAAACTCTTTTTTGTGAAGTACCAATATTTCATCGGTTTCGTGCAGGTACAATCGCAAGGTTGCTTGATAAAATATCGGAGCAATAATCAGTAAGATAACAACGGCAACTAATATATATATGCGTAATGTTTTGCTGAGTAAGTTTTGGTTAAGGCCTTTCATGCTAGCCATTGATAACCTAGTCCGTAAACTGTTCTGATGTAATCCGGGCTGCCGGCTTCATGTAACTTTTTTTTCAGGTTTTTGATGTGGGCATAAACAAAATCATGGTTGTCGAGCATATCGGCAAGGTCGCCCGACAAGTGCTCGGCAATCGTACTTTTCGATAACACTTTATTTTGATTGCCCATCATAAACAAGAGCAGATCCATTTCTTTTTTGGTGAGATCGATTTTGTTGCCGCGTACCGTTACATTTTTTGACAGAAGGTCGATTTCAATCTCTTGAAAACGAACAAGATTACTTCCTTTAAAATTTTTTCTGCGCACGAGGGCAAGAATACGCGCAAGAAGCTCAGAGAGATGGAATGGTTTAGTCAGGTAGTCGTCAGCGCCCATGGTAAGACCTTCTATTTTAGTTTGCAGGCTTTCCCTGGCTGACGTTATTATAACACCTTCTGTTTTGTTTTTCTTCTTTAATGCTTTTAAAATATCGAACCCGTTTCCATCGGGCAGCATCAGGTCAAGCAAAACGCAATCGTAATCATGCACATAGATTCTATCTAAAGCATTTTCTGTAGTTGAAACCCATTCGCAGGTGAGGTCATTACCTTTTAGGTAGCTGACGATACTCTCAGCAAGATCTTTTTCATCTTCAATCAGCAGGATTTTCACACCTCAAAAGTGCAAACAAATTTTGAAGAGATTTTGAATTTATTATTTTTCTCGGGCTGTAAGTACTATTTCATCTAATAAGCCTGCCTGGGTTTTATCGAGCGTCAGTTCCCAAAACATAATACCCTGAAGCCCTTGCTCCATCACATACGTTGTTTTCAAAGCAATAGATTTTTTGTCATCGAACGTAGCGAAAAGTCTTTTTGCTGAATTGAAATAATAGGGAGACTGTGTTTTATCATCCCAGAAATATTCGAAACCGTTTTCTTTTAAAAATTCTTTTTCAAATTTTTTGTAATCAATTCCTGTCTTGAATTTTCCCGATTGATAAAGCCCATGGTTTACATTCGGCACATTTTCCCAAACGCGTGCATAAAAAGCTGCACCAATCACTATTTTTTTCCCGGGCACATCTTGATTGATTAAATAGTGTACCGCAAAATCGGTTGATTCCGTAGTTTGATCGGACGAGTACAACGGAGTGTGATGCCCCGTCACGGTGGAATAACCATTAACCAGGTCGTACGTCATCAAGTTAATGCGGTCGATGAGAGGCGTAACGTTTGCCCAATCAACAGACTCTTCAAGAAATTTTTTAAAACCACCCGCAGCAAAACTTATTTCAAGGTCTTTGCCAAGTTCTTGGCGCAAAGCCTGAATGAGCAAGGTGAAATTATTGCGATCTTCTTTTGTATAAGTATGACCTGGATAGCCTTCAATGGCCGGATACTCCCAATCTAAATCAATACCATCAGCATGAAAATAATTACAAATTTCTTTTACCGATTTTGAAAACTCAACTCTGCCGTTGTTAGAAGAAAATACTTCGGAGCAGGGGGCACATCCGCCCCAACCACCTAACGATACGTTTATTTTAATCTTTGGGTTTTGCGTTTTCAACGCCACTAGTTTCTTTATGGTGGCTGAGTCTTCTTTCGAATCGACCGTTAGCCGATTGCCTTTTAGATGACAGAAACTGTAAATAATGTGCGAAAGCTTGTTTGCCGGAATTTGGTCAACTCCCTTTTCGTTGCCGGCATAATAACCGATGATGTTAATGTCTTGAGCTTGAGTAAAAGCAACAATCCAATAAAAAACAAAGAGTACAACAGTTTTCATCTTATCGATTTTTGTTTAATAATTTTTAAATAGAATCACTCCGTCTTTAGTTACCAGTATGTCTTTGCCTTTCCCACGCAATTCGTAATGTTTGTTTATATACCAAATACCCGAAGCGGCTATTTGTCTTTTCAATTTGATAGCCGTACGTTCTAAAGTTAATGTTGCTGTGTTTTTGGTGTTGTTAAAAACCATGGTCAATATTTTTCCGTTTTCGTCTGTTGCGGTGCTGGTTACAATCTCATCTGTTTTATTTGCTAGCTTTATTTCTTTACAGGATGCCGACAAAAAAATAAACAATAGTGCCGCGACTATTTTAATGTGTTTTGTCTTGATGTAAAAAATACTATAAACCATATTCTACTTCCCGATACAAAATTTACTGAAGATGTTTGCGAGCAAGTCATCGGTTGTGATAGCCCCGGTGATTTCGCCCAGGTAATGAAGGGCTTGCCTTATGTCCATGGCGAGAAAATCTCCGGTAACTGCCGAATCCATTCCGGATAAAACCCGATTTAATGCATCATCGGTTAGTTTTAAATTTTGATAGTGCCGCAGGTTAGTTACCACCACATCGCCTTGTTTTACAGAACTGAGCTGAAAGAGGTTGAGGATTTGATCTTTTAGTTGTTGAAGGTTTTTCTTTTGGGCCGCAGAAATGAAAACATAATCTTTATTACCCAATATTTTCAATAACTCAGCATCAGCCCGATCTATTTTGTTTCCTATTTTAATGACCGGCACGTTCATTTTTTTTATTTCATCCTCTTCACGCTGAATTTCATCGACCGTGGTATTCGATAAATCAAAGAGATAAAGAATGAGCGAGGCTTTGCGCAAACTTTCGCGGGTGCGCTGTACGCCAATGGCTTCAACAAAATCGGTGGTTTCGCGCAATCCGGCCGTGTCCATAAACCGGAAACTAATGCCTCCCAGTACTAGTTCGTCTTCAATTATGTCTCGGGTTGTGCCGGGCACTTCAGAAACGATGGCTTTCTCTTCGTTAAGCAACGCGTTGAGCAAAGTAGATTTCCCCGCGTTAGGCTTTCCGGCAATCACGGTGGGCACACCGTTTTTAATTACGTTTCCCTGATCGAACGAATGAATTAACGGATGCAGATAAGACTGTACTTTGTAAATTAATTTTTTTAAGTCATCGCGTTTAGCAAACTCAACATCTTCTTCGCCAAAATCAAGTTCAAGCTCTATCAGCGATGCAAAATGAATAAGCTCATCGCGCAGAAGTTGAATCTCTTTCGAAAAACCTCCCCGCATTTGATTGAGGGCGGCTTGGCGTGCATTTTCGGTTTCTGCGTGGATGATGTCGGCCACTGCTTCGGCTTGTACTAAATCAAAGCGGCCATTGAGAAAAGCTCGTTTAGTAAATTCTCCGGGAGTGGCAAGGTGAGCACCCTGCTTCAGCAAAGCCTTGATAATATCTTTGATAATGAGTGGCGAGCCGTGGCAGGATATCTCGGTTGAATTTTCTTTCGTAAAAGAATTGGGCGCTCTAAAAACGGAGACCAAAACTTCATCAATGTTGTTCCCTTCATCTTGAATAGAGCCAAAGTGAATGGTGTGCGAGGGCTGAGTGGTGAGATCTTTTCCCCTAAAAATTTTTTGTGTGATGGCTATGGAATCTTTTCCCGATAGGCGAATAACGGCTATTGCGCTGATGCCTTGTGCGGTTGCGAGCGCTACAATGGTGTCGTCAGGGGAATTCAAAATTCAGTTCTTTAGTTAAATCGTTACGAAAATACAACACAAATCATAATCACGAATAACGATTAGCGAACGATCAACACCGGGATGTTTACGCGGTGCCGCACAATGTCTACCGTTGTTCCAAAAACCAAATCCTTTACCCAGTTGTGGCCGTGTGCGCCCATCACCAGCAGATCGGCATCGAACACATTAACAATTTCCGGTATAACTCTTCTTGGATTGCCATATCCTACTTTTGCTTTAACGCGGTAACCTTGTTGTTGTAATTGTTCGGCATAATTTTTCAGAGCGACAGCATCTTCATTGGCTTCGTGGTCTGCTATTTCGCTTCCGTACCACATAGCTCCGGCAGTTTCCACTATGTGCAGCAGTATATACGATGCTTTATGGCCGCCTTGTGAAATTGCGCTTTGAATTGCTTTTGTATCCACCGAACTGAAGTCGATCGTGATCGCGATACGGCTGTATTCTTGAAGTTTTAACGTATTGAGATTAACCGCGGTGCCGTGTGGCGACAGATTTTTTTCGAGCCTGCGTTGATCCAGTAATGGTTTGAAAGCAATGTATAATAGCAAGGCTCCTGTGGCAATGCAGAAGGGAATAACAAACGTCCATATTACCCACCTGTACTCTCCGCTGTTTTCCAACCATACTACAATTTCCTGAACCACTAATTTCACATTGAGCGAAATGATGATAACCGCAATGGCCCACGCACAAACCTTCATCCAGGTTTTTATCACAAAAACCCCCATCTTTTCTTTGTCGCTTGTAAAATGAATCAATGGAATTATGGCAAACCCTAACTGAAGACTGAGCACCACTTGACTAAGCACCAGTAACGCTCCCGTTTTTTCTTCCCCATAATATAGGATTACAAAATAAGCCGGGGTGATGGCAATTAATCGCGTCAGCAACCTTCTAAGCCATGGTGCAATGCGAAGGTTTAAGTAGCCCTCCATCACCACCTGGCCTGCAAGCGTGCCCGTTATCGTTGAACTTTGGCCTGCGGCAACCAAGGCTACGCCAAATAAAATTGATGCCCAGTCTGTGCCGAGCAGGGGCGCGAGAAATTTATACGAGTCTTGAATGTCGGTAACTTCATACATGCCCGCTCTGAAAAAAGTAGATGCAGCTAAAATTAGAATAGCCGCGTTTACAAAGAATGCTGCGTTGAGTGCAATGGCAGAGTCAATCAGGTTGTATTTGATGGCCGACCAGATTCCTTTTTCGCTGGTATCATACCTGCGCGTTTGCACCAGAGAAGAATGCAAATACAAATTATGTGGCATAACGGTGGCTCCAATGATCCCGATAGCGATGTAAAGCGCTTCGTCCGATGGAAGCGATGGGATGAATCCTTTCACTAGTTCTCCCATGGCGGGTTTTGCCCAGATCATCTCAAGCAAAAATGATACACCGATAATGGCAACAAGTGCAATTATGAACGCTTCGATTTTGCGCATGCCGTAACTTTGCAATATCAAAAGCAACAATGTATCGAGAACCGTGAGTGTAACACCCCACACCAACGGAAGCCCAAACAACAATTTTAAACCGATGGCCATGCCCAGCACTTCGGCAAGATCGCACGCAGCAATAGCCACTTCGGCTAATATCCAGAGACAAAAATTTACCGATGGATGATATGAAGTTCGAGAGGCCTGCGCAAGATCAAGCTGGCGAACTACCCCAAGGCGTGCACTTAAACTCTGCAACAGAATAGCCATCAGGTTAGACATGAGCAAAACCCAGATCAGCGCATAACCAAATTTACTTCCACCGGCAATGTCCGTGGCCCAGTTGCCCGGGTCCATATACCCGACACTTACCAGATAAGCCGGGCCAAGGAAGGCGAGAAGCTTTCTCCAGCCACGGAGCTTGGTTACTTCTACTGTAGCGTGAACTTCGCTGAGTGATTTTCGATGTGTTGTTGCTCCGTTCATTCTTCTACCAAAATATTTTGAGAAACTTCTTTAGAGAGAAACACTTTCTTCCCTTCCAACAGGGCAAGCGTTGAGTCGTCATAATGCTCACGCGAGAGTATCTTTATTTTTTTGCCGGGATAGGCACCTATTTTGTCAAGTAATTTTAAGAGCAGAGCGTCAGAATCTTTTACGGCTGTGATGGTGGCCTGCTGTCCAACTTTTAAGGAGTTGCAAGCAATGGTTTTTTGAACTGGAAGCCTTCCGTTGCTGTCGGGGATGGGGTCTCCGTGTGGATCGGTTTTGGGATGATCAAGGAAAGAATCTATTTTTTCGATTAGCCTTTTTGATTGGATATGTTCTAATTGTTCGGCCACTTCGTGCACTTCATCCCACGCGAAGTCAAGTTTTTGTACCAAAAACGTTTCCCACAATCGGTGTTTGCGAATTACCAACAAAGCTTCGGCCTGTCCTTTGGCTGTAAGTTGAACGCCATAATATTTTTTATAGGAAACAAATTTTTTCAAAGCCAATTTTTTTACCATATCCGTAGCCGAGGCGGCTTTGGTTTTCATGGCATCGGACAAATCGTTGGTTAAAACGGGTTTTGTACCTGACTCTGATAAGTGATAAATTGCTTTTAGGTAGTTTTCTTCGGTAAAGCTGGGCATGAGCTTGTTTCTTCAGTGCTCAAAAATAAATATTTTAGACTAATCTAAAAAAATATTTAGCCTCTATTTGCATAAATCACTGTACCTGTAAAATTTAAGATTCCGGTTTGAGGACTCTTTAAATAAGGATTTTAAAAAATCAACGTCAAAAGAATAATCGTTTTGTGAGGTTGAGCTTGGCACGTGAGCAAAAAGCAGTAGTACTTCATTTTCTTGCTGAGCCCGGTCTAATGCTGCAATCATCATTTCTTTTGAAAGGTTGCTTACCCGGTCAATATCCAAAGCTGTAAATTCATTGTCTCCATTAAAAGAGTAAAACAACTCGTTATGTTGGGTTAAATCTTTTTCTGCTCGCAAATCTGCAACGCCTCTTGTGCATTTAAATTTTTTTAACAACATGTAATCCGTGAACCAATATTTTGAACCGTAGGGGTAGGCAAACGAAACCGGGTTAAAACCTGATTTTTGCATCGATATAATGCTGGCATCAATTTCGGTTTTAAGGTATTCTTTGTATGAATACTTTTTAATGAATTTCTCGGCATCAACATGGCGTGCTCCGTGGCTGGCAATTTCATGGCCATCTTTTTCGAGCAGGTGTAATTTTTCTATTTCTTCTACCGATAGTGAATCGAATTCTGAAACAAAGAATGTGGCTTTTACATCATACTTTAAAAAAAGCTCGCGCAAAGAAAACCATTCATTAACTGAGCGATCATCGAAAGACAAGCAAATGCCGGGTTGGTGTATTTCTTTATGACATGAAATCAATACAATAAAAACAGCCGAGAACATAATCCTGCTTTTCACTGAACGATTCGGTTGATGGTTTCGATAAACTTAGGTTCCTCGGTTTCCCAGGTTACGTTTTCTGGTTTTGTTGTGTAAAACTTTATATTTACCATCTGTTTCACTATTTCAAGAATAGTTGGTTTGTTAAAATCGATGAGGATTGCTGCATGGAATGGCTCGCATATTTCTTTCCAGAGCTGATGATTTTGCAAAAGTATCGGCAGTTGATAGGATAAATATTCGTACAGCTTTGAGGGTATTTTATTTTCGGTATGCGGGGAGGTAGGGTAGCAAATCAAACCAAAATTTGCATTTGAAATTTCTTCAACAATTTTTGAGTGAGGCACAAAATAATTTCCACCTATTAATTCGATATATGAATTATTCGAAACTTCTTTCTGAATTTGTGCAAGTACTTTTGGTTGCTGACAATACCCAATAATTGTAAGTTTTATTTTTGGATTGACTCTGTGTAATTTTTTAATTAAGTCAATGGCTTGAAATACTCCGGTGCTTTCCGCTATTGTGCCTGAAAAAATAATATTGATTGTATCACTAACCTGCTTTTTTTGGAAGAGGAGAAGCCTGCATTTATTTTCTACTATCGAATATTTTTTTTTCACAAAACTTAATTCTTCAGCGTAGCATTTCTCAGCGAGAAAAAAACAATCCACGCACACAGAGGCCATTATTTCTTTTATTCGAACAGCAAAGCCGATGAGGTGCCGTACGATTTTCGGGAAAGAATGGGTATGAACTACATTTTTGAAATAGTTTTCCTGCACATCGTAGATAACCTTTTTACCGGTAAGGAGCCAATAAATCATTGCCACCCCCAGAAGTTCGTGGGTAGTAATAATCAATAGTTGTGGGCGGATTTGAAGAATTTTTTTAATAATACTCAACCGCACAAGTATCCTTTTTAAACTGAGCCTGTAAACCCGGGGGTGGCTTACCAACTGTATTTGGTTATTTGCTTCTCCGGATGGTGTGCTTCCGATTATATAGACCTCATAACCGTGGGTAGCGAGCGATTGCCCCATGCGCTCATACATTCTGGGTTCGTCAACCGGTTTGAGCACCGAGGCGAGGACTATTCTTATTTTTTTTATTTCTTGCATCCGATTTAACCGTAAATATAAATGCAACTCCAAGAACAAATTGAAAAAGCCTGGACAAATCGCGAACTACTTCCGGTTGCGGAAACTCAAAATGCGATTCGTGAGGTAGTTAATCTTTTAGATAAGGGCGAACTGCGCGTGGCCGAACCGGTTGCCGATGGCTGGTGCGTAAACGAGTGGATTAAAAAAGCGGTGATTCTTTATTTCCCGATTCAGAAAATGGAAACTATTGAATTAGGCCCTTTTGAATTTCACGACAAGATTGCCTTGAAAAAAAATTACAAGAACCTTGGCGTACGAGTTGTGCCACATGCCATCGCTCGACATGGTTCATACCTGAGTAAAGGTGTAATTATGATGCCCTCGTACGTAAACATTGGGGCTTATGTGGATGAAGGCACGATGGTGGATACTTGGGCTACGGTGGGCAGTTGCGCACAGATCGGCAAAAATGTTCACCTCAGCGGTGGGGTAGGCATTGGTGGCGTGCTGGAGCCGGTTCAGGCGGCTCCCGTAATTGTGGAAGACAACGCATTCATTGGTTCGCGTTGCATAATTGTAGAGGGTGTGCGTGTGGGTGCCGAGGCTGTGTTGGGCGCCAATGTGGTGCTCACGGCAAGTTCAAAAATTATTGACGTTACCGGGGCAAGCCCTGTAGAATACAAAAGTTTTGTGCCACCCCGCTCGGTGGTGATTCCAGGCACAATTCCAAAAAAATTCCCGGCAGGCGAATTTCAGGTTCCTTGTGCGCTGATCATCGGTAAGCGAAAAGAAAGCACAGACAAAAAAACGTCTTTGAACGATGCCCTGCGCGATAACCAAATCTCGGTCTGATTTTTGGTTTGATTCTGAGTACGAGACAAACTAACTTTGCATTATGCGTTTGATGTTATTCATTCTCATTGCTCTTTCTGGCCTGTCGTGGTCTCAAGAAGTGGATACCACAAAAATTCAGCGTTCTACTATTTCCACAGGCGAGCGCCTTGACTACAAGATGTACCTTGGTTTTTTTACAGTAGGCAGGGGCACTACCACAGTAGATAAAAACTATTTTGTAAAAAATGAAAGAACCTGCTTTAAAGTCGATGCTTTTATGCAGACACTGGGCATGGCCACCTGGATTTCCAAAGTGAACGACAACTGGGGCGCTTATGTCGATACTAGCGAACTGATTACCCACGAATCGTACCGAAGGCTAAGCGAAGGTAAATACAAACTGCACGAAGTGATTGTTTACGACCCCGACCGAGACGAGGCCATGGTTACAGTTGCCGATCGAAAAACAGGAAAGTTTGGCAAGCCCAAAAAATATTCTACCCCCGACAAAGTACGCGATATTGTAGCGGGCTTCATGTACCTGCGCGTAATCGACTTTTCGAAATATCAGTTAAAAGATACACTCACCGTTTCAGGTTTTTTTGAGGATAAGTCCTATCACTTCAAGATCATTTATCACGGAAAAGAAATTGTAGAAACCAGTTTGGGTAAAATTCCTTGTTACAAACTGATCCCGATCATGCCCGACAATCAATTGTTTCGCGGGGAGAATTCAATTACAGCTTGGATATCTGCAGACGGCAATCAAGTGCCCGTTAAGGTGGATGCCAAAATGTTTATTGGCCATGCCGGAACCGAGCTCACCGGATTCCGTGGGCTGAGAAATCAATTCAAAGTAGTTTACTGACTAAAAGATTTTTAACGGTTATGAAATAATGAAACCCGATTTCATTATTTTTAATTTGTGTTATTAAAACCAAAATCTAACCAAACCATAATTTATGTTTAAAGAATTCAAAGCTTTTGCCATGCGTGGCAATGTAATTGATCTGGCGGTGGGTGTGGTGATCGGTGCTGCTTTCAATAAAATTGTAGGTTCTCTCATCGATGACGTGATTACCCCTCTAATTTTAAAACCCGCACTCGAGGCTGCCAATCTTTCGCACCTAAACGATCTCACGATATTAGGTACGGTAAAATATGGTGTGTTTTTGTCTTCGGTACTCAATTTTATCATTGTGGCATTTGTGCTGTTTATGATTATCAAAGGGATTAATGCGGCACAGAAAAAAGAAACCGAGGCACCCGCTGCGCCTGCGCCTCCGCCTGCCGATATTCAACTCTTAACGGAAATCAGGGATTTATTGAAGAAGTAACTTGGCATTGCTAAATGCAACGTCCGTATCCATGAAAAATATTTTCAAGCCGGGAGACCGGAAATCATTTAGCAGAATAGTGCACGAAAACGATTGTGCTATTTTCAATGGTGAGCTCTTGCATTCGGTCTGCTCTACCTTTGCACTTGCCCGCGATTTTGAGTGGTCTTCCCGGTTATTTTTTTTGGAAATGAAAGAAGAAGATGAAGAAGGGGTAGGCACAATGCTTTCGATCACTCATCATAGCCCGGCATTTGTGGGCGAAGAAATTTTATTCACCGCAACGGTTGAACGGATAGATAAGAATGAATTGATCTGCACGATTGAAGCGCAGGTTGGCGATAGAATGATTGCCACGGGTAAGACCGGACAGAAAATGTTGAAAAAGGAAAAACTCAGTAAACTTTTTCGCAAGGAGTATTAACTCTAAAATTACTTTTTTTGTTGTTGTCTGCATTGTTCTAGCTGCTGCCGCAACCCCTCAACCATCCTTCTTGATTCCTCCGAAGATTTTTCGGCTTGCTGCGCACGTTGCATCATCTGCTCCGTAGCCATCTTTTGATGAGTTAGTTCTTGTTCTTTTTGTGTAGCGCGCAGCAGGTTTTCTTGTGCTTTTTTCTTCCAATAAGCTACGCTGTCAGTAGGTTGCTGAATATTAGAGTTGGCTTTTAGTTTGGTGTAATTAATAGCAAAACTGATGATAACCAAAGCCAGGGTTAATTGAGTAATTTTTTTGATTTTCATTGCGGTTGATTTTAAACTGTGCTTTTTTTCTATTTTTTTGAGAGCCAATCGTAAATGGAAATAATTTTTTAGTAACTGTGGAATACTATAAAAATAAATTCTTTTATCCAGATTTAAAATAAAACTCCAACCTTGCCGACTTAAAGTTAATACACTTCTTCATGGCAAAATCTAAGGTTACTATCGGTCAGGTTTTCAAGACTATTATCTGGCCTCGTAAAAAACTACTTTTTATTGGGCTTATTCTCATTTTTATTAGCCGGGCAGCAGGCCTGGTGCCACCCTGGGCTACCAAACCTTTTCTTGACGATATTCTGGTTAAAAAGGAATTGGATAAACTCCCGATGTTGCTTACTTTTTTGGCGGCAGCAATCTTAGTTCAGGCGGTTACCTCTTTTTTGCTTACCAAACTTTTGAGCGTGGAAGCTCAACATCTCATCTCCGTGTTGCGGTCGCGGGTGCAGAAACATTTGCTCCGTTTGCCTATCCGTTTTTTCGATAATCAAAAGTCGGGGGCTTTGGTGTCGCGGGTGATGAACGATGTAGAAGGCGTACGCAATCTGGTGGGTACCGGGTTGGTGCAGCTTATTGGCGGGATACTTACCGCGGTGATTTCCATTGGTTTTTTGATCAACATCAACCCACTGATGACCTTATTTGTGCTTTTGCCCATGTCCATCTTCGGGGTGATTACGATGAAAGCATTTTCAGTGATACGTCCGGTTTTTCGAGAGCGGGGTAAAATAACGGCCGAAGTTACAGGGCGACTAACCGAAACCTTAAATGGTGTACGGGTAATAAAAGGTTTTAATGCCGAGCCTCAGGAAATAAAAGTTTTTGAAGAAGGCGTTGAAAAACTTTTTCAGAACGTAAAGAAGAGTTTGACTTCCACCAGCCTTGTTACAAGCTCAGGAACATTTTTAGTAGGGCTGGCGAGTGTGGGCATTATGGGCTTGAGCGGACATTTTAATCTGAGCGCAGGCGATTTTCTACAGTTCACGATGTTCATGGTGTTTATGATTGCCCCCATCGTGCAGATGAGCAATATCGGCAGTCAACTTACGGAAGCGTTTGCCGGGCTCGATCGCACTGAAGAATTGATGAATATGCCGGTTGAAGATGACAGTACCGTACGCACTATAAATATTGGGACGATCAACGGTGAACTTGTGTACAACAATGTTTCGTTTGCCTACGAAGAAGGAAAAAATGTGCTCAACGATGTGAGCTTCACGGCACACGCAGGCACAGTTACGGCTTTGGTTGGAACTTCTGGGTCCGGCAAGACCACTATCGCAGGTTTGGCCGCTTCATTTTTGAACCCGGCCAGTGGAACAATTACCGTAGATGGAGTAGATATGACTAAAATCTCACTCAACAGTTATCGCAGTCAGTTGGGCGTAGTACTTCAAGATGATTTTTTGTTTGAGGGAACAATCCGAGAAAATATTTTATTCCCGAGGCCGTCTTCAACCAATGAAGAATTGTTGCGTGCTGTGAAAGCAGCGTATGTCGATGAATTTACTGACCGTTTTGAAAATGGCCTCGATACGGTTATTGGTGAAAGAGGCGTGAAGTTATCGGGTGGGCAGCGGCAACGCATTGCCATAGCACGAGCCATTTTAGCTAACCCAAGAGTTCTTATTCTTGATGAAGCTACTTCCAATCTCGACACCGAAAGCGAAAGCTTTATTCAGGAGAGCTTGAAAAGCCTGATGCACGGACGAACCACGTTTGTTATTGCCCACCGGCTTAGCACTATTCGCCAGGCCGACCAAATTCTTGTTGTTGAAAGTGGGCAAATTGTAGAACGTGGCAGGCATCAGGATTTAATTGAAAAGAAAGGAAGGTACTTTGAACTTTATACCTATCAGGCACGAATTTAAGACATAATGGCTTATTTATATACAAATAGCGCAACGATATAAGTCAATCTGTCTTAATAATTCATTTGGTACAGATTTCACGGGTAGGGTAAGCATGGATTTGAAAAACATGTTTAACCAAAAAATTAAAAAACTATGAACATCATCCGTTATAACCCAAACGATTTTGTGCCTTCTGCATTCAGCAATTTGGTAGATCGTTTCTTTAATGAAACAGTTACTCGAAACGGTGGTAGCGTGTTTACACCTCGAGTAGATGTTATTGAAAATGAAACTTCGTACGAAGTTCAGTTGGCCGTACCCGGTCTTAACAAAGAAGATTTCAAGATCGAAGTGAACGACAATTTCCTTACGGTGAGTGGCGAGCGCAAATTCACCAGCGAAAAGAAAGAGAAAAATTTTCACTCGATCGAAACGCAGTACGGTTCATTCAGCCGTTCGTTCGCGTTGCCCGATCAAGTTGACGGCAGCAAGATCAATGCAAAATACAACAACGGCATTCTTGAGCTGGTGATCCCGAAAGACGAAAAGAAAATCTTAAAGCAAACGATTCAGGTTAGCTAAGAAATTAGAGGTTGAGGGGTTTGTGTGTTGAGCGCCCGTCTCGAAAGAGCGGGCGCTTTTTTGTTTCTCATGAAATAATTACATTATATACCTTATGCCTGCTTGGGTTTTATACGCTGTTCTTTCTATGCTCTTTGCGGGGCTTACGGCTGTTGTGGCCAAGTTTGGCTTGAATCATGTGAGCGGAGATACGGCCGTAGCAGTGCGTACTTCTTTTGTCTTTTTGCTGGTATGGCTTAATGCTGTTTCTTTCGGATACATAAAAGATTTTGATCAACTTACGGTAAAAGATGTTTTGTTCCTTGCCGTTTCGGCTATCACCACTGCGCTTTCGTGGATATTTTATTATCGCGCCATAAAGGAGGGCAACGTATCGGTTGTGGCCGTAATAGATAAAACCAGTATTGTTGTTACTCTTTTTCTTTCGTTTTGGTTGTTGAAAGAACCGTTTACATGGAGAATTGCTTTGGCGGTTGCACTGATAATTTCAGGATTGCTCGTGCTCATCTCTAAATAAAATTAAAAAATTGCACGGAAGAGTAAAAACAACGACCCGCCCATGATCATCACTACCGGCAGTGTGAGAAACCAGGCAATTAAAATATTTCGTATGGTGTCCGGCTGTAGATTTTTTACACCCTTGCTCGCCACCATGCTGCCGGCAATGCCGGAAGACAATACATGCGTGGTGCTTACAGGCCATCCAAATTGCGATGACAAACCAATCGTCATGGAGGCTACCAATTCTGCACTGGCACCTTGTGCGTAGGTGAGATGCTCTTTCCCTATTTTTTCACCAATCGTTTTAACGATACGTTTCCAGCCGATCATAGTACCCAGCCCCAGCGAAAGGGAGATCATAACGATAACCCAGCGAGGCGAGTAGTCGGCAATTTTGCGAACCTTTTTCAGTTCTTTTTTAATGATTCCTTTTTCATTTATGCTTAACCGGATTTCTTCTTTTTTGATCAATGAGTTGATGTTTCGGTCCATCAACATCACGTGTTTTCGCACTTCAAATTTTTTTTCTTTGGGGATATCTTCCACGGAAGTGATGGCTGCAAAAACCGTCTGTAATTTTGCATTCATGGCTATGGTTTCGGTCAACTTCTTTTTATCAAGTTGAGATAACGTGGAGGAGTCAATACTAACAATCACTTGCTCAATTTTTTTAAGGGAGGAGGGCAAGCCGATTGGGTCGAAGTGAGTATCCAATGCAAAATAGGCCGGAACAATCCCAATCAAAATTAACATAACGAGCCCAACACCTTTTTGCCCATCGTTTTGCCCATGAAAGAAACTTACTAACGTACACGTAAAGAACAGAATTCCCCGCACCCAGATTGGAGGGGGCTGATTCTTCTTAGGCTCTTTGAATAGGGTGTCTTCCATGGGTGTTTTTCGGGTGATCGACCGAATGAAGTACATTAAGATAATGGTGACGGAGAACCCAAAAAGAGGAGAGATCAATAACGACAACCCGATTTCTTGTGCCTTACTCCAATTCACGGCATCGCCAACAGCCTCGGGCAGAACCGAATAGGCTAAACCAACGCCAAGGATGGAACCTATTAATGTATGCGAGCTTGAGCAGGGTATGCCCAAATACCACGTGAGCAAATTCCAAAAAATGGCGGTGCCGAGCAGTGCCATAATCATGGCTAAACTATGGCCAATGTTTTGGTCAACGAGTGTTTCTACGGGCAACAAATTAACAATGCCCATAGCTACGGCTATACCACCCGTTAAAACGCCCAGAAAATTCCATAGGCCCGACCACATTACGGCCGCCCAGGGTTTAAGAGTATTGGTATATATAACAGTGGCCACCGCATTAGCCGTGTCGTGAAACCCATTTACAAATTCGAATGCACACGCAGCAAAAAGACAGAGGAGTAGGAGCGCTGAGTAACTTAAATCAAGATCGAACATAAAAAATAGGTTAGGCAAAGGTAACTTCAATCACCATGACCAATATTACCCCAATGTTACTTTTTTTTATCTTTAAAAAAGTGAAAGGTTATATGATTTTCTTACGCGAAAGTAACCGCACCAAGCTGAAAAGCGAAACCAATGTCCAGGCAGCTTCTAAAATTATGAAAGGAAAGTAGTTTATCAGAATTGAAGCAAGGCATGCCAGCCCTGCTCCAATCAGATTCATAATTGTGTAGGCTATACTTTCGGCAGAAATCTTTTTTGTAAGATTAAGAAAGTATGCAATTAATAGAATGGCAACGCCCGTAGCACCTACAAAATCAGGAAAACTCATCTGTAAAAATAGTTATTACCGTCAATACCTGCATTGCCTAAGTTAATTAATACTGTTATTTTGCGAGCAACCTTAACCACAGACCTGCATGAGTTTTCTTGCTGACCGTATCGCGGTGGTTCGCACCGGGTTCACCTCAACTTTTTGGATTGCCAATTCACTCGAACTTTTTGAACGTCTTGCTTTTTACGGATCTAAAGCCGTGCTGGCCTTTTACCTTGCCAATAAAGTAGGGCTACGCGATGAGGCCGGAACCATTACGGGTTGGTTTTCAACCTTAGTTTACTCTCTGCCCATTGTTGCCGGTGTTTTTGTTGACCGATACGGTTTTAGAAAAACACTGCTGACTTGCTTTGCATTTTTTTCGATCGGCTATTTCAGCATTGGTGTTGCCGGTTTGGAGTGGGGCTCTGCGATAACAGACATTGTAGGTGTGAGAAATTACATTATCACCGTTATTGTACTCACGGCCGTTGGAGGTTCGCTGATCAAACCGTGCATTGTTGGAACAGTTGCTAAAACATCTACACCCGAAGCAAAACCACTTGGCTTTTCAATTTATTATACACTGGTTAACCTCGGAGGTGCTCTAGGCCCAATTGTTGCATTAACCATTAGAAAAGATTTAGGAATAGAATATGTGCTGATTATGTCTGCAATTACCTCGGCTCTTCTGTTTGTGGGCACTTTTTTATTCTACCAAGAACTCGATAACAGCGATGAAGAGAAGCGAACGTTTGGAAAAGTTTTTCAAGATATGGTGCTGGTGTTCAAAAATTTTAAGTTCATCAGCTTCCTTATCATCTTTTCTGTTTTTTGGTTGATGTTCTGGCAGATTTTTTACTTGCTTCCATTTTATGCTACCGAAGTTTTGAGATACGAAAATTTTGAAATACTCGAATCACTCGATGCCATGGCCGTTATCATTATGACCGTGCCCATGGGCGTATTGCTAAAAAACTGGAAGCCCATTTACCCGATGGTCATTGGTTTTGTTTTAGCAAGTGTAGCCTGGTTTATTGTGGGTGTCTTCGGTACGGCAACATTTGTAGTTGTGGGCGCAATTCTATTTGGCTTGGCAGACGCCACACAAACACCACGTTTTTATGATTACGTTAGCTCATTTGCACCAAAACACCAAGTGGGTACATTTATGGGTTTTGCTTTTTTGCCGGTTGCGATAGGTTCATTCACTGCGGGCTACCTTGCCGACTGGCTTCGGTTAACGTTCATGGCCACAAACCCATCGACAATGTGGTATATACTGGCATCGTTAGGTATTGTAGGAACACTATTGGTGATAATTCATAATATTGTATACGCGAATAAAGGAACATAACATGAATACTTTTCGATGATTACTTGAATAAATATGGAGGCGAGCTGAAATAGTTGTGAACTCAAAACCTTTAAACCTAACCTATGCCTAATCCTTTTAAACCTTACATTTCTGCCGACCAAAATATTGCCGAACTAACCATCAAATCAATTTTACTGGGTTGTTTTTTTGGAATTGTGTTCGGTTGCTCTACCACCTACCTCGCCATTAAAGCAGGCCTTACAGTAACTGCTTCTATACCGATTGCCGTAATTGCAATCACGCTCGGCCGAAAACTATTTAAGACTACCATTCTCGAAAACAACATTATCCAAACCACGGGCTCTGCGGGCGAATCCATCGCTGCCGGTGTAGCTTTTACACTTCCCGGTTTTTTGTTTTTGTCGGCCGATGAAAACGGAAACATCAACAGTGCAGAATTTTTTAATTATTTTACTATATTCTCATTAGCTGCTCTCGGAGGTATGTTGGGCACGATGATGATGATTCCACTTCGGAGATCTTTGATTGTAAACGAGCACGACTCATTGCCCTATCCGGAAGGAACAGCCTGTGCTTCGGTATTGCAGGCCGGTGAAAAAGGTGGTGTCTTTGCCAAAACTGCTTTTGTGGGTATGGGTGTGGCATTTGCTTATGCCATGTTGCAAAAAGTATTTCATGTAATTGCCGAAACTCCTGCGTTCGTTACCAAGCAAGCAAATAAATTCTGGCCATCGGCAACGATCAATGGTGAAATTACACCTGAGTATCTTGGCGTTGGCTACATCATCGGCCCGCGAATTTCAGGTGTGCTTGTGGCCGGCTCGGTGCTCGCCTGGTGGGCAATCATTCCCTTGCTGGCAACACTCGTTCCGTTTGAAAATGTAGCGCATCAGTTGGTAGCACTGGGCTATCTTCAGGACGTTACCATTGCCGGTGGCAAAGGCGGTTGGGATCCGGTAACAAAAAGTTTTTCCAACCCGGCCGTTGCACTTTACTTTGCGTACATACGTCAGATTGGTGCAGGAGCCGTTGCGGCAGGTGGATTTATTACGCTACTGAAAACCATCCCTACAATCATCAATTCATTTCGCGAAAGCCTGGGCTCACTCAAAGAAAAAGGTGAAGCAGGTGTTTCCCGAACCGAAAGAGACCTTTCTTTTAAAGTTGTGATTATTGGAAGTTTGTTGCTGGTGGTTATCATTGCGATACTTCCCAAAATACCGGGCGATAGCTTTATACAAAAAACTTTGCTCGGTGTCTTGATCATCATTTTCGGGTTTTTCTTTGTAACCGTAGCAAGCCGGATTGTAGGTTTGGTTGGCACGAGCAACAGCCCCATCAGCGGAATGACCATCGCAACCCTGATGGGCACGTGCCTGATTTTTACAGCCGTGGGCTGGACGGGAAAAATGTATGAACCTATGGCTCTTGTTGTAGGCGGAATTATTTGCATTGCGGCCGCGAATGCAGGAGGAACTTCGCAAGATTTAAAGACCGGTTTTATAGTAGGAGCTACGCCAAGACATCAGCAAATAGCTTTGTTTATCGGAGCACTGGTTTCTTCTTTGGCAATCGGTTTGATTATCCAAATACTGGATACACCAACTCCCGATTTGCTTGCTGTTGATCCAATGGCCAAGCACGCCATAGGCAGCATCAAATACCCGGCTCCGCAAGCTACGTTGATGGCCACTCTCACCAAAGGAATTTTATCGTTTAATCTCGACTGGCAATATGTGATGGTGGGCTTTTTTATTTCGTTAACCCTTGAACTCTGCGGAATTAAGGCGCTTGCATTTGCCATTGGTCTTTACCTGCCTTTGGCCACCACGTTACCAATTTTTATTGGCGGTGCAGTAAAAGGCATTATTGATTGGCGGTTAGAAAGCAAAAATGAAAAGAAAGAAACAGATGACTTAGGGCGCGGAAATTTGTTTGCCACCGGGCTGATTGCCGGAGGTGCTATTTCGGGTGTAGTGGTAGCCGTGCTTTCTGTTTTTTATTTTGATACGTTACAGAAAGTAAGTGTTGAGCACGGCATTTCAGAAATGCTTGGAGAAAACGGGTATCAACTATTTGGAGTCATTTGTTTTTTTGCAATGGCTTCCATCTTGGTGAGGACAGCAATGAAGAAAAGCGATTAAAAGCCAAGACTACAATCAGGACGATAACTCTGCTTTTATTGTTTTGATTTTGTTGTCGAGTTCGGCATTTACTTTTTCAAAATTGCTTTTCGAATCCAGCTTGGCCTTCAAACTAACATAAAATTTTATTTTAGGTTCTGTGCCCGATGGCCTCACCGAAATTTTGCTGCCCGACACCGTGTAGAATTGGAGTACATCAGACTTGGGGAATTGTAACGGCTTCGTTTTTCCGGTGTTTATATCTTTCTCAAGGCTTAACTTGTAATCGAGCGTACGAACAATCTTTTCTCCGGCAATTTTTTCAGGAGTTTTAGTTCGAAATCGTTCCATCATTTCTTTGATCTGCCGTTCTCCATCTGCCCCAGTTCTAACAATATTTACTAACCCTTCTTTGTAAAATCCATACTCAGTATAGATTTGAACCAGCCAATCGAACAGCGTTCTTCCTTCGTCTTTAGCGGTTGCGGCCATGCCAGCAAAAAAGGCACACGCACTCACAGCATCCTTGTCGCGCACGAAATCGCCAATCATATAGCCATAACTTTCTTCACCGGCAGCAATAAATTTTTTCTTTCCTTCTAATTCGCTCATCAACTCAGCAATATATTTGAAGCCCGTAAGTGTATTGAAACACTCAATGCCGAACGCTCGGGCAATTGCATCGATGAGTTCGGTGGTAACGATGGTCTTTGCGATGTACGAATTTTTCTTTTCATCGAGGTTTTTTAAAATAAACCAAACCATCAGGCTGAACGCCTGGTTTCCGTTGAGAAGGAAGAACTCATTCTTGTCGTTCTTAATAGCAATGCCAACCCGGTCGGTATCCGGATCGGTAGCCATAACGAGGTCGGCATTACTTTTTTTTGCTTTTTCAACAGACATTTTCATGGCCGACTGCTCTTCCGGATTAGGAGAGGAGACTGTTGGGAAATTTCCATCCGTATTTTTTTGTTCGTCTACTAACAGTATGTTTTCAAACCCAAGCTGATTGAGGCACTGAGGCACCATGGTGATGCCCGCACCGTGAAGGCTGGAATAAACAATGGAAATATTTTTTTGTCTTTGAATCGAATCCTTTTTTGGAATCCTTTGCATCACTTCTTGGTAATATTGAGCTTCCACGTCAGCCATTACCATTTTTATCAATGATGGATTGGGGTTGAACTTAATCTGATCAAAACCCGAAATGGCATTCACCTCTGCCATCACATTTTTGTCGTGTGGCGGAACAAGCTGAGCACCCTGATTCCAATAGACTTTGTAACCATTATATTCTTTAGGATTGTGAGATGCCGTGATAACAATACCCGAATCACATTTTAGATAGCGGATGGCAAATGATAGGAGCGGGGTCGGCCTTAGCTCTGAAAAGAGATGTACATGAATTCCATTTGCAGAAAAAATATTGGCCGCCACTTGTGCAAAGTATTTGCTGTTGTTTCGGCTATCGTAAGCAATGGCCACATTGATTTCCTTGTTAGGAAATGATTTTAGTAAATAATTGCTGAGCCCTTGGGTAGCCGAACCAATAGTGTATTGGTTTATGCAATTCGAACCCACACCCATAATGCCGCGAAGCCCACCGGTGCCAAACTCCAGGTCTTTGTAGAAAGAGTCCGTTAGCAGTTTATGATCCGGACTTGAAAGCAGTTTCTTTACTTCTTCTTTTGTAGCATCGTCAATAGTGCTGTTCAGCCAATGCTCGGCTCGGGCTTTAGCTTTTTCGTAAAGCGACATGGTTAAAGATTTCCCCTCAGCTCTTGCTCGTGTTCTATCGCTTCAAAGAGTGCTTTAAAATTTCCTTTGCCAAACGATTTTGCTCCGTTGCGTTCGATGATTTCAAAAAATAAGGTCGGCCTGTCTTGAATCGGTTTCGAAAAAATCTGAAGTAAATACCCTTCCTCATCGCGATCGATCAGGATGTTCAGTTTTTGAAGTTCTTTCCAATCTTCATTGATATGCCCCACGCGTTCTTTTACGTCATCGTAATAAACTTCGGGCACATGGAGAAACTCCACGCCACGTTTTTTTAATTCGCTTACCGTATGGATAATATCATCGGTGGCGATGGCGATATGCTGCACCCCGGCACTGTGATAAAAATCGAGGTATTCTTCGATCTGCGATTTCTTTTTTCCAGAGGCAGGTTCATTGATCGGGAATTTGATGTACCCATTTCCATTAGATACCACTTTGCTCATCAACGCGCTGTATTCGGTTGAAATATCTTTGTCGTCAAAGGTGATGAGTAATTTGAAGCCCATCACATCTTCGTAGAATTTAACCCATTTGTTCATGTGGCCTAATTCCACATTGCCCACGCAATGATCGACATGCTTCAACCCGATAGGAGTTACTTTTAAATTATTTTTTACGGCTTTGTATCCCGGAAGGAATGCTCCTTTGTAATTTTTTCTCTCCACAAATGTGTGAATGGTATCTCCGTAGGTTTTGATGGACGAGAGCACAACCTCGCCCAACTCATCTTTCAACGTTTTGGGTTCGTGCACGGCAACGGCCCCACGAAGTAAAGTTTCCTGAAATGACTTGGTGGCATCGTCTACCCACAAGGCCAGCACTTTTACGCCATCGCCATGTTTTTGCACATGCTTATTTATTTCTGAATCGGGAGTTAAGGAAGTAGTGAGCACAAACCGTATTTTATGTTGTTGCACCACATACGAGGCCCTGTCGCGCACGCCCGTTTCAGGGCCTGCATACGCCACTAATTCAAAACCATAGCAATGTTGATAGTACAAAGCGGCTTGCTTGGCGTTGCCCACATAAAATTCGATGTGATCGGTGCCGTTGAGGGGGAGAAAATCGGTTGTCATATTTCAATTTTTTTCAAAAGGTAAATTTAAGCATTCTGCACTTAAATTTTTAAAATCAACTGCATTTCCATAATCTTGGAAAAATTTTTTCGACCATGAACACAAAAGCACTCGACAAGGCCGTACAAGAAATTGCCACTAGGCGGAATGAATTAAAAAAGATCGACTACAACAACCCCAAATACGATGATTTGGAGGAAGAACTTCACGACCTGGAAGACGCCCTGCAAGATAATTATGGTAAATACCTGGAAGAAGTGCTTCAGGAGGTACACGATAAACTTTCGCCCGATACCGATATACTTTTGCCGATCGCCTACATTGCCAAAACTTATTCCGTCAGCACCAAGAACGAATTTTCGGTAACCTCTGCCGAAGGTGTTTATATTGAAGTTGATTCGATGCCCGGTAAAGAGACAAGGCTCGTAATTGTGCCCAACCCCGTGCGCATAATACTAAACACTAAAGAGAAGCAACAGGTGGTTTGGAGTAGTGTACCCAACTAATCTTTTCCATAAGAATACAAGTTATAGTCTATTAAAAAGTGTCGATAACCAAGTCTTTATTGACTGCTATCCCAGAAGCTGTTCCCATGGCTACTGCGTTGGCTACTGTTCGAAGTCTTGTTACGTTATCTCCACATGCAAAAACTCCATTAACTGTTGTTTTTTGTGAACTATCAATTTTGATATAGCCATCTTGAGTTAGTTCGCAGCCCAGTTGCTCTGGAACATCACTATGTTGCTTGAAGGACGGTCGTGTATAGACAACTGAAAGGTAAACGACTTTACCATTTTCGAAAAATAGACTATTCAAATAACCGTTTTGATGTTGAATTGCTTTTATTTTATCCTCAACAATATGGATTTTATGTTTACCGAGCTTTGATCGTTGATCGTCTGTTAAAATGGAAGTGCCATTAGTAAATATGGTTAGATTCTGTGTCCAGTTTGAGATGAGCGCACCAAACTCAAACGCGTACTCTCCGTTTCCAATAATTCCGGTGTTCTTGTTCCTCACTTCATAGCCATGACAGTAGGGGCAATGAAGCACTGACTTTCCCCAACAATCTGAAAAACCGGGGATGTCTGGAAGAATATCAATTATTCCAGTCGCAAGAATTATCTTATTACATGAAAATTGTGCACCCGTTTTTAGTTGTACAACGAATCCGTCATACGCTTTCCAAGATCGTACAACAAAGCCTTCTATTCTTTTGACAGTAGGGTATGCATCTACTTGCAGTTTTGACAATATTCCTATTTCACTCGGAGTCTTTCCGTCTTGTGTTAAGAAATTATGAGAATATGGAGTAAATCGGTTAGCAGGCATATTTGCATCAACGATCAGTACCGTTCTTAAAGCGCGGCCTAAAGCCATAGCAGCAGATAACCCTGCATAACTGCCACCCACTATGATTACATCAAAATCGTATTTCATACTTTTCTTTGATTTATTTATTGAACTTAGAATATCTTGATTCAAGTGAGATATTACAAGTCGCCAAGTGCCGCATACTTTGAAGATGCTAATTGACGACTTGTTTACCACATATTATTTCTTAATATCTTCAGATGAGAATTTTCTCAAGATGGTGTCTACAAAAGGAACTCCCACAAAAACAATCCAAGGCACTAAGATAATTGTGAGAAAAAAAGTACGCAGATACAATGGTAGTATCGACATGGGTTCTCCCAAAACTGAGAGAAATAATGTGATGGACGGGTAGATCACTGCCCAAATTTTGAGCGATCCAATCAGTTTCATTTTAGTTTTCATTTTTTTTGCTTTTAGTTGCTTTTAAACTAATAGCAAAGGTCATAGAAGAATGATGTTGAAGGATAGGAAGATTGTGAAGTAGAATGGTACTTAACGAAAGTTCTTACGAAACACATCGGGTGTGTAGCCCGTTAGTTTTTTAAAGAACCGGATAAAATAAGAAACGTCTTCATAACCGAGTTGAAAAGCAATCTGATTTATTTGATTTGAAGTGGCTAATAAGTGCCGCTTCGCTTCAAGTAGTATTTGATCTTCAATTAGCTCAGAAACTGTTTTTCCAAGCAAGCCTTTGGTAATTGAATTGAGTTGGAATGGTGAGAGATTCATCAGTTCGGCATACTCAGCAACTTGTTTTTTAGTAGTAATGCCGACCTCTAAAAGATGCAAAAGTTCTTGTAGCTTTTCCTGTTGATAGAGGTCGGGTTTAACGGTATCATTTTGCCTTTTTTGCTGATGTCGAAGATATTGAATCAAAAATATCTCTAAGCTTGCCTTAATTACTTTTTCGAAACCGACTTGTTTTTTTTTGTATTCTTCGAATATAGAACTCAAAATATAAATCAAGATATCGAAACCTTTTTTTTCAAGCCTACAAACATTACTTGTAAATGCCTTGCGCAGTAATGTATTGTCATCTGAAAGAAGTTGGAATCCCTTATCGAATTCTACTATAAATCCTTCGCTGCCGGCTTTTAGGTGAAGTTGATGAACTTGCCCGGGTCTTAACATAAAGATTGAGCTGTTTGTAATTTCGTGCTTGACGAAATCAATTTCGTGTAGCCCCTTACCTTTGCTTACAACTAGTAAAAAATAGAAGTTATGTCGGTGTAAATCCTGATTCAAACCCTTCCCGCTGGTTACTTCTCTAATGCTTCTGATGTTGAAGCTATCAAACGCTTTAGTATCATGGTCTTTTAAATGGATTGACCTTATCGGAATACTTTTCACGTACAGAGCTATATTTTAATAAATAACTTTAAAACCCCAATTTTTTTCGTACGCGTGCAATTACATCATTGGCGATAGCGGTGGCTTTAGTTTCGCAAACGGTTAGTATTTTTTCCAATTCAGCCGTGTTGCTCATGTAGTAATTAAACCGCTCTCGTTCTTTAGAAAATTTCTGTAAAAGCAAATCAAACAACTCCTGCTTAGCGTGCCCGTAGCCAAAATTGCCGGCCAGATATTTTTTACGAAACGCCAACGTTTGTTCAGGTGTGCCAATTAATTGATAGATGGCAAACACGTTGTCGGTGTCGGGGTTTTTAGGTGCCTCCATCGGGGTGCTGTCGGTAACGATGCTCATCACTTGTTTGCGCAACTCTTTTTCCGGCAAGAAAATATCGATAATGTTGCCGTATGATTTGCTCATCTTCTGTCCATCCGTTCCAGGTATAGTCATCACATCTTCTTCAATACGCGGCTGGGGCAACACAAATGTTTCTCCGTAGGTATTGTTGAAGGCACTGGCAATGTCGCGTGCCATTTCAAGGTGTTGCTTTTGGTCTTTCCCTACGGGAACAAAGTTGGCATCGTACAAAATAATATCAGCGGTCATCAGCACGGGGTAGGTGAAGAGCCCGGCATTCACGTCAGACAATTTTCCCGACTTCTCCTTAAACGAATGTGCGTTGGCCAGCATGGGATAAGGTGTAAGGCAGCTCAAATACCAGGTGAGTTCGCACACCAACGGAATTTTGCTTTGGCGATAAAGCAGATTTTTTTCTGTGTCGAAACCAAACGCAAGCCACGCTGCAGCCACGGCCTGCACATTTTGCTCGCGCACTTTTGCATCTTTAATAGTTGTTAACGAATGCAGATCGGCAATGAAGAAAAACGATTCATTGCCCGGTTGTTTTGAAAGCTCGATGGCGGGAATTATCGCCCCCAGTAGATTACCCAAGTGTGGCCGACCACTACTTTGTATGCCTGTTAGAATCCTTGACATTTTTTAAAAATAAAGTATGCAAAATACAAATTACCGATTACAAATTTCCGAATTCATGGTCGCATTGAAATGTAATTTTTAAATTTGCAGTATTGAACCTGTAACTGTAAACTTTGAAATTATGTATCGATTCGTGCTGATGATATTGTTAGCTTCTTTAACCGAAACTCTGTTCGCCCAATTGGCAGAACCGCTTACGTTCCAGGAAAAAATCCATGACTTTGGAAATATTTTAGAGAAGGATGGTTCGGTTTCCTTCGATTTTATCGTTTCAAACAAGAGCATTCGCCCGGTTCGGATAATTAAGGTACTCCCTTCGTGTGGTTGCACTACACCCGACTGGACCAAAGACCCAATTGCAGTAGGTGGTACGGGCTTTATTAAAGCCAGCTTTAATCCGTTGGGCAGACCCGGCTATTTCGATAAAACACTTACGATCACTACCGATTGGGATGTAAAGCCAATGGTAGTGCACATTAAAGGCAATGTGGTTGACCCTGAAAAAGAAAACGACCCTGCTTCTTTTACTGTAGAATCCGGAAGCCTAAAATTAAAGTCGGGCTCATTTAATATCGGGAAGATTTTTATCAATAAAGAACCCGAAACCTTTTCTTTTCCGGTATTGAATGCAGGGAAAGATTCGGTTCATTTCACGGGCAGTGTTTCGCCTCGGTACATTAAAGTTGAGACGCCAAAGGCTCTGGGCGCTGGCCAAATAGGCAACGTAAAATTAACCTTTAACGGCCCATTGAAAGGGCAATATGGTTTTACTTCTGAAAACATAGAATTAAAAACAGATGACGAACTGCTGCCCAATAAATCGTTTTCAGTTTATGCCACCGTGGAAGAATTTTTTCCTAAACTCTCCGCTGACGATCTGGCGAAAGCCCCCGTACTAACACTCTCTGCCAATGCAATAAACTTTGGTAACGTAAAAGCAGGCGCAGTTTTAGAACGCGAAATAAAATTTACCAACAACGGCAAGAGTGAGTTGATCGTTCGCCACGCGCAGTCCAATTGTTCTTGCCTTTCCATTACGCCCGCAGGCCGCAGGTTAAAACCCGGGCAAGAAATTCCGGTTAAGGTTTCATTGAATACGGCAGGTCGCAGTGGTCCCCAAAATAAATCCATAACTATTTATTCGAACGACCCGCAAAACCCCGTGCAACGAATTACTTTTTCGGTGGGTGTGAGGTAACTATACAAAAGCCGGAATCCCGGTAATCTCATTTCCTAGGATTAGCAAGTGTATATCATGTGTGCCTTCGTAGGTGATCACACTTTCTAAGTTCATCATGTGGCGCATAATGGGGTATTCGCCCGTAATGCCCATGCCGCCATGAATTTGTCGTGCTTCGCGTGCAATTTCCAAAGCAACATGAACATTGTTTCTTTTGGCTAAAGAAATTTGTGCCGTGCTTGCCTTGCCTTCGTTCATCATCATACCCAAACGCCAGTTGAGCAACTGTGCTTTGGTTATTTCGGTTAGCATCTCAGCCAATTTTTTCTGTACCAACTGAAACGACCCGATCGGTTTTCCAAATTGAATTCGTTCGGTAGCGTACCGTTTTGCCGAATCGTAACAATCCATGGCAGCGCCAATCGCACCCCAGGCAATGCCGTAGCGGGCGGAGTCGAGGCACATCATCGGTGCGCCCAACCCGTTTTTGCCGGGCAATAAATTTTCTTTGGGCACTTTTACATCGTGAAAAACGAGTTCGCCCGTAGCGCTTGCGCGCAAACTCCATTTGCCGTGGGTTTCGGGGGTGGAAAATCCGGCCATGCCACGTTCTACAATCAATCCATGAATTCGTCCGGCTTCATTCTTTGCCCACACTACGGCAACGTCTGCTTTTGGCGAATTCGAAATCCACATTTTTGCTCCATTTAATAAATAGTGGTCGCCCATATCCTTAAAATTGGTAACCATGCCGGAAGGATTTGAACCGTGGTCGGGCTCTGTCAAGCCAAAGCAGCCGAGCCACTCGCCACTCGCCAATTTGGGCAAATATTTTTTGCGCTGTGCTTCGTTTCCAAATTTGTAGATGGGATACATCACCAACGAGCCTTGCACCGAGGCCGTGGAACGCATGCCCGAATCGCCCCGCTCTATTTCTTGCATCAAAATTCCATACGAAATGTAATCGAGGCCGCCACCACCGTATTGTTGGGGCACCGTTGGCCCAAATGCTCCGATCTCGCCAAACTTGCGCACAATTTCATACGGAAAGTGCGCACGCTGCGCCCAGTCTTCGATGTAGGGTGAAATTTCTTTTTTTACAAACTCGCGTATCGAACTGCGGATGAGCTTGTGTTCCTCCGTAAGCAAATCATCGATGCAGTAAAAATCGGGAGCTTCGTAACGATCTTGTTTCAACGATTTTTTTGCAGTGACTTCGGCAGGTGCGGCCATAAAAGTTTGGGTTATTCTTTTTTAACATGCAAATTTACGCATCTAACCGCGATGCACAAATCAATATATCATGTCTAACCCGATCAATCCTAATTTAACCGAACAACTCCAAAAACTCCAGCAGAAGTATGAAGTGATGGGGCAAGATCTATCTTCTTACCTCGATGGCCTTTTGTATGCAGACTACCTCACGTATTGGGACTATATTCACCTCGATACACTCTTGAGTTTGCAAACGCCCAAGACTCATTTTCCCGATGAGAAAGTCTTTATTATGTACCACCAGATCACCGAATTGTATTTTCATTTGATACTTTGGGAAATCGAACAGGTCAGCGAAAACATTCAACCGACAGAAAAATATCTTTGCGACCGTATGGACCGGATCAATAATTATTTCAAGCAGCTTGTTGGGTCGTACGATGTGATGGTAACGGGTATGGAACGCGAGCAGTTTTTAAAATTCAGGATGTCGCTGCTGCCGGCCTCGGGGTTTCAATCGGGGCAATACCGAATGATCGAGCTCTGTTCTACCGATTTGATCAATCTGGTAAATGTAAACGACCGCGCTTCCATGCAACATGTATCGATAGACGAGCAACTCGAAAAGCTTTACTGGAGAAGCGGTGCTACCGAATTGGCAACGGGTAAAAAAACATTAACCCTTCAGCAGTTCGAACAAAAGTACAATAGCCGGTTTAAACAATTAGCTGTAAAGTTTGCCGATAAAAATTTAAAAAAAATTTACACGAAGTTTTTCCCGACTTCAGACGATGTAAAAAAACGACTCCGCGAATTTGATGAACTGGCCAACGTGCGTTGGCCGTTGTCGCACTATAAGTCGGCAGCAAAATACTTGCATAAATCTCCCGAAGACATCAAAGCAACCGGAGGCACCAACTGGCAGAAATATTTACCGCCCCGGTTTCAGAAGATAATTTTCTTCCCTGAGTTGTGGAGCGAACAAGAAAAGGAAGAGTGGGGGAAGGCTGGGTTGATGAGTTGATTCGTGATTAGTTAAATGGTTTCAAACCTTCTAATTTATTTCGTTATCAATAAGATGAATTAGTTTTCTTGAATTTATTTTCATTTGCTCCAGTTGCTTTTGTATCGTACCAAATTCAAACAATGCCATTACAAATCCATTTTTTTGCTTCAAATCGTTCAGAGTTGACTTAAAATCTTCAACTTTATTTTTTACACCTTTTTGTTCGTTGTTGATAAGTTTATTTAAATCCAGTGTTCGATAGGCCGGCTCATAAAGAGTTACCTCTGAATCAAACCTAAAGTGTGCCTCTTCTGCCTTCATTACATTATAAAGTGTTTCCAAATCGAGCAAGGCATTTTTTATTGAATCGTTTTGTATAAGAGCCAAATCACCGGTATTAACAAGTTCTTGAAAGGTATTGTTAGTCTGGAAAAATAATTTCCAAGTATAGATGTTCACCGCATTATCAAAAAACAATTCAGGATTTGTGAGCGGTTTCCCTTCGAAATACTCAAGAACTATTTTGGCGGATTCTATTTTTGATTTTCTATCATGTATGAATTTGTCGAGATGAGAGATGTTGAGCTCCAAGTCTTTTTTAATATTTTTAAGATATTGGACTTCCTTAGCGCGCTGATTTCTCTGATCATTCCATGTATTAATTTGCAATGCGATCAATATGCCGATGACAACCAGAAAGATTTCTCCGATTGCATACAATAAGTACTTGCTGAACTTGTTATCGGCTAAAAGTTGTGTTCTAAGTTTATGGAAAACTTTTATCATAGATTATTTTTTTGATAATTCATCTTATTATCGAAGGCAAATATTATCACAAATTAATGAATTGATTGATTAATTCGCTTATTCGTTGATGCAAACCGAATTTGCACATCACCGAATCAATCCTGCAGCACATTGCTCATGAAACTCGACTTGAGTGCAAGCCACAGTAAAAAAAGCACGATAGCCCACTGCAAGTAGATCTGATAGAAATCGGAAGTGTCTTTAAAACGGCCTTCTTTGATTTCGGCTTTTTCGTATTGATCTATTCGAGAAAAAATATCTTTCAAAGCTTGGTTATCGGCAGCACGGAAAAACTCGCCCGACCCGAGTTCCGCTATCTTTCGCATGGTTGTTTCGTCCACCGTGTTTTCAACCATCTGCGGTCGGCCAAAATAATCTCTGCCAAATGGCACCAGCCCTTCTTTGCCCACCACGATAGTATAAATTTTTATATTGTAAGCAGCCGCCAACTCAGCGGCCGTAATCGGGTCGATGTTGCCGGCCGTATTGTCGCCATCGCTGATAAGAATGCACACTTTTGATTTTGATTCGGACTCACGCATTCGGTTGGTAACCACGGCCAACGCACTGCCAATGGCTGTGCCGCGTGAGTCGATCATATCAAACGAAACATCTTCTAAGTAAGAGAACAGTAGCGGATAATCGGTGGTGAGCGGGGCAAGCGAAAAGGCATCGCCCGAAAAAACAACCAACCCGATCCGGTCTTGAAGCCGGCCTTTGATAAAATCTCGGGCAACTTGTTTGGCCGCCTCCAGGCGGTTAGGCTGAAAATCTTCGATCTGCATGGATTGTGAAATATCCAAAGCAATCATTATATCAATACCTTCTGTCCACTGCTCCACTTTTTCGTTGCTTCGTTGCGGCCTTGCCAGGGCAACAAGAATTAACGTGGCTACCAACATTAAAACAATTTCCGGGATAAACCGCAACCCATTAATAGCCGAACTTTTTAAATCTCCTTTGATGAGCGCCACCGGAAGTTTCTGGTTGATAAAATACCGGATCAACCATCGCACAAAAAACAATAGAGGCACAGCAGGAATAAGGTATAGAAAAAACTGATTTTCCCACGTCAGTGCTTTGAATGTAGAAACGGCAAACCAGTCTAACGAATACCAGGGCAACGATAGTTTATCCATGAGCTACCTCCGTTTTCTTTTTTTCAAACTGCGTGCGTCCATATTCTTTTAACGTATCGAAAGGAGGGAGCACGTTGCGGTGGTCGTGTCCATAAATCATGCGGTCGATCGAGGCAAGTGCCCGGCCCAGTTCATCGTTATTTTCAAGAGCCCGAATTTCTTTGGATGTATATTTAGTGTATGGCTTGGAAACCATGGTCTCCAGATATTTTTTCCATATCACCAACGTATGCTCCGCTTGTTGGGTAGAAAAATTTTGGTTGAGTTTATCGAGCGAATTTTCAAAACTGAGGCGGAATGCTTCGTAGCCCTTCAACAATTTCTTCAACCGAAAATATTTTTTTATCCGTTTGCCAAAAACAATCCAGACGATGAGTAGAACAACAGCTAAAATACCAATGCTAATCCCGGCAAGCAGGTAATTAAATTCGCGGGGTACTTTCAGATAATCGACTTTAACTTTTAACGGCAGGCGATCTGCCGAAAGGGAATCGGGAATTGCAGCCACAACATTTTTGAAATGAACGGAATCGAAGTTTGAAAACACCTGCGTGCAGTCGGATGGATTTACTATGAAAATAGGCAGTCGTAACCGTTGTAGGCTGTCAATCTCATACGTAGCAAGGCGGTACGTTACGCTGTCGAGGCTGATGCCATCGCGTGATTGAGTGGTGTATATTTTTTTTCGTTGAAACTCAAAGGGCTTAAAGGAGTACGAAGAATCGGGAAACAGGATAGTAAGTTTGCTGGGGTAGCGGACTGACAGGCTCAGTTCAATCGGCTGGCCGATCATAACGCTGTCGGCATTAAATCTTGCATTCACTTTTATTTGCTGAGAAAATGCAAGTGAAGTGTTTAAAAAATAGATACACAGAAGCGCAACCCAATGCAAGGCTGGTTTTTCAATAATTCTAAATTTAAAAATGGCAGTTCGAATGGTCATGTAGTCTTCAGCACTTTGTTCCTTACTTTAAACAGTTTTAGCAGTTTGGGCACATAATCTTCATCGGTATCGATAGAGAGGAAATTGATTTGATGTTTTTTGGCGAAGTCGCTCAACTCTTGCTGTCGAGTAGTATTGAGCGAAGAAATTTTTTCGCGAAACCCACCGAACGAGGTATTCACCCATAAGGTCTTTCGAGATTCTTTGTCGAGAACGGGAATGATACCCAATTTTGGGAGCTGAGTTTCGCGTTTGTCGGAGACACGAATGGCAACCAGATCGTGTTTTCTCGCCAGTGACTTTAACCCCTGAAAATAATTGTCATCAATAAAATCGGAAACCATAATGATTACGCTTCTCCGTTTAATAAAATCTTGTGCGAAGGCAATGGCTTTACCCAGATTGGTTTTAAGCGATTTAGGTTTTAGGCTGATGATGTGGTGAATAATTTCATAAGCCTGCACCAATCCTTTTTTTGGTTTGATGGCTTTCTCGCGCACGTCCGAAAAGCAAATCAGACCCAGTTGGCTTGATTCTTTTGCTCCGGAGAGCGCAAGCACCCCACACACTTCTTTGGCAATATCGACTTTGGTTTTGCCGGGCGTACCAATTTCTTGCGATGCGCTTACATCGAGTATAAAAAAAATGGTTTGCTCTTTTTCCTCCTTGAACGTCTTCACAAAAGTGCCGTGCCCTTTGGCAGACACGTTCCAGTCGATGGTGCGGATGTCATCGCCATATTGGTAGGGCCTAACGTCATCAAATTCAAGACCCGATCCCTTAAACAACGAATGAAAGTCGCCTTGCATCTGGCTGTTCACCGCTTTCCGGATTTGTATTTCGTACCTGCGCAGTTTTTTAAGGAGTTCTTTCATTTTAATTTTTCGGGCTTAAAAATAAGAAATAGGATTAAATTTGAAGTCTGGTTTTATTTTTGCTGATACTGTTTTTTTTATTAACTGAATTTTCTATGCGAAGGTTACCCTTCTTTTTGCTGGCACTGGCTTCGTGCACCCAAACCGACCGCCCCAAAGATGTACTTTCTCAAACACAACTCTCAGCATTTTTGGTTGAAGTTTATCTGGCAGAGGCGCGTACCGAAGCGGTGCCCGTGCCCCGCGACTCGTCCATTCGTTATTTTTTACCATACGAAAAAAAACTTTTGCAAAAACATAATATCTCCGATTCAGTGATAAAAAAGACGTACGCCTATTATCTGGATCACCCCAAAGAACTTGAGCTTGTTTACGATGCTGTAATAGATACGTTGTCGCTGCGGCAACAACGTGAGGATAAAGCACCGAACAATGGATTGGTGCCTGTTGAGAGGAATCTACCGTTCAAAAAAAAGTTGCCTGCACTGGTAAAACCTGCACCCAAATAAATTATCGCTTTGGCTGTTTATCCGAATGATTTTGAGTTTAAACTTGGCTTCGATCAAATCAAAGCCAAACTAATTTCTTATTGCTTTGGTAAGCTTGGTGCGGACGAAGTAAACGCCATAACTTTTTTAAAAGACAAAGAAGCTGTTGAGACTTTACTTTTGCGAACGAATGAGTTTCAGAAAATCATTCAAATGGGGGAACAGTTCCCTCTTGGGAGCTATGAGGATCTATCTCAATATTTTGAAATAATCCGTATTGAAGGAAGTTTTATTGAAGAAGAAATTATTTCGGAAGTTGTTAAAGTCCTTCGTATGGTTACGGATGTCTCTCAGTTCTTGACTCAATCAAAAGAAGAATATCCTCAACTTTTCAAACTTAATTCATTTGTACGATTACCGGCCGCCTTGTTACCTTCTATAGAAAATAAATTCAATGATAAAGGAAAAATTAAAGACCATGCAACCCCAGCGCTCGCGCAAATTAGAAAACGGCTTCGCGAGGAGGAAGGACGTGTTCGTAAACTAACCGAGCAAATCTACCGCGAATCGCTCGGGCAAAGTTGGATTCCCGAAGGCGCTACCCTTACGGTGCGCGATGGCCGGGTTGTTATACCCATCTTAGCAGAGCACAAAAGGAAACTTAAAGGCTTTATCGTAGATGAATCAGCCACCGGCCAAACCGTCTTTATCGAACCGGCCGAGTCGATGGAAGCCAACAATGAAATTCGCGACTTAATCCATGCAGATCGGAGGGAGGTTATTAAAATTTTGAAAGAGATCACCGCCTTATTGCGCGAAAACATAGAAACTATAAAATCTGCTTTTCATTTTTTGGGATTGATCGACTTTAACAATGCCAAAGCCAGATTGTCTATTGAATTGGATGCAACCCTGCCGATACTTTCTAACGGGCCTTCGTTAAATTGGATCATAGCACGCCACCCTTTATTGCAGCTGAGTTTAAAAGGAAAACGAGAGATCGTTCCACTTACTATTGATTTGTTGGACGATGCAAGATGCCTTTTAGTGTCGGGACCAAACGCAGGGGGGAAATCGGTTTGCCTTAAAACCGTTGGCTTGATTCAATACATGGTACAGTGCGGCTTGCTGGTGCCAATGGCGGAACAATCAACGGTTGGAATTTTTTCTAAACTATTTCTTGATATTGGCGACCAGCAATCTATCGACAACGACCTGAGCACATACAGTTCTCATTTGCAAAACATGAATTTCTTTTTGCGTAATGCTTCCGACTCCACGTTAGTGCTTATGGACGAATTGGGCTCCGGCACTGATCCTAATTTTGGGGGCGGAATTGCTGAAGCTGTACTTACTGCACTCGTGGATAAAAAAGTATGGGGTGTGGCCACCACCCATTATTACAATTTAAAATTATTTGCTTCCAACCGTACCGACATCCGAAATGCTTCCATGCAATTCGATTCGAAAAAAATGCAGCCGCTCTTTATGTTGGAAATAGGAAAACCCGGCAGTTCATTTGCACTTGAGATTGCCCGAAAAACAGGGTTGCCCAACGAAACCATTTCAACCGCGGAAGAAATCATCGGTAAAGAATTAACCGGGCTTGAGCGTTTGATGAAAACGGTTGCCGAAGAAAAGCAAGCGCTTGCAAACCGTTCGAGAGAACTAACCGATAGGGAAAGAAAAACGGCTGAAGAACACGACCGATATAAAAGACTGAACTCCGAATTGGAGTCGAAGAAAAAAGAAATAGTTGACCGTGCAAAAACAGAAGCTGCCTCCCTGTTGAAAGAAACGAACCGCGAAATAGAAAAAACGATACGACATATCCGGGCTAACCAAGCCGAAAAAAAAGAAACACTAAAAGTGAGGCAAGGCCTAAAGCAGCTTACGGATAAAGTAAAACCAGAAATAAAAAAAGAGCTCACCACCGGAGATGTAAAAGAAGGCGACAAAGTACGGATGGTGGGGCAGGACGTAACCGGAAACCTGGTGAGCATCAAAGGCAATAATGCTGTGGTTGAGTTTGGAAGCATTCGTTCAACCGTAAAAATAAATCAGTTGGTACGAAGCGATTTGGCGGAACCTTCTTCGGTGCGCAAGGCCAAATCCCTCGGTCTTGATGTGGTGTCTAAGCAATCTTCCTTTGTGGCTACATTAGACCTGCGCGGTAAACGTGCCGATGAAGTGATACCGGAGCTCGATCGTTTTTTAGATGATGCGATTTTATTAAGCCAAAGTGAACTAAAAATTATTCATGGAAAAGGCGAAGGTGTACTTCGAAAAATTGTGCGCGAACATCTGCGAAAAGTAAAACAAGTTGCCTCCCTTGCCGATGAACATGCCGACCGCGGTGGTGATGGCATAACTATAGTTATACTAAAATAGTATGATATTTTAAGCACTGATGTTACGCAAACCTGAATTTCTCAAGCCTGTCCAAGGGCTCCTTCGGAGAACATGTTGAAGGTGTTTTCGAGCATCGAAATCAGGATTCGATAAACCCAACCTGATAGCCAATCCATAGTTTGTGTGTCATCAGTAAAGAACTAAAGAATTTCATACCTTTGGGGTTGGTCTGTTGGCTTTAAATCATCGTTTATGTCATTGAAGCTCTTTTTGCTGGCTTTCTTTATTTGTATTAGTGTTACAAATTACGGGCAAGCAACGCATGTTCAAACCCATTGGACTTGGAACTCAACGGCATCCGGAAGTGGCACTTCTTCCTCCCTATCTCATACCAACACATTTGGTTCAACGAGCACAACGGGTAACCTCATTGTTGTTCATGTTTCTTATTCGGGTCAAGTTAAAAACGTTTCTACTGTTACAGATAGTAAATCAAATAGCTATACTAAGATTAATGGCCCTACCAACTGGGGAGGAGTAAATTACTACAGGTCAGAGCTGTGGTATGCCTATAATATTAGCGGAGGATCGAACATTACAATAACAGTAACAATGTCGGGCAGTACTCCTATGACAACCTCAGCAGATGGACTTCAGTTTATACAAATATTCGCCAGTGAATTTTCCGGAATAGGAACTTCTGATCCGCTTGATCAAAGCTCGGTTGCTATTACCTCAACACGGCCGTTCAATAGCGGGTCGGCCATTATCAATTATTCTAATGAACTTGTATACGGAGCAGCTATTGGTGGTACGATGCCCGCAATAACGAGAGGTTCTTCTTTTACTTCGCTATCTAACCAAAACAATAACAGAGTAGAATACAAAAATGTTAGCTCAGCCGGAACGTACAATGCTGATTTCAGCTCATCTGGCAATGGAACAGCCGTAGCAGATATGGCTACGTTTATTACTTCCGGGTCTGTCTTGCCAATAAAACTCCTCAATTTTTATGCATCCGAAAATAGCGGAGCTATTGATTTACGATGGCAAACAACCACTGAAATCAACAACGACTATTTTGAAGTTCTTCGATCTTTAGATGGAATGAATTGGTCGGTTATAGCTAAAATAAAAGGAGCAGGAAATTCTGTGGGTATTAAAAGTTATTTATTTTCAGATGTATCGCCTACCATGGGACTAAATTATTACCGATTAAAACAAGTGGACTTTGATGGCAATAGCACGTTGTCTTTTGTGGTCGATGCTCAAAATTCTGATGCCCATTCGCATGCTATCACTATCGTACCAAATCCTGTTGAAGATTGGTTAACCATCCGAAACAATCTTTCTGATGACCAATCTGTGCATGTATTCAATATGCTTGGTGAAAACGTAACGTATCTTATTTCAGAACAAACAAAGACGAATTTCGGGTTTAGTTTAAATTTAAATTTATTACCCGAAGGCTTTTACATTGTAAAAGCTGGTCAATTTTCAGAGAAAATTCTTAAAAAGTAATTCCACTTTTTGCCTACGGCCAACGCAAAAACCATTAAGCAACACAACTTACGCGTGTGCTTCAATCATAAAAAAATAAAGGCTATGGCTTTTTTAAATTTGATCCATTGTATATTGTAGATTCCTTTTTTTGAATCTATGGGTAATATTACCATCGTTATTCTCTTATTGGCCATAGTAACCGCTTTGGCGGAAGTAGCCGACCGAATTAAAATACCATACCCGATTATGCTGGTGCTGGTGGGGATTGGCGTAAGCCTAATTCCCGGGCTTCCAGACATCAGCCTTAACCCCAATATTGTTTTTTTGCTTTTTCTTCCTCCGGTTTTATATGCTGCGGCATGGACAACCTCATGGCCCGATTTCAGAGCATCGAGCAGGCCAATTAGTTTGTTGGCAATTGGCTGTGTTCTATTTACTACTACTTTGGTTGCGGTTGTAGCTCATTACTTTATTCCGGGCTTCGGTTGGCCGGAGTCATTTGTGTTGGGTGCAATTATTTCTCCACCCGATGCCGTTGCAGCAACTGCCGCCACCCGGGGTTTGGGCATACCTCGAAGAATTACTACTATTTTGGAGGGTGAAAGTTTAGTAAACGATGCAACCGGGTTGATTGCCTACAAATATGGAATTGCGGTTGCAGCTTCCGGTACTTTTATTTTTTGGCTAGCCACCGTAAATTTTTTGTACGTGGCCGTTGTCGGTATTTTAGTTGGCCTTGTACTCGGCCAAATTTTTAAATGGGTGCACCTCATCACACCCGATAACCATGTCAATGACACAACACTCACATTTATTGCGCCTTACACAGCCTATCTATTGGCAGAACAAATTCACGTTTCAGGAGTTTTGTCGGTAGTGTCGTGCGGTCTTTTCTTGAGCTGGAATTCTTCTAAAATTTTTAAACACCAATCTAGGCTCACCGCTTATTCGGTTTGGGAGACTGTAGTTTTTATATTGAATGGATTGATTTTTATATTAATTGGGTTACAGTTGACGGGCATTTTAGCTCAGATTAAAGACCACTCGTTTACCACACTCTTATACTATGGAGCAATTATCAGCGTAGCCACCATTATTTTAAGACTGGTTTGGGTTTATCCGGGGGCGTATATACCCAGGTGGTTTAGTAAAAAAGTGCGTTACCGCGAACCGAGACCAAGTATGCGAATGGTGACGATTGTGGCCTGGAGTGGTATGCGTGGAGTTGTTTCATTGGCAGCGGCCTTGGCATTGCCGCTAACGATTGGCGGAATCCCTTTCCCGCATCGCGATCTCATAATTTTTTTAACGTTCGCTGTTATTTTTTCTACCCTTGTAATTCAAGGAATTTCGCTTCCCTACTTGGTGCGCTGGCTGGGCATCAAACCCACCGATGAAGAGCAACACGAAGAACACGAAGCCCGGTTAAAAATAGGTTCTAAGATAATCGAACACATCGAAGAAAATTATTCCATCGGTTTGAGCGATGAGGTGCTCAACCAAATAAAGACGAAATACGAAATACGTATTCAACGAATAAGAAAGGGAGAAAATGCAGGAAGATTAAGTGATGAACAGGTGAGCGATTTTCATCGCGTTCAAAAAGAAATTATTCAGGTAGAGCGGGGCTTGCTAAGCATTATGCGAAAGGAAGGAAAAATCAGTGAGGAGGCGCTGAGAAAAATTGAATACGAACTTGATCTCGAAGAGACAAGATTGATCTTAGAAACCTAGTGGTTATTTACGTTGCACAAGATAAATTCCAAGAATGATCAATGCAACGCCTGAAATTCTTACCCAACTTATTTCCCGGATGGGAAATCCCACCCATCCAAAATGATCGAGTACAACGGCACATAATAATTGCCCAGCTATAGCGAAACCCAATGAATTGGCCGCACCTATTTTTGGTGCTATGATGATCATCACAAAAATATAGATTGCGCCCAAAATCCCTCCCAGAAATTTCCAACCGCTTATAGCTGTGATGGAGGAAACGGATATCCCGGTCTTTGCGGAAAAAATAAAAAACACAAGCAGAAACAATCCGCCAACCACAAACGAAACAAGGGCTGCTAAAATTGGATGCTGAAGCGCAATCCGCAGTTGTGAGTTGATCCCGGCCTGTACGGCTATAAATAAGCCGGACGTAAATGCCAGTGCGTAGTAAAATTCTTTTGCCATATCATTTGAGTTGAGTTAAAAAAATAGCCTCATTCAAACTATGGGATTTGAACAAGGCTTTATTATTTAATCGTTCTATTCTTAACAGAATTCGTCAAATACTTCGAGTAGATGTTGCCCGATCATTTGCGCGTTGCGTCCTTCAATATGGTGGCGTTCCACAAAATGCACGAGTTCTCCGTCTTTGAACAACGCAATGGAAGGAGATGATGGGGGATAGGGCAAGGTGTACTCGCGTGCTTTAGCCACCGCTTCTTTATCAACGCCAGCAAAGACAGTTGTTAATTTGCTTGGTTTTTTTTGGCTGTGCTCCAAAGCCCATTTAATGCCCGGCCGTGCCGCCCCGGCAGCGCAGCCGCACACCGAGTTTATGACTAAAAGGTTTGTACCTTTTTTGTCGTTCAATTCCTGATCTACATCGGAAGAAGTTTTCAATTCCTTGAAGCCTGCAGTGGTGAGGTCGTTTCTCATCGGGGCTACTAATTGTTCGGGATACATATATTTAAAATTTAATAATTCAAATTTCTGAAATCGCTAATACAACAAAATTACATAAAACCTAGTTCCAGTTTAGCAGCTTCGCTCATCATATCCTGGGTGTAGGGCGGGTCGAACGTAAGTTCTACCTTTACATCGTTCACCCCCTCAATTTCTTTTAATTTCTGCTCTACTTCCCCGGGGATTACCTCAGCCGATGGGCAAGAGGGCGAGGTAAGTGTCATCAATACAAAGATGTTGTTTACCGGAAACACATTAATTTCGTAAATCAATCCAAGTTCATAAATATCAACCGGTATTTCGGGGTCGTACACGGTTTTCAATGCGGCAATAACCTTGTCGCGCAGGTCTGTTTTTTGTTCGGTAGGGTTAACAACTTCGCTCATGCTTTTGCCAATTGGGTTTTGAATGCAAGCGCATAAAGTTTCATTTGCTTAATCATGGAAGCAAATCCGTTTGATCGTTGCGTACCGATAAATCGTTCCATGCCAATCCGGTGCATAAAATATAGATCGGAGCCTAAGATTGTTTCCGGTGTTTGGTTGTTGAATATTCTAATAAGCAAACTTACCAATCCTTTAGTGATGGCAGTATTGCTGTCTGCTTTAAATAACACATTGCCATCTGTTACTTCTGCAACAAGCCAAACTTTCGACTGACAACCTTTAACCAGATTGGCTTCGGTTTTATCCGTTTCACTCATCTCCGAAAGCCTTTGGCCAAGTTCCATAATATAGAATACCGTCATCTCCATGTCTCCATCGAGTAATGAAAATTCATTGATGATTTCATCTTGAACCTGATTGACTGTCATGGTTTCATGAAATTTACAATTCGCTTTACCGCTTCGGCAAGCTCATCGATTTCGTGTGTTGTATTGTATATGGAAAACGAAGCACGAACTGTTCCTTCAATACCAAAGCGTTCCATGAGCGGCTGGGTACAATGATGCCCCGTACGCACGGCAATGCCGCGTGCGTCAAGCATCTGCCCCACATCAAACGGATGGATACCTTCAATAACGAACGAAAGAACGGCTACTTTTTCTTTAGATGTGCCAATGAATTTTACCGAAGGTATTTCCGAAAGTTTTTTTGTGGCGTAATTGAGCAGGCTTTGCTCGTGTTCTGCGATTACTTCTTTGCTTATTGATTGAATAAAATTGATGGCTTCATTCAAAGCAATGACGTCTGCGATATTGGGAGTACCTGCTTCAAACTTGTAAGGGAGGTCATTGTACGTTGTTTTTGCAAACGTTACATCTTTAATCATTTCGCCACCCCCCATGTAGGGCGGCATTTTTTCGAGCCATTCTTTCTTACCGTACAATATTCCTGCACCGGTTGGGCCGTACATTTTATGCGATGAGATACAATAAAAATCGCAATCCAAACTTAGCACATCAATTTCCAAGTGAGCAGCAGCCTGCGCACCGTCAATTAAAACTACTGCACCAACTTCGTGGGCAAGCCGGATAATTTCTTTTACCGGGTTGATCGTGCCTAAACTATTAGAGGCGTGGTTGGTGGCAACTATTTTTGTCTTTGTCGACAATAGTTTTTGATAACCATTCAAATCTATTTCACCAATTTCTGTTACCGGAATTATTTTAAGCTTGGCTTTCTTTTCTTCGCAAATAATCTGCCAAGGCACAATGTTCGAGTGGTGTTCGAGACCTGAGATAATTACCTCATCGCCTTCGTTTAGAAAGGCTCTTCCATAAGAGGATGCTACCAGATTGATGCTCTCGGTTACACCACGTGTAAAAATAATTTCTTCGGCATGCTTGGCGTTGATAAATCGCTGCATGGAATGGCGAGTTGTTTCAAAAGCTTTTGTGGCTTTTTCTGCGAGGGTGTGGATGCCGCGGTGTATGTTGGCATTATAGCCTTGATAATAGTTTATCAGGGCATCAATTACCTGTTTTGGTTTTTGATTGGTGGCTGCATTATCGAAATAAATCAGCGGCTTGCCGTTTACGTGCTGCTGAAGCACCGGAAACTGAGCTCTTATTTTTTCAATATCGGCTAGGATGGTGTCCATTATCAGAATTTAGCCAACCGATCGGAAATCCGTTGATCCAAATAATTTTTTAGTTCAGTTTTTTTAATTACCTCAAGAGTTTCTGCAGCAAACGCATACAACAACATGGCTTTGGCATTTTCCAACGGAATTCCGCGTGAGCGTAGGTAGAACAATGCTTCTTCATCCAACTGCCCCGTGGTGCAACCGTGCGAACACTTAACATCATCGGCCCAGATTTCAAGCTGGGGTTTGGTGTTGATGGTGGCTGTATCGGTTAGTAATATATTTCGGTTCGACTGAAACGCATTTGTCTTTTGTGCGTGAGGCCGCACAAAAATTTTACCATTAAAGATGCCCTTAGAATTTCCATCCAGTACGCCTTTGTACAACTCGTTGCTGTGCGAATTGGGCTTGAGGTGATCTACCACGGTATGATTGTCGGCCAGGGTACTTCCGTTCAGTAAATACAAACCGTGAAAATGCGATTCGCAAAACTCACCGTCAATGGCAATATTAAAATTATTCCGGATCAAAGCACCGCTAAGCGTAAGTGTAAACGTATTTAGGATGCTTTGTGCGGATTGGTGTATCAATGAATTGGCTACCTGATGAAGTTTGCCGTCATCGTTTTGAATTTTAATATAATTTAATGTAGCATTTTCTTTTACTGCAATTTCTTCCGCAAACGTGTGGAAGATGCTGTGGTCACCAGTTGAATTGGATTTTTCAATAAGGGTTAATTCACTTCCTTCTCCTACTACCAGAAGCAATCTTGTGTGTGCGATAGACTGGCGATCAACAACATCGTTGATGTGCAGAATGAGAATTGGCTTTTCAACTTTTGTATGAGGTGGAACATGTATAAAAATCCCATCTTGCCAAAAAGCTGAATTGAGGGCAGTGAAGGGATCATCAGACGGTTTCAATAGTTTCTGAAAATAGTCTGCGGCTTCACCACTGGCCAATGCCGACTCAAGTTTACTAATTTTTAGTCCATCGATGTTATTGATAGAACTCGAAAGAGTTTCTGAGAAGAATCCGTTTAAAAAAACAAGAACTGTTGCATCGAGATCAGGAATTAAAAAGTCTTTGACGGAATTAATGCCCGAGGGCACAGGTTCAATCTCATCAAGGTTAAAATTTTTTTCAAGCAAGCGGGCAATAGGAGTGAAGCGATATTCTTCAGTTTTAGTGCCGGGCAGGCCCATATTTTGAAAGGCATCAAACGCTTCTTTGTGCAGTTGGCTCTTCAATCCTTGAGCTTCCTCAAATGCTTTTGAAAATTTTTCCTTTAAATCCGTATTTGAAACGATTGTTGTCATCAAGCCGTAGCCATTTCGTTTTTAATCCAATCGTAACCTTTTGATTCGAGCTCAAGTGCCAATTCTTTTCCGCCCGATTTCACAATCCTTCCCTTGTACAGAACGTGTACAAAATCCGGTACAATGTATTCCAATAAACGTTGGTAGTGAGTAACCACAATGGTTGCGTTGTTTTTAGTTCGAAGCTTATTAACACCATTGGCTACAATACGAAGCGCGTCAATATCGAGCCCGGAGTCGGTTTCATCCAAAATGGAAAGCTTGGGTTCAATCATGGCCATCTGGAAAATTTCATTCCGTTTTTTTTCCCCACCCGAAAACCCTTCGTTGAGCGAACGGCTGAGCAACGACTGATCAATTTCCACCAATTTCATTTTCTCTTTCATCAGCTGAAGAAACGCTACGGCATCGAGCGCAGGCTGACCACGGTGCGCTCTGATTTTATTCAGTGCCGTTTTCATAAAGTTTACGGTACTCACTCCGGGGATTTCAACCGGGTATTGAAAAGCAAGAAAAATTCCTTCGCACGCACGAATGTCGGGAGCAAGGTCAAGCAGATTTTTGTCATCAAACAAAACCTGGCCTCCGGTTACTTCATATTCTTCTCGGCCTGCTAACACAGAGGCAAGTGTGCTTTTGCCGGAACCATTGGGACCCATAATAGCGTGCACTTCGCCCGCATTAACCCGCAGATTAATACCATTGAGAATTTCTTTCTCTCCGATTCTTGCTTTAAGGTTTTCTACAATCAACATAAACAAACGACTAATAACAAACAACGAATAACTAACAACTAATAATTATACTACCCTACACTTCCTTCCAGCGTGAGCGCCAACAATTTTTGAGCTTCTACGGCAAACTCCATCGGCAATTGATTTAATACTTCTTTGGCATAACCGTTGACGATCAGTGCCACGGCTGCTTCTTCATCTATTCCGCGTTGCAGGCAATAAAATATTTGATCTTCTCCAATTTTTGAAGTTGTGGCTTCGTGTTCCACCTTCGAGGTATTGTTTTCCACATCGATGTAGGGAAAGGTATGGGCCCCGCATTGGTCGCCCATAAGCAGCGAATCGCACTGAGAAAAATTTCGTGAATTGACTGCGCGCTTCATTATGCGAACTTGCCCGCGGTAGCTGTTTTGCGATTTGCCGGCCGATATACCCTTAGACACAATGCGCGAGCGCGTGTTCTTGCCAATGTGGATCATCTTTGTGCCGGTGTCGGCTTGCTGAAAATTATTGGTGACGGCCACAGAATAAAACTCGCCCATTGAATAATCACCTTTCAACACGCACGATGGATATTTCCAAGTGATAGCCGAACCAGTTTCTACTTGTGTCCACGAAATTTTGGAATGATCGCCAAAGCAAAGCCCGCGCTTGGTTACAAAATTATAGATGCCGCCTTTTCCGTTTTTATCGCCCGGATACCAGTTTTGTACCGTGCTGTATTTTATCTCTGCATCATCCATGGCATAAAGTTCAACCACCGCTGCATGCAACTGGTTTTCATCTCGCATGGGTGCTGTACATCCTTCCAAGTAGCTTACGTACGAACTTTCATCGGCTACAATTAAAGTCCGTTCAAACTGGCCCGTGTTGGCTGCGTTGATTCTAAAGTAGGTGGAAAGCTCCATGGGGCAGCGAACACCCTTGGGGATGTAGCAGAACGAGCCATCGCTGAACACAGCCGAATTAAGAGCTGCAAAATAATTGTCGTTCATGGGTACAACGCTGCCTAAATATTTTTTAACCAGTTCCGGATGCTCGCGTACCGCTTCACTAAAGGAGCAGAAAATAATTCCAAGCTCTTTCAGCTTATCTTTAAAAGTAGTGGCAACCGAAACGCTATCTATCACAGCATCCACCGCAACACCTGTTAACCTTTTTTGTTCGGTTAATGAAATGCCCAGCTTTTCAAATGTCTTTATTAATTCGGGGTCAACTTCGCTCAGGTTACTGGGTTTAACTTTTTGTTTTGGAGCAGAGTAGTAAATGATGTCTTGATAATTAATTTTTGGGTACGTAACATTAGACCACTTCGGCTCTTCCATCTTTTGCCAGTGCTGAAAGGCTTTTAGTCTCCACTCCAACAGCCAGAGTGGCTCTTGTTTTTTTGATGAGATAAACCGAATGATTTCTTCGTTAAGACCTTTGGGTGATTCTTCTGTTTCCAGATTCACCGCCCATCCGTGCTCATAATCTTTTGATGTAAACTCCTCTAAGACTTGGTTGTCTTTCGCCATTTCGCGTCTAAATTAGACTAATTTTAAATAAAACCCTCAAAATTACAACAAAATCCAATACTGAAGGTTCATATTAGCTCATATTTTATTTTATATGCCATGTCAACACAGAGACACGTATAATCTTAAAAAATTAGTTTGGCATTGCAGATAATCAGCGTTTGTAACATTAAAATGAAATAAGTCCAGGGTTTAAATCATATTGGTAGAGAAGTTGCATCATTGCTATTGCCTGAATTTTTTCCCTATTTGAATTTTATTTCAAAAATATATTGAGATGAATGAGTTTCCATGGTTTAAGAAATATCCGACAGGTATTCCGCATGAAATCGGACAACTTCCGTTCAATTCGTTAGTCGATTTGTACGAAGCATCCTCGCGCAAACACAGTGATTTAGTTGCTTTCGAAAATTTAGGAGGCAAACTAAAGTATGCCGAAGTAGATAAACTCGCCACTCATTTTGCAGCGTATCTTCAGAAGGGTCTTGGTTTAAAAAAAGGAGATCGTATCGCCATACAGATGCCCAACTTGTTGCAGTTTCCGGTGGCCTTTATAGGGGCATTGAAGGCGGGGTTAACCGTGGTGAACACCAACCCGCTATATACAGCACGTGAGATGGAGCACCAGTTTAACGATGCGGGTATTTCTGCTGTAATAATTGTTGCCAATTTTGCGCACAACCTTGAGGCGATTGCAGAAAAAGTTCCGGCTAAAGACTACATCGTTACAGAAATGGGCGATTTAGTAGGTGGATTTAAGGGATGGCTCGTGAATTTTGTTGTGAAACACATCAAAAAATTGGTGCCTAAATACCATTTGCCTCATGCGCACTCGTTTAAAGATGCATTGAAAAAAGGAGCTGCTCTTACACTTGATAAACCTGTAATTAATAAAGAAGACCTTGCCGTACTTCAATACACAGGCGGAACAACGGGAGTTTCAAAAGGTGCGCAGCTCTCTCATCGCAATCTGGTGGCGCACAATGAAATGATAGCTCATTGGTTCAAGCCCATCATGAATTTTAGCCATCAGGGAATTGTTATCACCGCGCTTCCACTGTATCATATTTTTGCGCTGTCGGTAAACCTAACGTTGATGTATCACAGCGGGATGAAAAATGTTCTGATCACCAATCCGCGTGATATGAATGGCTTCATCAAAGAGCTAAAGAAATATAAGTTTTCGATTATTCTCGGTGTCAACACGTTGTTTAACGGTATGATCAATCACCCGCTTTTTAAAACGTTAGATTTTTCCGAGATGAAAGGAGCGGTTGGCGGGGGTATGGCCGTGCAAGATGCCGTGGCCATCAATTGGGAAAAAATCACCCGAAGCCCGTTGGTTGAAGGATATGGTTTAAGCGAAACTTCGCCCGTACTTTGCTGCAATCCGTTGGATGGGAAACACAAACGAGGAACAATAGGGCTGCCCATGCCAAGTACAGAAGTAGCGATTTTTGACGACAATGGAAACCGATTGCCGCAAGGCGAGACGGGCGAGATATGTGCGCGAGGCCCGCAAGTAATGCGTGGCTACTGGCAAAAAGACAATGCTGGTGTTTTCTTTAACAACGAATGGTTCCGCACAGGCGACATTGGACTGATGGATGAAGACGGCTATTTTAAAATAGTTGACAGGAAGAAAGATATGATCAAAGTTTCCGGGTTCAATGTATTTCCAAATGAAATTGAAAATGTAATTGCATCGAACTCTAAGGTATTGGAAGTTGCGGCCATAGGCGTGCCCGATGCCAAATCGGGCGAGGTGATAAAAGTTTTTGTGGTTAAAAAAGACCAAAGCCTCTCCGAAGAAGAACTTCGAAAGTTTTGCCACGAGAACCTTACCAACTACAAAGTGCCTAAGTATTTTGTATTTAGAAAAGAGTTACCCAAAACCAATGTAGGTAAAATCCTTCGCAGGGCACTGAAAGAAGAAGAGTCCAAAGCCAGTTAATCGTCAAAATAATTTACTCAACATTAGTATAAAATGAAAAACCTATTTCTATCAGCATTGCTATTGCTTGTTCAAAATCAACTCTGCGCTCAACCTAAACCTTCAGACACGATCCATTATTCCAGAGAAAAACATTTTAAGAACGTGCGCCAACTTACGTTTGGTGCCGATAATGCAGAAGCGTACTGGAGTTTCGATGGAAAAAACATTTCTTTCCAATCCAATAATAAAAATTGGGACTGCAATTGCGATCAGATTTTTTATATGCCAATAGCCGGAATGGATTTGAAGTCGGGCAAAAAACCGAAACTCATCAGCACCGGCATGGGGCGAACCACATGCGCTTTTTTTATGCCCGATGGTAACTCCATCTTATATGCCTCAACCCACTTGGGAGGAAAAGACTGCCCCAAAGATGTGGAACACACCCCCGGAGGAAAATACTTGTGGCCTATCTACGAGAGCTACGATATTTTTGTGGCTGATAAAAATGGAAAAATAATTAAACAGCTTACCCGCACACCCGGTTACGATGCAGAGGCTACCGTTTCTCCTATCGGAGATAAAATTGTTTTTACGTCAACCCGCAATGGCGATCTTGATTTATATGTGATGGACATTGATGGAAAAAAAGTAAAACAAATTACCAACGAAATCGGCTACGATGGCGGAGCATTCTTTTCTCCCAATGGTAAGAAAATTGTGTTTCGCGCCTCCCGATTTAAAACTGATCAAGAAAAAAAAGAATACCTCGATTATTTAAAACAGGGATTGGTTGCACCTACCGCCATGGAAATCTTTACTTGTAATGTGGATGGGACGGACTTAAAACAAGTTACCAGTTTAGGCAAAGCCAACTGGGCGCCATTCTATAACCATGCCGGCACTAAAATCATTTTCAGTTCCAATCACAAAGGTAAACGGGGTTTTGAGTTTAACCTTTTTATGGTAAACGAAGACGGGTCGAATCTGGAACAAATCACATTCGATAAAGTTTTCGATTCTTTCCCAATGTTTTCACCGGATGGCAAGAAACTTATCTTTTCGTCAAACAGAAATAACGGTGGAACGCGTAATACAAATTTGTTTGTTGCCGACTGGGTAGACTAATATCATTCATCACATTTTTTTTGCCTGTCCGTTTTTTGGTGGTAATTTGTGCCAATGAAGAACATTAAAGGCCCCGCAATTTTCCTGGCTCAGTTTCTCGGAGACGAACCTCCGTATGATAACTTGAAATCCATTTGCAAGTGGGCCTCATCGTTGGGTTTTGTGGGTGTTCAAATTCCAACATGGGACACTCGTGTGTTTGACTTGGAGAAAGCTGCCGCGAGCAAAGAATATTCTGAGGAAATAAAAGGAACGGTTGAGTCGTGTGGGCTTGAAATCACAGAACTGTCTACCCATTTGCAAGGGCAACTGGTTGCCGTTCATCCGGCATACGATGCAATGTTCGATTCATTTGCACCCAATGCACTTCGCGGCAAGCCCAAGGAACGAACAGCCTGGGCTGTAAACCAATTAAAACTTGCCGCCAAAGCAAGTAGAAATTTAGGACTTACTGCCCACGCAACTTTTTCGGGTGCACTCATGTGGCATACTTTTTATCCGTGGCCACAACGTCCTGCGGGTCTGGTTCAAGACGGATTCAGCGAGTTGGCCAAACGCTGGCTTCCGATTTTAAATGCCTTCGACAAGAATGGTATTGATCTATGCTACGAGATACACCCCGGAGAAGACTTGCATGACGGAATAACGTTTGAAAGATTTTGGGAAGCAACTGGAAAGCATTCTCGCGCGAACATGCTTTATGATCCCAGCCATTTTGTGTTGCAACAGTTGGATTATTTGCAATACATTGATCACTATCACGAGTTCATAAAAATGTTTCATGTGAAGGATGCCGAATTTAATCCAACCGGAAAAAGTGGTGTGTACGGAGGCTATCAGGATTGGATCAACCGCCCCGGAAGATTTAGATCGGTTGGCGATGGTCAAGTAGATTTTAGATCTATTTTTTCAAAACTTGCTCAATATAATTATGACGGCTGGGCCGTGTTAGAGTGGGAGTGTTGCCTAAAACACCCCGAGCAAGGTGCAAAAGAAGGTGCTGAAAGAATTAAGGAGTACATGATTCGGGTTACCGATAAAGCATTTGATGATTTTGCTTCCACCGGCAAGGACCCGAAATTGAATAAAAAAATACTTGGAATTTAACAATTGTGATGTCTATGAAAAAAATAATGTTTTTTGCGAGTTTATCGGCTATCCTCGTAAGTGCTACTTTTTGCAGCACAAAAAAAGAAGTTAAGAGTGAAGACTACGGTGACCCTAAAGAGGAGGCTACGGCTCAACCGGGAGATGTTGTGGCTATTGGTGAATCGTTGGTTAAGTCAAGCGATTGCAACACGTGTCATCATAAAATAAATAAAATCATTGGGCCACCCCATTTGGATGTTGCCAAGAAATATGAGTTTACGGTGGCCAATGTAAATTACCTGGCCGAAAAAATTGCAAAAGGCGGGTCTGGGGTCTGGGGGCAGATTAGTATGACACCTCACCCCGACATAGCTAAACCCGATGCCGAAAAAATGGCCCGCTATATTCTTTCTCTTGATGGCGAAAAAGAACATTAATTCACTCAGTTATCTTTTTTTGATTGATGAGGGACTGATATAAATGAGCGAAGAACTTTTAAAAGCTATCATCCAGTTTTTTGCAATCGTTGCAAAAGAAAGGATTACTGACGAAGAGCGTTCGATCATTAAAGAATTTTTGTCTTTACACTTAAACCAGGACGGTGTTCGGTACTACCTATCCTTGTTCGATGATTTCTGCAAAGCCAACAAGCCTTCTCACGCAAATCTCTCCAACGTTGATGAAGCCACTCAGGAATTTGTTGACGACTGGGCGCAGATCATTCAAATAGCTCGGAAAGTAAACCAGGCTCTTACCATGCAGCAAAAAGCAGTGCTGGTAATTAAAATTGTTGAACTCGTGTTTGTTGGCGATGACCTTTCCGAACGCCAGAGCAACTTAATCTTTTACATTGGAGAAGCATTAAAAATCCCAGCAAAAGATTTCCGTGCGATGCGCGCATTTGTACTTGGGCACGATGCCGAAGAGTTGGACGCAAAAAATATTTTAATCATTGACGAGAGCCCCAATGTGCAGGGCCACGTTGGCCCACATCTCATGGCAAAAAACCTTTCGGGGATGATTGCCATTTTACGTTTGGCGGATATCGAAACCTACTTTATTAAATATTTAGGAATCACTCCCCTTTACCTAAACAGTCTTTCACTAAAATCAAGAAGAGTAGATGTATTCCCTACGGGCAGCACAATCAGAGGTGCAAAGATTGAGCCGATCTACTACAGCGATGTAGTAGGAAAATTTTTGCAGGAAGAAAGCAATGTTAAAATAAGTTTTGATGCAGACCACGTTTTTTACCACTTCAAAAGCGGGCGTGCTGGTTTGCAAAATGTGAGCTTGGCAGAAACCGGAGGGAAGCTTATTGGAGTGATGGGTGGGAGCGGCTCTGGGAAATCTACGCTACTGAGTGTATTAAATGGTTCTGAACGGCCATCGAGTGGCCGCGTACTGGTAAACGGCATAAATGTTCACGATCAGCCGGAAAAAATTGAAGGCGTAATTGGTTACATCCCGCAAGACGATCTTCTTATGGAAGACCTTACGGTTTATGAAAATTTATATTATGCAGCACGTCTTTGTTTTGGCCACTATACACATCCGGAAATTGTTCATACCGTAGAAAAAGTAATTGCCAATATTGGCCTTACTGAAATAAAGAACCTGAAAGTAGGTTCTCCACTTGAAAAAACGATTAGCGGAGGGCAACGCAAACGTTTAAATATTGGTCTGGAGTTGTTGCGCGAACCTACCATTCTTTTTGTTGATGAACCAACCTCGGGGCTGTCTTCACGCGATTCTGAGAACATTATGGATCTGCTGAAAGAATTGACCTTGCGCGGCAAAATGATTTTTGTAGTGATTCACCAGCCTTCGTCCGATATTTTTAAAATGTTCGACACGCTGCTGATCCTTGATGTGGGTGGCTTTCAAATTTACTACGGTAACCCTACCGAGTCGGTAAATTATTTTCAACAGATCATTAATGCAGCCAACAAAACTCCGGGCGCCTGTCCCGAGTGTGGAAATATTAACCCCGAACAAATCTTTAATATAATTGAAACCCGTGTTGTAAACGAATACGGGCGTTTTACACACACACGCAAAGTTTCACCCGGGCAATGGTATCAATATTTTAAACAAAAAATAAAAATACCCAAGATCGAAGAGATAACCGAAGCATTGCCCACCGTACAAAAGATACCCAACTGGTTTAAGCAACTCAATGTATTCACCCGAAGAGACGTTCGGTCAAAGCTTGCCAACACGCAATATATTATCGTTAACCTGTTGCTCACACCCTTGCTGGCTTTATTCATCGGCTACTTTGTAAAATACTACGATGCCGTTGGCGTGGAAAATCCTCATTATACCTTTTACGATAATGCCAACATACCGGTGTATTTTTTTATGAGTATTGTGGTAGCTCTGTTTGTTGGGTTGATTGTTAGTGCTGAAGAAATTTTTAGAGACCGAAAAATATTAAAGCGTGAGAGATTCCTCCACTTAAGCAGAAGCAGCTACTTTGCTTCTAAAATAGTTATCCTTTTTGTGCTTTCAGCAATACAGACAGTCACCTTTATTTTAGTAGGAAACGCACTGCTTCAAATTCCATTCAGTGAGTTGCGCTATTGGCTAATATTGTTCTCTTGCTCCTGCTTTGCGAATATGTTGGGGTTGAATATTTCATCTGCTTTTGATTCGGCAGTTACTATCTACATTTTAATTCCGATACTGATTATACCACAACTGTTGTTAAGCGGTGTGGTTATCAGTTTTGATAAGTTCAATCCTAAAGTGGGTACACCAAACGGTATTCCTATGTTAGGGGAAATGATGGCTTCACGTTGGGCATTTGAAGCATACATGGTTACACAATTTAAAGATAACCCGTTGGAGAAAAAATTCTATACACTGGATCAAAAGCGCGCCATTGCTGATTATAAACGCAACTATTATTTGCCCGAGCTTGAGTCGCGCCTGTCTTATGTTATAAATAATCCTCTTAATTGGAACAATGATCAACCCAATAACAAAGTAAAACGATATTTGGATTTACTCAGAAACGAACTTACTCACGAAACAACCATTGTAGGTAAAAATATGCCAGACCTGAATAACCTTCAAGTAGGGAAATTTGATTCTGCAACATACCTAACAGCCAACCATTTTTTAAAGGCGTTAAGAGAGTTTTATAGCACGAGGAGTCAGAATGTACAAGTTGAACGCGAAAAACTAATGACAAGCCTCACGGATGATGAGGCAAAGAAAGTAGCCATTGAAAAGTTGAAAGCAAAATATCAAAACGAGGCAGTTACAACGATGGTGGAAAATACACAAAACCCGGTGCGCATTGTGGAATGGGAGGGAGAGCTGGTACAAAAGATTTACCCGATTTATTTTAATGAGCACAGGCCCGAGCATTTGTTCGACTTCCGAGATAATTTTTATATCCCGGTAAAATATTTTGCCGGTCAAAAAATTGATACGCTATACTTCAATCTTTCGATGATATGGATCATGACTTCACTGCTTTATGTTGCCTTGTATTATGAACTATTAAAGAAGGCGGTTCACGGTTTCGCCATGCACAGAAAGTACGGCAAGAAACTTAAGCTATAAGTTAGAGTTTGAAACTTCTTGTTAACTTGCGCGATTAATAAACTTATTTTTTGTTTTGACGTTCGAAGAATTTCAATTTGATTCTAAGCTGCAAGAGGGTTTGGTATCTATGGGTTACGAAAAACCCACACCCATACAGGAACAAGCGATTCCGTTAATCTTAAAAAAACAGGATTTAATTGCATGCGCACAGACGGGAACCGGTAAAACGGCTGCTTATTTACTTCCTATAATCAACAATATCATTCATTCAGATCACCGTCATCTGAATACTTTAGTGATAGCCCCAACCCGCGAACTGGCACAGCAAATCGATCAACAGGTGGAGGGCTTCGCCTATTTCACAGGTGTAAGCTCAATTCCTATTTATGGTGGTGGCGATGGAGCCGTGTGGGATCAGCAGAAGAAAGCACTCGAAGCCGGGGTTGATTTAATGATCGCAACTCCCGGTCGGCTAATTGCTCAGCTTGCATCGGGTGTCATTGATCTGAAATATGTACAACACTTGGTACTTGATGAGGCCGATCGTATGCTCGACATGGGGTTTCACGATGACATCATCCGCATTATTAAAAACCTCCCCGAAAAACGCCAGACGCTTTTGTTTTCGGCTACAATGCCCCAGCGTATTCGTTTATTGGCCAATCGGATACTAAAAAGCCCTTCAGAAATTAATATTGCGATTTCTAAACCGGCAGACGGAATTACTCAGGAAGCCTACTTGGTGCACGATGAACAAAAGGAAAAGCTACTTACGAGATTATTAAAAGACACCGAATTTTCGAGCGTCATCATTTTTGCATCAACGAAAGAAAAAGTAAAACATCTTGGCCGCGTTTTGCCTAAACTTGGTTTACCTTCTAAAGCCATCCATTCCGATTTAGAACAAATTGAACGAGAAAATATATTACGGGAATTTAAGAATAAACAGCTTAAGTTTTTGATCGGAACAGATGTGCTTTCGCGAGGTATTGATGTGGAAGGAATAGACCTTGTTTTAAATTACGATGTTCCGCCCGATCCGGAAGACTACATTCACCGGGTTGGCCGAACAGCAAGAGCCGAGAATACAGGCAAGGCGGTTACATTTATTAATCCGCACGACCAGCGTAGATTTCATCATATAGAACGATTGATTGGAAATGAAATAAATAAAGTGTCATTGCCGGGCGACTTAGGCCCCTCATTCCAATATGCCCCTGAGGCGAAGCCAAAATCTCTGGCTAAGCGAAAGCCAAACAATCACAAAAGGCCTTTTAAAAAAAGATAAACCATTTTTTTACAAGTTTTAGCTTAGAATTGAAAAGAATAGCAGTATATTTGTCTATCAATTCCATAGAGTAAATGTATTCTTTTTATGACAAACGGAATTTTTAAGCAAATTGAGAAAGAACTTTTAGGGTTGAGCCCAGAAAGAGGCCTCGAATGGATCAGCGATCGTTTCGGCAAACGAGCTAAGCTTTCTACATCATTTGGGGTAGAAGATCAGTTAATCACAGACATGATAGCCCGTCTGTCGCTCGATATTGAAATTTTTACATTAGATACCGGCAGGCTATTTCAGGAAACGTACGATGTGTTCGATTTAACAAAAAACAAATACGGATTGTCTATTGAAACGTACGCCCCGTTAACGGATGCCCTCCAAAAATTAATTCGAACAAAAGGCCCCAATAGTTTCTACGAATCGGTTGAAAACAGAAAAGAATGTTGCTTTATCCGTAAAGTAGAACCCTTGCAACGAGCACTGAAAAATACCGAGGTCTGGATCACGGGTTTAAGGGCAGCGCAATCGGCTAACCGAAGTGCGATGAGGATTCTGGAGTGGGACGAGCAATACAATCTCATAAAATACAATCCAATTTTAGCCTGGAGTGAAGACGAGGTGAATGCCTATATCCATAAGCATGATGTGCCCGTCAATTCACTTCATAAAAAAGGATACCCAAGTATTGGCTGTGGGCCTTGCACCCGTGCTGTACTTCCGGGTGAAGATCCCCGCGCAGGTCGTTGGTGGTGGGAGAGTTCATCGAAAGAGTGTGGGTTGCACGCACATCAAGCTGTGGCTTAAGTTATTTTGTTCGCTCAAGAACCAGTTGAATGATTTGCGAAAAATAATTGCCATAGTATGGCCCAACCCAGTTCATGGCCATCACTTCTTCTTGTTCGGAATGCCCGTAGTGTTCATCGTAAGTGATGTAGCCAACGTAGTCGCCATTAAAACTGGTAATGAACAAATGTTCTCCGCGGTTTTCAGCCAACTTGCCTAAGTTATCTCTCACAAAAATCTCACCTGAGAAATCGCACGGGGTTGCAAGGAAAATTATATTTCCAATTTTTAAATAAGTGATACTTCCAGTCAACGGCCTGAATAATTTTCGAAAGGCCCAGTCGCGTACTTTATACTTTTGTAAAACATGGAGTTGCGATGGCCCATAGTCAATAGCTATAGTACCTATCGAAATAGAATCGTTGATTATTGATTCTTGGGCGGAGTTAATCTTTGAGTAAAGTATGGCGGCCAGCGAATCGCATAATGCAAATTCTGTTGCATTGATTCCTTTTACACGATGACTGCCCACCATGCCGGCCGCAAACATGGCAAAATCGTAATTGCCTTTCTTTGCTTTTTTAACGAGTGCATTGGGGTAATCTCCAGATAGTTCCAGACTGAGGTGGCTTATGTTTGTGGGATGCGCACTATAACTAACCAATAGACCTTTGGTTCCATCATTGCGTTCAATCTTTATCCCGCGAAGTTTCCCATCGGTAGGTCCGTTAACCGGATCCAAACGGTTTTCTACAAATTCGCTGGCGTCTGCCTCTAAGTACTTTAAAGTTGCCGGCTTCATTCGAAGTGTGATTTCATTCATTGCCGACACAATCTTTTGAGTCAGGGTGTCAAGCCAGAGTTCATTGTAGCTTCCTAAAATCAAATTCCCAATGGGGCTGTCGTCCCACCCGCCAAGGCTGCTGTGTGCATGAGTAGCCATAAAATAAAGAAATGTATCGCGATTTTTCTTTTCCTCAATTTTGGTTTTTAATGCCGGTGGGAACAACAACAGGTCTGCGCTGATAAAAAAGCATTTCACATTGCCGTTGTCAACTCCAAGTATTCGGATAAAAATAGAATCGTGAACCGAATCGAAATGGTTTCGCGGAGCGTACCCTGCCATGGGCATTTTTTGGGCGGGTGTAATATTTACAACAGCCCAAGCTGCTTTGAGTTTGGCACCTGGAGAAAACTTTTTTGGGCTGAATGAATTAAGACGATGAATAGTGTTTTGATAAAAAGGTTTGGAAGCCAGTGGAGAATCGTCAACAGGACCTATCAACGAAAATACAACTAAGCTTAACGTGATTATTGTGCCTGCTAACCAGATTAAAAACTTTTTCAATTTTTTTCTTTAAAGATGAAGCCAACAACAATTAAAGTGCCAGAAGAAATTATTTGCACACCAAGGCTTTTAGTTGATTATCAATTTTTGCACTTAGTTTTTGGGCATGGGTAATATCTTCACAAGCAGCCTTGAGATCCCCGGTACGTTGATAGGCAACTGCCCGCTGACAGTAGGCTTTTGCATATTCAGGCTTGAGCGTGATTGCGATGGTATAATCTTCAAGAGCATCTTTTACACGATTGAGTTTCATCATTAAATTTCCACAGAGCAACCAAACTTTTTCATTGGTATCGTTTAATTTGATGGACTGCGATATATCGGCAAGCGATCCATTAAGGTCTTTCATATTTTCTTTAATTAACCCACGCCTGACCCAAACATCCGGGTTTGAATTATCGAGGTGGATAGAAAAGTTGTAGTCGGTCAACGCCTTTGCCGGTTCTCCTTGAGCCGTATAACAAATAGCTCGGGCAAAATAGTACTTGGCATTTTCCGGATCGCGTACAATAGCCTCGGATAATAATTTTTCAACTTCTTCAAGGTTTCCCTTTTTTGCGGATAGAACGGCAAGATTGTGCCTGGCAAGGCTGCCTTCGGGGTTTAGGTTCAATGCCTGTTTGTAGTTTTGTGTGGCAAGAACAGTGTCAAACATCTCTTGGTAAGCCCACCCTCGGTTAACGTAAAACTCCGGGTTGTTATTCTCCAGTTTTATTGCCGAATCGAGATATTGGATTGCCCGGGTATAATTTTTCATTTTGGTATCAACCAAGCCCAAGTAATTTAATATTGACGAAGTCATGTTGCTTTGGGTGGTCACAATCGGATTACCGCTCTCTTTATCCATGGCAAAAAATACAGAGCGCGTTTCACCGGGGGGTGCTTTCAGTAAATTTAAAAAGTCTTCGTGGGCCATTGCCCATTGCCCATATTGATACCGAAGCATAGCCCGCGAAAACAATGCCTCTCTATTTTGTGGTTTTGATTCGAGGTAAATGTTGAAATCCGTAAGTGCGCCTTTAGAGTCGCCCATGTTTTCGCGCACCTGGGCTCGGTAATAGTAAGCTTCCATGAGATATGGATCGAGCCTAAGGCACTCATTAAAATGAGCCAAAGCCGTTTTGTACGACTGAAGATCCATAGCTTCTTCACCTTTTTTAAAATAGTAAGATGCCGTTTTCTTTTGCCCCTGCGAAAAAGAAAATTCGGGTATCAGTACTATCGCTAAAAGTATTATCGGCCTCCACATCAGTGTAAATTTATTAAATATGTTTTTTTAGTTTATTTATTTTTTCTGGCCTTGTATTTGCCCTTACTTTTGTTTTGCAATGAAAAAAATAGATAAACTCATTCTTTCGTCATTCATAGGTCCATTTGTACTCACCTTTCTGGTAGTTGTGTTCATCCTTTTGCTTCAAAATATGCTCAAATATTTTGACGACATCATTGGCAAGGATTTAGGATGGGATGTGCTCGGAACCTTGCTGTTCTATTTTGCCGTATCCATGACACCGTTGGCGTTGCCGTTGGCTGTGCTTATGTCTTCACTGATTACGTACGGAAACCTGGGCGAGCATTTTGAATTGACAGCCGTTAAGAGTTTGGGCATCTCGCTGGTTAGAAGCCTTGTGCCCATTTTTGTGTTTACCCTGATGATTACGTACGTGGCCTTCCTCGCCAATAACTATATGGTTCCCAAAGCCGCATTAGAAACCTACAGTTTGTTATACGACATTAAACAAAAGAAACCCGGACTCGACTTACGCGAAGGGGCTTTTTACAACGGAATTCCGGATATCAGCATCAAAGTATCGAAAAAATACCCGGATGGAATTACCCTTAAAGACGTAGTGATTTATGACCACCGTGGCCGTGCCGGAAATAAAGAAGTGACCATTGCTGATTCAGGGAAAATGTACACCATTTTTAACGAACAATACCTGAAACTGGAATTATACCGAGGGTATAATTACAACGAAGGAGGCTCGGCCGATATGAGTGGGCGACCTGCGCAAAACGAAACCTTTAGCAAGACCAAATTTGATAAGACCGATGTAGTGTTTGACTTATCTTCGTTTGGGTTGATCCGAACCGATAAGAAATGGTTTGCCAGCAACCGAATTATGCGAAACATGTCGGAATTAATATTGGATATGGACTCTACCCACCGCGAAGTGCAAGCATTGCAATTAGGATTATTCAATACACAAAAGAGCTTTTTTAATTTCCACTTTAAAAAAGATTCTCTCCGGCTGTCTAACGAATTGAAAACGTACAGGCATTATAGAGATTCTGCGCTGCTTGCAAAGTCAAAGAAGGATACAACGGTTAAGAAGCTCACTCCACAAGTTCAATGGGGTACTTCAAACCAGATTCAGCGAATATTTATTCCGCCACAGTTGACTGAAAAAGATTCAACGTATTCCGACAGCCTGTATGCGGTGAAGTTTACGGGGTCCGAGGTGGCAAACGCGTTAAGCCATGCGCGGATAGTAAAAAACCAGCTCGAAAACTTCAACGCCAACACGGAGAGCATTAAGCATGAGTATCGCGTTTTTCAGATACAGTGGCATAAGATAATGGCCAACTCCATCGCTTGCATTGCCATGTTTTTGATTGGCGCACCGTTGGGAGCCATCATAAAAAAAGGTGGACTTGGCGTACCGGTTCTTGCCTCTATCCTGTTCTTTATTATATTTTATGTTTTGAGCCTGATGGGTGAGAAATGGGCGCGCGCTGAGACCGTACCCATGGTTGTTGGCCTATGGATGTCGAATGCGGTTTTATTATTAATAGGCTTACTGTTTTTGCGTCAGGCGCGGGCCGATGCCAGGCTGTTTGATGCCGATTTCTACAATGTAGTGTTCGATAGAATAAAGCAACGATGGAAGAATTTTTTTGACACTAATCCAAAATTGACCTGAATTTGCATTTTCTTATGTTTTGCCTTACTTTTGCGCGATAAAAAATTAGGATAAAGAAAAAACAAAGCAGATGTATTTAACCGCAGCCACCAAAAAAGACTTGTTTAGCAAGCATGGGTTTGCAAAAAAGAAGACTGATACCGGCTCTCCGGAATCGCAAATTGCCCTTTTTACGCATAGAATTAACCATTTGACCGGGCATTTGAAGGATCACAAAAAAGATTTCTCCACACAACAAGGTTTACTCAAGCTTGTTGGTAAACGGAAGCGACTGCTAAACTACCTCCAGCGAAATAATATTGAGCGCTATCGCGCTATTTTAGCTGAACTAGATCTTAGAAAATAATATAAACATTAATAGATCAGGGAACCCACCAGGTTCCCTTTTCGCTTTTTAACTCATAGCTACTAGTCTCTAAACTTATGGGGCTATTGCTTAAACTAATTCACCATGACATCAACTATAATTTCAAAGTCTTGCCAACTGCCTGATGGAAGACAAATCACCATCGAAACGGGCAAGTTGGCTAGACAGGCAGACGGCTCGGTTGTACTTCGGATGGGCAATACCATGTTGCTTGCAACGGTAGTTGCTGCAGTTGAACATAAACCCGGAACTGACTTTCTTCCGCTCTCGGTTGATTACCAGGAGAAATTTGCAGCAACCGGCAAAATCCCCGGAGGTTTCTTAAAACGTGAGGGTAAACTCTCCGATTATGAAGTTTTGATCAGCCGCTTAGTGGACCGGGCAATCCGCCCACTTTTTCCGGATGACTACCATGCCGAAACGCAAGTAAACATCCAGTTGATTTCTGGCGATCATAATGCACTACCTGATTCATTGGCGGCATTTGCGGCCTCGGCTGCCCTTTCAGTTTCTGATATCCCATTTCATGGACCAATTTCAGAAGTACGGGTAGTACGTGTTGATGGTCAGTATATTATCAATCCCACATTAGAGCAAAAAGAGAAGGCTGATTTAGATTTTATTGTTGCCGCGTCCATTGAAAATATTTTAATGGTTGAGGGTGAATCAAAAGAGATCAATGAAGCCGATATGCTCGAGGCACTGAAAGTTGCACACACAGCTATTAAAACGCAATGCGAACTTCAATTAGAACTGACCAAAGCTGTTAACAAAACAGAAAAGCGTAAGTACGAACACGAATTGAAAGACGAAACGCTTCGCGATGAATTGTATAAACTATTGTACGACAAAGTTTATGAAGTGGCGAAGAAGCAATTGAAGGGCAAGCACGATCGCTCTGTGTTGTTCTCAAAAATCATAGACGATTACAAAGCCACCCTGCCGGAGGACACTGCTCCCGAGCGAGTTGATCTCGTAAAAAAATACTACAAAGAAATTCAGAAGAAAGCATGCCGTAATTTGGCGATTAACGAAAAAGTGAGGTTGGATGGCCGTAAGACAACTGAAATCCGCCCCATCTGGACGGAAGTAGATTATCTTCCTTCCGCTCACGGTTCGGCTATCTTTACTCGTGGCGAAACACAATCGTTGACAACCGCAACACTTGGAACAAAACTCGATGAACAGTTGATTGACGGAGCTATGTTTGATGGCACCAATAAATTTATTTTGCACTACAACTTTCCCGGTTTTTCAACCGGAGAAGTGAAACCTAATCGCGGCCCAGGTCGGAGAGAAGTTGGCCATGGAAATTTAGCCATGCGTGCACTAAAGCAGGTTCTTCCTAACCTAACCGAATCCCCGTACACCATCCGCCTCGTGTCGGATATTCTTGAATCGAATGGCTCATCGTCTATGGCTACGGTGTGTGCCGGATCTTTGGCGCTGATGGACGCAGGTATCCAGATCAAAGCTCCGGTATCAGGTATTGCCATGGGTATGTTATCGGATAGCACAACCGGAAAATATGTGATCCTTTCCGATATTCTTGGAGACGAAGATCACTTGGGTGATATGGACTTCAAAGTTACAGGTACTGAGTCTGGCATCACTGCATGCCAGATGGATTTGAAAGTTGATGGGTTAACCTATGAGGTACTAAGCGAGGCACTTAATCAGGCAAAAGAAGGCCGCCTTCATATTCTCAGCGAAATGAAGAAAACATTAGCAGGCCCGAAAGCTGACTTTAAACCGCATGCACCTCGCGCGGTAACGATCACGATTGATAAAGATTTGATTGGTGCGGTTATTGGACCGGGCGGAAAAGTGGTTCAGGATATTCAAAAAACAACCGGAGCAACGGTGGTAATTGAAGAAGTGGGCAACAAGGGGTTAGTCAACATTTTTGCTACCGACCAAACCATTATGGACGCTGCGGTAAAACGCGTTAAAGCCATCGTTGCTGTTCCCGAAGTAGGAGAGGTTTATGAAGGGAAGGTGAAATCAATTATGCCGTTTGGTGCGTTTGTTGAGTTTATGCCAGGTAAAGATGGCCTCTTGCACATATCCGAAATCAAATGGGAGCGTCTCGAAAACATGGACGGTGTGCTTGAAGTAGGGGAAGAAGTGAAAGTGAAATTGATTGAAGTTGATAAAAAGACGGGAAAATTCAGGCTTTCAAGGAAAGTATTGTTGCCAAGACCTCCTAAAAAGGAAGAAGCACCTGCACCACAGGTCTAAACAGAGGTTTTTTGCGAAAGTAATAGCCTCAACTTCATTTTTTATGGAACTTATTTCTAAATTTCACGTGTTTGTTAAAACGACTGTAAAATCCGATGAGACAGCTTAAGATTAGTAAACAAATCACCAATCGCGAGAGCCAATCGCTTGATAAATACCTCCAGGAGATCGGTAAGGTTGACCTCCTTACCCCTGATGAAGAGGTGGAATTGGCCAAGCGAATAAAGGAAGGCGATCAGATAGCTTTGGAGAAATTAACCAAAGCCAATTTGCGTTTTGTGGTGTCGGTGGCGAAGCAGTATCAGAACCAGGGATTGTCGTTGGGTGATTTGATCAACGAAGGAAATCTTGGATTGATCAAAGCCGCTCAGCGCTTCGATGAAACCCGTGGATTTAAATTTATCTCTTATGCCGTGTGGTGGATCCGTCAGTCTATCCTTCAGGCATTGGCCGAGCAGTCGCGTATTGTGCGGTTGCCACTTAATCGTGTTGGTTCACTGAACAAAATCTCAAAAACTTTTTCGGAGCTTGAGCAAAAGTATGAACGCGAGCCATCACCCGAAGAATTAGCCGAGGTACTTGAAGTAACTACAGCCGAAGTTGTTGACACCATGAAAATTTCGGGCCGTCACGTTTCTATGGATGCGCCCTTTGTTCAGGGAGAAGAAAACAGCTTGCTCGATGTACTCGAGAACGATAGCGAAGAAACTCCCGATTCCGGATTGATTACAGATTCTCTTCGTAGGGAGGTACAACGCGCGCTCTCAACGCTAACACAACGCGAAGCAGATGTAATAACTCTGTATTTTGGTTTGAATGGAGAACATGCCTTGACTTTGGAAGAGATAGGCGAGAAATTCAGCCTCACTCGTGAACGCGTACGGCAAATCAAAGAAAAAGCCATTAGAAGACTTCGCCACACCAGCAGAAGCAAAGCTCTGAAACCTTACTTGGGTTAAAAGTGTTCTCATTATTGTTGGAATTCAAGGTCTCTTTTGTTAAGAGACCTTTTTTATATGATTAACAGGTAGTTATGAACAATCACGAAAAGGTTAAAGTTTTGATTATTGGTTCTGGACCGGCAGGTTATACTGCCGCTATTTATGCAGCCCGTGCTGGATTGAACCCCGTACTTTTCACCGGAGGTGAGCCCGGAGGGCAATTAACAACTACTAACGATGTAGAAAATTTTCCAGGCTACCCCGAAGGAATCAACGGCCCACAAATGATGATCGATTTACAAAAGCAAGCCGAGCGTTTCGGTACTCAGGTAAATTTTGGTCTGGTTACTTCAGTTGATTTCTCGGTTTACCCTTTGAAAGTAACCGTTGATGAAAATAAATTTTTCGAAGCAGAATCGGTTATTGTTGCCACGGGTGCATCTGCTAAATACCTTGGAATACCCTCCGAAAAAACATACACCAACAAAGGCGTTTCGGCATGTGCCGTGTGCGATGGGTATTTTTATCGAGGGAAAGAAGTTGCTGTAGTAGGAGCAGGCGATTCGGCTGCTGAGGAGTCAACTTATTTGGCCAAGCTTTGCACCAAAGTGCACTTGATTGTGAGGCGAAATGAAATGCGTGCTTCCAAGATCATGCAACAGCGTGTAAAGAATACGCCCAATATCGAAATTCATTGGAATTCTGAAACAGACGAAATACTGGGAGACGACAACGGAGTAAATGCAGTGCGGATAAAAAGCACACTGGATGGAACACAAAAGGTGATTTCGGTTCAAGGTTTTTTTCTTGCCATTGGCCATAAGCCAAACACCGCCATTTTTAAAGATCAATTAGAATTGGATGAAGCCGGTTATGTGAAAGTTATTCCCGGCACAACCAAAACCAATAAAGAGGGGGTTTTTGCCGTAGGCGATGTGGCCGATCGAACGTATCGCCAGGCAATTACAGCTGCAGGTACCGGCTGTATGGGAGCTCTTGATGCTGAGAAATTTTTACAAGCCAAAGAATTGGAATTAGCACATTCTTAAGATGAAGCTCGATATCCTTGTGCTGGCGGCTCACCCCGATGATGCAGAAATCAGTTGTGGTGGAACTATTGCCAAACATATAGCCCTTGGAAAAAAAGTTGGAGTGGCAGATCTGACGCGTGGAGAATTGGGCACCCGCGGATCGGCAGAAATCCGCGATCGCGAAGCTTCCGAAGCGGCAAAGGTACTTGGTCTTTCCGTTCGTGAAAATATTGGGCTTCGCGATGGATATTTTCAAAATTCAGAAGCAGATCAACTAAAAGTCATTGCCGTCATCCGTAAGTTTAGGCCGGAAATTATTTTAACCAATGCCGTACACGATCGCCATCCCGATCATGGGAGGGCTGCACAGTTGGTTTACGATTCAACCTTTCTGTCGGGCTTGGTAAAAATTGAAACGAAAGAGAACGATATGGTGCAATCACCCTGGCGTCCGAAAGCAGTGTATCATTTTATCCAAAGCCTCTACATTAAACCCGATTTTGTAGTTGATGTGTCCGATTACTGGAACAAAAAGATAGACTCTTTGCGTGCCTATAAGTCGCAATTTTATGATCCCAACAGCAGCGAACCCGAAACATTTATTTCCGACCCGGGATTTATGAAATTGATTGAAGCACGTGGCCATGAGTACGGCTACAACATTGGCGTGAAATATGGGGAAGGGTTTACGGTGCAAAGACACCCTGGAGTAAAGAACCTGTTTGATCTACTCTAAAGCTATGGCGCAAGTCTATGCACTTGCCATTTATTATCTACTTTGTAAAATACAATCCGATCGTGCAGCCGACTTGGCCGCCCCTGCCAAAACTCGATTTCGTTAGGATCAATTTCAAAGCCTCCCCATTGGTTTGGTTTGGGCAGCTTTTCAATTCCATTAAATTTTTTTCCCATTTCCATTACACGCTCTTCCAAAATTTCTCTGCCTGAAATAATTGTGCTTTGTGGCGAAGCCCATGCGCCCACCTGGCTCCCCCGAGGTCTGCTTTGAAAATATTTTTCAGCCGTTACAGCATCAACCCTTGAGGCGATGCCTTCAACCCTAACTTGTCGTTCTAATTCTGGCCAAAAGAAAGTGAGGGCACAAGCCGGGTTGTTTTCCAATTCTTTTCCCTTTGCGCTTTGGAAGTTGGTATAAAATATAAACTTTTCGTTTTCCACTCCTTTCAGCAAGACAACCCTGCCGGAAGGCCTGCCGTCTTCGCCTACCGTAGAAAGCGTGAAAGCATTGGGTTCGAGCACCTCAGCACGTTGTGCGTCTTCAAACCAGATCGTAAATTGGGCCAACGGGTTTTTATCGACAGAACTGATGTCGAGCGAAGATTTAGAATACTCTTTTCGTATTTCGGAAATAGGTTTCAATGCAGTTGCGGTTGATGTAAGAAAAAGTTTGTTTTGGATTTGCCGCCAAGGTAAACCTTTGGCAATTTACTGACGTTTTCAATAACACGTATGCAATTCTTCGAATATAAGAATAAGCTTAAACCTATGCCGGGACGCATGCTCGTTTCCGAGCCCTACTTGCCCGATCCTAATTTTGAACGAACCATTATTTTACTTTGCGAGCACAATGCCGATGGCACCATTGGGTTTGTCTTAAATAAACCTTCATTATCGAAGCTGAACGAAATTATTTCTGAATTATCGAATTGTGAAAACAGTGTGGGTATTGGCGGGCCAGTACAGCAAGACACACTCCACTACTTACATCGGTGCGAATCGGTTGAAGGTGCTATTGAAATAGCAGAAGGTATATTTTGGGGAGGCGAGTTTCAAGACATTATTGCGCGAATGGAAAACAAAAGTATCACCGCGAACGACATCAAGTTTTTTCTGGGATACAGCGGTTGGTCTCCCGGCCAACTGGAAGAGGAACTTGATCATAATTCATGGATTGTGAGCGGCCGTGTTTCGGAAGAATTGATTTTTGAGACCGATGCCGGGCAAATGTGGAAGAAAACATTACGCGAAATGGGGGGGAGATTCTCCATGTATGCGAATTATCCGGTTGACCCAACAATGAATTGAGCCAAAATAAGTAATTTTATATTTTACACTACAGATGGAAAACGGGAGCGAGTTGCAAGAAGAAAAGGAACTAATCTTGGATGGTATCGAACCGGTGAACGCTAATACTCAAACTGAATTTGAGAATGAAAATCACCCGGCTGAGCTGATCCACGAAAAAGCATTTGACGCAGAGTCGGATGATTCCAAATTGGATTATTCTAATTTTTCCAAAAAAGATTTTGTTGGCCTTTTGAAAGAGGCAGCCTCAAAAAATGACTTTAAGAAAGCGGATGTGCTTATTCGTGATATCAAGCCTTTGTTTGACGAAATAAGAAACAGAGAACGAAACGAAGCCCTTTTAAGGTTTAAACTTGACGGAGGGGTTGAAGATGATTTTGAATACAAGGGCGATGAGTGGGATGCAGCTTTTGATATTTATCTTAAGTCAATTCGTGAGAACCGACAACGCCACTTCAGAGAACTGGAGGAACAGAAAAACAACAACCTTTTTCAGAAGAATAATATTTTGGAAAGGCTTCGCCAGCTTGCCGATAGCGAAGACACGGAACAGTCGCTTCTGTTGTTTAAAGACATTCAAACAGAATGGAAATCGGTTGGGCCTGTACCGCAAGCACAGTTGAAATCGCTTTGGGCAAATTACAATGCCCTTGTCGACCGTTTTTACGATCAGCGAAGTATTTACTTCGAACTGAAAGAGCTTGACCGTAAGAAGAATTTAGAACTCAAACTTGAGTTATGCCTGCGTGCGGAGCAACTGGCTGAAAAAAAAATAATGGAGGCCGTGAAAGAACTGAACGAGCTCCACAATGAATTTCGGCACATAGGCCCGGTACCAATCGAAGAAAAAGAAACCGTTTGGCAGAGATTCAAAGCGGCATCCGATAAGGTATATGCTAAACGCGATGAGCTCGTGGCCGGCATTCAACAGGAGCTCCACGATAATTTTCTTAAAAAAGAGGTGATAAATGAAGAAGCTCTAACGTTCACCGCTTTCCAATCAACGAGCATTAAGGAATGGAATCAAAAGACAAAAGATATTCTTGATCTCCAAAAGAAATGGGAATCCATTGGCGGTGTACACCGAGCCAAAACACGCGAAGTGAATAAAAAATTTTGGAGTGCCTTCAAAACATTTTTTCACAACAAAAGTGTCTTTTTCAAAACGGTTGATGAAGAACGCCTGCAAAATTTAAAATTGAAGACCGAGATTTTAAACCGGGCAGTTGAGTTGAAAGAAAGCACGGAATGGGACAAGACCACCGGTGAGTTGATAGAACTTCAGCAAAAGTGGAAAACCATTGGCACGGTGCCCGAAAAGCAACGCGAAAAAATTTTTAAACAATTTAAAGATGCGTGTGACTTTTTCTTTGACAAAAAACGTTTGTCAACCGATAAGGAATTGACAGAGCAGCAAGAAAATCTAACAAAAAAGGAAGCCGTAATTGCCGAGCTCGCTAGGATTGCGGAAGAAAAAAACGGTTCGGTGGGTCAAGTGAAAGAATTGCAACTTCAGTTTAATGCCATTGGTTTTGTACCTAAACGCGAACTGAATTCTGTAAAAAACCGATTCTCTGAAATACTGGCCAAAGCCATTGAAGCGATCCCCAATCTTGCCGAAGCCGAAAAAGAACAATTTTCGTTCGAAACCAAGCTTGCCAGTATTAAAATGGGACCGCAAGCCGACAAAAAGATTCATCACAAAGAGCACCATTTGCGTAAACAGATCGCGAAGGCTGAGAACGATCTCGCCATTTTGCGCAATAACCTTGAGTTTTTTGGAAGATCTAAAAACGCTGAGAAAATGAGGGAAGAATTTGGGTCGAAGATCAAGCTTGCAGATGAGGAGATAGTGCATCTAAAAAAACAATTACAAATGTTGCAGGCTTCGGTTTAAACATTTGCAATCCAAACAACTTCCATTATTTTTGCACCTCTTTTAGCCTCCTTAGCTCAGCTGGTAGAGCAACTGACTTGTAATCAGTAGGTCGTTGGTTCGATTCCGACAGGGGGCTCTTGATTTTAAGCCGACTAAATTGGGTCGGCTTTTTTTATTCTCACTAACATAACCTGCCTTCTATCATTTCATGGCCGAGTCGCCATTGTTCCGTTCACGCTCATAGCGTTTTCGTTCTACCAAAAAATAGAGTGGAGGTATAACCAACGGGGCAAAAACGAGCGTGCTAGTAAGCCCCCCGATAATTACGGTTGCCAACGGCCGCTGCACATCGGAACCAATGCCTGTGCTAATGGCCGCAGGAACAAGCCCTACGATAGCAACTACTAATATTGAAAGAATAGCACGAATTTGTTCTGCCGATGCGTGGATGATCAATTCTTTCAGTTGACCTCGGTGCCATTCTTCCATTCGTTTAATGGCCGATACCAGTAATACGCCTGCCATTACGGAGATACCAAATATGGATACAAAGCCAACTCCCGCAGAAACATTGAAATGATAGCCGCGGATGAATAAAGCTAAAATTCCCCCAGCCATTGCAAATGAAATACAAGACATAGTGATGAGTGTGTGTCGGGTGTTTTTAAACAACGAAAACAACAATGCAGCAACTAATAAAATAGTAAGCGGTATGCTGATGGATAACTGCTTGCCGGCACGCTCCAGGTTCTCGTATTGCCCACCATAAATTATTTTGTATCCTCTTGGTACCTTAATCGATTTTTCAATTTTCTCGCTTACTTCTGCTACAAACCCGCCCTGATCTCTGCCGCGTATGTTGGTGCGCACGGTAACCATTCTTTTTCCATTGATGCGGTAAATATTGGTCTGGCCTTCTACATAGCTTATTTTAGCCAACTGATCCATAGGTATCAGCCCGCCACTTGAAGAAGGTACCTGCATGGCTTTAATGGCATCTAACGTATTTCTGCTTTCCGGCAAAAAGCGAGCAACAATGTCGTATCGTTTGGTGCCGTCATAAACTTTCGAAATAGCCTTGCCACCTATGGCAGCTTCGATCATTCCTTGAATATCGCTTACGTTTATACCAAAGCGGGCAGCATTCTCGCGGTTTATTGTAATGGCCAGTTGCGCTTGTTCCCCTTCTTGCTCGATATTTACGGAAACAGCACCGTTCATATTCCGCACAATGGCCGCAATGCTGTCGGCTTTAGTCCGCATAAACTCAAGGTCATCACCCACCACCGAGATGGCCAGATCGGCTGCACTGCCGGTTACTATCTCCATTACCTGATCGATAATGGGTTGTCCGGTTGAGAAAAACGCTCCCGGAAAATGATTTTGCAAATCATTTTGCATCAGCGTAACCAGTTCTTTTTTCTTTATGGTATCCGTCCACAGCTTATAGTTTTTTAAACCGACTAAAATCTCTGTACGGTTAGTGGGGAAAGGGTCAGTACCGTCATCGTTGCGGCCGGTTTGTGTAATCACATAATCCACTGGGGCATAAGAAGAAATAATATCGCGGATTTTCGGGGCGATCTTGGCATTCTCCTGAATGGTGATTCCGGCCGGCATAAAACAACGCAAGAAGATAGAGCCTTCATCGAGTTCGGGTAAAAATTCAGTTCCCAATTTTGCGCCCAGCAAAATCATCGACAGTACGATAGCAAAACTCACCGCAACTACTGTTTTGGGTTTCTTGAATAACCGCGTTAAAAAACGCTCGTATTCTACAACACCTGTAGTGAGTATCGGGTTTTTTTGATGTGGGATGGGCGCCTCTAAATTTGCCAATGCCTTTCGATACGCAAACGATATCAATACCGGGATGAGTGTTAGTGCACAGATCATAGAACCCACCACGGCAAATGAGAGTGTTAATGCCATGGGTGAAAATAATTTACCTTCCACACGCGACATTGTTAAGATGGGCATGTAGGCCAGCATGATGATGCTGATGGAGAAGAATATTTCGCGCCCTACTTCCTGAGCCGACAACAACGTTATTTTGATAATGCCTTGCTGTTTTTCTTCCGGAGTGGCACTTCGGTATTTTCGGATGAGGTGCTCGGCCATAATACAAGCGCCATCTACGATAATGCCAAAATCAATAGCACCCAACGACAAAAGATTGGCCGGGATACCCGCTAGTTTCATCAAGATGAACGCGAAGAGCAGCGCAAAGGGAATGGTGAGGGCAACCACAAAAGCTGAACGAACGCTTCCAAGAAAAAATACTAAGATGATCACGACAATGGAAACCCCCGCAAAAAGTGTTTCGCCTACGGTCTCCAGTGAATGATCGATGAGAAAACTGCGATCGTAAAGCGTTTTAATATGCACGCCATCGGGCAATTCGTTGCCCTCCATCATGGCGATTTTATCTTTGATCAATTTTAATACCTCGCTTGGGTTTTCACCCCTTCGCAAAAGCACGATCCCCTCCGTACCGCTATTACTTTCAATTTGTTCTTCTTTGAAAATGTAGCCCAAAATACCGGAAGGTGGGGGCGGAGCAATTTCAACGGAGGCAATGTCTCTCACAAAAACAGGAACACCATTTACTGACGTGAGCACAATGTTATTGATGTCGTTTTCGGAAGTTATTGCTCCAAGGCCACGAACGGCAAAGCCCTGCCCACCTCGTTCAATCAGGTTACCACCAGAGTTCTGATTGTTTTGCTCTACAGCAGTAATAATATCACTCATGGTCAGACCGTACTTGCGAAGCCGTTCTGGCGAAGTGAGAATTTGAAATTGTTTTACTGGGCCACCGAACGTGGTGATGTCTGCAATACCCGGGGTCTGCAAGAGAGCCGGCCGTATCACCCAGTCTTGCAGGTCTCTTACTTCGGTGGGGCTAAGGGTGGGAGGTGAATCAATTACATAACGAAGTATTTCGCCTACTGCGGTTGTAAGTGGAGCCAGTTCCGGAGTAACGCCCGGAGGCAACTCGGCCGTTTGCAACCGTTCAAGAACCTGCTGACGGGCAAAGTAATCGTTTACGCCATCCTCAAACGTTAATTGTACTACACTTAATCCAAAAATGGTTCTGCTTCTGCGGTCGAGAATCCGCGGAACAATATTGAGAGCACGTTCAATCGGTATGGTAACCTGAAGTTCAACTTCTTCAGCTGCGCGACCGTTGTACTTGGCAATGACGATTACGTTTGTGTCGGCAATGTCAGGATATGCTTCGATTTTGAGTTGGCGAAAACACCAAAAGCCGATGGCTGAGATCACTGCGGCCATGGCAATAACCATCCATCGGTTGGTGAGCGAAAAAATTAATATACCTCGAATCATCTTAGATTATTTCCAAACTTCAACCGACTGAACTACGATAAAACCCGACTTCACTTTTTTGCGTAAAGCGATGAGGGACTGATTTATTTTTTCTTCTTCATCGATAAAAATGATTACCATGGAGGGTTCATCAAACGAGAACAACCTGCCCGGACGCTTAATATGTTGATTTTCTCCGAACCCGGCTTCGCTGCGAAGCACAGTAGCACCAATAATTTTTTGATCGGCAAGAAACTCCATCAAAAAATCCATCATGGGCTTGTCGTTGTAGTATTTGTCTTTGTCGAAGTAAATGCTGGCCTGTTTCATAACCTGTTTGTTAAGTTAGTACCCGAAAGACAGTCCTTTTAATTGCATTGTTCCTTTGATTACCACATGATCTTGATCGCTGATGCCATCGTACACCAATACGTTGTTGTCCGCCTGCTGACCCGTGGTAACGAGCTTTCGTTCAAATTCCAAATCCGATTTTTTAATAAACACATAATCTTTGCCCATTACGGTAACGATCGCTTCCTTCGGCACGGCAATGAACTTACCCTGGCTCAGGCCAAACCGGGAAGTGCCAAACATGCCCGCTTTTAGTTTTCCGTTAAGATCATGGATAGTTATGCGGAGTTTTACCAGCCGGGTAACGCGGTCAATCACATCGCCAATATTATCAATCACACCCGAGAATGATTCGTTAGGGAAGGATATAAAATTTACGATGCATTTATTGCCTTCGTTGATTTTGTCGAGTTGGTTTTCGGGGATATCAGAAATAACCCATACCGTTTTTGGCTGAGCTTGCAGCAACGCATCGGCATTGAAACCTCCTAATTTAAGCTTTGCTTCATTTTCTAAATTAGAGGCTTTTTCGTTGATCAAATTCGTTTCTTCCAGAGCCAGCGCAGTTTGGGCTTCGAGCACTTCGCGCCCGGCTGCCGCACCGTGTTGTTGCAAGTCCTTGATTCGTTCAAGTTCTATTTTCCGTTGTTTGATTGTTACTTTCTCAATTTGATTGATGTTGGCGAGATGTTGTAGCAATTGTGTGTAGATGGTGGTCATCTCAGGGGTGTCGAACAATACCAAATTTTGATCGGGGTTCTCCTGGCTGGGAACAACGGTAGCCACCACGCGAGCCGGGGCTGTGAGGTTGGCAATTAAAAGGGAAGTTTTTGCATCTTGTACCGCAAAGAAATCGGCTGTCTTTTTATCGAAGAAGGTAATTTTATCGCCACTCGCAGACACCGAAGGCCTCTTTACTTTTGCTGCATTCTGCGAATCGTCTTTCTTTCCGCAAGAAACGAGCAACAAGAGAGTAATTAGCGGAATCAATTTTTGCATGGCTTTAGAGTTGGTTAATGAGTCCGGTTACAAAGAGAACCCGCACATAGCTTTGATGGTAAGTTAGCAATTCATTCAGGTATAATTGTCGGGTATCAAACCAACTGCGCTGTGCATCCAAAAAATCTATAATGGTAGTACCACCTTTAACGTAGGCATACCGCACACTCTCCAACACTTGTTGCGATTGGGCAAGGATGGTTTCAAATTTTTTAAGGTTTTCTTTTTCGGCCAAGTATGCTTTAAGGGCAGCCTCAACTTCGGTGTGCAACTGTAGTTCTGTATTTTTTAGGTTTTGCTGTGCCTGCAACTGGAGGTATTTCGACTTTTCACGCTCCCCCTGGTTGCGATCTAGAATAGGTAGTTTGATGGTTCCATAAAAACCAACGTAAGGAATAGTGTTTTGTGGGTTCCAAATCATACCCAATTCTGGGATAGGCAATACCACTGCCTTTTGCAATTTGATGTTGCTTTCGGTTACTGCTATTTGTGCCTTGGCTACCCGCACGTCATTTCGGTTATGCGTTGCAATGGAATAAAGGCTATCCAGATCATGTGGGAAGGTAATTACCTCAATGGGTGAAGTAATATCTACATCAATACTGTCAACCGTACCGATAAAATATTTGAGGCTTTGTATTTCATTTTTAAAGGCAATTTTCGAATTGTTGATTTGAATGCTGTATTGTTCCAACAGAAGCTGCGTACGTATCAGGTCGGTTTGAGAAATAACCTGATTTCTAAGCCTGGCCTTGTTAATTCGCACAAGGCTATCGAGGTTGGTATAAGCCTGTTGTAATAAATCGAGCTGCGATTCAATTATCCAGGTATTGAGCCATTGATTTGCCGTATTGAACGAAAAGCTTCGTAACGTTTCCCCGAAAGCTTCTTGCGAGTAAATAAAGCTGTTGTTGGCAAGCTCGATTTTTGATTTGCGCAAGGAAGGCATTTGGAACGGGCGCGTAAGTTGCCACCACACCTGCCGATTGATGTTATTATGCCATTCGGTACCAGCCGGATAGTATTTTGAGCTGGTAAGCTGCAAGGTTTGATTGTTGAGGGCTGGGTTTGGCCTCAGCCTTGCCGTAACAACATCACTTTTAGCTATGTTGATATTGAAATTCTCTGTTTTTAGAAATGGGTTGTTTTGGCGGGCTACCGTTAACGCCTGTTGAATGGAGTAAGCAGTTTGAGATTTTGCCCCAACGGCCATCAAGAGAGTTGCTATAAGCCCGAAATAAACTCGCATGAATGAATCAAAAAGTTACTTTTCACAATAGATAATTCGTGCAATGTTACAAGAATTTTGTTAAGCCATTTAAATATTTTTTGAAAAGTTTGCTTCTTATCTTTCTGTTTTGATTGCAATGGAAAATCTGCGTTTGCTTTTTTAACTTTGTAATACAACTTCTAGTATAAATGAGCCACGCCCACCATCACAACCATCACCACCACCACCACAGTGAGCTGAATAAATTATTTGTTGTTGGCATTGCCCTAAATGTGTGCTTTGTATTTGTCGAAGCAATTATTGGCCTCTGGGTTAACTCGCTCTCTCTGCTCACTGATGCGGGCCACAATTTAGGTGATGTGGCCGGATTGGTGATGGTGGTAATCGCCACTCGTATTGCAAAAAAGAAACCAACTACTAAATATACCTACGGGTTTGGCAAAACTACCGTGTTGGTGGCCTTAATCAATGCGGTTACGTTGTTGGTGATGGTGGGTGCCATTGGCTGGGAAGCCGTGGGGCGTTTTAACGATTCTCATCCGGTACAAGGCCAGCTCATTGCCTGGGTGGCGGCTGTGGGGATTATCGTTAACGGGGTAACGGCTTTGTTGTTTTTTAAAAACCAACACGATGACCTGAATGCCAAAGGCGCTTACTTGCACATGGCTGCCGATGCGTTGGTGTCGTTAGGTGTTTTGATTTCGGGCATTGTAATTTTTTATACGCATTGGTTTTGGTTGGATGCGGCCATCAGCCTCATAATTATTGTGGTGATTGTGGTAAGCAGTTGGTCGTTGCTGAAAGATTCTATTCGGCTTACGCTGGACGGAGTGCCTTCAGGAATTAATATTGATGGTATCCGCCACTATTTAATGAACGTTAAAGGCGTAGCAAGTTTGCACGACCTGCACATTTGGGCCATGAGCACCAACGCCACGGCCATGACGGTTCATCTAGTGGTTCCCGACCGAATTGAAAATTCTTCTATTGCACAGATAAATTCTGAACTTCATGCTCAGTTTAATATCGACCACACCACCATTCAAATTGAGAAAATTAGTGGAGATAAATGCGGGCAACATTGCGAATCGTGATGCCGATTTAAAAAGGAGAATATTGTGGCTGCTTAAACTCCTTTTCGCGGATCGATCCGAACAGAAAACCACAGATCACCTTTGGATAAAAGTAGGTTGATTTTTGCGGCATTGTAAACCCGCTGTGGCAAACGCGTTTAACTTCCTCAATGGAAACTTCCTGGGTGATGATGGCCATCTGGGCTTCTTCTTTGATCACCTTGGTAAGGCAGTCGCCAAAACTCCTATCGAAAGAAATATTTTCAGATGCTCTTTGCTCTTTGCCTGGAATGCCCAATATTTTTTCAATGATGAAATAATGCAGCACCGTTAAATCTAATTCCTTCACTTCGTTTGGAAAATGCCATCTCATTTTAGAAAAAGACTCGGGCTTTAAGCGCACTTTCAGTGTCCGGTCTTTAAACAGTAAACCGAATGCCCATTTTTTCCCAATGATGATTTCGTTTACCGTATCTGCGTCTTCAATTTCTTTTACGATAAAATCTTCTTCCAATATTTGAATTACATTTTCAATATTGAAATTTTTAATATTTTTTATCAATCGGTGTGTGGGCAAAATCCGAAGATCGTCTGCTTCCGTGTTCGTTAGGTACATCAGATGAAAATTATAGCCTTCGTTGCCGGTGTGGTTGGGGTTTACGGCAGCGCATTTTTGCATGTGCACCAGTGAGCTTTCGTAGCGGTGATGCCCATCGGCCAAAATAACGGTTTTGGTTTTTAGGCAGGCCATAAATTTTTTAATAACCTCGGCATCGTGAATAACCGCCAACACATCGCGCACCCCTTGGTAATCCTCTGTTTCGTAAATCGGGTTGGCGATGGCTTCGTCCATGTGTTTTTCCAGCTCAAAATGTTGATCGGTGTAGAGGCCGTGCGTAGGGCTTACGTGAAGTTCTGTTTTTTCCAACAGCTCAATCCGGTCGTTAACCGATTGGGGGATTGTGTTTTCATGACGAAGAATAATTTTATCTTCGAACGGATGCGTGCGGATGAAGCACACAAAACCTTTACGGCAATATTCGCGCTGGCTCCCCGATAGCTTGAAGTATTGATAGTACACATAAATGCCCGGCAGTTTATCCTGCAGAATCACACCTTCGTCTTTCCATTGACACAAAAGTTTTTTAGCACGGTTTGCCGCATCGGGCGGCTTGGGTACGGACAGGTGTATAGAGTTGAGCGGATTTTGATAGAGTGCGTTGCGTTGCTTGTCGGACACCACATCAAAAAGCGGGGCGGTTACTTCGCCAATATCGGTTATGGTTTTTTCATTGTACCGCCACGCACGAAAAGGTTTTATTTCAGCCATTTACCAATCTGTTTTTCTTCCACTTGCTTTCGTTCGATATAGAGTTTGATAACTTGATACTCACTTCACCGGTTGCCATTAATTCTACAGCAAGCGCGCTTGCAATTTTTTCCTCCTCGGTTGATGTTTCAGCTTTCAAAACTTCCGGTTTGAAATATTGCTCCACAAACTTGGTAGAAAAATTTCCCGATCGAAACGCATCGTGCTTCATCACAAAATTGCAAAAGCCCAAAGTGGTTTCTACACCCGTGATTTCGTATTCTTCAATGGCACGAATTGTTTTTTCGATGGCACGCTCGCGCGTTTCGTCATGGCAAATCATTTTGGCAATCATCGGGTCGTAGTAAAATGGAATGGCCATGCCTTGTTCAAAACCATCGTCCACACGGATACCATGCCCTTGCGGGCGCTTGTACGTTTTTAATATGCCAATGTCGGGAAGGAAATTGTTGGCCGGGTCTTCGGCATACACGCGCACTTCAATTGCATGGCCGTTGATTTTTAAATCTTCTTGCTTGAAGGGAAGTTTTTCGCCTTCTGCAATTTTGATCTGAAGTTTTACTAAATCCAAACCTGTGATTTGTTCAGTTACCGGGTGCTCCACTTGCAAACGTGTGTTCATCTCCAGAAAATAAAAATTCATTTTATCATCGAGAATGAATTCGATGGTGCCCGCATTGAAATAATTGGCAGCCTTGGCAGCGTTTACGGCAGCCTCGCCCATTTTTTTTCGCAACTCTGGTGTGAGCACAGAAGAAGGTGCTTCTTCAATAACCTTTTGATGCCTGCGCTGAATGGAACACTCACGTTCAAAAAGATGCACCACGTTTCCGTGTTGGTCGCCAAAAATCTGAAACTCAATATGCCGAGGCTGTGAAACGTATTTTTCTATGAAGACAGCACCATCGCCAAAAGCTGAAATGGCTTCGCTGGTGGCGCGCTCCATCTGCTCTTGAAATTCGTTTTCATTTTCTACAATGCGCATTCCTTTGCCGCCACCGCCCGCACTCGCTTTAATGAGGATGGGATAGCCAATTTCTTTCGCTATTTTTTTTGCCGCATTTATATCGGATATCGGCTCGGCAGTGCCCGGCACAAGCGGCACATTGAATTTGGAAACCGCTGCTTTGGCACCCAGTTTGCTGCCCATGATTTCCATCGACTCGGCCGATGGCCCTATAAAAATTAACCCGGCAGCTTTTACTTTGCGGGCAAAATCTTCGTTCTCCGATAAAAAGCCATAACCCGGATGTATGGCATTGGCACCGGTTAGCCGGGCGGCATCGATTATTTTCTCCATCACCAAGTACGACTGTGCAGAAGGCGGAGGGCCAATGGCAACGGCTTCGTCTGCAAAACGTACGTGCAGCGCATTGCGATCTGCCTCGCTAAAAACGGCCACCGTTTTGATACCCATTTCTTTTGCACTGCGCATAATTCGCAATGCTATTTCGCCCCGGTTGGCGACCAGTAATTTTTTTATTTTAGCCATGGTGCAATGCTAAGAAATAAATATGACTTGTCTGACCGGTTTGTGTAACATCATCGCTAAGGAATCAAGTAATTGATTAGATAACGTAAATTTGAAGATGAACTATTTAATCGGCTTACTGCTGATTTTATTTTCAATTAAATTACCCGCTCAAAATAAAGATTCGGTTATATATTCTTTTGGTGCAAAGTGGCAGTACGCTTCAATCTGGACGAACCGTACTATTCTCCAACCTTTCACACAAAGCCATCCTCAATCTTTTCAATTCGATCTTGGCGTATTAAAAAATACAAACCAAGCCTGGAATAATTGCGGCTGTTATTCTCAAAATGGGTTGTCTGTATCGTACACCGATTTTAATAATTCAAAGTTGGGTCATGCCTTTACGATTGCTGCGTTTACCCAACCGCTACTTTACAACTCAAACCGGTTTCAACTTTCAATCCGCGGAAGCGCAGGACTTGCATTTGTGAACAAGCTGTACGACAGCATCAGCAACAAGGATAATATTTTCTTCAGTGCAAGCTCAAGTTTTTATTTAGGATTGGGTCTTAATTTCTCCTTTCGCATTAGCAATCACTTACAAGCCATCTCATCTCTTCAATTTAATCACATTTCAAACGGAGGGAAACGCGACCCAAACGAAGGGATGAATTTTCCGGCTGTTAATGTTGTGGTAAACTATGTTGTAAACCCCACGATGCTGAACAAAAGGCCGAATCAAAAATTTACTGACAAAAGTTGGAGTTTGGCGCTGCATACTTTTGGTACACAGCGAAGCGTGCCGGCAACTTGGGTGTGGCCTGCTGCAACCCGATGGGTGCTGGGTGTTAATGTGGGCTTAATCAAACGCCTCGGACGTATGAATGGCGTTGGGGTAGGTGGTGAATTTTACAACGATGGTATCAAGGAAGTGCTACAGCAACGATCCAATCAACGTATTCAAACACAAACAGGAGCGGTTAGCATTCAACATTATTTGTTTTTTGGAAAACTTTTGTTCGGCCAGCAGGCTGCCTGGTTTGTAACGCCCAAAACCGGGTATCAAAAGAAATTTTACCAACGCTATTTTTTGGAATATGCAATAAAGAAAAATTGGTATTTGGGAGTTTCCTTGAAGGCTCACGGAGATCATTCTGATTTTCTCGCTCTTTCAACCGGATATTTATTTAAGATTGATTAACTCACCTCAATATATTTTTCGAGTGTAAACGCCTGTGTACGTTCGGCAAAAAGTGTTTTCACCCTGCCCCAAACCTGCCCAAATAATTCTGACTTACGATAGTTTTCCAGGCTTTCAACTTTATCCCAGTGGCTGAGTGTAGTGTACGTAGTTTCATTGCCGTGGTCTTTAAGCAACTGAAGGTGGGAGCACCCCTGAAAATTGCGAATGGCTTCTTTGTGTTTATCGAATATCTGCAGGAACTCGTCAACTCCTGCTTCGGTGAAGTGCATACGTACAATCCGGATTACCATAAATAAAAAATTTAAGATTTAATCAATGACTCTCTATTTTATTCGTCAAACACAACCGTTACCGGGCTGTCGTATTCCATGCCGAGCAGCTCGTTAGCCCGGCCTTTGTATATGCCTATCTCCAACAGCCCGAGGCTATTAAAAATTAAAAAACAATCGCCTTGTTCTGCCTGATAATAATTGGAATTAATTTTCCTGAATCGCTCCCGTGCAAACTGTACGGTGAATGTTTTACCCTTACTTAAAATATCAAAATCGAGTTTTGAAATATTGGTTATCAAGTTCCCGAAATTATCAACCCGAATCACGTGGCCGGCAATCATTTTTTTTGTGGCTTTTACGGATCGGCCAATCATTTTTTTAAAGGTAGACAACGGTTTGCCAAGACTTGTAATGGCAACCCCGCTGGCCAGTTTAGCGGCCGCAATGGCGAAAATATCTTTTTCGGGAAAGGTTGTTGTTACCGGGTTAATGGAGTTGATATCAACAAGCTGCTGGTGTTGTTTGTCGGTAATTAAACCGAGAAGTCCGTTATCGGCAGCAACAAAAAAATGATCTTCAAGTTGCACTGCAATGGGCACTACTTCTGCCGAACCCGTGGAATCAACACCAACTAAATGTACCGTGCCTTTTGGGAAATCGCGGAATACACTTTTTAAAAGGAAAGCACCATGGGCGATATCGCACGGAAGTATTTTATGGCTGATATCGATTAGGGTAAGCCCCGGATTGACGCCCAGTATTTTTGCTTTGATGGCCGCTACATAGTAGTCGGTTTCCCCGCTGTCGGTAAGAAGTGTAACAATAGCCATCGGGGCGCTGAACTTTTTATTAATTTTACTGTTCAAAAATAAATCATTTCAACCATTTTATTCATTGATCGAAAAAACCATAACCCTTGAAAACGTTTCGTTGCTTGATTTTCTGGGCATCGAAAACAAGAACATCAACGAACTGGCCTCCGCTTTCCCGAAGAGCCGCATTGTATCGCGCGGCAATGAAATTTTGGTAAAAGGAGAAACGCCCGAAATACTTCAGATCACAGATATTCTTAATGCGCTGATTGATCACTTTCACCAATACGGAAGGATTACCGAAGAGAACGTGCGGGGCTATGTTTCGCAAGAGCGTCAGGAGTTTGTATCAGACGACTTGCCCGATGGCATCATTATTTACGGCACAAAAGGATCGCCCATAAAAGCCAAGACCGTAAATCAACAAAGGTTGGTACAGTCGGTTAAAGAAAATGATCTGGTATTTGCGCTTGGGCCTGCCGGAACCGGAAAAACTTTTGTTTCTGTGGCGTTGGCCGTTAGGGCTCTAAAAAATAAAGTAGTTAAAAAGATTATCATCACAAGGCCAGCAGTAGAGGCCGGAGAAAACCTTGGTTTTTTGCCTGGTGATTTAAAAGAAAAAATTGATCCATACCTGCGCCCCATCTACGATGCACTGCACGATATGCTCCCCCATGAGAAATTAAAATTTTATATGGAACGCGAGGTAATTGAAATTGCACCGCTGGCGTATATGCGTGGGCGCACCCTCAACAACGCGTTTATCTTGCTTGACGAAGCGCAGAACACCACACCCATGCAAATGAAAATGTTCCTTACCCGCATGGGCCCCGACTCCAAAATGATTGTAACGGGCGATACCTCGCAAATTGATTTGCCCCACAACCAAAAATCCGGATTGAAAGAAGCGGTGCGCATCCTTAACCAAACTAAAGGAATTGGTTTTGTGGAATTGAACGAGCGCGATGTGGTGCGCCATAAGTTGGTGCGCGACATAATTGCTGCCTACGGAAAAACAGAAGGAGGGGGTTAATTTGTAATTTATACCTGAATGTAAAACAATAACCATAACAGACAAATGCCTGCCTTCATCATAGTTGAAATAGAAATACACGATCCCGTTCTATACGAAGACTACAAAAAACTCAGTCCAATTTATTTACCCAAGTATCAGGGTAAATTTATTGTGCGTGGTGGCACTTGCGAAACTCTTGAAGGAGGTTGGAACCCACAGCGAACGGTTGTGCTTGAATTTCCCAATGCCCAACTTGCCAGGAGCTGGTGGGCTTCTGATGACTATGCGCCCGCCAAAGCACTTCGAAACAAAGCCGCCAAAACAAAAATGATTTTAGTGGAAGGCCTGCCCGGTTAGTTGTTATGAGTTGACTTTTGTTTGTGTTACTTTCGGGTAACCAGCAACAAATGAAATGGCTTCCTTACCCTATGCTGCGAATAGCGGCTTTCTTTTCCGGTGGGATATTGTTGTCTATTTATTTTCCTGATTTTCTAAGCATTAAGAATACGGCTTGGATTATTGGCTTTTTTACAATGCTATTTTTAGCAATCAAATTATATTTTAAAGAAAGCAGATTCACTTTTTACTCAGGCTTCCTTGGCTTGCTCATTATTTTTTTGCTGGGATATGTACAGCTTAAACTTTCAACCGACTCGCGAAAAGAAAACCATCTTTCAAAGATTGAAGGATCAATAAAAGTATATGAAGCGATTGTTAAAAGTGTACCTGATGAAAAAACCAATTCCTGGAAAGTAGAAATCGAAATCATAAAAATTAGTTTAGACGATTCTATTTCTCACTGGGTAAATGCAACCGGTAATTTGCTGCTTTATGTTTCTAAAAAAGGCGTTCGTGAAATTAACTGGCGCTATGGCGATAAAATTTTAGTTCGTGGCAGCCCTCAAGAATTAAATCCTCCCGGCAATCCGGGCGAGTTTGATTTTAAACGTTTCTTAAGTTTTAAAAACACGTGGCATCAACATTTTGTAAAAGCTGCCGATGTACAGTTTGTTTCCGCCACAACCTACAGGGGATTTATTTATTATTCTCACCGCGCACGTGCGTGGTCTATCCAAAAACTGAATCGGTTTGTACGTGGCAACGATGAACAAGCCATTGCAAGAGCGCTGGTGCTGGGTGTAACCGATGGCATCGATAACGATTTGCAAAACGCGTACGCAGCAAGCGGAGCCATGCACGTGCTTGCCGTTTCGGGTATGCACGTGGGTATCATATATGTTATCATTCTTTTTTTATTCAAACCACTGGACAAGTATCGTTTCAGTAAGTGGTTTGTGGCCGTTTTTAGTTTGTTGCTGCTTTGGAGCTTTTCGTTCATCACCGGCAATTCTCCATCCGTACTCCGGGCGGTAACCATGTTTTCGTTTGTTGCTTTAGCACGACCACTGGGATGGAAAACAAATATTTACAACACGCTTGCGGCATCGGCATTTGTGCTTTTAATCTACAACCCGTATCTGATCATGTCGGTGGGGTTTCAACTGTCGTATTTGGCGGTGCTTGGAATTGTTTATTTGCAACGACCACTTTATCGTTTGTGGGAAATTGAAAATGTTGTTGGCGATTGGATTTGGAAAATAACCTGCGTATCCATCGCTGCGCAAGTAGCCACATTTGCCCTTGGGCTTTTGTACTTCCATCAGTTCCCATCTTATTTTTTGATTTCTAATTTATTTGTCATCCCGCTTTCTACACTAGTACTGGTGATTGGAATTTTTTTATTGGCAATCAATTTTTTTGCTCCGATAGCTTCCTTAACCGGTATGATTTTAGAGCTACTCATCAAAGCATTGAATTGGATTGTATTCACCACAGAAGATTTACCGCTGAGTTTAATCAACAACATTCACATCACCACCCTTCAATGTTGGCTGCTTATCGGGATAATCATTTTCCTAATTTTACTTTTTGAATTCAGGTCGACAAAGTGGTTGTACGCATCTTTTGTTTTCACGATTGTATTTGTTGTGTTGCAGTGGCTGCATTTCGATGCTCATGTAAATCAAAAACAACTGATTGTGTACAGCATCAATCGTCATTCAGCCATCGAGTTTATTGACAACGGTCGTTCTTACTTTGTCTGCGATTCAATTTTGCAAAACGATACTGAGAAAATCAGATTCCATATTCTTCCCAATAGAATAAGCCACGGAGTGGCACAAATCACAAGCAATATTCCTTTTAAAATGGAATCCAATAAAATTGAACTCTTCAAGTGGAATAATAGAATTATAGCAAGAATAAAAAACAAACTTCTACTTCCTGAAAATCTATCATGCGACTACCTGATTGTGAGTAACAATTCATTAAACAAAAAACAAATTGCCGGAATTAATGCAAAGCAGATTATTTTTGATGGCAGCAATTCAAAATCGGTAGTTGAATCATTAATTGATTTCGCCAACAGATATGGAATTGCCACGTATTCAGTTTTAAAACAAGGTGCTTTTATTCTTAAATGATTATGGATTTAGTTTTGTATGAGGTTAAAGAAAGGGTAGGGTACATCACCTTAAACCGCCCCGACAAGCGCAATGCGCTGAGCTATGAAATGGTAACGGCACTTAAAGAAAAATTCGACTTTGCCGAAAAAGACACAATGTCAAAAGTAATTGTGTTGCGCGCTAACGGAGAATCGTTCTGTGCCGGAGCTGATCTGGCTTCGTTGCAAAAGTTACAGAGCAATTCGTTCGAAGATAATTTAGCAGACTCCAATTATTTGAAAGAGCTCTTTCTCAAAATTTATCAATTCCCCAAAGTAGTTATAGCACAAATCCAAGGTCATGCGCTGGCGGGCGGATGCGGTCTGGCTTCGGTTTGCGATTTCGCGTTTGCAGTGCCGGAAGCAAAATTGGGTTATACCGAAGTTAAGATTGGCTTTATCCCGGCTATGGTCTTGGTGTTCCTCATTCGAAAAATCGGAGAGCAGCGAGCAAAACATTTATTGCTCAGCGGTGAACTGGTACAAGGCATTGACGCGTTCAACTTAGGCCTTGTCAATTCTATGGTAAGCAAGAATGAACTTGAAGGAAAAGTTAATGAGTTTGCACACCGACTTATCCATAACAACTCTGCGCATTCTATGGCAATGACCAAACAGATGATAGACCGCGTGCAGTGGATGTCGTTGGAAGACGCTCTGAATTATGCCGTTCGTGCCAATGCCGAAATGCGTGCTTCAGACGATTGTAAAAAGGGTATTGCTTCCTTTTTAAACAAAGAAAAATTGACTTGGTAATTTTAATAAAATCGATTTCCGGTTGACACCCGATCAAATACTAAAACACTATTGGGGCTATTCATCGTTTCGTTCGCCACAGGCCGAAGTAATTGAAGCATTTCTCGAAAAAAAAGATGTAGTAGCCGTGTTGCCAACCGGTGCCGGCAAATCCATTTGCTTTCAGGTTGCCTCTTTAACGGCAGAAGGGATCTGTGTGGTAATCACTCCACTCATTGCTCTCATGCAAGATCAGGTTAACCAATTGAAAAAAAGAGGCATTGCTGCCGTTGCGGTTTACTCCGGATTAAACCGAACCGAAATAGATATCGCCCTTGATAACTGTGTGTATGGAAAACTAAAATTTTTGTACGTGTCGCCCGAACGCTTACAAACAGAAATTTTTCAAGAACGATTTAAAAAAATGAATGTTAATCTTGTTGCGATTGATGAAGCACATTGTATTTCGCAATGGGGTTACGACTTTCGGCCACCGTATTTGAAAATTGCCATGCTTCGGGAACTGAAACCCGATGTTCCCTTTATGGCCGTAACGGCCTCGGCAACAGAAGCTGTTAAAAAAGATATCATCGACCATCTGAAACTTCGTACTCCGGCTATTTTTCAGAAAAGCTTTGCACGCCAGAATTTATCGCTGGTGGTACGCAAAACCGAAGCTAAAGAAAATCAAGTACTCAACATCTTGCGCAAAGTGCCCGGGCCGGCCATTGTTTATGTTCGTTCGCGCAAGTCCACTGAGTCTATTTCAAAATATTTAGTACGCAATAAGGTGTTATCAACGTTCTATCACGCGGGGTTAGCTGCCGAAGAACGTATGAAACATCAGCAGGAGTGGCTCAACGATGAAGTTCGGGTGATGGTCGCCACAAACGCTTTTGGCATGGGCATCGACAAAGCCAATGTGCGTTTGGTCGTTCATCTCGATTTACCCGAAAACATAGAATCGTATTATCAGGAGGCGGGCCGTGCAGGCCGCGATGGCAAGAGAAGTTATGCAACCATTATCTATCACGATGCCGATGTGGATACGCTCAGGCACAAGAGCAAATTATCTCAACCGGAATTGGGACTGGTTAAACAAGTTTATCAGGCTCTGGCCAACCATTACCAAATTGCCGAAGGCAGCTGCGATGGTGAAGCGTTTCATTTTGATTTGGATAACTTTTGCGAAAAATATTTATTGAAGCCCCTGCTGGTTTTTCCCGTATTGAAAAAGCTGGAAGAATTTGGACTGATTTTATTGAACGAAGGATTCCACAGGCCTTCTGTTTTGCATTTTACTATCGATAGAAAAAAAATTTACGAGTTTCAAGTAGCCAACGCAAAATTTGACTCGATTATCAAAACATTGATGAGGCTGTATGGCGCAGAACTCTTTTCTGATTTTGTAGTGATTTCTGAAAACCACGTTGCCAACGCAATAAAAAAAACCGTAAAAGAAGTAACCGAAGACCTTCAACGTCTTCAACGATTACAGTTATTAATCTATGAGCCTGCTTCAGACGATCCGCAAATAATTTTTGCCATGCCGAGGCAAGATGCCGAGCGTTTGCCGATCGATAAAAAAGAATTTGAAAAACGTAGGAACCTCCACATCAGCAAAGCAGAAAGCATGATCGAATATACCGAACAGGTGCATCGCTGCCGCATGCAACAGATTCAGGATTATTTTGGAGAAAAAACGTACGATCAATGCGGACTATGCGATGTCTGTTTGAATAAGAAGAAAACCGACCGATCAGGGTTGTTGCAAGATTACACACAACAAATCCTTTTTTTGCTCGGAAGAAAACCAATGTCTGTAGAGGAGTTAGAGGTGGGCGTTGCTGCGAGAGACAAAGATCTGTTTATAGAAGCCGTACGGGAGTTGGTCGATAATGGCTCCATCGAATACGATGATATTTGGGTACTTCATAAGAAAATAAGTGACTAACTTTGGAATTAAAACCCGTAAAACGTTGGATAAAGATTTCAACTATTGCAATAGCCTGACGGAATACAGCCGCAGAAAAACACGCGTTGTAAACATTGGCGATGTACCGATTGGGGGCGATAACCCCATCCGCATTCAGTCGATGACCACCATCGACACCATGGACACAGCAGGATCGGTTGATCAAACGATTCGTATGATTGAAGCCGGCTGCGAGTACGTACGAATAACCGCCCCAAGTATAAAAGAAGCTCAGAATTTGCAAGAGATTAAGAATGATTTGCGCAAACGTGGTTACAAAACACCCTTAATAGCCGACATTCACTTCACTCCAAACGCTGCCGAGCTTGCAGCACGCATTGTGGAGAAGGTTCGCATCAACCCAGGCAACTATGCCGACAAAAAAAAATTCGAAGAAATTCAATACACCGATTCTTCATACGAAGGCGAACTCGATCGCATTCGCAAGAAATTTACTCCTTTAATAAAAATCTGTAAAGAATACGGAACTGCTATGCGCATCGGTACCAATCACGGTTCGCTCTCAGACCGGATCATGAGCCGTTATGGAGATACACCGTTGGGAATGGTGGAAAGTGCGTTAGAGTTTTTGCGGATTTGTGAAGACTTAAATTATTACAACATTGTTTTATCGATGAAGGCAAGCAACCCGCAGGTGATGATCCAAGCTTACCGGTTGCTGGTTCAAAAACTAGATCAAGGTAAATTTCAGCCGTACCCGTTGCACTTGGGCGTGACGGAAGCAGGTGATGGCGAAGACGGACGAATAAAATCTTCGGTGGGTATTGGCACGTTGTTGGAAGATGGATTGGGCGACACCATTCGCGTATCGCTCACAGAAGAACCCGAAGCCGAAGTGCCCGTGGCGAAGCACCTGGCCGAGCGATACACCAATCGAAAAACATCCTATGCAATTCCTGAAATAAAAAACTATCCGATCAACCCATTCGAGTATGGTAGAAGAAGCACCAATGAAGTGTTAACAGTTGGAGGAGGTCATCATGTGCCGCGTGTGGTTGCCGATTTATCAAAAAAAGAAAAAATTACTCCCGCTTCACTTTTTTCGTTGGGTTATCAATACTCTATACCGTTAGATAAATGGAATATTGCCGATATGGCTTGCGATTTCATTTTTACAGGTGAACTGGGAATTGATTTTGAAATACCGGGCACGCTTTCTTTAATCTATAATTACAAAACGTGGCTGAAAGACATATCAAAAGAAAGGGTTTATCCTTTACTATCCGCGAATGAGTATTTATCAGCATCCGATTTATCGGATCAAATAAATTTTGTCGATAGCACGTTAGTCGAGTTGAGTTCGCAACTAATCTCAAAAATAAAATCGGACCCGACCGTAGTCTTGATCATTGCAACACATAACGAACACGGCTATGCGGAGCAAAGAAGATTGTTTGTCGATTTGATCGAAAGTAATTGTAAAACCCCGGTTATCATTAGCCGTACGTACAAACATATCTCTACAGAACAATTCCAGCTCTATGCTGCAACCGATGTTGGCGGTTTGCTTATCGATGGACTTGGCGATGGTATTTTTCTTAAAGCTGAAAACATACCCGACAAGATCATCAATGAAACATCATTTAATATTTTGCAGGCCACCCGTACGCGCATTTCGAAAACTGAATACATATCTTGCCCTTCTTGCGGTCGCACGCTGTTCGATCTGCAGGAAACCACAGCCCGCATTCGTTCGCGCACCAGTCATTTAAAGGGAATAAAAATCGGAATCATGGGCTGTATTGTTAACGGACCCGGAGAGATGGCCGATGCCGATTACGGCTACGTTGGTTCGGGGCCTGGGAAGATAACTTTATACCGGGGAAAGGAGGTAGTTAAGCGCAACGTGCCTACCGATCGGGCGGTAGACCAACTGATTGACCTGATTAAAGAAGACCACAATTGGATTGAAGCCGAAGTAACAATTAACTCGTAATGGAAAATCAACAACCTGAAAAGAAAAAGATGACGCTCAGAGATTTTTTTTCATTGGGCGAAGTAGGAGCTTATTTTTTTAGAAAGAAAAAAGAAGACAGACCCACCAACATAAACATTAAAATGATGCACGGTGTTAATCGCCTGGCAATTATTATGTTTTTATTGGGAATGATTTACTTCATCATCAAACGCTTTTTTCTGTGAATATCGAATCGCTCCGCGATTTTTGTCTGAGCAAAGAAAATGTTGTTGAAGATTTTCCGTTTAATGAACACACCCTTGTGTTTAAAGTAAACGGAAAGATGTTTGCCTTGACAGATGTAGAAACGTTTGAGAGTATCAATCTAAAATGCGATCCCGAAGTGGCGGTTCAGTTGCGCGAACAGTATCCTGCTGTGCAGCCGGGCTACCACATGAACAAAAAACATTGGATTACAGTAATCATGGACGGGAGCGTGCCCGATAAATTACTGAAAGAGTGGATAAGCCACTCCTATGAGCTCGTAGGCAGTAAATCGTCTTCAAGTAAAAAGAAATTTAAATGATCGTATATATATTGATTATCAATGCTTTATTTTGTTATATTTATGGCTATTTTCGGATAGCTGAACTTAATTTTTTAGATTTACCGATTCGTCCATAAAGGATGCGAAAGGCTTTATTCATTTTCATAATAGGCGCGTCTGTGCTCGCAAGCTGTACCACCCAGCGATTGATTTGCCCGGCTTATCAAAGTGCATTTCTATTCGATAAGACTAAACAAAAGGAATCTTTCTTTTTGTATAACGAAAACAAAAATCAGCCCAGAGAGATTTTGGCGAGCAACAGCAAGACGCTTAATTTACCGCCTCGAGACTCCAGTTGGGATAAGAGCCATGTTGTAGCCGGCCCGGCTTTGCCCATTGAAAGGCGTGTGAAAAAAGATAAGTACTTATTGATTCCTCGCAAAACCTACAAACAAGCAATAAGAGCTTTGCAGACAATACCGATGAAACCTGTTTATCCTAAAAAGGAAGACGACACACTCGATATTAAAAAAGAACTCGACAGCGCAGCCCGAAGCATTACCGATACCCTTAACGTTTCGGCATCAGCAAAAGAATCCAAAGACAGCGACAGCGTGTATGTTATCTCGAAAGAAAAAGAGAAGTTTAATCTCGATCAGGATATCTACATGTGGTATTTCCGCGACATCCTCGTGTTGCCCGATGTGCGCATAGCCATGGAAGGTGCTAAGGCTGATAAGGCGCGAGCAACGGGTAAAGCAGGTAAGAAAGGATTTTTTAGTAAACTGATAAGTATTTTTAAAAAGAAGAATAAATCGGATCAATTAGTTCAGCCTAAATCCGACTCAACCAAAATCGACAGCGATGAAGAATTTTTATCCCGCGATACTACCGAAACCGTTCTGCCGGTTAAGCAAGAGCCCTCGTCAAACAAAAACAAAAAGGTAAAAGTTAAAAAAACTAAAAAAGAGAAGCCACAAGCGGTAACGCCTAAAAAATCGGATCCTAAAAAAGAAGACGATGACGGCTTTTAAAATCAGATCTACAAAACAGTGATAAAGACTTTGCTTTTGATCGGACTTGGAGGCGGCATAGGAAGTATCGCTCGATATTTAACCTCTGTGTATGTAACCCGGCTTATCGAATCAGCCTTTCCTTACGGCACATTGGCGGTCAATATTTTGGGCAGTATGATCATAGGTTTGATTTTTGGATTCTCCGACCGATACAGTTGGCTTACTCCCGAATTGCGCTTGCTGCTTGCCACAGGGTTCTGTGGTGGCTTCACCACTTTTTCAACGTTCTCGTACGAAACCCTTACGCTTTTGCGTCAGGGTTATTTGTATCTGGGGGTGAGCAACATTTTATTGAATGTTGTTGCGTGTATTGCAGCCACCTTACTTGGACTATTTTTGGTTAGGATTATCTAACTGATGTTACGAACCTTTCAAAACATGCAGCGCGAATATGTTTTAGCGCATCTAAATCAGAGCTTCGACAGAGCTACAACCTTTGTGTTAACTTGAGCTTCAAAGGGCTTATTTCACTTCCACAACTCTCACCTCAACCCTGCGGCCTTCTTCTTTCGAAGCGGTTTCATCTTTGGTAGCGCCATAACCCCGTGCCACAATGCGCCTGCGCACAACCCCTTGATGATTGAAATAATCCAGTACGGTGATTGCACGTTTGTTGGAAAGCTCACGATTGGCTTCTTCTGTTCCTTCTGCCGATGCATACCCGGAAATTTCTATGCCAAGCCCCACGTTCGCCCCAAGTATTTGAAGTATCTCGTTGAGCGGAGCATTGTACTGTTCTTTCAAATCGCTTTTACCCTGATCGAAAAATACCTTTACAGACTTCGTGAGCAGCGACTTATCGTAGTTGGCCGCCTTGGCTGCTGTTTCTTTTAATCGTTTGGCTTCTTCGGTAACCACCATGGTGGGCAGTGAGAAAACCGTTTTACCTTCAACTTGTTTTTGCTCAAATTTACTGGGGTCGCTTTCATCAAAATAATAAGTTCGTGCGGCCACCTCCATCTTAGAATTTTCTTTGTCAAAATTTACCGACCCCACCGGGTTGGTTTGTTCGATGAGGCTGACAAGATAATTGATGCCTTCTTTATCATTGGAAGCCATCAGGTCAATCATCATATCGTACACATCCACGTTACCGCTTTTTACCAACTGAGCTTCGTGTGTTTTTCGTAAATCGGCTTTCACATCTTGTTGGGTATCGTAAAAAGCATTTTTTACCGAAACTTCCTGACCCACCACCACATCGAACTGTTTGATTGTCTTCAATGTGATTTGCTGGAAGAGTTCGTAAAAGTAATCTTGATTAGGGATGTTTACATTTAATGTGTACGGCAAGAACCCTTCCGATTCAATCACGATGTCGTAATTTCTGGCAGGAGGGAGGATGATCAGGTAATCGCCCGTCTTTGGGTCAGGATCGTAAACAAATTCTACTTCTTTCTTCGCGTCTTTGTCGATCACATACATTTTGGTTGGAATCGGCTTACCCGTTTCGGCATTTAAGATTTTCCCTTTCACCATGGTGAGCGGAACCGTAGATGCATTTTCAGGCATGTCGATGTAATAAATATCTTGCGCACCTTGTCCGCCTTTTCTGTCCGATGAAAAATAAGCGCGCTTACCGTCTGCCAGTAGATTAAAGTAATTGTCGTTCGATGTTGTGTTTATGGGATAGCCCATGTTCTCGGGCTTACTCCATTTGCTATTCACAAGGGTTGTTTTAAAAATATCGTTGCCACCCATAGTGTTGTGCCCATCCGATGTAAAGAACAACGTCTTTTGATCGGGATGAATAAACGGAGCATCTTCATTTGCCGATGTGTTTATTTCCGGACCAAGATTTACGGGGTGGTTCCATTTACCGTCTTTAAGTTCCGTTTTCCATAAGTCGAGGCCGCCTTTGCCCCCCAACCGGTCGCTTGCAAAATAAATAGTCTTGCCATCGGGGGTGATGCTGCAGGTTGTTTCAAGTGAGCTTGAATTAATGTTTCCGGCAAGTAGACTGGGCTTCGACCAGCTTTCTCCGTCTTTAGAGATTTGATACAGGCTGCCGGGGTCTGTTGCACCGCCAATGAAGATCATCATTTTTTGCCCGTCTGGCGAAATACCCGCTGTGCCTACATTAAAATTAGAGGAAATGGGAACAACGGTTGGCTCAGACCAACTCCCCGATTTATTGTAGGAAACATAAACTTCTTCAATGAATTTGTCTCCCGAGCGAGTGCGGCCAGAATTTGGTCGTAAGGCAGTAAAAGCAATAACACTTTCATCGGCAGATACCGTAGGATTGTATTCGGTGTATTTTGAATTGATGGTTCCCGGAAAGTTATGAACGGAGAAATTCATAGGCACCGCCATCATTGCAATTGCATTGTGGCAAACTTCAATAGCTTTATTTGCGGCAGCTGTTGCTTTGGGGTCGCCCTTTACCGAGTTTTTGTATTGTGTCAATATTTCAAGCGCCTTATCGAGTTGTTCGTTCTTTAAGTAAAGTTGGCCGAGGTCATAGGCCAATGTCTTAGGTAATCCTTTTCCTTCTTTAAGGGCGGTTTCGAAATAAGTAATCCCCTTCACCTGGTCGTCTACATTTTGTTGTTTCTGGTAACAAACCCCCGTTTGATAAAATACCATCGGGTCTTTAACGCCCGATTGAATGGCCTCTATATAAAGGGGAAGTGCGTTGTCATAACTTTTTATGGAAAACAGTTTCTGTGCCTCAGCCAATTTTTTTGTGTCTTGCGAAAAGGCATCGGTTACAAAAAATGAAATGAGGAGAACTAAAAAAGCTTTTTTCATGACTCGTTTTTTTTTGAAAGTTAATATCGGTTTGTATTCATTCCGCTTTCACCAGCACTTCAATTTACAAAAAAGATTTTCGATGAATGGCTAGCACGGTTGCAATAACCTTGCCGCAAGTTATTGACAATTAAATAAAACCACATGTTTATGTGAAGTGCTTTTTTATTGTTTTTTTCGACAAAAAGTGCAATTTTTATAGTTTAAACCTAAAACCATGCTCGCTCGATTCTGGAAAATGCTTGATGTGGACCCAAGTGAACGGGGGCCGGTAGGTTTACTTTTAATCATGAGTTTTTTTATGGGGCTCTTTCTTGCTACGGTTGCCGTTGCCTCGCAATCTCTTTTACTGGGTCTTCCCGACTTCAGTGAAAAATACGACCTGCCTGTGGTGCTATTGTTCTCCGGGGTTTTTGGAATTGTGATTACACTGCTGTATAATTTCTTACAAGGTAGAATATCTTTTAGAAGTCTGGCTATTTTCAACTTAGGGCTGATGATTGTGCTTACGGCTTTCCTTGAGTTTGGGGAAGTATTTGTTAAAGATATAAAAACTCTTTACCAGTTTGGGTTCATGGTTATTTTGCCCTTTACGTTTGTAATCCAACTGGTGTTTTGGGGAGCATTCGGTAGAATGTTTAACGTACGCGAGGCCAAACGCCTCATTGGCAGCGTGGACGTGGGTACAGACATAGCTTCAATCATCTCATTTTTTTCTATCCCAATTATTTTAGCAGCCGGTGTTCAACTGCGCGCGCTTTACACCATTGGTTTAGTGAGCATCATAGCGTACACCTTTTTCTTTCTGGTACTTAACGTAAAATATTTGGGAAGCGGAAAGTTGGCGGTAAAAGAATCGGAAATCCAAAAACTATCGGTCGGCCAGTTCTTGTCCAACAAATACATCTTGCTGATGTCGGTCTTTATTATTATATCTCTTACGGCCCTACGGTTTGTTGATTACTCCTTCTACAACGTATCGGTGGTGCAGTTTGATGCCTCGAGCTTGCCTATTTTCTTGAGCTATTTTGAGATGACCATCGTGTTATTCAGCTTTATTGTAACTACTTGGTTTACAGACCTTATTACCCGCGACTACGGATTGCGTGTTGCAATGATCATAACGCCCATAGTAATCCTAATTTTCACAGTAGCGGCTTTTTTACTTGGTTCATTTTTCGGTTTTGATCCGGTAGTTTCCGGTAAGACATCGGTGGTGTTCTTTTTCATCGCTATTGCCATGAGCAAACTGTTCACCAACTCTTTACGCGATGCCATTGATACCCCTACTTTCAAATTTTATTATGTACCCATCGATAAATCGATTAAAATTGATGTGCAAACAAAAATCGAAGGGTTTGTTTTTGCCTTAGCTAGCACGGTAGCCGGAGCGTTGATTGTGTTGATCAATCAGTTTCCAATCTTTAACCTGCTTTCAGTTTCTGCTTTTACAGCCGGAATATTAGTGCTTTGGTATTTCGTCTCGAACAGAATGTACCAGGGGTACCGCGATACGCTTCAAGAGTCTTTGCATAAAAACAAAAGCGCTGTGGTTAAGGATGTGGTTAAAGAATACACACTTGATACTGTGCTCGACAAAGAAGTGAAAAGCGATGCCGAAACCAAAGTTATCTATGGCCTGAAGCTGATGGAAAAACTGGAACCGGCTTTGTTTGAGTCTTCCATAGTTCAGCTCTCCGAAAGCAAAATCCGAAAAGTTAAGCAGTTTGCCCTCGATAAAATTCAAGAGCTTGGATTAGCACCCGAAGAAAAAACGGAGATCAAAGGACTGGCTAATCAAGCCGCAGGGTCTGCCGAAGACAGCGATCTTCTCTCGATTTCACCCGACAAGCTGATGAAATTAAGCAAGTCGGTAAAACAAACCGACCGGGTGCTGGCGGCCAAATTCATGCGTAAGCTCACCAACAACAAGACTATTTTTATTTTGTTGGAATTGATGCGTGACCCGGATCCACGAGTGCGAAGCGAAGCTATACTCACCGCCCGAAAAGTAAAACGGCCGGAAACCTGGAATGTACTTATCGACATGCTCTCATCACCGGTCTATTCTCACCAGGCGGCATCAGCTTTAAAAGAGGGAGGTGAGCCTGTACTGCAATATCTGGAAACGGCTTTTCACAAATCCGGTCAAAACGATTTGGTGATGATGAAGCTCATTCAAATCATAGGGCATATAGGAGGTAATGAAGGGCTGCAATTGCTTTGGAAAAAAATAGATTATCCCGACAAGCGTGTTGTTAAACAGATTCTCTACGCGTTGCGCTTCATCAATTACCGGGCAGAAGGCCGCGAGGCACTCGCTGTTAAAGACCTGCTCGATGTGGAGATGGGCAAAACGTTGTGGAATGTAGCTGCACTTGATGAAATCCCCGATGAAGAAAGATATTCATTCTTGCAAGAAGCTCTTCGCGAAGAGGTACGCGACAATTACGATCACCTAACGCTGCTGCTCTCATTGCTGTACGACCCCGAGTCCGTTCAGTTGGTAAAAGAGAACATTGAAGCCGCAACACCTGATAGTATTCAATATGCACTTGAACTTCTTGATCTATTTGTAGATCAGGATTTAAAACCGAAGTTGATCCCCTTGCTCGATGATTCTTCTACGGCCGATAAACTCGAAACCCTTCAAATTTATTTCCCCCGCGAGAGCTACAACCCCATTCAAACTATTAATTACATTTTAAACCGGGATTTTAATTTTAACAACCGATGGACCAAAGCTTGTGCGGTTCATTCAACAGCCTATATCGATGACTTCCGGGTGAGCCGTGGATTGATCAGCCAGATGTTTAATCAGGATAAATTACTTCAGGAAACCACGGCCTGGGTGATCTACAATAAAGACAAACAAGCTTACCACACCGTCTCCGAAAGGCTACCATTCCGCGATAAAAGATTTCTTGACTCGGCCATCGAAAACAACCAATTGCTTGATGGCTTAGACGATGGTTTTTTCTTATTTATAGAAATGGTAATGCTCATCAAACGTCTGCCTGCCTTCAAGCGAATTTCAGGTAAAGTGTTGAGCGATCTCTCCGACAAAATTGCTCCGATAACCTTAAACACACGTGAGAAGCTAACCATTAATACGGCTGAAGCACCAATACTTATTGTTGCTTCGGGTGAAGTGCGGTTAAAAAACGAAACTGAAGATATTCTAACACTAAAAAAAGACGATGTCTTTGGCGACTTATTTCAGGAAGGACAAGTTCCAAAAATTACCCATGTAGAAGCAACCGAACGATCGGTGCTGTTCAAAATTGAGCTGGTCGATTTTTATTTCGTATTGGCCAGCCATCACGATTTGGCACAAGGCCTGATTTACAACATCTCTCAAAAGAAATCTAACAAAGAACAACTAGTATAATTTAATTTACTATGGCAGATATAGACGTACTAATCATCTTCGCAGAGAAAGACAACGAAACTTCTAAGAAAAGCGAGCAGGGTTGGGTCACCCAGTTTAAAAAATTTTTAGAGTTGATGCTCTTTCAGGTGCTTGGCACCAAACCTACCATTGTAATTAAATCTGAATTTGATACAGCCACTGCTCCGGCCATGGACAACGCACTGATTCTTGCGGCAGTTCTAACCAAAGATTTTGTGCAATCGGGTAGGTGTCTCGATTTGGTGGAAACGTTTTACAAAAACACATCATCCTCACCGGTTAACCGCGTGTTTAAAGTGTTGAAGTCACCACTAACTACACAAGAACAACCTCCTCGCCTGCGCGATTCTATCGGCTACGATATGTACCAGTTAGATGTAGAGACTGGGGCAATGAAAGAATATTCCGATTTCTTTAGCCAGGAAGCCGAGAAACAATATTGGATGAAGCTGGTAGACCTTGCGTACGACATTCACGAGTCGTTGATTGTGTTAAAAGCGGGGGAGAGTAAATCGGCAGAAATAAAAAACATCTACAAAAGAAAAACAATTTACCTCGCAGAGACCGGGCACGATCTGTCGGTTCAACGAAATATTATTAAGCGGGAGCTGCAACGACACGGGTTTATTGTGCTGCCTAACCACACACTGCCAACACGAGCCGATGATATCGAGAGGGAGGTGCGAAAAGATTTGCAAGAATGCACCTTGTCGGTTCATTTGATCGGCAGCGCCTACGGTGAGATACCCGATGGGGCAGATCGATCGATTGTAGACATACAAAACAAAATTGCAGCCGAAGCGGCCGTTGCTAAACGCGAAGCTAAAGAAGAGTTTTCGCGCCTGATATGGATAGCCCAAAACCTGAAAAATGCGAGCGACAAGCAACGCGCTTTTATCGACACCATCCGAAGAGACACCGAAGCACAGGAAGGAGCCGAGATTCTCCAGAACCCGCTCGAAGATTTCAAGAACATTATGCGCGAAGAATTGATGGATGCACACGATCGCATCAATCCTGAATCCGAGCACAGCAAATCAATTTACCTCGTTCACGACAAGGTCGACCACACCGAAGTAGAGCCGATTAAACAGACACTGGAAAAATCGGGATTTAAAGTGTTGATGCCCGAGTTTGAGGGCGAGCTTCTCGATGTACGCAAAAGGCACATCGATAACCTGAGGAATTTTGACGGAGCAATAATTTTCAAAGGCAAAGTAAACGATCAGTGGGTTCGGATGAAGATATTGGATTTGCTGAAAGCTCCCGGATTTGGACGCAACAAGCCCATCCAAGGAAAAGCATTGGTAGGGCTTGGCAGCTTAGACAGCTACAAAAATCAAAATCTCACATTGATTTCGAGCGACTCAACGAAGTCGACCGAAAACCTGAAAAGTTTTTTAGAAGAATTTAAAGCATAACTGTATGAGCCAGATAGACGAAATGCAGGGTTCGCCCACCACAGTAGGTGTAGACAACCCATTTCCTGGTTTGCGGCCATTTAAGATTGAAGAAAGCCACCTTTTCTTTGGCCGTGAGGGGCAGAGCGATGAGGTACTTCTAAAACTTTCCAAGAGTCGGTTTGTTGGTGTCATTGGCCCTTCCGGAAGTGGTAAATCATCTTTCATCTATTGCGGTGTTTTGCCGATTCTGTACGGTGGTTTCCTTACCGACACAAGCCCCAACTGGGAAGTGGTGGTTACGCGCCCGGGTGCTGGCCCAATTGACAACCTGGCTGAATCCCTGTTGAATACATCGAAGGATTACAACTACGCAGACCCCGAAGAGAAAAAGATTAAGCGCACAATTGTTTCCACCTTGTTGCGGAGCAGTTCGCTTGGGTTGGTAGAAGCCATCCAGCAATCGCGCAGAAGTTCAGACATAAACTACTTGGTGCTGGTCGATCAGTTTGAAGAATTGTTTCGTTTCAAAGACAGTACCGATCCCAATTCAGTCAACGAAACATTAGCTTTTGTAAACCTGCTGATGGAAGCCATCAATTACGAAGATGCTCCCATTTATGTAGCCATCACCATGCGTTCCGATTTTATCGGAGATTGTGCACAGTTCCCCGAACTCACCCGCAAGATTAACGATAGCCACTACCTCATCCCCCAGATGACGCGCGACCAAAAACGCAGAGCCATTGAAGGGCCTGTTGCGGTGGGCAACGCAAAAATTACACCGCGTTTAGTACAACAGTTGCTCAATGATTTGGGCGATAACCCCGATCAGTTGCCCATTCTTCAGCACGCGCTCATGCGCACCTGGAGTTACTGGAGCCGGTACCGCGATTACGAAGACGAACAAGTTGACCTAAAACATTACGAGGCGATAGGCACCATGAGCGAGGCGTTGTCGATGCACGCCAACGAAGCTTATGATGAATTGGACGAAGATCAAAAACGGATATGCGAAGTATTATTCAAGGCCATCACCGAAAAACGTGGCGAAAACTTTGGCATACGCAGACCCACCCGGTTAAATGAAATTGCTTCGATTGCCGATGTTAGCGAAGACGATGTCATTGAAGTGATAGAAAAATTCCGCGAGCCGGGCCGCTCGTTGTTGACGCCCGGATTTGGATTACCGCTCGGCTCGAAATCGATGGTGGATATATCGCACGAAAGTTTGATGCGCATTTGGGTGCGCTTAAAAAACTGGGTAGACGATGAAGCCGATGCTGTACAGATGTACTTGCGCCTGGCCGAAGCCGCAAATATGTACCAGGTGGGTAAGGCCGGATTGTGGAGGCCACCCGATTTGCAACTCGCACTCAACTGGCAGGTAAAGCACAAACCTACGTTGGTGTGGGGGCAGCGCTATCACCCGGCTTTTGAACGTACCATGATTTTCTTGGAGTATTCCAAGAAAGAATTCGAGACCGAGCAGCGCATAAAAGAACTTGAGGCCAAACGCAAATTACAACGCGCCCGCACCACAGCCATTGTGTTTGGTGTTATTACGGGATTTGCCCTAGTTGCTCTGGTTTATGCATTTGTGCAACAAGGCATAGCTACCGCAGCCGCTCAAGAAGCCATTGAGCAACGCGCAAAGGCAGACCAAAATGCCATAGAGGCTAGGAAGCAAAGAGATAAAGCCGTTTCTGCACAAGCCGAAGCTGAAGTACAAAGAAAGAACGCTGTTGCTGCTGCAATAGAGGCCAAAAAACAACAAGAGTTGGCTCAAGAAGCAGAGAAAAAAGCGAGAGAAAGCGAAGCGAGGGCAAAAACAAACGAAGCAGATGCTATTGCTCAGAGAAAAGTTGCCGAAGAACAAAAAAAGAAAGCAGACAAAGCTACAGAAGCTGCTTTGAAAGCTCAAGCTGAAGCAGAAAGGCAATCGCTCCTTGCCATAGGCAAAGCCATATCGCTGAAGTCAACACAGATTAACGACAAAGAATTGCACGCTCTATTGGCTCAGCAAGGGTACAACTTCAATACAAAGAACGCAGGTTATCCGTTTGATAACGATGTGTACAATGGATTATTCTACGCCCTAAAAGCCTGGTCGGATCCCATGACCAACAGCCTCAACGGGCATACCAGCGCGGCACGTGCGGTGGTAACGAGTTTAAAAAACAATTCGCTCTATTCGGGCGGAAGCGATGGACGCATCATTCAATGGAAACTTTCCAATGGATTGTGGCAAGGGGATACCCTCAAACATTTCTCGGATTATCAAATCTATTCGATGGACATCAGCAGCGATGGAAACTATCTTGCGGTGGGTGGGCTTTACCCGGCAGATCGTTACAACAACTTTGCTTATCTCTTCGATCTGAGAAACTCAGGAGCAGAACCAAAAAAGATAACTGGGTTCATTTCCGATATTGAGAACATCAACTTCACCCCCGATAACAAAGGCTTTTTTGCCAGGGCTAATTCTGGGAAAAGCATCATGTATTCTGATCTAAGCACAGCCAAAGAAGCTATCGACTGCTCTAAAGAAAAGATAACCTCAATAGACCTAAATACTGATGGAACAAAATTAGTAGGAGGGGGAGTTGATGGAAATCTTTATATCTGGGATGTGAAAAATAATTATGCTGTAAACAGATATAATATTCTCAACAATAAAGACGATATACTTGCCGTGGCTTTCGATCCAAAAGGCTACAACGTGATTATTGGAGCAGGTAACGGTGAGTTGAGGATTGTTACCAACGGCATTGCGCGCAAGACACTCACGGGGCACTCTTCAGATATTGAGCAGATCAAGTTTAGTCATTCCGGTAGCTTTATGGTAACCGCGAGTAAAGACAAGAGCATTAGGTTATGGAACTACGATGACCTCACCAAGCAACCTCAAGTATTGAATGACCACGATTGGGTTTGGAGCATGGCCTTTACACCAGATGATAACCAGTTGATGGCGGGCATTAACAGTATTACCACGAATATCCCTAAAGAAGGCAGGAAAGAAGATGTTGATTACACCATCCATGCGTGGCCCACTAAGATCAATTCCATGTCGGGAAAACTGTGTGGGTACATCAAACAAAACATGTCGAAAGACGATTGGGATCAATACATTGGTTCCAATATTAAGTATCAATCAACTTGCCCCAACCTGCCGTCAAACTACAAGTAGCCTATGAATAGAATTTTATGTTATGTATTTTTTTGGTTTATAGGCATTATGTTATGCCGCGCACAGAGTGGCACACAAGCACTTCGATTGGCCCAATCCGTCTATGAACAAGGGCGGCTTCACGAGCTGCCCGGCCTTATAGAAAGCAACATCGGCAAATTTTCTAAGCCTGAATTGGTTTCGGCCTATCGCCTGCTAACACTGGCACACATTTATTTGGAAGAACCCGAAAAAGCTGACGCAAGCATGTTGAAACTGTTGGATGCAGACCACTTTTATCAGCCCAACCCAAATGTAGAGCCGGCTGAATTCATGGGGCTGTACCAAACGTTTCGAACCAAGCCGGTTTTTAACCTCGGGCTTAAATTCGGGGCCAATTTCACCTTACCAATTCTCAACAGCATCTACTACGTATCGAATACATCCGGTAAAGGAAAATATGCACCTAAAATGGGTTTCCAGTTTGGCCTTTCTTTTGAAAAGGAAATTTTCAAGGATAAAAAAAATTGGATGAACCGACTGGTGTTTGCACCCGAAGTTTTTTACGTACAACGCACATTTGGCTACACCAACGCCATGCCTTTTACTAACGACCTCACCAATGCAAGCGATGGCTCGCAGACGGTAACCTTAAAACAAAATTGGATAGACCTCAACCCGATCGTTCAATTGAAGCTGAGGAATTCCATAAACTTTGTACCCTACATAGGCTTTGGCCCCGGAGTGAGTTACATATTGAGCGGCTCTAATACAATGATCAGCACATGGCAGAACATTAATAGGGTACAGAGTGGTGGTGTCAATGGCCCCGATGTAAAGTACAGCAGCAGCTACCATAAATTTGTTCCCACCTTAACCGGTTTAGCCGGTATTAAGTACCGCTTTAATTCCGTGTATTTGATTGGCGAATTCAGGGTGCAATATGGGCTCACCAACCCGGTAAATTCGTCTGCACGCACAAACATTACCGGAGCATTTGATTACATGTACCAACTTCCTAACTACAAGCCGACTAATTTTACGATAAACATCGGCTTTGTCTATCCTTATTTTAAACCACAGAAGCTTAAGTTCACTAGAAAATAATTGATTGCATGAAAAAAATTTATGTTCCTCTGTTTTTTTTGATTTTACTTTCATGCAAAGAAAGTGGTGTGCAGTTGGCCAAACCAACTACTTTTTTGCGCTATTTTAACGGAGGTTTTCAAGATCAGGCACAAGCCATAATCGAAACGGCCGATAAAGGTTTTCTAATCCTGGTTAATTCGGGTACGGTGTGTACCAATGCCACCACCTGTTCTCAATACAGAATCAAGCTCATCAAAACCGATGCCTTCGGAAACCTTCAGAAAACGATTTTTTTTCCCGAACCCGTTTCTGCCGATAAAGACACCCTCTATAACTATCAAGGATTTGGTCTCGCTGCCATAAACAATGCTTCGGGGGTAGAGACGGGTTACGTTATTACCGGCCGGGAGATATATGACACGATAATCAACAACAACCCAACCACTGCTTCGGCCCTGCTGATGATAACCATTGACAACACAAACTATTCAGCAACAAACGGCACACCGAGAGCCTACCGCACGTTTCCAATTCAGGCTAACGGGTTAGGTGTGGCGGTTTCAAAAACAGGCGACTTCTACATAGCAGGAGCAAACCTATCTAACCCGGTGGCCGATATGTTCGCCACGAAGATCAACGGCAGTTCATTTTCACCCGAATGGGTAAAAGCCTATGGATCCGGTGGCGATGTGATGGCGCATAAACTTTTTCTCGATGACCAAAACGGTTTTCTGTACTGGTCGGCAACACGCACCAACCCACAGACAGCCAATTCTGAAATGAGCTTGATTAAAGTATCTACAACAGACGGCAGCACCTTGCATCAGTTTTACAATCCCAATGGGAATGTAACCTTCAATCTTACTTCGGCCGATGTTTGCCCTTTTAGAAACGGATTTGCCATGGTGGGCAGCTACAGTTTACCGGGTACGGCAACCAACTATTCGAAAGTTGCTTTTGCAAGCACCGATTTCAACGACAATTTGCTCGACTCCATGAGCTACACCATTACGCCTCAAAATAACATTGTTCCGGCAAACTCAATTTCTTCTACCCACGAGGGCGGCTTATTAATGCTCAACACGCTACAAAAAGGTACCGATACCAACTATCATTTAATTAAAGTAGATAGCCATGGAGTAATGTTGTGGACAAAAGATTATGGAGGCCAGTTTCCGGATAATGGCGTGCAGGTATTGCAAGCCATCGATGGCGGGTACATAGTGTTAGGCACTACCGTGCTGGCCGGTGTTAGTTGTGTGCTGTTGATGAAGACCGACTCGGACGGAATAATTCAGTAAAGATTATTAATATTCAATTAGACAGATTTTGATTTTTCTTAACAATAAAAATATTATGAAGAGATTTTTTACTCTTTTTTTTCCTTTGTTTTTTACCGCTTGGCTTAGTCAGGCACAGTCAATAATGCCAACGGGTGTACTCTCAGCTTTATCAACAACTTATGGAACTGCCTCATCCGAAACGAGTTTTACGTTTAGTGCCAGTAGTATTGGTGCCAGCGCAATATTGACCGTTACTCCACCTTCGGGATTTGAGGTTTCAAAAACATCGGGAAGTGGTTTTGCCTCATCAATTAGCTTTACAGCTACATCAAGTGGAGGTGGTAACATTGCAGCAGGAACCGCAGTATATGTTCGCCTAAAAGCAACAGCCACGGTGGCAGGCTCTCCTTATTCAGGCAATATTACATTAGTGTCAGGAGCAACATCTGCTAATGAACCCACAACGTCAAGCACAGTTAATCCTAAAACATTAACCATTACCGGAGTAACTGCAACTTCTAAGGTTTATGATGGCAGTACTGCTACCACCGTGGGTGGAACTCCCGTTTTAAATGGTGTTTTGGCAGGAGATGTAGGTAATGTTACGATAGATGCATCAGGCGCCACAGGCAATTTTTCTGATGCAAATGTGGGCACCGGAAAAACTGTAAACGGTAGCGGCTATGCAATTACCGGATCTGCCTCAGGCAATTATTCGCTCACGCAGCCCACGGCTACCGCTACCATTACTACAGCGAATCTCACCATAACAGGAGCAACGGCATCAAATAAAACATACGATAAAACAACACCCGTAACATTGGGTGGCTCCCCTGTGTTAAGTGGGGTTATTGCTGGAGATGTAGGCAATGTAACCTTAGATGATTCCGGTGCCACGGGCAATTTTTCGAATGCAAATGTGGGCACGGGCAAAACAATAACTACCAGTGGCTATACAATATCCGGTTCGGCCTCAGCTAACTATACGTTAACGCAGCCGTCTCCAACTGCAGATATCAGTGCCAAGGCTTTAACAATAACAGGCGCTACCGCAAACAACAAAGGTTATGATGCAACAACTGCTGCTACCTTAGGTGGTACTCCAGCGCTCTTATCCTCCGAAACAGCAGGCACAGGCTCTACAAGTGATGGCAAACCCTATACCGGGGATGCTGTTTCTGTTGATGCCACATCGGCTGCGGGTACTTTTGCAAGCACAGGCCCTGGAGTTGGCATTAACGTAAACACAAGCGGTTATGCACTTAGCGGTGCACAAGCAGGAAATTACTCCGTAACACAGCCTACTTTGTCGGCAACTATTTATTATGCCCAGCCCACTGCACAATCTACCACAATGACGTTTACCAGCGTCTCCAATACTACCCTAACTGTAAATTGGACTGTGCCGGGTGCAGGAGGTGGAACTTCCCGTATTTTAGTTGTAAAGCAGGGGGGAGCACCAACCGCACCTACGGATGGAACTACATATACCGACAACCCCTCTTTTGGTTCTGGAACAGACATAGGTTCTTCGGGCAGCTACGTAATGTACATCGGAAGCGGCAACTCGGTAGCGCTCTCAGGTTTTACAGCAAACACATCCTATACCTTTAACCTGTATGAGTTTAATGGTTCAGGGGGAACAGAAAATTATTTAATCACATCACCGCTTAGCGGTACACAAAAGACGACCGATGAGCCGGCAAATTACCCTACCGGTTTTACCGCAACCGCAACAGCCACTGCCATTACTCTAAACTGGACAGGGTCCGCTGGAACTCCTGCGCCTGCTAAATACTTGATTGTTGCAAGGGATGTTACTAATAGCGGAGCGTACCCAACTTTTTCCGATGGCACAGCTGCGCCTGCAAATGATGCTAATTTAAGCTCGCAAACCAGTACGTGGAATGGAGTTGAGAGTATTAACTTTGGTACAAATACCTACGCTGGATGGAGTAACCTCACCTCAGGCAATCAATACGAATTCACCATTTATCCCTATACCACGGCAGGCACTCCAACACCAGATTACAAAACAAGCCCAACTGCCCCGGTGGTAACGGTGTTTACGGAGCCTTCCTCTTCAGCAAGTACGCCAACATTTTCTAATATAACGGATGTGTCTATTGATGTAACGGTAGGAGGGGCAACGGGCGCTTCGGGGGGATATCTGGTAGTTAGAAAAGCAGGCGGTGCACCGGGAACAGCCCCATCAGACGGAACTGCTTATACCGTTGGATCATCCATAGCTGCGGGTGAAACCGTTGTTTATACCAGTGCAGCCGGAACGTTTACCGATAGTGGACTAACACCGCTTACAACTTATTACTATAAAGTTTATCCCTACAGCGGATCGGGAGTAAACGTAAACTACAAAATAACATCACCAAGCGGTGCCAATACTACAACACTTTGTACACCACCCTCTACGCAAGCAACCAATGTAACCTTTGGTACCACTGTAGCGGGAAGTATGGTAATCAACTGGACCCGGGGCACGGGAACCGGTGGTGTGATCGTCCTAATGCGTGATGGAAGTGCCGTAGGTGCCGCTGGTGTGCCTTCCTCGGGCACTTCTTATAGTGATGGAGGCAACGCTTTTGGAAGCGGGAGCTCTTTTGCGGAATCAGGCAATGATGATTATGTGGTGTATGTTGGCACTGGTAGTACGGTAACAGTTACTAACCTTACCGGAAACCATACATATTATGTATCAGTGATGGAGTATAACACAACAGGTACATGTTATAACACAACCTCACCTGCTACCGGGAGTAAGCTGACTCCAAATGCGGATGTAACGTCAACATTATCAGGTGGTACAGGATCAGTTTCCTTATCGTCCATTGCCACTACGCAAGCAACTGAAGTAGTTGCGTTTACCTTTACGGCAAATGATTTAGCTTCTGGGGATGGTGT